>NZ_JBNVZV010000044.1:0-332 GCF_050496545.1 Phycicoccus avicenniae | reverse complement strand
TTCCGCAGTACCAGGTCGGTCAGGGCGTCGGCGCGGGACTCCGGCACCGACAGCGAGTCGTCGACCTGGCGGTACTCCCCGGCGAGGGACTCCACGGCCGACCACATGGCCGCCGAGGTCGCCGTCGGCAAGGACGCGAACCAATCGCTCAGCCCGTCCGCGCCGGGACAGACCTCCACCCGCCGACCCTGCTTCGTCAACGCCACATGGGCCGCGACCTGGTCCGCCGCGACCCGGGTGGCCACCCGCCGCGCCTCGGACATCACCCTCGCCGGGTCCAACGCCGCCAACCGGGGCGCGAGCTCGGCATCCACCCGCCCGCACGCCTCCAC
>NZ_JBNVZV010000043.1:0-12262 GCF_050496545.1 Phycicoccus avicenniae | reverse complement strand
CCCCCCCCCCCCCCCCCCCCCCCCCCCCACTCGAGGAGGTCGGGAGAGGGGAGGCCGGGAGGGAGGGGGTCAGAGGGCGGTGATGATGTCCTCGACGCGCGCCTTGGCGTCGCCGAAGAGCATCTGGGTGTTCTCGCGGAAGAACAGCGGGTTCTGCACGCCCGCGTAGCCGGTGGCCATCGAGCGCTTGAAGACGATGACGTCCTTGGCCTCCCACACCCGCAGCACCGGCATCCCGGCGATCGGGGAGGTGGGGTCCTCGGCCGCCGCCGGGTTGACAGTGTCGTTGGCGCCGATGACGAGCACGACGTCGGTCTCGGCCAGGTCGTCGTTGACCTCGTCCATCTCCAGGACGATGTCATAGGGGACCTTGGCCTCGGCCAGCAGGACGTTCATGTGCCCGGGTAGCCGCCCCGCCACGGGGTGGATGCCGAAGCGGACGTCGGTACCGCCGGCCCGTAGGCGCTTGGTCAGCTCGGCGACGGCGTGCTGGGCCTGGGCGGTGGCCATCCCGTACCCGGGGGTGATGACGACCGAGCGCGCCGCGGTGAGCAGCGAGGCGGCGCCCTCGGCGGTGACCTCGCGGTGCTCGCCGTAGTCGGTGTCGTCGGAGGCGGCGGTGCCGGCCTCGACGCCGAACCCGCCGGCGATGACCGAGATGAACGAGCGGTTCATCGCCCGGCACATGATGTAGGAGAGGTAGGCACCCGAGGACCCGACCAGCGCCCCGGTGATGATGAGCAGGTCGTTGCCCAGGAGGAAGCCGGCCGCCGCCGCCGCCCAGCCGGAGTAGCTGTTGAGCATCGAGACCACGACCGGCATGTCGCCGCCGCCGATCGAGGCCACGAGGTGCCACCCGAGCGCCAGCGCCAGCAGCGTGACGAACCCCAGCAGCAGGTGCCGGACGAACACGCCGTCCTCGGGCACCAGCGTGTAGACGACGGTCAGCACGACGAAGAGCCCGAGCGCCCCCACGTTGAGGTGGTTGCGGTACGGCAGCATCAGCGGCTTCGACGGCATCCGCGCCGACAGCTTGAGGAAGGCGACGATCGAGCCGGTGAAGGTGACCGCGCCGATGAAGACGCCGACGAAGACCTCGACGTCGTGGATCGTCGGGTACGCCGTCAGCTCGTAGGAGGAGTTCCAGCCGACGAGCACCGCCGCGAGACCGACGAAGCTGTGCAGCATCGCGATGAGCTCGGGCATGCCGGTCATCTCGACCTTGCGGGCGCGGTCCAGGCCGATCGCGGCGCCGATGGCCATCGCGACGACGATGAGGAGGAGGCCGACCCAGCCCGACCCGCCGTCACCGGCGGTCGCGGCCAGCACGGTGGCCACGAGCGCGACGCCCATCCCGACGATGCCGAACCGGTTGCCGGAGCGGGCGGACTCGTGCCGGGAGAGCCCGGCCAGGGCGAGGATGAAGAGCAGCCCGGCGACGATGTAGGCGCCCTGGACGAGGGTGGCGCTCATCGGGCCGGCTCCTCGCGCTTGAACATCTCGAGCATTCGGGCCGTCACCCGGAACCCGCCGAAGACGTTGATGCTCGCCACGAGGATGCCGACGAAGGCGAGCACGGAGACCGCGACGCTGTCGTGCCCGACCTGGAGCAGCGCGCCGACGACGATGATGCCGCTGATCGCGTTGGTCACGCTCATCAACGGGGTGTGCAGCGCGTGGTGGACGTTGCCGATCACGTAGAAACCGATGACGACCGCGAGCATGAAGACCATGAAGTGGCCGAGGAACGGCGGTGGGGCGAAGGCCGACACGAGCAGGAAGAGCGCCGCACCGGCACCGGCCAGGGCCAGCTTCGTGGAGCGGGACATCGGCTCCTTGACCGGCTTCGCGGGCGCGGCGACCGTGGCGACGTCGGTGCCCGCGGCCGGGGCGGCCGAGACCTGCACCGGCGGCGGCGGCCACAGCACCTGGCCCTCGTGGGCGACGGTCATCCCGCGCTGGACGACGTCGTCGAGGTCGAGCCGGGCCTCGCCGTCCTTGTCGGGCGTCAGCAGCCTGAGGAGGTTGACGAGGTTGGTGCCGAACAGCTGGCTGGCCTGGGTCGGCAGCCGGCCGGGCAGGTCGGTGTAGCCGAGCAGCGTCACGCCGTTCGCGGTGACGACCTTCTCGCCCGCGACCGTGCCGGCGACGTTGCCGCCGTTGGCCGCGGCCATGTCGACGACGACCGAGCCGGGCTTCATCGAGGCGACCATCTCCTCGGTCAGCAACCGCGGCGCCGGGCGGCCGGGGATGAGGGCCGTGGTGATGACGATGTCGACGTCGGCGGCCTGCGCGGCGTAGAGCGCGGCGGCCTTGGCGTCGAAGTCGGCGCTGGTCTCCTTGGCGTAGCCGTCGGCGGACGGGCCGGTGTCCTCGACGTCGATGCGCAGGAACTCGGCGCCCATCGACTCGACCTGCTCGGCGACCTCGGGGCGGGCGTCGAAGGCCCGGACCACCGCGCCGAGGCTGGACGCGGTCCCGATGGCCGCCAGCCCGGCCACGCCGGCCCCCACGACGAGGACCTTGGCCGGCGGGACCTTGCCCGCGGCGGTCACCTGGCCGGTGAAGAAGGAGCCGAACTCGTGGGCGGCCTCGACGACGGCGCGGTAGCCGCCGATGTTGGCCATCGAGGACAGCACGTCGAGGGACTGGGCGCGGCTGATGCGCGGCACGGCATCCATCGCCATCGCCGTCACGCCCCGGTCGGCGAGCGCCTGCACCAGGTCGGGGCTGAGGGCCGGGGCCATCAGGCAGGCCAGGACCTGACCGCCGCGCAGCCGCGCGACCTCGGCGTCGGTTGGCGCGGTGACCTTCAGGACGACGTCGGCGTTCCACACCGCGTCGTCGATGACGTCCGCGCCGGCCTCGCGGTAGGCCTGGTCGGCGAAGCTCGAGGCGACACCCGCCCCGGCCTCGACGAAGACCGTGTACCCCAGGGCGAGCAGCTGCTCGACGGTCTTCGGGGTCGCGGCGACACGGGTCTCCCCGGGTCGGGACTCGCGGGGGACACCGATGCGCACTGGGCTTCCTCTCCGGCGGGGACGGTCCCGCACGAACCTAGCCTGTCGAGCCCGGCGAGGCACGGTGGTGTCACCGGCGACACACGGCGGCGCGCCGGCCCCCGTGGGGACCGGCGCGCCGGGTGGTGCGGGTGCGGCTCGCTCCCGGCTCAGCCCTCGGAGCGGCGGAATCCGGAGCGCTCGGCGGCGGCGGCGTCGTAGAACCACACGTGCGCCTCGGCGTCGTCGTAGCCCGGGTCGCCGGGGAGGCGGTAGGTCATCGTGTCGCGGTAGCCCTGGACCGGGTGGTCCATCGGCTGCGCACCGTCCTCGATGGCGGCCGCCGAGCCCATGCCGTAGCCGCCGTCGCGGATCTCGTCGAAGTCCGAGACCCGGCGGGGGGTGCGGCCGGCGGGCTGGTCCTCGGCGACGGGCTGCTCGTCGGCGGCGGGCCGGTCGTCCTGCGCGACGGGCTGCTCGTCGGCGGCGGCGGGCCTGTCGTCCTCCGTCGCGGGCTCGTCGTCCACTGCGGGCTGCTCGTCGTGCGGCGCGTCGTCCGTGGCGGGCTCGGGCTCCTCCACGAGCGGGGCGGCGGCCTCGTCCTCGGCGACCGGCTGCTCGACCGGGGCCGAGGCGGCCTCGTGGGCGCGCTCCTCCTCGGGCGTGTCCTCGTCGGATGCCTCCTCGGCGACCGGCTGCTCGACCGGCTCGGCGGACTCGGGGTGCACCGGCTCCATGCCGGCGGCCGCGGCCTCGCGGTCCATCTCCTCGCGCTCGGCGGCGAGCTCGTCGGCCCGCTCGGCGTTCTCGGCGAGCAGCTCGCCCTCGTCGGCCGACCAGTCCCGCTCCGGGGTCGGGTCGTACGCGTCGTCGTCGGATGCCGCCGGCTCCTCGGGCTCGGTGAAGGCCCCGGCGCCGGGGTCCTCGCTCACCTCGGAGCCCTCGGCCGGCTGCTCCTCGTGCGCCGAGGCCTCGCGGACCTCCCCGGCGTCCTCCGCGGGCTCGTCACCGTCCGGCTCCCCGCTCGGGTCGGCGTCCGGCTCCTCGGAGGGCTGCTGCTCCACGGGCTCGTCCGCGACGTCGTCGGCGTGCGGGCCACCCCACTCGCCGGGAGGCGCCTGGGCCTCGCTCGCGGCGGTGCGGCTGTCGTCGGCCTCGTCGGCAGGCTTCTGGTCCATGTCGGCCCCGGTACCCGCCGACGCCCTCGGCCACACGTACTCCTCCTCGGCGTCGTCGTCACCGTCGCGGAAGTCGGTCGCCGCGGCGATGCGGGCGCTGCGCTCCTCGGACCCCTCGTCCGCGGGCTCCTGCGCCGGCTCCTCGGCGGGAGCGTCGACGGGGGTCGTCTCGTCCGCGCCGGGCTCCTCGGCGATGCGCTCCTCCGCCACCGGCTCCTCGGCGATGCGCTCCTCGGCCGGCGCCTCCTCGACGGGCTCCGGGTGCTCCGGCTGCTCGACGGCGGGGCCGCGCACCACGCCTCCGATGTCGCGCCCCATGACGGCCGCGCCGGCAGCGCCGGGCACCGGGGCGGCCGGGCTGCCCGCCCAGGCGGCGCGCTCGGCCTCCTCGCGCATCTGCCGGGCCTCGGCGCGCGTCATCGGGCGACGCTCGTCGGCCGAACCCGACGACGCGACATCGGGGTCGACCTCGTCGGCCCGGCCGAGCATCGCCGCGTAGTCGGTGCGCGCGACCTCGACCGTCTCCCGGTGGCCCGCCGCCTCCTCGGCCAGCCGGTCCGCCTCGGAGCGCGCCACCTCGGCCCGCTCCTCCGCCTGCTGCGCGAACGCCTCCTGCCCGGGCAGGCCGGCGGCCACCGCCTCGGCCTCGGCCCGCAGGCCCGCCGCCTCGGCGCGCGCCTCGTCCTTGCGGGCCGACGACCGCCGCACCAGGAGCCACACGAGGGCCACCGCCACGACGACGACGAGGAGGAGGACGAGCAGCTGGGGGGTGGTCATGCGTACTTCCTGTCGACAGGACACCGCACAGTCGGCGTCGGCGGACAAACCTACCGTCGGAGCGGCGGCCGACCCCGTGGAGGGTGGCCGCCGTTCCGCATCCCCTGCGCCGGCGAACCTAGCGCCGCCCGCCCCGGCGCACCAGTCCCCGGAGCGCACGGCGGAACGGAGGGGTGCGGCGGCGTCCCCGCTGGTCAGGCGGGCCGGAGCGCTCCCGGTGCGCTCAGAGGCCGAGCTCGGCGACCGTGGCCTCGCGCATCTCGACCTTGCGGACCTTGCCCGTGACCGTCATCGGGAACTCCTCGACGACCTTGACGTAGCGCGGCACCTTGTAGTGCGCGAGCTTGCCGGCGCAGAACTCGCGCACCGCCTCGACCGTCAGCGGGGCCGCGCCGTCCTTCATCCGCACCCAGGCGCACAGCTCCTCGCCGTACTTCTCGTCGGGGACGCCGATCACCTGGGCGTCGAGGACGTCCGGGTGCGTGTAGAGGAACTCCTCGACCTCGCGCGGGTAGACGTTCTCGCCGCCCCGGATGACCATGTCCTTGATCCGACCGGTGATCTCGACGAAGCCGTCCTCGTCCATGACCGCGATGTCACCGGTGTGCATCCAGCCGTCGACGAGGACCTCGGCGGTCTTCTCCGGCTCCTCCCAGTACCCGAGCATCACCGAGTACCCCTTGGTGCAGAACTCCCCCGGCGTCCCGCGCGGCACGGTGTCCCCGCTCACCGGGTCGACGACCTTGATCTCCAGGTGCGGGTGCACCGACCCCACGGTGCCCACCTTCTGCTCGAAGGTGTCGTCGGTGTGGTTCTGCGTCGACACCGGCGAGGTCTCGGTCATGCCGTAGCAGATGGTCATCTCCTCGATGCCGGCCTCGATGAGCTTGGTCATCATCGATGCGGGACACGGCGAGCCCGCCATGATGCCGGTGCGCACCGAGGACAGGTCGTACGAGTCGAACTCCGGCAGAGCCCATTCCGCGATGAACATGGTCGGCACGCCGTAGAGCGAGGTGCACCGCTCCTCGGCGACGGCGGCCAGCGTGAGCGCCGGGTCGAAGCCCGGCGCGGGGATGACCATGCAGGCGCCGTGGGTGACCGCCGCGAGGTTGCCCATGACCATCCCGAAGCAGTGGTAGAAGGGCACGGGGATGCAGATGCGGTCGACCTCGGTGTACCCGCACGTCTCGCCGACGAGGTAGCCGTTGTTGAGGATGTTGTGGTGCGAGAGGGTCGCGCCCTTCGGGAACCCCGTGGTCCCGGACGTGTACTGGATGTTGATGGGCTCGTGCGGGTCGAGGTCGTGCTGGAGCATCGTCAACCGCTCCGGGCTGACCTCGTCGGCCCGCTCGAGCAGCGTGCGCCACGAGTCCTTCCCGATGACGACCACCGCCTCGAGCGACGGGCACTCGGGGCGCACCGCCTCGACCATCGCGACGTAGTCGGAGGTCTTGAACGACTCCGCCGTGACGAGCACCCGCACGCCGGCCTGCTGCAGCACGTAGGTCAGCTCGTGGCTGCGGTACGCCGGGTTGATGTTGACCAGGACCGCGCCGATCTTGGCGGTGGCGAGCTGGGTGAGCACCCACTCGGTGCAGTTGGGGGCCCAGATGCCGACCCGGTCGCCCTTCTCGAGGCCCACCGCCACGAGCCCGCGCGCCAGCCGGTCGACCTCGGCGCCCAGCTCGGCCCAGGTCATCCGGACCCCCTGGGCCCGGTCCACGAGCGCGTCGCGGTCGGGGAAGGCCTCGACCGTGGCGTCGAGGTTGTCGCCGATCGTCTGCTCGAGCAGCGCGGGCGCGGTGGCGCCGACGGCGTGCGAGAGCTGCGGGTCGGGGGTCGTGGCCATCGTGGTCCCTCCATCGGATGCGGGTCGCCCCCAGCCAACACGTCCGGACCGGTTCCGGCAACCAGCCTGCCCGCCGGCCCGGGAACACCGTTCGAGGACACCGGAGGTCAAGCACGGGTAGATCCAACGTAAAGACTTCGCATGGGGATGCGTGAACCGGTCCCCGCACCGGTGCGCGCCGCCCTACGTTCCCGCCATGAGCCTGCGCACCGGCGCCGTCACCGCCCTCCTGACGGCCACCGTCCTCGTCACCACGGCGGCCACCGCCACCTCCGCCCCGAGCACTCCGCGAGGGGAGGGCGTGGGTGTCCTCCGGGTCGCGACGAGCAACCCGGCCACCGCGGCCCGCAGCCTGCAGGCCGCCGGCTTCGACCTCGTGGAGTCGCGGATCGGGAAGGACCTGCTCGTCGTCGGCGACTCCACCGACCGCGCCCGGCTCGTCCGCATGGGCTACCGGGTCACGGTGCAGCAGAGGGCGCCCCGCACCGAGCGACCGACGCGGTCGACCACGGGCATCGCCGCTGCCACCGCCACCTTCTACGGCGGCTACCGGACCGCCGACGAGTACGTCCAGCACCTCTCCGACGTCGCGGCCGCCCACCCGGACCTCGCCGTCACCCGGGACGTCGGCGACTCGTGGCGCAAGACGCAGGGCCTGGCCACCGGCAACGACCTCGTCGCCGTCTGCCTGACGAAGCAGCAGCCCGGCGACTGCCAGCTCTCCCCCACCTCGACGAAGCCGCGCTTCCTGCTCATCGGGGCGGTCCACGCGCGCGAGCTGTCCGCGACCGAGCTCTCCAGCCGGTTCGTCGACCTGCTCGCCGACGGCTACGGCACCGACGCCGAGGTCACCTCGCTGCTCGACTCCACCGAGGTCTGGGTCGTCCCCGTGGGCAACCCCGACGGCCGCGAGATCGTCGAGCAGGGCACGAGCTCGCCGTACCTCCAGCGCAAGAACGCGAACAACACGCTGGGCGCCTGCGCGGTGCCGCCGACCTCGAGCAACCAGCACGGCATCGACCTCAACCGGAACTTCACCTGGAAGTGGGGCGGGACCGGCACCTCGACCAACCCGTGCGACGCCACCTACCGCGGGGCCTCGGCGGGCAGCGAGCCCGAGACGGTCGCCCTCTCCCAGCTGATGACGACCCTGTACCCGGACCAGCGCGGACCGCTCCTCACCGACGCCGCGCCGCTGACGACCCCCGGCTACATGCTGACCCTCCACAGCTACGCCAACATGCACGTCATCCCGTGGGGTGACACCACGACGAAGGCCCCCAACGACGCCGGGCTGCGCTCCGCCGCCTTCCGGGCCAGCTGGTACAACGGCTACCAGACCGGCCAGCCCGGCCAGATCCTCTACACGGTGACCGGCTCGACCGACGACTACCTGTACGGCGAGCGCGGCATCGCCGCCTCGACGATGGAGGTCGGCCCGAACTCCGGCACCTGCAGCGGCTTCACGCCGGCGTACTCGTGCCAGGACGGCTTCTGGACCGCGAACAAGCCCGCGATGATGTACCTCGCCAAGGCGGCCCGGGCGCCGTACCAGCTCTCGCTCGGCCCGACGACGACCTCGGTCACCGCGCCCACCTCGACGGTCGCGGCCGGCGCATCCTTCACCCTCACCGCGACGGGCAACGACGCGGCGTACAGCGCGTCGGGGGTCGGCAAGCCCGCCGCGCAGACCGTGAACGCCGGCCGCTACTTCGTCGACACCGCGCCCTGGAACGGCGGCACGGCGGTCGCGATGACCGCGAACGACGGCTCGTGGAACTCCACCTCGGAGGTCGCCAGGGCCACCGTCCCGACCACCGGCCTCTCCGCCGGCCGGCACCAGCTGTGGGTCCAGACCCGCGACAGCGCCGGCAACTGGGGACCGGCCACGTCGGTGTTCGTCACCGTCGGCTGACCTCCGCGCCCCGGAGGAGGGGCCCCGCCACCCAGGGGGCGGCGGGGCCCTTGCCGTGGTCAGTCGCCGGGGCCCGGCCCCGGGGTCGGGCGGGAGAGCCGGTCGAGGACGCCGACGAGCAGGGCCTCGCGCAGCCGGGGCGGGCAGGCGTCGAGCAGGGCGTTCACCGGTGCCATCCGGTCGGGGAGGGCGATGCCCCCGCCGTCGCCGGCCAGGCCGGCCGCGGCGAGCACCCCGGCGAAGCCGGCGTCGTCGAGGGTCGCGGGGTCGAGCGAGGTGAGCATCCCCGCGAGGGCGGGGTCGACGGCGATGGGGCCGGCGGCGCGTGCTGCCTCGACGGCCTCCCGCAGCGCCGTGACGAACTCGGGGACCGACGGCGCCGTGGCCGCCGACAGCGTGAGGTGCAGGGTGGCCGGCAGGTCGCCGAAGGCCATCTGCGGCTGCACGAACCAGCCGCGGGCGAGCATCTCGTCGGCGATCGTGAAGACGTCGCACGATCCGTCGGTGGCCAGGGCCAGGAGCGTGGAGTCCGGCGCGGCGACGACGTGGAGCCCGTCGAGCTCCGTTGCGGCGGAGGCCAGCTCGAGGGTGGCGTCCCGAGCCGTCCGAGCCAGCCGAGCGTACCCGTCCGCCCCGATGAAGCGGGTGACCGCCCACGCCGCCGCGAGCGGGCCGCCGGACTTCGTCGACTGCATCGTGCTGTTGAGCATCGTGTAGCCGGGCCAGCCGGCCTCGGCGAAGAGGTGGCCGCGGCGCAGGGAGGCATCCCGGTGCAGCAGCAGCGAGACACCCTTCGGCGTGTACGCGTACTTGTGCAGGTCCACGCTGATGCTCGTGACGCCGGGCACGGCGAACGTCCACGGGGGCCCGTCGTCGAGGTGCGGGAGCACCCATCCCCCGATGCACGCGTCGACGTGGCAGCGGATGCCGCGCTCCGCGGCGAGGGCGGCGACCTCGGCGACCGGGTCGACGACACCGTGCGCGTACGAGGGGGCCGAGACGACGACGAGGACGGTGCTGTCGTCGACGGCCGCGGCCGTGGCCACCGGGTCGGCCCGCAGCGTGCCGGGGTCGACGTCGACGACCACGGGCCGCACCCCGAGGTACTCGGCGGCCTTGAGGAATGCGGCGTGCGCGGACGAGGGCAGGACCATGCTCGGGTCGGTGACGTGCGGCGCACCGCGCCGGGCCGCCAGCACGGCCAGCAGGATCGACTCGGTGCCGCCGGAGGTGACGGCGCCGGTGAACCCCTCCGGGGCGTCGAGCAGCCGGCCGGCGTCGGCGACGAGGTCGTTCTCCATCCGCTGCAGCGACGGGAACGCGGTGGGGTCCAACCCGTTCGACGAGGCGAACATCGCCAGGGCCTCGCGGCCCAGCGCGTCGGCCTCGGCCAGCCCGGAGTCGTAGACGTAGGCCAGCGTGCGCCCGCCGTGGGTCGGCAGGTCCCCGGCCTGCAGGTCCCGCAGGGCCGCGAGCACGGCGTCGGCGGACGGTGGTGGGGTGGGGGTCATCGGGTCACCTCGGGGTCGAGCCGGTACCGGCGCAGGACGAGCAGGGAGGCCGCCACGAGCACGGCCGGCACGACGGTGAAGCCGAGGGCGATGGCGATGCGGGCCGAGTCCGGCTGCACCGCAGCGGCATCCGTCGAGGAGACGTACCCGCCGAGG
Organism: Phycicoccus avicenniae; assembly: GCF_050496545.1. Lineage (GTDB taxonomy): Bacteria > Actinomycetota > Actinomycetes > Actinomycetales > Dermatophilaceae > Phycicoccus > Phycicoccus avicenniae_A. The sequence continues at coordinate 1,874 of NZ_JBNVZV010000043.1, read as the reverse complement.
GACAGGATCCCGGCGTAGAGGAACGGGCCGAGGGCCAGCCCGAGGGTCTCGCCCGCGGTCCAGACGCCGGTGTAGGTACCGGCCCGGTCCTCCCCCGTCCGCGCGGTGTCGGCGGCGGCGACGTCGGGAAGCATCGCGAGCGGGAACATCTGGCAGGCGGCGTAGCCGACGCCGACCACCCCGACGGTGACGGCCGTCGCGGCCGTGCCGAGCTGGCTCGCGAGGAGCGTGGCCAGCGCGCCGCCGCCGAGGAGCACCGACCCCCACACGTACCCGGTGCGCTTGCCGCGGCGCTCCCCGACCCGCTGCCAGAGCGGGGTGACGAGGAGGGCGGGGGCGACGAAGCAGACGAAGAGCACGGTCGAGGCGCCGGGGCTGTCGAGCAGGACGCGCGCGACGTAGTCGACGCCGGCGAGCATCGCCCCGGTGGCCAGCGCCTGGAGGACGAAGACACCGAGCAGGGCGCGGAAGCCGTCGGACGCCGCGACCACGCGCAGCTGGTCGCGCAGGCTCCCCCCGGCGGTGGCGGCGCGGCTCATCGGGGCGCTCCGCGTGCCCCGCCAGGCGCCCACCGTGCCGACGACGATGAGCACCCCGACGAACAGGCCGACGCCCCGGTATCCCCACTCCGGGCCCAGGGCGTCGCGGACCGCGGGTGAGAGGCCACCGCTGACGAGGATGGCGAGCGCCAGGACCGCCACTCGCCACGTCATGAGGCGGGTGCGCTCGTCGTAGTCGTCGGTCATCTCGGCGGGCATCGCGACGTACGGCACCTGGAAGAAGGCGTAGGCCGTGGCGCAGGCGAGGAAGAGGACGACGACCCAGGTGGTGGCCAGGGCGGTCGGCGAGGTCGGCCCGGAGAAGAGGAGGACGAAGGCGAGCGCCAGGGCAAGCCCGGCGCGCAGGAGGAAGGGCCGCCGGCGGCCGGCGGGGTGCTGCGACCGGTCGCTGATGCGCCCCGCGACGGGGTTGAGCAGGACGTCCCAGGCCTTCGGGAGGAAGACGACGAGCCCCGCGAGGCCGGCGCCCACGCCCAGGCGGTCGGTGAGGTACGGCAGGAGGAGCAGCCCCGGGACCGTGCCGAAGGACCCGGTGGCGACCGAGCCCAGCCCGTAGCCACGGCGCGCGGAGGCGGGGAGCCCGGCCCGGGCGGGCGGCGTGGGCGTCGGTGCCATGAGCGGACCCTAACGGCGATGATGGGCCGGTGACGGCACGTCGGAGGTTCCGCGGGCGCATCGCCGGGGTGGGGTCGGGCTCGGGCGTGCGGGTCGTCGTCGGGTGGTGGCAGGAGTCGCCGTTCGGCCCGTTCGCCGATGCGATGGTCGAGACGGCCGACGGGCACCGGGTGCTGCTGGCGCCCACCCAGGAGGTCGCCGACCTCGTGTCGACGACGTACACGTTCGACGAGGTCCGCATCGAGCCGGTCGAGGTGCTCGCCGGGTCGGCCGACGACGATGCGTGGGTCCGCTCGTGGGGGCCGTCGTCCCCGTCGCTGACGCTGACGCTTGAGGTCGGGGGCCGGACGGGTCTCGGCCAATTGCTGCGGCTGGTGCCGGGGCGGCTCGCCACGAGCCCGGCGTTCGCGACGCTCACCGACCCGGTCGCGCGGGTCGCCCTCCGGGGGGTCCGGACGCGAGGGGTGGCCCAAGCCGGCCGCCGCGAGTACTACGGAGCCACCGACGTCCGGGAGGTCACCGCGATGACCGGCTCGTTCGACGGCACCGACCTCGGCGCGCTCGCACCCGTCGACCCGCCGTGCCGGTTCGGCTTCTCCTCGACGCCGCGGCGCCCCTCGGTCACCGAGGTGACGACCACCATCGTCGAGACGAGGACCTGACGAGCCGCCCGCTGAGGGTTGCGGTCCCGCCCGCTCG
>NZ_JBNVZV010000042.1:0-12962 GCF_050496545.1 Phycicoccus avicenniae | reverse complement strand
GTCGGTTCGCCGGGCTCACCAGGCCAGGGCACCCTTGACGACGGTGAAGGTCGCGCCGGCGAGGGCCAGGCCGACGGCCAGCCGCCGGGCCGCCGCGTGGTCGACGTGCCGGGCCAGCCACTGGCCGCCGAGCAGTCCCACCGCGAGCCCACCCAGGGAGACCGCGAGCGCCTCGGCGGGCAGCCGCGGAAGCCCGCCCTTGGCCAGCAGCGAGGCGCAGTTGGTGACGATGGAGAAGAGCTGGAAGGTCGCGACGAAGCGGCGGTGCTCCCACGACGTGCTCACGGCGTACAGGACGATCGCCGGCCCGCCGACCCCGGCCGTCACGTTCATGAACCCGCTCGCGCCGCCCGCCACGACCGCCCCTCCACGGCCGCGGAGGATGCGCGCGCGCTCGCTGAGCACGACCGCTCCGAGCGCCAGGATCACCAGGGTGCCGATGACCACCATGAGCTGCGGGGCGGGCACGTGCCGGGCCACCCACGCGCCGGGCGGGATGGCGACCAGCGCCGGCACCGCGAGGAGCAGCCCGCGCCGCCACTGCGCGTCCCGCCAGTGCGCGGCGAGGACGACGGCGCTCACGAGCAGCCCGAGGAGGTTGGCGAGGAGGACGCCCTCGAACGGCCCGGCGACGAGGACGAGCAGGGGTGCGCAGACGAGGGCGAAGCCGATCCCGGTGACCCGCTGGGTCAGGGCGCCGGCCATCACGCTCAGCGGCAGCAGCACGAGCTCGGTGCTCACGCGCCCGGGACCTCCGGTGTCGGCACGGGCTTAGAGACCGAGCGCGAGGTAGCGCACGTCCTCGAACTCCTCGAGCCCGAGGGAGGCCCCCTCGCGGCCGAGGCCGGACTGCTTGACCCCGCCCATCGGCGCGAAGGCCACCGACGGCAGTGCGTTGTTGACGCCGACGATGCCCGCCTCGAGCCGCTCGCCGAGGCGCCAGCAGCGCGCGACGTCGGAGGACCACACGTAGGCTGCCAGGCCCATCTCGGTGCGGTTGGCCCGGGCCACGACCTCGTCGGTGTCGCGGAAGCGCAGCACCGCGGCCGCGGGCCCGAAGACCTCCTCGCGGGCGATCCGCGCCGTGTCGGGGACGTCGGTGAGCAGGGTCGGGGCCAGGTAGGTCCCGTGCTCCGGCAGCTCGCGCTCGGCGGTGAGCCGGGAGGCACCGAGGGAGAGCGCCTCCTCGACGAGCGCGTCGACCGCCTCGACCCGTGAGGTGTCGATGACGGGGCCGAGGTCGGGGCAGGGGTCGGCGAGCCCGTCACCGACGACCATCGCGTCGACCCGCGGGACGAGCCGCTCGAGGAAGGCGTCGTGGACGTCCTCGTGGACGTAGAAGCGGTTGGCGGCGATGCACGACTGGCCGGTGTTGCGGAACTTCGCGAGGAGCGCGCCCTCGACCGCGGCGTCGAGGTCGGCGTCCGGGAAGACGACGAACGGCGCGTCCCCGCCGAGCTCGAGGAGCGGGCGGACCACCCGGCGCGCGGCGCCGGTCATGATCTCGCGGCCGACGGGGGTCGAGCCGGTGAAGGTGACCGCCCGGACCGCCTCGTGGTCGAGGAGGGCCTGGGTCACCTCACGGGCCGGGCCGTGGACGAGGTTGACCACCCCGTCCGGGACGCCGGCGTCGACCAGCGCCCGGACCATCCCGGTCACGGCCAAGGGGGCCTTCTCCGAGACGCGGGCGACGACGGTGCAGCCGGCCGCGAGCGCCGGCGCGAGCTTGCGGGCCTGGATGGAGCAGGGAAAGTTCCACGGGGTCAGCGAGGCGACGACCCCCACCGGCCGGCGGATCGACAGGTGCCGGCGGTCGGCCGCCTCGTGGGGGAAGACCTCGCCCGAGGGGCGCCGGGCCTGCTCGGCGAACCAGCGCAGGTACTCGGCGCTGAAGGCGATCTCGCCGACCGCCTCCGGGAGGCGCTTGCCGGCCTCTCGGGCGAGGAGCAGCCCGAGCTCGTCGGCCCGCTCGGCGAGGAGCCGGGAGGCCTCGAGGAGGATGTCGGACCGGCGGCGGGCCGGGAGGTCGGACCAGGCGCCGAAGGCCGACGCGGCGGCGTCGGCGGCCCGGCGCGCGGTGCCGGCGTCGCCCCAGGCGACCTCGCCGACGAGCGACCCGTCGGCCGGGTTGGTCACCTCGAGCGCGCTCTCGCCCTCCTCCCAGGCGCCGGCGACGAGGTGGGCTGCGGTGGTGGTCACGAGGGGTCTCCTGATCGAGGGGGTGGGGTGGGGCACGGTCGGGGTGGTCATCGGACGAGGACGTCGGGGCGGCGGCGCCCCCCGACGTCGAGGGTCGGCCAGTCCTTGTCGGCGACCAGCGGCCGCGGGCCGCCCGCGAGGACGAGGGTGGTGTCCTCGACCTTCCATCCGGCCGCGCTGGGGTTCCACGCGACGACGCTCCCGTCCTCGAGGACGACGTCGCTGTCACGGTGGGCCGGGAACTCCCGTGGCACGAACCCGCTCAGGCCGCCCTGGTGGTGGCGGTGCCACTCGTCGGCGGCGAAGCCCTGCTCCGCGTAGGCCGCGCAGCCGGCCGCGGCGACGTCGCCGAGCCGGGCGCCGACGACGGAGGCGTCGAGGAAGGTCTGCTCGACGCGCAGCAGCCGCTCGTAGGCGCCCCGCTCCGCCGCCGGGACCTCACCGAAGGAGACGATGCGGCTGACGCTCGCGACCAGCCCCTGCCGTCGGCCGCAGGCGACGAGGAGCACCCGCTCGCCGACGGGCTCGGCGAGCGGCAGCGGGTGGCGGTGGGCCTCGAGGTGCGGCGCGCCGCCGATAAGGAGCACGACGGGGTCGAGCCCTCGGTCGAGCAGCTCGCGGGCGAGGACGCCGGCGGCGGCGTAGCCCGTCGACGTCGGCTCGACGACCCGGGCGGCGGCGGTGGCGGCCGCCGCCGCGTCGCGGCAGACCTCGGCCATCGTGGCCTGCTGCACGCTCGTGAGCCGCCTCCGCAGGGCCGCGAGCCCGTCTGCGGCGGAACGGAGCTCGCCGGCGGGGCGGTCGGCGGCCACCCGGTCGCCCGTCGGGAGCCGGGCGTCCCGACCCTCCCACCAGGGCACGACCTCCCACGCGACGTCGACGGTGCCGTCGAGGCCGGCCAGCTCGGTGTCGCGCAGCCGCGGCGCCTCGATCGCGTTCGTCACGACGACGAGGCGCGGGTCGCCCTCACCCGCGAGATGCACGACGACGTCGAGGCAGGCGGTGTCGAGCGTCTGCGGGACGTTGACCCGCGCGCCGAGCAGCCAGGTGAGGTTGGCCGGCTCCCGCAGCACGAGGGTGTCCACGTCGAGCCGGGTGGCGAGGTCGCGCAGGGCGACCAGCTTCTCGCCGAGGTCGGCCCGCCGGGGGTCAGCGGCCATGGCGCACCGGGTCGGCCGCGAGCGTGGCCGGTCGCCCGTCGAAGCCGGTGGGCGCGGCGGCGGCGAGGTCCTCGGGCGTGACGTCGCCGTAGGCGTGCAGCGTCCACTCCCGGCCCGCGAGGTCGTCGACGCACCGGACGGATGCGTCGACCTCGACCCGTGGCAGGACGGCGCCGCCCCGCACGAGGACCGGCATCGACTCCAGCGGCACGTCGACGGTGTGGAAGCCGGGCCCGACGTACCGCGAGTCGTCGTGCAGGTCGAACCACTCGCCCTCGGGCACGAAGAAGGTGCGCCGCACCGGATCCGGCCCGTCGTCGAAGACCGGGACGACGAGGAGGTCGCGGCCGAGCAGGAAGGCGTCGTCGACGCTGCGGGCGACCCGGTCGTGCGGGAAGTGGAAGCCGAGCGGGCGCATCACCGGCCAGCCGTTCGCGGCGGACTCGCGGGCGACCTGCCAGAGGTAGGGCAGCAGCGAGTAGCGCAGCCGCACCCAGTCGCGGCAGACGTCGAGCGCCCGCTCGCCGAAGGCCCACGGCTCGCGCGGCCGCAGCCCGTGGGCCCGCATCAGCGGGGAGAGGGCGCCCATCTGGGTCCAGCGGACGTAGAGCTCCGGGCTCAGCTCGGGCCCGAAGAAGCCGCCGATGTCGTGGCTCCAGAAGCCCGGCGCGCTCATCGCGTAGGAGAGACCGCCCCGGACCGTCGCCTGCATCCCGGCGACCGTCGACTCGGCGTCACCGCCCCACTGACCGGGGTACCGGTGCGAGCCCGCCCAGCCGCTGCGGCCCCACACGAGGGGCGACCGCCCGGTGAACTCACGGATGGCCTCGGAGACGGCGCCGTTGTAGCGCAAGGGGTAGAGGTTGTGCGCCTGGTGGGGCGGCGTGCCGTCGAAGAGCGCGACGTCGTCGGGCAGCGCCTCACCGAAGTCGGTCTTGAAGACGGCGACCCCGTCGGCGAGGAACTCGCGGTGCATCTCCTGCCACCACCGCTTCGCCGCGGGGTTGGTGAAGTCGACGAGGGCACGCATCCGCCCGTCGGGCGTCGGCGTCTTCTGGATGCCCGCGAGGCTGCCGTCGAGGCGCCGCACGAGGTAGCCCGCCCGCTCCGCCTCCTCGAAGACCGGCGAGGCGGGGTCGAGGTAGGGCAGCTCCCAGACCGAGAGCCGTAGGCCCTGCTCGGCGAGGTCCTCGACGAGCTGCTTGCGCTGCCCGAACCGCTCCTCGTTCCAGATGAAGTCGGTGTTGAGCCGGTCGACGACCAGCCAGTCGGGGTCGAGGTGCAGGACGTCCATCGGCACGGCGTGCTCGCGGGTGCCGCGCGCAACCTCGAGCACCTCCTCGCGCGAGTGGTAGCGGCAGCGTCCCATCCAGTAGCCGAAGGCCCACGGCTCCGGCACGTCGGCGCGGCCGGTGAGGGCGGTGTAGGCGGACAGCCGCGCGGCGGGCTCCTCCCCGGCGACGACGTAGAGGTCGACGGCGGCGTCGGCCACGCCGAGGGAGAGGACGGAGGGCCGGGAGTGACCCACGTCGGCGGTGACGACCGCGCCGGTGTTGAGGAAGCCCGTGTAACCGAAGGAGCTGTGCCACAACGGGACCGGCTTGTACGCGAGCCCGGTTCCGGTGCCGCATGCGTCCTCGCTGCGCAGGGTGAGGAGCTGGCCGTTCTTGACGAGCCGGCCGAACTGCTCGCCGAAGCCGAGGACGTCCTCGTCCGGCCCGAGCTCGAGGTTGAGGGTCGTCGTGCCGTCGCTCGCGACGACAGATGGCGCGGTGAGGAGCCCGGCGACCTGGCGCAGCCGGTCGGCGGTGCGCAGGACCGTCGCCCCGGTGGCGCGGTCGAGCAGCCGGAGGGTGAACGGCGCCCGCCCCACCTCGAGGCGCAGGGCGGGCGTGGTCACGACGACCCGGTCGGCCTCCTCCTCGGCGGCCAGCGGCTGCGGGTCGGGGCCGGCGTCGACGACGATGCCGAGGCCGGTGCCGTCGTCGGCGAGCGTCGGGTCACCCGCGGGGGCGAGCACGAGACGCAGCGTGCCGGGCAGCGGGGCGGCGACCACGACCTCGAAGGGCCGGACGTCGGTGGGCGGCAGCTCGATGTCGGGCAGGTTCGGCATCTGCGTCTCGACGCCCTGCTCCTCGAGCGGCTCGCCGGTCAGCCAGCCGGGCATCATCCCGAGCTGGACGCCGGGCAGGGCGTCGACGGCGAGCCGGACGCTGTGCCCGTCGGCCTCGGCGCCGCGGACCCGGCGCAGGAGGACGGATCCGGTGGTGCCTTCGGTGTGCGTCATGCTCAGCCCTTCACGGCGCCGGCGGTGATGCCGGCGACGAAGTAGCGCTGCAGGAACACGTAGGTGATGACGATCGGCGCGGAGGCGACGACGACACCGGTGAACAGCAGCGGGTAGTCGGTGAGGAACTCGCCCTGGAAGGACAGGAGGGCGACGGGGATGGTGCGCTTGTCGGCCTCGTTGATGAAGAGCAGCGGGTAGAGCAGGTCGTTCCAGTGGATGACGAAGAGGAAGATCGCCGTCGCCGCGAGCGAGGGGACCGACACCGGCACGACGACCGAGCGGTAGGTGCGCCACGGCCCGGAGCCGTCGACGGCCGCGGCCTCGAAGAGCTCCTTGGGGAGGGTCTTTAGGAAGCCGGTGAGGATGAAGACCGCGATCGGCAGGGTGACGACGATGTTGATGAGGACGAGCCCGAGGAGGCTGTTGGTCAGCCCGAAGGTCTCGAACTGGACGTACTGCGGGATCATGTTGGCCTGCGCCGGCACGGCCATCCCGAGGACGATGAAGCCGAAGAGCAGCCCGCTCTTCCAGCCCCGGGTGCGGCTGATGCCGTAGGAGGCCAGGCTCGCGACGAAGAGCGTGAGCGGCACCGACAGCGCGGTGACGACGACGCTGTTGCGGAACGCGACGCCGAGGCCGGACTCCCCCACGACGGTCTGGTAGTTGTCGAGCTGCCAGTCGGTCGGCGGCGCGAACGGCGAGGCGAAGAGGTCCTGGCTCGTCTTGAAGGATCCGAAGACCACGACGACGAGCGGGACGAGGACGAGCACGGCGTAGACGCCGAGCACGGCGCGACGGGTCAGGGTGTAGGTCACGGTTCTCTCCTCACGCGTCCGGGCTGCTGGCCTTGACGGCCCGGCGCTGGAGCCAGGTGATGGTGGCGATGAGCGCCATGAAGACGAGCGACTCGGCTGCGGCGTAACCGAAGTCGGAGTTGGCGAAGCCCGAGTAGATGCGCGTCGACAGGATGTCGAGCGAGCCCTTCGGCGGATTGCCGCCGAGACCGAGGATGAGGTCGAAGGCCTTGAACGACTGGACGGTCGTGTAGGCCATGACGACGGCGGTGGCCGGGGCGACCATCGGCAGGGTGACGTGCCGGAACTGCTGCCAGCGGGTGGCGCCGTCGGTCTGGGCCGACTCGTAGAGCTCGGCGGGGATGGCCTGCAGCCCGGCGACGTAGATGATCATCATCTGGCCGACGTGGAACCACACCTGGGTGAGCGCGACCCAGTAGATGGCCTGGGAGTCGTTGCCGAGGAAGGCACCCTGGAAGCGGTCGAGGCCGAGCGCGCCGAGGACCGAGTTCACGAGACCGAAGTTCGGGTCGTAGACGAACTTCCAGACGAAGGCGACGCTGACGCTGGAGAGGATCGTCGGGAAGAAGAAGATCGACCGCAGCGCCACCGAGGACTTGCTGTTCTTCGTCAGGAAGACGGCGAGCGCGAGCGAGAACACGGTCTGCACGACGACCACGACGAGCATGAACTTGAGGTTGTTGAACAGCGCGTTGCGGAACAGGCTGTCGTTCGTCGCGATGTTCGTGAAGTTGTCGGCGCCGACGAACGCGGCCGTGGGGCTGAAGCCGTCCCAGTCGGTGACGGCGTAGACGACGCCCTGGACGGTCGGGACGACGAAGAACGTCACGTAGAGGAGCAGCGCCGGCACCGGGAAGAGCCACAGCGCGGGGTGCGGCCGGTTCGGGTCGCGGCGCCCCCCGGTGCGGGCCGGGGTCCGGTCACCCGGGCGGGCGGCCGCCGGGGTCTGCGGGGTGAGGGTGGTCGACATGGTCAGCGCAGCTTCTGGTCGATGACGCCCTGGGCCTCGGAGGCCGCCTGGTCCGGGGACGTCCCCGACACGACGGCGACGCACGCGGCCTCGACGGCGGCGCGGATGTCGAGGTCGTTGAACTGGAAGCGCGGCGCGAGCATCGTCTTCTTCTCCAGCCACGGTGCTGTGTGCTTCAGGTCGGCGTTGGTGTAGTCGACGTCCTTGACGGTGACGTGCTGGGCGGTGCCGTTGGCGTACGTCGCGGCGTTCACCGGGTCCGAGAGGAACTCCAGCCACTTCAGGGCCGCCTGCTGGCCCTCCCCCGCGGCGTTGACGCCGAGGATGAAGGTCGCGTTGTACACGCCCTCGTAGCGGGCCTTGTCGGCCGCGACGGTGATCGGCGCGACGAGCCCGATGGGGAACTCTGCGCCGAGCTTGCGGACGGCGCTGACGTGGAAGGACCCCGTGGCGAGCATCGCGGCCTTCCCGCTGGCGAAGAGCTGCTGGAGGGGCTCGGAGCTCGTGCCGGTCGAGTTCGGCTCGAAGTACGGCGCGAGCTGCTTGTACTGGCCGAGCACCTGGAGGAACCAGTCGTCGGTGACCTTGCCCCGGCCGGCCTCGATGTCGGCGAAGGCGGTGTCGGTGGGCATCGCGTTCATGACCATCGAGTTGATGAGCTGACCCGAGTTGGCCGGCTCGCCGCCCGGCCACGCGATGGGGACCAGGCCCTTGCCCTTGAGGGCCTCGCACAGCGCGAGGAAGCCGTCCCAGTCCTTCGGGGCCTCGGAGATCCCGGCCTGCTCGAAGGCGTCCTCGTTGTAGATCGGCATGTTGAAGACGAGCTGGTACGGCAGGCCCATCTGCGCTCGGCTCGGCGCCTGCCCGGCCTTCACGAGCTCGGCGAAGTAGCCGTCGACGAAGGGCTGGGCGCCGAGGCCGGCGTAGATGCCCGCCTTGTTCATCGCGACGAACTGGGCGCCGCGGAAGGCCACGAACGCGGTGCCGATCTGGCCGCCGCGGATCTTCTGGAGAGCGGTGCTCTGGTAGTCGTTCGAGGGCGCGACGTCCTGGACCACGTTCGCGTCGGGGTTCTGCGTGCGGAACTCGGCGATGAGCGTGTCGAAGACGGCCTTGTCCTCGGCCCGCCAGTGCGCGAACGAGACCGTGCCGGTCGCCTTGTCGGCGGAGACCGCGGGCAGGACGGCGGCCTCGGCACCGGCGGAGGCACCGGTGCCGCGCCCGGTGATCGTCGGACCGACGCAGGCCGAGAGGGCGCCTCCGACGCCGAGGGCGCCGAGACCGGACAGCAGCCGGCGGCGGGTCGTGGTGCGCGGGTCAGACATCGTCGTCTCCTTCGGTTCCTGCGGTGGTGTCCCAGTCCACGACGGCGATGTCGAGCAGGTCGGCGACCGCTCGCAGCTGCGGGCGGACGTCGGTCCAGGCGATGACCGTGTGGTGGGGGAAGCCGCCGGTCACGAGACCGGTGACGAAGGTCGGGGCGTCGGCGGTGAGGCGGACGGCGGCGGTGTTGCCCTGGAAGCGGTTCGGCTCGGACACCGACTCGCCCGCTGCGAGCAGGAGGCGCAGCCGGCCGGGCCGCTCGGGGTCCTCGGTGAGCCGCGCGAGGCAGACCGGCCCGGTGCGCAGGGGGAAGTCGCCGGCGACGCCGAGCTTGCGGTTGCAGTGCGTCGCCTGGGTGGCCTGGGCCGGGTCCGCGGCGAGCGAGGTGGCCGCGGCGCCGCAGTGCCACAGCCGGACGACGTTGTCCTCGGCGACGAGCTCGACGGTGTCGACGAGGTAGGTCGTGCCCGCGCCGAGGGCCTCCATCAGGAGCATCGTCACGGCGCCGTACACGTCGCGCTCGCACGCGGTCGGGGTGCCCTCGTCGGCGACCCGCGAGAGCGAGGAGCAGGGGCAGGCGCCGAGCTCGGTCGGGAACTCGGGCCAGCAGCGGATGGCCAGGCCGGAGAGCGACCCGACGTCGCGCCAGTCGCGCATCGCCGTGGTGATCCGGGCCGAGGTGAGGGCCTGGCCGGCGTCGACGGCGGCGAGGCTCGGCTGGGCGGCGAGCGCGGCGTCGTGCTCCTGCCGGGCCGCGGCGTCCTCGACCTCCTCGATGCGCGAGAACATCCGCTCCACGGTCAGCTCCTCGACCTCGAGGCCGAACAGCTCGGTGAGGAGGTCGCCGTCGTAGCGGCTCGGGGTGAAGCCGGGGGGCGCGTCGCCGACGAGCCCGAGGCGGCGGCCGCGCAGGCCGGCGAGCGCAGGCTCGACCTCGGCGCGGTCGGCGCGCGGGCCGCGCGTCGTGGGCACCGGGACGACCGGCGGGAGGTCGCCGGCCAGGGCGGCCGCGAGCGTGGCGCGGGTCTGCTCCTCGTGCGGGTCGCCGAGGAGGAGCCGCGGGGTGCGCCCGGCGTGCACGACGAGGGCGTGGCCGAACAGGTTGGCGCCGCACATCGAGTTGAGCCACAGGCGGTCCCCGACCGGGCCCGGCTCGCGGAAGGACCACAGGAGAACCGGGGTGTCGAGGTCGCCGTACAGCTCGAGGGCGGGGGTGGCGTCGGAGAACGAGGCACACACGTTGACGACGAGGTCGGCGGGCTCGGCGACGAAGCGCTTCGCGGCGGCGACGTCCTCCGGCGTCATGACGAGGCCGACCGGGCCGGTGACCTCGGCGCCGAGGTCGACGAGCAGGGAGCGCGCCTCGGTGGCCAGCTTCTCCGCGACGTCGACGGCGAAGGTCGGGCGCGCGGTCGCCACGAGGACGACGCGGGGGGCCCGGGCGCTCATCGGCGGACCAGCCCGTCGACGATCCCCGCGAGGTGCTGCAGGCGCGGGACGGAGACCTCGTGGAGGTCGCGCTCGACGTCGTCGCTGCCGATGACCGAGGCCCACACCGCGCGCCCGGCGAGGAAGCCCGAGGCGCCCTCGCGGCAGGCGAGCTCGACGGCCCGCGGGAAGAGCTCGGCCGGGACGCCCGAGGAGAGGACGACCCACGGCGAGGAGACGGCCTCGGTGATCTGCGCGCAGGCCCGGCGGATGTCGTCCTCGGCGCCCTCGCCCTTGCGCGGGACCTCGGCCTTGTAGAGGTCGGCGCCGAGCGAGCCGAGCTCACGCGCGGCCTCGACGACGCAGCCGTCCCAGTCCCACTCGCCGCCGCCGCGAGGGGCCTTGGCCACGGGCTCGATGATGCTGACGAGGCCGGCCACCCGGCAGCGCTCGACGAACTCCTCGACCATCGCGACGCGCGCGGCGGCCGGCTCGTCTGGGCGGTGGATCACGAGGAGCTTCATCGCGACGGCGCCCTGCTCGCGGACGGCGGCGGGGTCGACGCCACGGTCGATCTCGACGGCGGTGACGAACTCGCCGTTGCCGGCGACGAAGTGGTCGGCCGCGGCGATGAGCCCGCACGAGGGGGCGACGGCCTGCGCGTCCACGACGGCGTCGAAGGCGAACTGCTTGTCCACGAGGACGGCCGAGGCGTGCGGCGTGAGGATGCGGGTCGCGGCGACCTTGAAGTCGCGCAGCCGCTCGTCGGTGACCGGTGCCTCCTGGTGCTCGGCGAACATCGCGCGCATCGCCTCGCGCTGGTCGACGGCCAGCATCGCGAACCCGCCGCCGGGGCGGGCGACGGCGTCGAGGCCGAACCGGGTGGGGGTCGAGGTCGGGTCGGTCATCGGGGTCTCCTGGGCTGCGGGGTCGGTGGTGGTGGTCGGGCGGGGTGACGGCGTCACGAGTGGGCGGGAGCGAGTGCGGCCCGGACCTCGTCGAGGCCGGGGATCCGCGAGCGCCCGTCGAGTCCGCGGCAGGACAGCGCCGCGGTGACGTTGGCGAAGGCGAGCTGCTCGGGGAGCGGGAGGCCGTGGACGACGGCGGTGACGAGCGCGCCGTGGAAGACGTCGCCCGCGCCGAGGGTGCTCACGACGTCGACGCGGTGGGCGGGGGCGTGCGCCGCGCGCCCGTCGGCGGTGAGGGCGGAGGAGCCGCGCGAGCCGTCGGTGGCCACGACCGTGCGGGCGCCCTCGGCGACGGCGGCCGCGAGCAGCTCCTCGACCGCGAGCCCGGTGCCGTACCGCCGGGCGAGGGCCTCGACGGTGGGGACGTAGAGGTCGACGGCCGCGAGGTCGAGGCCGGGGACGTCGTTGCCGGCGTCGAGGGAGAGGAGCTGCCCGGCCCGCAGGAGGCCGGAGCGCCGGAGCGGCTCCCAGCCGGCGTGGTCGGCGTGGACCACCGGTGCGGCGGCGAGGACGTCGGCGCCGCGCGAGACGTCGACGCGCGGGGCGGGCCGGTTGCAGATGGCGCGGGTGCCGCGGCTCCGGTCGACGACGACGACGCTCGCCGCGGTGGCGGTGCCGGCGGCGACGCTGACCCCGCTGACGTCGACGCCCTCGGCGCGCAGGCCGTCGAGGACGGCGCGGCCGTTGTCGTCGTCCCCGACCGTGCCGACGAACGCGCTGCGCACGCCCATCCGCGCGGCGACGACGGCGGAGGTGGCGGCCGGGCCGCCGCCCGCGTAGACCACCTCGTCGGCGACGACGCGCTCGTCGGCCCCGGGGAAGCCCGGGACGAGGGCGATGGCGTCGAGGGTCGCGACGCCCACGAAGACCGCGTCGAGGGTGCTGCCACCGGTCATGCGCTCCGGACTCCTTCGTCGGGGATCGATGTTGGAACTTTATCGGGAAATGTTGGAAAGTCAACAGATTGGTGTCGGTAACTCCCGTATGCTCGTGTCCGTGCCCGAGACGATGCCCACGACCGACGACGAGCGCCCCTCGAGCGCCGCCGACCGACGCCGCTGCATCCTCGCGAGCGTCGAGCACGCTGGGTTCGTCTCCGTCACCGAGCTGACCCGCCGGCTCGGCGTCTCGGACATGACCGTGCGCCGTGACCTGCGCAAGCTCGCCGGCGACGGCCACGTGCGTGTGGTCCACGGCGGCGTGAGCGGGCTGCGGCCGGCCCTGCACTCCCCCGCGTTCACGAGCCGTTCCGAGGACCACGCGCCCGGCAAGCGGGCCATCGGCGCGGCGGCCGTGCGGGCCCTGGCCCCCTCGGCGACCGTCGCCGTCGACGCCGGCACCACGACGTACGCGGCGATGCAGGCCCTGCCCCAGGACTTCCGCGGCACCGTCGTCACGCACTCCGTGCCCGTGATGCAGCTGGCCCTGGCCCGGGGCATGAGCCGGCTGGTCGGCCTCGGCGGCGAGCTGCTGACCGACAGCCAGGCCTTCGTCGGCCCGCGCACCGTCGAGGCCACCCGCGGGCTGCGCCTCGACACCCTGCTGCTCGGCGCGGCGGCGGTCGACGAGCAGGGCATCTACGTCTCCACCGACCACGAGCGGCCCACCAAGCTCGCGCTCATGGCGATCGCCCAGCGCACCGTCCTGCTCGTCGACGAGAGCAAGTTCGTCGGCTCGGCGCCGGTCCTCCTCTGCGGCTGGGACGCCGTGACGGGTGTCGTCACCGACGCACCCCCGCCGGAGCCGCTCGCCCGCCGCCTCGAGACCCTGCCCGAGGGCGTCCTCGTCGCCGGCTGACCCCACCCCTCC
>NZ_JBNVZV010000041.1:0-20574 GCF_050496545.1 Phycicoccus avicenniae | reverse complement strand
CCGCTCAGAAGGTGGGGGTGATCGTCACCTCGGCGTCGTCGGCGACGTCACCGAAGACGGGGATGCAGTTGACCGTGCCGGTCTGCGCCCCGTCGGTCGGCGTCGCGGTGCAGACCGTCTCCTCGCCGCCGGCGAAGGCCATCGAGAACACGCTGCCGGTGGCGTTGGACGCCGAGAAGGTCGCCGTCATGCCCTCGATCGTCTTGCCGATCCCCGCCTGGTCCTCCAGGCGCCAGCCGCCGGCCACCGTCACGTTCGGCAGCTCGAAGCCGTCGCCGACCGACACGGTGACCGGGTCGCCACCGGCACTCGGCAGGTCGGTCGGGAAGTTCGTGGGGACGGCCGAGCGGACCTCGTCGACGGCCTTGCTCGCGGTGCGCGCGAACAGGATCCCCCCGACGATGACTCCCACGACGAGGAGCACGACGATGACGACCGCCGCGATCAGGCAGCCCTTGGCGCCGCCGCTCATCCCCTGCTTCTGGGGCGGGGGGAACCCGGCGCCCGGCGTGCCGTAGCCGGTGCCGGCCTGGGCGTTCGGGTCGCCGTACGGCGCGGGAGCGACCGGGGTGGCCACCGGGTCGCGGAAGTGCTCGGTCCACTGCTGGCCGTCCCACCACCGCTCACGGCCGTCCGGCTGCGGGTGCCATCCGGGGGGTGCACTCATCGCGTCTGCTCTCCTCGCATCGCCGCGGCGTCGGTCGCCGCGCTCGGGTACAGGCTAGGGCCGCACCACGACCACGCGCGGCGCCTCCCGGAGAGACTGCCCCACCACGCAGTAGCGCTCGGTCGAGGTGGCCAGCCGCTGGAGCGCGGCGTCGTCGGCCTCGGTGTCGACGGTGAAGGTCAGGGTGACCGGGCCGATGCCCACCGGCGCCTCGCGGTCGATGCCGAGGGTGCCGCGGGCGTCGAAGCTGCTCTCCGCGACGCCGGTCACCGACCGCAGCCGCAGGTCCATCGCGGTGGCGACGCTGCGAAGCGTCACGCCGGCACAGGCCAGCAGCGCCTCGAGCAGCATGTCCCCGCTGCACGCGTCCGACCCGTCGCCGCCGGTGGCCTCGTGCAGGCCGGCGCGCACCGGTCCGGCGAACCCGTCGACGGTGAAGGTCACGCCCTCGTCGCGGAGGTCACCCCGGGCGTGCAGCGGTGTGACGGCGGTGGCGGGGTCGGCGGCGTAGCGCTCCCGGAGCGGGGCCTGCATCTGACGGAGGGCGGCGCGGTCCATCCCCCCACCCAAGCACGGGTCGGCGCGTACCGCCCCGCCCACCCGGTCAGTCCCCGGGGCCGGTCCGGGCGCGTCCCTGCTGCACCCGGACCGACCGGTCGGTGGGTCCCGGGCGCCTGCCCTCCCTCAGGCGTCGAGGACGGCGAGCTCCTCCTCGGTGAGTACCCGTGAGCGGATGACGAAGCGCACCCCCTCCGGCGCCTCGAGCGAGAACCCGGCGCCGCGGCCCGGCACGACGTCGATGGTGAGGTGCGTGTAGCGCCAGTACTCGAACTGCGGGCGCGAGATCCACACGGGGACAGGGCGGTCCAGCTCGATGTCGAGCTCGCCGAGGAAGACGTCCTGGTCCCCGACGAGCAGCTCGCCGTCGGGGTAGCACATCGGGGCGGACCCGTCACAGCACCCGCCGGACTGGTGGAACATCAGCGGGCCGTGGGTGCCGGTGAGGCGACGCAGCAGCTGCGCCGCCCCACCGGTGACCCCGACCCGGCTCGCGGTGGCCGGGACTCCCATCGGCTCAGAAGAACCCGAGCGCGTTCGGGCTGTAGCTGACCAGCAGGTTCTTCGTCTGCTGGTAGTGCTCGAGCATCATCTTGTGGGTCTCGCGCCCGATGCCCGACTGCTTGTAGCCGCCGAAGGCCGCGTGCGCCGGGTACGCGTGGTAGTTGTTCGTCCACACGCGGCCGGCCTTGATCTCGCGGCCGGCGCGGTAGGCCTGGCTCCCGTCGCGGCTCCACACGCCGGCGCCGAGGCCGTACAGGGTGTCGTTGGCGAGCTTGAGGGCGTCGGCCTCGTCGTCGAAGCGGGTGACCGAGACGACCGGGCCGAAGATCTCCTCCTGGAAGATCCGCATGCCGTTGTGGCCCTCGAAGACGGTCGGCTGCACGTAGTAGCCGCCGGACAGCTCGCCGCCGAGGTCGGCCCGGGCGCCGCCGATGAGGACCTTGGCGCCCTCCTGCTTACCGATGTCGATGTAGGACAGGATCTTCTCGAGCTGGTCGTTGCTGGCCTGCGCGCCGATCATCGTCTCGGTGTCGAGCGGGTTGCCCTGGACGATCTTCCCGACGCGGTCGACGGCGTCCTGGAGGAACTCGTCGTAGATCGAGGACTGGATGAGCGCGCGGCTGGGGCAGGTGCAGACCTCGCCCTGGTTGAGCGCGAAGAGGGCGAATCCCTCGAGAGCCTTGTCGTAGAACGAGTCCCGCTCGCGGGCGACGTCCTCGAAGAAGATGTTCGGGCTCTTGCCGCCGAGCTCGAGCGTCACCGGGATGAGGTTCTGGCTGGCGTACTGCATGATCAGCCGGCCGGTCGTGGTCTCGCCGGTGAAGGCGACCTTGGCGATGCGCGGGCTGCTCGCGAGCGGCTTGCCGGCCTCGACCCCGAAGCCGTTGACGACGTTGAGCACGCCGTCCGGCAGCAGGTCGCCGACCAGCTCGACGAGCTTGAGGATCGACCACGGGGTCTGCTCGGCGGGCTTGAGGACGACGCAGTTGCCGGCCGCGAGCGCGGGGGCGAGCTTCCACACCGCCATGAGGATCGGGAAGTTCCACGGGATGATCTGCGCGACCACGCCGAGGGGTTCGTGGATGTGGTACGCCACGGTGTCCTCGTCGATCTCACCGATCGAACCCTCCTGTGCCCGAACCGCTCCCGCGAAGTAGCGGAAGTGGTCGATGGCCAGGGGGAGGTCGGCGGCGAGGGTCTCACGGACCGGCTTGCCGTTGTCCCAGGTCTCGGCGACGGCGAGGTCCTCGAGGTGGGCCTCCATCCGGTCGGCGATCCGCAGGAGGACGTTCGAGCGCTCGGTGGCGCTGGTGCGGCCCCACGCCTCGGCGGCGCCGTGTGCCGCGTCGAGGGCGAGCTCGACGTCCTCGGCGGAGGAGCGGGCGATCTCGGTGAACGGCTGCCCGGTGACGGGGGTGATGTTCTCGAAGTACTGGCCCTTGACCGGGGGCACCCACTGCCCGCCGATCCAGTTCTCGTACCGGCTCTTGACCTCGATGCCGCTGCCGTCGCGGCCCGGGGGGATGTACGTCGTCATTGACTCGATCTCCTTCGATCGTCGGGTGCCCTCATCGGGATGCCGCGACGGTAGGGAGTGCGACGTTGCAACGACGCTGCACCGTGCGTGCAACCCCCACCCGCGAACGTGTGTGAACGCGCCGGAGACCTCCGGCGTGTTCACACACGTTCGCCCGGAGAGGCGGGTCGCGGTCAGGCGTCGTCGGCGAGGAGGCGGGCCACCTCGGCCTCGGCCACCGGGCGCAGCGGCGAGGTCGCCGGCAGCGCCTCGACCTGCCGCTCCCACATCTCGAGGTCGCCCGCGCCCCACCGCGAGCGGGTCCACCCGACCATCAGGTCGGCCTCGCCCGAGTGCAGCACGGCCGAGCGGACCTGGGCCTCGAGGACGTCGCGCAGCTCGGCGACGAGCGGGGCCTCCGACCCCGGCAGCAGCGGCCCCTTGTAGGCCTGCAGCGCCTCGCGCACCCGCCCGGTGCCGATGAGCGCCGCCACGCTGCGCCAGTCGCTCTCGGTGTCGGCGAGCACGCGGTAGGGCCGGGAGACGAGGGCGTCGGGGCCGAGGAGGGTGCGCAGGCGGGTCATCTCGGCGCGCAGGGTCGAGGCGTTGACCCGGCCGGGGTAGACACGGGCCTCGAGCTCCTCGGCGGTCAGGCCACCAGGATGCTCCAGCAGCGCCACGACGATCTCGCTGTGCCGCCGGCTGAGGCGGTGCGTCCGGCCCGCGACCTCGACGACCGCCTCCGGGAGCCCCAGCGCCCGCACGCGCACCACACCGGTCGCGTCGGGGAGCTCGGTCGAGCCGGGGAGCGCGAGGGTCGTGCCGGTCAGGGCGAGGCGGGCCAGCTCGGACTCGGCCATCCGGGCGGCGGCGCGGATCATCGCCAGGCTCTGCGGGGAGGCGACGTCGGGCCCGCCCGTGACGTCGACGACGCCGAGCACCCGGCTGGTCGTCGGGTCGTGGATGGGCGCCGCCGCGCACGACCACGGGTGCACGAGCCGGTTGAAGTGCTCGCCGCCGTGCACCGCGACGGGGGCGTCGAGGTGCAGGGCCATCCCGGGGGCGTTGGTGCCGGCCCCCGGCTCGCTCCACACCGACCCCTCGACGAAGTTGATGCTCTCCGCGCGCCGCAGCACGCTCGGCGGCCCGCACACCCAGAGCAGGTGGCCGCTGGCGTCACCGACGGCCATCACCGAGTCGCAGTCGACGGCGGCCCGGCCGAGGACGTCGTAGAGCAGCGGGAAGACGTGCGACAGGGCGTGCGTGGCGCGGTAGTCGGCGAGGTCTGCGGTGTCGAGGACCACCGGTGCCAGGTGGGCGTCGGGGTCGACGCCGGCCGCGGTGGAGCGCAGCCAGGACTCCGCGACGACCGAGCGGACCCCGGGCGCGGGGGCATCGGCGCGCCCGGCGGGGCGGCGGGTGGTGGGGTGGGCCACCCCGCCAGTAGAGCGGACGCGACCCGGCCGCCACAACGGGCCGTCCGGACGGTGTCGGGTGCCAGCATGGGCGACGGAGGTGGTGTCGGTGGCCGACGTCGAGGTGGTCGAGGACGAGCACGCGTGGATCGCCCGGGTGGGCGAGCACGTGGCCGGCGAGCTGGTGTGGCGCGAGAGCCACGACGGCACGGCGGTGGTGCTCGTGCACACGCAGGTCGAGGAGGGCTTCGAGGGGCAGGGGGTCGGGGGTGCGCTGGTGCGCGCGGCCGTCGACCGGCTCGCCGAGCAGGGTCGCACGGTCCGGCCGGACTGCCCGTTCGCCCGGGCGTGGCTCCAGCGCCACCCCGACCACCCGGTGCAGGTACAGCAGCGCTCCTGACCCCCCGCCTCCGTGCGAGGTGCGCGGGTCCGGGTGCGGTCGCCCGCGGAGCCGCGCACCTCGCACGGGCTCGGCGTCAGCCGTGGGCCGGCGGCGAGGCGCGCAGCACCTCGAGGCGGGCGCGGTACTCCTGCTCGTCGATGTCCCCCGCGGCGAAGCGCCCGGCGAGCACCTGCTCGGCGCCGGGGCCCCGGTGCATCCCCGGCCGCCCGCCGGGCCCGCCCCACCGGCGGAACACGAGCAGGCGGAGGGCGACGAAGAAGAGCACCCAGAACAGGAAGAAGCCGAACGGGAAGAACAGGAACCACCAGTGGAAGCCGCCGCCCCCGGCGTAGGGACCGGGGTGGGTGGCGAGTGCGGTCACCGCGGTCATGGCGCGTCCTCTCGGTGTGGGGCGACCGGCTCTCGGTCACCCCACCACCGTCGTCCGGGCGCACCTGCTCCCGCGTCGGCCGGGGGGAGTGACCCCGCCTGCTCCCCACGGGGTAGCCCTCAGGCCATCCAGCCCGGGCGGACCAGGCCGCTCTCGTAGGCGAGCACGACGAGCTGGGCGCGGTCCCGGGCGCCGACCTTGGTCATCGCCCGGCTCACGTGCGTCTTCGCCGTGGCCGGCGAGAGGAAGAGCCGGGCCGCGATCTCGTCGTTGGTCAGCCCCTCGCCGACCAGGGCGACGACCTCGCGCTCGCGCTCGGTCAGTGCCTCGAGGGACCGCACCTGCTCGACCGGCGGGCGCCGGGCATCCCCCGAGGCCACGTGCTCGACCAGCCGGCGCGTGACGCTCGGGGACAGCGCCGCATCACCCGCGGCCACCTGCCGCACGGCCGCGATGAGGTCGGCCGGCTCGACGTCCTTGAGCAGGAAGCCGCTCGCGCCCACCCGCAGGGCCTCGAAGACGTACTCGTCGAGCTCGAACGTGGTGAGGACCAGCACCCGCGTCCCGGCGAGCGTGAGGTCCGCGCAGATCTCCTCGGTGGCCGACAGCCCGTCCCGCGAGGGCATCCGGATGTCCATGAGCACGACGTCGGGCCGCAGCCGGCGGACCACCTCGACGGCCGTGTCGCCGTCACCGGCCTCGCCCACGACCTCGAGGTCGGCCTCACCGTCGAGGATCATCCGGAAGCCGGCGCGCAGCAGCGGCTGGTCGTCGACGAGCACGACGGTGGTCATCGCTCCTCCTCCCGGCGGTCGACGGGGAACACGGCCCGGACGCGGTACCCGTCGCCCGCCGGCCCCGCATCGAGCGTGCCACCGAGCCGCTCGACGCGCTCGCGCATCCCCACCAGGCCGGTCCCCGACGTCTCGACGGTCTCCACGGCGCCCCCTTGGCGTCCGGGGTCACGAACCTCGACCGACATCTCGGTGTCGTTGCGGGAGAACCGGATGGATGCCCCGCGCGCGCCGCTGTGCCGGCGGACGTTGGTCATCGTCTCCTGGACGACCCGGTAGGCGGCGGCGTCGAGGGCGGCGGGCAGCGACCCGACATCGCCCAGGCCCTCGACCCGCCATCCGAAGCCCGGGTCGGCGGCGACGAGCGCGGGGACGTCGGCCAGCCCCGGGCCGGGGCGCACCGCGGCTCCCGAGCCGTCGCGCACCGCGTCGAGCACCCGGCGCACCTCCTCGAGCGCCCGGTGCGACTCGGCCTTGACCGTCCCGAGGGCCCGGCGGGCGTTCTCGGGGTCGCGGTCGAACGCGTGCAGCGCCGCGGCGGACTGCACGTTGATGAGGGTCAGGCTGTGGCCGAGCGCGTCGTGCAGGTCGCGGGCCATCGCCATCCGTTCCTCGGCGCGGGCCCGGTCGACGCGGTCGCGCCGCTCCTCGCGGACGCGCGAGAAGCGCTCCCGTCGCCGACGCACCCCCTCCACGAGGAGGGCCGCCACGGGCGCCGCGAACACCGGCCCCACGGGGTGGTCGGTGGCGACGTAGGCGAGCGCCGCGACGATCGAGACGCCGAGCGGCACGAGCGGGAAGCGGGACAGCAGGGCGATGGCCAGCGGCCCGGCCACGAGGAGCAACACTCCGAACCAGCCGACGCTCGTCCCGTCGCGGGCGGCCCGCCCGAGCGACCCACCGAGCTGGAGGAGCAGTGCGACACCGGCCAGCGGCACCGCCGGCAGCCACGTGGGCGGGCCGGCGCGCCACGGCCGGGGCTCCGCGCGCTCACGCATCCCCCGACCGTAGCCGGGGTCCCCGCGCGGTGGCATCGGCCGCGGGGAGTACGGGAGCGTGCGCCGCCGGGTGTACCGAGGTGGACCAAAGGACTGTTGCCGCGTTCAGGTTGCCGGGTGACACTGCGGCATGAGCACCGTCGTCAGCCGCGCCGCGCGCCGGCGCTGGGCGGCGGTGACGGCCGGGACCGCCCTCCTCGTCGGGTCGCTCGTCGTCACCCCCTGGGCGTGGTCGGCCGTGGGCGTGGCCCCCACCACCACCTCGCCCACGGCCCTCGTCGAGCGGGCGCTGGCCTCGGACGACGTCGCGTACTCGGCCACCGGCGAGAGCCGCGGCGCCCTCGCCCTCCCCGACCTGCGGGGGTTCGACGGTCTGGCCTCGCTGCTCGGGGGCACGACCCGGACCCGGGTCTGGTGGGCCGCCCCGACCCGGTGGCGGGTCGACGTCGTCGGGCTCTCCGGCGAGCAGGACACCTACGGCCTGGACACGTCGATCACCACCTGGGACTACGAGAGCCGACGGCTCGTCACCGTCGCGGGCGAGCCCGTGGCGCGGCTGCCCCGGGCCGACGACCTGCTCCCCCCGCAGGCGGTACGGCGCCTGCTCGCCTCCCTCGGGCCGTCGGACCGGCTGAGCCTGCTCCCCGCCCGACGGGTCGGGGGGCGCGAGGCCGACGGGTTGCGGATCGTCCCGGGCGACCGGCGCAGCACCGTCGCCCGGGCCGACGTCTGGCTGGACCGCGCCACCGGGCTGCCGCTGCGGCTCCTCCTCGTCGACGCCCGCGGCGGCGACGCCCTCGTCACCGCCCTCTCGGGGGTCACGACCGGTCGGCCCGACGACGACGTGCTCACCCCACCGGCGCCACCGAACGCCCGCCGGGAGCTCGACCGGGCCCCCGACCTCGTCTCCCGCATCGCGCAACGCTCGCCGTGGTCCCTGCCGGACGAGCTCGCGGGCCTGCCCGCCACCGACCCCGCGGTCGAGGGCACCGGCACCTACGGCGACGGCCTCGTCCGCGTCGCCGTCCTCCCGCTCCCGGACCGGCTGAGCGGCGACGTCGTCGGGAGCGCCACCGCCGCCGGGTCGGTGGCCGAGGAGGTCCCCGGCGGTCGCCTCGTGCGCATCGGCTCGAGCCTGCTCAACGTCGTGCTGGCGGTCGGCGAGGACGGCGAGCACGCCTACGTCCTCGCCGGGCTCGTCGAGCCCGCCCTGCTCGACGCGGTCGCCGCCGACCTCTTCGCGACGCCACCGGCGCGGAGCCTGCGATGAGCGCCGACGCCGAGCGGGCCGTCATCGCGACCCGCGGCCTGACCAAGCGCTTCGGGCGGGTCACGGCGGTGGACGGCCTCGACCTGCTCGTGCGCCCCGGCGACCGGTACGGCTTCCTCGGCCCGAACGGCTCCGGCAAGACGACGACGGTCCGGATGCTGCTCGGCCTGGTCCACGCGACGAGCGGTGACATCGAGGTGCTCGGCCGTCCGGTGCCGCGCGCCGCCCACGAGGTGCTGCCCCGGGTAGGGGCTCTCGTCGAGGGTCCCGGTGCCTACCCGCACCTCTCGGCCCGAGCCAACCTGCGCCTGCTCGACGCCGCCGGGCCGGCCCGCGCGGGCGGCGGCCCGTCCGCGGAGCCCCTGGCGGCCGGCAGCGGCTCACGGCGCACGCGGCGCCGACGCATCGAGGAGGCACTGGAGCAGGTCGGGCTCGCCGACGTCGGTCGCCGGCCCGTCCGCGCCTACTCGCTGGGGATGAAGCAGCGCCTCGGGCTGGCCGCGGCGCTGCTGCGCGGGCCGCGCCTCCTCGTGCTCGACGAGCCCACGAACGGCCTGGACCCCCGCGGCATCGCCGAGGTCCGCGACCTGCTGCTCGGCCTCAACGCGGCCGGGACGACGGTGTTCCTCTCCAGCCACCTTCTCGCCGAGGTCGAGCTGTTCTGCACCCGGGTCGGTGTGCTCGACCGCGGCCGGCTCGTCGCCCAGGACGACCTCGACTCGTTGCGC
Source organism: Phycicoccus avicenniae (assembly GCF_050496545.1). GTDB lineage: Bacteria > Actinomycetota > Actinomycetes > Actinomycetales > Dermatophilaceae > Phycicoccus > Phycicoccus avicenniae_A. The sequence goes on along the minus strand of NZ_JBNVZV010000041.1, from coordinate 11,351 downwards.
GGACCCACCGGGCGCACCCTGGTCCGGGTCGACGACGTCGCGGCCGCCGAGCGCGCCCTCGACCTCGTCCCGGGTCGGGCGGCGAGCCCCACCGGCGAGCTGGTGCTCGACGGCACGAGCGTCGCGGACGCCATCGACCGGCTGGTGCGGGCCGGGGTCCGGGTGCTCGAGGCGGCCCCCGAGCGGCGGACCCTGGAGCAGTCGGTGCTGGGGCTGACCACGTGATCCGCGTCGAGCTGCGCAAGCTCGTCGGCCGGCCGCGCACGTGGATCAGCATCGGGCTGCTCTGCCTGCTCCCCGTCGTCGTGGCCGTCCTCCTGTCGGTCACCGAGATCGCGCCGCGCCCCGGCCAGGGCCCGACGCTGCTCTCGGCCGTGCTCGGCAACGGGGCGCTCTTCCCGGCGGCGGCGCTCGGCATCGTCCTGCCGTTCTTCCTGCCGATCGCGGTCGCGGTGCAGGCCGGCGAGTCCGTGGCCGGCGAGGCCGCCGCCGGGACGTTGCGCTACCTCCTCGTCCGGCCGGTCGGGCGCACGCGGCTGCTCGTCGCCAAGCTCGTCTCGGTCGTCGCCTTCACCCTGCTGGCCGTCGTCGCGGTCGCGGTCGTGGGCTACGTCGCGGGCGTCACGCTGCTCGGCACGTCGGGCACCCTGACGACCACGACGCTCGCCGGGACCGCCCTCACCCCGGCCGACCTCGCCTGGCGCACCGGCGTGATGGTCCTCTACATCGGCTGGTCGATGGTGGGCCTCGCGGCGGTCTCGATGCTGCTGTCGACGATGACCGACTCCCCCATCGCGGCGGCCCTCGGGGGGCTCGCGGTCCTCGTGAGCAGCACCGTGCTCGTGACCCTCGACGCGGCCGGGGCGGTCCGCGACTACCTCCCGACCCGCTACTGGCTGGCCTGGGTCGACCTGTTCCGCGACCCCGTGCCGTGGGGGGACATCACCTCCGGGGTCCTCGTGCAGACCGGCTACGTCGTGGTCCTGCTCGGCGCGGCTTGGGCCAACTTCACGACCCGCGACGTCACGACCTGAGGTCAGCCGCCGGTGCCGCCCCCGAGGGCGCGCGCCCCCGCGGACCGCAGGGCGGCGCACTCCGAGGCAGCGGGGCGCTCCTCCAGCGGGCGCTCCCCCAGCGCCTGGAGGACGACGCCCACGACCAGGGCGTCCCGGGGCAGCTGCCCGTGGGCGACCCGGGCGTCGGCGCACACCGCCTGGACCTCGACGTCGACGGCGCCGGCGAGCTGCGCGGACTCCGGCGGGGTCACCGTCTCGTCCTGCCCGGTCCAGATGCTGGTCCACGCAGGACCCGAGGGGGCCTCGGCCAGCCCCTCGAGCAGGTCGCTCCCCGGCGCGAGCTGCCGGCACGCCTCCGGGCAGGCCCCCGTGGCGGCACCCAGCCCGGCGATGTCGGTGCCGTGGTGCGGCGAGCCGAGGGTGACGATGCGCCGGGCCGTCTCGGCGCCCCCGAGCTCGTCGACCCACAGCCTCGCGACGACCCCGCCGGCGGAGTACCCGACGACGTCGACGGACGGCGCGCCCGCGGCGACGGCGTCGTCGGCCGCGCGGGCGAGCCGGTCGGCCTGGGCCCGCAGGTCGCCGGTGCCGTCGCCGACCGCGGGCACGACGACCGCGTCGCGGCCGCCGGAGCGCAGGGCGGCGGCCAGCGGCTCGAGCGAGCGCACGTCACCGCCGTAGCCGGGGACGAGCAGGACCGGACCCCCGACGTCCTGCGCCACCCCGCCGGCCGGGAGCAGCGGACGGACGACCACCACGCCGACGGCCAGCAGGAGGGCGAGGACCAGCGCGCCGAGGGCCAGCCGGCGCCTCGGGCTCATCGGTGCTCCCGAGGTCCCACCGCCCGATCGTGTCACCCCGGGCCGGGGGTGCCGGGCGTCAGTGCCGGCGGGTGAAGACGGCGTCGACGGCCGGGATGCGGGCGCGGTACCCGGCCAGCAGCTCCCGGGCCACCGTCACCGAGTCGACGAGCGGGTGCAGGGCGAAGGCCTCGACCGCCCGCCGCTCCGACCCGGTCACCGACGCCTCGATGACGAGCCGCTCCACGGCCTTGACCTGCTGCACGAGCCCGAGCGGGTGCCCGACGAGCGGCGACACCTCGTGCGGCTGCGGGCCGCCCGCGTCGACGGTGCACGGCACCTCGACCACGGCGTCGTCCGGCAGCCCGGGCACGGTCCCCCCGTTGCGCACGTTCAGGATGAGCTCGGCCGGCTTGCCGCGGGAGATGGCGGCCATGATGGCCAGCGCCACGCCCTCGTACCCGCCGCCCTGGACGTCGGCCTCGTCGCGCTCCTCGTCGGCGTCGCGGGCCTCCTTCATGTACGTGGCGTTGCGCTCCATCCGCACGCGGTCCCATTCGGCGAGAGCCCCTGTGCCGGAGTCGTTCCCGTTCAGGCCGGCGTAGAACGTACGCTGCTGGTCGAGCAGGTACTCGCCGCGGGTCTGCCCCGACCCGGTGATGGAGCGGACGGCGTCGCGGGTGAAGTAGTAGTAGTACAGGTACTCGTTGGGGATGGTGCCGAGCGTGCGCAGCCAGTCGAGGCCGAAGAGCTGCCCCTCCTCCATCGAGCTGAGCAGCGCGTCGTCGGCGAGCAGGTCGGGGAGCACGTCGCGGCCGCCGTGCCGTACCCCGCGCAGCCAACCGAGGTGGTTGAGCCCGACGTAGTCGACGACCGTCTCCGCTGGGTCGATGCCCAACGTCGCGGCGGCCCTGCGCCCCAACCCGATCGGGCTGTCGCAGATGCCGACGACCCGGTCGCCGAGCACCGACTGCATGGCCTCGGTGATCATGCCGGCGGGGTTCGTGAAGTTGATGACCCAGGCGTCCGGCGCCACCTCGGCCACCCGCCGCGCCACGTGCAGCGCCACCGGGACGGTCCGCAGGCCGTAGGACAGCCCGCCCGGCCCGGTGGTCTCCTGCCCGAGCAGGCCCAGGTCGAGGGCCACCCGCTCGTCGGCGGTGCGCCCCTCGAGCCCGCCGACGCGGATGGCCGAGAAGACGAAGTCCGCGCCCTCGAGCGCGGTGTCGAGATCGGTGCTCGCGTGGACGACGGGGGCGTCCTCGTGGCCGGCGGCCATCTCGCGCAGCACCCGTGCGATGGCGGCGAGCCGGCCCTCGTCGACGTCGTGCAGCCACACCTCGTCGACCCGCCGCTCGTGGTGGTCCTGCAGCAGCGCGCCGTACACGAGGGGCGTACGGAACCCGCCGCCGCCGAGCATCGCGAGCCTCACGCGAGGACCACCTCGGTGCCGGCCGCCCGGCAGGCGGTGAGCGTGGCGGGGTCGGCCCCCTCGTTGGTCAGCAGCACGTCGACGGCCCCGGCCTCGCACACCCGCAGCGAGCCCGTGCCCGGCATCTTGTGCGCGTCGACGAGGAGGACGGAGGAGTCGGCGGCCCGGAGCAGCGCCCGCTTGACCGGCACCTCGACGGCGGTGGTGTCGAGAACCGTTCCATCCGAACGGACCCCGCTCGCGCCGAGGAACACCAGCGCACCGTGCACCTGGCGCAGGGCGTCCTCGGTGAGCGAGCCGACGAGCGAGTGGTACGTCCTGCGCACCACCCCACCGAGGAGGATCAGCTCGACGGCGTCGTCGCCGCGCAGGACGTCGAGGACGGCAAGGCTCGCGGTGACGACCGTGACGTCGCGGCCTCGCAGCTCGCGGGCGAGGAGCATCGTCGTGGTGCCGATGTCGAGGACGACGCAGTCGCCGTCGCGCACCATTTCGGCGGCGCGCCGGGCGACGGCCGACTTCTCGGCGGCGTCGGTAGCGGCGACCTCGGCGAACCCCCGCACCGCGTCGGCATCCGCGACGTGACCGCTGACCGCACCGCCGTGCACGCGCCGCAGCGCCCCGCCCCGCTCGAGCTCGATGAGGTCGCGGCGCACGGTGGCGACGGAGACCCCGCACAGCTCGGCGAGCTCCTCGGTGGAGGCGGTGCCCCGCGCACGGAGCCGTCCGACGATGGATCGCTGCCGCGCTGCCCGCATGCGCCCACCATAGCGATCAGAAATCTGCATCCAGCGGCAGCGGGTGAACTTTTCCGTGCACCTAGCGAGCCTTCCGACCCCTCCGCGGGTGCATGCTGTCCACCACCCGCAGACGACCAAGGAGACCACGCCGTGCCGTCCCCGGCCTTCGACCCGCTCGCCGCGATGCGCCGTGAGGGCGACCCCGAGTGCGACGTCTTCGTCTGGGGCACCGTCTTCCTCGACATCATCATGACCGGCCTCGAGGCGCTGCCCGACGGCGGCCAGGAGGTCTGGGCGACGGGCATGGGCTCGTGCCCCGGCGGCATCGCCAACCTCGCCGTCGCGGCCCGCCGGCTGGGCCTGCGCACCTCGCTCGCCGCCGCGTTGGGCGACGACGCCTACGGCGACTTCTGCTGGGAGACCCTCGCCGACGAGGAGCGGGTCGACCTCAGCCGCTCACGCCGCTTCGAGGGCTGGCACTCGCCCGTCACCGTCTCGATGGCCGTCGCCCGCGACCGCGGGATGGTCAGCCACGGCCACCCGCCGCCGCTCGACGCGACGACCCTCATCGGCGACCCGCCCCGCGCTCGCGCCGTGATGGCCGAGCTCGGCCCGGAGCGTCCCCTGACCGGCAACGGCGAGCCGACGTGGGTCGAGAAGGCTCGTGCCGCAGGGGCGCTCGTCTTCGCGGATGTCGGGTGGGACCCCACCGGCCGCTGGCCGCAGGAGGTGCTCGACCAGCTGAGCGTCTGCGACGCCTTCCTGCCCAACGCCGTCGAGGCGATGGCCTACACGCGCACGCGCACGGCCAACGAGGCGCTGTACGTGCTCGCCGACCTCGTCCCGCTCGCCGTCGTCACGAACGGCGAGGAGGGCGCGCTGGCCATCGACTCGCGCACCGGCGAGGAGGCCGTCGTCCCGGCGCTGCGTGTTGACGCCCTCGACCCCACGGGCGCCGGCGACGTCTTCGGCGCCGCCGTCGTCGTCGGCACCGTGGCCGGCTGGCCTCTCTCGCAACGCATCGGCTTCGCAGCGCTGTGCTCCGCGCTCGCGGTGCAGCACTTCGGGGGCTCGCTCGCCGCGCCGGGCTGGGGCGACATCGCGGACTGGTGGCACCACCTGCGCGACGGCGACAGCACCGACAGCTACCACCGGTCGCTACGGCGCCGGTACTCCTTCCTCGACGACCTCGTCCCCGACGTCCCCATCGGGGCCGAGCGCCGCGCCACCGCCACCATCGCCCGCCACGTCGACGTCGAGGGCTACCGCCCCGCCGCCACCACCACCCGAGGAGAGCCCGCATGAGGAGACCCACGACCACCCTGATCGCCGCCGGGATGCTCGGCGCGCTCGCCCTGACGGCGTGCACGCCGGGCTCGAACAGCACCAGCGGGTCGACCGCGTCGCAGACCGGCCAGGTCAACACCGACCCTGCCTCGATGGGGAACGTCACGCTCACCGTCTGGGACCAGGAGGTCCGCGGCGGCCAGGCCGCCCAGATCGAGGAGCTCAACAAGGAGTTCCAGGCCAAGTACCCGAACATCACCCTCAAGCGGGTCACCCGGTCCTTCGACGACCTCAAGACCACCCTCGGGCTCGCGCTCTCCGGCAACACCCCGCCGGACGTCTTCCAGGCCAACAACGGCCGCCCCGACATGGGCAAGTTCGTCCAGGCCGGCCAGCTGCTGCCTCTCGACCGGTACGCCGAGGCCTACAAGTGGACCGACCGCTACCCCGAGTCGGTCCGCAAGTACTCGAGCTACTCCGAGGACGGCAAGACCTTCGGCACCGGGAACCTCTACGGCCTGCCGCAGGTCGGCGAGGTCGTGGGCGTCTACGCGAACAAGGCCGTGCTCGCCAAGGCCGGCGTCACCGAGGTCCCCACCGACTGGGCCGGCTTCGAGTCCTCCCTGCAGAAGGTCAAGGACGCCGGGCAGCAGCCGCTCGTCCTCGGCAACCTCGACAAGTGGCCGGCCATCCACGTCTTCGGCACCGTGCAGGCGCAGACCACCCCTGCGGACCAGATCCGCCAGCTCGGGTTCGGGCAGAAGGGCGGCAGCTGGACCACGCCGGAGAACACGAAGGCCGCGCAGACCATCGCCGACTGGGTCTCCAAGGGGTACTTCGGCAAGGACGTCAACGGCCTCGGGTACGACCCGGCCTGGCAGGCGTTCTCCAAGGGCACCGGCGCCTACCTCATCGCCGGCACCTGGCTGCAGGCCGACCTCGGCAAGGCGATGGGTGACGACGTCACCTTCGCCCTGCCGCCGAAGGCGCAGCAGGCACCCGTCGCCACCGGCGGCACCGGCATCCCGTGGGCGGTCTCGAGCAAGGCGAAGAACCCGGACGCCGCCGCGGCCTACATCGACTTCATCACGAGCAAGAACGCGATGGGGGTGCTCGCCAAGACCGAGAACCTGCCGGTCGCCGACACCGCCGAGCAGAAGGCCCCGAGCGCCATCGGGCAGGACGTCTTCACCGCGTTCGGCACGGCGGTGGAGGACGACTCGCTCGTCCCGTACCTCGACTACGCGACCCCGACGATGGCCGACACCCTCGGCGCAGCGCTCCAGGACCTGCTCGCCGCGAAGTCCACGCCCGAGCAGTTCCTCGACACCGTCCAGAAGGACTACGGCGACTTCGTCGCCCAGAACGGATGACGGACACCGCGACCGCGGAGCAGACCCGCGCGAGCACCCCGGTGCGGGCCCGACGCCGACGTGGCGGCGGGCCCCCCGGGGCGCCGCGCGCGGTCGGGTGGCTGTACGTGCTGCCCGCCCTCCTCGTCTACGCCGCGTTCCTGCTCTACCCGCTGCTGCGGGCCGCCCAGATCTCGCTCTACGACTGGAACGGCAACACCCTCGCGACGTTCGTCGGCCTCGACAACTACACGGAGGTCGTCTCCGACCCCGCGCTGCGCGCCTCGTTCGGGCACGCGCTCGTCCTCATCGCGTTCTACGCGCTGCTGCCGCTCGTCGTCGGGCTCGTCCTCGCCGCGATCCTGTCCCGGGCCCAGGTACGCGGCCTCGGCTTCTTCCGCACCGTCGTCTTCCTCCCGCAGGTCGTGGCGATGGTCGTCATCGCCGTCGCGTGGCGCCGGATGTACGCCCCGGACGGCAGCGTCAACGACCTCCTCTCCGCCCTCGGCCTGGGGTCGCTGGCCCGCGGCTGGCTCGGCGACTACACCGCGGCGCTGCCCGCGGTCGGGCTCATCGGCACGTGGTTCGAGATCGGGCTGGTCACCGTCCTCCTGCTCGCCGGCACCGGCAAGATCCCCGGCGAGCTGTACGAGGCCGCGCGGCTCGACGGCGCCGGACCGGTCCGCGAGTTCTTCGCCATCACGCTCCCGGCACTGCGTGGCGAGATCGCGGTCGCCCTGACGCTCACCGTCATCGCGGCGCTGCGCACCTTCGACCTCGTCTACGTGACGACCCGCGGCGGCCCCGGCACGAGCACCTCGGTGCCGTCGTACGAGGTCTACAACCGCGCCTTCCAGCAGGGCCGGGTGGGGTCGGCGGCCGCCATCGCCGTCGTGCTGACGGTGGTGATCTTCGCGATCTCGTTCGGCATCACCCGGATCGCGGAGCGGGAGCGCTGATGCGCGTCTCCCGCGGCGAGCGTGCCGCCAACTACGTCATCCTCGCGGCGTTCGCGCTCTTCGCCGTCTGGCCGGTGCTCACCGTGCTCGTCGCCGCCCTCGGGCCGGACGACGCCGCCGGCGGCACGGTGGGCGGCGGGGTGCTCGGGCTGCACCCCGAGAACTTCGTGACCGCCTGGAACGAGGGGCGGTTCGGCAGCTACCTGCGCACCAGCCTGCTCGTCTCGGGCACCGTCGTCGTCGTCAGCGTCGTGTTCTCGCTGCTCAGCGGGTACGCCCTCGGCACGATGCGCTTCCGCGGCTCGACCGTGCTCTTCTACCTCTTCCTCGTCGGCATCATGATGCCCAGCGAGGCCGTGCTCGTGCCGCTCTACTACGACCTGCGCGCCCTCGGGCTCACCGACACCATCTGGGCCCTGCTGCTGCCGCAGATCGCGCAGTCGGTGGCCTTCGGGACCTTCTGGATGCGGGCGTGGTTCCGGTCGGCGAGCCCCGCCATCGTCGAGGCCGCGCGGCTCGACGGCGCCTCGACGTGGCGCATCCTCTGGCAGGTGCTCGTGCCGCTCGCCCGCCCGGCGGTCGTCACGCTCACCGTGCTCACCTTCATGTGGACGTGGAACGAGTTCCTCGTCCCCCTCGTCATGGTCGTCTCCGAGTCGCTGCGCACCGCGCCGCTCGGGCTGGCGTTCTTCCAGGGGCAGTACACGCAGGGCTTCACCCTGCTCGCGGCCGGTGCGTGCATCGTCGCGACGCCGGTGGTCGTGCTCTACCTGTTCCTGCAACGCCACTTCATCGCCGGGATGCTCGAAGGAGCAGTCCGGGAGTAGGGGCAGGGGATCCGAACCGACAGGGAACGAGGTCGACGATGACCACGCACGTCAGCAGACCACGCACGTCCGCACGGAGGGTGGGGACGCTCGCCACGGTGGTCGCGCTCGCGCTCACCGGGGCAGGAGCCGCCGCGGCGACACCGTCCGGCGACCACGGCGGGGGGCACGGCAGCGCCCGGCCCCCGGCCGCCACCACGTCGGCGGGCACGCCCGTCGACCTCGGGGCGCTGTTCATCGGCGCCCACCCCGACGACGAGGCCGGCTCGCTGTCGGCGTTCGGCGAGTGGGGCCACGAGAACGGCCTCCGCACAGGGGTCGTCACGGTCACCCGCGGGGAGGGCGGCGGCAACGCGGTCGGCCCCGAGGAGGGCCCGGCGCTCGGGCTGCTCCGCGAGAAGGAGGAGCGGGCCGCCGTCGCGAAGGCCGGCATCACCGAGGTGTTCAACCTCGACGAGGTCGACTTCTACTACACCGTCAGCGACGCCCTGACCCAGCAGGTGTGGGACCACGACCAGGTGCTCGGGAAGGTCGTGCGGGTCATCCGCGAGACCCGGCCCGAGGTCCTCTTCACGATGGACCCCGCTCCCTCGCCGGGCAACCACGGCAACCACCAGGACGCCGCCCGGCTGGCCACCGAGGCCTTCGAGGCGGCGGCCGACCCGGCGCGCTTCCCCGAGCAGATCCGCCGCGAGGGCCTGAAGCCCTGGGCCCCGGCCAAGCTGCTGAACCGCGGCACGGCCACCGCACCCACCGGCGAGCAGTGCATGTCGCAGCTGGCGCCCAAGGACCCGACCCAGACCGTGTACGGCGTGTGGTCCGGGGCGAAGGCTCCCGACGGCCGCAGCTGGGCCGCCGTCGAGCGGGACGCCCAGCGGCAGTACGCCTCGCAGGGCTGGGCGGGCTTCCCGGACGTGCCGACCGACCCCGCGCAGCTCGGCTGCGACGTCTTCCGCCAGATCGACTCACGGGTGCCCTTCGCCGAGCCCGGGACCGATGCGGCGCACCGCTCCTCGGCCGCGCTGGCCGGAGCCACCGTCCACCAGCGGGGCGCCGTCCCGCTCGGGACCGGGCTGCGCGTCACCACCGACCGCTTCGAGGTCCTGGCCGGGGGCGCGTTCACCGCGAAGGTCTCGGTCACCGCACCGCGCCGGGCGCTGCCCGGCACGTCGGTGGCGCTCGACCTGCCCGACGGCTGGAGCGCCCGCGGCGACGGACGCATCGGCACGGTCCGTCCCGGCCACACCGTCACCCGCAGCTTCCGGGTCACTCCGGCGGCGGACGCGAGCGCCGGCGAGCGCCAGCGCATCGCCGCCCGGCTGTCGACGCGGGTCGGGTCCGGGTACTCCGACCGGGTCGTCCAGGTGGTCCCGACCGTCTCGGCCCGCCCGCAGCTGCTGCCGCAGGTGACCGAGTTCGAGCGCTGGGCGCCGTCCGTGGCGCACCAGCCGCAGCTGAGCGGCACGGTCACGCCCGTCCTGTCGCTGCCGTCCGGTGGCAGCCGCGAGGTACGGGTCGACCTGCGCAACAACGGCTCCGCCACCGATGCCGGCACGGTCTCGCTCGACCTGCCGGCCGGGTTAACGGCCACGCCGGCGTCGGCCCCCTACGGTCCGTTGGCCGCCGGGGCCACGGGGAGCGTCACCTTCACGGTGACCAACACCGACACCTCGCTCAAGACGTCGAACCAGGGCGGGACCCCGGGCGCGGCTGCCGGCGACTACGCCTACGCCATCCGGACGACGACCCGGGCGGGGACGGCGACGACGTCGGCCGCGCTCGAGCTCGTGCCGTCCACGACCATCGAGCAGGCTTCTACCGCACCGGTGGTCGACGGCGTCGAGTCACCCGGTGAGTACCCGGGTGAGGCGCTCGACCTGTCCCGGCTCTGGGAGGGCACCGCGTGCTCGTCGGCGGCCGACTGCTCGGCGACCGGCAAGGTGGCCTGGCACGACGACACCCTCAACGTCCTCGTGCACGTGACCGACGACGTCCTCGGCACGAAGCTCGCCGCCGCGGACTGCAAGCGGCACTGGCGCACCGACTCGGTGGAGATCGCCGTCGACCCCCGCGGTGACAGCGAGAACACGTCGACGACGTTCAAGGCCGCCGTGCTGCCGGTGACCGCGGAGGGGCCGGCCTGCGGCCTGCGCGACGCGGACAACCACCAGGGACCGGCCGCCGAGACGGCGCCCGGCATGAAGGTCGCCTCCACGGTGAACGCGCCGTACGACGGCTACACCGTCGAGGTGTCCATCCCGATGTCCGAGCTCCCGGGCGCGGTCGACCCCGAGCACCTCGGGCTCGACGTCTTCGTCTACGACTCGGACACCCAGGACAAGACCGGCCAGACCCGCATCGGCTGGTCGACCTGGGGTGGCGTGCAGGGCGACCCGTACCGCTGGGGCGTCGCGACGCTGCCGGGCTACACGCCGCCGGCGGACCGACCGGCCGAGGCGCCGGAGCCGGTCATCCCGCTGACGGCACTGTCCTCGCTCGACAGCCCGCCGAGCCTGGCGCAGGCGGTGCGCGTCGACGTGCCGCTGGCCGGTGACCCGGCGAGCAGCCCGGCCCGGGCCGGATGGGTCGAGCGCCTCACGACGTCGAAGGACACCGCGTGGGTACGCCTGCGCGCCAACGGCCCCGGGACGGCGCACGTCTACGTCGTCGACGGCCGGGGGACCATCGGGTCCCGCACCGTCACGATCGGCGGCGCCGGGCACCGCAGCATCGCGGTCGACCTCGACCGTCGGGGCGGGAGCAACACCCGCGCCTACGTCGGGTGGCTCGACTCGGCCGGCGGCACGCTCGCCTCGGTGGCGCGCCCCCGCTGAGCCCCCGACCCACCGGAGTGGGGGGGGGGGGGGGGGGGGGGGGGGGGGCCCGGCCCCCCCCCCCCCCCCCCCCCCCCCCCCCCCCCCCCCCCCCCCCCCCCCCC
>NZ_JBNVZV010000040.1:0-21366 GCF_050496545.1 Phycicoccus avicenniae | reverse complement strand
GGGGGAGGGAGGAGGGGGCGCCTCAGGGGCGCAGGGCCGCGAGGAGCAGCATGTCGCACCACTCCCCGCCGATGAGGTGGTGCCCGCGCAGCAGGCCCTCGCGCTCGTAGCCAGCGCGCTCGGCGACGCCGAGGGAGGCGGTGTTCCACGGCTCGACGTAGAGCTCCACGCGGTGCGCGACGTCGAGGGTCCACGCGAAGGAGGTCAGCGCCCGGAGGGCATCGGTCGCGAGACCCTGCCCCCGGTGGGAGGGAGCGACGGTGTAGCCGCCACGGAAGCGGCCGTGGGAGAGGTCGTCGACCCACAGCCCGGCGGTGCCGACCGCGGTGTCGTCGGCGGCGAGGGCGACGCAGAAGCTGAAGCCGCGGCCCTCGGAGAGGCGTCCGTGCTGCCGGGCGATGTACGCCAGCGCGTCCTGCTCGCCGGCACCCGCGGGCAGGGTCGAGATCCGCGGCACATAGGGGTCGGTCGCGAGGTCGAGCACCATCGCGAGGTCAGCGTTCCGGAACTCCCGCAACCTGACCCGGCCGGCGGCCGGCGGGACGTCGGGCCAGGTGAGCCCGCCCGTCCCGCCGTCCGGCGGGTTCACCGGCGGGTGACGCGCACGTGGGCCTTGTGCCCGTCACCCACCGTGACCACCGTGACCCGCTCACCGTCGGGGGCCATCAGCGCGCCCACCTCGGCGGCCAGCGTCTCGCCGGCGAGCAGCCCGCGGTGCGCCTCGACGGCCGCCTCGACCTCGTCGTCGCCGGACACCTCGAGGAGGATGCGGTCCGAGACCTCGAGACCGGCGTCCTTGCGCGCCTGCTGGACCGCACGGACGAGGTCGCGGGCGATGCCCTCGCGGGCCAGCTCGGGCGTGACCTCGGTGTCGAGGACGACGAAGCCGCCGGCGGGGAGCATGGCGGTGGCGAGCGAGCCGCCGGCCGCCGCGTCGACGACGGTGTCGAGCGTGTACTCGCCCTCCACGAGGGCCAGGCCACCCGACGTCACCGTGCCGTCCTCGGCCACCGACCAGTCGCCGGACTTCGAGCCCTTGATGGCGGTCTGCACGTCGCGGCCGAGGCGCGGACCGGCCGCCCGCGCGTTGACCGTGAGGCGCTGGCTGATGCCGAAGTCGGACTCGTGCGCCGCCGCGACGTCGCGGACGCTGACGCCCTTGACGTTCAGCTCGTCGCGCACGATGCCGGTGAACGGCTCGAACCCGGCGGGGTCGGCGGTGACGACGGTCAGCTCGCGCAGCGGCAGCCGCACCCGCAGCCCCTCGGCCTTGCGCAGCGAGGACCCGGTGGAGCAGACCGCCCGCACCTGGTCCATCGCCGCGACGAGGGCGTCGTCGGCCGGCAGCTGGTCGGCCGACGGCCAGTCGGCGAGGTGCACCGAGCGCCCGCCCGTCAGGCCGCGCCAGACCTCCTCGGTGAGCAGCGGGAGGAGCGGCGCGGCGAGGCGGGTGAGCACCTCGAGGGCGGTGTACAGGGTGTCGAAAGCCGCCTCGGTGGCTGCGGCGTCACCGGACCCGGTGTCCCAGAACCGCTCCCGCGACCGGCGGATGTACCAGTTGGTCATCACGTCGACGAAGCCGCGCACCGACTCGCAGGCGCCGGGCACGTCGTAGACGTCCATCTGACCGGTGACGGTGACCGTGAGGTCGTGCAGCTTGGCGAGCAGGTAGCGGTCGAGGGGGTCGGTCGACGCCGTCGACCACTTCGCCTCGTACCCCGCCCCGCCGTTCGCCGCATTGGCGTACAGCGAGAAGAAGTACCAGCAGTTCCACAGCGGCAGGATGACCTGCCGCACGCCCTCGCGGATGCCCTCCTCGGTGACGACGAGGTTGCCGCCGCGCAGGATCGGGCTCGCCATGAGGAACCAGCGCATCGCGTCGGCGCCGTCGCGGTCGAAGACCTCGCGCACGTCCGGGTAGTTGCGCAGCGACTTGGACATCTTCTGACCGTCGTTGCCGAGGACGATGCCATGGCTCATGCAGTTCTCGAACGCCGGCCGGTCGAAGATGGCCGTCGCGAGGATGTGCAGCGTGTAGAACCAGCCGCGGGTCTGGCCGATGTACTCGACGATGAAGTCCGCCGGGAAGTGCGCGTCCTCGGACTCGGTGCCGGCGAACCAGTCGGCGTTCTCGAACGGGTAGTGGACCTGCGCGTAGGACATCGAGCCGGAGTCGAACCAGACGTCGAGGACGTCGGTGACGCGGCGCATCGTCGAGCGGCCCGTGGGGTCGTCGGGGTTGGGTCGGGTCAGCTCGTCGACGAACGGGCGGTGCAGGTCGGGGTTGCCCTCGCGGTCGCGCGGGAGGTCGCCGAAGTCGGCCTCCATCTGCTCGAACGAACCGTAGACGTCGATCCGCGGGTACGCCGGGTCGTCGGACTTCCACACCGGGACCGGGCTGCCCCAGAACCGGTTCCGCGTGATCGACCAGTCGCGGGCGTTCTCGAGCCACTTGCCGAACTGGCCGTCCTTGACGTGCTCGGGCACCCAGGTGATCTGCTGGTTGAGCTCGGCCATCCGGTCCTTGAACGCGGTGACCTCGACGAACCACGACTCGACGCCCTTGTAGATGAGGGGCTCGCGGCAGCGCCAGCAGTGCGGGTAGCTGTGGTCGTAGGACTCCCGGCGCAGCAGCACCGTGCCGGGCGAGACCGAGCCGGTCGGGCCCTCGCCGCGGGTGGCCGCGCGCAGGTGGTCGATGACGAGGGCGTTGGCGTCGAAGACCTGCACGCCCTCGTAGTCGGCGACGGGCGCGGTGAACCGGCCGTCCTTGCCGACCGGCATGACCGCCTCGATGCCCTCGCGGTCGGTCACCTCCTTGTCGACCTCACCGAAGGCGCCGGCCGTGTGGACCACGCCGGTGCCGTCGGTGGTGGTGACGGCGTCGTCCGCGGCGACGATGCGGAAGGCGTTCTCGTGGCCGGCGTAGTAGGTGAACGGCGGCGTGTAGGTGCGCCCGACGAGCTCGGCGCCCTTGTACCGGCCGAGCACCGTGAAGTCGCCCTCCGCAGAGGCGAGCTCGCGCTTGTACGCCTCCAGCCGCGCCTCGGCGAGCACGTACCGCGCCGTGCGCCCGGTTCCCGGCACCGGCGCCTCGACGACGACGTAGTCGATGTCGGAGCCGACCATCGCCGCGAGGTTGCTCGGCAGGGTCCACGGCGTGGTCGTCCAGACGAGCAGGTGCGCGCCGTCGAGGACGGCGTCGGTGCCGGCGTCGTCGAGCAGGTAGCCGACCGTCACGGAGGGGTCCTGCCGGTTCTGGTAGACCTCGTCGTCCATCCGCAGCTCGTGGTTGGACAGCGGGGTCTCGTCGTTCCAGCAGTAGGGCAGCACGCGGAAGCCCTCGTAGACGTACCCCTTGTCGTACAACGACTTGAAGGCCCAGATGACCGACTCCATGTAGTCGGCGTTCATCGTGCGGTAGTCGTTGTCGAAGTCGACCCAGCGGGCCTGGCGGGTGACGTACTCGCGCCACTCCCCCGTGTACTTCATCACCGAGTCGCGGCACGCGGCGTTGAACTTCTCGATGCCGAGCTCGAGGATCTCGTCGGTCGTCTTGATGCCGTTGAGGCGCATCGCCTCCAGCTCGGCGGGCAGGCCGTGGGTGTCCCAGCCGAAGCGCCGCTCGACCCGGCGGCCGCGCATCGTCTGGTAGCGCGGGACCACGTCCTTGACGTACCCGGTGAGCAGGTGGCCGTAGTGCGGCAGGCCGTTGGCGAAGGGCGGGCCGTCGTAGAAGACGAACTCGTTCTCGCCGCGCTCGCCCGGGTCGCGCTGGTCGACCGAGGCCTGGAACGTCCCGTCGGCGGCCCAGTGCGCGAGCACCGCCTCCTCGACCTCGGGGAAGCGCGGGCTCGCGGGCACGCCGAAGGAGGTGCCGGTGTGGTCGCCGGTCGTGGACACCCGGGGGTAGGTCATCGGTGCTGCTCCTGCGGTGGTCGACTCGTCCGTCACGAGGACGACGGGTCCGGCTCGTGACCGGGCACCACCGCGGTACCACCTCGCTTGCCGCCCGTGGACGGCCGCTCTTGCACCAGGTCGTGACGTGACCCCGACGTCCGGGTCTAGTGAGGACGCGCGCGTCCCGTTCTTCCGGAGGCTCACCGCTGATGACGGCTCGATCGCCTGTGCCCGGGAGTCTAGCCGGGGCGGACGCGTGGTTCCGACCGAGTTCCCGACGGGGTAGCATCGCGGCGTCGCCCGTGAGGGCGGCACCCACACGCACCTGTCTGGGGGAAGCCGGTCCAAGTCCGGCACTGTCCCGCAGCCGTAGGTCACCCGCGAGGGTGACGAGTCGGAATGCCCATCAGGCGCGAGCGGCTCCATTCACCCGTCGAGGAACGCGGGGCGGAGCCCGAGTGACCGGGACTCCGGTGGTTCGGGCAGTCGTCTCGAACCGCTCAGGAAGGCCCCATGTCCCCCACCACGCTCCGTCCCGGCGCCCGCGCGCTCGGGACCCTGCTGCTCGCCGCCGCCCTCGTGGGCGCGCCGGCCGCCGCGCACGCCGACACCCCCTCGCCCACCGGCACCCCGACGGCCGATGCCTCGCCGTCGCCGTCCGCGACCACGCCGGCCCCCACCACCTCGCCCGAGCCGTCGGCCACGCCCGAGCCGAGCGCCACCGCGACCCCGTCGCCGAGCGCCTCGACCCCGAGCACCCCGGCACCGAGCGGCACCGCGACGCCCAGCCCGTCGTCGAGCGCCGGCCTCGTCCCCGGTGGTGACAGCGCCCGCTACGGCGTGCGCGCGGCCGCCGGTCCGGCCACCTCGACCGACCCGGTCCTCGTCGGTGCCGACTACCTGGAGCGCGAGCTCGTCGCCACGAACTACACGCTCCCGATCGTCTTCGGCGGTGACGAGTTCCCCCAGTACGGCGTGGTGGCCGACTTCGTGCTGGCCCTCGACGCGGCGGGCACCGGCCAGGACGCGGCGACGGCCGCGACCCGCACCCTCTCCGAGCACGTGGTCGACTACGTCGGCTTCGGCGACCCCGCCGAGATCGCCACCGGCCCCGTGGCCAAGCTCCTCAACGTGGCCGTCGCGCAGGGCGTGGACCCCACCGCGTTCGGCGGGACCGACCTCGTGGCCACCCTGCAGGGGCTGGAGAAGCCGAACGGCCGCTTCTCCGACGTGTCCCAGTACGGCGACAACTCCAACGTCTTCGGGCAGTCGCTCGCCCTCATCGGCCTGACCCGCGCCGGCGTCACCGTCAGCCCGCAGGCCCGTGCCTACCTGCTCACCCAGCAGTGCCCGGGTGGCGGCTTCCAGATCTCGATGTCGGACGCCGGGTGCACCAGCGACACCGACGCGGACGCCGACGCCACCGCGATGGCGGTCCAGGCGCTGCTGGCCGTCGGCGGCCAGCAGGCCGCCGTCAGCGCCGGCCTCGACCAGCTGGCCTCGATCCAGCAGCCCTCCGGCGGCGTCGGGGGCGCGGTCGGTTCGTCCTCCGGCAACGCCAACACGACGGGCCTCGCCGGCCAGGCGTTCCTCGCCGGTGGCCGCACGGCCCAGGCCCGGGCGGCCGTCGGCTACCTCGTCGCCCTCCAGTACGGCTGCTCGTTCCCGGCCGCCGTGCGCGGCGGCATCGCCTACGACCGGGACGCCTACGACGCGAAGGTCTCGGACGGCTCCGGTGCGGTGCCGACCGACCCCGACCGTCGGTCCTCCTCGCAGGCCCTCCTCGCCCTGGCCGGGGTTCCGCTCGGGTCGGTGACGGCCGCCGGCGCCGACGCGCAGGCCCCGTCGCTGGCGTGCGCCTCGGCCACGCCGACCACGACCCCGACGACGACGCCCACCTCGGGCGGCGGCGCGTCGGCCACCCCGACCGCCGGCGCCCCGGGCACCGGTGTCGTCGACCCGGTCGCGGCGGCTCCGTCCGGCGCGCTGGCCCAGACCGGCGCCGACCCGCTCCTGCCCGTGCTCGTCGGGCTCGCGCTGCTCGTGCTCGGCGGCGCCGCGGTGCTCGCCTCGCGTCGTCGGGGGGCGCACGCCTGATGCGGCTCCTCCTCGTCCGACTGTCCGCGGCCGCTGCCGCGGCGGGCCTGGCCACCGCCGGGCTCGTCGCGGCGGCCGTCCCGGCGCAGGCCGCGGCCTGCTCCGGCACCTCCGGCGTCACGGTCGTGATCGACACGGGGTCGTCCCTGAGCACCCGCTGCGCCTCCGGGGACCCGTCGTCCGCGATGGCGGCCCTCCAGGCCGTCGCCGCCGTCGTCTCGCCGGCGCGGTACCCCGGGACCGTCGTGTGCCGCATCGACAACGTCCCGGCCAAGACGGCCGACCCCTGCATGGCCATGCCGCCCGCATCCGCGTACTGGGCCTTCTTCCACGCCCCGCGCGGTGGCTCCTGGACGTACAGCAGCCTCGGCGTCGCCTCCTACGACCCGAAGGCCGGCAGCGTCATCGGCTTCCGGTTCGGCTCCGGTCAGCAGCCGCGCACGGCGCCCCCTGCGGCGACGGCGAC
Source organism: Phycicoccus avicenniae (assembly GCF_050496545.1). Lineage (GTDB taxonomy): Bacteria > Actinomycetota > Actinomycetes > Actinomycetales > Dermatophilaceae > Phycicoccus > Phycicoccus avicenniae_A. The sequence continues at coordinate 14,903 of NZ_JBNVZV010000040.1, read as the reverse complement.
CTCGGCCCCGAAGCCCACGAGCAAGCCCAAGCCGACGACGGCCGCCCCGAAGCCGACCAGCACGCCCCGCTCGACCAGCGGCACCACGTCCGGCTCCGGCAGCGCGGCGACCAAGCGGCCCACCACACCGCCCACCAGCGGCCCGAAGGGCACCGCGACGCCCGCCCCCGGCGCCTCCGCGAGCACGTCCACGTCCTCGACGCCGACCGCGTCGGGCACCCCGAGCGGGGCGGCGACGGCGTCGCCGGATCCGGAGGGGGCGGCGACGCCGCTCGCCGCCGCCCCGACCTCGACCGACGCCTCGGGCGGTGGTGGCACCGGCACGCTCGTGGCCGGCGGAGCGCTGGTGGCCCTCGTCGCCGCCGGTGCGGGCGCCGTCGCCTGGCGTCGCCGCGGCTGAGCAGGGCTGGGATGATGCCGCGGTGACCCCTCCGCTCCCCCGTGCCGTCCACCCGGCGGCGTGGTGGGGCTGGGCGGTCGGGCTCGCCGTGGCGGCCAGCACGACGACCAACCCGCTCGTGCTCCTCCTCGCGCTCGCGGTGGCGGCGCTCGTCGTCGCGGCGCGGCGGGGATCCTCGCCGTGGGCGCGGGCCTTCCGCCTCTACCTCTGGCTGGGGCTGGCGATCATCGTCGTGCGGCTCGTCCTCCACGTGCTCGTCGGCCTGAAGTTCGGCACCGTGCGCGTGCTCCCGCTGCCCGAGGCCACGCTCCCGTCGTGGGCGGCCGGCATCCAGCTCGGCGGGGACGTCTACCTGGAAGGCCTGCTCTCCGCGGCGACCCTCGGGCTGCGGCTGGCGGTCATCATCGCGTGCATCGGGGCCGCGAACGCCCTGGCGAACCCGAAGCGGCTGCTGCGCAGCATGCCGAGCGCGCTGCACGAGATCGGGGCCGCGGTCGTCGTGTCCGTCTCCGTCGCACCGCAGCTCGCCGAGTCCGTCCAGCGCGTGCGCCGGGCCCGACGGCTGCGCGGCGACACCGGCCGGGGCCTGCGAGCGGTCCGGCGCATCGCCCTGCCCGTCCTCGAGGACACCCTCGAGCGGTCCCTCCTCCTCGCTGCGGCGATGGACTCGCGCGGCTACGGCCGCAGCGGCGCCGCCCCCGCCCGCGAGCGCCGCGTCACGGGCGCCGTCACCTTCGTGGGGCTGCTGGCGAGCGCCGTGGGCCTCTACGGCGTCCTCGACGCGAGCACCCCGGCGGTCCTCGGCACCCCGACGCTGCTCGTCGGCCTGGGGCTCTCCGCCCTCGGCCTCTGGCTCGGCGGCCGGCACGTGGTGACGTCCACGTACCGGCCGGACCCGTGGCGCGGCGCCGAGTGGCTGACGCTCGGGTGCGGTGTCGTCGCGGCGGTCGCGCTGACCGTCGTCTCGCGCACCACCCCGGACGCCCTCGTCCTGCCGCTGGAGCCGCTGGCCGTCCCCGCCCTCCCGCTGCTCGCGGTGGCCGGACTGCTCGTCGCGGCCCTGCCGGCGTTCCTCACCCCCGAGCCTCCGAAGCCGGCGCCCCGGGTGGCCTCCCGCGGGGCCGTGGGGGTGGCGTCGTGAGCGAGCACGCGGTCGTCCTCGAGTCGGTGTCGGTGACGCCGTCCGGCGCGCAGCATCCGGTCCTGCGCGACGTCGACCTCGTCGTCGAGGAGGGCGAGCTGGCGCTCGTCGTCGGGCGCACCGGCTCCGGCAAGTCGACCCTCCTCGGCGCGATGTGCGGCCGCGTCCCGCACTTCACCGGCGGCACCCTGAACGGCCGGGTCCTCGTGCACGGCCGCGACACCCGCGAGCACCGGCCGCGCGACCTCGCCGACCTCGTCGGGGTCGTCGGGCAGGACCCGCTCGCCGGGTTCGTCACCGACACCGTCGAGGAGGAGCTCGCCTACGGGATGGAGCAGCTCGGGCTCCCGGCGGCGACGATGCGCAAGCGCGTCGAGGAGACCCTCGACGTCCTCGGCATCCCCGAGCTGCGCGGCGCCGCGCTCGCCGAGCTCTCCGGGGGCCAGCAGCAGCGCGTGGCCATCGGGTCGGTCCTCACCGCCCACCCCCGGGTCATCCTGCTCGACGAGCCCACCTCGGCCCTGGACCCCACCGGCGCCGAGGAGGTGCTCGCCACCATCACCCGGCTGGTGCACGACCTCGCGGTCACCGTCGTCGTCGCCGAGCACCGGGTCGAGCGGGTGCTGCACTACGCCGACCGCGTCGTGCACGTCGGGCCCGAGGGCCTCGTCACGGCCGGCCCGCCCGCCGCGATGATGGAAACGAGCGACATCGCCTCCCCCGTCGTCGAGCTCGGCCGCTGGGCGGGATGGTCCCCGCTCCCGCTGTCGGTGCGGGATGCCCGCCGCGCCGCCCGCGACCTGCGCGAGCGGCTGGCATCCGGTCCGGTGCCCGGGCTCGAGAGCGACGACGATCGACACATTCGTCGAAAGATGGACGGCGCGAGCGAGCCCGGACCGTCCACCGATCGACACATTCGTCGAAAGATGGACGGCGCGAGCGAGCCCGGACCGTCCACCGATCGACACATTCGTCGAAAGATGGACGGTGCGGAGGGGGGTGCCGCTCGGGCGGCGCTCGAGGCCACGGGCATCGTTGTGCGCCATCCCGGCGACGTGGTGGCCGTCGCCGACGTCGACCTCGCGCTGCGCTCCGCCGAGGTCGCCGCGCTGATGGGCCGCAACGGCTCGGGCAAGTCCTCGCTCCTCTGGGCGCTCCAAGGCAGCGGCGCCCGCACCGCCGGACGGGTGCGGGTCGGCGGTCCCGGGGAGGAACCGCGAGACCCCGCCGACCTCGACCCGGTCGAGCGCCGGACCCGGGTCGGCCTGGTGCCGCAGAGCGCCACCGACCTTCTCTACCTCGACACCGTCGGCGCCGAGTGCGCGCAGGCCGACCGCGAGAGCACGATGCCTCCCGGCACCTGCGCCGCGCTGCTCGAGCGGCTGGCGCCCGGCATCCCGGCCGACCGGCACCCGCGCGACCTGTCCGAGGGCCAGAAGCTCTCGCTGGTCCTGGCCGTGCAGCTGAGTGCCGACCCGCCCGTGATCCTCCTGGACGAGCCGACCCGCGGCCTCGACCCCACCGCCAAGGCCGTCCTGACCGCCACGCTGCGCGACCTCGCGGCCCGCGGCCGGTCCGTCGCCGTGGCCACCCACGACGTCGAGTTCGTCGCCGAGTGCGCCGACCGGGTGGTCGTCATGGCCGCCGGTGAGGTGGTCGCCGACGGGCCGACCGCCGAGGTCGTCGTCTCCTCCCCCGCCTTCGCGCCGCAGGTCGCCAAGGTCCTCTCCCCCGGCCCCTGGCTCACCGTGTCCGACGTGCGCGAAGCCGCCGCGAAGGTGCCCCGGTGAGCGCCGAGCAGCCGCGCGTCGCGGCCATCAGGTTCCGCCCGCGCTCGGCGGCGGCCGTCGCCCTCGTCAGCGTCGCCGGCCTGCTCGCCTTCGGCTGGCCGCTGCTCGTGACGCCGGGGTCGGGTCTGGCCCACTCGACCGATGCCCCGCTCGTGCTGGCGCTCGTGCTGCCGCTGCTGCTCGCCGTCGTCCTCGCCGAGATCGCCGAGGGCGGCATGGACGTCAAGGCCGTCGCGATGCTCGGGGTGCTCTCGGCGGTCGGCGCGGCGCTGCGCCCGCTCGGGGCCGGCACCGCCGGGCTCGAGACCGTCTTCTTCCTGCTCGTCCTCGGGGGCCGGGTGTTCGGCGCGGGCTTCGGGTTCGTCCAGGGCGCGGTGACCCTGTTCGCCTCGGCCCTCATCACCGGCGGCGTCGGTCCGTGGCTGCCGTTCCAGATGCTCGGCGCCGCGTGGGTCGGCTGGGGTGCGGGGCTGCTGCCGCCGGTCCGCGGCCGGTGGGAGGTGGCGATGCTCGCCGCCTACGGCGCGCTGGCGGGTCTGGCCTACGGGATGCTCCTCAACCTCTCGTTCTGGCCGTTCTCGACCGGGCTCACCGGCGAGCTGTCCTTCGTCGCCGGGGCCCCGCTGCTCGACAACCTCCACCGCTTCGTCGTCTTCAGCCTGGCGACGAGCCTCGGGTGGGACCTCGGTCGCGCGGTGACCAACGTCGTGCTCGTCTCCCTGACCGCCCGGCCCGTGCTCGGGGCGCTGCGCCGGGCCTCGCGCCGGGCCGCGTTCGGGGCACCGGTGACCTTCGAGCACCCGGTCCGCGGCGCGGACCCGGCGAGCCGCCCGGAGGGCTCCGCCGCGCCCTTGGCACAATCGCCTCCATGAACCCTCTCGAGCTGGACCGCGACCCCGCCTGGCTGAGCCGCGAGGAGCTCGACTCGGCCCGCGAGAAGCTCCCCATCCTCTACGTCGACGCCGTGCCCGTGCGCGTCGACGAGCGTGGTGAGGTGCTGGCCCTCGGGGTGCTGCTGCGCCTCGACGGCGACGGCCGGGTCTGCCGCGAGCTCGTCTCCGGCCGCGTGCTCCACCACGAGCGGGTCCGCGACGCGCTGCTGCGGCACATCGAGAAGGACCTCGGGCCGGTGGCCCTGCCCCGCGTGCCCGTCGCCCCGCAGCCGTTCACGGTCGCCGAGTACTTCCCGACCCCGGGCGTCACCCCGTTCCACGACCCGCGCCAGCACGCGGTCTCGCTGGCGTTCGTCGTGCCCGTCGCCGGCGACTGCGCACCCCAGAACGACGCGCTCGACCTCACCTGGCTCACGCCCTCGCAGGCCCTCGACCCCGGCATCCAGGCCGAGATGGACCGCGGCCACGGGGTGCTGCTGCGCCAGGCGCTGGCCCACCTCGGTCACTCCGTCTGACCCGCCGCCCGGAGGCATCCGGGCCGGGTGGCCGCACGCGAGCCTCCTGCAGTCGGCTCGCCCGCCGGGAACCGGCTCGGGCGACGCCGGCCCGAGCGCGTGCTCAGCCGGTGAACTTGTCCCGGGTGCGCTTCATGTCCGAGGCGTCGGCCTCGTGCGCGGCCTCGGGCGTCGGCGCCGTGCCCCCGAGCCGCGCGGGCTGCCAGCGCAGGTCCTCGCCGGTGAGCGTCGGGTAGGCCGCCTGCTGCACGTCGAGCTGGGCCTGCATCGCGGACCGGATGCGGGTCAGGGCCTCGCCGACGTCCTCGCGGCGACCGATCTCGAGCGGCTCCCCGACGGTGATCGAGACGGGGATGTTGGCGCGCCCCATGTGCTTGGGCAGGTCCTTGGTCCACACCCGCTGGCCGCCCCAGATGGTCGTCGGGAGGACCGGGACGCCGGCGACCTGCGCCATCTTGACGATCCCCGGCTTGAACTCCTTGAGCTCGAAGGAGCGCGACATCGTCGCCTCGGGGAAGACGCCGACGATCTCGCCGGCCTTGAGCGCCGCCAGGGCCAGGCGGAAGGACTCGCCGCCGTTGTGCCGGTCGACGGGGATGTGGCCCATGCCGCGCATCAGCGGCCCCGCGACGCGGTGCGTGAAGATCGACTTCTTGGCCATGAAGCGCACGTAGCGCCGGTGCGGCCAGGCCGGCAGCCCGGCGTACATGAAGTCGAGGTAGGAGGTGTGGTTGATCGCCAGCACGGCACCACCGACCCGCGGCACGTTCTCGGTCCCCGTCATGGTGAACCGGGTCCCCTGGAGGAAGAACAACGTCTTCGCCGCATGGATGACGGGTCGGTACACGGGCTCCATGCCCGCAGCCTAGGTCAGCGGTGCCGCGGTGGCTGCCACGCGGTCTGGAAGACCTGGTCCCCGAGCTCGCGCGAGACGATGCGCGCGCGTCCCGGCGGCTGCGGCGAGGCCTTGACCCGCCCGATGAGCATCCCCTCGTCGGGGCTGCCCGAGAGCAGCACGCCCGGCGAGCCGAGGTCGCGCACGCTCTGCAGCACCGGCTCGAAGAGCGCCCGCGACGCACCACCGGTGCGCCGAGTCAGGACCAGGTGCAGGCCGACGTCGCCGGCCTGGGCCAGCATCGGGACGAGCGGGCGCAGCGGCGAGCCGGACGAGGTGACGACGAGGTCGTAGTCGTCGACGAGGAAGTAGACCTCGGCCCCGGTCCACCAGGACCGCGTGCGCAGCTGCTCGGGCGTGACGTCCGGGCCGGGCAGGCGGGTCCGCAGGAACTGGGCGATGCCCTCGACGGCGGCGACGGTCTGGTCCTCGGTGGTGAGGTACTCGCCGACGTACCCCTCGGGCAGCTCGCCGAGCAGGCCGCGCCGGTAGTCGACGACGAAGAGCTTGGCCTCCTCCGGGGTGTGCAGGCGGGCGATCTCGTGGGCCACGGTGCGCAGGAACGCGGTCTTGCCGCTGTCTCCGTCACCGAGCAGGTACAGGTGCGGCTCCTCGGCGAGGTCGATGCCGATGGGCGACAGGTCGGCCTCGTCGACACCGAGCAGCAGCCGGCGCTCGTCGGCGCCGGCGAGCTCGCGGACCGCGTCGAGGGTGATCTCGTCGGGCAGCAGGCGCAGCTTCGGGCCGCGCGGGCCCTGCCAGGCGGCGTTGACCCGCGTCACGAGGTCCTCGACGCCGTCGCCGAGGTCGTCGACGCTGCCGCGGTCGTCGATGCGCGGGATCGCGCCGAGGAAGTGGTGCTTGGTCATCGTCAGGCCGCGACCCGGACGGCCCTTGGGGACGTTCGCGGCGACCTTGCGGTCGACCTCGGAGTCGGTGGGGTCACCGAGCCGCAGCTCGACGCGCGTGCCGAGGACGTCGCGGATCTGGTTGCGGAAGTCCATCCAGCGCGAGGTCGTGATGACGACGTGCACGCCGAAGGTCAGGCCGCGGCCGGCGAGCTCGGTGATCTGGGCCTCGAGCTCGTCGAACTCGGAGCGGACCGTGGGCCAGCCGTCGACGACGAGGAAGACGTCGCCGTAGCCGTCGTCGGCGCGGCCCTCGGCCCGGCGCCGGCGGTAGGTCTCGATGGAGTCGATGCCGTTGCTGCGGAAGTAGGACTCGCGGGCGTCGACGATGCCGCGGATCTCGGCGACGAGGCGGCGGACCACCTCGGGCTCGCTGCGGTTGGCGACGCCGGCCACGTGCGCCAGCTTGGCGAGCGGCGTGAAGGTGCCACCGCCGAAGTCGAGGACGTAGACCTGGCTCTCGAGCGGCGTCGTGGTCAGGGCGATCGCCGAGACGATGGTGCGCGCGAAGGTCGAGCGGCCCGAGCGCGGCCCGCCGACCACGGCCACGTGGCCACCGGCCCCGCCGAGCCGCAGGACGTACAGCTCGCGGCGCTGCTCGAGCGGGCGGTCGACGATGCCGACGGGCAGCACGTAGTCACCGCGCGAGCGCCACGACGGGCTGACGAGGCCGAGCTGCGGGTCGGCCACGAGGTCGCGGAAGAGCTGGTCCATCGAGTTGGGGACGTCGAGGGGCGGCAGCCAGACCTGGTGTGCCGGACGGCCCTTGCCCCGCATCCGCGAGACCGCGATGTCGAAGACGGCGCGCTCCTCCGGCGCCTCGGTGCTCACGACCTCGACGGGCTCGCCCGACCCGCGGCGACCGGCGGTGACCGGCGCGAGGGTGAACGGCAGGATCTCGGTGGACGTGCTGCCCGCCCCGGGCTCGGCCGCGGCCCGGCGGCGCCGGCCCTTCGGCGGGCCCGAGACGTAGGCGGCCTTGAACTTGGTCAGCGTCGTCTGGTCCGGTTTGAGGTAGCCCAGGCCGGGGACCGGCGGCAGCTCGTAGGCGTCGGGGACGCCGATGACCGTGCGCGACTCGCCGGCCGAGAAGGTGCGCAGGCCGATGCGGTAGGACAGGTGCGACTCCAGGCCGCGCAGGCGCCCCTCCTCGAGGCGCTGCGAGGAGAGCAGCAGGTGCATCGACAGCGAGCGGCCGAGCCGGCCGATGGCGACGAACAGGTCGGCGAACTCGGGCTTGGCCGCGAGCAGCTCGGAGAACTCGTCGGCGACGATGAGCAGCGCCGGCAGCGGCTCGAGGTCGGCACCGCCGGCGCGGGCGCGCTCGTAGTCGGTGACGTTGGCGAAGTTGCCGGCCGAGCGGAGCAGCTCCTGGCGGCGGGTCATCTCGCCCTGGAGCGCGTCCTGCATGCGTTCGACGAGCGTGAGCTCCTGGCCGAGGTTGGTGATGACGGCCGAGACGTGCGGCATGTCGGCCATGCCGGCGAAGGTCGCACCACCCTTGAAGTCGACGAGGACGAAGTTCAGGGCCTCGGGCGAGTGCGTCATCGCCAGCGCGAGCACCAGGGTCCGCAGGAGCTCGGACTTGCCGGAGCCGGTGGCCCCGATGACCAGGCCGTGCGGGCCCATGCCCTGCTGGGCGGACTCCTTGATGTCGAGCGCGACGGGAAGCCCCTTCTCGTCGACGCCGATCGGCACGCGGAGCCGGTCACGCTGGAGGCGGGCGCGCCACGCGGTGTCGGTCTCGAAGTCGCGGACGTCACCGGTGCCGAGCAGGTCGACGAGCTCGGTGGAGGCGGTGAGCGCGTCACGGGCCTCGGGCTCGTCGGCGGAGTAGCGTGGGGCGAGGCGACGGGCCGCGGCCTCGGCCCGGGTGGTCGACACCTGGTCGGCGACACCGTGGGCCACGCCCCGGGCCAGGCTGATGATCTCGAGGGGCGCGGTGCCGGCGCGGGGCCCGGACGCGGTGCGTGCCCCGACGGCCAGGCGGAGCGTCGTGCCGGAGTCGACCTCGCCCCACTGCTCGGGCAGGTCCAGGACGGTGACGCCGAGGACGCCGTCCGGGGTGACGACGGGGTTGCCCGGGGGCACGTGCCCGCCGTCGACGACCAGGAGCACGTGCGGCAGCGAGGGGCGGTCGGAGGGGCCGAAGCGCGGGCGCTCGACGATCTCCTGGGGCAGGAGCGGCAGCAGGTCGTGGACGGACTCGCCGACGAGGCGCACCGGGCCGACGGCGTCGTGCTCGCGCGGGCTCAGCGCGTGCGGGAGCCACTTGAGCCACTCCCACTCGGCGCGGGCCTCGCGGGAGACGAGCGCGGCGATGACGAGGTCGTCCGGGGCGTGCTGGAGGGCCGCCTGCAGCACGACGGAGCGCGCCAGCGAGCGGGCCGGGTCGGCGTCGCCGGTCACCTCGAGGTGCGGCCAGGCGCGCAGGGCCACCGACGCCGGGAGCCCGGGCTGGACCCGGTGGGTGGACAGCAGGCGGTGCAGCCCCGAGGCCGCGACCGGGTCGAGCTGGGCGAGCGGAGCGGTCTCGGGCGGCTCGAGCTCGAGGCAGAGCGGCTGGGAGGTGGTGCCCATCCGGACCTGGAGGAAGTCGCCGTCGGCCGGTGAGCGTTCCCAGACCCGGCTGCCCTCGGCCGCGATGACGGGCAGGGCGTTCGGGTCGGGGAAGTCCCACAGGGCCGCCTCGCGCTGGCGGGCCGCGGCGTCGCGGATGGTCTCGCGGACCTCCGCGAGGTAGGCGAGGTACTCGCGCCGGGCGGCGATGACGCCGGCCGAGTGCTGCTGGCGCTGGCGCACCCCGCTGACCGCGACGAAGCCGACGCTGGCCACGAGGAACATGCCGGCCGTGAACCAGGCCCGTGGGCCCGACTGCGACATCGCGACGAAGCCGATGGAGCCGAGCGAGCCGAGCATCGGGACGGCCTGCATGAGCAGGCCGCTCGCACCCTCGGAGGGCGTGATCTCCGGAGGGGGCTGGAGGACGATCCGCCCGGTCGGCACCTCGGGTGCCTTCTCGCGGGCGCCGCTGCGGGCGGCCACCGTCATCCTTCTCCCCCTTCGTGTCCTACTGCCGGTCGCGCCCACCGTACCCGTGGATACTGTTCTGCGCGGGCAGTGGCCGCAGCTCGCGGCCGCCACGAACTTGGGGAGGGGACGATGGCCGAGCCGACGCAGCAGCTGACCCTCGTCGCCGACGAGCGGCGCTACGACCTCGTCGTGCCCGTCGGCACGCGGGTCACCGAGGTCCTGGCGGTCCTGGGGATCTCCTCGAGCGCGGCGCCGAGCTCGGTCGCGACCGCCGGGGGGCACGTCTACGGGCCGCAGGACCGCCTCGGTGGGGACCTGCCGGCCGGCTCGGTGCTCACGGTGGTCCGCACCACCACGCACCGCCTGCACCGCGAGGTCGTCAGCCTCGACCGCTCCTCGGCCGCACCCGGCGCGCGCTCCTCCGCCCCGTCGTGGGCCGGCGGCTCGCGCACCCCCTCGACCCCGTCCTCCCCCGGTGTCTCGCTGGTCGACGACGCCACCCGCCGCCGCGACGACGTCGACGACGGCGAGGTGACGGTCAGCCGGGCCTCCCTCCACGCCGACCGGCGGCGTCGCGGACGCCGGCCCCGCCGCCGCCGCGCAGGCGTCCCCGACCTCGCCGTCGGCCTCGTCGCGGGAACCGCCCTGGTCAGCCTCGTCGCGGGGGTCCTCGCGCTGGCGGCCCCGGCCGGTGGGACCGACGGCGTCCTCGGGTCCACCGTGGCACGCTGGGTGGCGGCCGGGCTGCTCCTCGCGGCCGGGATCGCGGCCACGATGCTCACGCCCCGCCACCGCGACGGCGCCGGGATGGTGCGCCTCGCCGCGGCGCCGGCGCTCGCCACCGCGGCCGGGCTGCTCGTCCCGCTCGCCGAGTCCCCCTCCCGCGTGGCGGTGACCGTCACCGTCGCCGCCGCGCTCGGGGCGCTGGTCCTCGCCCTCGCCTCCTCCGACGGCTCGCCCGGCGACCGCGCCGAGCGCACCGCCACCGCCTGCCTGGGCGGCGTGGCCGTCGTCGTCGGTCTCACCGTCCTCACCGGCCTGCCCCTCGTCACGGCCGCCGCGGTGCTCGTCGGGCTGGCCCCGGTGGTGGTGCGCGCCCTCCCGAGCGCCAGCCTCGACGTCGACCCCACCCAGCTCCTCGACACCGACCGCCTCTCGACGACCATCTGGTCGGTCCGCGAGCGGCACGCCGCCCGCCGGCGCCGGGTCACCGGCACCGACGTCCGCGACCGTGTGGCGCAGGCCCGCTCGGTGGTCACCGTCGGCACGGCCTACCAGGCACTGGCGGCGGTGCTGGCCGGCTGGGTCCTCGCGCTGACCCCGGCGCTGTCCACCATCGCGCCGTGGTCGCGGTGGGCCGTGCTCGTGGCGGCGGCGCTCGCCTTCGGGTACCAGTCCCGCCACGTGCGCGACCGGCTCGCGCGCTACGCCATGCTCGGGGCCGCCGCCTCGCTCGCGGCCGCCGGCTCCGTGGCCGTCGTCGGCTGGGACGGCGGATGGCGCTGGCCGCTCGTGGGGGCCTCCGTCGTGCTCGGTGTCGTCGCGATGGTGGCCGCGGTCGCCATCGACGGTGGGTGGGCCTCCACCCGGCTCTCCCGCTCGGCCGACCGCCTCGAGGCGCTGGCCGTGGTCTCGGTGCTGCCCCTCGGGCTGGTCGCCGCGGGGCTGGTGGAGACGCTGCGGCGCCTCACCTCGGGCTGAGGCGAGACGCCGCACGCGTCATCGGGTCGGGCAGGAAGCCGTCAGCGCCACACGGGCGGCGTGGCGTCGTCCTCGCCCTCGAACCAGGTCTGCTCGTCCTCGTGGGTCAGCGAGTCCACGCCCTCGGGCTTCCCGTCCTTGCCCTTGCGGCCGCCGCGCCCACCCGCACCGGAGCCGGCGCCGACGACACCCTTGCCGCCGCGCGAGGAGGACTCGCCGAGCTTCGGCACGCCGTAGCGACCGGCCTTGGCGCCGCGGACGCCGGCAGCGCCACCACGACCCCCGCGGGCCTGGGCGCCCTGGCCACCGGCACCGACGACCCCGCGGCCGCCACCACCGGTCGCGCCACCGCGGCCGGCGGCACCCGTGGTGCCCCGAGCGGCCGCCGACGTGCTGCCCGCGACGAGCGGGCCGCGCCCGGCCGCGCCGAGGGCGCCGCCGGTCATCTTGCCGAGCATGCCCTTGCCGAGCATGGCCGCACCGCCGGCGAGCATCCCGCCGCCGATGGCGCCCCCACCCGTGCCGAGACCGAGGCCGCCGCCGGTGGAGCCGCCGGGGTTGCCGGTGCCCGCCCAGTCGACCGAGCCGGGCCCGGTCGGGGTGGTCGTGCCGAGCGTGCCACCGTCGAGGTCGACCGGGGTCGGCTCCGGCCCCTCGGGCCACGGACCGCACTCGATGATCACCGGCTCCGGTGGGTAGTACACCGGCGGGTCGACGGGTGGGAGGACCGGCGGGTTGTTCTTGGGCGGCCACTCGCTGACGTAGCCCCCGCCGTTCGGCGCCACGTAGGTGCCACCGCTCGGGCCGCCGCCCGTCGGGTAGTTGCCACCACCACCGCCGCCGCCGCCGCCACCGGGGGTGATGGTGACCGACTCCTTGGCGGGCTCGACCGGCATCTCCTTGGCGGCCGTCGTGATGTCACCGCGGAAGGCGGCGAGCACGGTGGCGGCCTGCTGCTCGCGCTGCTCGCGCTGGGCCGCGACGGCGGCGTCGTAGGCCGCCTGGTCGAAGACCTTGCCGTCGGGCGCCGGCTGGCCACCCTGGCGCGGCGCGGTCTTCTCGTACCCGCTGCGGTCGACGTCGGTCGAGATCGCGCGGACGGTCGTTTGGTAGGCCTGCCGCGCGGTGTCGGCGGCCTCGGCCGCCTTGTTCAGGCCGCGCTTGATGCCGGTGATCTCCTCGGCCCGCAGGTCGAGCTGCGTCGCGAGGGTCTCGAGCGTCGCGTAGGCGCTCTCGGCCGCCGGGCCCTCCCACGGCCGCTCGGCACCGCGGAGCTTGCTCATCAGCGTGCGCACCTCGACGGCGAGGTTGCTCACCGTGTCCGAGGTCGTGCCCCAGTCGTCGGCCGTCATCCGCACCAGCACCGAGGAGAAGCCGTAGATGTCGTACAGCTTGCGCTCGTTGGGGCCGGCGTCCTCCGGCAGCGGCGGGTTGCTCGGACCCTCGTCGGGAATGACCATCAGTGCTTCCTCCCCTCGGCGCTCGTGGCGCCGTCCGTCGTGGTGGTGGTCTGTGTGGAGTCGGTGGGGTCGTGCGGTCCGGGGGTCCCGGACGGGGTGGCGGGGACCGGGTTGCTCCCGCGCCTGCCGAGGACGAAGGCGCCGCCCGCCGCGAGGAGCACGAGGACGAGCACGCCGGCGCCGATCGGCAGCCAGGGCGTGGAGGAGCCGTCCTCGGTGCGGGCCGGGGCCGCCGCCTGCGCCGACGGCGAGGACGGCGCCGAGGCCGAGGCCGTGGGGGCGGCCGTCGCCGAGGGGCTCGCGGTGCCGAGCGCGGCGGAGACCTGCTCGGCCGTGGGGTCGTCGGACGTGCGGGTGCGCACGAAGGGATTGTCCTTCGGCAGGGTCGTGGGGTCGACCTTCACGGCGTCCGCGGGGTCGAAGATGCCCCACCCGTACGCGGTGTTCGCGCTCTTGACCTCGGGGAGGTCCGTGCCCGACCGGCGGAACCACGTCTCGTAGCCCGAGCCGCTCGTCTTCTCGCGCAGGCCGACGTTGTCCTTGACGGCATGGAGCACCTGCCCGGACGTGGCCTCGGGGTACGCGGAGCGGATGGCGGCGATGCCGCCGCTCACCAGGGCCGTCGCGATCGACGAGCCGGAGACGAGCGTCTCGCTCTTCCACCCCGAGCCGTCGTAGCTCGCCGCCATGACGTCCTTGCCGGGCGCGGCCAGCGCGACGAAAGGGCTGTCCCGCACCGCGAAGTCCGGGATCCTGCCGGCGGAGTCGACGCTGTTGACGAGCAGGACGCCGTTCCCGAGGCCGGGCCACTGCACGTCGGTGCGGGTGTTGGGCGACCCGGCGACCACGACCGCGTCGCGGCCGTAGGCGGTGAGGAGGGCGTCGACCATGTCCTCGTCGAAGCCCACGACGAGGCTGATGTTGATGACGTCCGCGCCGTCCTCGGCCGCCTGGGCGATCGCGTCGGCGACGGCCTGGTCGATGTTGTCTCCACCGGCCTTGCGCATGACGCACTGCTTCTTGCCGTCCTCGCCGGCGTAGAGCACCGCGTAGTGCCGGATCCTCACGTCCGGGGCGATGCCGCGGATGCCCCGGCCGCCGGAGCCGGTGCCGCGGCCCGAACCGGCGATCAGGGCCGCCATGCTCGTGGCGTGCTCGGCGTCCTTGCCCTTCGCGGAGGGTGACAGGAGCCGGCCCGTGGCCCCACCCGGGGTCTCGCAGTAGCTGCGGCTGGAGACCACCTTCCCCTTCAGCTCGGGGACGTCGGGGTCGATGGGACCGTCGATGACCGCCACGGTGACGCCCGTGCCGGAGCCGGCGCGGTTCAGCTCGTCGACACCCATCGCCGACCTCCACCACTCCCCCGGCAGCGGCTCGGCGGCCGCACGGACCCCCGTGGGGGCCGGCGCCGAGGCGGCCGCGGGCACGACGGCGGCACCGCCGACCCCCGCCACGAGGGCGAGGGCGAGGGCGGTGTGCCGCAGGCGCGCTCGGGTCATCAGCCGACGTCCATGCCGCTCGACGGAGGGGTGTCGCCGGTGGGGGTCGGTCCGCCGTCGGTGGCGACGGTGGGGTCGGTGCCGGGAGCGGCGCCCGTCCCGGTGGGACCGCCGTCCTGCGCGGGCTGGCCGTCCTGGATGCGGACCTGGGCGGCCGAGCCCTCCTGGGCGGCGGCGTCCTCGGCGGCCTGCTCGGTCTGCTGCGCGGCGGCCGACCCGGTGCCGTCGCCCCACCGTGCCTGGAGGGTCTGGAAGGCGTCGCCGGAGGCCTCGTCGCGCTGGCGGATCTCGTCGCCGGCCTGCGCCAGGGCCTGGGCGGCCGCCGTGAGGTCGTCGCGGATCCCCCGCAGCGTGGCCTCGTAGATGTGCGACGCGGCGACGTAGACGCTCGCGAAGTCACGGGCGGCGGGGATGTCGCCGAAGGTGTTCGCGGTGGTCACGGTGTACTCCACCGTCTTCAGCGCGTCGTGCGTGGAGCCGGTCCAGTTCTGCTCGTAGTCGAGCCCGAGCGTCTGCAGGATCGGCGGGTACTGGATGGGGCCGCCCCCGGGGCCGCCCTCGTCGAGACGTGGCACGCTCTGTCCTCCTCGCTGTGACCCGGCGGCGCCCCCTCGGCACCGCCGTCGTGACGCCCGACGTGGGGGGGGCCCGGGGGGGGGGGGGGGGGC
>NZ_JBNVZV010000039.1:0-23886 GCF_050496545.1 Phycicoccus avicenniae | reverse complement strand
GGGGGGGGGGGGGGGCCCCCCCCCCCCCCGCGCCCCCCCCCCCGGACTCAGCCGACGAGGTGCTCGACGGCCAGCTGGTTGAGGCGCACGAACCCGTAGTCGCGCTCGCCGGCCTTCTCGGGGTCGAAGCCGTCGTCGGTCGCCAGGAAGTCCTCGAGCGACTCGCCGGCGTCGAGCGTCGGCTGCGCGAGGTCGAGGACGCCGGCGTACTCCATCGCCTCCTGGACGCGCGGGTCGGCGCGGAAGGCGCGGGCCTTGTCGGCGAGCAGGAGGTAGGTCGACATGCAGGCGCTCGCCGACTCCCAGACGCCGTCCATGAACTCGGTGCGCGAGGGCTTGTAGTCGAAGTGCCGGGGGCCGTCGTAGCGCGGGGCGTCCGGGTGGCCGGGGAAACCGTTCTCCAGCAGGTCGACCGTGAAGAAGGCCGACATCAGGTCGCCGTGGCCGAAGACGAGGTCCTGGTCGTACTTCAGCCCGCGCTGGCCGTTGAGGTCGATGTGGAAGAGCTTGCCGCTCCACAGCGCCTGGCCGAGACCGTGGGTGTAGTTGAGGTTGGCCATCTGCTCGTGCCCGGTCTCTGGGTTGAGGCCGACGATGTCGCCGTGCTCGAGCTCGGCGATGAGGGCCAGGGCGTGGCCCGCCGTCGGCAGGAAGATGTCACCGCGCGGCTCGTTGGGCTTGGGCTCCAACGCGATCCGCAGGTCGTGGCCCTGGGCCTTGATGTAGCCGGCGACGGTGTCGAGGCCCTCCTTGTACCGCTCCATGGCCGAGTAGACGTCCTTGGAGCCGTCGTACTCGCTGCCCTCGCGCCCGCCCCACATCACGAAGGTCGTGGCGCCGAGCTCGGCGGCGAGGTCGACGGCTCGGAGCACCTTGCGCAGCCCGAAGCGGCGCACCCCCCGGTCGTTGCTCGTCAGGCCGCCGTCCTTGAAGACGGGGTGGCTGAAGGTGTTCGTCGTGAC
Organism: Phycicoccus avicenniae; assembly: GCF_050496545.1. GTDB lineage: Bacteria > Actinomycetota > Actinomycetes > Actinomycetales > Dermatophilaceae > Phycicoccus > Phycicoccus avicenniae_A. The sequence continues at coordinate 22,924 of NZ_JBNVZV010000039.1, read as the reverse complement.
CATCTCGATGACCAGCCCGGCGGCGTCGGTGGCCTGCCGGAAGCGGGAGACGATGCGCTCCGTGGTCGCGGCGTCGGCGTCGAAGGGGAAGACGTCGTTGTCGTGGAAGGTGACACCCCACGCCCCGAGCTCGGCGAGCTTCTCGGCGTACTCCCAGGGGTCGAGGGCGGGGCGGCTGGGGCCGCCGAACGGGTCGGTGCCCGTCCAGCCCACGGTTCACAGGCCGAACGAGAACTTGTCCTCGGGGGTGGGTCGACGCACCACGGTGTGCTCCTTCGTGAGTTTTTGTTGTGCCACAAAACATAATAGGCCGCGGTCGGCTATCGTCAACCCCGTGACCTCGGCGACCGCGCCCCGGGAGCGCGTCCCCGGCCCTCCGGTGCGACGTGAGTCCCGCGCCACCCAGTCCTCCCTGCGAGAGGCCAACCTCGCCCTCGTCACGACCACGGTGTGCGCGTCCCCGGACCCGGTGTCCCGCGCCGACGTCGCCGGCCGTACCTCGATGACGCGCTCCACCGTCTCCCGTCTCGTCGACGACCTCGTCGCCGGCGGCGTGCTCGACGAGCTCGAGCGCGGGGCGGCCACCGGTCGTGGCCGCCCCGCCACGCCGCTCGTCCCCGGGGCCGGGCTGGCGGCGCTCGGCCTCCAGGTCGACGCCGGGTTCCTCGCGGCGCGCGTGCTCGACCTGCGCGGACGGGTCGTGGCCGGACGCGTGGTCGAGGGCGCGTTCATCGGGTCGGACCCGGCCGTGGTGCTCGCGCGGCTGACCGCGCTGGCCGAGGAGGTGCTCTCGGGGCTTCCGGCCGGTGTGCGCCTCGTCGGCGCCGGCCTGGCCCTCCCCGGCCTCGTGTCGCCTTCCGGCACAGCGCTGCTCGTGGCTCCCAACCTCGGCTGGTCGGACCTCGGCAGGGCAGACCTCCCGGTCGTCGGCGGGATGGTGCCCCGGGTCGGGAACGAGGCCGACCTCGCCGCGCGCGCGGTCGCCGAGGTCGCCCCCGGTCGCTCGGGACCGCTCACCGACTTCGTCTACCTCTCGGGAGAGGTGGGCATCGGCGGCTCGGTCGTCCTGGACGGCGTGGGGATGCAGGGTCGGCACGGCTGGGCGGGCGAGATCGGCCACGTGCCCGTCGACCCGGCCGGCCCGGCCTGCCCCTGCGGCTCCACCGGCTGCCTCGAGCGGTACGTCGGCCGGGAGGCGCTGCTGACCGCCGCCGGCCTGCCCCCCACGGCGACCGGTCGCGACCTCGCCGACGCGGCACGGGCCGGCGAGCCGGCCGCGGTGGACGCCGTGGCGCGGGCGGCGTGGGCGCTCGGTGTCGTCCTCGCGGGGGTGGTCAACGTCCTCGACATCCCCGCGGTCGTCGTCGGCGGGCACCTCGCCCAGGTCGCCGACCTGCTGCGCCCCGACCTCGAGCGCCACCTGTCCGCCCGCTCGCTCTCCGCGCGCTGGGTCGCCCCCACGGTCACGTCGGCGGGGGAGGACCCGGCCGCCGGCGCCTCGGGGGCCGCCCTGCGCGAGCTCGCCGAGGTGCTGGCCCGTCCGGCCCACTGGGCGAGGGCCGCGGCATGACGGCTGCTGCCGGCACGAACTGGGCCGGCAGCCACCGGTTCCGGGCCGCCCGGCTCGAGCGCCCGGCGGGCATCGAGGCGCTGCAGGAGCTGGTCGCCCGCGAGCCCAGGGTCCGGGCGCTGGGGTCGCGCCACTCGTTCACGGACATCGCCGACACCGACGGCGTCCTCGTCTGCCTCGACGCCCTGCCCGCCGAGGTCGAGGTCGACGGCGACGCGGGCTGCGTGCGGGTGGGCGCAGCCACCCGCTACGGCGACCTCGCCGCCTCGCTGCACGAGCGCGGCCGGGCGCTGTCGGCCCTCGCCTCGCTGCCGCACATCTCGGTGGCCGGGGCGGTGGCCACGGGCACCCACGGGTCCGGGGACGGGGTCGGCTCGCTCGCGACCGCCGTCCGCGCCCTCGAGGTCGTCGGCGCGGACGGCGCTGTGCGAGAACTGGTTCGCGGTGATGCCGACTTCGACGGCAGCGTCGTCGGCCTCGGCGCCCTCGGTGTCGTCACCCGCCTGACCCTCGACGTCGAGCCCGACTTCGAGGTGCGCCAGGACGTCCTGCGCGGCCTCGCCCTGGACACGCTGGCGGAGTCCTTCGACGCCGTGAGCGGGGCCGCCCACAGCGTGAGCCTCTTCACCGACTGGGCGAGCGGGCGCGCCGACGTCTGGCTCAAGAGCCGCACGCCCGACGAGCCCCCGGTGCTGCCGGGCACGGTGCGGGCCACCGAGCCGCTGCACATGCTGGCCGGTGCCGACGCCGCGGCCGTCACGCAGCAGCTCGGCGTCGTGGGTGCCTGGCACGAGCGGCTGCCCCACTTCCGGCTCGACCACACCCCCAGCCGGGGCGAGGAGCTGCAGAGCGAGTACCTCCTGCCCCGCGGTCTGGTGGGCGAGGCGGTCGAGGAGCTGCGCCGGCTGGCGCCCCGGATGGCGCCGCTGCTCCAGGTCGGCGAGATCCGCACCGTCGCCGCGGACGACCTCTGGCTGAGCAGCAGCCACGGGCGCGACGTCGTCGCCCTCCACTTCACGTGGGTGCTCGACCGGCCCGGCGTCGACGCGCTGCTGCCGCACCTGGAGGCCGTCCTGCTGCCGCTGGGAGCGCGCCCGCACTGGGGCAAGTGCTTCGCGGCCGAAGCCGCCGACCTCGCCCCCCTCTATCCGCGCTGGCGCGCCTTCGAGGACCTGCGGGACCGGGTCGACCCCGGGCGCGTCTTCGGGAACGACTGGCTCGAGCGCGTGCTCGGCGGCTGAGCGGGCTGCCCGTGGCTAGGGTCGCGGACATGCCCTCCGACAGCGCGCCCGGTGACCTCGCCTGGCACTACACCGACGGGCCGGGGCTGCTCTCCATCCTCGGCACGCACACCCTGTGGGCGACGGCCGCGCCGTTCCTCAACGACCGGGAGGAGGTGCGGCTGGGCGGCCGGATGGTCGTCGACCGGGTGCTCGAGGTCGCCGGGCAGCACGACGAGCGGCTCGCGGCCGAGCTCGCCGAGCGGGTCCGCTCCTCCACCGAGCAGGGCGAGGGCCCCGGGGCGGACAGCGCGTTCATCCTCAGCGCGAGCCGCTCGCCCGACTCGCTGGCCATGTGGCGCCTCTACGGGGGGACGCGCGAGTCCTACGCCATCGGCCTCGACCCCGGAGCCGGCCTCGCCGCGCTGAGCAGCCGGGAGGTCGACGTGAGCCTCGACGGCTCCGACGGTGTCTACCTCCGCCACCAGGGCTGGCGCCCGGTCCGCTACGACCGCGACGCGCAGCTCGAGCTCGTCGACGCCGCGCTCGCGGTGCTGGACGACCTGGCGGGTGGGCTGGGTACGAACCTGTTCTCGCCCAGGCCGGTCCACGCCGACGAGACGGAGGTGCCGGACGAGGTCCGCGCCCGCCTGGCCGCCCACCTCGAGCCGTTCCTCGAGGCCCTGCACGAGGCGCTGCTGCTCATCAAGCACGAAGGCTTCGCCGACGAGCGCGAGACGCGGTGGTCGACGATGCTGCTCACCCGGCCCGGCAGCGAGGGGAGCCGGCTCGAGGCCGCCCTGCTCTCGTACCGCGCGTCGGCGTACGGCATCGCTCCGTACCTGCGGCTCACCGGCCCGGACCCGCAGCGCCCGGAGGCCTCCCTCGTCACGAGTCCCTCGCCGTTGCCGGTCCGGGCGGTCGCGGTCTCGCCGTCGCCGAACGGGCCCGAGGCGGAGGCATCGGTGCGGCAGGTGCTGCTCGCGCACGGGTACGACGTGCCGGTGCTCCGGTCAGCGATCCCGTTCCGCGGCTGAGCCGTTCGTCGGCAGGTCGGCCTCCGGATCCGGGTCGACGTGACGGTCGATGACCGTGCCCGCGCCCCGGCCGCCGGCCCCGAGGAGGGCGAGCAGCAGGCGTTCGGGGTCCTCCGTGCCGAGCAGGTCCTGGGTCGGGTCGCCGCCCGTCGCCAGCAGCGTCGGTGCGGCCTCGAACGCCGCGCAGGACAGCAGGATGAGGCGCTGACCCGGTCCGGGGAACTCGCTGTCGTGACCTCCGCCGTCGGCGGGGCGGGTGCGCAGGTCGGCCGCCCCGACGACGATGGCCGGGGGAGCCGCGCGCAATGACAGGAGCAGCTCACCGTCGCGGGTGCACGCCGCCGCGGCGAAGGAGTCAGGGGCGGGCGCGCCGACCTCGCCGCGGTCCGCGACGACGACCTGGGTCAGCCCGGAGCGGCGCCGCACCCGCACGAGGCCCCTGGGGTACTCCGCGCAGGTGACCGTCCAGAGGGCGTCGTGCTCCGTGCGCACGACCGCGTTCCCCACGAGCCGGCTCACCACGTGCGCGACCCGGGGCCGACGAGCCCGCTGCGGGCGAGCAGCCGGCGGGTGCGGCCGTGCCCGCAGGTCACCGAGAACGGCAGGTTGTGGGCCACGCAGCGCCGCTGCGCCCACAGGACGGTCGCCACGGTCGGGGAGGAGAGCACGGTGACGGCGGAGAGGTCGAGGTCGACGCCACGCCCCGTGGCGACCCCGCGGGACACCCCGGCGAGCACGTGCCGGTGGTCGGCCCCCGGCGAGGGGTCGCCCAGCCGCACCGACACCGCCGGCCCGGGGCCCCCCTCCGTGGGCCCCGGACCGCCGTCCACCGCTCCTCCCCGCACCATGCTCCGGATCGTGGCAGCGGTCGATGACGACCGTCCGGTCCGCAAGTTTGCGGTTGTGTGACAACCGGAGTCCGGGCGACCCCGGAGGGCCGAGGCCCGCGGTGGCGGTGGCAGACTGCCGGGATGCCGGCCAGGCTCCTCGTGCTCGACGACGACGACGGGATCCGCGCCGCTCTCTCGATGGCCCTGGAGGACGAGGGGTACGGGACGAGCTGCCACCCGTCGGCGGAGTCGGCGCTCGCCGACCCCGGGTTCGACCGCGTCGACGTGTTCCTCGTCGACCTGATGCTCGGCGGGATGGACGGCTTCGAGTTCATCCGCGAGCTGCGCCGACGGACCGACGTCCCGGTCATCGTCCTCAGCGCGAAGGCCGACACCCACGACATCGTCGCCGCCCTCGAGGCGGGGGCCGACGACTACGTGACCAAGCCCTTCGAGATCAAGGAGCTCAGCGCCCGGCTGCGGGCCCTGCGGCGCCGCCCACCGGTGCGCCCGGTCGAGCCCGTCGACGACGACCCCGGGGTCGTCGTGCTCGACTCCGCCCACGGACCGCTCGTCCTCGACGGCCGCGCCGGGGTCGTGCGCCGCGGCGACGACGGGGTCCACGTCACCGTCACCGAGTACCGCCTGCTCCAGGAGCTCGCGGCGTCTCCCGGGCGGGTGCTGAGCCGTGAGATCTTGCTCGAGCGGGTCTGGGAGAGAGGCTACTTCGGCGACGACCGCATCGTCGACGTCCACGTCCGGCGGCTGCGCACGAAGATCGAGCTCGACCCCTCCGACCCCCGCCTGCTCGTCACGGTCCGCGGGCTCGGGTACCGGCTGGACCTCGCGTGAGCCCGGGGCCGCGTGCCCTCGGCGTGCGTGCCACCTCGACGGTGTCCTTCGCGGTCCTGGCCCTCGTCCTTTCCCTCCTGCTGGCGGTGGGGACCTACCTCACGGCCCGGCACTTCCTCGTCGACCAGCGCGAGGCGGCCGCCGCGCGACAGGCCTTCGTCGATGCCGCCCTCGTCCGCGAGGGGCTGCGGACCTCGGGGGCGCGGGTGAGCGACGTCCTCGACCGCGCCTCGCCACCGTCGGGGGCGGTCGTCCTCGTCGAGCGTGCGGGGCGCTGGTACGCGTCCTCCCTGGACGTCGAGGCCGAGGGCCTGCCGGGCGACGTCCGCTCCGAGGTCGGCCGGGGGCGGGCGGCCCTGGCGTGGACCCGGCTGGACGGCGGACCGGCGCTCGCCGTGGGGGTGCCCGTGCCCTCCGTGGGCGTGGAGTTCTACGAGGTGACGCCGACGACGGAGCTCGACGCCACCCTGCGCACCCTCGGCACGGTGCTCGCCGTGTTCGCCCTCGCCACGACCGCCGTCGGCGCCCTCATCGGCCGCACCGCCTCGTCGCGCGTCGTCGCACCCCTGGGCGAGGTGGCCGAGGCGGCGGCGAGCATCGCGGCGGGGCGGATGGCCACCCGGCTCCCCGAGACCACCGACCCCGACCTCGCCGTCATCGTCGGCTCGTTCAACACGATGGTCGAGGCCCTCGACGAGCGGATGCGCCGCGACGCGCGCTTCGCGGCTGACGTCGCCCACGAGCTGCGCTCGCCCGTGACCACGCTCATGACGAGCGTGTCGGTGCTGCAGTCGGCCGTGGACGGGGATGCCGGGCGTCGGCGCGAAGCGACCGCCCTCGTCGAGCGCGAGGTGCGCAGGCTGCACCGGTCCCTCGAGCACCTGCTGGCCCTCGGGCGCCTCGAGGCGCGAGTGGGCGACGGCCCCGCCGAGGAGCTCGACCTCGCGGAGCTCGTCGCGCACACCCTGGAGGACACGCTGCGCCCGCCCGGTCTGCTCACCCTGTCCTCCGGCGCCCACCGGGTGCTCGGTCGGAAGCCCACGCTGCACCGCGCGGTCGTCAACCTCCTCGACAACGCGGACGTGCACGGGGGCGGAGTGACCTCGGTCGAGGTCGTCGGCCGGGACCGCGTGGTCGAGGTGCGGGTCCTCGACGGCGGCGTGGGGGTCCGGCCCGAGGACCGGGAGCGCGTCTTCGAACGGTTCGCGCGGGTCGGGTCGCGCGGCTCCGGCCAGGGCTCGGGGCTGGGCCTGAGCCTCGTCGCCGAGATCGCGCAGGGGCACGGCGGGTCGGTCCGGTGCGAGGACGCTCCCGGGGGAGGCGCGGCCTTCGTGCTCGCCCTCCCGGTGCTCCGGCCCGCGACGGAGGTGGGGGCGTGAGGTCGCGCGGTCGCGTTGCCGCAGAGGGCGTTCGAGCCGGTGCGGTGGCGCTGGCCGTGGTCCTCGTGGCCCTCGTGGCCGGGTGCGGAGCGCCCACGGGCTCGCCGGCCCGGACGCTGGGCCCGCTGCCCTACGACCTGGCGCAGTCGCCCGCGCCCGCCACCGCGACGGCGAGCCCCACCCCCTCGGGCGGGCCGCGGCTGTACTTCGTGCGCGACGGCGAGCTCGTCGCGTCGCCGGCCGCGCCCTCCGGCTCGGACCTGCGATCGTCGGTGGCCTCCGTGCTCGACCGGCTGGCCGCCGGACCGGACGAGGCGCAGCGCGGCGACGGGCTCTCGACGGCGCTGGGCCCGGACGTCGCGCTCGAGCTGGTGGACGTGCGCTCGGGGCGCGCGGTCGTCGACGTGCGGGCGGGCGACCAGCCGGCCGGTGCAGGGCAGCTGCCGCTCGGGGTGGGCCAGGTGGTCCTGACGCTCACGTCCGTCCCCGGCGTGGAGGAGGTGGCGCTGCGGTCCGACGGGCGGTCCGTCGCCGCCCCTCTGCCGGACGGTGCCCTCACCGACCGTCCGCTCGTGGCCGACGACTACCGGGGGCTGACGGCGGCGACCTCGTGACGGCGGACGGTGGTCAGGCCGGGCCGGGGCGACCGTCGCGGCGCAGCCAGGTCGGGAGCTTCGTCTCTCCCACGTCGTAGCGGCGCGCGAGCTCGGGGTGGTTCGGGCGCAGGCCCAGGCCCTGCAGCTCGGCGGCGATGGCGCGCACCATCGAGCGGCGGTCCCGTCCCTTCGCCCGGGCCTCGCCGCGCAGCTGGGCGGCGACGATGGCGTGGGAGGTGCGGTCGTCGATCTGCTCGTCGCTCTCGAGCACGATGGATCCGGTGGTCATGGTGTCTCCGTTCCTCGATGGCCCCTCGGGGGCGGGATGGGCTGGTCCCTCCACCCTGACGAGGTCGGATGACGACGGGCCGGTCGCCGGTGTTGCGGTCGCGTGACGACCGTGCGACGCGCCGGCATCTCGCCGGGTGCCGGGGTGTGCCGTCGCGCCACGGCAGGACGCGGAGCCGCCGATGCACCGCGCAGGCGCTTCCCAGCCGAGTGCCACGCGGCGTCCAGCCGGCCCTCAGCGTCTGGGCATAGGCCTGCCCTGTGAGCAGCTCGCCCCGAGGTGGTTCCGGTCCGGTCGCCGTGCTCGACGTCCCCCGCGGGCGTCGCCGTCCCGCCCTCGGGCCGCCCACCCCGGCGGTGGTCCGGCGCCCCCGGACGGCTCGGGTGCTCACGGCCGTCTACGCCGTCGGAACCGTTGCGGCGCTGGGCATCTGGCTCTTCGCGGCCCCGGTGTCGCGACCCACGGTGGCCGAGCAGGTCTTCGGTCTGCTCAACGTGCCGGTCGCGCGCTCCTTCCTCTCCGTCGTGGTGATGGTCCTCGTCACCGGTGCGCTCGTCACGAGGCGCCGCACCGGCCTCGTCGCCGTCGCGGCGTTCCAGGTGGTCGGCATCGCCGTGGGCGTCCTCGCGCTGCTGCCGCGCCCGGGCTCGCCGTGGCTCGAGGCCTGGCGCTCGCGGGGCGACTTCGGCCGGCTGCTCGACGTGGTGGCGATGGTCGTCGGGGTGGGCGCCCTGGTCGTGCTGTGGCGCGCGCGGGCCGAGTTCCGCCCGCCGTCCCGGACGCGGCACCTGCGGGCCGCCGCGCTCACCGCCGTCGGGGGCTCGCTCGCGACCCTCGGGGTGGCCGCCCTCCTGCTGGAGGCGAGCGAGCGCCGGGGGGCCACCGCATCGGGCCTGCTCCGGGCGGTGCTCTACGTCCTCGCCGGCGTGGGCGGCGGCCGGCACGGCGGCCCGGGGCTGCCGGGACACGTCGCGCCGTGGATCACCGAGGTCGTGGCGACGCTCGCCGGCGTCGTCCTCGCCGCCTCCGTCGCGGTGCTCCTGCGGCCCTCCGGGTGGCGGCCGCGATGGGACCCCGACGACGAGGTCGCAGTGCGTGCGCTGCTGCGCGGGCACGGCGGCGCGGACTCCCTCGGCTACCTCGCCACCCGTCGCGACAAGGGGCTCGCCTTCGCCCCGGACCGGCAGGCCGTCGTCGGGTACCGGGTGGTCGCGGGCGTCTCGCTCGCGGCGGCCGACCCGGTCGGGGCGCCGGCCGCGCGACCGGCGGCGGTGCGCGCCTGGCTCGACGAGGCGCACCGCAACGGCTGGGTCCCGGCCGTCGTGTCCGCGAGCGAGGACGGGGCGCGCCTCTACCGGGCGGCCGGCCTGCGCGTCGGGTCGATGGGGGACGAGGCCGTCCTCGACCGCGACACCTGGGACCCGACGAGCCCGGCCCGGCGCTCCGTCGCCCGGGCGGCGCGGCGGGCCCGGCGGACCGGGGTCGTGGTCACGTGCAGCCGCCAGGGCCGGATGTCGCCCGCCGAGCTCGCCGAGGTGGGGGAGTGCGCCGGGCGCTGGCGCGGCGACGAGCCGGAGCGCGGGTTCTCGATGGCCCTCGGCCGGACCGGGGATGCCGCCGACCGCCGGGTGCTGCACGTCCTCGCGCGCGACGCCGCCGGACGCCTCGTCGGCCTGCTCGCCTTCGTGCCGTGGGGTGCATCGGGGCTGTCCCTCGACCTCATGCGCCACGACCCCGCCGCCCCGAACGGCGTCACCGAGCTCATGGTCGTCGAGCTGATGGCCCGCGCCCGCGAGCTCGGGGTGGCCCGGGTGTCGTTGAACTTCTGCATGTTCCGTTCCACCTTCGGCTCGGCCGGCCACGTTGCGGCACCGTCGTGGGTTCGCGCGGGTGCCGTGCTCCTCGGGTGGCTCGACGCCTTCTGGCAGCTCGAGCGGCTGTACCGGTTCAACCGCCGCTTCGACCCCCGGTGGGTGGGCCGCTACTACTGCGTCCAGGACCCGGCGACCCTCCCGCTCGTCGCGCTCGCCGCGGCGAGCGCCGAGGGCTTCCTGCCGACGCGGCGACCCGTCCCGGAGGGGGTGCCGCTCGACGAGGCGCGGCTGGCCGGCGTGCGAGCGCTCGACGAGGCGGACGTCGAGCAGGCCCCTCCCGTGTCCCGCCAGCAGCTCGACCGGCGCCGCCGCCGGGCCGCGATGCTCGCGGCCGGCGTGGACCCGCACCCGCCGGGCGGGGGAGCGCCGCCGGACACCGTGCGGGAGGTCGTCGAGCGGTGGCGCGAGGGGGCGCCCGTGGAGCTGAGCGCCCGGGTGCGCCGCGTGCGGGACCACGGCGGCGTGGCGTTCGTCGACCTCGTCGACGGCGGGGTCACCGTCCAGGCCGTCCTCGAGAGGGCGGACCGGGTGGCCGAGCTCGCCCGCTTCGTCGACCCGGGCGACATCGTGCGGGTCGCCGGGGTCCTGGCGCGCAGCCGGCGGGGGGTGCCCGGCATCCGGGTCGAGCGGTGGTCGATGGAGGCCAAGGCCGTGCGCCCGGTGCCGTTCGACGGGCTCCGCTCACCGGCCGCCCGGACGCGCGACCGCACGGCGGACCTGCTCGTGAACCCCGCTGGGGCACAGCTGCTCCGGGACCGCTCCGCCGTCGTGGCCGCGCTGCGACGCACGCTGCTCGACGAGGGCTATCTCGAGGTCGAGACCCCGGTGCTCCAGTCCGTGCACGGCGGCGCCAGCGCCCGGCCGTTCCGGACGTGGAGCAACGCGTACGCGCAGGACCTCTCGCTGCGCATCGCCCCGGAGCTGTACCTCAAGCGGCTGCTCGTCGGCGGCCTCGGACCGGTCTTCGAGGTCGCGCGCAACTTCCGCAACGAGGGCGCGGACGGCACCCACAACCCCGAGTTCACCGCGCTCGAGGTCTACCAGCCGCACGGCGACTACACCTCGATGCGGGCGCTGACCCTCCGGCTCGTCGCGGCGGCCGCGGTCGCCGTCCACGGCCGACCCGTGGTGCCGGTGCCCCGCCCGGACCAGCTGCGGCAGGGCCTCGACGGCGTCCGGATGGTCCCGGTCGACGAGGCGTGGCCGAGCATCCGCGTCACCGACGCCGTCGGCCGCGCGCTCGGGGCGGAGCTCGGAACCGATCCCGACCGGGCCGAGCTCGGGCGGCTCGCCGCCGCACGGGGCATCGACGTCGACCCGGCCCTCGACACCGGCGAGCTGCTCGAGCACGTGTACTCCGAGCTCGTGGAGCCGGTGACGAGCACGCCCGCCTTCTTCACCGACTTCCCGCGCAGCACCTCGCCCCTCGCCCGGCCGCACCGGCACGACCCGGGGCTCGCCGAGCGATGGGACCTCGTCGTCGCGGGGATGGAGGTCGCGACGGCCTACAGCGAGCTGACCGACCCGCTCGAGCAGCGGGAGCGGCTGACCCGCCAGTCGGTGCTCGCCGCCGGTGGCGACCCGGAGGCGATGGAGCTCGACGAGGACTTCCTCGCCGCGCTCGAGCTCGGGATGCCCCCCGCCGGAGGGCTGGGCATCGGGGTGGACCGGCTCGTCATGCTGCTGACCAACCGCTCGGTGCGCTCGGTCCTGGCCTTCCCGTTCGTGCGCCCCGACCGACGACGGGCGGCGGACGAGGCGGACGAGGCGGTGGCGGCATGGGCCTGACCGGGACCCCCCTCCTCGTGCTGGTGATCGTGCTGCTCGTCGTCGTCTTCGTGACGGCCCTGCTCGACCTGCCCCGGCTGCGGCACCGGGGTGCGGCGGCCCTGGCGCGCGGCGCGAAGGTGGCGCTCGTCGGGGCGCTCGCGGTGCTCGTCAGCGGGATCGTGCTCAACGACCAGTACCTCTTCTACATCTCGTGGGGCGACCTGCTCGGGCCCGCCGGGCAGGGCACCGTGAGCGCGCTGGGCGGCAGCGCGGGGGCCGGGGCCGTGCCCGCGTCCCCGCTCGCCGGGCTGCGGTCGCCGCGGGTCCTCCCGGCCCTGCCGAGCCCCGGCCGCCGGGAGCAGGTCTGGACCGTGGCCTCGCGCAGCCTCGGGGCCCGGGTGCAGGTCCTCGTCGAGCTGCCGCCGGGCTACGACCCCTCGAGCCGGCGCACCTACCCCGTGGTGGTCGGGCTGCACGGGTTCCCCGCGGTGCCGTCCTCCTACGTCTACTCCGACATCGTGGGTGCCGAGGACCGGCAGGCGACGGCGCACCGCATCGCCCCGGCGGTGGTCGTCATCCCGCAGATCAACGCGCCGGAGCGGTACGACAGCGAGTGCGTGGACGCCGCCGGCGGTGCGCCGCGGGTCGACTCGTGGCTGACGAGCGAGCTGCCCCGGTGGGTGGTCGCGCACCTGCGGGTGCGCACCGACCGCCGCAGCTGGGCCGCGGTCGGGTACTCCTTCGGCGGGTGGTGCGCGGCCTCGACCGCGCTGCGCCACCCGGGGCTCTTCGGGGCGTTCGTCGACCTCCAGGGCTACTTCCGGCCCGACTTCGGCACCGCCGGCGCGCCGGAGGTCCCCGGCCTCGGCGGCTACGACCTCGTCCGCCTCGAGGCACGCCACCCGGTGCCGGTCGCCGGGTTCGTCGAGACCTCGCGCCAGGACACGCTCTCCTATCCGAGCACCGCGGCCTTCCTGCGCGCCGTCCGCGCGCCGACGTCCGTCACGGCCGTCGTCCTGCCCCACGGTGGGCACCGGCCGGCGGTGTGGCAGCCCGTCCTCCCGCGCGCGTTCCGGTGGCTGGGGCAGGTGCTGCCGGGATTCCGCCCGTGACGTGGGCTCGGCGGCTCGTGGGGTGGCCCGGGGCCGCCCGGGTCGTCGCCGTCGTGGTGCTCGTCGTCGCGGCGGTGCTGGCCACGGTGCCGTCGGTGCGGAGCCCGCACGAGCTGGCCCCGGGCGAGCTCGGCGTCGTCGCGCTCGGCGACTCGGTGCCCACGGGCTACGGCTGCGACTGCGACAGCTTCGCCCGGATGGTGGCCGACCGGCTCGGACCCGAGGTCGGCCGGCCGGCACGGCTCGTCAACGAGGCCGTGAACGGCGCCTCGAGCGGCGACGTGCTCGCGCTGGTGTCCCACACGCCGGTCGTCTCGGAGCTGCGGCAGGCATCCCTCGTGCTCCTGATGGTGGGGGCGAACGACGTGCCCCTCGACCACGAGACCGGATCGGCCTGTGCCGCAGTGGGCCGCAACTCCTGCCTGGCGCCTCGCCTCAGCGCCCTACGGGCCGCGCTCTCCACGACGGTCGGTGAGGTGCGCGACGCCTCGCCGAAATCGGTCGTGGCGCTCGTCGGCTACTGGAACGTCGGCGTCGACGGCGACGAGGCGCGCAGCCGGGGCGAGGACTTCCTCGCCAACAGCCGGTCGGTCACCCGGTCCGTGAACGCGACCATCGCGGACGTGGCCCGGAGCACCGGCTCGGTCTACGTCGACGGGGCCGCCGCCCTCCTCGGCCCGGACGGCTCGCGGGACCCGACGCCGGACCTCCAGGACGACGGCGACCACCCCGACGAGAGCGGCAACCAGCGCCTCGCCGCCGCGACGATGGACGCGCTGGCGACATCCGGTGCGCTCGCGACGCTGCGCGAGCGGTCGGTGGCCGGCCGCTGACCCGTCACGGTCCTCCCGTTGCCGCGAGCGTCGCCGCCACGTCGTCGTAGAGGGTCTCGGCCTCGGCGGCCGTGCGCCCGATCGCCGTCACGCCGACCGTGCCGTGGGGTCCGAGCGCGGCGAGCATGTGGAGGACGGCGCCCGTGCCGCGGGCGTGGTCGAAGGTCGACCCGGACGCATCGACGGCGGAGAGCGCCGCGGCGGCATCCGTCCCCGGGTTCACCGGGACGGCGTCGCTCGACCGGTAGTGGCGCGGACCGCCGTCCGCGTCGGCCACCCAGCGGCCGCCGGCCGCGTCGTAGGTCCCGGGGACGAGGTGCTGGAGCGCCGCGAGGGAGTGCGACGTCCCGCCCTTGCGGAGGTTGAGGTCGACGGCGAAGGGCGCGTGGCGCCGGCCGTGCCGCGCCACGACGAAGTCCACGGACGCCCACCCGACGGCCCCGCGGTCGGCGAGCAGCCGGGCGACGGCCGTCGCGTGGCCGGCGAGGTCGGCGGAGTAGGCCGGGTCGGCGGGGAAGCGGCTGCCGGTGAAGACCTGCCCGTCCGGTCCGCCGAGCACCTGCTCGTGGGTGGCGCGCACGACGACCTCGCCGTCGGGGAGCAGCTCGACCTGGGCGCTCGGGCTGGGCAGCGAGCCGGTGCCGGCGACCCACTGCTCGACGACGCCGCCGGCCCTGAGGTCGCGCAGGAACCATCCCGGCGCCTCGGTCGAGATGCGCTCGGCGAGCGCCTCCTGCGACAGCCGGCGGCCCCCGGCGGTGCTCGTCGAGAACATCCAGTTGCCCTCGCCCGCACCGGAGTTGTCCAGCTTGACGACGAACCGGTCCGCACTGGGGGATGCCCGGTGCAGGTCGACGACGGCTGCCGCGACGTCGGCCGTGTCCCGCACGTCCTCGACGCCGGGCGGTACCGGCACGCCCCCGCGCCGGAACAGCCGGCGGGACGCGCTCTTGAACCCGAGGTGCCACAGGTCGGGCGGCCCGCCGTTGACGGGTGTGTCGAGGGCGAGCGCCACCGCCGCCTCGTCCTCGGTGACGTTCCACGGCTCGACGACGGCGGGCCGGCCCGCGAGCTGGGCGCGCAGCCGCGCCAGGAGGTCGGGCCGGGAGAGCAGCTTCGCGGCGATGCCCCGGGCGCTGCCGTCGGGGACGACGAGGCACGTCATCCGGCGGCGCGCCGCATCAGGGTCGTCCGGGCGGGCGAGCCACGCGTAGTGGTCGAGGACCTCCGGCGCCGGCGCCTCGCTCACCACGACGACGACGTGGGCGCCCGGCGTGTGCGCCAGCCGCAGCCCGTCGAGCAGGGCGCGGTGCTCGAGCGCGGGCAGGTGGGAGGCGTTGTGGTCGAGGAGGCGCGTCGGCATGCTGTGCGAGGGGAGCGCCACGACGACGTGCGGGGTCGTGGACCCGGGGCCGGCCGCCGCGAGGGCCTGGGCGAGCCCGGCCTGGAGGCGCCGGAAGCGCGCGGCGGGCGCAGCAGGGTCGTCAGGGTCGGCCACGGGGTCCTCGTCCTCGTCGGAGGGCACGTCGCAACCGCCCGGGGGGACGGGTGCCACCGGCACGCCAGTACCCCTCCACCGGCCGCCCCACACGTCGAGGCTCTCGCTTCGGTCGGGTGCCCCCGGCAGGATTCGAACCTGCGACACCTTCTTTAGGAGAGAAGTGCTCTTCCCCTGAGCTACGAGGGCGGGAAGACCGCGGGCCAGCCTACGGGGGCAGGCCCGCGACGGGCGAGCCGCATCCCGGGGGAGTCGAGTGCGCCGGCGGCCGCCCGAGCGACCGGCAGCGCCCTCGACTCCCGAGCGGGCACCGTCGCCGCCGCGGGGCATACTGCCGACCGTGACGACCCCGCCCACCCCGCGCCCCACGACGCCGCTCGCACCGGCCGCCGACCGCGCGAGCCTCCAGCGGCACGTCGTCCGCAGCCTCGTCGCCTCCCAGGTTCTCGGCGGTGTCGGGCTCTCCGCGGGTGTGGCCGTCGGCGCGCTGCTGGCGGAAGAGGTCTCCGGCTCGGCGAAGTACGCCGGGCTCGGCGGCACCTTCCAAGTGCTGGGTGCGGCGCTGGTCGCGGTCCCGATGGCGCGCGTGATGGCCGCGCGCGGCCGCCGCCCGGGGCTCGCGCTGGGGTACGTCCTCGCCGCGGTAGGCGCCGTCGGGCTCGTCACCGCCGGGGTGGTCCGCAGCTTCCCGCTGCTCCTCGTGTCCAGCCTGCTGTTCGGCGGCGCGACGGCATCGAACAGCCAGAGCCGTTACGCCGCAGCCGATCTCGCGCTCCCGCAGCGCCGCGCGCGCGACCTGAGCATCGTCGTGTGGGCCACCACCATCGGGAGCGTCCTCGGCCCGAACCTCGTCGGCCCGAGCGCTCCCGTCGCCGACGCGCTCGGCCTCCCGCGGCTCACCGGGCCGTTCGTCTTCTCCCTCGTCGGCCTGCTCCTCGCCATCGCCGTGGTGCTCGTCCGGCTGCGCCCGGACCCCCTCGTCGAGGCCCGGAGGCTGGCGGTCGACGAGGGCGACGAGCCCGGAGAGCCGACGCACGGGTCGGTGACCCGGGGCCTGCGGGTCGCCTTCTCCCGCCCGGCGGCCCGCCTCGGCATCGCGACCCTCGCCCTCGGGCACGCCGTGATGGTGAGCGTCATGGTGATGACCCCCCTGCACATGGCCCACGGGCACGCAGAGCTGACCGTCATCGGCTTCGTCATCAGCATCCACATCCTCGGCATGTTCGCCTTCTCGCCGCTCACGGGGATGGCCGTCGACCGGTTCGGCGGGCGACCCGTGGCGATGCTCGGCGCCGGCATCCTCGGGGCGGCCACCCTGCTCGCCTCGGCCTCGCCGATGGGGGAGTCGGGCACCCTGGTGGCCGGCCTCTTCCTCCTCGGCCTCGGGTGGTCGTGCACGCTCGTCGCCGGGTCCACCCTGCTCACGGCGGCGGTGCCGGCCGCGGAGCGCCCGGGCGCGCAGGGCGCCTCGGACCTCCTGATGGGTCTGGCGGCCGGGGGTGGGGGCGCCGCGGCGGGCGTCATCGTCGACCGCGTCAGCTTCCACGCCCTGGCCCTCACCGCGCTGGCGTTCGCGCTGGCCATCGGGGTGCTCGCCCTGACCACGCGCACCCCGGCCGAGCCGGCCACCGCCTGAGCACGCCCACAGCCGCCCCGCGACCCGCGCCCGCACCTCCCGGGCCGTCGGGCCGCCCGTTGTTAGCCTGCTGAGGTGACTGCGAGCGGCCCGGCGCGCGACGCACGGACCCGCGACGGGGCCGGCGTCGGCGGAGCGGTGCCCGAGGGGCACCGGAGGGGAGGGCACCTGTCCGTCGCCCCCGACCCCGCCACCCTCCGGGTCCAGCGCGTCGCCGAGGCCCGCGCCGGGTGGACCCGCCACCTCGTCGAGCTCGGCGGGCCGAACACCCTGCTCTGGTACCGCGACCTCCCGGTCGGCACCCTCGACCTGTCCGGGGCCCACCTCGGCACCCGCAGCGCGCTCCTCGCCGGTGGGTCGGCGCGCCTCTCCGAGCTGGTCCGCGAGCCGCACACGCTCGAGGAGGCCCGCACCCGCCTCGGCCGGATCCACGACACCGCCGCCGAGATCGAGCGCGAGCACGCCGTCCGCACCTGCTTCGTCGGCATCGGCATGGCGGCGTGGACCATCGTCCTGCCGGACGGGCGGGTCGTGCCGCGCCAGCCCGGCGCGCCGGTCTTCCTCCGGGCGCTGCGGACGCGGCCCACCGACCCCCGGCGCACGGACTGGGTGCTCGAACCGGGTGACGAGCTCGAGGTCAACCCCGCGCTCGTCGACTACCTGGCCTCCGAGCACGGCATCGTCCTCGACACCGACCGGCTCGAGGCGCTCGCCACGGCGGGAGGGTCGCTCGACCCGTATCCCGCGTACGCGGCTCTCGCAGAGGCCTGCTCGGCCGTCCCCGACCTGTCCGTCGACCCCCGGGTCGTCGTCAGCACCTTCCCGTACCACAAGGCCCCCCTCGTGGCCGACCTCGCGGCGCAGGCCGACGACCTCGCCGCCCACGACGTCGTCGCGGCACTCGCCGGCCTCTCCGACGCCCTCCCCGCCGTGTCGGTCGGCGCGGCCGGTGACACCGAGGGCCGGCCCGTCGAGGACGTGCTCGTCCTCGACGCCGATGCCGCCCAGCGCGAGGCCGTCGAGGCCGTGCGCGGCGGCTCGCACCTCCTCCTCGAGGCACCGCCCGGCACCGGCGCCTCCCAGACCGTCGCCAACCTCGCCGCCGCGCTCGCCGCCGACGGCCAGCGGGTCCTCGTCGTCTCCCCGAAGCGCACCGCCCTCGACGCCGTGCGCGAGCGGCTGGACGGCGTCGGTCTCGGCGACCTCGTCCTCGACCTCCCCGACGGCGGGCAGGGGCGCCGGGCCGTCGTCCGCGACCTCGTCGACGGGCTCGACAGGCTGCTGGAGCACCCGGCGGCGACCACGGGCCGCAGCCGGGGGCGCGACCGGCACGACCCCGCACCCCCCGACGACGGCGCCCGGGCCGAGGCCGCCGCCCTCCTCGACCGGCACCTGCGCGCCCTGCACGGCCGGCGCGAGCCGTGGGCGGTCAGCCTCCACGAGGTGCAGGAGGAGGTCTGCCGTCACGCCGGCGCGAGCACCCCAGCGCGCTCGCGCGTCCGCGTCTCCGGGACCACCCTGGCCCGCCTCGACCGCGAGACCCTCGCCGAGGCCAGTACCACCCTGACCCGCCTCGCCACCCTCGCGGCGTGGGACGACGAGGGCCGCGACGACCCCTGGTTCGGCGCCGAGCTGCGCAGTGCCGAGGAGGCCGAGGAGGCCGCCGCGCGGGTCGGCCGGCTCGCCACCGGCCGCGTCGAGCAGACCCGGGCCACCCTCGCCGACGTCTTCCGGGGCGTCCACCTGCCCGCCGCCCCGACCGTCCTCGACTGGGACCGCGTGCTGACCACGGTGGGCCGGGTCCGCGACACCCTCGAGGTGTTCCGGCCCGAGGTCTTCGACATCCCGCTCGACGACCTCGTCGCCGCGACCGCCACCACCGCCGCGCGCCGGGCCGCCGGCAGCGACCTCGGCCTGGTCGAGCGCTGGCGGGTGCGGCGCCAGGCCCGCGCGCTGCTGCGCCCCGGCCGCCCGCCCGCCGACCTCAACGCCGCCCTGCGCGAGGCCCACGCACAGCGGCACGCCTGGCGCGACCTCGCCGGCTCCGGCGGCCGGCCCGAGATCCCCGTCGAGCTCGACCGCGCCCGCGACGCCCACGAGGGTCTCGTCGACGACGTCTCGTGGGTCGATGACCGGCTCCCGCACGAGGAGGACGACCTCGACCTCGTCGAGCTCGACCTCTCCGAGCTGTCCGAGCGGGTGGCTGCGCTGCACGCCGCCGCCGCACGGCTCGCGCCCGCGCCGGAGATCCGGCTCGCCCTCGACGCCCTCGACCGTTTCGGGCTGACCCCGCTCGTCGAGGACCTGCGCGCCCGCCGGGTCCCCGCCGATCGCGTCGCCACCGAGCTCGACGCGGTCTGGTGGTCATCCCTGGCCGACGAGATCGGCGCTCACGACCCCGTCGTCGCGGCCCACGACGGCGCCCGGCTCACCGAGGCCGTCGCCCTCCTCGTCGAGACCGACCGGCAGGCCCTCGAGGACCGCGTGCCGCGGGTCCGGGCCGCCGTGGCGTCCCGGGTGGCGCAGGTGCGCCGCGCCCACCCCGACGCCGAGACCCGGCTGCGCTCCGAGGCCTCCCGCGCCCGTCGCCCCGGCCCGTTGCCCGACCTCTTCGCGTCCGCCGGGGCGCTGGCCACCGCCGCGCGCCCGTGCTGGACGATGAGCCCACTCGTCGTGCCGTCGGTGCTGCCGCCCGGTGAGTGCTTCGACGTCGTCGTGCTCGACGAGGCCTCGCTCGTCGCCCCGGCCGAGGCCGTCGCCGCCATCTCCCGGGCCCGTCGCGTCGTCGTCGTCGGTGACGCCGGCCAGCTGCCGCCCACCCCCTTCGTCGTCTCGGCCGGCGTCGACGTCCCCGAGGAGAGCGGCACCGTGTCGGTCCTCGACGCCCTCGACGGCGTGCTGCCCCGCCGCCGGCTCACCTGGCTCTACGGCACCCTCGACGAGCGGCTGGCCGCCCTCGTCGCGCCGGGCGACCACGCACCGCTCCTCACCTTCCCCGGCACCGGGACCGGCCCGGTCCTGCGCCACGAGCTCGTCGACGGTCACGGCGTCGTGGCGGAGGGCGAGGCCGCGGTGGAGTCGACGTCCGCCGAGGTCGAGCGGGTCGTCGAGCTCGTCCTCGAGCACGCCCGCACCCGCCGTGATCGCTCGCTCGTCGTCATCGCCCTGGGCGCCGGCCACCGCCGGCTCGTCGAGTCGGCCGTCCGCGATGCCGTCGCCGGCCTCGACGGCCCGGCACTGGCGTTCTTCGCCGAGGACCGTCCCGAGGCCTTCGCGGTCCGCGACGCCGACCACGTCCAGGGTGAGACGTGGGACGACGTCGTGCTCACCGTCGGGTTCGGCAAGACCCCGCACGGGCGGGTGCTGCACCGCTTCGGCGCGATCGGCACCGACACCGGCCACCGCCGGCTCGCCGTGGCGCTCACCCGGGCCCGGCGCGGCCTCGTCGTCGTCTCGACCATCACGGCCGAGGACCTCGACCCCGACCGGTTGCGCACCTCCGGCGCCCGGATGCTCCGGGACGTCCTCGAGCGCGTCGCGGCGGCCTCCGGCGACGAGGGCGTGCCCGCGGACCCCGAGGGCGGCTCCGTGCTGCTCGCCGACCTCGCCCGGCGGCTGCGCGGGCACGGGCTCGTCGTCCACGAGCGGGTCGGCACCTCATCCGTGCCGGTCGAGCTCGCCGTCGAGGACCCCACGGCCCCCGGCCGGCTGCTGCTCGCCGTCGAGGGCGACGGACCGGCCTACGCGGCCACCGGGTCGGGGCGCGACCGCGACCTCGTGCGGGTCGAGGAGCTCGAACGCCGCGGCTGGCGGCACGTCCGGGTCTGGTCCACCGACGTCTTCCGCGACCCCGCGCGCGTCGTCTCCCGCGTGCTCGAGGCGGCCGGGGTGCGCCGCGCCCCCGGTGGCTGACCGGCCGGAGGGGGACGAGCCGGAGCCCGCGGCCGACGGGGGTCCGCCGGCCGCCGGTGGACGGGCGCGCCGCCGCCGTCCGCGCCGGGTCGTCCGGCCCCCGACCAACCCCGCCGCCGACGACTCACCCGACGTCGGCGATCCGCGCGAGGGCCCCGGAGAGGGTGCCTCGCCCCACGACCGGTGGCTGCACGAGCAACGCCCCCCGCACTGGGAGTAGCGACTTCGTGAGGAGACGGCCCCACTGATTGCCCATCCGCCACCTGCCGGCGCCCTTTTCGGGCCGGACGAGGTGGCGGATGGGCAATCAGTCGAGGATGGCGGACGGCATCAGCCGCCGATGCCGCGGCCGGCGCGCAGCTCGTCGCGGATCTCCTTGAGCAGCTCGGTGTTCGGGTCGATGGTCTCGGCCTCCGGCTCCTTCGGGAAGAAGCGCGCCTGCGCTGCGGCGTACGGCTTGACGACGCCGAAGTAGACGACGGCGGCGACGATGAGGAAGGCGATGAGCGCGGTGATGAATGCGCCGACGGAGATGCCTTCCGGCTTGAAGCTCGAGAAGTCCTTCTTGCCGCCGATCTTGCCGATGATGTCCATGAACATGGCGGTGAACGTCGTGACGACGGTGGCGAACGCACCACCGATGACGAAGGCGACGGCGAGCTCGACGAGGTTGCCGCGCATGATGAAGTCCTTGAAGCCCTTCATGGTGACCCTTCCTGCAGAGGTGTTCCGACGGGGTCAACCTAGGGCCCTCGGCACGTCCGCGCACGGGGCCGTCCCACGGACGGGACGCCCCCGGTCCCGACGGAGGGCAGGGGTGGGACCGTCCGCGCCCCGGGGCTGCGTCAGCCGCCGCGGGCGACGACCGTCACCGACACCCCACCGTCGGTCCCGCCGTGCCCGGCGAGCACCCGCTCGGCGGACCCCGACGGCAGCGCGAGCAGCACGCCCCGCGGCGGTCCGCCCCCGATGTCGACGACCGACGCCCCGCCCGGCGGGTCCACCGCCAGCACCGTGGCGTCGCGCGCCAGGACCGGACCGCCGGGCGCCGGAAAGACCGCCACCTGCTGGCCGGGTGCGAGGACGTCGGCGGCGGCCGGGTCGGCGAGCCCGACGTGCAGCGCCACGGACCCGGCGGCGAGGCCCTCGGCGGCCGTCCGCGGCACGAGGCGCGTGCGGGTGACCGCCTCGCCCGCGGCCAGCGACGACGCGCTCCGACGGCCCACCGCCGAGCCCACGGCATCCAAGGCGCCCGGCTGACGGGCGACGACCGGCACCCGGACCACCTCGACGTCGGCGGCGGTGAGGACGGCCCCGGCCGGCACCGGCCCGGACGCGACGAGCACCTCGGCGGTCGGCGGCGGGGGTGGGCGCACCACCTGGAGCCCGGCGACCGCCGCGCCGGCGAGGCACAGCGCGGCCACGACGCGCCGCAGCACCGAGCGCCGCCACCGCGCACGACGCCCCCGCCCGGTGACCCCGGGGAACGGGGGCGTGCGCTCGGTCATGCCGCCGACGCTAGGCGCGGGCGGTGGGACGTGGGTGGGTCAGGAGGAGGTTGTGGACGACGACCCGGTCGAGGAGGACCCTGTGGACGACGCCGCCGGCGTCGAGGACCCGGAGGATGAGCCCGACGACGACGAGCCGGACCCCGAGTCCGAGCCGCTCGACGAGGAGCCGCTGGAGGACGAGCCGGTGCCCGACGAGCCCGATCCGGACCCACCCGACCCCGACCCCGAGCGGGAGTCGGTGCGGTAGAAGCCCCCGCCCTTGAAGACGATGCCCACGGCGTTGAAGAGCTTGCGCAGCCGGCCGCTGCACTCGGGGCACTCGGTGAGGGAGTCGTCGCTGAAGCTCTGGACGACCTCGAAGCGGTGGTCGCACGCGGTGCACGCGTAGGCGTACGTCGGCACGGTGGTCCTCCTCGGACGGTCAGCGGGGCGCCGCCGGCCCGGCACGGTGGTGCGGGTCTCGCGGCGGCGCGTCGCACCAAGGATAAGCGAGGTCGGGCGCCTCCCTGTTCCCGGTCCGCTCCCGCCGGCGCGCGGCCGGCAGTGACGACAACTGACGCATTCGTCACCTGGCGTCGTCCGGCGGCGTCATCGCGCGGCCGGCAACGGCGACAACCGACACATTCGTCACTTGGCGTCACCCGCGGGGGGACGTCAGCCCCCGTCGACGAGTGCCCGCACGGCCGGCGCCCGCCGGTACTCCGGCTCCACCGCAGCCCCGACCCGCCGCGCCCGCTCCTCGACCCGCCGCAGCACCTCCGCACGGAACGGCCCTGCGGCGGGGTCGTCGGCCGCGTCCAGCACCCGCAGCGCGGCGAGCCACACCGGCTCGGGGTGGGCACCGCCGAGGTCGTCGGCGTGCACGGCGTCGAGCACCGGTCCGATGAGAGCCCGCGCCTCCTCCACCCGCCCGAGCGCCACGAGCGACGATGCCCGCCCGGCCCGCGACGCCAGCGCCAGGCCGGCGACCCCGAGCGCGTCCAGCGTCCGCTCCGCCGCGGCGAA
>NZ_JBNVZV010000038.1:0-24980 GCF_050496545.1 Phycicoccus avicenniae | reverse complement strand
CGGGACCCGGGACCGCTCACGCGCCCCCGGGTCGGGGGGGGGGGGGGGGGCGGGGGGGGGGCCCCCCCCCCCCCCCCCCACCACACCCACGCCCTCGAGGGCCCCGACGGCGTCCTTGGCGTCGGAGGCCATGAGGTAGGCGAAGTTCGGCGAGCAGAACGACGTCGGCAGCCGCAGGTGGATGCGGACGTCGGGCCCGTCGAGGGCGAGCGAGCGGACGAAGCCGAGGTCGGTGATCGGCTCGTCGAGCTCGGGGTCCAGGACCGTGCCGAGGGCCGCGCGCACGTCGGCGTCGGTGGGTGCGCGGGTCGCGAGCGCGGTCATCACACGCTCGCGAGGTCGGCGGCCGCGGGGTCGCGCGGGCCGGTGGCGGGGGCGTCGGCCTCGGGTAGGCGCAGCTCGGCCGGCACGTCGATGCCGTACATCGTCGCGGCGTTGAGGCCGAGGATCTTCTTCTTCTGGTCCGTCGTGATGGGCGCGTACTCGGTCATGTCCTCGGGGATCTGGAAGTCGACGAACTTCTCGATCAGCCACTTCGGCGTCCAGATCGCGTAGTCGCTGGAGAAGAACAGCCGGTCCTCGCCCACCCAGTAGAGGAGCTCGCCCATGATCTGCGCGAAGTACCGGGGACGGGTGTGGATGAACGGCATCGCGACGGCGAGCCCGCCGTAGACGTTCGGCTCCTGGGTCGCGATCCAGCAGTAGTCCTCGAGCCGCGGCAGGCCGACGTGCTCGACGACGAAGTTGAGGTCGGTGAAGTCGGTGGCCACGTGGTCGATGTCGGCGACGTCGAAGGCGTCGCGGTCGAGCGGGCGGATGGTGGGGCCCTTGTGCACGTGGATGTTCTTGATGCCCAGCTCGCGGCAGAGCTCGAAGTACCGGTACGCCCACGGGTCGTTGAGCTTCCAGCCGCGGGACTCC
Source organism: Phycicoccus avicenniae (assembly GCF_050496545.1). Taxonomy (GTDB): domain Bacteria; phylum Actinomycetota; class Actinomycetes; order Actinomycetales; family Dermatophilaceae; genus Phycicoccus; species Phycicoccus avicenniae_A. The sequence goes on along the minus strand of NZ_JBNVZV010000038.1, from coordinate 24,059 downwards.
CCGTGCCACTCGGCGGTGTAGAGCTTGACCCCCGTGAACCCCATCTTCTCGTGGTCGGCACGCAGCTGGTCCATGCCCTGCTCGCCGTTGCGGGGGTCGAAGTTGTGGTTGTACGTCAGCTTCCCCGGGTTGGCCGCGGCGAGCTCGTAGGCCTCCTCGGTCTGCCCGAAACCGTTGCGGTAGAACTCAGTCAGCGCGGCCGGCTGGAAGATCGCGTGGTCGACGTAGCCGTCCTCGAAGAGGTCCTTCATGAGGCGCTCGCCGCCCTGGTACAGGTACTCGTCGTAGGTCCACACCTCGCTCTCGGGCGAGAGGTTGCGGTGGTAGTCGTAGAAGCAGTCGATGAACTGCTTGCCGTGGATGTTCCGCAGGTTCTCCTGGCGGGCGTCCCAGAGCGCGATGTGCGCGTCGACGATGAAGTAGCTGTCGCCGTCCTTGGTGTACATGGGCTTCCTCCCTCGGGCGGACGTCGTTGTCCGGTCCTTCGACCGTAGGCAGCCCCGCGGAGCGTGGGCAGCCCCCTGCTGTCTCACTTTGAGACACGGGCCGCTCGACCGCCGCGACCTGCGGGGTTACCGTCGAGAGGGACGCGAAGGAGGCTGCGATGGGGCAGGACCACGACGCCCGCCTTCCGGTGCGTGCGCGCGCCGAGCACCCCGCCCAGGGCGGCACGGTCTCGCACCGCCTCCTCGCCTCGTGGCGGCGCAGCGAGGAGTACGGCGTCTCGCTCGAGTCGGTCGACCCGGTGTGGGCCGGCTCGGTCCTGCCGGACTCGCTCTTCGTCGAGTGCGGGCACGAGGTGCTGACCCGCCTGCACGAGACCCTGTCCGACGAGCCGCTCAGCCTGATGCTCACCGACGCCGACGGGCTGGTGCTCAACCGCTTCTCCGGCGACACCTCGCTGCTGCGGGCCCTCGACCGCGTCCACCTCGCCCCGGGGTTCGCGTTCTCCGAGCGCGAGGCCGGCACGAACGGCCTAGGGATGGCCCTCGCCGACCGCACGCCCTCGCTCGTCCGGGCCGAGGAGCACTACAGCGCGAGCCTCTGCACCTACACCTGCGCGGCCGTCCCCGTGCTCGACCCGCTCTCCGGGGCGCTCGAGGGCAGCGTGAACATCACCACCTGGTCGCGCTCGTCGGCCGGGCTGCTCCTCGCGCTCGCCGAGTCCGCGGCGAGCACCACCTCGGCGCTGATGCTCGCGCGCTCGAAGGGGCACGCCCCGCGACGGGCGGCGCGCGGTGGGGTCTTCCGGGTCCAGCGGGCCCGCCTCGAACCGGCCGCCGGCACCCTGCGCGCGATGTCCTCGTCGTGGACCACCGCGCTCGGCGAGGCCACCGCCGCGCTCGCGGCCGGGCGGGTCGTCGCCGTGGTCGGCGAGCCCGGCGCGGGCCGCGCCACCCTCCTCGCCCAGGCCCTGCGCCGGGCCCACCCGCGCTACCGGGTGCTCAGCGCCGCCGCTCCCCCGCCCGAGGACGTCGAGGCCTGGCTGGGCCTGTGGACCCCCGAGCTCGCCAAGCCCGAGACCGCCGTCGTCGTCGAGGGGGTCGACGCCCTCCCCGCGTGGGCGGCCGAGGAGCTGGCCTCCCGCGCGCGGGCCGCCGTGCGGTCGGTGTCCGGCCGCGGCGGCGGGGCGCTGCTCGCGTGGGGCGTCACCGCCGAGCGGCTCGACGCCGTGCCTGCCCCGCTCGCCCCGCTCGTCGAGACGGTCGTGGCCGTCGCGCCGCTGCGGGAGCGCCCCGACGACGTCATGCCCCTGGCCCGGCACGCCGCGCACCAGACCCGGCTGCGCGAGGTGTCGTTCACCCCGGCGGCCGAGGCGGCGCTGCGCAGCCACGGCTGGCCCGGCAACATCGACGAGCTGGTGCGCATGGTCCACGAGGCCGCCGGCCGCACCGACACCATCGACGTGCGCCACCTCCCCGCATCGGTCGTCCACCCCGGCGGGCGGCGGCTCTCGCGCCTGGAGTCCCTCGAGCGGGACGAGATCCTCCGCGCCCTCGACGAGCCCGGCGCGACGGTGTCGGGGGCCGCCGTCGAGCTGGGGATGAGCCGCGCGACGTTGTACCGCAAGCTGCGCGCGTACGGGGTGGTCCGTCCGGGCTAGGCCACGCGGGGGCACCGACCACTACGCTTCGGCCATGTCGCCCGAGCCCGTCGGCGTCGCCCCGGAGGACACTCCCCCGCAGCGCGACCTCACCGCGCACCCCCGCGTGTCCGCCGTGCTCGAGACCCTCGCGCTGCACCACATCCGCCCCGACCTGCGCCAGCTGCCGGATGCCGTGCGCACCGCCCGGGCCGCGGCCGACGCGCTCGGGGTCACGCCCGCTGAGATCGCCAACAGCCTGGTCTTCGTGTCGGTCGCCCCCGACGGACGGAGCGCACCGCTGCTCGTCCTCGCCTCCGGCGGCCACCGCGTCGACACCGCCAAGGTCGCCGGGCTGCTCGGCCTGAGCAGTGTCGAGCAGGCCGACCCCGACTTCGTGCGCGAGCACACCGGGATGGCCATCGGCGGCGTCGCCCCGATCGGGCACCCGACCCGCATCCGCACCGTGGTCGACGCCAGCCTGGGCCGCTACGACACCGTGTGGGCGGCCGCCGGTCACAGCCACACGGTGTTCGCGACGACCTACGAGGAGCTGCTGCGCATCACCTTCGGCCAGTCGATGGACGTCGCCTGACGGCTCCGCTCAGAGGCCGAGGGCCTCGTGGACCTCGAGCGTGGCCGTCGAGCGGTTCATCGTGATGAAGTGCAGCCCCGGCGCGCCCTCGTCGAGCATCCGGCGGCCGATCTCGGTGGCGATCTCCACCCCGACCGCGCGCACGGCGGCCGGGTCGTCCTTGACCGCCTCGAGGCGCTGGACGACCGCGGGCGGCAGCGGGGTCCCCATGAGCTGGGACATCCGCTGGATCTGCTTGACGTTGGTCACCGGCATGAGCCCCGGCGTGACGGGCAGGTCCCGGCGGGCCGCCACCCGGTCGCGCAGGCGCAGGTAGGTGTCGGCGTCGAAGACCATCTGGGTGATGGCGAAGGAGGCGCCGGCATCGGCCTTGCGGACGAGCACCTCGACGTCGTGGTCGAGGTCGGGGCTGTCCGGGTGGACGTCCGGGAAGGCCGCGACGCCGAGGGTGAAGTCGCCGAGCCCGGAGACGAGCCGGACGAGGTCCTCGGCGTGGTCGAGGCCGTCGGGGTGGGCGGTCCAGTTGCCGCGGACGTCGCCGGGCGGGTCGCCGCGCAGGGCGAGGACGTTGCGCACACCGGAGGCGGCGTAGTGGCCGACGACCTGGCGCAGGTCGCGCACCGACTGCCCGACGCAGGTGAGGTGCGCCAACGGCGTCAGCGAGGTCTCGTCGGCGATCCGGGCGGTGACCCGCACGGTGCGGTCCTGGCTCGTCCCGCCGGCGCCGTAGGTGACCGACACGAACGCCGGCCGGACCCGCTCGAGGCGCCGGATGGCGTCCCACAGCACCGTCTCGGCGGCGTCGTCCTTCGGGGGGAAGAACTCGAAGCTGACCGACGGGCGCTCCTCGCGCAGCCGGGCGGGGATGGACGCCACGAGGTGCTCGGGACGGCCGCCCCCTCCGTAGTGACCCATGGCGGCGAGGGTACGCGAGGCCCGACACCGTAGGCTCGGGGCGCCAGCATCCGACCGACCCGTCCGACCCGATCCGCCGTCAGGAGCCCCCGTGACCAGCGTGCTCGACACCGCCGACCTGCGGCGCCGGGTGCAGACCGTCCTCGACGCCGAGCTCGCCGGCCAGGCCCGCGTGCTCGCCGAGCTCGGCCCCGACGTCGAGGACCTGCTCCACGCGGTCGCCGACCTCCTGCGCGGTGGCAAGCGGCTGCGGGCGGCCTTCCTCTACTGGGGCGCACGGGCCGCCGGTGCCCCCGACTCCGACGCCCTCGTCCGGCTGGCCGCCGCGATGGAGCTGTTCCAGGCCGCGGCGCTCATCCACGACGACGTCATGGACGACTCCGACACCCGGCGCGGGATGCCCGCCGCGCACCGCGCCCTCGCGAGCCGGCACGCCGACCGCGGCTGGACCGGCGACGACGAGCGCTTCGGCCTGGCCGGCGCGGTGCTCGCCGGCAACCTCTGCCTCACCTGGACCGACGAGCTGTACGCCACCTGCGGGCTCCCCGACGCCGACCTCACCCGCGGCCGCGGCGTCTTCGACCGGATGCGCACCCAGCTGATGGCCGGCCAGTTCCTCGACGTCGTCGAGTCGATGCGCCCCTGGGACGGCCTCGCCGACGACGAGCGGGTCGAGCGCGCCGGGCGGGTCATCCGCTACAAGAGCGCCAAGTACACGGTCGAGCACCCGCTGCTCATCGGCGCGAGCGTCGGCGGGCTGGATGCCGCGGGCCTCGACGCCCTCTCCCGCTACGGCCTCGACGTCGGCCGGGCCTTCCAGCTGCGCGACGACCTGCTCGGCGTCTTCGGCGACCCCGAGCAGACCGGCAAGCCCGCCGGCGACGACCTGCGCGAGGGCAAGCGCACCGTGCTCCTCGCGCACGCGCTCGCCGGGGTCGACGCCGGGGGCCGGGAGCGGGTCGAGCACCTCGTGGGGCGGCCGGACCTCGAGGGGTCCGACGTCGACGAGCTGCGCGGCCTCATCTCGGGGTCCGGCGCGGTCGCGGTGGTCGAGGACGAGATCGGCCGGCTGGCCGCCTCGGCCCGGGCGGCGCTGGCCGAGGCCCCCGGTCTGGAGCCGGAGGCGCGCGGGGTGCTGCACGACCTGGTCGCCACGGCGACGGCCCGCAGCGCCTGACGCACCGGCACCCGCCGCCACGGCGAGCACGTCAGGGCGTCAGAACGCCTCCTCCATGGCCCGCTTGCGGACCTCGGTCTTGAAGCCGGCGCGGATGGCGTCCAGGGGGCTGCCGGGCACCGGGAGGGTGTCGTCGGGGGTGTGCAGCCAGCGCACGATCTCCTCGTCGTCCATCCCGCCGTCCGCGAGCACGGTGAAAGTGCCGCGCAGGGCCGGGAGGGGGCCGTCGTCGTCGACGAACCCCGCGGGGACGGCGAGCACGCGCCGCTCCCCGATGCGCACCGCGAGCAGCTCGCGGTCCTCGAGGAGGGTGCGGACGTCGGAGAGGCGCCGGCCGAGGCGCTCGGCGAGGTCGGGCACGGTCAGCCACTCGGGGACGAGGGACTCCAGGTCCCGGGCCGGGTCGGGGGTCGGGTCGCTCACGGCGCCAGCGTGCCACACGCCCGGGTGCGGACGACGCCGACGGGGAGGGCGCCGGTCGGCTCACTATCACCCACGACACCTGCGTACCACGCGCCACTCCGGTACCGTGTGCCCCAGAAGTCACATCCCTCACCGCAGAACCCATCCGACATCCCCGCCGAAGGACCCCTCATGGTCGTCGCCGCACCGCCGCCCGCCACCCCCGTCCTGGAGCCCGTCGTCGCCCTCGTCGCGCCGACCCGCACCGCGCCCCACGGCTGGACCACCCACCACGTGCGGTCCGGCGAGACCCTCGACGGCATCGCCGCGCGCTACCGGACGACGGTCGACGCGCTCGCCGCCCGCAACCACCTGAGCAACCCGGGCCTCATCCACCCGGGCGACCAGATCAGCGTGCCCCGCACCGCGGCCCAGGCCGCTCCGGCCGCCAAGGCCCGCCCCGCGAGCGCGGTCCACCGCGTGCGCGCCGGCGAGACCATGAGCAGCATCGCCGCCCGGTACCGCGTCCCGCTGGCCGGTCTGCTCAAGGCCAACCACAAGTCGTCGACCAGCCTGATCTACCCCGGCGACCGGGTCGTCGTCCGTGGCGCCGCCGCGGTGGCCTCGTCCTCGAGCAAGGCCGCGCGCCCGGCCGCCACGAAGGCCCGGACGCACACGGTCCGCTCCGGGGACACCCTCTCCGGCCTCGCGGCCCGCTACGGCACCTCGGTGTCGGCGATCGCCCGGGCCAGCGGCATCTCCAGCGGCGCGCTGCTCCGCGTCGGGCAGCGCCTGCGCATCCCGGTGGCCGCCGCGCACGCCGTCTCCGACACCTTCGGTGGCGTGAAGTACCCGAGCTCGGTCGTCGCCGCCGCCCGCCGCAACCACGACATCCTCGCCAGGCGGTCGGTGCCCAGCCGCAGCGAGACCCGGGCGATCATCGTGCAGACCGCCCGCCGGCACGGGGTCGACCCGAAGCTCGCGCTGGCCATCGGCTCCATGGAGTCGGGGTGGAACCAGCGGATGGTCTCCCCCGCCAACGCCGTCGGCGTCATGCAGGTCATCCCCTCCGGCGGGCAGTGGGCCTCCTCGCTCGTCGGCCGCCGCCTCGACCTGCTCGACTCGCGCGACAACATCACCGCCGGGGTCGTGATGCTCCGGGCGCTCGGACGCGCGGCGAGCTCCACCGACCAGGCGATCGCCGGGTACTACCAGGGCCTGGCGTCGGTGCAGCGGCACGGGATGTACTCGGACACGAAGGGCTACGTGCGCTCGATCAAGCGGCTCCGCGCCGCCATGTGACGCGCCGGGCGGAGAGCGGGGGCAGGGTCGTGACTACGTACACTCCTACGGTGTCATCCACCGGCGACGCCCTCATCGGGCGCACCCTCGACGGCCGCTACCGCGTCCTGTCGCGCCTCGCCGACGGCGGGATGGCCACGGTCTACCTCGCCCTCGACGAGCGGCTCGAGCGCGAGGTCGCGCTCAAGGTGATGCGCCCGCACCTCGTCCACGACGAGACCTTCGTCAGCCGGTTCCGACGCGAGGCCCGCTCGGCCGCGTCCCTGTCGCACCCCAACGTCGTCGCCGTCTTCGACCAGGGCCAGGACGACGGTTCGGTCTTCCTCGCGATGGAGTACGTGCCGGGGATGACCCTGCGCGACGTGCTGCGCGAGGAGGGCATCCTCTCGCCGCGCGCCGCCCTCGACGTCCTCGACGCCGTGCTCCAGGCCCTCGCCGAGGCCCACACCAAGGGCCTGATCCACCGCGACGTCAAGCCCGAGAACGTCATCATCAACGACAACGGGACCGTCAAGGTCGCCGACTTCGGGCTGGCCCGCGCCGTCTCCAGCCAGACGATGACCAGCTCCTCCGGCGTGCTGCTCGGCACGGTGGCCTACCTGTCGCCCGAGCAGGTCGAGCGCGGCGTCGCCGACGCCCGCTCCGACGTCTACGCCGCCGGGCTGATGCTCTTCGAGATGCTCACCGGCACCAAGGCCTTCACCGGCGAGACTCCCATCCACGTGGCCTACCAGCACGTGCACGGCGGCGTGCCGATGCCCTCGGACCGCGTGCCCGAGCTGCCCCCGGCCCTCGACGACCTCGTGGCGGCCGCCACCGCTCGCGACCCCGACGAGCGTCCCACCGACGCCGCCGACTTCCTCGGCCTCGTGCGGCGCACCCGTGCCTCGCTCTCCCCCACGGTGCTCGACGCCCGCCCGGACGGGCCGGCCGCGGCCGCGGCGGCATCGCTCCCCACGTCGACGGCCGCCCTGCCGGTGCGTGACCGCAGCGCCGTGACGCCGGTGCGCCCTGGCAGGGACGACCACGCGCGCACCACGGCCATCGCCGTCGACCGACCCCCGCTGGAGGGCGTCGTCGTCGCGGGCGGCGGACGCCGCGGCCGCAACTGGTGGCCCTACGCGTTCGCCTCCATGCTCCTCGCCGCCGCCACCGCGTGGTTCTTCTTCCTCGGTCCCGGGGCGACGGCCACCGTGCCGTCGGTCCTCGAGCGCACGCAGGCCCAGGCGATGTCCGCGGTGCGCTCGGCGAACCTCGACCCCACCGTGGCCGAGGCGTTCTCCGAGGACGTCACGAAGGGGGTCGTGATGACCGTCGACCCGGGCGTCGGCGCCACCGTGCGCCGGGGGTCCGAGGTCGTGCTCACCGTGTCGAAGGGCCCGGAGCGCTACGCGGTGCCGACCCTGGCGGGCTCCAGCCTCGCCGAGGCGCGACGCCAGCTCACCGGCACCAACCTCGCGCTCGGCAAGGTCACGGAGGCGTTCTCGGAGAAGGTGCCCGAGGGCCAGGTCGTCTCCTCCTCCCCCAAGGCCGGCGCGAGCCTCAAGCGCGACGCCGCGGTCGCCCTCGTCGTCTCCAAGGGCCGCCAGCCGATCACGGTGCCGGACTTCACGGGCAAGAGCGCCAAGACCGCCCAGCAGGAGCTCGCCGACCTCGGGCTGACCGTCGACGCCGCGAAGCAGGAGAACAGCGACACCGTGCCCAAGGGCTCGGTCGTCAGCCAGTCCCCGCGCGACGGGACCCTGTTCAAGGGCGACACCGTCACCCTCGTCGTCTCCAAGGGCCCGGTGCTCGTCGACGTGCCGAACGTCATCGGCAAGCAGGTCGAGGAGGCGCGCAGCCTCCTCGAGGCCGCCGGGTTCAAGGTCAAGGTCGAGCGCGCGCTCGGCGGCATCTTCGGCACGGTGCGCTTCCAGTCCCCGGAGAACGGCAAGGCACCCAAGGGGAGCACCGTCACCGTGACGATCGTCTGAGCGGGTGGGCACCACCCCGCGCCTCGCCCGCGTGGCGACCCTGCTGCTGCTCCTCGTCACCGCGGTCTGGGGCTCGACGTTCTTCCTCATCCGCGACCTCGTCGAGACCGTCCCCCCGGCCGACTTCCTCGCGGTCCGCTTCGCGATCGCGGCGGTCGTGATGTTCGCCCTCTTCCGCCGCCAGACCCTGGCGCTCTCCCGCCGCGACCTGCGGACGGGCGTCGTCCTCGGCGTGCTCTACGGCGTGGCCCAGCTCCTCCAGACCGTGGGGCTGCAGCACACCGACGCCTCGGTGTCGGGGTTCGTCACGGGGACCTACGTCGTCCTCACCCCGCTGCTCGGCGCGGTGCTGCTGCGCGAGCGCATCGACGCCGTGACGTGGGGCGCGGTGCTGCTCACCACGATCGGGCTGGCCGTCCTCTCCCTGAGAGGGTTCGCCCTGGGGTACGGCGAGGGGGTCACCCTCGCGTCGGCGGTGCTGTACGCGGGGCACATCGTCGCCCTGGGCCGCTGGTCGCGGCCCTCGGCAGCGGTCGGGCTGGCGACGGTGCAGGCGGCCGTCATCGCCCTCGTGTGCCTCGTGGGTGCCGTGCCGGGAGGCGTCACGCTGCCGGCCGATGGCGGCCAGTGGTTCTCGATGCTCTACATGGCGCTGGTCGCCGGCGCCGCGGCGCTCTGGGCGCAGACCTGGGCCCAGGCGCACCTCACGGCCACGCGGGCCGCCATCGTCATGGCGATGGAGCCGGTCTTCGCGGCCTTCTTCGCCGTGCTGCTCGGTGGCGAGTCGGCCACCGGGCGGCTGCTGGTCGGTGGGGCGCTCGTGCTCTCCTCGATGTACCTCGTCGAGCTGCGCGGTGTGCTGGCGCGGCGCCGGCGGGCCGGAGCGACCGCCGCCGAGGACCCGCCCGTCGAGGCCCTGCACCACGACGTCTGAGGCGCGACCCAGCGCCGCTCCTGCGCGGAACGTGGGTGACAACCGTCGGTATGCCGAAGGATTTCACCCACGTTCGGGAGAAGGGGTGTGGGGCTCAGGCGGCGGAGAGGACCTCACGGGCGGCGGCGACGGCGGCGTCGGTGCCGGCGTCGTCGACGTCGAGGTGCCACACGAGGCGCACGGCGCGCGGTCCGACGGAGTAGGTGCGCACCCCGTGCTCGAGCAGCGCGTCGACGAACTGCGCGGCGGTCAGCCCGGCGACGCCGACGTCGAGGACGACGATGTTGGTCTCGACCGTGCCGGGGTCGACGGTGCCGGGCGCGACCTCGGCGCAGGCCTCGGCGAAGCGCCGGGCCCGTGCGTGGTCGTCGGCCAGCCGCTCGACGTGGTGCTCGAGCGCGTGTAGGCCGGCCGCCGCGAGGATGCCCACCTGGCGCATCCCGCCGCCGTACCGCTTGCGCCAGATGCGCGCCTCGGCCATCGCGTCGGAGGACCCGGCGAGCACCGACCCCACGGGCGCCCCGAGGCCCTTGGACAGGCACACCGACACGGTGTCGAACTGCGAGCCGTACTCGGCCAGCGACACCCCTGACGCGACGTGCGCGTTCCACAGCCGGGCGCCGTCGAGATGCATGGCCACACGCAGAGCCTCTGTGGCGGAACGCACCTCGCGGATCGCCTCGATGGGCTGCACGGTACCGCCGCCGAAGTTGTGGGTGTTCTCGACGACGACCAGCGCGGTCTCGACCTGGTACGGCCCGACCCCGGTCGTGACGAGCGACATCGGCCCCGCGGGGTCGAGCAGCCCGCGCACCGACGGCCAGGTGCGCGACGTGATGCCCGAGAACGCCGCTGCCGCACCGAGCTCGGCGCGCACGACGTGCGCCTGCTGGTCGGCGACCATCTCCTTGCCCGGCGCGACGTGCAGCCGCAGCCCGAGCTGGTTGGCCATCGACCCGGTCGGCGCGAAGAGGGCGTCCTCGTGTCCGAGCAGCCCCGCGACGCGCTGCTCGAGCGCCCGCACCGTGGGGTCCTCGCCGAAGACGTCGTCACCGACGTCGGCGCGGGCCATCGCCTCGCGCATGGCCGAGGTGGGACGGGTCAGGGTGTCGGACAACAGGTCCGCGAGGTAGGCAGTCATCGGCGCGGTCAGTCCTGGGCCAGCATCTCGGCGACGAGGAAGGCCAGCTCGAGGCTCTGCTGGTGGTTGAGCCGCGGGTCGCAGACCGACTCGTACCGGGTGCCGAGGTCGGCGTCGAGGATCTTCTCGGACCCGCCGACGCACTCGGTGACGTCGTTGCCGGTGAGCTCGACGTGGATGCCGCCCGGGTGGGTCCCCAGCGCCTGGTGCACCTCGAAGAAGCCCCGGACCTCGCCCACGACATCGTCGAAGTCACGGGTCTTGAACCCCGAGGCCGACGAGTAGGTGTTGCCGTGCATCGGGTCGCAGACCCACGAGACGAGCGCGCCGGAGGCGGTGACCTTCTCGACGATGGCCGGCAGCGCGTCGCGCACGCGGCCCGCCCCCATCCGGGTGATGAAGGTCAGCCGCCCGGGCTCGCGGTCGGGGTCGACGACGTCGATCATCCGCAGCAGGTCGTCGACGTCGGCGTTCGCGGACACCTTGACGCCCACCGGGTTCCGCACGCGCGACACGAAGTCGATGTGCGCGCCGTCGAGGTCGCGGGTGCGCTCGCCGACCCAGATGAAGTGGCCAGAGGTGTCGTAGAGGTGCCCGGTGCGCGAGTCGACGCGGGTCATCGGCCGCTCGTAGTCCAGGAGCAGCGCCTCGTGCGCGGAGAAGAACTCGGTCGTGCGCATGGCGTCGAAGTCGGCGCCGCACGCGGCCATGAAGCGCATCGCCTTGTCGATGTCGCGCGCCAGCCGCTCGTAGCGCGAGTTGGCGGCGTTGGCGACGAAGCCCTTGTTCCAGTCGTGGACGTGGCGCAGGTCGGCGAAGCCACCGGTCGTGAAGGCCCGCACGAGGTTCAGCGTGGCGCTGCTCGCGTGGTACCCGCGCACCAGCCGGTGCGGGTCTGGGTGGCGCGCCTCGGGGGTGAACTCGTAGTCGTTGACCATGTCGCCGCGGTAGGCCGGGAGGGTGACGCCCTCGCGGGTCTCCTCGTCGCTGGAGCGCGGCTTGGCGTACTGCCCGGCCATCCGCCCGACCTTGACGACCGGCATCGAGGCGCCGTAGGTGAGGACGGCGGCCATCTGGAGGATGGTCTTGACCCGGTCGCGGATGTTGTCGGCCGTCGCGGACACGAACGTCTCGGCGCAGTCGCCGCCCTGGAGCACGAAGGCCTCACCGCGCGAGACGGCGGCCATCCGGTCCTTGAGCACGTCGCACTCGCCGGCGAACACGAGCGGCGGATAGGAGGCGAGCGTCCGGGTGGCCTCGTCGAGGGCGGCGCGGTCGGGCCAGACCGGCTGCTGGGCAGCCGGGAGGTCGGCACCGGCGGCGAGCCGCTGGAGGGGGTCCGGGGAGGTGGTCGTGCTCACGAGCGTCAATGGTAGGTGGGCGTCCGGCATCCGGGACAGCGGGCCCGCATCGCGGTCACGACGCCGGCTCGGTGTCCTCGTCCTCGAGGCCGTGGGCCAGCGCGAAGCGTACGAGCTCGACGCGGTTGTGCAGGTGCAGCTTGCCGAGCGTGTTCTGCACGTGGTTCTGCACGGTGCGGTGCGAGAGGAAGAGCTGGGCCGCGATCTCCTTGCTCGACATCCCGGTGGCCACGAGCCGCAGCACCTCGGTCTCGCGGGCGGTCAGCTGCGGGATCGGCCGCTCGCGGTCGGTGGTCTCGGCCGGTTCCACGGCCCCGGCCTCGCTGCCCAGCCGGCGGAACTCCCCGAGCACCAGCCCGGCCAGCCCCGGCGTGAACACCGCCTCGCCGCGTCCCGTGGCCAGGACCGCCTCGAGGATCTCGCTCGGGGACGCCGACTTCACGAGGTAGCCGGTGGCGCCGGCCTTGATGGCGGCGAGGACGTCCTGCTGCTCACCGCTCGCCGACAGGATGAGCACGCGCGTCGGGAGGTCGCCGAGGGCGCGGCAGACCTCGTCGCCCCGCAGGCCGGGGAGGTTGAGGTCGAGGACGAGCACGTCGGGGCGCGCGGCACGGGTGCGGCGGACCGCCGACGGGCCGTCGGCGGCGGTGCCGACGACCTCGACGCCGCGGGCCACGAGGTCGCGCTCGAGCGCCGAGAGCCAGAGCGGGTGGTCGTCGGCGACGAGCACGCGCGGTGCGGCGGCGGGTGTCGCGTCGGCGTCGACGTCGGTCATGGCTGGTTCCCCCTCGTGCGCGGGACGATGATGCGCACCGTGCATCCTGCCCCGGGGCGGGTGGTCCACGTGGCGGAACCGCCGAGGTCCTCGACCCGGCCGCGGATCGAGGAGCTGACGCCCATCCGCCCGCGCGACGCGGCGGCCTGCACCGCGAGCGGGTCGGCACCGACGCCGTCGTCGCGCACGGTCAGCTCGACACCGCTCGGGTCGCCCTCGAGGAGGACCCAGGCCCGCGCCCCCTCCCCCGCGTGCCGGTCGACGTTGTCGAGGACCGCGGTGAGGGCGGCGTCGAGCTCGCGGGAGACCTGCGGGTCGACGAGCAGCGGGTCGCCCGGGACGGCGACGCTGACCCCGGGCCGCTCGTGCGCCGTCACCGCGAGGCGCAGGTCGACCTCGGCGCCCTCGACGCCGTGCAGGTCCATCGACCCCGCGGGCGCGCCCGCGCCGGAGACGAACCGCCGCAGCGCGCGCTCCTGGTCGGCGGCGAGCGTGGCCAGCTCGCCGGCGTCACCCCCGAGCTCGACGCCGCGCCGGTGGATGAAGGCCAGGGACTGGAGCACGCCGTCGTGGACGACCCGGGCGATGCGCTCGCGCTCGCGCAGCCGCTCTCGCTCGAGGAGCACCTGCTCCTCGCGCTCGAGGCCGGAGCGTGCGAGGTCGACGGCCAGCCCGATGAGCCCACCGAGCAGGACGATGATGACGATGTTGTGCACGGTGCCCTGCGTGGGGCGCCCGGCGATCTCGACGAGGTCGGCGACCGCCACGATGGCCGCCGCGAACAGCCCGCCGCGGGCGCCGGCCACGACCGCCGCGCCGGCGACCGACCCCGCTGCCCACACCGTCGGCAGCGTGAACTGGCCGGCCTGCACGGCATCCATGCCGTCGGCGAGCGGCGTCGCGAGGATGGCCGCGACGGCGATGACCACCTCGACGGCGAGGACCGCCCGGCCGCGACGGTGGTAGGCCAGCAAGCCGAGCGACCAGGCGGCCATGACGACCAGCACGACGACGGCGACCCAGGGCCGGACCATCTCGTCGCGGCGGTCCCACGCGAGGAGGGCGGCATAGGCGGTGGCCAGCGGGCGGAAGACGTCGAGCCCGCGGTGGAAGGCCTCGACGACGACCGGCTCGCGCCGTCCGGTGCGCGGTGAGCGCGGCCCGAGCACCCCCACGTCGCCCCTCAGCTCGCGCGCCGCTCCGGGCCGGCGTCACGCCCGTCCGCGGCCGGCTCGCCCTCGACCGGGCCCTCGCCGTCGAGGGCCTCCTCGAGCTCGCGGGCGGCCCGGCCCGGCGCGGCGGCCTCGGCGGCCTCCTTGGCCTTGTTCTTCTTGTCGCGCGCGATGCGGTCCTTCATCGCGGTGGCGTACATGTCGACGTACTCCTGGCCGGAGAGCTCCATCAGCGCGTACATGATCTCGTCGGTGACCGAGCGCAGGACGAAGCGGTCGCCCTCCATGCCTTCGTAGCGCGAGAAGTCGAGGGGCTCGCCGACCCGGACGCCGACGCGGACCAGCTTGGGGATCTTGGTGCCGGTCGGCTGCGCCTTGTCGGTGTTGATCATCGCCACCGGGATGACCGGCACGCCGGCCTCCAGGGCCATCCGGGCCACGCCGGTGCGGCCCTTGTAGAGCCGGCCGTCGGGGCTGCGGGTGCCCTCGGGGTAGAGGCCGAGCAGCTCGCCGCGGCGCAGCACGCGCAGCCCGCTGGTGAGGGCGGCCTCGCTGGCCCGCCCGCCGGAGCGGTCGATGGGCAGCTGGCCGACGCCCTTGAAGAAGGCCGCGGTGAGCCGGCCCTTGAGGCCGACGCCGGTGAAGTAGTCGGCCTTGGCGAGGAAGGTCATCCGCCGGGGCACGAGCAGCGGCAGGAAGATCGAGTCGGAGAAGCTGAGGTGGTTGCTCGCGAAGATCGCGGCGCCGTCCTCGGGGATGTTCTCCTCGCCCTCGACCCACGGGCGGAAGAGGAGGCGGAGGACCGGCCCGAGGACGACCGTCTTCAGCACCCAGTAGAACAACGGACCACCCTTCCTCGCGTCTGCCGGGAAGCCTAATGCACCCTCGCGGCGTTGCCCCCGTGCCGCAGGATCGTCCCACGACCCGGCGGCCCCCCAGCGGCCCGTGCGAAGATCGTCCCGGCCCACCCAGCGCGAGGAGAGATGCGTGAGCGACCGCCCCGGTGAGATGGACGAGCGCGACGTCGACGCGCGCTTCGCCTCCATCGTCGCGGCCTGGGACGGGCCCTCCTCCCCGGGCGACGACGTGGCCGGCACCGCCGGGCCGACCGAGGACCTCGACAGCCCGGCCGAGCCCGCCGACGACGCCGAGCCCGCCCCCGCGCGTCCGCCGTGGGTCAACCCCTCGCCCCTCGACATCGTCGTCCCCGCCTCGTCGTGGCGCGCCGCCGAGACCTCGGCCGAGGAGGGCTCCGACGTCTCCGGCGCCGACCCGGTCGCGGACGAGGAGGAGGACGAGCACTTCGAGCCGCCGGCCGTCGAGCTGCCGCCGCAGGAGGACCTGCACTTCTGGGGCGCGGTCCTCGGGCTCGTCGCCGGCCCGCTCTGCCTCATCTACGTGGCGATGGCCCGGCCCTTCCACAGCACCCGGTGGTTCCTCGCCGGTCTGGTCCTCTCCCTCGGCGGCTTCGCGCTGCTCGTGCTGCGCCAGCCGCGCCACCGCGACGAGGACGACGACGGCGTCCGGCTCTAGCGGGGTCGGCGGGAACCCGGGCGCCACGCGTCCGAACGTCCCTGCCGCTCAGCCGATCTCGAGGTCCACCCAGGCCGGGCGATGGTCGCTCGCCGCGGCCCACACGGCATCGGGCAGCAGGACCTCGCGCTGCGGCAGGATCCGCAGCCCGGGTGACGCGAACAGCACGTCGAGGCGCCGTCGCGGCGAGCGCGCCGGGAAGGTCGGGTGTGCGGGCCCGGCCACACCGAGCCGCCCCGGCACGTCGACGAGCCGGAAGGCCGGGCCGTCGTCCTCCTCGTTGAGGTCCCCCGCCACGAGCAGCGGCTCGATGCCGTCGAGGGCCTCGAGCACCGCCCGGACGTGGCGCACCCGTTCCTCCGGCCGCAGGCTGAGGTGCAGCGAGACCGCCGTCAGCTCGTGACCACCGGCGAGCCGGACCCGGGCCCGTGCCCAGCCCCGCGTGCGGTCCGGCCAGCGCACCGGCAGCCGTCGGTGGTCCGCCTCGACCAGCTCGACCCGCTCCGACGTCAGCACGGTGGTCCCCCCGCTGCCGGTCTGCCGCCCGCTCCACCGCATCTCGCAGCGTGCGGCGAAGCGCCGCAGGCGCCACGGCGCGAACAGCCGGCGCGGCACCTCCTGGAGGCACAGGACGTCGGGGTCGATGGCCCGCACCACGCGGGCTGCCAGCGCGTGGTCGTCGAGGAAGTCGCGGGTGTTGTACGTCGCGACGCGGAACCGCTCGCCGGGCACGGTGCCCCTCAGCCGGCGGGGGTGGACCCGCCGCGCTCGGCGCGGTCACCGGCCTCGGCCCAGGCGAGGTCGGCCGCGCCGACCCGGGCGAGGTCGGCGGCCCCGACGAGCCCGGCCTCGTTGCCCAGCTGGGCCTGGACGATGGTGGCCTCGGGGCGGTACCCGCGTCCGGTCAGCTGGCGCCGGAAGGCCGCGCGGGCCGGCTCGAGGAGGAGGTCGCCCGCCGCGCTGACCCCGCCGCCGATGACGAAGGTGCCGGGGTCGAGCGCGGCGGCCAGGTCGGCGATGCCGACGCCGAGCCAGCGCCCGATCTCGCCGAGCAGCTCGCGGGCCAGCGGGTCGCCGTCGCGGGCGGCCTCGGTGACGAGCGGGCCGGTGAGCTCGCCGGGGTCGCCGCCGACGCGCTCGAAGAGGTCGGAGACGACGGGACTGCCGGCCGACATCAGCGAGCGTGCCTCGCGGACGAGGGCGTTGCCGGAGGCGTACTGCTCCCAGCATCCGCGGTTGCCGCACTCGCAGCGGATGCCGTCGGGGACGACCTGCATGTGCCCGAACTCCCCCGCGATGCCGAACCGCCCGCGCAGGACCCGCCCGTCGAGGACGATGCCGCCCCCGATGCCGGTGCCGAGGTTGACCATCACGAGGTGGCTCTCGCCCCGCCCGGCCCCGAAGCGGTGCTCGGCCCACGCGGCGGCGTTGGCGTCGTTGTCGACGAAGATCGGCAGGTCGAGCCGCTCGCCGAGGGCGGCGCGCAGCGGCTCGTTGCGCCACGACAGGTGCGGGGCGAAGACGACCGTGGCGCGGTCGGCGGCCACGAAGCCCGCGGCGCCGATGCCGACCCCGACGATCTCGTCGCCGTGCCCGAGCAGCTCCTCGACGGCCGAGACGATGGTGTCCTCGACGACGCGGGGGCTCGTGGAGCGGTGCGGGGTGTCGCGCCGGGTCCGGCGCAGCACGGCGCCGCCGGCGTCGACGACCCCGGCGGCGACCTTGGTGCCCCCGATGTCGACGCCGACCGCCAGCGGTCCGTCAGTCATCGCGGGCCTCCTCGTGCGGGTCGCGGGGCCGGTCCTGGCGGGCACGGGACGCGGCGAGGTCGCCGAGCACGGTGGCGGCGAAGCCGGCGAGCTCGGCGAGGCCGGAGAGGGTCTCGGGGCTCAGCTGCCGTACGAACGCCGAGGCCCGGCACACGGGGCACCACTGGCAGACGGGGTCGTCGCACGAGAACCCGGCCGCGGGCGGCCCATCGGTGCGGGGCGCGGTGTGGTCCGCACGGTCCGCGTCGTCCGGGGCTCCGGTCGGCGCCGCTCCTCCGTCGTCCTGGCCGGCGCGACGCAGGCTCTCGAGGAGGCGTCCGGCCTCCTCGGCCACGCTCCCCACCTGGTCGTGCCACCCCGGTGCGCTCATCGTGGCGCTCAGCCCTCGACGCGCTTCTTCAGCTCGGAGAGCGCGGCGTCGATGATGAGCTTCTCGGCCTTGCGCTTGAGCATCCCGATCATCGGGATCGTGAGGTCGACCTCGAGGTCGTAGCCGACGCGCGTGCCGGCGCCGACCTCCTCGAGGGTGTAGCTGCCGGTGAGGCCCTTGAGCAGCGAGGCGCGCACGAGGTGCCAGGAGATGGTGCCGGTGCCGTCCTCGGCGACGTCCCAGTCGTACTCGAGGACGTACTGGTCCTTGATCGCCCCGGCGTCGAGGGTGAACTCGACCTGGTCGGCCCAGCCGTCGCCGTCCTCGGTGAGGACCGTGCAGTCCTTCACCTGCTCCGCCCACTCGGGGTAGGACTCGAACGCCGCGATGACGTCGAGGACCTCGCCGGGTGCGGCGGCGATGTCGATGGTGGATCGGGTGCGGTCGGCCATGGCACCGCAGGCTACCCGCACGCCGGGGCCTAGAGTTGAGGGGTCCGCCCACCCGCGCACGAAGGAGTCCGACGGTGCACGAGACGTCCACACCGCTCGTCCTGCCCACGACGAGCGAAGGCACCCTCGGTGACCTCCCGGCCCGGATCGCCGCGCGGGAGCCCGGGCGGGTGACGTTCTCCGTGCGGGCCGGCGCGGGCTGGACCGCCGTCACGGCCGCCACCTTCGCCGCCGAGGTCGACGCACTGGCCAAGGGCTTCGTCGCCGCGGGCATCGGCGTCGGCGACGTCGTCGGCATCATGAGCCGCACCCGCTACGAGTGGACCCTCACCGACTTCGCCCTCTGGGCAGCCGGCGCGGTGCCGGTCCCGATCTACGAGACCTCCTCGGCCGACCAGGTCGAGTGGATCCTCTCCGACTCGCGCGCGGTCGGCATCGTCGTCGAGACCGAGCAGCACCTGGCGGCCGTCGAGAAGGGCCGCGAGCGGCTCTCCGGCCTGCGGCACACCTGGGTGCTCGACCACGGTGACGTCGACACCCTGAGCCGCGACGGCGCCGACGTCGACGACGCCGAGCTCGCGGGGCGCCTCGAGGGCCTGACCCGCGAGAGCCTCGCCACCGTCATCTACACCTCGGGCACCACCGGCCGCCCCAAGGGCGTCGAGCTGACCCACGGCAACTTCCTCACCCTCGCCGAGAACACCGCCGAGCAGATCGCCGCGGTGGTCAAGGGCGAGGGCGCCTCCACGCTGCTGTTCCTCCCGCTGGCGCACGTGTTCGCACGCTTCATCGAGGTCCTCGCCGTCACGGCGGGGGTCCGGATGGGTCACTCCTCCGACCTCAAGACGCTCATGGACGACTTCGCGAGCTTCCGCCCCACCTTCATCCTCGCCGTGCCGCGCGTCTTCGAGAAGGTCTACAACTCCGCGGAGGCCAAGGCCGAGGCCGGCGGCAAGGGCAAGATCTTCGCCGGCGCGGCGGCCACCGCCATCGCGTGGTCCGAGGCCACGGACGCCGGGACCGTTCCGCTGGGGCTGCGCCTGCGGCACACCGTGTTCGACAAGCTCGTCTACGCGAAGCTGCGCGAGGCGATGGGCGGCCGCGTGCAGTACGCCGTCTCCGGCGGGGCACCCCTCGGCACCCGCCTCGGGCACTTCTTCCGCGGCATCGGGGTGAGCATCCTCGAGGGCTACGGCCTCACCGAGACCACCGCGCCGGCCACGGTGAACCTCCCGGACGCCATGCGCATCGGCACCGTCGGGCCGCCGCTGCCCGGGGTCGACGTGCGCATCGCCGACGACGGCGAGATCTGCCTGCGTGGGGTCAACGTCTTCCGCGCCTACCGCGGCAACGAGCAGGCCACCTCCGACGCCGTCCGCGACGGCTGGTTCCACACCGGCGACATCGGCGAGCTCGACGACAAGGGGTACCTGCGGATCACCGGCCGCAAGAAGGAGATCCTCGTGACCGCGGGTGGCAAGAACGTCGCCCCGGCCGTCCTCGAGGACCGGCTGCGCGCCCACCCCCTCATCAGCCAGTGCATCGTCGTCGGCGACGGCAAGCCGTTCATCGGCGCGCTCGTCACCCTCGACGAGGAGATGTACCCGGGCTGGGCCTCCAACCACGGCCTCGACGGCGTGCCGTTCGCGAAGGCCAAGGAGGACGAGCGCATCCTCGCCGAGGTCCAGAAGGCCGTCGACGACGCGAACACCGCTGTCTCCAAGGCCGAGTCGATCCGCAAGTTCGTCATCCTCGACACCGACTTCACCGAGGAGTCCGGCCACCTCACGCCGTCGCTCAAGCTCAAGCGCAACGTCGTGATGCGCGACTTCGGCGACGAGGTCGACGCGCTCTACGGTGGCTGACGCCCTCGCGCGGGAGGGCGGGGTCCGGCCCGCGCCGGCGGTCCTCCCGGCGGTGCTGCCCGCCGTCGTCCTCGGCCTCGCGTGGCTCGCGTGGTTCGGCGTGCTCCAGTGGAGCGTCGTGCGCTTCCGGGTGCCGATCCTGCTGACCCTCACCGCCTGCACCGCCCTCCTGGCGTGGTGGCTGGTCCGCCGCACCGACGTCGCGCTCCCCCGCTGGTTGGCGCCGGCCGTGCTGGGGGTCTCGGTGGTCCTCACCCTCACGGTGCCGCTCTTCTCGTACCTGCGCGGCGGATGGCTGACCGCGGCGCTCACCGTCCTCACCGTCGGCGGACTGGCTTGCGCCGCACTGCTGCTCATCGGGCGCTCGTGGGGCGCGCCCGCTGCCCTGGTCACCGCGGGCGTGACGCACACCGCCCTCGCGGCGGTCACGATCATCGGCGACAAGGCACCGCGCATCGACGTGTGGGTGGTGCTGCAGCAGGGTGCGGACGCCATCGGTCGGGGCGAGAACGTCTACACGCAGCAGTGGACCGACTCCCCCGGCGTCCAGGACTTCTTCCCCTACCTCCCGTGGATGGCGGTGCTCACCGCCCCGGGACGCTGGGTCGCCGGCGACGTCCGGTGGATGCTCCTCGTCTGGACCCTCGTGCTGCTCGCCGGGCTCTGGGCGCTCGCCGGGACCGATGCCGGGCGCACCGCCCGCACCGCGGCCGTCGCCGCGATCCTCGTCCTGGCTCCCGGCACCCTCACCCAGGTCGACCAGGCGTGGACCGAGCCGGTGCTCGCGGCCCTGCTCGTCTGGTGGGCGGCGCTGGTGCGCCGCGGGCACGCCTGGTGGGCGGTGGTCCCGCTGGCCCTGGCCTGCGCCAGCAAGCAGCACCTGGCCCTCCTCGCGCCGGTGCTCCTCGTCTGGCAGCCCTTCGGGTGGCGCCGCACGCTGGCCACGGGCGGCCTGACCGGCCTGCTCGTCCTGCCGTGGGTGCTCGCCGACGCCGGGGCGTTCTTCGGCGACACCGTGACGACGCTGCTGACCTTCCACCCGATCCGCTTCGCCAACACCTGGTTCCTCTACTTCCTCAACGAGCACGGGGTGACGCTGCCCTTCGCGGTGACCGGGGCCGCCATGGTCGCCGCCGTCGGTGCGGCGGTCCTCGTGGTGTGGCGGCGCCAGCCCCCTGTCGCCGAGGTGCTGCGCTGGCTGGCGCTGGTCCTCGCCGTGGCCAACCTCGTGAACAAGCAGGCGTTCTACAACCAGTTCTGGCTCACCGGGGCCCTCGTGGCGGCCTCGCTCGTGCTGCCGGCGTCCACGCGGCGCACCGAGGAGGTCAGCGAGCCAGCGCGTCCAGCCGCTGCCGCCACGCCCGGGTGAGACCGGCGCGGTCGGTGCCGAGCACGGCGGGCATCGTCGCGTCGCACGCGCGCTCGGCGGCCTCCTGCGGGCCGAGGACCGAGCAGCGGCGCACCAGCCGCCGGAGGGTGGCCTCCCCGTACCGGTCGGCCACGAGCTCGGCCGCCTGCCAGGCCGCGAGGTAGCCGACCTCGATGTCTCCCACCGCCGGGTCGAGGGATGCGGTGTCCGGCAACGCGGTCGGCGCGGTACCCGCCCGGACGGCCGCGGTCAGCGGGGCGAGGAGGGCGGCGTCCGGCACGTCGGCCCGGGCGTAGCCGACGTGGTCCGCGTACCCCTCGGAGAGCCAGGTCGGCGCCGAACCGGGCACGCTCGCGCGGACGGCCACGTGGGCCAGCTCGTGGGTGAGGACGACGTCGCGCCCGGCCGGCGTCAGCCGCTCGCGGGCCTGTGGGTCGAGCACGACCCGGTCACCGGTGGCCCGGCCGTCGGCGCCGAGCGGCCCGTCGGTGCTCGCCGCGACGCGGCCCACCCCGCCCGCGGTCCCGCCGCCGAGCGCGGCGGCCTCGGCGACGGTGGCGGGGACGAGCACGAGGACCCGCCGGGGCGTGTCGGACCAGTCCTTCGCCAGGCGCGGCAGGGCCCGCTCGACGGTGCGCGAGGCGGCCTCGAGCGCGGTGTCCGGGGCGGTCCCCACGACGACGGCGCGGGACGTGCGCACGACCCGCATCCCGGGCATCGCCAGCCAGGGTGGCGCCGCCTCCACCGCGGTCTCCTCCGCCACCCGCCACGTCCCACCCACGCGGACGACGGCGTACCGCACCCGGGCCGTACGGTCGGCCCGGTCGGTGCCCGCGATGCGGTAGCGGAGGGTGACCTCGACGTCCGAGGGGTCGTCGACGGGCGCGACGACGTCGTGGGTGAGCCGGGCGACCCGCAGCGCCCGGGCGGCGCTCGAGGACGCCAGCTGGGCGCGGCCGGCATCCGATGCCGGCTCGGCGACGGTGGCGGTGAAGGCCCGCGTGTCGCCGGCGACCAGGGCCGCCTCCCGGCGGGTCAGCAGGGCGTCGACCGCGGTCGCGACCTCGGAGGCGGAGGCCGGCGAGGAGGTGGACGGCGAAGGGGCGGTGGCGGTGGGCGTGGTGGACGAAGGGGTGGGGGCCGGCGTGGCGGAGCATCCGGCGAACAGCAGGACGGCCAGGGTCGGCCCGGCGCTCGCCCACGGCCGCCGAGGCGGGGACGGCGGGACGGGGCGGACGGGCACCGGCACATCGTAGGGAGCGCGCCTGCGTGCCCCCGGGCGACCGGTCAGCCGACGGCGCGCCCACCCCGGACGGCGTGCCCCGGCTCCAGCCGGGCGCGGGCCGTGCCGGCGGTCTCGGGGTCGACGAGGCCGGCCCGGACCAGCCGGGTGACGGCGGCCCGCTCCTCGGCGTCGAGGGCGGTGTCGGAGCGGCTGCCGGGCGCGGTGAGCGACAGGAGCACGGGCACCATGCAGTCGTCGCAGTGCAGCTCCCGCACGGGGCAGGTGCGGCAGTCGACGGTCATGACGTCGGGTCGGGTCATGCGGCTCACCCCTTTCCAGGTGTTGCCCACGACGCTAGAGGCGAGCACCGACAGCCCTCCCCGGACGCGGGGCACCGCTACCAGTTGAGCGAGTCCGAGACTCCTCCACAGGTCGCTGTGACCGTGCCTGTGCCGCCGTAGAAGTTGTCGCTCTCCTTCGTCGCGTTCCCGCCCATCGACATGCCGCTCCACCCGCTGACGGCGCGACCGTCGAGCTGGAAGGAACAGTTGACGCCACCGCCGAAGCCGGAGGTGCGCACCGCGATCCACCGGCAGCCCGCAGTCGTGCACGAACCGTTCCCGGTGGCGCAGGAGCGCTCGGAGCAGGTGCTGCCCTTGAGCACGGTGACGGTCTTGGGGTCGGGGATGGTCTGCCGGTCCGGGCCGGCCCAGTCGGACCACCCGGCGGCGGACTTCTGCCGGACCTCGAGCCCGTACGTCTGGCCGTCCTGACCGGTGAAGCTGACCTGGGTGCGGTTGCCGCCGTACGTGGCGTCGACGGCCCCGCGGACCTGGACGTCGGTGATGTCGCGACCGTTCTGGGGCAGGTTCCAGCTCCAGGTGATGGTGTTACCGCTGCGGGTGCTGTTCAGCCCGGTCGGGGTGAGCGTCGGACCGTACGGGGTCACCGCGTTCGACGTGGCCTCGACGGACTCCTGGTCGCCGGAGTTGACCGTGCGCGCCTTGATCGTGATCGAGCTGCCGCTGCCCGTCCCCGCGGTGTCGAACGGACCGACCGTGAACGTCTTCTGCGAACCCGCGGCGCACTGGCACGCGACCGTGCCGTTCAGCCCGCCGCCGCGCCATCGGATGGCGGTGAACGACCCGGCGCGCGGCTGGCCGACCGACACGGTCACCTCCACCCTCTTGTTGTCGGTGGGGGTGGCAGCAACCACGGTCGGGGTGGACGGCTGCCCGATCGACGTGAACGACGAGGAGTTCGACTGCGGTGACTCCAGGCCCGCGCCGTTGGTCAGGGTCGCCGTGTACTCGTAGGTGCGTCCGTCGTAGGGGATGACGACATCGGCGAACTGCACCGAGGGCGAGGTGTCGGTGACCTTGGTCCAGCCACCACCACCGACCCGCTGGTAGAGCGAGTACTTCGTCGTGGGCGGGCCGTTGGGCGAGCCCTGCTGCCAGGTGACGTTCAGCGTCGCGCTGTCCTGCGCCGGACCCGGACCGCTGGCCCTGATGCCCGGGGCCGGCAGCGCCGCCGGGGTGCCGGCGGACTGCATCGTCACCGCCGGACCGAACGGACCGGCGCCCAGCTCGTTCCACGCCTGCACCTGCACCGACTGCTCGGCCATGTTGTCGAGGCCGGCGACC
>NZ_JBNVZV010000037.1:0-31831 GCF_050496545.1 Phycicoccus avicenniae | reverse complement strand
GGCAGTTGGCAGGATGGGCCCATGCCCTCCACCCCCTCGCCCCGGCTCGTCGAGCTCGCCCAGGCCCACGGCGTCGCGACCGAGTACTGGGACTGGGTGGGACAGCACGTCGCCGTCTCGGCCGAGTCCATCCGCGCCGTGCTCGCCGCCCTCGGGGTGGCCGCGGCCGACGACGACGAGGTGGACGCGGCCCTGGCCGACCACGCCGACGCGCCGTGGCGTCGGACCCTGCCGGCCACCGTGGTCGCGCGGGCCGGCCGCGCCCGGGAGGTCGCCGTCCACGTGCCGGCCGGCGCGGGTGTGGCCGTGCACGCCGAGCTCGAGGACGGCGGTCGCCGCACGCTGGAGCAGGTGGACCGCTGGGTGCCGGACCGCGTCGTCGACGGGTCCGCCGTCGGAGAGGCGACGTTCGCGGTGCCGGTCGACCTGCCGCTGGGCTGGCACCGGCTGGTCGCGGAGGTCGACGCAGCGCCGCTCGACCCCACGACGCTGACGAGCGTCCTCGTCGTCACCCCCGAGCGCCTCGAGCTCCCCGAGCCGGTGGCCTCGCGCCGGGTCGTCGGGCTGATGGCCCAGCTGTACCAGGTGCGCTCGCCCGGCTCGTGGGGCGTGGGTGACCTGCGCGACCTCGCGGACCTCTCGACGTGGGCCGCGGCCGCGCACGACGCCGACTTCGTGCTCGTCAACCCGCTGCACGCCGCGGAGCCGTCCGGGCCGATGGAGGCCTCGCCGTACCTGCCGACGACGCGGCGCTTCGTCAACCCGCTCTACCTGCGCGTCGAGGACGTGCCCGAGGTCGCGGCGCTCGACCCGGCCGCGCACCGGCGCTTCCTCGGCCTCGCGGCCCGGGCCCGCGCCCTCGACGCCGCCGAGCGGATCGACCGCGACGCCGCCTGGACGCTCAAGCGCGAGGCGCTCGAGCTGGTGCACGACGCCGGGCTGGCGGGCGCGCGGGCGGCCTCGTTCGCCGAGTTCTGCGAGCGCGAGGGTCGCGGGCTGCTCGACTTCGCGACGTGGTGCGCGCTGGCCGACCACCACGGGCTGCCGTTCACCGCGTGGCCCGCCGAGCTGCAGGACCCGGACGGTCCGGCCGTGCACGCCTTCCGGGCTGAGCACCCCGGCGCCGTGGACCTCCACCGGTGGATGCAGTGGCTGCTCGAGGGGCAGCTGGCCTCGGCCCAGCGCGAGGCGCAGGCGGCGGGGATGTCCCTCGGCGTGGTCCACGACCTGGCCGTCGGGGTGCATCCCGTGGGTGCCGACGCGTGGGCGCTCGGCGACGCGCTGGCCCGCGGGGTGACGGTCGGGGCCCCGCCGGACCAGTTCAACCAGCTCGGGCAGAACTGGAGCCAGCCGCCGTGGCGCCCGGACCGGCTGGCCGAGCAGGGCTACGCGCCGTTCCGCGACATGGTGCGCACCGTGCTGCGCGACTCCGGCGGCATCCGGGTCGACCACATCCTCGGGCTGTTCCGGCTGTGGTGGATCCCGGCCGGCGGCACCCCCGCCGAGGGCACCTACGTGTACTACGACGAGGAGGCGCTGCTCGGCATCCTCGTCCTCGAGGCGCAGCGGGCGGGGGCGGTCGTCATCGGCGAGGACCTCGGGGTCGTGGCGCCCAACGTGCGGCAGGTGCTGACCGAGCGCGGGCTGCTCGGCACGTCCATCCTCTGGTTCGAGTGGGACGAGGACCGGGTGCGCCCGCCGGAGTCCTACCGCGACCTGTGCCTCTCGACGGTGACGGTGCACGACCTGCCGCCGACCGCCGGGTACCTGACCCTCGAGCACGTCGCGGTGCGCGAGCGGCTCGGGCTGCTGACCCGGCCGGTCGAGGAGGAGCGGGCGGTCGAGGAGTCGGCCATCGGGCGGGTGCGTGAGGCACTGGAGGCGCGGGGGCTGCTGGCGCCGGGCGCCGACGTCGACGAGACGGTCGTGGCCCTCCACCGGTGGCTCGCTCAGACGCCGAGCCGGATGCTCGCCGTCTCGCTGCCCGACGTCGTCGGCGACCGGCGGGCCATCAACCAGCCGGGAACTAACGACGAGTACCCCAACTGGCGCCTGCCGCTGGCCGGCCCGGACGGCGAGCCGGTGGACCTCGACGACATCCGCGAGTCGGCGCTCGCCGAGCCCCTCTTCGAGGCCCTCCGCAGCCGGTAGCCGGACGGTTCGAGCTATCCGGCCACCGTGAGACGGCAGCGGGATACCTCGAACCGAAGCCGGCGGGCGGGCCGTCAGGGGAGCTGGGTGAGGAAGCGCTCGGCCAGGGGGGCCCAGGCCGCGCGCAGCGCCTCGCGGCCGGCCTCGACCGAGGCCAGCACCTCGCGGTCGGCGTCGGTCAGGCCGTCGGGGCGCTCCCACCGCAGCCAGTCGGCGAAGACCTCCGGCGAGGTCTCGGGGTGGAACTGCACGCCCCACGCCCGCAACCCGAACCGCAGCGCCTGCGGCCGGCCGTCGGGCAGCCGCGCCAGCACGCTGGCGCCCGGCGGCACGTCGAGCACGACGTCGTCGTTGAAGTGCACCGCCGGCGAGCCGCCGAGCCCGGCCAGCAGCGGGTCGCCCTGACCCTCCGGCGTGAGCGCCACCGGCACCAGCCCGATGGTCCGGCCGGTCGGGTTGCGCCCCACCCGCCCGCCGAGCGCCACCGACGCGAGCTGGTGCCCGAGGCAGACCCCGAGCACCGGCAGCCCGCGCCGCACCGAGTCGCGGACGAGCTCCTTGGTCGGCGTCAGCCAGGGGTGCTCGGCGTCGTCGTTCGCGCCCATCGCGCCGCCGAGAACGACCAGACCGTCGGCGCCGGACCCCGCGAGCCGCGAGGGCACCGGCTGCCCGAGGTCGCCACGGACGACGTCGAGCTCCACCCCGGCCGCGGCCCACCACTCGCCGAGCCAGGCGAGGGGGGCGTCCGGCTCGTGCTGGACGACGAGGAGGCGGGCCACGCTCAGCCGACCTGGGTGCCGACGAGCGAGCCGATGCCGTACGTGACGGCCATCGCGAGCAGCCCCCCGATGACGACGCGCACGGTGGCGCGGCGAGCGTCGGCGTCGCCGAGCCGTGCGCTGACCAGCCCGGTGAACGCCAGCGCGAGCACCACCGCCACGACCGTCACCGGAACCCGCCAGGCGGTCGGCGGCAGCACGACGGCGAGCAGCGGCAGCAGCGCCCCGACGGTGAACGCCACCATCGAGGCCCACGCCGCGTGCCACGGGTTGGTGAGGTTCTCGGGGTCGATGCCCAGCTCGACCTCTGCGTGCGCCGCGAGGGCGTCGTGCGCCGTCAGCTCTGTGGCGACCTGCAGGGCGAGGTCGGGGGAGAGGCCCTTGCCCTCGTAGATGCCCGCCAGCTCGGCGAGCTCGGCCTCGGGCTCCTCGCGCAGCTCACGGACCTCCTTGGCGATGAGCGCGCGCTCGGAGTCGCGCTGCGTGCTGACCGACACGTACTCGCCGACCGCCATGCTCATCGCCCCCGCGGCGAGGCCGGCCAGGCCGGCGGTGAGCACCGGCCCGCGCTCGGTCGTGGCCGCGGCGACGCCGATGACGAGGCCGGCGGTCGAGACGATGCCGTCGTTGGCGCCGAGCACCCCGGCGCGCAGCCAGTTGAGCCGGGCGGCCATCGAGCCGTCGTGGGCCTCGTGGTGGGTCTCGAGGGCGGCCGCGGCCGCCTCGGGGGTCGTCGAGGCGGGGCGCGCGTCAGCCACCGAGGGTCGCTCCCTCGGCCCGCGCCGCCGCCGAGATGCGGTGCGCGAGCTCGACGTCGAGCTGGGTCAGCCCGCCGGCGTCATGGGTCGTGAGCAGCCAGCGCGTCGTGCGCCACCGGATGTCGATGTCCGGGTGGTGGTTCATCTGCTCGGCGTCGTCGGCCGCCGCGGCGACCAGGCGGATCGCGGCCGGGAAGTCGGGCGCCTCGATGGTCGCCACGATGGCGTCGCCCTCGCGCACCCACCCGGGCAGGTCGGCGAGCTGGCGGGTGACCTCGTCGTCGGTGAGGAGTCGGCTCATCCCGCCATCATCGGCCACCCGCGGCGCCCACGGCACCTCAGGTGAGCCTCACCCGTCGGAACGCCTCAGAATCCTCCGCCGTTGCCGGCCTGGTTGCCCCGAGGGTCGATCTGCGCCTCGGCCACCGAGGCCGGCCCGATGGCGTCGCCGTCGTCGCCACCGCGCCAGTCCTGGACCGTCGCCGTCGCCGTCACCTCGTGCCGCTCGATCTCGCCCTGGGCGATCTCCTCGGCGAAGTGGCAGGCGACCCGGTGCGAGGCCGGCACGCCGTCGACCTCGACGACCCGCAGCTCGGGCCGCTCGTCGTCGCAGCGCGTCTCCTGCCGCCACGGGCAGCGGGTGTGGAAGCGGCACCCGGTCGGCGGGCGCGAGGGCGAGGGCAGGTCGCCGACGAGCAGGATCTGCTCGCGCGCGTCCTCGGCCGCCGGGTCGGGCAGCGGCACGGCCGACAGCAGGGCCCGTGTGTATGGGTGCAGGGGAGTGGCGTAGAGGTCGTCGGCCTCGGCCTCCTCAACCATGCCGCCCAGGTACATGACCCCGATCCGGTCGCTGATGTGGCGCACCACCGCGAGGTCGTGGGCGACGACGAGGTAGGTGAGGTCGAACTCGTCCTGGAGCTCCTCGAGCAGGTTGATGACCTGCGCCTGCACCGACACGTCGAGCGCCGAGACCGGCTCGTCGGCGACGATCAGCTTGGGCTCGACGGCCAGGGCCCGGGCGATGCCGATGCGCTGGCGCTGGCCGCCGGAGAACTCGTGCGGGTACTTCTTGAGCGCCGCTGCGGGCAGGCCGACGGCCTTGAGCAGCTCGCGTAGCCGCGTCGCGGTGGCCTTCTCGTCGTCGGCCAGCCCGTGCGCCTTCATCCCCTCGACGAGGAGCGACTCGACCGACTGGCGCGGGTCGAGGCTGCTCATCGGGTCCTGGAAGACCATCTGGAAGTCCTTGCGGCGCTTGCGCAGCTCCGCACCCTTGAGCGACGACACGTCCGTACCGTCGACGAGAACCGTTCCCTCCGTGGGCGGTTCGAGGTTGAGGATCGCCTTCCCGAGGGTGGACTTGCCGCAGCCGGACTCGCCGACGAGCCCGTAGGTCTCGCCGCGGCGGATCTGCAGGTCGACGCCGTCGACGGCGTAGACGTGCCCGATCACCTTGTCGAAGATGACGCCGCGCTTGATGGGGAAGTGCACCTTGACGCCACGGGCGTCGACGAGCAGGTCGCGCTCGTCGGCCTCGGGGGCCGTCCCGGCGGGCTCGGCGGTCGTCGTCATCGGGTGACCTCCACGGGGTTGAAGCAGCGCAGGGCCCGCCCGGCGGACTCCTCGAGCTCGGGCGTTCGCTGCGTGCAGGCCTCCACCGGCTGCGAGCAGCGGGGGGCGAACGCGCAGGCACTCGCCCACGGCAGGTTGTCGGACACCGAGCCCGGGATGGGCGTCAGCGGCGCCCGGGCCGAGTCGAGCCGGGGGATGGAGGCCAGCAGGCCGTTCGTGTACGGGTGGCGCGGCTGCTCGAAGAGCGCGTGCCGCTCGGCCCGCTCGACGATGCGGCCGCCATAGAGGACGTTGACCTCGTCACAGAGCCCGGCGACGACGCCGAGGTCGTGCGTGATCATCACCAGGGCCGTGCCGGTCTCCTGGACGAGCTCCTTGAGCAGGCTGAGGATCTGCGCCTGGATGGTCACGTCGAGCGCGGTGGTCGGCTCGTCGGCGATCAGCAGCCGGGGCGCGCACGCCAGGGCCATCGCGATGAGCGCGCGCTGGCGCATCCCGCCGGACATCTGGTGCGGGTAGTCCTTGAGCCGGCGGTCGGGGTCGGGGATGCCGACCCGCTGGAGCAGCTCGCGGGCCAGCGGCGTGGCGGCCTTGCGCGACATCTTGCGGTGCCGCTCGAGGATCTCGGTGACCTGGAGCCCCACGGGCACGACCGGGTTCAGCGAGGAGAGCGGGTCCTGGAAGATCATCGCGATGTCCCGGCCGCGCCGGTCGCGCATCTCGGAGCCGGAGAGGCGCAGCAGGTCGGTGCCGTCGAAGGTCGCGCTGCCCTCGACGCGGTTCCCGCGCTCCGGGAGCAGGCCCATGATCGCCAGCGAGGTGACCGACTTGCCGCAGCCGGACTCGCCGACGAGGCCGACGGTCTGGCCGGGCCGGACGTCGAAGGAGACGCCGTCGACGGCGGTGAAGTCCTCCTCGCCCTGCCGGGTGAAGGTGACGCGCAGGTCGCGGACGGAGAGCAGTGGCTCCTCGCCGTGCCGACGGGTGGGGGGCGTGGTCGCCGTGGCGGTCATCGGCGGGTCACCTCCTGCTCTTGGGGTCGAGGGCCTCGCGCAGCGACTCGCCCATCAGCGTGAAGCCGAGGGCCACGACGATGATGCAGAGCGCCGGGTACACGGCCAGGTGCGGGTAGTCGTAGATGTATTTCTGCGACGACCCGAGCATCGCGCCCCACTCCGGGCGGCGGTCGTCGGGGTTGCCGAGGCCGAGGAAGGACAGCGCCGCGGCGTCGATGATCGAGGTCGCGAGCACCAGCGTGGACTGGACGATGAGCGGCCCGAGCGAGTTGGGCAGCATGTGCCGGAACACCACGGCCCGCTCGGTGACCCCGAGGGCGCGGGCGGCGAGCACGTGGTCGCTGTGGCGCTGGGCCAGCATCGAGCCGCGCAGCAGCCGCGCGAAGATCGGCACCTGCACGGCGGCCACGGCGATGATCACCGTCAGCTGGCTCGGCCGGGAGGCGAGCGCCGCGATGGAGAAGGCCAGCAGCAGCGAGGGGATCGAGAGCAGGACGTCGACGATGCGCATGACGAGCGCGTCGACCCAGCCGCCGAGGGCACCCGCGAGGATGCCGAGGAGCATGCCGCCCGCCAGCCCGAAGATCGTCGCGAAGACCCCGACGATGAGTGTCTGCTGGCTGCCGACGAGCAGCCGGGAGAGGAAGTCGCGGCCCGCGTTGTCACCGCCGAGCGGGTACCCGGGCTGCGGGCCGGGGATCGGGTTGGTCTGCTGACGGACCTGGTCGATGAGCGGGTTGTCGGCCGGGTCGTGGGGGGCGATGAACGGCGAGATGAGCGCGAGGACGACGAACACGACCGTGATGCCCAGGCCGAGGAGGAAGACCGGGTTGCGCCGAAGCCGCTGCCAGGCGCTGGCGATGAGCGAGACGCCCGGCTTCTCGTCGACCGCGCCGGCCTCGCGGACGAGGACGGTGGTGCCGCCGCCGGAGGAGGCGGCGAGGTCGTCGATGCGGTCCTTGCGGCGGTTCATCGGGTTGCTGGGGCTCATCGGGTCCTCACCCTCGGGTCGATGACCGCATACGCGATGTCGACGAGCAGGTTGATGATGACGTAGATGGCGGCCGCCGCGAGGATCAGCACCTGGAGCACCGAGTAGTCGCGGCCGCGGAAGGCGTCGGCGAGCGCGCTGCCGATGCCGCCGAAGTTGAAGACCGTCTCGGTGAGCACGGCGCCGGCGAGCAGGCCACCGGTCTGGAGACCGATCGTCGTGACGACCGGGAGCAGCGCGTTGCGCAGGACGTGCCGGCCACGGATGACCCGGGCGGTGAGTCCCTTGGACTCGGCGGTGCGCACGTAGTCCTCGCCGAGCACCTCGAGCACCGAGGCCCGGGTGATGCGGTAGATCACCGCGAACGGGATGGTCGCCAGGGCGATCGAGGGGAGCACGAGGTGCTTGAGCGCGCTGGCGGTGCAGTCGAACTCGCGGGTCAGCAACCCGTCGAGGACGAAGAAGTTCGTGACGCGCGTGCAGCCGAGGTTGTCCTGGCGCCCCGAGACCGGCAGCCAGTTGTGGTCGACGGCGAACTGGTACTTGAGGAGGAAGGCGAGGAAGAAGACCGGGACCGCCACGCCGACGAGCGAGACGATGACGAGACCGCTGTCGAGGGGGGAGTTGGCCCGGCGCGCCGAGACGTACCCGAGCGGGATGCCCAGCGCGATGGCGATGAGGAGGGCGAAGAAGCTCAGCTCGATGGTGGCCGGCAGCCGGTCGAGGAAGATGCTCAGCGCGTCGGCGCCGGGCAGGACGCGGGTCGAGACCCCGAAGTCGCCCTGGGCGGCCCGGCCGAGGAACTTCAGGTACTGGACCCACACCGGCTGGTCGAGGCCGAAGGCCTTGGTGAGGGCCTCACGGGTCTCGGGGGTGGCGCGCTCGCCGAGGATCGCGGAGACCGTGCCGCCGGGGAGGGAGCGCAGCCAGAAGAACAGGAGCAGGGAGAGGATGAAGACGACCCCGACCATCTGGAGGAGTCGCCTGAGGATGAATCTCGCCAACGTGAGGCTCCTGGTGTTCCCGGGTGGACGACGGTGGCCGCCCCGAACTCGCGTCCGGGGCGGCCACCGACCCTATACGTGCTGTGCCGCGGGGACGAGTCCCCGCACCGTCACTTTCCGGCCGTGACGGTGTCGAACATCTCGGCGGTCAGCGGGCTCGCGGTGAGGCCCTTGACCTTGCCGCTGGTGACCAGCGCCGGCGGGGAGTGGCTGATCGGGATGCCCGGCAGGTACTCCTCGGCGATGCGCTTGTTGAGGTCCTGGTACGCGGCCTCGCGCTCGCCCTCGTCGACGATGGCGTCGTCCTTCTTCAGGTCGTCCGAGAGCGTCTTGCCCCACGGCATGACGCTCGTGTGGAAGTCGTTGCTCTTGAGGTTGCTGAAGAACGTGCCGAGGAAGTTGTCCGCGGCGTTGTAGTCACCGGTCCAGCCGAGCAGCCAGGCGTCGTAGGCGGCGTTCTTCGACACGTCGTCGAGGTAGCCACCGTTCCACGGCTTGCTGACCTGCTCGACCTTGATGCCGACGGCCTCGAGGTCCTTGACGAACGCCGCGTGGATCTTCTGCGGGTCCGGCATGTACGGCCGCGACACCTCGGTCGGGAAGGCGAACTTGAGGGTCATGCCCTCGGCGCCGGCCTCCTTGAGCAGGGCCTTGGCCTTCTCCACGTCGTACGGGTACGGCTGGAGCGAGGTGTTGTAGCCGGCGACGGTGTCGGGCATGAACTGCGAGGCCACCTTGGCGCCCTCGGGCAGCTGGGTCTTGACCATCTGGTCCCGGTTGAGGGCGTAGGCGATGGCCTGGCGCACCCGCAGGTCCTTCAGCTTCGCGTTCCGCTCGGGGTTCAGACCCATGTAGAGGATGTTGAAGGCGGGCCGGATCTCGACCTTGTTGCCGCTGTCCTCCAGGCCCTTCCAGTCGACCGGGTTGGGCAGGTCGTAGCCGTCGATGGAGCCGGCCTGCAGCTCCTGGCGGCGGGTGCTCTCGTCGGGGACGATCTTGAAGACGAGGTTCTTGGTCTTGGCCTTCTCGCCGTAGAAGGTGTCGTTGGCGACGAGGGTGACCGTCTTGTTGGCCTCGTCGTACTTCGACAGCTTGTACGGGCCGATGCCGACCGGTGCCTTCGAGTAGGCCGGGTAGGTGAAGCCCTCGCCCTGGGCCTGGATGTTGTTGGCGTCGCCGTCCTTGAGCGCCTTCGGGGACTGCATCGAGAAGGAGTCGAGGGACAGGATCGTCGGGAAGCTCGAGGTGGTGCGGGTGATGTTGATGACCGCGGTGCCCTCGTCCTTGGCCTCGCACGACTTGAAGAGCGAGCCGGACGGGTCGTCGCTGAAGGAGCCGAAGAAGTACGTCCAGTACTCGGCCGCCGTCTGACCGGCGCCCTTCTGGGTGAACATCCGGTCCATGTTGTAGCAGACGGCCTCGGCGTTGAACGCCTCGCCGTCGCTGAACTTCACGCCCTGGCGGAGCTTGAAGGTCCAGGCGAGGCCGTCCTCGGACGGGGTCCAGCTCTCGGCGAGCTCGGGCTGGATGTCGGCGGTGCCGGGCTTGATGCCGAGCAGGCCCGAGTGGATCTGGCGGGTGATGCGGAAGGTCTCGCCGTCGGTCGCGTAGAGCGGGTCGAAGACGTCGGGGGCGCCTGCGGCGCCGAAGGTGACGGTGTCCTTGACGTCGCCGCCGCTCGAACCTCCGTCGTCGCCGGAGTCCCGTTCGGACTGGGCGCACGCCGTCATGCTCAGGGCGGCCGCCGTCAGGAGGACGAGGGGCGCCGTGCGCTTACGTGTCATCAGTGTGAACCTCGCTTGGGTGTGCGATCACTCTGACCGCCCGGGTCGGACGGCTGAGGTCCGCGCACAAGGGGCCTGTCCCCCCGTCCGCGGTTCCCCGGACCCTAGCCAGCAAATCCGCTGGGGGGAACGGGGCGACACGAGTGGTTACCCAAGTGAGACCGAACGGCCGCCGCAGACCTTGCGGCGGGCGCGCCCGCACCCGCCCGGCGCCGATTCGGTCAGGAGCGCGATCCCTGAGAGACTGGTGGGCATGTCTGTCTCCCGCCGCGACGACCTCCGGAACGTCGCCATCGTCGCTCACGTCGACCACGGCAAGACCACCCTCGTCGACAAGATGCTCTGGCAGTCCGGCGCGTTCGGTGAGCACCAGCACGTCGACGAGCGCGCCATGGACTCCGGCGACCTCGAGCGCGAGAAGGGCATCACCATCCTCGCGAAGAACACCGCCGTCCGCTACGCGGGCAAGGCGGCGCTCGACGCCGGCATCACCGACGGCATGGTCATCAACATCATCGACACTCCCGGCCACGCCGACTTCGGTGGCGAGGTCGAGCGCGGCCTGTCGATGGTCGACGGCGTCGTCCTGCTCGTCGACGCCTCCGAGGGTCCGCTGCCGCAGACCCGCTTCGTCCTGCGCAAGGCGCTCGCGGCCCAGATGCCCGTCGTCCTCTGCATCAACAAGGTCGACCGCCCCGACGCCCGCATCGCCGAGGTCGTCGACGAGGTCTACGAGCTGTTCATGGACCTCCTCGTCGACGCCGAGCACCACCAGGACCAGCTCGACTTCCCGGTCGTGTACGCCTCGGCCAAGGCCGGCCGCGCCTCGCTGACCCGCCCCGCCGACGGCGGCCTCCCCGAGGACGAGGACCTCGAGGCGCTGTTCCGGACGATCATCGAGACCATCCCGGCGCCGTCCTACGAAGAGGGCGCCCCGCTCCAGGCGCACGTCACCAACCTCGACGCCTCGAACTTCCTCGGCCGCCTCGCCCTGCTGCGCGTGCACAACGGCACCATCCGCAAGGGCCAGCAGGTCGCGTGGTGCCGCCGCGACGGCTCGACCGTGCCGGTGAAGATCACCGAGCTGCTCATGACCGAGGCCCTCGAGCGCCGTCCCGCCGAGCAGGCCGGCCCCGGCGACATCATCGCCGTCGCCGGCATCCCCGAGATCACCATCGGCGAGACCCTCGCCGACCTCGAGGACCCCCGCCCGCTGCCCCTCATCACGGTCGACGAGCCCGCCATCTCGATGACCATCGGCATCAACACCAGCCCGATGGCCGGCCGCGTCAAGGGCGCCAAGGTCACCGCGCGGCTCGTCAAGGACCGCCTCGACCGCGAGCTCATCGGCAACGTCTCGATGCGCGTCCTGCCCACCGAGCGCCCCGACGCCTGGGAGGTCCAGGGCCGCGGCGAGCTCGCGCTGGCCATCCTCGTCGAGCAGATGCGCCGCGAGGGCTACGAGCTGACCGTCGGCAAGCCGGTCGTGGTCACCCGCGAGGTCGACGGCAAGGTCCACGAGCCCGTCGAGCGGCTGACCATCGACACCCCCGAGGAGTACCTCGGCTCGATCACCCAGCTGCTCGCCGCCCGCAAGGGCCGGATGGAGCAGATGACCAACCACGGCACCGGCTGGGTCCGGATGGAGTACCTCGTGCCCTCGCGCGGGCTCATCGGCTTCCGCACCCAGTTCCTCACCGACACCCGCGGCACCGGCATCGCCAACCACGTCTTCGAGGGCTACGAGCCGTGGCAGGGCGAGATCTCGACCCGCATCAGCGGCTCGCTCGTCGCCGACCGCTCGGGGCCGGCCACCGCCTACGCGATGGCCAACCTCCAGGAGCGCGGGACGCTGTTCATCCCGCCGACCACCGAGGTCTACGAGGGGATGATCGTCGGCGAGAACTCGCGCGTCGACGACATGGACGTCAACATCACCAAGGAGAAGAAGCTCACCAACGTGCGCTCGGCCGGTGCCGACGTGCTCGAGCGCCTCGCGCCGCCGCGCGCGCTCTCCCTCGAGCAGTCGCTCGAGTTCTGCCGCGAGGACGAGTGCGTCGAGGTGACCCCGGAGGCCGTCCGCATCCGCAAGGTCGAGCTCGACCAGACGCTGCGCGCCCGCGCCGCCGCCCGGGCCCGGAGGAGCTGAACCCCCACCGCATGGCCAGGAACGACCGCCGCACCCCCGACCCGTCCCCGGAGACCGCGCCCAGCCGCTCGCAGCGGCGGCGCCGGTCCCGGCGGCGCCGGCCCCTGCGACTCCTCCTGCTCGTGCTGGTGGTGGTCGCCTCGGTCGTCGGCGCCGGGGTCGTCGTCGCCCGGCAGCGCTCCGCGCAGTCCGGTCCCGACACCGCGCCCTCCTCCGCCGTCGGCGACCGCGTCGACACCCGCGGCGGGACGCTCAACGCGCTCTCCCTCGGGCCGGTCGCCACCTGGGACCCGCAGCGCATGGCGGCCCGTCAGGACATGGCCTTCGCGGGCCGGGTGTTCGCCCGGACCCTCACGGCCTACGGCCCGAGCACCGACCCCGACGCCCAGGCGAAGGTGGTCGGCGACCTCGCCACCGACGCCGGCACCCCCAGCAAGGACCTCAAGGTCTGGACCTTCACCCTGCGCGACGGCGTGACGTGGCAGGACGGCACACCGGTCACCTGCGCCGACGTCGCCTACGGCATCTCGCGCACCTTCGCCACGAAGACGGTCACCGGTGGTCCCACCGACGCGCTCGCCGTCCTCTCGGTGCCGCGCAACGCCGACGGGTCGAGCACCTACCAGGGCCCGTACGCGCGGGGCGCCGCCGCGACCAAGGCCCAGGCCGCGTACGACAAGGCCGTCGCGTGCGACGGGCAGAAGATCACCTTCACCCTGAGCACGCCGACCGGCGACTTCGCCGAGATGCTCGCCCAGCCCGCCTTCGGGCCGGTCAAGAAGTCCGTCGACCGGGGCGCCGACGGCACCTACGAGGTCTTCAGCGCCGGCCCGTACATGCTCCGGGGCACCTGGGAGCAGGGGCGCGGCGGCACCTTCGTGCGCAACCCGCACTGGTCGGCCGCGAGCGACCCCGTGCGCAAGGCCTACCCGGACCAGATCCGCTACCAGGAGGGCCTGGACACCCAGGCCGTCGCGCAGCAGGTCATGGCCGACAACGAGTCGGGGCGGGTGTCGGTCTCGCTCGGCTCGGCGCCCCCGGCCATCCAGCAGCACATCACCGCGGTGCAGAGCCTCGAGGAGCGCTCGGTCAACCCGCTGACGGGTGTCGTGGACTACCTCGTGCCGAACACGCGCAGCGCCGTCTTCAAGAACCCGAAGGTGCGCCTCGCCCTGGCCGCCGCGACCAACCGGGACGCCTACGTGACGGCCATCGGCGGGAAGACCGCCGCCGACCCGGCGGTCTCGCTGCTGCCGCGGGCGCTGCCCGCCGCCCACGACGAGGACCCCGTCGGGGCCGGGATGCGCGGCGACGCCGCCCGGGCGCGCGCGCTGCTCGCGGAGGCGAAGGTCACGGCTCCGGTGAAGTTCACCGTGGCCTACCGGTCCGACCCGACGTCCGACAAGGCGATGGCCGCGCTCGTCGCGGGCTGGCGCCAGGCCGGGTTCGAGCCGACCACGAAGCCGGTGACCGAGAACTACTTCTCGACCATCGCCGACCCGCGCCAGGCCGAGGGCATCGACGTCTTCTGGTCCAACTGGGCGCCGGCGTGGGCCTCCGGCTCGACCGTCCTGCCCCCGCTGTTCGACAGCTCGATCAACCTCACGGCCGCCGGGCCGGGGCGCGACTACGGCTACTTCAGCGACAAGGAGCTCGACGAGCAGATGCTCAAGACGGGCGCCGTCGTCGACCGCGAGGCGCGCGAGCGCGGCTGGGCCGACGTCGACCTGCGCCTGCTCCAGCAGGGCGCCTACATCGGCCTCGCCGAGCGCCGCGCCCTCTACGTGGCCGGGTCCGACGTGCGCAACCTGTCCTCCAACGGGGTGCTCGGGGGAGTGGTCGAGTTCGCCGACATCGCGGTCGTGCCGTGAGGGACCTGCTCGACGGGGTGCGCCCGACGGACCGGCCGGCCCGGCTGCTCCTGGTGCACGCCCACCCCGACGACGAGACCCTGACGACCGGGGTCGCCATCGCCCACCACGTCGCCCGCGGTGACGAGGTGCACGTGCTCACCTGCACCCTCGGTGAGGAGGGCGAGGTCATCCCGCCGGAGCTGGCGCACCTCGAGGGCGACGGCCCGACACTGGCCGCGTTCCGGCGCACCGAGCTGGCCGCCGCGATGGCCGCGCTCGGCGCCACCCACCACCTCCTCGGGGCGGTCACGCCGCAGGACGCCCCGGCCTTCCGCGACTCGGGGATGGCCGGGTCCGCGGCCGCCGCCGACCCGCGGGCGTGGGCCGGCGTCTCGCTGGCCGCGGCCGCCGAGGCCTTGGGCGCGGTCCTCGAGGCGGTCCGCCCCGACGTCGTCGTCACCTACGACGCCGGGGGTGGCTACGGGCACCCCGACCACGTCCGCACCCACGAGGCGACCCGCGCCGCCGTGGCGGCCACGGGCTCCGCGCCGCCGCTGTTCGGCACGCTGACGCCGGTGTCGTGGGCCGTCGAGGACGCCGCCTGGCTGCGCGAGCACGTGCCCGCGGACGCCGGCTGGGTCCTCCCGGCCGAGGACAGCCCCTACGCCGCCAACGTCGTCCCCGACGAGGTCGTGACGCACGCCGTGCTCGACGCGGGGGTCCTGGCCGCGCAGGCCGCGGCCCTGCGGGCGCACGCGACCCAGGTCGTCGTCGGCGACGGCTGGTACGCCCTGTCCAACCGCCACGTCTTCCGGCTCGCGGGCCGGGAGGGCTACGCGCGGCTCGACCCCTCCACGGGCCGGCCGCTGCCGGAAGGAGCCGCGTGAGCGACCTCGACCCGTCCTTCTTCCGCCAGGCGATGGGGCGCCTCGTGCAGGGCGTCAGCGTCCTCACGACCGTCGACGGCGGCCACGACCACGCGATGACCGCCGACACCGTCACCTCGGTCTCCCTCGACCCGCTGCTGGTGCTCGTGTGCGTCGAGACCGAGGCCCGCTTCCACGACGCCGTGGTCGCCGCCGGCGCG
Source organism: Phycicoccus avicenniae (assembly GCF_050496545.1). Classification (GTDB taxonomy): domain Bacteria; phylum Actinomycetota; class Actinomycetes; order Actinomycetales; family Dermatophilaceae; genus Phycicoccus; species Phycicoccus avicenniae_A. The sequence continues at coordinate 16,690 of NZ_JBNVZV010000037.1, read as the reverse complement.
TGGGGCGTCAGCGTCCTCTCCGCCGACCAGCGCGCGCTCTCGGAGTGGTTCGCCACCCGGGGCCGCCCCCTGCACGGTCAGCTCGACCGCGCCGCCTTCACCCGCGGCGAGCACACCGGGGTGGCCCTCCTCGACGGCGCGCTCACCCACCTGGAGTGTCGCACCGTCGACGTCCACCCGGCGGGGGACCATGTCATCGTCGTCGGTGAGGTCCTCGGCATCGGGCTCCCCGACGTCGTCGGACCCGCCCTCGTCCACTACCGCGGCCGCTACGGGAGCATCGCATGACCCAGGACCTGCTCGACACCGCCTCGTGGGAGGAGGAGCCCGCGTGGGACGACCCCGCGCCGGGCCCGCGCCGGTGGCCGTTCGTGCTGCTCGGTGTGCTCGTCGTGGCGGGAGCCCTCTACGCGGGGGCCGCCGCCTGGGCCGGTGACCGCGTGCCGCGCGGCACCACCGTCGCCGGCGTCGACGTCGGCGGGCAGGGTGCCGGGGAGGCCCGGGCCACGCTGCAGCGCGCACTGGGTGGCAAGGACCTCCCGCTCACCCTCACCTCCTCGGCCGGCAAGGCCGAGCTCGACGCCCGCACCGCCGGGCTCTCCGTCGACGTGCCGGCCACCGTCGACTCGCTCGTCGGGTTCACCCTCGCCCCGGCCGAGGTCTGGCGCCACGTCGCGGGCGGCGGCGAGCAGCCGGCCGTGGTCCGTGTCGACGACGCCGCGTTCGGGAAGGCCCTCGAGGGCGCGCGCAAGCAGCTCGACGCGAAGCCGGCGGAGGGCTCGCTCTCCCTCGCGGGGGGCAAGGTCACGTACAAGGCCCCCGTCGAGGGGAGCACCACCGACGTCGCCGGCACGGCCGCCGCCGTGCGCCGCTGGTGGCCCGCCCAGGACACCGTCGAGGTCGCCGCCGAGAAGACGCCGACGAAGGTCTCCGCCACCGAGCTCGAGCGGGTGCGCGACGAGTTCGCGGCCGTCGCGGTCTCGGGGCCGGTCACCGTCGAGGCGAACGGCAAGAGCTTCACCATCGCCCCGAAGGACTTCGTGGGCGCGGTCGTGCTGACCCCGGGCGACGACGGGACGATCACCCCGCGCGCCGACGACAAGAAGCTGCGGGCCCTCGTGCACAAGGCGGCGCTCGCCGCGAAGGCCGAGGTCCCCGCCAAGGACGCGGTCGTCACCTTCAAGGGCCGCACGCCGTCGGTGGCGGCCAGCGTGGTCGGCACCTCCCTCGACGACGCCTCGATCTCGGCCGCCGTCTGGCCCGCGATCTCCACCGCGCAGCGCACCGCCACGGTGAGCACCAAGGAGGTCCAGCCCGAGTTCACGACCGCGGTGGCGAAGAAGACGCTGCCGAAGGAGAGGATCACGAGCTTCACGACGTACTACGAGGCCGGCGCGCCGCGCGTGCACAACATCCGGCTCGCGGCGTCGCTCATCAACGGCACCTACGTCCCGCCGGGCGAGCAGTTCAGCATGAACGCCGTGCTCGGCGAGCGCACCGCGGCCAAGGGGTACATCGAGGCGGGCATCATCCGCAACGGCCGCCTCGCCGAGAGCTACGGCGGCGGCATCTCGCAGGTGTCGACGACGATCTTCAACGCCTCGTTCTTCGCCGGCGTCCAGCTCGACGCCTGGCAGGCGCACTCGTTCTACATCTCGCGCTACCCCGAGGGCCGCGAGGCGACCATCTCCTGGCCGGACCTGCACAACAAGTGGACCAACACCACCGACGGCGGCATCCTCATGGAGGTCACGACGACCGCGACGTCCATCACGGTCACCTACTGGGGCACCAAGAAGTACGACGTCGAGGCCACCAAGAGCGCGCGCTACGACATCGTCGCGCCGAAGAAGATCGTCGACGACAGCCCCACCTGCAAGCCGCAGAGCCCGGTGCCGGGCTTCAAGGTCGACATCGGCCGCATCTTCAAGCAGGGCGGCAAGGTGGTCCGCACGGCGTCGTTCACCACGAGCTACGTGCCCGAGGACGACGTCACCTGCACCGCGAAGGCCCCCTGACGCGAGGCGGCGCGGCGGGTCAAGGCCGTCGGAGCGTGACGTACTCGTGGTGCGGCACGAAGCCGGCGCTACGGTAGAACGCCTGTGCCGCAGCGTTGTCCGTGTCGGTCTGCAGGTGCAGCGACCGGACTCCGCGCGCGTGCGCCTCGCCGGCCAGACGGGTGAGCAGCGCTCTGGCGATGCCCCGGCGCCGGGCCTGCGGCGCGGTCCACATCGCGGCGATGCCGCCCCATGTCGCGGCGATGCCGAGCCGCCCCACGCCCAGCACGCCGTCGGCGTCGCGGGCGGTCGCGAAGACCTGCTCGGGGGAGCCCGTGAGCACCGCACGGGCCGGTCCGGGCGGTGCCTCGCGGTAGCCCTGGTACGCGGCGAACCACTCGTCGGTGAGCCCGCGCCCGAGCGACACCTCGACGTCCGGGGAGGGGGCGGGGCCCTGCGCGGCCACGGTGGCGGCGGCCGCGGTGAACGTCGTGGTCGTGACCCGTGGCAGGTAGCCGCGCGCGAGCAGCAGGGCGCCGAGCGGGTCGCCCGCGAGCGCGAACCCGACCGGTCCGGCGAGGGTCAGGGCGGGGGTGATGCCCCGCGCGTCGTACCAGGCCTCGACGGCGTCGACGGCGGCGTCCAGGGAGCGCCCCGGGTCGCCGGCCGACATCACCGAGTTGGCGCGCTGGGTGAACCCACCGGCCGCCCGCAGCAACCAGTCGCCGAGGTGCTCGCTCTCGACCGGCGGCCAGGCCCCGACCATCACCCGCTGGAGGTCCTCGACGGACAGCGCGAGGTGCGGCGCGCCCCGGCGCGAGGGGGCCGGCGGGAGCTCCTTGACGACCGTCACCGACGCCCGCGGCACCGCCACCTCGCCGCGTCGCGTGCGGACGAGGAGGTGCTCGGCGTCGGAGTGCGCGAGCACCCCGACGACGTCGGTGAGGGTGGCGCCGGAGAGCGGGTCGGGGACCGGGAGGCGGTGCCGGACGACCACCCGCGTCCCGACCGGCGGGACGTCGGGGGAGCGGTGCGGCGGGCCGCCCTCCGGGGTCTGCATGCCGTGAATAGTATGGGCGCCATGACGTACGTGATCGCGCAGCCCTGTGTGGACCTGAAGGACAAGGCCTGCATCGAGGAGTGCCCCGTCGACTGCATCTACGAGGGCGAGCGCAGCCTCTACATCCACCCCGACGAGTGCGTCGACTGCGGTGCGTGCGAGCCGGTCTGCCCGGTCGAGGCGATCTACTACGAGGACGACGTGCCCGAGCAGTGGGCCGAGTACTACAAGGCCAACGTCGAGTTCTTCGACGACCTCGGCAGCCCCGGCGGCGCCGCCAAGCTGGGCGTCATCGCCAAGGACCACCCGATCATCGCCGACCTCCCCCCGCAGGAGCACGACGAGTGACGGGGTGCTGACCCTCCCCGACTTCCCCTGGGACTCGCTCGCTCCCGCCAAGGAGCGGGCGAGCGCGTTCTCCGACCCCTCGCTCGAGGGGTCGGCCGGCCAGGGCATCGTCGACCTCTCGGTCGGCACCCCGGTCGACCCGACGCCGGAGGTCGTGCGCCGTGCGCTCGCCGCGGCCGCGGACGCCCCGGGCTACCCGCAGACCTACGGCACCCCTGACCTGCGCGAGGCGGTCGCCGGATGGTTCGCCGCCCGGCGCGGCGCCCCCGGGGTCGACCCGGCCGGCGTGCTGCCCACCATCGGCTCCAAGGAGCTCGTCGCCTGGTTGCCCACCCTGCTCGGGCTCGGCGAGGGCGACGTCGTGGCCTTCCCCCGCGTGGCCTACCCGACCTACGACGTCGGCGCGCGGCTGGCCCGCGCGGTACCGATGGCCGTCGACGGGCTGACCGCGCTCGGACCGCTGACCCCCGCCACGACGCCGAAGCTGTTGTGGCTCAACACTCCCGGTAACCCGACCGGTCAGGTGCTGGGCGTCGAGCACCTGCGCAAGGTCGTCGGCTGGGCGCGCGAGCACGGCGTGGTCGTCGCCTCCGACGAGTGCTACGCCGAGCTCGACTGGCGCCCGCGTGACCCGGCCTCCGGCGAGCCGCCGACCACCCCCAGCATCCTCGACCCGCGCGTCTGCGGCGGGTCCCACGAGGGGCTGCTCGCCGTGTACTCGCTCTCGAAGCAGTCCAACCTCGCGGGCTACCGGGCGGCCTTCGTCGCGGGTGACCCCACCCTCGTGAAGCAGCTGCTCGAGGTGCGCAAGCACGCCGGGATGATCGTCCCGTGGCCGGTGCAGCGGGCGATGCTCGCGGCCCTCACCGACACCGCCCACGTCGAGGAGCAGAAGGCCCGGTACGCCGCCCGCCGGGCGGTGCTGCGCCCGGCCGTCGAGGCCTTCGGCCTGCGCGTCGAGCACTCCGAGGCCGGTCTCTACCTGTGGGCGACCGCGGGGGAGCCGGCCCGCACCACCCTCGACCGGCTGGCGGCCCGGGGCATCCTCGTCGCCCCCGGGGACTTCTACGGGGCGAGCGGGCGCGAGCACGTGCGCATCGCCCTGACCGCGGGCGACGAGCGCATCGCGGCGGCCGCCGCACGGCTGGCCTGACGGGAGCGTCCAATGTCACGCCGGCCGCGTTTCACCGCCCGGTGACCGGCGGGTAGGGTCGAAGGAAGTCCGAGTTCCCCCGAAACCCCCCAAGGATCGCGCCATGACCGACGGAGCAACCCTCCACGCCGCGGGCAAGCAGCTCGACCTCTCCCTCGTCCCCGCGACCGAGGGCAACAGCGGGTACGACATCTCCGCGCTGCTCAAGGAGACCGGCAACGTCACCCTCGACGCCGGCTTCACGAACACCGCGAGCTGCACCAGCGCCATCACCTACATCGACGGCGACGCGGGCATCCTGCGCTACCGCGGGTACCCCATCGAGCAGCTTGCGAAGAGCTCGACCTTCCTCGAGACCTCTTACCTGCTCATCTACGGCACGCTGCCGACCCCCACCGAGCTCTCCGCCTTCGAGGACCGCATCCGCGAGCACACGATGCTCCACGAGGACCTCAAGGGCTTCTTCCAGGGCTTCCCGCGCGACGCGCACCCGATGCCCGTGCTGTCCTCCGCCGTCTCGGCGCTCTCGACCTTCTACCAGGACAGCCTCGACCCCTTCGACGAGGAGCAGGTCGAGATCTCCACGATCCGCCTCCTCGCGAAGCTGCCGACCATCGCGGCGTACGCGTACAAGAAGTCGATCGGGCAGCCGTTCCTCTACCCGGACAACGACCTCAGCCTCGTCGAGAACTTCCTCCGGATGACCTTCGGTGTCCCGGCCACGGCGTACGACATCGACCCGGAGATCGTCAAGGCCGTCGACCTCCTGCTCATCCTCCACGCCGACCACGAGCAGAACTGCTCGACCTCCACGGTCCGGCTCGTCGGCTCCTCGCAGGCCAACCTCTTCGCGTCGGTCTCGGCCGGCATCAACGCCCTCTTCGGCCCGCTGCACGGCGGTGCCAACCAGGCGGTCCTCGAGATGCTCGAGCGCATCAACGGCGCCGAGTACACCGCCGAGGAGTTCATGAAGAAGGTGAAGAACAAGGAGGACGGCGTCCGCCTCATGGGCTTCGGGCACCGGGTCTACAAGAACTACGACCCGCGTGCGGCGATCATCAAGGACACCGCCCACAGCATCCTCGCGAAGACCGGCGGCAACGACCAGCTGCTCGAGATCGCGATGCGCCTCGAGGAGATCGCGCTGGCCGACGACTACTTCGTCGAGCGCAAGCTCTACCCGAACGTCGACTTCTACACCGGCCTCATCTACAAGTCGATGGGCTTCCCGACGCGGATGTTCACCGTCCTCTTCGCCCTCGGCCGCCTGCCGGGCTGGATCGCCCAGTGGCGCGAGATGATGGAGGACCCGGCCACGAAGATCGGCCGCCCGCGCCAGGTGTACACCGGCGAGGGCGAGCGCGACTACGTGGCGCTCGACCAGCGCTGACCCCAGCACGACAGCGGACGGCCCGGCACCCCACGAGGGTGCCGGGCCGTGCTGCGTGCGGGCCGCGTCCGGGGTGTCGAGTGCGCACGTGGTCGCCCCGGAGACCGTTTCCGCACTCGACGCGGGGAGGAGCGGGGGGAGCGGGGGAGCAGGGGGTCGGTCAGGCGAGGTGGATGACGACCTCGCGCTCGCCGACGTCGCCGCCGGTCGACCACTCGAGGGCGGAGTCCTCCATCGAGCGGCTCCACTCGCGCCCGTTCGTGGACACCCGGACCACGCCGGTGTCGGTCGCCCGGGCCACGGCCCACGACCCGACGGCCCAGGCGAGGTCCTGGGAGCCGGCGCGCACCCGCACCGTCGAGCCCTCGACGCTCGGCTCGATGCCGAAGTCCTTGGTGAGCAGCGCCGCGACGTCCTGCGGCGAGCCGGCCGCCTCCGGGTCGCGCAGCGCACAGCCGATGCCCGCGTGCGTCTGGCCGGACAGCACCGACGCGGTGACCCGCGCCTGGCCCTCGTGCTGCGCGTACGCCTCGCCGGCCGCCGAGCGCTGCACCGCCTGGGCGGCGACGGCGATGTCCATCGAGGTGTAGCCGTCGACCTTCTCGAGGGCGTCGTAGAACTTGTTCGTGGAGTACTCGGGGTCGAGGATCTGCTCGGCGCTGCCCCAGCCCTGTGACGGCCGCTGCTGGAAGAGCCCGAGGGAGTCGCGGTCGCCGAAGCGCACGTTGCGCACCTTGGACTCCTGCATCGCCGTCGCGATGGCGATGGACGCCGCGCGCGGGGGCAGGTCGCGCTTGACGGCGATCGCGGTGATGGCGGCGGCGTTGCTGGCCTGGTCCGGGCCCCAGTCGTAGCCCGCGCCGCCGGCGGTGACGCGGCACTGCTCGCCGGACACCGCGTGGACGAGGCGCTGGACGCCGACCCACCCGCCCGCGGCGAGCACGCCGACGACGAGCACGGTGACGAGGACGGACACCCGTCGGCGGCGGCGCGAGCGCGGCCGCTCCTCGGCGAGGGTCACGGCGCCCCGGGGCGTGCGCGGCATGGGGTGGGTCCTCCGGTGGCTCGGGGTGGGTGGTGTGCGGCGGTCAGTCGTTGGCGTGCAGGGCGGAGTTCAGCACGATGCCGTGGCCGTCGCGCGGACGGGCCTCGACGGTGCCGCTCACCGAGTTGCGCAGGAACAGCAGGCTGCTCTGCCCGGAGAGCTCGCGGGCCTTGGTCACGGAGCCGTCCGGCAGGGTCACCTTCGTCCCGGCCGTCAGGTAGAGGCCGGCCTCGACGACGCAGTCGTCACCGAGCGCGATGCCGAGCCCGGCCTCGGCTCCGAGCAGACAACGTCTGCCGATGCTCACGCGTTCCGTGCCGCCGCCGGAGAGGGTCCCCATCGTGGAGGCACCGCCGCCGATGTCGGAGCCGTCGCCGACGACGACACCCTGGCTGATCCGGCCCTCGACCATCGAGGACCCGAGCGTGCCGGCGTTGAAGTTCACGAAGCCCTCGTGCATCACGGTGGTGCCGCTCGCGAGGTGGGCGCCGAGGCGCACGCGGTCGGCGTCGCCGACGCGCACGCCCGACGGCACGACGTAGTCGAGCATCCGCGGGAACTTGTCGACCGAGAGGACCTGCACCGGGCCGCGCACGCGCATCCGGGCGCGGGTGGTCTCGAAGCCCTCGACGGCGCACGGACCCTGCGAGGTCCACACGACGTTGGGCAGGACGCCGAAGAGACCGTCGAGGTCCAGCGAGTTGGGCTCCGCGAGCCGGTGGGACAGCAGGTGCAGGCGCAGGTAGGCGTCCTCGGTGGAGGCCGGCGAGGCGTCGAGGTCGATGCTCACCGTGGCGGTCTCACGGATGACGCCGCGCACGTCGTCGGACCCCACGAGGTCGGCCAGCTCGGCCGGGACGTCCGAGCCGTCGGGCTCGCCGAGGGCCGGAGCGGGGTACCAGGCGTCGAGGACCGTGCCGTCGTGCGTACGGGTCAGGAGGCCGTGGCCCCAGGCGGTGCGCGTCATGGCCCCAAGGGTACGGGGGAGCGCGGGCCGCCCCGGGCACGGTGCCCGGCGCTCACTAGGGTGGAGCGCATGGCTGCGAGCACCCCCGTCCTCGACCTCGGCGCCGACGTCACCACCCTCACCGCCGCCGTGTGCGACATCGAGTCGGTGAGCCTCGACGAGGCCGCGCTGGCCGACGCCGTCGAGGCCGCCGTCCGCGCCACCGGCCGGGTGACGGTGACGCGCATCGGCAACACCGTGGTGGCCCGCACCGACCTGGGCCGTGCCGAGCGGGTCGTGCTCGCCGGCCACCTCGACACCGTCCCGCTGACCGCCGAGCCGGTGAACCTCCCGACCCGCCGGGTGGAGGGCGCCGACGGCGAGATCCTCTGGGGCCGCGGCACGGTCGACATGAAGGGCGGTGTGGCGGTGATGCTCCGCGTCCTCCACGAGGTCGCCGAGCCGAGCCGAGACGTCACCTACGTCTTCTACGAGGGCGAGGAGATCGACTCGCAGTTCAACGGTCTCCTCCACGTGCAGGAGCAGGCGCCGCAGCTCATCGACGACGCCGACTTCGCCGTGCTCCTCGAGCCCACGGACGCCCGCATCGAGGGCGGGTGCAAGGGCACCCTGCGAGCCCTGGTCTCCACCAAGGGAATCGCCTCGCACTCCGCCCGTCCGTGGAAGGGGCACAACGCGATCCACGACGCGGCCGAGGTCCTCGCCCGCCTCGTCGCGTACCGCCCGCAGACGCGCGAGGTCGACGGGCTCGAGTTCGTCGAGGCGCTCAACGCCGTGAAGGTCGAGGGCGGCATCGCCGGCAACGTCATCCCCGACCGGTGCGTCGTCACCGTCAACTACCGGTACGCGCCCTCGCTGTCCGAGGAGGACGCCGACGCCCACGTCCGCGAGGTCTTCGCCGGCTTCGACGTCGAGGTGGTCGACAACGCCGGCGGCGCCCGACCCGGCCTGCACCTGCCCGCGGCGCGCGCCTTCGTCGAGGCCCTCGGTGTCGACGTCGAGGCCAAGCAGGGCTGGACCGACGTCGCCCGCTTCTCCGCGATGGGGGTGCCGGCCGTCAACTTCGGGCCGGGCGACCCCAACCTCGCGCACATGGACGACGAGCAGTGCCCCGTGCGGCAGTACAGCGACTGCGAGGCCGCGCTGCTGCGCTGGCTCGCCTGACGCGCGCGGCCCCGCGGCTAGGGTGACCGACGTGGAGACACCGACGCCGAGCGAGCGCCCCGCGACCACCCGCGGAGAGCGCGACTACCACCAGGGCCCCGTCGTCATGCGCCGCTCGAAGGTGCCCGGGTCCACCACCGACCAGCGTCTCCTCGACAGCAGCGGCTCGGCCGAGTGGGTCCACGCCGACCCGTGGCGCGTCATGCGCATCACGTCCGAGTTCGTCACGGGGTTCGGCGCGCTCGCCGAGCTCGGCCCGGCGGTCAGCGTCTTCGGGTCGGCCCGCACGTCCCCGGACACCCCGGCGTACGCCCTCGGCGAGCAGGTCGGCCGGGCCCTCGTCGAGGCCGGCTACGCGGTCATCACCGGTGGGGGACCGGGTGCCATGGAGGCCGCCAACAAGGGCGCCCTCGAGGCCGGGGGCACCTCGGTCGGGCTCGGCATCGAGCTGCCCTTCGAGGCCGGTCTCAACCCGCACGTCGACCTCGGCGTCAACTTCCGCTACTTCTTCGCCCGCAAGACGATGTTCGTCAAGTACGCCTGCGGGTTCATCGTCCTGCCCGGCGGGTTCGGCACCCTCGACGAGCTGTTCGAGGCGGTGACCCTCGTCCAGACGCAGAAGGTGACGAGCTTCCCCATCGTCCTGCTCGGCAGCGAGTACTGGGGCGGGCTGCTCGACTGGCTGCGCGGGACGGCCGCGGCCGCCGGCACGATCAGCGAGAAGGACCTCGCGCTGCTCACCCTCACCGACGACGTCGACGAGGCGGTCCGCACCGTCGTCGCGGCCGACCGCGCCGCCGGTCGCGGGCCGTCCGGCCCCGGCACGCACCCCGAGTAGCCACGGCTCGGGACCGTAGGATCGGCGCGTGGTCCCCGTCCTCCTCGCCCTCGTCGCGATCGCGCTCGTCGCGGTGGTCGTCGGGGTCGCGACGGGGCGCATCCCGGTCGACCCGCTCGCCGACGCGGTGCACACGACCCCCGACCACGGCCTCCCCGACGAGCCCGGGGCCCGTGACGTCGTCGACGTCCGGTTCGACACCGCGCCCCGCGGCTACCGGATGGAGGACGTCGACACCCACCTCGACGCGCTGGCGCAGACCCTCGCCGAGCGCGAGCGCGAGGTCGCCGAGCTGCGCGACCGGGAGACCTGATGGCCTTCACCGTCCGCCGCAGCACCGGCCTGCCGCGCGAGACGGCGTGGGCGGTCGTCACCGACCTGCGCGAGCACACGCGCCACGTCCCGCTCACCGACGTCGCGGTGCCCGAGGGCGGGCTGGTCCTGGGCGCCGAGGTCTCGGCGGTCACCCGGCTCGGGCCGGTCGCCGGCGCCGACCGGATGCTCGTCACGGCCCTCGAGCCCGGCCGCCGGCTGCGCCTGGTCAAGACCGGCTGGTTCCTGCGCGGCTGGGCCGACATCACCGTCACCGACGCCGCGCCGGACGACGGCCCGACCACCACCGAGGTGGTCTGGACCGAGGAGCTGTGGCTGCCCGGCCTGCGCCGCCTCACGACGCCGGTCGGCGACCGGCTCGGACCCCTGCTCTTCGGCCGCGTGGTCGAGGGGCTCGTGGCCGCCGCCGAGGCCCGGGGTGGCCGGCCGTGACCTGGTCGGTGCTCGCGGCGCTCGTCGGGGTCGGTGTGGTGGTCGCCGGCGCCTGGTGGCTCGGTCGCGACCGCCCGGGCGCGGCGCGCGAGCCGTCCACCGCCGGCGGGACGACGTACCGCCTGGCCCACCGCGGCTACCGGATGGACCAGGTCGACGAGGTCGTCGACCGCATCGAGGCGCGGATCGCCCTGCAGGAGGCCGAGATCGCCCGCTTGAGCGGCCACGACGCCCCGCCGTCCGCCGTGGCCCACACCGGCTCGGCCTTCCCGGAGGCCGTCGCGCCGACCCCGGCCGCGCAGGGCGACGAGGCGGGGGACGACCCGCCCCCCCGAGCGCGTCCGGCAGCCGGCTCCGACCCGGTTGCCGGACGGCCCGCGCCGCTGACGAAGCGTGACCTGCTCGCCCCCCTCGCCTACCTCGCGATCGCCGCGTACGTCACGCTCGGGCTGCTCGGGGCGGTCCGCACCGGCTACCTGTCCCAGGGCGTGCAGGACCAGCAGGCCTTCGAGTGGTACCTCGGCGCCACGGCGCACAACCTCGTCAGCCTCTCGAACCCCCTCTTCTCCGACCTCCAGAACTTCCCGACCGGCGTCAACCTCATGGCCAACGCCTCGATCCTCGGGATCGGGGTGCCGTTCGCGCCGCTGACCCTGCTCGCCGGCCCGGAGGTCACCTTCGTCCTCGTCGAGCTGCTCGGCCTCGCCCTCACGGCCACCGCCTGGTACTGGCTCGTGCGCCGCCGGCTGGCGGTGCACCCGGCCGCCGCCTTCCTCGCCGGGGCGCTCGCGGGGTTCGGCCCCGGGATGGTCAGCCACGCCAACGGCCACCCGAACTTCGTCGTGCAGGCGCTCGTGCCCGTGATCCTCGACCGCCTCCTGCGGGTCCTCGAGGGGCGGCACCCGGTCCGCGACGGCGTGGTGCTCGGGCTGCTCGCCGCGTGGCAGGTGCTCATCGGCGAGGAGGTGCTCCTCCTCACCGCCCTCGGGGTCCTCGTGGCCGGTGCGGTGTGGCTGGCCCACCGCCGGCCCCCGCTGCGCCCGGCCCTCACCGGGCTCGGCGTCGGGGGCCTCGTCGCCCTCGTCCTCGTGGCGGTGCCCCTCTGGTGGCAGTTCCGCGGGCCGCAGAGCTACGCCTCCATCTACCACCCGCCGGCCGGCAACGACCTCGCCCAGCTGTGGGGGAGGGCCACCCGCACCGTGGCCGCCGACCCCTGGGCCTCGGCGGCGCTGTCGATGAACCGCACCGAGGAGAACTCGTTCTTCGGCATCCCCCTCTGGGTCGCTGCCGGCGCCACGGTGCTCCTCCTGTGGCGCAGCGTCCTCGTCCGCGCGCTCGCCGCGGTCGTCGTCGTCACCTGCTGGCTCTCGCTCGGCGAGGAGGTGACCCTCCACGGCGTCCCGCTGGGCGTCCCCGGGCCGTGGGCGCTGCTCGAGCACGTCCCGGTCGTCGAGAACGTGCTGCCCACCCGCTTCACCCTCGTCGCGCTCCCGGCGCTCGCCCTGCTCCTCGCCCTCGGTGCCGAGGGCCTGCGCCGCGCCGTCGACCGCTGGGTCGGTGCGCCGGGCACCGGCCTGCCGGTCGCGCTCGTCGCGGCCGGCATCGCGCTCGCGCCCGTCGTCCCCACCCCGCTCGTCGTCGACCCGCGCCCCGTCGTCCCCGCCTTCTTCACCGAGGGCCTGTGGCGCGACCACGTCGACGACGACGGCTCGGTCCTCGCGGCCCCGCCCCCCAACGTCGCCGACGCGCGTGCCCTGGAGTGGCAGGCCGCCGCGCGGTGGGGGTTCCCGGTCGTCGCCGGCTACTTCGTCGGACCCGACACCACGCCCGAGCGCGGCGGGCAGTACGGTGCGACACCGACGGCGCTGACGAGCTGGCTCGCCCAGGTCGCCGAGGCGGGCACCGCGCTCCCCGTGGGCGCGGACCAGCGGGCCGGGTTCGTGACGGACCTGCGGGCCGGCCGGGTCGACGCGGTCGTCCTCCCCGAGGACCGCTCGGCCGCCGCGGCGCTGCGTTCGTCGTTGACCTCGCTGCTCGGGGCCCCGCAGCGGGTCGGCGGGGTGTACCTGTGGGACGTGAGGGAGCTGACCGATGGCCAGGGCTGAGGTGGCGCCGGCGACCGAGCCGGTGACCGGCGAGGAGCCGGTGGGTGGTTCCGTGCTGCGCCGGCTGCTCAGCTCGCGCGGCCGCCACGAGCTCGCCGGCCGTGCCCTGGCCCGCCCTGTCCTGACCATCCTCGCCGTCTACGCCCTCTCGCGCGTGGTGTCGGTGCTCGCCCTCTGGGTGGCCGCCACCTGGTTCCAGAACCCCGCCGGCGTCGGCCACCAGGACCCCACCGTCGGTGACCTCATCGGGCTCTGGGACGGCGTCTGGTACCAGCGGATCGTCGAGGACGGCTACCCCGTGCCGCTGCCGGTGGACGCCGACAACGGCCGGATCACGTACAGCGCGTGGGCCTTCTACCCCCTGTACCCGTACCTGGTGAAGGCCGTGATGCTCACCGGGATGTCCTTCGCGGTGGCGGGCGCGGTGGTCAACCTCGTGCTCGGCGCCGTCGCGGCCGTCCTCATCCACGCCCTCTTCCGCAGCACGTACCACGCCGCCCGCCAGCCCCAGCGCGAGCGGCTGGCCCTCGTCGCGGCCTGCCTCTGGTGCTTCTACCCGACGACGTCGGTGATGCTCAAGCCGTACACCGAGGCGCTCGCCGTGGCGCTCGTGGCCGCGGCCCTGCTCGTCCTCGTCCGCCGCCGCTACCTGCTCGTCGCCGCCCTCGCCGTGCCCCTGGGCTTCACCCGCGGCGTCGCACCCGCCCTCGGCATCGCCGTCCTCATCCACCTCGTCGTGCGGTGGCGCGAGGAGCGGGCCGCCGGGCTGCGCCCCCTCGACGGGCAGCGGGCCCGCGTCCTGACGATGCTCGCCGCCGTCGGCGCCAGCGGGGTCGCCTGGCCGGTGGTGGCCGGCCTCGCGACCGGTGTGCCGACGGCGTTCTTCGACGTCCAGGCCGCATGGGGGCAGAAGCCGGCCGACGGCCCGTTCGTCCTGTGGTTCGAGTGGGCCTGGGAGTCCAAGGGGGTGCTCGGGGTGGTCGTCCTCGTCGCCCTGGCGGCCACCTACGTCGCCCTCGTCCTCGGCCGGCACGGTCGCTGGATGAGCGTCGAGATGCGCGCCTGGGCGCTGGCCTACCCGTTCTTCCTCTTCGCCGTCGTGCGGCCGATCACCTCGATGTGGCGCTTCCTCCTCCTCGACATGCCGCTCGCCGCCCTGCTCGCCTCGGTCGCCATGCGCACCGCGAACGGCCAGCAGGTGGTTCCGCACTGGAAGCGACGGGTGGCGGTGGTCGTGCTCGTCCTCGTCGGCGGGATCCTCTGGTGGACCTGCAGCCTGTTGACCTACACCCCGTGGGGTTCCTTCCCCCCGTGACCTGCGCGGGGTGGATTTCGTCACGTCCGGGGCGTCGGCGATAATGGATGCCTACGTCCGGCGTCCGGTTGCCGGACCGCCCCGCGTCGGCACCCACGCCGCCGCGACGAGGAAGGGATACACGCCATGGCGGCAATGAAGCCGAGGACGGGCGACGGCCCGCTCGAGGTCACCAAGGAGGGCCGCGGCATCGTGCTGCGCATGCCGCTCGAGGGGGGCGGTCGGCTGGTGGTCGAGATGACCCCGGACGAGGTGCGTGCGCTCGGCGAGGCGATCGACAACTGCGACGGCCTCAAGTGACCCGCTCCTGACGCCTTCGACGGGACCCCCGACCAGCACCGGTCGGGGGTCCCGCCGCGTTCCGGGACGACTGGTGAGACGCGGTGGCGTGCCCCGGACCGCCCACCTAGCGTCGGCACCATGAACGCTGGCTACGGACTGACGGTGCGCTGGTCGCTCGAGGGGGCCCCGCGTGAGGCGCCGGACGCGCTGCGCGAGTACGTCGTCGGCACCTCCATCGCCCGCTTCATGTTCCTCGACGGGCTGGCCTTCAAGGTGTGGCGGATGCGCGAGGGCGAGTGGTTCGAGGGCACCTACGTCTTCGACAGCGAGCAGGAGCGCGCCCACTTCCGCGAGGGTTTCGAACCCGGCGCGGCGAGCTCGCCCGGCAGCGAGATCATCGGCTCGGCGCCGGTCCTGCTCGAGGAGTGGGAGGTCGTGGCCATCGCCGAGGGCCCGGCCGGCTTCCGGCGCGGCGCCGGCCCGTCGGTCAGCTGAGCGCCCCGCCCGGCGTCAGCGGCGGACGGCGACGAGCACGCCGTCGCTGACCGGCAGCAGCGCGGTGACGAGGTCGTCGTGGTCGCGCACGGCCTTGCCGAGGTCGCGCAGCGTCGAGGTGGTCTCGTCGCGGGCGGCGGGGTCGGCCACCCGGTCGTGCCACAGCATATTGTCGACGACCAGCACGCCGCCGGGCCGCAGCAGCCGCACGGCGTGCTCGACGTAGGTGGGGTAGGTGTCCTTGTCGGCGTCGACGTGGACCATGTCGTAGGCGCCGTCGGCCATCCGCGGGAGGACCTCGGCGGCGGCGCCGGTGATGACCCGCGTGCGCTGGTGCGGGTAACCGGCCTCGCCGTAGGCCTGGCGGGCCAGGCGCTGGTGCTCGGCCGAGACGTCGATGGTGGTCAGGACCCCGTCGTCGGGCATGCCGGCGAGCAGCCAGAGGCCGGAGGTCCCGGCGCCGGTGCCCACCTCGAGCACGTGCCGCGCCCCGACCGCGGCGGCGAGCAGGCGCAGCACCGCCCCGGCGCCCGTGCCGACGGGGGAGGCCGCGCCGAGCTCGACGCCCCGGCGGCGGGCCGCCTCCTGGGCCTCGGGCTCGGGGACGAACTCCTCGGCGTAGGACCAGCTGGCCGGCTTCAGTCCGCTCATGGCGGCAACCCTAGTGCGCCGCGCGGGGGTCGGCGCGCCACCGATTCCCAGCCGACGTTCAGGCTTCCCGGGAACAATTCCCGGCCACGACACGTATCGATGGGTGACATGAGCAGCATGGTGACGGACCAACCGATGACGACGACGCAGGAACCTGCGCGCGAGGCCGCCGGCCCGGCGTGGGAGCCGCCGTCCTGGGAGCAGGTCGTCGAGCAGCACTCGGCCCGCGTGTACCGCCTCGCCTACCGGCTGACCGGCAACGTCCACGACGCCGAGGACCTCACCCAGGACGTCTTCGTCCGGGTCTTCCGCTCGCTGCACACCTACCAGCCGGGCACCTTCGAGGGCTGGCTGCACCGCATCACCACGAACGTCTTCCTCGACAAGATGCGCCGGAAGCAGCGCATCCGCTTCGACGCCCTGTCCGACGAGTCGGCCGCGCGCCTGCCCAGCCGCGACATCGGCCCGGAGCAGACCTTCGCCGACACCCACCTCGACGACGACGTGCAGCGCGCGCTCGACGCCCTCTCGCCCGACTTCCGCGCCGCGGTCGTCCTCTGCGACATCGAGGGCCTGTCCTACGAGGAGGTCGCGGCCACGCTCGGCATCAAGCTCGGCACCGTGCGCTCGCGCATCCACCGCGGCCGGTCCCAGCTCCGCGAGGCGCTGGCGCACCGCGCGCCGCGTCCCCGCCCCGAGGTCACCGCCCCCGCGCGTCGCGGCCCGATCGTCCGGCGCCCGGCCGCGGGAGTCGTATGACCGCTCGCGCGGGTGTGCAGTGCCTCGGTGACGAGCTCTCGGAGTACGCCGCCGGGCGCCTCGGTGCGTCCCGCGAGCACGCCTGGGACCGCCACCTCGTCGCGTGCGAGGTGTGCCGGCACGCAGTCGGGCAGGAGCAGCGGCTGCGCGCCGCCCTCGCCGGCGCCCCGTCGATGCCGGGCGACCTGCGCCTCTCGCTGCTCGCCCTGGGCCGTCAGCTCGAGCCCACCCCGCTGACGGTCGGTGGCCGCGAGCCGCTGCCGATGCTCGCCCCGAACGACCCGCCCTGCCACCGCAGCGCGCTGCGGGCCACGGTCGTGGGGGGGGCGGGGGGCGGGGGGGGGGGGGCGCGCGCC
>NZ_JBNVZV010000036.1:0-35710 GCF_050496545.1 Phycicoccus avicenniae | reverse complement strand
TCGCCGGCGGCGACCCATCCGATCGGGACGACCGTCCCCGGCTCGAGGCGCGAGTTCACGTGGAGCACGCTGTTCACCCGCAGCTCGCAGCCCGAGCCGGCCACGGCCCCCGGGAAGACGGAGGCTCCGGTCGCGACGAACACCTCGTCCTCGAGGCGGGCCCCGTTGAGGTGGGTGTGCGGCCCGACCAGCACCGCGTCACCGATGAGGAGGGGGTGCTCGCTCCGGCCCCGGAGCACGGCGTGCTCCATGACGACGACGTCCTCGCCGATGACGACGGGACCGCCGACGGCGTGCACGACGACCAGGTCGAGGATGCGCGCCCCCGCGCCGACGGTGACGTCGCCGCGGAGGACGGCGTGGGGCGACACGCTGGCGCTGGGGTGGATGTCGAGGGTCATGCCTCCTGTCCTACCCCACCGCGTCGCGAAAAGGATGCGTCGCGGACCGCCCCGACCGACCGTGCGGGTGGGAGAGTGGCCGGTCATGAGCAGCGACGTGAGCCGAGCCACCCGGGACGCCAACGAGAGTCCCGTCGTCGAGAACGGTGCCCGGGTCGGGTACGCCATCGTCGGCGTCCTCCACCTCCTCATCGGGTACATCGCCGTCAAGGTTGCCTGGGGCATCGGCGGCGGCAGCACGAGCGCCGACCAGTCCGGTGCGCTGAGCACGTTGTCGTCCTCCGGCACCGGGAAGGCCCTGCTGTGGGTCGCGGTCGTCGGGTTCGCCCTGCTCGCCGTCTGGAACGTCACCGAGGGCGCCATCAGCCACGGCGAGACCTCGGACCGCGTCAAGCTCGTCGCCAAGGGCGTCATGTACGCGTTCTTCGCGTGGACGGCCTTCAAGGTCGTCGCCCTCGGGAGCGGCGGCTCGAGCGAGAAGCAGACCGAGGACGTCACCGCCTCCCTCATGGGCAGCCCCGCAGGGCAGGTGCTCGTCGGCGCGCTCGGCCTCGTCGTGCTCGGCATCGCCGGCTACCACGTCTACAAGGGCTGGAAGAAGAAGTTCCTCGAGGACCTCGTCGGCCACCCCGGTGACTGGGCGGTGCAGGCCGGCCGGGCCGGGTACATCGCCAAGGGCGTCGCGCTCGCGGTCGTCGGCGTCTTCTTCCTCATCGCCGCCGTCCAGCACGACGCCGACAAGGCCCAGGGCCTCGACGGCGCACTGAAGACCCTCAAGGAGGCGAGCTTCGGGCCGGTGCTGCTGACCGTCGTGGCGCTCGGCATCGCCGCGTACGGCGTGTACTCCTTCGCGCGGGCGCGCTACGCCCGGCTCTGAGCGCCGGTGTCCCGGCGCAGGTAGCCCCACGCGAGCAGCGCGCAGACGATCCCGTTGACGAAGCCGACGAGGATGTCGGTGACGTGGTGCGCGCCCCGGTACAGGCGGGCGAAGGCGACGCACAGCGGTGCCAGCACGCAGACCGCGATGACCACCCGGCGAACCGTGGGGTTGCCGATGCGGGTGGCCATGAGCACGAAGGAGACGTAGAGCGCGGTCGAGGCGCCGACGTGGCCGCTGGGGAAGCTCGACGTCGGCGGGGTCGGGTCGAGCCGCTCGACCGTGGGACGGGGGCGGCCGACCACCGCCGTCGCGATGACGAACACGGTGGCCTGCACCGAGATCGCGATGAGGGGGACGACCGCGAACCACCACGCCTTCGTCCGCCAGAGGATGACGAGCGCGACGAGCACACCGACCGCGATGACGTACTCGGTGTTGCCGACCATCGACATCACCTTGGTGATGGCCTCGCCGGTGGGGGTGCGTCGGTCCTGGAACCAGCGGTTGACGTCGTTCTCCGCCTCGAAGCCGCGCAGCGGTTTCATGATGACGAGCCCGATCGCCACGATGACGCCGAACAGCGGCACCGCGGGGAGCACGGCGCGCACGACGAGGTCGCGTGCGGCACCGCCGAACGACGGGCGCGACGTGTCGTCGTCCCAGCGGGTCAGGTAGGTCATCGGGGCTCCTGGGGGTGGGGGTCGGGGACGTCCGGGTCGTCCGCGGGGCGGGGGTCGCGCGGGTTCCAGCCCGCGTACCCGGCGTACGAGGCGAGCACGAGGCCGACGCCGGTGAGCGTGCCCACCGTGACGTCGCTGGGGTAGTGCACGCCGAGGAACATCCGGTCGAAGGCGGTGCCGACGACGAGGACGGCGGCGACGAGCACCATGAGCGCCCGCCCGGCGCGGGAGCGCACGACCGGCCAGAGCAGCACGACGAGGACGGTCACCCACGCCGAGGTGTTGACCGCGTGGCCCGACGGGAACGAGTAGCCGGGCGCCTCCGACACGGGATCCTCGACGACGGGACGCGCGCGCTGGAAGACGTACTTCGCGCCGAGGCCGACCGACCACGACAGCATGAGCGTGGCGAACGCCCACCACGCGCGCGTCCGCATCCCGGTGCGCCACCACACGAGCAGACAGACCACCGTGCCGATGACGTGGAGGTAGACCGGCCGGAAGGCCTCCTGCCAGGCGAGCAGGGCGTCGCGGAAGCCGAGGTGGTCGCGCGTGACGTCGGTGAGCCGCTCGATCACGGTGTCGTCGAACGAGATCAGCGGGTCCCACCGGCTGCGGACGAGGAAGCCGACGCCGAAGAGGACCAGTGCGGTGGCCAGCGCGTACCCGGCCGCGCGGCCGAGTCGACGGGCGCGGGTGCGCGGTGGCCCCGCCACGTCGGTGCTGGTCATCAGGCATGTCTACCGCACCGCGGACCCCCCCGACCGGCGCCGGTGCGCGGTCGGCCGAGGACGGGGCCGTGGGATGCTGTGCCGGCCATGGCCGAGCTCCACGTCACCTCCGCGACCAACCCCCGCCTCAAGGCGGTCGCCGCGCTGCGCCGCCGCCGCGTCCGCGAGCAGGAGGGCCTGACGGTGGTCGACGGCTACGACGAGCTGCTCCTCGCCGTCGAGGCCGGTGTCGTCCCCGACCTCCTCCTGCACTGCCCCGAGCTGATGCAGGACCCCGACGCGCAGGGTCGCCTCGTCGAGCGCGTGCGCGCGCTGGGGTCGAGCACGATCCGTTGCGGGCGAGCGGCGTTCGAGAAGGTGGCCTACCGCGAGGGCCCCGACGGCTTCCTCGCCGTCGTGCCGGTCGCCGGGGTGGCGCTCGCCGACCTCGAGCTGCCGGCTGACCCCCTGGTCGTCGTCGTCGAGGGGCTGGAGAAGCCGGGCAACCTCGGGTCGGTGCTGCGCAGCGCCGATGCCGCGGGGGCCGCGGCCGTCGTCGCCGCCGACCCCGTGACCGACTGGGGCAACCCCAACGTCGTCCGGGGCAGCAAGGGCACCGTCTTCACCGTGCCCGTCGTCGCCGCGCCGCTGCCCGAGGTCCTCGGGTGGCTGCGGGACCGGGGCATCCGGCTCGTCGCGACCACGCCCGACACCGAGACGCTGCACACGGCCGTCGACTGGCGCGGACCCGTGGCCATCGCGGTCGGCACCGAGAAGACGGGTCTCACCGACGCCGCGCTCGCCGCCGCGGACGCCCGGGTGCGCATCCCGATGGCCGGGCGGGTCAACTCGCTCAACGCCGGCGTCTCGGCGGCGGTCGTGCTCTACGAGGCCGTGCGGCAGCGGTCCGCCGGAGCGGTCTGAGCGTCTCAGAGGCGGCATCTGGTGGTGCTCCAGAGACCCGTGTGACCCCTGAGCCGCTACCCTCCCGCCCCGTGTCAGGGGCACCCCTCGCAATATGCGACCATGAACGGCATGCGAGTTGACCACGTCGTCTATGCGGCCGAGCACGATGGCGTGCACGCGACGGCCCAGCGTCTCGCGAAGCTGATCGGCGTCGAGCCGGTCGACGGGGGAGTCCACCCGCGCTTCGGGACGCGCAACGTCATCCTCCCCCTGGCGCACGAGCGCTACGTCGAGGTCGTCGAGGTGCTCGACCACCCGGCCAGCGACAAGGCGCCCTTCGGGCAGGTCGTGCGGGCCCGCTCCGCGGCCGGCGGGGGCTGGGTCGTCCAGGTCGACGACATGGCCGAGCAGGAGCAGCGCCTCGGCCGCGAGGCCGTCGCCGGCAACCGGCACCGCCCCGACGGGGTCGAGCTGCGCTGGCGCCAGCTGGGCGTCAAGGGCCTGCAGGCCGACCCGCAGCTGCCCTTCTTCATCGCCTGGGAGGACGGCACGCCGCACCCCTCCGGCGAGGCCGACAACGACGTGACCATCGAGTCGCTCACCATCGCCGGCGACCCCGACCGCGTCCGTGACTGGCTGGGCCTGCCCGCCGACTACACGTCCTCGGTCATCGACTTCTCGTTCGTGTCCCCGCACGGCACCCCCGGCCTGATGGCCGTCACCTTCGAGACGACGCAGGGCGAGGTCACCATCTGACCCGGCGCCCCACCCGACCGAGGGCCCCCACCGCACGCGGTGGGGGCCCTCGGTCGTCCGTGGGTCAGCCGCGGGGCGTCCAGCGGCGCAGCCGCAGGCTGTTCGAGACGACGAGCACGCTGGAGAGCGCCATCGCGGCGCCGGCCACCATCGGGTTGAGCACCCCGGCGACCGCGAGCGGGATGGCCGCCACGTTGTAGCCGAACGCCCAGCCGAGGTTCTGCCGGATGGTCCGCAGCGTGACCCGGGAGAGGTCGATGGCGTCGGCGACCGCGGGCAGCTCCGAGCGCAGCAGGACGATGTCGGCGGCTTCCGCGGCGACGTCGGTGCCGCTGCCCATGGCGATGCCGAGGTCGGCCTGGGCCAGCGCGGCGGCGTCGTTGACCCCGTCGCCGACCATCGCCACGACCCGACCGCGTTTCTGCAGGTCGGCGACCATCGCATGCTTGTCCTCGGGGCGGACGTCGGCGACCACCCGCCCGACCGGGATGCCCACCGCCGTCGCGACGCTCAGGGCGGCGCGGTCGTGGTCACCGGTGAGGAGGTAGCAGACGAGCCCGGTCTCGTCGAGGGCCCGGACCGCGCGGGCGGAGCTGCGGCGCACGGTGTCGGCCACGGTGAGCGAGGCGCGAGCCGTGCCGTCCCAGCCGACCCACACCGTGGTGCCGTCGGCCGAGGGGGTGGCGACCTCGCGCGGCACCTCGGCGAAGAGGTCGGCCCGCCCGACGGTCACCTCGGTGCCCTTGATCCGCGCCGTCGCGCCCGAGCCCGGCAGCGCGACGAAGTCGGTGGCCTCCGGGACGGCGAGCGCGCGGGAGCGGGCGGCGGTGACGACCGCCTGCGCGACCGGGTGCTCGCTGCCGGCCTCGACGGCCGCCGCGGCCCGCAGCGCCTGGTCCTTCGGCAGCCGGCCGACGGTGGCGACCTCGACGAGGGTCATCTCGCCGGAGGTGACGGTGCCGGTCTTGTCGAGGACGACGGTGTCGATGCGCCGGGTGTCCTCGAGGACGTCGGCGCCCTTGATGAGGATGCCGAGCCGCGCGCCGCGTCCGGTGCCGACGAGCAGCGCTGTGGGAGTTGCCAGCCCGAGGGCGCAGGGGCAGGCGATGACGAGGACGGAGACCGCGACCTCGAGGGCCCGTCCGGCCTCGCCCGACCCGATCCACCAGCCGACGAAGGTCAGCAGCGCCAGCGCGAGGACGACGGGGACGAACACCGCCGAGACGCGGTCGGCGAGCCGCTGGACCGGTGCCTTGGAGGTCTGGGCGCGCTCGACGAGCCGGGCGATCCCGGCCAGCGTGGTCTCGGAACCCACGCGCGTGGCCTCGACGACGAGCCGGCCGGTGCTGTTGACCGTGCCGCCGGTGACCTCGCTGCCGGGGCCGACCTCGACCGGCTGGGACTCCCCGGTGACGAGCGAGGCGTCGAGGGCGCTGCGGCCGTCGCGGACCGTGCCGTCGGTGGCGACCTTCTCGCCGGGCCGGACGACGAACCGGTCGCCGACGACGAGGGTCTCGACGGGGACGCGCTCCTCCACCGTGGCACCGCTGCCGGCGTCGGTGCGCAGGACGGCGACGTCCTTGGCGCCGAGGTCGAGCAGGCCGCGCAGCGAGTCGCGGGTGCGGTCGGTGGCGCGCGCCTCCATCCAGCGGCCGACGAGCAGGAAGGTCGTGACGACGGTGGCCGTCTCGAACCACAGGTGCGATGCGTCGGCGCCCATGGCGCCCATGCCCGTGCCCGCGCGGCCGAGCAGGACGACGGCGACCGAGGACAGCCAGGCCGCGAGCACGCCGAGGGAGACGAGGGTGTCCATCGTCGAGGCGAGGTGGCGCGCGTTACGGGCGGCGGCGCGGTGGAACGGCCAGCCCGCCCAGAGGACGACCGGCGTGGCCAGGGCAAGCTGCACCCACGGCTCGGCGGGCACGTCGGCCCCGGGGACCATCGCGAGGACGACGACCGGCAGGGTGAGGGCCCCGGCGAGCACCGCGCGGCGACGCAGGTCGTCCTGGCGCGTGACCTGGTGGTGGGCGACGGGGGCGACCGCCCGCTCGGCCGGGCTCCCGTCGTCCGGCGTACGGGAATCGACGAATGTGTCAGTTCTTGGACGCTCGGACGTACGCGAATCGACACTTTCGTCAGGTCGTGGACGCTGCGCGGTGGCGGGGTCCGAGGAACCGATCGGCTCGGCGCCGTAGCCGGTGCGCTCGACCGTGGCGACGATGTCGGCGACGGTCAGCGGGCCGGTCCACCGGACGGTGGCCTTCTCGGTGGCGAGGTTGACGACGGCGTCGACGCCCTCGAGCCGGCCGAGCTTCCGCTCGATGCGCGCCGAGCACGAGGCGCAGGTCATCCCGGTGATGGCGAGGTCGACCTCGTGGACCTCGCCGGCCGGGCGTTCGGCGGTCTGGGTCACGTCAGCTCCTCACGAGTCGGGTGACGGCGGCGACGACCTCGTCGACCTTGACGGCGGCGGCCTCGTCGGACTCGCGCGCGGCGTCGACGACGCAGTGCGCGACGTGCTCCTCGAGCAGACCGAGGCTGACCGCCTGCAGGGCACGCGTCACGGCGCTCACCTGGGTGAGGACGTCGATGCAGTAGGCCTCCTCGTCGACCATCCGCGCGATGCCGCGCACCTGCCCCTCGATGCGGCGCAGCCGCTTGAGGTGGGCCTCCTTGGTGTCGGAGTAGCCCGGGTGCACCGGGGGAGCGGGGTCGGTGGCGGTCATGCCTCCACCATACCCCTGTGGGGTATCCAGCGCGAACCGGGGGAGCGTGCTCCCTCGACGCCTCCGCGGGTCAGGAGGCCGGGTCGGCGTGGACGTCGGCGAGGGTCTGGGCCACGGCCTCCGCGACGGCCTCGCGTGCCTCTCGAAGGTACCGCCTCGGGTCGGTCGCGGAGGGGTCGGCGGACAGCCGGTCGCGGACCGCGGCGGTGAAGGCCAGCCCGAGGAGCGTGCCCACGTTGACCTTGGTCATGCCCGCCGCGACCGCCCGGCGTAGGTCCTCCGGGGGGACGCCGCTGGAGCCGTGGAGGACGAGCGGGACGGGGACGGCCGCGTGCAGCCGGGCGACGAGGTCGTGGTCGAGGCGGGCGGTGCGGGTCGCCATCGCGTGGCTGCTGCCGACGGCGACGGCCAGCGCGTCCACCCCGGTCGCCGCGACGAACGCCGCTGCCTCGCCCGGGTCGGTGCGCACCCCCGGGGCGTGGGCGCCGTCCTTGCCGCCGACCTCGCCGAGCTCGGCCTCGACGAAGAGGCCCTGGTCGTGGAGCTCGCGGGCGGCCCGTGCCGTCACGGCGACGTTCTCGTCGTGCGGCAGGCGGCTGGCATCGACCATCACCGACGAGAAGCCGTGTGCGGCAGCGCCGGCCACGAGGTCGAGGTCGGTCGCGTGGTCGAGGTGCAGCGAGGCCGCGACGGCCGACTCCTCCGCGGCCACCCGGCAGGCGGCGGCCAGCGGCCCGACCCGCCCGCCGTGGAAGGCCACCGCGTTCTCGCTCACCTGGAGGACGACAGGATGCCCTGCGCGCTCGGCGCCAGCGAGGACCCCCCCCAGCTGCTCGAGCGTGACGACGTTGAACGCGAGGACGGCGCGGCCGGAGCCGGCGGCGGCGCCGACGAGCTCGGCGGTGGTGGTCAGGGGCACGGGCGGTCCTCCGGTGGGACGGGGCTTGGCGGGGTCAGGGGTGCAGGTCGGCGGTGCGGGCGGGGGCGCGGAGGGCGGCATCGAGCTCGGCCGCGGTCGGCTGCCCGGCCGTGCCGCCGCTGTGCCGGGTCGAGAGCGCCCCGGCCGCGCAGGCCCGGCGCAGCGCCTCGTCCTCGGGGTGGCCGCCCAGCAGGGCCGCCACGAACGCCGCGTCGAACGTGTCACCGGCACCGGTGGTGTCGACGGGGTCGACCGGCGTGCCCGGCTCGTGCAGCACCCGGTCGGCGCCGACGAGCAGCGCACCGTCGGCGCCGTTCTTCACGACCACGGTCGGCCCGCGGGCGGCGAGGCTGCGCGCCGCCGCGGCGAGGTCGGCGGGCGCCTCGCCGTCCAGGGCCCGCGCGGTGGCGAGGCACTCCTCGGCGTTGGGGAGGAGCAGGTCGACGAGCGGCAGCACCTCGGCGAGGCCCGGGAACCGGCCGTCGGGGTCGAGGTTGGTGTCGAGCGAGATGCGGGCACCAGCCGCGCGGACGAAGGGCAGCAGCCGGGGCAGGGCCGCCGCCCGCCGGCGCTGGAGGAAGAACGAGGAGACGTGCAGATGGCGTGCTGGTGGCACGTCCTGCACCGAGTACCAGTCCGGCGGTGGCGCGTCGATGGCCCCGACGAGGGTGAGCGTGGCCCGGGAGGAGCCGTCCGAGAGCACCACGGACAGGCCCGTGGGCTCCGGCCCGACCTCCACCCACGAGCAGTCGACGCCGCCGTCCCGCAGCAGCCGCAGCGTCTCGGTGCCGAAGACGTCGTCGCCGACCCGGGCCATCAGGCCCACGCGCAGCCCGAGCCGCGCCAGGGCGTGGGCCGTGATGGCCCCCGACCCACCGAGCACGAGGTCGGCGTGCTCGAGCAGCTGCTCGGACTGCCCGAAGCGCGGCACGACGTCACCCCGGAGGACGAGGTCCGGGTTGGCCTCGCCGAGGACGAGGACGTCGAGGGGCGCGGTGGTCATACGAGGTGGACCTCGACGCCGGCCGCGCGCAGCCGGGCGACCTCGTCGGCCGGCGCCCCGACCTCGGTGAAGAGCATCGACACCCGCGAGGCCGGGACGATCGGCGAGAGGACGACGCGCCCGATCTTGCTCGCGTCGGCGACGACGAAGAGCCGCTGGGAGCGCTCGGCCATCTTCTGGTCGGTGCGCGCCTCCACCGCGTCGTGCGTCGTCAGCCCGCCGGCGACCGAGATGCCGTCGACACCCATCACGGTCACGCCGAAGTTCAGGCCCTCGATGAACCGCTCCGTCCACGCGCCGACCGCCTCGTAGCTCTCCGAGCGCATCGTCCCGCCGGCGATGATCACGCGCAGGCGGGGGCTCGTCGCGAGCTCGGTGGCGATGTTCACCGCGTTGGTCACGACGGTCAGCTCGGAGCGGTCGTGCAGGCGCCGGGCGACCTCGGTGGTGGTCGTGCCGCCCGAGATGGCCACCGCCATCGCCCGGCGCGGGATGGCCTCGACGCAGGCGGCGGCGATGCGGGCCTTGGCGTCGCGGCGCTGGCCGTCGCGGTACCGGACCGGCATCTCGCCGGCCAGCACCCGGCAGGTGGCACCGCCGTGCACCCGCTTGAGGAGGTCCTGGGCCTCGAGGACCGCGAGGTCGCGCCGCAGCGACGCCTGCGAGACGTCGAGCTCGGCGGCGAGCTGGGTGACGGTCACGGTCCCGCGCTCGGTGAGCAGCGCGAGGATCGCGGCGAGCCGGGAGGTCCGACGGTCGGACACCTGGGTGCGCGGCGAGCTCGGGAGCGAGGTCATGACGTCCATGATCGGCGCCAGTGCAGCACGCGGTGCGCGAACGGTCCGGAAAACGCGCAACACCGTTGCGCATCCGGGCACCGCCGGCGTGCGGATCGGTGCCACGGTCCGCGCGGCTGGGCAGCATCGCCGCATGACCCGCATCGCGTTCGTCGGCGCCGGGAGCGTCGTGTTCACCCGACAGCTGCTCCACGACCTCCTCCGCGTGCCCGAGCTCGCCGAGCTCGAGGTCTCGCTGCACGACGACGACGAGGAGCGGCTCGAGACGGCCCGGCGCACCGCGGAGCACCTGGCCGCGCGCACCGGTACCGCGCCGCGGGTCACAGCGACCACCGAGCGGGCGGCCGCCCTCGACGGCGCGGACTTCGTCGTGAACATGGTCCAGGTCGGGGGGATCGCCGCCACCCGCACCGACTTCGAGGTCCCGGCACGGTTCGGGGTGCGGCAGACCATCGGCGACACGCTCGGCGTCGGCGGGGTGTTCCGGGCGCTGCGGACCTTCCCCGTGCTCAGTGCGATCGCCGACGACATGACCCGCGTCTGCCCCGGCGCCCACCTGCTCAACTACACGAACCCGATGGCGATGAACATGTGGTGGCTCTCCGAGACGGCGCCGCAGGTGCCGGCAGTCGGGTTGTGCCACAGCGTCTACTGGACCGTGCACGACCTCTCCGAGCTCCTCGGTGTCCCCGTCGAGGAGGTGGCCTACCGCGCGGCCGGGGTCAACCACCAGGCCTGGCTGCTCGAGTGGAGCCACCGCGGCGAGGACCTCTACCCGCGCCTGCGCGAGCGCATCGCCGCCGACCCCGAGCTGCGCCGCCGCGTGCGTGTGGACATGTTCCGGCGCCTCGGCTGGTACCCCACGGAGACGAGCGAGCACTCCAGCGAGTACGTGCCGTGGTACCTCCACGACGACGCCGAGGTCGAGCGGCTGCGCATCCCCGTCGGCGACTACCTCGGCATCAGCGAGGACAACGTGCGCGAGTACGAGCACACGCGCGAGGTGCTCGACGCCGGCGGCGACCTCGACCTGCCGGAGGAGGTCGCCGAGTACGCGCCCCAGGTCGTGCGCGCCATGACGCTCGACGAGCCGGTGGAGATCCACGGCAACGTGCCGAACCGCGGGCTGGTCGACAACCTGCCCGAGGGAGCCTGCGTCGAGGTCCCGTGCACCGTCGACGCGCGCGGCATCCACCCGCAGCCGATGGGGTCGCTCCCGCCCCAGTGCGCGGCGCTGAACCACGCGTTCCTGGACGTCGCCGGGCTGACCGTGCGGGCCGCCCTCGAGGAGGACCCGCTGATGGTCCGGCAGGCCGTGCTGGTCGACCCGAACACCTCGGCGACCCTCGCCGTCGACGACGTCTTCGCGATGTGCGACGCCCTCGTCGAGGCCCACGGCGACCTGCTGCCCGAGTGGGCCCGGGCCCGCGTCAGCGTCTGAGGCCGTCGAACGCACAGCTCCGGCGTGGCGTAGGGGGGATCCGGCGGTAGCACTATCAGTACTACCGGAGTAGCATCACTGGCATGAAGCTGAGCATCAGCCTGCCCGACGAGGACGTCGCCGCTCTGGATCGCTACGTGCGGGCGGCCGGTGCGCCGTCCCGTTCGGCCGCCATCCAGCACGCCATCCGGATGCTGCAGGACCCCGCACTCGAGGATGCCTACGCCGCGGCCTGGGACGAGTGGGAGGCATCCGGTGAGGCCGCGGCGTGGGAGGTCACCGCCGCGGACGGGCTCGCCGATGCTGCGCGGTGAGATCCGCCTGACCGACCTGGACCCGGCGCGCGCCGGCGAGGCGAACAAGCGCCGGCCGGCCGTGATCGTGAGCAACGACCGCGCCAACGCCAGTGCGGCACGCCTGGGCAGGGGGGTGGTCACGATCGTGCCGGTCACCAGCAACGTCGCCCGGGTGTACCCGTTCCAGGTCCTGCTGGACGCGGAGGGCACCGGTCTGCGCGTCGACTCGAAGGCGCAGTGCGAGCAGGTCCGGTCGGTCTCGGTGGAGCGCCTCGGGCCGGTCATCGGCCGCGTTCCCGCTCATCTGCTGGCGCGGCTGGACGACGCCCTCCGCATCCATTTCCAGCTCTAGAGCCCGAGGCGCAGGGCGTTCTCGCGGTAGAGCGCCGGGAGCAGGGCGGGGTCCAGGCCCGCCCCCGAGACCCGCCACCGGCCCTGCGACCCCGGGTCGGCGTCCGCGTCGGGGTCGTCCGCGCCGTCGTACGGCCAGTGCTCGTTCTCGGTCTCGAGGAACCGGTACAGGTTGCGGTAGGCCTGGGGCTCGGGCGGGTGGGCATCGGTGCCGAAGAGGACGCGGTCGGGGTGGGCGGCCACGAACCGCGCGAAGGC
The DNA here is from genome assembly GCF_050496545.1 of Phycicoccus avicenniae. Classification (GTDB taxonomy): domain Bacteria; phylum Actinomycetota; class Actinomycetes; order Actinomycetales; family Dermatophilaceae; genus Phycicoccus; species Phycicoccus avicenniae_A. The sequence goes on along the minus strand of NZ_JBNVZV010000036.1, from coordinate 23,586 downwards.
CCGCGGCTGCCGTCCGATCTCCCCGAGCCGCCCGCCGAGGTCGGCGTGGAAGGTCGGGTGGGCATCCATCATCCGCCCCACCGCCGCGAGGTCCTCGGCGTGGCAGCCGACGTGGGCGCCGATGACCGTGGTGCCGGGGCAGGCGGCGAGCAGTCGGTCGAGCGACGCCATCAGGTCCTCGAACGACGGATGGCGGCCGCGGTCGCCGAACCACCAGTCCGGCTGCCCCGCAAGCTCTTCGAGGCGCTCGTTGGTGGCGTCGAGCGGGTCGAAGAAGGCCACCGGGTCCGCCGTGTGGATGAGGACCGGGATGCCGTGCTCGCCCGCGCGCTGCACGACCCGGACGACGCGCTCGTCGTCCGGGCGCACCAGGGCGCCGCGCTCGTCGCGGACCTCGAGCCCCAGGTCCTTCCAGATCTTCAGACCCCGCGCCCCGGCCGCGACCGAGGCGTCGAGGTCGGCCACCAGCGCCCGGCTGTCGTCGCCGGCGGCCAGCGCCCGCCAGTCGACGTGGCAGAACGTGGTGAACCGGTCCGGGTGCGCGCGGTCGTAGCGCGCCAGGTTCGCCTCGAGCTCGGCCCCCCAGCGGCCGTCGAGGTTGACGACCCGCTCGACCCCGAGGTCGTCCATCGTCGCGAGCAGGTCGGGGACCGACGGCACGAGCCATCCGCCGTCCGGTGAGAGCCAGGTGCCCAGGTGGTTGTGGGCGTCGATCGCCGGCACCGCCGGGCGCGGCACGCTGGTGCGCGTGCGGGTCAGGCGGTCGCGGGGCCGGAAGGCGTGCAGCGGCAGGTCGCTCACCCGGCCAGCGTGCCGGGTCCGCACCGACCGCTCCCGAAACGCGCAACGACGCCGAGCGAGCGCGCAGGTCGGTTGAGCGAACCGCGCCACGGGCGGCCCGCGTCAGCACCATGGGTCGACATGACGACCACCCCCACCCCCGGCGCCCTCACCCGGGCCGAGATCGACAGCCAGCCCGCGCTGTGGCAGGAGGTCCTCTCGGGAGGAGCCGCCACCGGGTCCCCCCTCGCCGCCCCCGGCGAGCGCGTGCTCTTCCTCGGGTGCGGCACCTCCGCGTTCGTCGCCCACTCGCTCGCCGTCCTGCGCGAGGCGGCCGGCCTCGGCGAGAGCGACTGGGCCTACGGGTCCGAGCTGCCGCCCGGCCCCCGCACCTACGACCGGGTCGTCGTGATCACCCGCTCGGGCACCACGACCGAGGTCCTGGAGGCGATGGAGGGGCTGCGCGGGCGGACCCGGCTCGTCGCCGTCACGGCCGTCGAGGGGATGCCGGTCGACGACCTGGCCGACGACGTCGTGGCGCTCACGGCCGCCGACGAGCACTCCGTCGTCCAGACCCGGTTCCCGACGACCGTGCTCCTCCTCGGCCGGTCCGCGTTCGGCGAGCGCGTCGAGCACCTGCCGGCCGCGTGCGAGCAGGCCCTGGCCGGCGAGCGCCCCGACCCGAGCGGCACCGACCACTTCGTGTACCTGGGGCGGGGATGGCACCAGGGGCTGGCCGACGAGGCCGCCCTGAAGATCCGCGAGGCCGCCCAGGCCTGGGCCGAGAGCTACCCCGCGCTGGACTTCCGACACGGGCCGATCGCCGTCGCGGGCCCGTCGAGCCACGTGTGGGTGATGGGCCCCACGCCGACCGGCCTCGCGGAGGACATCCGGGCGGTCGGCGCCACCGTGCGCGAGTCCGCCCACGACCCGCTCGTCGAGCTCGTCCTCGCGCAGCGGTTCGCCGTCGACCTCGCGGCCGCCCGGGGGCTGGACCCCGACCGCCCCCGCCACCTGACCCGCAGCGTCGTCCTCGACGCCCCGGATGCCGTGCGCAGCTGACCAAGGAGCCCGACCATGACCGCATCCCGTCCCACCCGCCGGTCCGCGCTGGTCCTCGCGGTCCTCACCCCGCTGGCGCTGGCCGGCTGCGCCGGGGTGGACCCGGAGCCCACGGACTCGGGCCCGTCCTCCTCGGCCACGCCCCTCGCCGCGGAGGACCCGAACGCGAAGGTCGAGCTGGTGTGGTGGACCGGCCAGGAGTCCGACGCGCAGAAGATCCTCGACGCCAAGGTCGCCGCGTTCACGAAGCAGCACCCGAACGTGAGCATCCGCTCGTCCTCGGGTGCGGCGACGACCGACGACCTGCTCCAGAAGCTGAGCGCCGGGTTCGCGGCGGGGACCTACCCCGACATCTCCTATGCCTTCGGGTCCTGGGCCAGCGAGCTCGGGGCCTCGGGCAAGACGCTCGACATCAGCGCCGACGTCGCCGACCCGGCGGTGAAGTGGGACGAGATCTCCGCGGCGGCCCGGGAGACGGCCAGCCCCGGTGGGCGCACCATCGGCTTCCCGGCGCTCGTCGACAACCTCGCCCTCTTCTACAACAAGACCCTCTTCGACGCCGCCGGTGTCGAGTACCCGACCGAGCAGATGACCTGGGACGAGTTCCGCGCCACCGCGAAGAAGCTCAGCGACCCCTCGCGCAACGTCTTCGGCACCTCCTTCGACGTGACCGGCGGCGAGGGGACCACCTGGGCGATGTGGCCCCAGCTCTGGCAGAACGGCGGACAGATCCTCTCCTCCGACGAGAAGAGCGCGACCTTCAACTCCGACGCCGGGGTCCGGGCCGTGCAGTTCTGGCGGGACATGGCCGTCGAGGACAAGTCGGTGTACCTCGACCAGACGGCGGAGAAGGCGATCGGGCTCTTCGCGAGCAACAACATCGCCATGCTCATCACCGGGCCGTGGGCCCTCTTCGACGTCGGCGGCGCCAAGACCGACTACGGCGTGACGCTCCTCCCCGGGACCGACGGCGACCACCAGACCGTCTCCGGGCCGGACCTCTGGGTGCTCTTCGACCACCAGGACCGCAACCGGGCCTACTGGTCCTACCAGTTCATCCGGTTCCTCACCGACCCCGCGCAGGACCTCACGTGGAACGTCGTGTTCGGCAACCTGCCGTTGCGCTCCTCGGAGATCCAGAGCCCCGAGTTCCAGGCCAAGGCCAAGGTGACGCCGGGCTACGAGCTGCTCGCGACGAACCTCGAGAACGCGAAGAACAAGCGGCCCACCGTCGAGGGCTACGTCGGCCTCTCGGCCGCCTACGGCAAGGCCGTCGCCCGGCTGCTCCAGGGGGAGGGCGAGGTCAAGTCCGCCCTCGACGAGGCCGCGAAGGCCGCCGACCGGGCGCTGGCCGACCAGTGACCGCCTCGGCTCCCGCCCCGCCGCGTCCCCTCGGGGCGCGCGTCCGGCGGCGGGCCGTCGGCGGGGCGCGGCGGGCGGCCACGGGCTGGATGTTCATCGGCCCCTCGACCCTCGTCATCCTCGGGCTGTCCCTCTTCCCGGCCGGCTGGGCGTTCTACCTGTCGCAGCTGAAGTGGAACGGCTTCTCGCAGGCCCGTGGGGTCGGGTTCCGCAACTACGAACGGATCGCCGACGACCCCGACCTCACCTCGGCCGCGCTGCACACGCTCTTCTTCACCGTGCTCTACGTGCCGACGTCGGTGCTGCTCGGGCTCGGCATCGCGATGGCCCTCAACCGCCGGATCCGCTTCATCGGCCTCTACCGCACCGCGATCTTCGTCCCCTTCGTCGCGTCGGCGGCGGCGACGGGCATCCTCGCGAACTACCTCTTCGACCCCCAGTTCGGGTTCGTCAACAACCTGCTGCGCCGGCTCGGCCTGCCCGCCCAGCGCTTCCTCGAGGACCCGAACCAGGCGATGACGGTGATCGCGCTGATGTCGCTCTGGGCCTCGCTCGGGTTCACGGTCGTCGTGTACCTCGCTGCGCTGCAGGACATCCCGCGAGACCTCGTCGAGGCGGCGGTGGTCGACGGCGCCGGTCGCCGGCAGGTCTTCTGGCACGTCGTGCTGCCGCAGCTGACGCCGGTCACGGTCTTCACGACCATCTGGCAGCTCATCGGCTCCCTGCAGCTCTTCGACCTCGTCTACACGACGACGCGCGGCGGGCCGGTGGAGTCGACGAAGACGATCGTGTACTACCTGTGGGAGCAGGCCTTCAAGCAGCTGAACTTCGGGTACGGGTCGGCGGTGGCCTACGTGCTGTTCGCGCTGACCATGGTCATCACGCTCGCGATGATCCTGTACTCGCGCTTCGCGAAGGTGCAGGCCTTCTGATGGCGCTCACGACCGTGCCGACCACGACGGGCGACGGGGCTCCGGCCGCGCCGCCGGAGCCGCATGAGGGGCGGGCCCGCCGGCGACTGCCGTTCAGCCCGTACCACCTGCTCCTCGCACCGCTGGCGCTCGTCTTCGTCATGCCGCTGGTGCAGATGGTCCTGGCGTCGCTGAAGACCGACGCCGAGATCCGACGGGTGCCGCCGACGTTCTTCCCCGAGCACCCGACGGTCGCGGGGTACGTCCGGCTGTTCCAGGAGTCCGACGTCCTGCAGTGGCTCTTCAACAGCGTCGTCGTGGCGAGCGTGGCCATCCTCGCCCACCTCGTCCTGTGCTCGATGGCCGGCTACGGCTTCTCGCGGCTGCGCTTCGCCGGGCGAGGGGTGTCGTTCGTGCTGCTCGTCGGGACGATCATGATCCCGACCCAGCTGCTGATGATCCCCACCTACATCATGTTCACGAAGATCGGCGTCGTGAACACCCTTCCGGCAGTGATCCTCCCGTGGCTGACGTCGGCGTTCGGGGTGTTCCTCATGCGCCAGTTCTTCCTGTCGCTGCCGCGGGAGCTCGAGGAGGCGGCGCGGCTCGACGGATGCAGCGCGTTCGGGGTGTTCTGGCGGGTGGTGCTGCCGCTGGCGAAGCCGGCGCTGGCCACCCTGGCGATCTTCACGCTGCTCGGCTCGTGGAACGACCTCATCTGGCCGCTCATCGCCATCAACGACGACCGCTGGTACACGATCCAGCTCGGGCTGGCGAACTTCCAGGGCCAGCGCCGCACCGAGTGGTCGCTGCTCATGGCCGGCAACGTCGTCGCGACGATGCCGATGGTGGTCTTCTTCCTGCTCGCCCAGCGGCACTTCGTGGCGACGATGACCTTCAGCGGCCTCAAGGGCTGATTCGCCCGCCGCCGTCTCCCCCGCGAACGTGTGTGGACCCGCCGTGGATCCCCGGCGTGTCCACACACGTCGCCGGGGGGGGCGGGGCGTCAGCCGAGGTGCTCCTTGACGAGCTTCTTCGGTGCCCTGGTCGCCCAGGCGTCGGTGACGATCTCGGCGAGCTCGAGGTAGTCGAGCATTCCGAGGTCGCGCTCGCGCACCAGCACGGCGTCGTAGCCGTCGAAGTGCGGTGTCGTGAACCAGGGTTCGCCGAGCTGGAGGATGGCCTCCTTGTCCTCCTGCCCGGGGGTGACGATGCAGATGACGTCCGGCATCCGCTCGCCGGTGTCGGGCTCGACGGCGTCCTTGCGGGGGCCGCGCCACGTGACGAACCCCTTGCCGCGCACCGCGTACGACGGCAGCTCGTCGGTGCCCTCGCGCGTGACGTCGGGCAGTGCCATCGCGATGCCGTCGAGGTCGTCGCGGTCGACGGGCTTCGGGTCCTGGGTCACCATCCCGTCACCCTCCCACGCCGGACCCCTTCCGCGGAACGTGTGTGAACACGCCGCGTTCTCCCGGCGAGTTCACACACGTTCGCGGAGAGAGGCAGAGGCTGCAGTCACCCGACCGGCGGCGCCACGACCTCGATAGGGGCGCCCCAGTCGATGTACTCGATGTCGAGGCTGCCGTCCTCGACGGCGGCTGTCGCCCGCGTGGGCAGACCTCTCTCGTCGAGCCGGAGCAGGACGGTGACCGTCGGCGGTCCGCTGGTGGGTGGCTGCAGGCCCAAGACCTGGTAGGCCTGCTCGGCCTTGACGACGATCGAGTAGGAGGTGATCTGGTGCCCTTCGACGGTCTCGGTCTGCCCGCGGGTCACCGACCGTGCGCCGGAACGCCATTGCTCGAACTGGTATGCCGGGAGCGCCTCCTGGACCGCCCCCGGCGGCTGTGCGACCGGGATCCACGGGGCGCCGGACTTCTCCTCGTCGTTGGTCCAGTACCGCTTCCCGATGATGACGACGTTCAGCCACTGGTCAGGGTCGTGGAGCGTGATGCGAGCCGAGTTCGTCGACGGCTGCAACTCGGCGAAGATGGACTCGTACGGCGACTCGAGCGCGACCCGGACGCTGTCCTGCGCGTCGACCTGGGCTCGCAGGTCGGTGAAGAACCGCCGGGTGTCGACTGGGCCCGGTGGGGGTGTCGGTGAGGGGCTCGGCGAGGAGGAGGCGCTCGAAGCTCCGGCACTCGCCACGGGTCTCGGTGACGGCGATGGGCTCGACGTGCACCCGCTCACCGACAGGGCGACCGTCAGTGCGACGCCTCCCCACCCGACCGCTGTTGACCGTGCCCCCATGACGACCCCCCTCGTGACGACTGGGCGGATCCTCGCACATCACCGACGGTCGGCGTCGGCGGTCCGGGTCAGAGGGGCAGGGTGAGGAAGGTGCTGTGCCGGTCGGGGCGGTAGTCGCCGAACGGCTCGCACCCGACGAATCCGTGGGCGCGGTAGAGCGCGCGAGCCGGGGCGAAGACGTCGGAGGAGCCGGTCTCGAGGCTGACCCGCGTGGCGCCCGCCGCCCGGGCCTCGGCGAGGGCGTGGAGCAGCAGCCGGCGGCCGAGGCCGGTGCCGCGCACCGACCGGCTCGTGCGCATCGTCTTCAGCTCGAGGTGGCCGCCGCCGAGGTCCTGGAGCGCCACCGAGCCGACCAGCGCGTCACCCGCCTCGGCCACCCAGAGGCGCACTGCGGGAGAACGGAACCGGTCGACGGTCAGCGCGTGCCGGCTCTCGGGGGGTGCTGTGGGCTCCATCTCCTCGAGGTGCTCGGCGACGAGCGCCGCCACGCGCGGGTCGTCGGGGTCGGCGAGCCGGATGACCGCCGCCCCCGCCGCCTCCGCCGCGGCACCGGTCACGGCAGGTGCTGGACCAGCTCGGGCGCCAGCCCGACGTACGTCGCGGGCGTCATCGCCGCGAGCCGCTCCTCCACCTCGGCCGGCAGCCCGAGCCCGCGGACGAACGTCACGAGGTCGTCCTGCCCGATGCGCCGGCCGCGCGTCAGCTCCTTGAGGCGCTCGTACGGCTCGTCCATCCCGGGGACGCCCTGCGCGCCGAGCGCCCGCATCGCCGACTGCACCGGCTCGCCGAGCACCTCCCAGTTGGCGTCGAGGTCGGCGGCCATCGCGGACGGGACGGCGTCGAGGCCGTCGAGCCCGCGGTGGGCGTTGTCGATGGCGAGCAGGCCGTGGCCGAACGCCGAGCCGATGTTGCGCTGCATCGAGGAGTCGGTGAGGTCGCGCTGCAGCCGGCTCTGGACGAGCGTCGAGGCCAGCACGTCGAACAGCGCGTTGGAGACCTCGAGGTTGGCCTCGGCGTTCTCGAAGCGGATCGGGTTGACCTTGTGCGGCATCGTGCTCGACCCGACCGTGCCCTGGCCGCGCACCTGCGCGAAGTAGCCCAGCGAGATGTAGGTCCAGACGTCGGTGCACATGTTGTGCAGCACCCGGTTGAAGCGGGCGAGGTCGGCGTAGAGCTCGGCCTGCCAGTCGTGGCTCTCGATCTGCGTGGTCAGCGGGTTCCAGGTGAGCCCGAGGTGCTCGACGAAGGTGCGGCTGACGTCCTGCCAGTCGGCGCCCGGCACCGCCGCGAGGTGCGCGCCGTAGGTGCCGGTGGCGCCGTTGGTCTTGCCGAGGAACTCGGCGTCCTCGATGCGGCGCAGCTGCCGGCGCAGGCGCCAGGCGAGGACGGCGAGCTCCTTGCCCATCGTCGTGGGTGTCGCGGGCTGGCCGTGGGTGTGCGCGAGCAGCGGGACGTCGGCGAGCTCGCGCGCCATCTCGGTGAGCTTCTCGACGAGCGCGGTGGCGCGGGGCAGCCAGACGTCGTGGACGGCACCCTTGACCATCACCGCGTACGAGAGGTTGTTGATGTCCTCGCTCGTGCAGCAGAAGTGGATGAGCTCGGCGAGACCGGCGTCCTCGGGGGCCGGGGCGATGTCGCGCAGCCGGGCCTTGAGGAAGTACTCGACGGCCTTGACGTCGTGCTGGGTGACCCGCTCGGTGGCGGCCATCTCCTCGATCTCGTCGGCGCCGAAGGAGGCGACGACCTCGCGCAGGGCCTCCTTCTCGGCGTCGGTGAGGCGACGCACGCCCGGGACGACCTCGTGCTCGGTGAGGTGCACGAGCCACTCGACCTCGACGTGCACGCGCGCCCGGTTCAGCGCGGGCTCGGAGAGGTGGTCGACCAGCGGCGCGACGACCCCGCGGTAGCGGCCGTCGAGGGCCCCGAGGGCGATCGGCGGGGCGAGGTCCCCCAGGCTCCGCGCGTGCGACAGGCCGGTGGTGGTCGAGGTGGTGCTGGGCATGCGTCCATCCTCCCAGAGCGGCGGCACCGGGCGCCGGGCCGGTCCGCCGCCCGGGCGCCGCTCAGCCGTCGAGGGCGGCGCGCACGTGCTCGACGATGCCCGGCACGGCGGCCCGGATCTCCTCGTAGGTCTGCTCGTACTCGGCGTCGCCGCCGTACCAGGGGTCGTCCATCCCGAGCTCGCCCGCGGCCACGGCGGCGGGGTCGAAGGAACGGACCAGCCGGACCGTGGCGGCGTCGTCCTCGTCGCGGGCGAGGCGGCCCAGCCGGTCGGCGTGCGGGTGGTCGGCGGCCAGGACGAGGTCGGAGGCGTCGAACATCTCGGCCCGGAACTGGCGTGCCCGGTGCTCGCCCCATCCCACGTCGGGGTGGCCGTGCCGGCGGAGGACGGCGACCGTGCGCGGGTGCACGGGGTTGCCGAGCTCCTCGGCCGAGGTGCCGGCGGAGTCGACCTCGACCCGGTCGCCGAGCCCGGCGTCGTCGAACGCCTCGCGGAGGAGGAACTCGGCCATCGGCGAGCGGCAGATGTTGCCGTGGCACACGACGGTCACGCGGTAGGGGTGCTCGGAGGCCGACATGCCCCCATCCTCCCCGCCCGGGGCGGGGACGGGGCCGCCGGGTCAGGTGATGTCGAACCAGCCGGGGGCGGCCGCGGTGAACTCCGGCGCCGTCAGCGCACCGGCCCCCTCCGGGATGCGACCCCACAGCGGCGCACCGGTGACGCGCGGCAGGTCGTGGAGGTTCTCGGTCTCGGCGAGCCCCGGCTCGGCCGGCCACGACCCGACCACCACGCCCAGCAGCGGGATGCTCCGGGCCGCCAGCGCCTCGGCGGTGAGCGCGGCGGTGCTGAGCACCCCGAGCCCGGCGGAGGCGACGAGCACGACCCCGCAGCTGATCCCCTTGTAGCGCAGGGCGGTCCCGAGGTCGGCGAGCGTGCCACCCCGCGAGTCCATCCGCACGAAGAGCCCACCCGCACCCTCGACCAACGTGACGTCGGAGGCGCCCGCCAGCTCGCCGATCCGCTTGGCGTGCACCGCGACCGGCGGCAGGGCGACGCCCTCGCGCCGGGCGGCGGCTTCGGGCGAGAGCGGGTCGCGCAGGCGCAGGAGCTCGTGGACGGCGAGGTCGTCGCCGACGAGGCGGCGCACCTCGTCGACGTCCCCGGGCTCGCCCTCGACCAGCCCGGTCTGGGTCGGCTTGACCACCGCCACGGTGCTGCCGCGGCCACGCACGAGGGCGGCCAGGGCGGCGGTGGCGACGGTCTTGCCGACGTCGGTGCCCGTCCCCGTGACGAGGACGACCGAGGGCAGCGAGCGGGGGTCGGTCACGCGCTCACGCGCCGACGGGCACGAGGTCGGCGAGGACGGAGCACGCGCGGTCGAGGTCGTGCTCGGTGTGGTCGGCGTGGGCCGTGATGCGCAGCCGCGACGACCCGTCGGGCGTCGACGGCGGCCGGAACGCGCCGACGCGCACCCCGAGGGCGGCGGCGCGTTCGACGGCCTCGACGGTCTCGTGCGGGCCCGGCATGGGTACGGACATCACGGCGCCGGCGGGAGCCGGGACACCGCACGCCTCGGCGAGGCGGGTCGCGTTGGCGTGCAGCCGAGCCGGGAGCTCGGGGTGGTCGCGCAGGACGCCGAGCGCCGCCAGCGCCGCACCGGCCGACCCGGGCGCCAGACCGGTGTCGTAGATGAACGGCCGTGCGGTGTTGACGAGGTGGTCGCGCACGACGGGAGAGGCGAGGACGACGCCGCCCTGCGCCGCGAGCGACTTCGAGAGCGTCGTGGTGACGACCACGTGCTCGGCCTGCGCGGCACCGGAGGCGGCCACCAGGCCGGCCCCGCCCGGCCCCACGACCCCCAGCGCGTGCGCCTCGTCGATGACGAGCAGCGCACCGGCCTCGGCGGTCAGGGCGACGAGGTCCTCGACCGGTGCGGCGTCGCCGAGCACCGAGTACACCGACTCGGCGACGACGACGGCCCGCGGCGTCTCGCGACGGGCCAGCAGCTCGGCGACGTGCTCGAGGTCGTTGTGGCGGGAGACGGTGACCGCCGAGCGGGAGAGCCGGCAGCCGTCGATGAGGGAGGCGTGCGCGTGCTCGTCGCTGACGACCATCGTGCCGGCGTCGGCGAGCACGGTCAGCGCCGCGAGGTTGGCCGCGTACCCGCTGGAGAGCACGAGGGCCGAGGGCGCGCCGGTGAGCGCGGCGAGCGCGCCCTCGAGCTCCTCGTGGACGTCGAGGGTTCCGGTGACCAGCCGCGATGCCCCCGCGCCGGTGCCGTAGGTCTCGACCGCGGCCACGGCGCCGGCGACGACGGCCGGGTGGTGGCGCAGGCCGAGGTAGTCGTTGCCGGCGAGGTCGACGACGTCCTGCGCCTTGGTCGGCACGAGGCGTCGGGTGAGCCCCGCCTCGGCGCGGGCCGCGGCGGCATCCCTGATCCAGTCGAGCGGGCCGGTCACGTCCTCGATCCTGCCACGCCGGCCACGGGCCCACCTGTGGGGTCGCTGTCACCGGGCGCGGGCCGCACGGCTGCGGACCCTCGGGTCGGGTCCACCGGATTTGTCCCAAGGGCTTGACACAACGGCCCGCTCGGCCTCACCCTCTGCTTGTATCAACAGCTCGACACAACAGGAGGATGCCATGGGCATCGGAGTCTCGGTCCTCGCGCTCCCCGTGGCGCTCGCGGCCTTCGTCGTCGCGATGCTGCGCCGCCGGACCGTCACCGTCGGCGTCAACGAGCACCCCGACGTCGTCCGCATCGCGGCGCGCACCCGCGGGCTGCGGGTCGCGGGTCTGCTGCTCGGCCTCGTCGTCGGCGCCCTGCTGCTCCTCCTCGGCCAGCGGGTCGACGCGCTCGGACGGCTCACCGCCCTCGCGCCGACCGCCGTCGGCGCCGGCGTGCTCCTCGGGGCGGTCCTCGGCGAGCTGACCGCACGCCCGGCGGTCGGCATCCGCCGGGCCGCCGTCGTGGAGACCCGCACCGTGCGGGGTCTGCTGCCCCGGGCGCGCACGGTCCTGCTCCTCGTCTGCGCCGCACTCCTCGCCGCCGCCCTCGCCATCGGCGCCGCGTGGGGCGCTCCGGACGACCAGCAGCGACCCGGCCGGGCCTTCACCGAGCGGTGCGAGCAGGTCATCGACGGTGGGCTCGTCTCGACGCTGCACTCCCAGGGCCCGTGGCCCGGGTCGTTCTACGCCGTCCCGCTCGCCATCGCCCTGGGGGTGCTCGCCCTGCTCACGCTCGCGGCGCTGCGGGCCGTGGTCCGCCGGCCGCGCCCGACGCCGGAGAGCCTGGGCCTCGACACGATGCTCCGCCGCTGGTCCGCCGGCAACATCCTCACCGCGGCGACCTTCACGGTCCTCGGCACGCTCGGGCCGGTGGCCACCCTCATCGCCCTCTCGCTCGGGGACCGGCAGTGCCCGGTCTCGTTCGCCGAGGTCCTCGTGCGCTGGACGAGCACGGTCGTCGGGCCGCTGGCCCTCGTCGGCGGAGCGGCCGCCCTCGGCGCCCTCCTCGTCTCGCCGACCATCCGCGTCGACGACCTGCCCCGTCCGCTGCCGGGCGACGCCGCCCCGGTCGGCGCGCCCGTCCGATGACGCTCCAGGCCGTCACGGTCGACGTCCTCGACCCCACCCCGCCGTACGAGCAGCTGCGCCGCCAGCTCGCCGACCTCATCGGCAGCGGGGTGCTGACACCCGGCGACCGGCTCCCGCCGGTGCGCCAGCTGGCCGCCGACCTGGGGCTCGCCGCCGGGACCGTGGCCCGCACCTACCGCGAGCTCGAGCAGGCCGGCTTCGTGCGCTCCCGCCGCGGCGGCGGGACGCGGGTGGCCGCGGCGCCCCCGGCCGCGGCCACGCCCCGGCAGGCCCTCGAGGAGGCAGCGGCCGCGTACCTCCAGCGGGCCGAGGTGCTCGGTCTCGGGCCCGACGAGGCGGTGGCCACGGTGCGACGACTGGCCGGTCCCTGAGACGTCGGTCCCCGACGGCCTGCGAGGACACCGGGGATCGAACCGCATCGTTAGGCTCGCCGGGTGAGCCACTCCCGCCCGGACCCGTCCGCCGGCACCGTCGTCGTCCCGGCCCCCGGTGCGGGAGCGGGCAACTGGGCCGGAGCCGCCGGTGCCGTCCGCCACGACGGCGCCGTCTGGATGGCCTACCGCGTGCGCCGCCCGCTCGACGCCGGCCGCGGGGTGTCCGTGGTCGTCGCCCGCTCCGAGGACGGCGTGGCCTTCGAGCCCGTCTGCGAGGTGTTCCGCGAGACCTTCGGCGCGGCGTCCTTCGAGCGCCCGGCGATCATCGCCCTGCCGGACGGCGGTTGGCGGCTCTACCTCAGCTGTGCCACACCGGAGTCCAAGCACTGGTGGGTCGAGGCGCTCGACGCCGACCGCGTCGAGGACCTCCCCGGCGGCCGCCGAAGCGTGGTCCTCCCCGGCGACGACACGCTGGCCGTCAAGGACCCCGTCGTCCTGCTCGACGACGACGGCTGGCACCTCTGGCTCTGTTGCCACCCCCTCACCGAACCCGGCCACGAGGACCGGATGACGACGCGGTACCTCTCGAGCGCCGACGGGCTCGCCTGGCGCGACGAGGGTGAGGTCCTCGCCGGCACCCCGGGGTCGTGGGACGCCCGCGGTGCCCGGGTCTCGGCCGTCCTGGGCCGCGCGCCGCTCACCGTCCTCTACGACGGGCGGGCCACCGCGGAGCAGAACTGGTTCGAGCGCACCGGCATCGCGCGCTCCGAGGACGGGCTGCACCTCGTCGCCGACCCGTCCGGTCCGGTCCTCGAGTCGGCCGAGGGCGACCACGCCTTCCGCTACGCGGTGGTCCTCCCGCACGACGACGGAGCAGCGCGCTGGTACGCCGAGGTGGCGCGCGCCGACGGCTCGCAGGACCTCATGACGTGGCTCGTGCCGCGGCCCGGGCACTGAACGAGCCGCGGTCGGTCGCCGAGCGCCAGTCGTCGAAGGACTCGCCGAGCAGGCCCTCGAGCACCGTGATGTCGTCGTCGACCCGGGCGACGAGCCGGGCCCGGACGGCGGGGTCCAGGGGCGGGCGGTGCGCGTCGCCGCCGGCCTGCAACGCTGCGTAGAGCGGTCGGACGGCCTGCCGCCAGACCTGTGGTGGCACGTGCGCCCCGGCGGCGGCCCCGAGCCGCACGAGCCGCCCCAGCGCTGCCGTCCGAGGCCCCGGGCCCACCCACGGGCGTGAGTTGTCGCGCGGCACCTCGGCGATGGCGCCCTCGCGCAGCCCGAGGAAGCGCGCGACCCGGTCCAGCGTGCCGGTGGGGTCCTCGACCAGCTGCCGGTAGCGCAGGACGAGCACCCGTTCGGGTCCGACCCGGGCGAGGAGGTCCGCCAGCTGCTCGCCGTAGCGGCCCAGCCGGAGGTAGTGCCAGAACGGGGCCCAGCCGGCCTCGACGCGTTCGTCCTCGCGGTCGCAGGCCCGGCCGAAGTCGTCCACCGGTTCCAGGCCGTCGGCTCGCAGGTGCATCCAGTTGGAGTAGGCGCGGTCGACCGGGTCGCGCAGGAGCACGACGAACCGAGCGGTCGGCAGGTCCTCGGCGATCCGGCGGCGGGCATCCGGGAGGTAGAGGTAGAACGGCGTGCTCTCGATGCGCAGCGCCCCGGGCGGAGCGGGCGCGAAGAGCCCCTCGTAGTCGCGCCGGCGCCAGACCCACTCCTGCTGGCTGTGGGCGTCGCCCGGCCCGCGGTAGGCGGAAGGGGGCGCGTCCCCGCACAGGTAGTACTTCGGTTCCTTGACACGAGGGGCGAAGACGTCGGGATGGCGGGCCAGGGCGGCGTGCAGGGCGCTGGTGCCGGCCTTCGGAGCACCGACGACGAGGGCGTCCGGAGCAGGTCGAACCGAATTCATACTCAAACGGTAGGGAATCGGGGCGGTCCGCGGTAGCCCCGTCCGGGAGGTGTCCACGCGCCCCGGTGTCCGGCAGGATCGGGGGACCCCCACGAAGGAGTCACCGTGCCCCAGGCCCCGATGCCCGCCGACGTCGCCGAGCTGTTCGCCCGCCCCAACCCCGCCGTCGTCGCGGTGCTGCTGCCCAGCGGTGCCCCGATGTCCGTGGCGACCTGGTACCTCGTGGAGGACGACGGCACCGTGCTCCTCAACATGGATGTCGAGCGGGCCCGGGTCGCGTGGATGCACGAGCACCCCGAGGTGGCGCTGACCGCGCTGAAGGAGGGCGAGTGGTACACCCACGTCAGCGTGCGCGGGCGCATCGTCCGGTGGGAGGACGACCCGGAGACCGCCCTCGCCGACATCGACCGGCTCTCGAACCACTACGGCGGCCGGGACTACCCGACCCGCGACCGGGCCCGCGTCAGCTGCTGGGTCGAGGTCACCCACTGGCACGGCTGGGGCGCCGCGAAGGCCGACTGACGGCGACGGCCCGCCCGTGCGCAGGGCGGACGGCGGACGGGTCGGCGGGTGCCCTGCGCCCGCCGACCGTCCTCGCCTCAGCCGGTGAAGACCCGCAGCCCGTTCGGGGTGCCGACGCCGCTCGGTGCGTCGTAGCCCGGCAGCCCGGTGCACAGGTAGTCCCGACCGCAGAAGCCGTTGCTGCCCCCGACGACGTCGTTGACGAACGCGGTGCGGCGGTAGGCCATCCCCGTGCGGTAGGTGCTGCCGGCGTCGGCGGCGCCGATCATCCCGGCGACGAGCGGCGCCGACGCGCTGGTGCCGCCGAGCACGATCCAGCCCGGCTCGAGGCCGAACGGGTTCTCGTAGCTGTCGTAGACGGCGACGCCGGTCTGCGGGTCGGCGACGGCGGAGATGTCGGCGACGGTGCGCATCTGGCAGTTGCGGTCCTTCTGGAAGGCGGGCTTCGCGAAGTAGGCCGAGCATCCGCTGCCGGCGCCGGACCAGACACGCTCCGTCCAACCGCGGGTCGCGGTCGCGCTGCGGCGCAACGTGGTCCCACCGACGGCCACGACCGACGGCAGCACGGCCGGGTAGCCGGCGGTGGTGAAGCCGAAGTCGCCGGACGAGGCGACGTTGATCATCGGCGCCGGCCGGTAGGCGGCGGTGAACGGCATGACGAACGGCGACTCGTCGGCGCCGTAGCTGTGCGACGCCACCGTGGCCCCGAGCCGCCGGGCGGTCTCGGTGGCCGCCGCGAGCGCCTCGAACGAGGGGTCGTCGCCCTCGACGAGGAGGATCCGGCAGGTCGGGCAGGCCGCCGAGACCATCTGCACGTCCATCGAGCCCTCGAGCGCCCACCCGGGGTCGGCCACCGGGAGCGGTGCCGCCCGACCCGCCTGGTTGACCTTGCGGAAGCAGCCGGTGGCCGACGTGCACGCCGGCAGCCCGTAGGTCCGGCGGTAGACCGCGAGGTCGGCCTCGGCGTTGGGCACGTCGCCGGCGATGACCACCGCCACCGTCGCCCGGCTGCTGGAGGCCGGCAGGGCGTACGCGCTGCGCAGCGCGCGCGCGCCGTACCCGGGTGGGAGGACCGCCGCCGCGCCCGACGCGGCCGGGGAGCCCACCCGCTGCGCCGCGAGGGCCCGACGGGTGGCGGCCGTGGCGTCGCGGCCGGCCTGGCGGGCCGTGGCGTCGACCCGCACCTCGGCGAGGCAGCGGACCTCGTCCCGGGCCGCTGCTGCGCACGCGTCGCGGACCGCTGCCGGCGCCGTCGTGGTCGGGTCCGTTCCCGGCCCGGACCCGACTGCCTGCGACGGGGCCGCGAGGCCGGTGCCGGCGAGCACGGCGACCGCGGCCACACCCACCGCGAGCCGGGCAGAACGGCGCACGGAGGACCGGTGGCCGCTCGCGCGGGCGGAGGTGGGCATCGTGTCCATGGCGCTCTCCCTCGGTGCGGTGCTCACGGCGCCACGGTCCAGGCGCCGGCGATGGTCTGGGTGACCGAGCTGCGGGCCGAGTCGCTCGCCCGCACGCGCAGGGTCGCGACGCCACCGCCCGGCGGCACGGGCAGCCGCAGCGCGAAGGTCGTCGGCCCGGTGGGCGTGACCGGGACCGAGGTCCACGCCCCGCTGCCGTACCGCACGTCGACCGCCACGCTCGTCACGTTCGCCCCGGAGAGGAACGGCCGAATGCTCACGCGGCCGGCCACGGTGCCGGCCGGGAGCGTGCCGGTGTCACTGACGGGCAGGTCGTAGCGGGTCTCGAGCATGCCGAGCGAGCGGCAGGTCGAGGTGCCGTCCGGGCAGGCCTCCGCGGCGACGGTCTGCCCGAGCGCGCCGCGAGGGGTGCTCCACGTCGTCGACGTCGTGGAGTCGGGGAACCCGAGGCGGCGCATCCGCTCCCGGTGGGTGACGACCACGGGCGCGGTGCCGGTCGGCAGGTCGAAGATCCCGACCAGCGGGCCGTCGCCGGCGCCCAGCTGCGTGCCACCCGATGCGACCGTCCAGGCCACGCGCGCCGGGTCGTCGACCAGGCCCCAGTGGCGCTCGTCGTTGTCGGAGAACGACGGCACGGTGAGCAGCAGCTGCCCGCCCTGGATGCAGGCCCCGCAGTAGGGGTCGACGGCGGTCGGGGTGATGAACGACGGGTGCGAGGGGCGCCGGTTCCACTCCTCGGAACGGGAGGCTCCCGGCGTCACCGGTCGGCTCGCTCCGCGGAGGTACTCGCTGCCGGTGTCGGTCTCCCAGTCGTAGGACGCCACGTAGGAGCCCAGCGTGCTGACGCCGGGACTGCCGCCGTACCAGAGCGTCATCCGCGACGGCACGGTCCGGGAGAACCCCACCCCGATACCGGAGGAGCGGGTCATGATCCCGTTCTCGACCAGCGCCTGCCGGCCGCTGCGGGCGGTGCTGCCGCGGTACCTCATCGACACCTGTTCGAGGTCGGAGGTCTTCGGGGCGAAGCGCATCACCCGCGGCACCGAGCCGACGAAGTCGTACCCGAGGAAGTACTGGTACGACGGTGTGGGAGAGGGCTGGTCGTGCACCGAGATCAGCGAGGAGTCGATGCGCCCGTGGCGCACCGCGGCCGCGTCGACCGGGGTGACGAAGAGGGGCACGCCACCCCCGCCGGCCATCCCGATGACGGCCGACCCGGTGCCGCGTGCATCGGTGCGTGCGACGTCGATCGAGGTGATGTCCTCCTCCGTCGGCTGGGGGAGGAGCACGCGTGGCCGCGTGGTGGCGGTGCGTGCGTCGATGGTCAGCGACCGAGGGCCGGTGACGGAGACCTCGGGGACGATCGGCAGCGCCGCTACGTCGCCGAAGGTGAAGGCGGCCGCTTGGTAGTTCCCCGCGGGCAGGCTGGCCCGACCCTCGCCCGCGACGACCGGGACGCCCACCGAGGCGCGGCGCATGTCGTCGACGTTGACGAGGATGGCCAGGCCGTCGACCGGCGCCCCCTTCGTGTCGAGCAGCCTCACGGTGACGGTGTGCATGGGGAAGGTCGGGGTGACCACCGGCGTCGCGGCGGTGATGCCCCGGACACCCGCCAGGACCGAGGACGCCGGCCGGGTCCGCAGGGCCTTCGCGAGTGCGGCGGAGGACTTCGCCGTGACCACCCCCTTGCCGACCAAGCCTGTGCGCGAACGGATCTCGACCCCGGGGACGGCCGTCGGGGAGGTGGCGGAGGCGTAGGTGACGGTGACCGGGGTGTCGGCCGGTCGGGTGGCGAGGGTCTGCGCGTCGAAGAGCGAGAGGTCGAGCCGGGACAACGCGCTGCCGACCGAGGACGGGACGACGTAGAGGTGGCCCGGCATGCGGGCGATGCCGTACGTGGCGCGGCTCCCGGGCGCGCGGACGAGCCCCGGCGCCGGGTGGCCCGCCGAGGGGAGCGTCACGACGTCGCCGGTGATGAGCCGCACGTGACGGGGCGCGGTGGTGTCGGCCCGCGCCGCGGCGACGGTGGCGGCGGCCGCCGGCGCGAGCGTCGGTGGCGCCCCCGACGCGCCGGGTGGCGCGGTGAGCGCCGCCGCCAGCAGCGCCGACACCCCGAGGAGCGCCGTGGTGCGGATGGTGTGGACCGTCGTGCGTCGATGCATCGTGCCCCGCCCTTCGAGCCTGCCGAGGACCCTGTGGTGGGGCAGGTCTATCGGGTATCCACTCGCCGGCGCAAGGGTCCTGCGAGTTCTCGCAGTCAGCCGTGGACGTCGGCGACGGCGCCGACCAGGGCCGCGGTGAGCGTGGCGAGGTCGTCGTCCGAGGTGACGTAGGGCGGCATCGTGTAGACGAGGTCGCGGAACGGGCGCACCCAGGTGCCTCGCGCGAGTGCCGCCGCGGTCACCTCCGCCACGCGCACCGGCTCGCGCAGCTGGATGACCCCGACCGCGCCGAGGGTCCGGACCTCCTGGACGGCGTCCAATGCTGTGGCAGAGGCCAACCCGTCACGCAGCCCGTTCTCGATGCGAGCCACCTCGGCCGGGGTGTCGCGGAATGCCAGGAGGTCGAGGTTGGCGTTCGCGACGGCGCAGGCGAGGGGGTTGGCCATGAACGTGGGGCCGTGCATCAGGCCGCCGGCCTCGCCGCGGCTCACGCCCTCGGCGACCTCGCGCGTGCAGAGCATCGCGGCCAGGGTGAGGTAGCCGCCGGTCAGCGCCTTGCCGGCGCAGAGGATGTCGGGGGCGTGCTCGGCGCGGTCACCGGCCCAGCGCGGCCCGGTGCGGTGGAACCCGGTGGCGATCTCGTCGTGGATGACGAGCGCGCCGTGCTCGCGGGCGAGGTCGTGGAGCACGTCGAGGACCCTGGCCGGGTACACGTACATGCCTCCCGCGCCCTGGAGCACGGGCTCGACGATGACGGCTGCGACGTCGGCGGCGTTCTGCACGAACAGCTCTCGCGTCGTCTGCTCCCAGGCGACCAGCTCGGCGTCGTCGTCGGGCCGGTCGAGGCCGGCGGGCGGGCGAGGGGCGAAGACGTGCTCGGGCAGCACCCCGCGGAAGAGCGAGTGCATCCCGCCGACGGGGTCGGTCACCGACATCGGCGAGAACGTGTCGCCGTGGTAGCCGCCACGAATGGTCAGGAAGCGGGTGCGGCGCCGGCCGGCCGCCAGGTGGTACTGGAGGGCGGCCTTCATCGCCACCTCGACCGACACCGAGCCGGAGTCCGCGAGGAAGACGTGCTCGAGCCCGGCCGGCGCGAGGTCGAGGAGGCGGCGGGCCAGGCCGACGGCGGGCGCGTGGGTGAGGCCCCCGAACATCACGTGCGCCATCGAGTCGAGCTGGTCGCGCACGGCGGCGTCGAGCTCGGGCACCCGGTAGCCGTGGACGGCGCACCACCAGGAGCTCATCGCGTCGATGACGTCGAGGGCGCGGCCGTCGTGGTCGCGCAGGTGCAGTCGGACGCCCTGCGCGGACTCGACGACCCAGGGGTCGCCCGGGGCCAGGGCGGAGGAGTAGGGGTGCCAGACGTGCCCGCGGTCGAACGCGCGCAGGTCGGCGAGGGCGTCGGCATCCATCGCCGCCCATCATGCCGGTCGGGCTCAGGCCCAGATCCAGCGCAGCACCGTCCACGCGCCGATGAGGACCATCGCGACCACCCAGAGCACCCCGCCCACGAGCATGGCCGGGAAGAGCACCCGGTCGGCCCGGGTCTCCGGCTCGGGGACGTCGGCCGGGCGGGACTCGCCGAGGGGGCGGGCGGCCAGACGCCGGCGCAGCTCCTCGAGACCGGGCGAGCCGGCGCGCAGCCTCAGTGGGCGCGGGATACTCGACCACCGGGCGTCGTCCGAGGGGAACCGGGCCGCCCACACCGCGACGGCGTCGCGTGCCGCCTCGTCACTGCGCCCGGTGGCGAACCACAGGGCCCCGGCGGCCGGGAGGTCGTGCATCCGGACGTGGACCTCGGCGAGGAGGTCGAGGATCTCGTCGTCCTGCCGAACCTGGAGCGCACTGGTCAGGCGATCGCGAGCCATCCACGGGCGGCCGGCTTCGAGGTCCGCCCGAGCGCGGTCCACGGCTCCGGTCACGGAGCCGATGGTGCCAGCGTCCCGACGACCTCGCGACGGGTTTCGTCCGGCTCCTGACGGCGAACGTGGGTGAAATCCTTCGGGATGCCGAAGGACTTCACCCACGTTCGGGTCCGGTTGGGCTGCGGTCAGGCGGCGGTGCGGGCGCGCCGGACCTGCGTGGCGAGGCGGCCGACGAGGTCGCCCAGGGCGGCGTCGAGCTCGCCGTCGGAGAGCCGGCCCTCCTCGAAGGCCTGGAACGCCGAGCCGACCCCGACGGTGTCCTCGATGACCTCGGCGCCGGCGACCTTGAGCACCTTGACGCCGTCCTCGCGGGCCCACTGGGCGGCGCGGGGGGAGCCGCTGGCGCCGATGACGGCGGCCGGCTTGCCGGCGATGGACGACGCGCCGCGGGGGCGCGAGACCCAGTCGACGGCGTTCTTCAGCGCGCTCGGGAGGGAGCCGTTGTACTCGGGCGTGACGAGCAGGACGGCGTCGTGGTCGGCGACGGCCTCGCGCAGGTCGCGGGCGACCTGGGGCAGCGCGTCGTCGTGGTCGAGCTCCTCGGAGTAGTGCGCGAGGTCGGCGAGCTGCTCGAAGACGGTCGCCGAGGTGCCCTCGGGGAGGTGGGCGACGGCGGCGTCGGCGAGCTGGCGGTTCGTGGAGCCGGCGCGCAGGCTGCCGACGAGGACGAGGACGTTCACGGTGTCTCCCGAGGGTCGAGGGGATGCGGATCGGTGCAGGGCGATCGACGCTGATCAAGTGGTTGAACCGTCAACCACCGTGTCGCATTCCGTGGAGCCCGTCACAGCGGGCCCCCGAGTCGAGTGCGCTCGCGGCTGCCGGAGCGACCACCTCCGCACTCGACCCGAGGAGGCCGGGCCGGGCCGCCCTCAGGCCCAGGTGGAGCGCTCGACCGACCCGTGCTCGATGCACGTCGCGGTCCAGGTTCCGGGCGTGACCTGCACCTTCATCCGGCGCCGGCAGTGGACGCAGTAGCGCGGCGGCTCGAGCTCGGCGCGGCGGGCGCAGCGCGCGTGGTCGCCCTCGGCCAGTGCCACCCCGCACTGCCCGCACCACGCACCGGGGTCCTCACCCCGGGCGACCGGCTCGTGCGCGCCCACGTCCGCGAACACCATCGACGGGTCAGAACGTCTCGTTGAGGGCCTTGATCGGCATCTCGAGCTCGTCGAGCAGCGCGAGGTCCTCGCGCGGGTCGCGCCCGAGCGTGGTCAGGTAGTTGCCGACGATGACCGCGTTGATGCCGCCGAGCAGCCCGTCGCGGGTGCCGAGGTCGCCGAGGGTCAGCTCGCGGCCACCGGCGTAGCGCAGGATCGTGCGGGGCAGCGCGAGCCGGAACGCCGCGATGGTGCGCAGCGCGTCGCCGCTCTCCATCGGCTCGAGGTCGCCGAACGGCGTGCCCGGCCGCGGGTTGAGGAAGTTCAGCGGCACCTCGTGCGGCTCGAGCTCACCGAGGTTCGCCGCGAGCTCGGCGCGCTGCTCGAGGGTCTCGCCCATCCCGACGAGCCCGCCGCAGCAGAGCTCCATCCCGGACTCCTTGACCATCCGGCAGGTGTCGAGGCGCTCGTCGAACGAGTGCGTCGTGACGACGTTCGGGAAGTAGGACCGCCCGGCCTCGAGGTTGTGGTTGTACCGGTGCACGCCCATGTCGACGAGCTCGTCGACCTGCTCCTGCGTGAGCATCCCGAGCGAGGCGGCGACCTGGATGTCGACGGCGGCCCGGATGGCGGCCACGCCCTCGCGCATCTGCTCCATGAGCTTGGCGTCCGGCCCGCGCACCGCGGCGACGATGCAGAACTCGGACGCTCCCGTGGCGGCGGTCTGCTTCGCGGCGCGCACGAGCTCGGGGATGTTCAGCCACACCGAGCGCACCGGCGAGGTGAACTGGCCGGACTGCGAGCAGAAGTGGCAGTCCTCGGGGCAGCCGCCGGTCTTCAGCGAGACGATGCCCTCGACCTCGACGCTCGGCCCCTGGTACTTCAGCCGCACCTCGTGGGCCAGCGCGAGGAGGTCCTGGAGCCGGTCGTCGCCGGTGCGCAGCACCTCGAGGACCTGCTCCTGGGTCAGCGGGACGCCGCGCTCGAGCACCTGCTCGCGCGCGACGTCGAGGATGTCCGTCCCGGTCACCTGAGCCGTCATGGCCCGATTGTCGCAGCACCCCGCGGGCGGCCCCGACCGGGTCCGCCCGCGGAGCGCCCGCGGCACTGCGTCAGTTGAGGAACTGGCCGAGCATCCCGCCCGGGCCCTGCTGGTTGCCGCCCTGCTGGTGCCCGCCGTCGGTGACGGACTCGCTCGGCTGGACGAGGACGTAGCCCTGGCCGCCGAAGGCCATCTGGAGCAGCTCGCCGGTGCCGCCGCGGATCATCGAGCCGAAGCCGCCGGTGTCGACGCGCACGTCCATCGAGACCCCGGAGGTCCACAGCACGACGGCCTGGGCGTCGGCGAAGGTCGGGGCGGTGGCGACGTCGAGGGCGATGGGGTCGCCCTTCGTCGTCACGGCGACGTACCCGGTGCCGCGCAGCGAGACGTTGTAGAGGCCGCCGGTCATCGCGGCGCCGCGGGCCTGGATGCGGTGGATGTCCCACTGGATCGAGCTCGAGAAGGCGAGGACGTTGTTGCCGTTCACGGAGATCGCGTCGTTCTCGAGGTACATGACCTGCACCTCGGAGGCGGCGTCGGCGAGGAAGAGCTCGCCGTTGCCCGAGCACTCCATCATCTTGACGCCCTCGCCGGTCACGGCGGCCTTGAACATCTTGCCCATGCCGCCCGAGCCCTTGTTCGCGAAGCGCACGTCGCCCTGGTAGGCCACCATCGAGCCCGTCTTGGCCTGCACCGGCCCGTACTGCATCTCGACCTTCAGCATCTTCTTGTTCTGCAGGGAGAACGGGTCGCCGGTCTCCTTCTCCTTGAACTCGCTGAACAGGGAGCCGTGGATCGTCATCGGGCGGGCCTTTCGGGGGGATGGTCGGCCGGGAGGTGTCTCCCGTCGGGCACAACGCTAGAAGAGACGAGGGGCCCGGGGCTATGGTTCCGAGCACAGCAGGGGGTCGAGTCAGGGAGGTCCCGGATGAGCTTCTTCGAGAAGGCCAAGGCGGCCGCGAGCGACCTCGCGGCCAAGGCCGACGTCGCGATGTCCAACGCCGGCGTCAACGTGCCCGGGATGGGCGGTGACAAGGCGCTGCGCGACCTCGGTGTGCTCGCGTGGCTCGAGGCCACCGGTCGCCCCGTCGACCCGGCCGACCGCGAGCGCGTGATGGCCACGCTGCGCGAGCTCGAGTCCGCCGGGCGGCTCGGGCCGCTGACCGTCTCGCCGCCGCAGCCGGCCTA
>NZ_JBNVZV010000035.1:0-36469 GCF_050496545.1 Phycicoccus avicenniae | reverse complement strand
GCCCCCCCCCCCCCCCCCCCCCCGCTTCTGGAGCGAGCGGACCGCCTTGACCCGGTCGGACCGGGGGTTGGTCAGCACTCGGGGGTCGCTCAGGCGGAGGCCTTGGCGGGCTCGCGCGCCGGCTGGTTGGCCTTGGCGATCTCGACGAGCGCGGCGAACGCGGCCTCGTCGTTGACCGCGAGCTCGGCGAGCATGCGGCGGTCGACCTCGACCTCGGCGGCCTTCAGGCCCTGGATGAACCGGTTGTAGGTCATGCCGTTGGCGCGGGCCGCGGCGTTGATCCGCTGGATCCAGAGGCGACGGAAGTCACCCTTGCGGGCCCGGCGGTCGCGGTAGGCGTAGCCGAGGCTGTGCTGGACCTGCTCCTTGGCCTTGCGGTAGAGCCGCGAGCGCTGCCCGCGGTAGCCGCTGGCCCGCTCGAGGACGACCCGGCGCTTCTTCTGGGCGTTGACCGCCCGCTTCACGCGTGCCACGTGAGTTCTCCTTGCTGTGCTTCGTCAGTACGTGGGATGGGGAGGCCTCAGCGGCCGAGGAGCTTCTTGACCTTGGAGACGTCCGCCTTGGAGACGAGCACGTCCTTGGAGAGGGCCCGGGCCTTCTGCGGGGTCTTCTCGTGGAACTTGTGGACGTGGCCGGCCTGCTCGCGCATGATCTTGCCCGAGCCGGTGACCCGGAAGCGCTTCTTGGTGCCGCTGTGCGTCTTGTTCTTCGGCATGGTGCCGATCTCCTTGCGTGGTGTGCTGTCGGGAACGGGGGGCGGGGGTCAGTCCGCGTCGGTCGCGGTGGCCGGGGCCTCCGCGGGCGTGGCTGCCTCGACCTGCTCGGCCGCCTCGTCGGACGCGGTGACCTCGTCGGTCGCCTCGACCGGCTCGGCCGCCTCGTCGGCGTGGGCGCCCTTGGCCTCGTCGCGCTTCTTGCGCTGCTCGGCCATCGCCTGCGCCTTCTTCTTGGTCGGCGCGAGGACCATGACCATGTTGCGGCCGTCCTGCTTCGGCTGGGACTCGACGGTGCCCAGCTCGATGACGTCCTCGGCGAGGCGCTGGAGCAGCCGGAACCCGAGCTCGGGGCGGGACTGCTCGCGGCCGCGGAACATGATCGTCACCTTGACCTTGTCCCCGCCGTTGAGGAACCGGACGACGTGGCCCTTCTTGGTGCCGTAGTCGTGCGGGTCGATCTTCGGGCGGAGCTTGATCTCCTTGATGACCGTGTTGACCTGGTTCTTGCGTGCCTCACGGGCCTTCATGGCGGCTTCGTACTTGAACTTGCCGAAGTCCATGAGCTTGGCGACCGGCGGCTTCGCCATCGGTGCGACCTCGACGAGGTCGAGGTCGGCCTCCGCCGCGAGACGGAGGGCGTCCTCGACGCGGACGATGCCGACCTGCTCGCCGTTCGGGCCGACCAACCGCACCTCGGGAACCCGGATGCGGTCGTTGATGCGTGGCTCGCTGATGTGCTTCTCCTTCGTCACGTCCTGCGATCGTGTGGCCGCCGGGGACGAGGAAGGCTCCTCGCACCGGGTGCAGAGGAGCCTCGTTCCGACCGGTCGGCAACGGGAGGCCGCGGCACGCCGGAGGGCGCGCACGACGTCTCGTCGCGGACCGGGAACCCGGCGACCATGCTGGTCGACGCGGGTGGAAGCGGGGCTTCTCTTGCGCACCACCCCCGCAGGGGCGGTCGGTCAACACACGAGGCTACCAGCCCCGGGCCCCGCTCCCGAAATCGTCCGCCCTGCTCAGAGGATGCGGAAGGCGAGGCCGTCGACGCGCGCCCGGAGCTCGCCGTCGGTGGCGAGGCGCTCGCCGACCCGCGTCGCGACGGCCCGCACGTCCTCGGCGCTCAGGCCCGGTGCGAGGGTGAGGACGACGCCCAGCACCCCCTCCCCGGCCGGGGCGCCCTCCTCGAGCGCGTGGGCGGTGACGGCCGGCTCGGGCGCCAGCGCGGAGGCGACGGCCCGCTCGACGAAGGGGTCGGTCGGCGCCGGCTCCCAGGCGCGCTCCTGGGCCAGCGCCCAGAGCATCGAGGGGCGCAGGACCCGGGTGGCCGGGCCGGCGACGTCGAGGACGAGGACGTCGCAGCCCTCGGAGACGGCGGCCTGTGCCGCGCGGGCCGGGGTGACCGGGACCGGGCGGGCGGCGGGGTCCCAGGCCGCGAGCGCGTCGGTGCCCGAGAAGACGGGCAGGGCGCGACGGCCGTCGGGGGCGACGAGGGTGACCGCGGCCATGTCGACGCCGGTCTCGACGGCGTGCTCGCCGCTGTCGTCGACCCCGGTCGGCTCGGCGACGACGGGGACGAGGAGGCGGGCGGCCTCGAGGGCACGCATCAGCGTGGTGTCGTCGGCCTCGCCCGTCGCGGCGGCGCGCAGGGCGGGGTCGGCGGCGCCGGTGTCGGCCTCGAAGCCCGACGGGCTCAGCTCGCGTCGCTGCCAGGGGGTTCCGGCGGAGTCCGCGGCGACGGGGTCGGCGGCGGGCGGCTCGGGCTCGGGCGGTCGCATCCGGGGAACGCTACCGACGCCGGTCAGGCGGCGGCCCGGGCGGGGTCGGCCGGAGCGGTCCGGCGGGACCGGGCCCGGGTGGTCGTGACCAGCAGGCCCGCGAGCGCGACGACCACCCCGATCGCGGCGATGGCGACGAAGCCGGCCGCCCAGCCCGCGTGGTCGATGACGTAGCCGGCCGCCGGCGCCCCGAGCGCCATGCCGGCCGTCATCGACGAGCCGTGCCAGCCCATCGCCTCCCCGCGCGCGGTGGCCGGGACGGCCTGGCTGACCTGGTCGATGGTCGCGGTGATGGTGGGCGCGCAGAACAGTCCGGCGACGAAGGCCAGCGCGCCGAGCGAGAGCGGCCCGCCGGCGAGCGCGAGCGGCGCGGTGAAGAGGGCCAGGCCGCCGAGCAGCCAGAACGCGTTGACCGAGCGGTGCAGCCCGCCGTAGACGAGCCCGCCGAGCAGCGACCCCAGCCCCCAGACGGCGAGCACGAGGCCGATGCTCGAGGCGGCGCCGACGTCGCGCAGCGCGGCGACGACGGCGATGTCGGTGCCGCCGAGGACGACCGTGCACGCGGCGGCCCCGAGCAGGACGAGGACCAGGCCCGGGCGGAACCAGCTGCTGCGCGGCGGCGCCGTGGCACCCTCCCCCTCGCCGTCCGGGGCGCGCAGCACGGGGTCGGCGACCCAGAGGAGGACACCGGCGAGGACGGCGCCGGCCTGGATCACGAGCAGCACCAGGTCGGTGCGCCACACCGTGGCCGCCCACACCCCGAGCGCCGGGCCGGCCATGAAGGAGAGCTCGACGGCCACCGCGTCGAGGGAGATGGCGGTGCGGCGGTCCTCACCCGGCACCGCCGTGATGACCGCCTGCCGGATGATGCTGAAGGTCGGGATCACGAAGAGCCCGGCGAGGGTGGCCAGCGCGAGCAGCCACCAGTAGCCGACGAACGGGGCGACCGACCAGCAGAGAGCGGTGACGACGAGCGACGGCGCGACGACCTTCCGCAGGCCGCGCCGGTCGAGCAGCCGCCCGCGCCACGGCCCGGAGACCGCGATGGCGACGGTGGCGGCCCCGGCGACCACGCCGGCCTCGCCGTAGGAGCGGCCGAGGTCGTCGACGACGTGGAGGGTGATGACGATGCCGCCGGCGAAGACCGGCACCCGCACGAGCAGCCCGAGCAGCAGCGCACGGCGCAGGGCGGGCACCGCGAGGACGCGGCGGTAGCGGGTGATCACCCGAGAATGCTCGCACCCGGCACCGACGCCGGGCACGCCGGTTTCGGCCGGGTCAGGGTCGCCCGGCGGTCTCGAGCGCCTCGGGGAGGGTGAACGCGCCGCGGTAGAGGGCCGACCCGACGATGGCCCCCTCGACGCCCTCGCCGACGAGCGTGCGGACCGCGGCGACGTCCTCGAGGGTCGAGATGCCGCCGGAGGCGACGACCGGGCGGTCGGTGCGCGCGCAGACGTCGCGCAGCAGCTGCAGGTTCGGGCCCTTCATCATCCCGTCCTTGGCGACGTCGGTGACGACGTAGCGCGCGCACCCCTCGGCGTCCAGGCGGGCCAGGGTCTCCCAGAGGTCGCCGCCCTCGCTGGTCCAGCCGCGGGCGGCGAGCGTGGTGCCGCGGACGTCGAGGCCGATGGCGACGCGGTCACCGTGCTCGGCGATGGCGCGCGCGGTCCACTCCGGGTCCTCGAGCGCGGCGGTGCCGATGTTGACGCGGCGGCAGCCGGTGGCCAGGGCGCGGGCGAGCGACTCCTCGTCGCGGATGCCGCCGCTCATCTCGACGTCGATGTCGAGCCGGCCGACGATCTGGGCGAGCAGCTCGGCGTTGGAGCCGCGGCCGAAGGCGGCGTCGAGGTCGACGAGGTGCAGCCACTCGCTGCCCTGCTCCTGCCAGCGCAGGGCGGCCTCGACGGGGTCACCGAACTCGCCGCCGCTGCCGGCGACGCCCTGGACGAGCTGGACGGCACGTCCCTCGACGACGTCGACGGCGGGCAGCAGCTGGAGGCGGGGCTGGTCGGTCACGGGGGCCAGTCTGCCGGGAGCCCCGACGCGCCCGCCGCCCGGTCCATCCCCCATCCGGTTCGAGGTGGAACCGCACCCCCGGACGGCCCGGCATCACCTCGACCCGTCCGGGGTGCTCGGCGTCAGAGCGAGCGGACCCAGTTCTCGAGGAGGGCCAGCCCGGCCTCGCCCGACTTCTCGGGGTGGAACTGCGTCGCGGCGAGCGGGCCGTTCTCGACGGCGGCGACGAACCGCTCGCCGTGCGTGGCCCAGGTGACCCGCGGCGCGACCACGTCGAAGGCGTCGCCGCGCGGGACGAGGTCCCAGGAGTGCGCGGCGTAGGAGTGGACGAAGTAGAACCGCTCGCGCTCGATGCCGGCGAAGAGCGTCGTGCCGTCGGCGACCTCCACCTCGGACCAGCCCATGTGCGGGACGACCGGTGCGTGCAGGCGCGAGACGGTGCCCGGCCACTCCCCCACGCCGGCGACCGGGGCGGCGCTCGGCTCGCTCGACCCCTCGAACATCACCTGCATCCCGACGCAGACGCCGAGCACCGGCCGCCCGCCCGCGAGCCGCCGGTCGATGACGTACGGCCCGTCGGCGGCGGCCAGCCCGGCCATGCACGCGTGGAAGTTGCCGACGCCGGGGACGAACAGCCCGGATGCCCCGAGCGCGGCGTCGCGGTCGGCGGTCAGCGTGACGGCGGCGCCCACGTGCTCGAGGGCGCGCACGGCCGAGCGGATGTTGCCGCTGCCGTAGTCGAGGACGACGACGTCTGCGCTCACCGGGTCTCCCGGGCCCCGTCGGTCGCCGGGCCACCCCAGGCGGCCTCCCACTCGGCCCGGTGCTGGGCCTCGTCGGCGACGAGCCGGTCGAACATCAGGACGCCGCGCATCGACGGCTCGACGTCGCTGGCGCCCGGGCAGTCGCCGTTCTCGAGGAGCTCGCGGCCGGGGAGGCCGAGCATCCCGAGGAGGGTGACGAGGACGTCGAGGGGTGTGCCGTCGCCGGAGCGCAGGACGCCGGCCACGTCGTCCGGGCGGACCCGGCCCCCGGCGCCGGCGGCGGCGAGCAGGCTCGGGACCCCGAGGCGTGGCAGAGAGGGCGTCTCGACCACCCCGACGCGCGGCTGCCAGACCACCCACTGCTGGGCCCGGCGCACCCCGGCCGGCTGCAGGGTGACGACGGCGCGGCCCGCGAGGTCGAAGAACCCGAGGACCGGCCGACCCCGCCGGGGCGCCGGGCGGGCGGCCAGCACCTCGAGCGCGGCGTCGAACGGGGCGGCGCTGCGGGCGCCGTCGTCGGAGACCGTGACGCCGGTCCAGCCGTCGAGCGGGGCCATGGTGGCGGCGACCAGGCCGGTGCGCAGCCAGCGCCCGACGGACGCGGGCGAGCGCCGCACGAGGAGCAGACCGTGCCCCGTGCCCGAGCGCGCGTCGGCGGCCACGGGGTTAGAGCGCACCCTTCGCGCTCGGCACGCCCTCGACGCGCGGGTCGCGGGCGACCGCGGCACGCAGGGCGCGCGCGAGCGCCTTGAACTGGGCCTCGACGACGTGGTGGGGGTCGCGGCCGGACAGCACGCGCACGTGCAGGGCGATCTGGGCGTGGAAGGCGAAGGACTCGAGGACGTGGCGCGTCAGCGAGCCGATGTAGTGCCCGCCGATGACGACGTGCTCCTGGCCGGCCGGCTCGCCCTCGTGGACGACGTACGGGCGCCCGGCGACGTCGACGACGGCCTGGACCAGCGCCTCGTCGAGCGGCACGGTGGCGTCGCCGAAGCGGGAGATGCCGGACTTGTCGCCCAGCGCCTCTCGGACCGCCTGGCCCAGCACGATCGCGACGTCCTCGACGGTGTGGTGGGCGTCGACGTGGGTGTCGCCGTCGGCGCGCACGGTGAGGTCGATGAGCGAGTGCTTCGCGAGCGAGAGCAGCATGTGGTCGTAGAACGGCACACCCGTGCTGACCTCGCCGCGGCCGGTGCCGTCGAGGTCGACGGTCACCTCGACGGTGCTCTCGGACGTGGCCCGGCGCACCGTGGCGGTGCGGTGGGTCTCGGCGGTGCTCACGAGGCTGCTCCAACGTGGGTCGGGACGAGGGCGGCGAGGGCGTCGAGGAAGGCGGTGGTCTCCTCCGGCGTCCCGGCCGTGACACGAAGATAGTGCGGGATGCCGACGTCGCGGACGAGGACACCCCGCTCCAGGAGTGCCTGCCACGTCACGTGGCTGTCGGCCAGGCCCCCGAAGAGGACGAAGTTGGCGTCGCTCGGCACCGGATCGAGCCCGAGCGCGGTGAGCTCGGTGACGATGCGGTCGCGCTGGTGCTTGACGACGTCGACGGTGTCGAGCATGAGGTCGGCGTGGGCCAGGGCGGCCCGGGCCACGGCCTGCGTCGGGGTGGACAGGTGGTACGGCATCCGGACGA
Organism: Phycicoccus avicenniae; assembly: GCF_050496545.1. GTDB lineage: Bacteria > Actinomycetota > Actinomycetes > Actinomycetales > Dermatophilaceae > Phycicoccus > Phycicoccus avicenniae_A. Next base: position 29,562 of record NZ_JBNVZV010000035.1, on the reverse strand, counting down.
GGCGCAGGGCGTCGGTGAGGGCGGGGTCGGCGGCGAGGTAGCCCAGCCGCCCGCCGGCCAGCGCGAAGGCCTTGCTCATCGTGCGGGTGACGACCAGCCGCGGCCGGCCGGCGAGCAGCGTCAGCGCGGACGGCGTTCCGGGACGGGCGAACTCGGCGTACGCCTCGTCGACGACGACGAGCGCGCCGTCGGCGGCGTCGTGCACGGCGACGACGGTGTCGAGGTCGAGCGCGGTGCCGGTCGGGTTGTTCGGCGAGCAGAGGAAGACGACGTCCGGCCGGTGCTCGCGCACCTGCGCGACGGCGGAGGCGGCGTCGAGGTCGAAGGCGCCGGCCCCGGCGACGCCGCGCATCCCGTCGACCCACGCGGTGCCGGTGGTCGTCGTGATGATCGGGTGCATCGAGTAGGCCGGCGTGAAGCCGAGCGCGGTGCGGCCCGGGCCACCGAAGGCCTGGAGCAGGTGGAGCAGGACCTCGTTCGAGCCGTTGCCGGCCCAGACCTGGTCGGCGGTCACCGGTGTGCCGCTGCGCGACAGGTACGCAGCGAGGTCCTCGCGCAGGGCGGTGAACTCGCGGTCGGGGTACCGGTTCAGCCCGCGGGCGGCCTCCTCGACCGCGCGGGTCATCGCCTCGACGACGACGTCGGGCACCGGGTACGAGTTCTCGTTCGTGTTGAGCGCGACGGGGACGTCGAGCTGCGGTGCGCCGTAGGCGGTCCGTCCCCGGAGGTCGGCGCGCAGCATCGAGTCGACGGTGGCGCGGGGGTCCATGCCGGTGAGTCTAGGAGGCCCCCGGTGGGCGGGTGCGGGGCGACCACCGTCCGGCCGCCGCCCCGCATCCCCTCCGGCCTCGGTCAGAAGTCGTCGTCGAAGGTGACCCGACCACTGACGCCGACCTGGTAGGCCGACACCCGCCGCTCGAAGAAGTTCGACAGCTCCTGCACGTCCTGGAGCTCCATGAACGCCAGCGGGTTGGCCGACCCGTAGAGCGGCGCGATGCCGAGCCGCTCGAGACGCCGGTCCGCGACGTGCTCGAGGTAGGAGCGCATGTCCGCGGTCGAGAGCCCCGCCACTCCCCCGCCGAGCAGGTCGTCGGCGAACTGCGCCTCGGCGTCGACGGCCTCGGCGACCATCCGCCGCACGTCGTCCTCGAACTGCTCGTCGACGAGGTCCGGCTCCTCCTCGCGCGCGGTGTCGAGGACGTCGAACGCGAAGGCCATGTGCATGCTCTCGTCGCGGAACACCCAGTTGGTCCCGGACGCGAGGCCGTTGAGCAGGCCGCGCGAGCGGAGGAAGTACACGTACGCGAAGGCGCCGTAGAAGAACAGCCCCTCGATGCACGCCGCGAAGCAGACGAGGTTGAGCAGGAACGCTTTCCGGTCCTCGCGGGTCTCCAGTGTCCGCAGGTCGGCGAGGCTGTCGATCCACCGGAAGCAGAAGTCGGCCTTGGCCTTGATCGACGGGATGTTCTCGACGGCCGCGAACGCCTCGTGCCGCTCGCGCTCGTCGGGGACGTAGGTGTCGAGGAGGGTCAGGTAGAACTGCACGTGCACCGCCTCCTCGAACAGCTGCCGCGACAGGTAGAGCCGGGCCTCGGGGGCGTTCACGTGCTCGTAGAGGTTGAGCACGAGGTTGTTCGCGACGATGGTGTCGCCCGTCGCGAAGAAGGCCACGAGCCGCTTGACGAGGTGCTGCTCGGCCGGGCTGAGGCGGTGCAGGTCGGCGAGGTCGGAGTGCAGGTCGACCTCCTCGACCGTCCACGTGTTCTTGATGGCGTCGCGGAAGCGGTCGTAGAAGTGCGGGTAGCGCATCGGCCGCAGCGTGAGGCTCATGCCGGGGTCGAGCAGCAGCGGGGTCTCGGTCGTGGTGGTGGTGGCGGTCACTGGCAGGCCTCGCAGCTCTCGGGGTTCTCGAGCGAGCAGGCGAGGGCCTCCTCGTCGGTGGGGACGGGGGTGGTGGGGATGGTTGCGGCGGATCGGTTCTCGGAGACCGTCGCCTGCTGGATGCGCGTCGCCGGCCGCGAGCGCAGGTAGTACGTGGTCTTCAGGCCCGACTTCCACGCGTGGAGGTACATCGAGGACAGCTTCCCGATGGTCGGGCTGGCCATGAAGAGGTTGAGCGACTGGCTCTGGTCGACGTACGGCTGGCGCGCGGCGGCCATCGCGATGAGGGCCCGCTGCGGCAGCTCCCACGCGGTGCGGAACAGCGTGCGGACGTCCTCCGGCAGGTCCACGAGGCCCTGCACCGAGCCGTCGGCGCGCTTGACCGCGTCGCGGGTCTGCGCCGTCCAGAGGCCGCGCGCCTTGAGCTCGCGCACGAGGTGGCCGTTGACCTGGAGGAACTCGCCCGAGAGCGTCTCGCGCTTGAAGAGGTTGGAGACCTGCGGCTCGATGCACTCGCCGCAGCCGGCGATCGACGCGATGGTCGCCGTCGGCGCGATGGCCACGACGAGGCTGTTGCGCAGCCCGTGCTCGGCCACGTTCTCGCGCAACCGGTCCCAGCGCTCGGGCTGGGTCGGCACGGCATCGAAGTGGTCCGGGTGGAGGACTCCACGGGCGGCGCGGGTGCGGCGGAACGCCGGGTGCGGACCGCTCGCGGCGGCGAGCTCGCTGGAGCGCTCGAGGGCCGTGAGCAGCACCTCCTCCGCGATCCGCGTCGAGAGGTCGAGCGCCTCCGGCGAGTCGAAGGGCAGCCGGAGCGCGAAGAGCACGTCCTGGAGCCCCATGTACCCGAGCCCGACCGGGCGCCAGCGCGGGTTGGACGCCGCGGCCTGCTCGCTCGGGTAGTAGTTCACGTCGACCACGCGGTCGAGGAACGTCACGGCCGTGCGCACGGTGGCGCGCAGCTTCTCCCAGTCGACGTCGGAGCGGTCGGCGGTCAGGTGGCGCGAGAGGTTGACCGACCCGAGGTTGCAGACGGCGGTCTCGTCGTCGCTGCTCACCTCGAGGATCTCGGTGCACAGGTTGGAGAGGTGCACGACCTGGCCGGGCTCGGCGGTCTGGTTGCAGGCCCGGTTGGCGGCGTCCTTGAACGTCATCCAGCCGTTGCCGGTCTGGGCGAGGGTGCGCATCATCCGGCCCCACAGCTCGCGGGCCGGCAGCTGCCGCACGACTCGGCCCTCGCGCTCGGCGGCGCGGTAGGCCTCGTCGAACTCCTCGCCCCAGAGGTCGGTCAGCCCCGGCACCTCGCTCGGGTCGACGAGGCTCCACGGCTCGTCGGCCTCGACCCGGCGGAGGAACTCGTCCGGCAGCCAGTTCGCGAGGTTGAGGTTGTGGGTGCGGCGGGCGTCCTCGCCGGTGTTGTCCCGCAGCTCGAGGAACTCCTCGACGTCGGGGTGCCACGGCTCGAGGTAGACGCACGCGGCGCCCTTGCGCCGGCCGCCCTGGTTGACGGCGGCGACGCTCGCGTCGAGGGTGCGCAGCCAGGGGACGATGCCGTTGCTCGTGCCGTTCGTGCCGCGGATGAGGGCGCCGCGGCCCCGGACCCGGGAGAAGGCGATGCCGATGCCGCCGGCGAACTTCGAGAGGCGGGCGACCTGCTGGTAGCGCTCGTAGATGGAGTCGAGCTCGTCGCGCGGGCTGTCGACGAGGTAGCACGAGCTCATCTGGGTGTGGCGGGTGCCGGAGTTGAACAGGGTCGGGCTGCTCGGCAGGTAGTCGAGGCGGGCCATCAGGCGGTACAGCTCGAGCGCCTCGCGGGTGCTGGTCGCCAGCCCGCAGGCCACGCGCAGCAGGAAGTACTGCGGCGTCTCGAGGACGAGGCGGGTCGTGGGGTGGCGCAGCAGGTAGCGGTCGCACACCGTCCGCAGCCCGAAGTACTCGAAGAGCCGGTCGTTCCCGGGGTCGACGGCGCGGTCCAGCTTGACCGCGTTGGCCGCGACGAACGCGGCGGTGGCGTCGCCGATCAGCCCCTCGGCGTGCCCGAGCGCGACCGACTGGCTGAAGGACGCGACGCCGTGGCCGCGCACCTCCTTGTCGACGTAGCCGGCGAGCAGGCGGGCGGCCAGGCGGCTGTACTCCGGCTCCTCGCCGATGAGCTCGGCGGCGGTCTGGATCGAGAGGCGGTCGAGCTCGGCGGTGGTCGCGCCGTCGTACAGGCCGCTGATGGTGCGGGTCGCGACGCGCAGCGGGTCGACCTCGGCGAGTCCGTCGCTGACCCGCTCGACGGCACGCACGATCTTCGTGACGTCGACGGGCTCGGGGTCGCCGTTGCGCTTGCGGACCTGCATCGCGGTGCGGTGCGGGGCGGGCGCCTCGGGGGCGTCCGGGGTGGTGGTCGCCGGGGCGGGGCCCTCGGTCGTGGTGGTCATGCTCTCTCCTCGCGAGCTCGATGGACCGGCCGCGAGCGCGCGAGGGGTGACGAGGACGAGGGGACGACGCAGCGGCCGGCGGTGACGCCGGCGCCCGAGGACCACCTGCTCCCGTCGGCCGTCCCACGCGACCGCGAAAGGTGCCGCACCCGGGCGGGCACGGCGCGACTGGCAGGTCTTCGGACTCGTGGGCCCGGCTCGCGCCGCCTACTGCCCGTCGCTTCCCAGGCGCTTCGCGCGCCCAGTGCTCATCTGACGGGGGTCGTTCCCACTCACCGCTGCGGGGCAGTCCCGGAGTTCCACCGGGTTCCCTCTTGCCCCTCTCACCGCCCGGGGGCGGCTCGAGGACCAGCTGCGAGAGACACCATATGTGGGGGGTGCGACAGCATCGGGGACCCACATGTCGTGGCGTGTCGCGCCGCCGACCCCACCTCGGGTCCGATGTCCCGGCTCTGGTCCCATGTCCCGGCTCTGGTCCGATGCGCCGGGTGGCGGCGAGAAGTCACCGCCACCCGGCGAGGTGGACCAGAGCCGGCGCGTCGCGGGCGGGGTTTCAGGGCGCCGGCGGGGCCCATCCGGGGTCGCGGCCGGCCAGGGCGAGCACGCGCTCGAACCCCGTGGCCCCCTCGGGTACGGGGAGCGCCGGCCCGAAGAGACCCTGTCGCTCGGCCGCGGCCTGCTCGGGGTCCTCCGGCGGCGTGACGATCGGCAGCACCGCCTCGGCCTCGGCGTCGGTCGGCGCGTACGGCTGACCGGTCGCGGCGGCGAGGTCCCAGCCGTGCAGCAGCACCTCGTCGAGCGCCACGAGCCCGCAGACCTCACCCGGCAGGTCCACGCCGCCCGCCCGCGTCATCCCGGTCCAGGCCGCCGGGTCCGCCCACGCCTCCCCCAGCCCGTCCAGCCGGGTCCGCAGCTCCTCGCGCCACCCGTCGGGCAGCGGCCCCTCGACCGGCGCCGGCGGCGTGCCCGTCGTCGGACCGTCGACCTTGCCGGCGGCGTCCCGGAAGGCCAGCGCCAGCCCGGTCAGGTGGTGCAGCAGGCCGGTGACGTCGGGGCCCATCGGGGTCGGGGCGGTGAGGTGCGCGTCATCCACCCCGTCGAGCAGGTCGATGACGCGGGTCGTGGCGGGGCGCAGGTCGTGCACGGCGTTCTCCTCGGTCGGCGAGGGCGGGCCGGTCGGCCCGCTCCGTCAGGTCCGACCGACGGGAGCCGCGGAAATCATCGGCCTCAGGCGCCCGGCTCGACCTCGGGGACGCGCGCGAGCACAGCCTCGCCGTGGGCGGGGAGGTCCTCGGCCCGGGCGAGGGTGACGACGTGCCCGCCCACCTCGCGCAGCGCCGCCTCGTCGTACTCGACGACGTGGATGCCGCGCAGGAAGGACTGCACCGACAGGCCACTGCTGTGGCACGCGCACCCGCCCGTGGGCAGCACGTGGTTCGAGCCGGCGCAGTAGTCCCCGAGGCTCACCGGCGCGAAGGCCCCGACGAACACCGCCCCGGCGTTGCGGACCCGCGCGGCCACGGCGGCGGCGTCGGCGGTCTGGATCTCGAGGTGCTCGGCGGCGTAGGCGTTGACGACGTCCAGCCCCACCTCCACGTCGTCGACGAGCACGACCGCCGACTGCCGGCCCGCGAGCGCGGTGGCGACCCGCTCGGTGTGCTTCGCGGCCGCGACCCGGCGCACCAGCGCCTCCTCGACGGCGAGCGCGAGCTCCTCGCTGTCGGTGACGAGGACCGCGGCGGCCAGCGGGTCGTGCTCGGCCTGGGACACCAGGTCCGAGGCGACGTGGTCGGCATCGGCGGTCGCGTCGGCGAGGACGGCGATCTCGGTGGGCCCGGCCTCGGAGTCGATGCCGATGATGCCCTTGAGCAGGCGCTTGGCCGCGGCGACGTAGATGTTGCCCGGGCCGGTGACCAGTGCCACCGGCTCGCAGGTGTCCTCGCCCTCGTCGAACCCGTACGCGAACGCGGCGACGGCCTGGGCGCCGCCCATCGCGTAGACCTCGTCGACGCCGAGCAGGTGGCAGGCGGCGAGGATGGTGGGGTGCGGCCAGCCGCCGTGGTCGCGCTGCGGTGGGCTGGCGACGGCCAGGCTCGGCACCCCGGCCAGCTGCGCCGGCACGACGTTCATCACGACGCTGCTCGGGTAGACGGCCAGCCCGCCCGGGACGTAGAGGCCCACGCGGTCGACCGGCACCCAGCGCTCGGTCACGGTGCCGCCGTCGGCGACCTCGGTGCGGGTGTCGGTGCGGCGCTGGTCGGCATGCACGACCCGGGCCCGGCGGATGGACTCCTCGAGCGCCGCGCGCACGGCGGGGTCGAGGGTCTCGACGGCGCCCGCCACGACCTCGGCGGGCACCCGCAGCCGCTCGGGCCGGATGCCGTCGAAGCGCTCGGCGGCGTCGTGCAGGGCCGCGGCGCCGCGGTCGCGGACGTCCTCGACGATCGGCCGCACCGTGCCGAGGGCGGCCTCGACGTCGAACTCGGCGCGCGGCAGGGCGGCCCGCAGCTCGCGCAGGCCCGGCCGGCGACCGCGCAGGTCGAGGCGGGGGATGACTCCGGTCGGGCTCTCGGGCATGGCGTCCAGTCTAGGTTTCGGCGCGGGGAGCCTCGCCGGCGCGTCCGCCGGCCGCGGCCTCGAGCAGCTCGAGCACCGGGGGCCGGGCCCCGGCGACCGCGGGCGCGGCGAACAGCTCGACCACCCGGGCAGCGAGCACGGCGACGCGCACGTTGGCCTGCTGCGAGAGCTGGACGAGCACCGCGAAGGCCGCGTCGGCGTCCAGGCCGTGCGCGTGCATGAGGGCGCCCTTGACCTGCTCGACGGCGGCCCGCTCGCTCGTCGCGGCGCGCACCGCCTCGGAGGCCGCGAGCCGGACGGCGTCGGTGACGTCGAAGGCCATCCCCTCGAGCCGCAGCGGCTCGCCGTCCTCGGCGCGCACGACGTCACCGAGGAAGGCGACCGCGCGCTCGGCCCCGTCGTCCGAGCGCAGCCGGTACTGGCCGGCGAACGGTCCGGGCGTCGCGACGACCACCTCGAGGAGGGCGAGCACGCGGGCGCGGTCGGCGGGGTGCATCCGGTCGAAGACCAGCTCCGCGGGGTCACCCCCGTCGTCGGCGACCCGCAGGAGGGCGTACATCTCGGGCGACCAGCGCCACGGGCCTGCCGGCAGCTCGAAGGTCGCCCGGGCGAGCGTGGGGACCTGGTGCGCAGGCGCCTGACCTGCACCGACACCCGCCCGGCGCGAGTTCAGCGTCGTCACGGCGGAAGCATCGCACGGCATCCCCGCCGGGGTGGAGGGGCTGTCGAAGGTGGCATGAGCGGAAGGGCGGCCCGTTGCCGCGCGGTCAGCGGCAGTTCCGGACGTTCCGCGTCGTCACCGGGATGACGCGGACGTTGGCGCGTGACGCGGATGTATCCGCGTCACGGCGGAAGTACCGCGTCATCCACCCACCGACGCCGACGTGCCGACGTGGGGCTGCGGTCAGCCGTCGTAGAACTCGGCCTCGAACGCCGCGCGCGCCCGCCGGGCCACCCGCCGGTAGCGCTCCGCGAGGTCCTGGGCCGTGCCGGTCTCCATCCCGAGGATGCGCGCCACGCCGTCGGCGTCGCGGTCGTAGGTCGGCACGGCGTCGACCCCCTTGCCGCGGAACAGGACCCCCGCGTTGCGCATCGACGACGCGAGCCGCCACGAGGCGCCGAGCGCGGCGGCGTGGTCGGCGTCGAGCAGCCCGAGGCGCTCGGCGGCGGCCAGCGCCTCCAGCGTGGACGACGTGCGCAGCTCGGCGTGCTCCCCGGCGTGCCGGAGCTGGAGCAGCTGGACCACCCACTCGACGTCCGACAGCCCGCCGTGGCCGAGCTTGAAGTGCGTCTTGCGGTCGGCGCCACGGGGCAGCCGCTCGGCCTCCATCCGCGCCTTGAGCGTGCGGATCTCGCGGACCTGGCCGTCGTCGAGCCCGCCCTCGGGCCAGCGGATGGGTGCCACCAGCTCGCGGAAGCGTTCGGCCAGGCCGGGGTCCCCGGCCACGGGCGTGGCCCGCAGCAGCGCCTGCGCCTCCCAGACCAGCGACCAGCGCGCGTAGTACTCGCGGTAGGAGGCGAACGAGCGCACCAGCGGGCCGTTCTTGCCCTCGGGGCGCAGCGAGGCGTCGACGTCGAGGACCGGGTCCGGCCCCGGCCGCCCGAGGAGCGCGATCAGCCGCTTGACGACCTCCATCGCCTGGGCCTGCGCGGCGGACTCGTCGGCCCCCTCCACCGGATCGTGGACGAAGAGGACGTCGGCGTCCGAGCCGTACCCCTGCTCCCCGCCCCCGAGCCGCCCCATCCCGACGACGAGCAGCCGGGTGAGCGGCTCCTCCCCCGCGACCTCGCGCAGGCAGACCTCGAGGGTGAGCTCGAGCAGCGCCGCGGTCAGGTCGGTCATCGCCGCACCGAGGCCGGCGAGGGAGACCAGCCCCTCGAGGTCGGCGACCGCCACGCGGAACAGCTCCGAGCGCCGGATCGTGCGCGCCGCCAGCACCGCCGACTCGGCGTCGTCCTTGCGCCCGGCCGCCGAGCGCATCCGGCGCAGGACGTCCTCGCGCGAGCGCGGCGTCATCGTCGAGCGGTCCCCGAGGAACTGCACGCACTCGGGCGCCTGCTCGAGCAGCGCGGCGGCGTACCGGCTGCGGGCGAGGGTGTGCGCCAACCGTTCCGCCGCCGACCCCTCGTCACGCAGGAGCCGCAGGTACCAGTGGGTCGAGCCCAGCTCGTCGCTGATCTTGCGGAAGGCGAGCAGGCCGGCGTCGGGGTCGGCCTCGTCGGCGAACCACCCGAGCATGACGGGCAGCAGCTGGCGCTGGATGGCCGAGCGGCGGCTCACCCCACCGGTCAGCGCCTCCAGGTGCCGTAGCGCGCCGGCCGGATCGCGGAAACCCAACGCCGACAGGCGTTCTCGCGCGGCCTCCGGCGTGAGCCGCACGTCCTGGTCGGACAGCCGTGCCACCGCCGAGAGCAACGGACGGTAGAAGATCCGCTCGTGCAGCCGGCGCACCTCGCGCCGCCGTGCGCGCCACTGCTCCTGCACCGCCGAGGCCGGCGACGAGCGGTGCCCGAGCCCACGGCCGAGCCGGCGCAGGTCCACCTCCGCCGTCGGCATGAGGTGCGTGCGCCGCAGCCGGTGCAGCTGGATGCGGTGCTCCAGCGCGCGCAGGTACCGGTACGCGGTCCCCAGCGTCGCGGCGTCGTCGCGCCCGATGTAGCCGCCCGCCGAGAGCGCCGCCAGCCCCTCCAGCGTCGTGGCCGTCCGCAGCGACTCGTCGGCCCGGCCGTGCACCAGCTGGAGCAGCTGCACCGAGAACTCGACGTCGCGCAGGCCGCCGGCCCCGAGCTTGATCTGGCGCTCGGCCTCGGCCTTCGGGATGTGGTCCTCGACGCGGCGGCGCATCGCCTGCACGTCGTCGACGAAGTTCTCGCGGCTCGAGGCCTGCCACACCATCGGCTGCACGGCGTCGCAGTACGCCTGTCCCACAGCGGTGTCCCCGGCCACCGGCCGGGCTTTGAGCAGTGCCTGGAACTCCCAGGTCTTGGCCCAGCGCTCGTAGTACGCACGGTGGCTGGCCACGGTCCGCACCAGCGGACCGTTCTTGCCCTCGGGCCGCAGCGCCGGGTCGACCTGCCACAGCGACCCCGCCCCCGTGGCGGCCGAGCACAGCCGCATCAGCCGGGTCGCGAGGTCGGTGGCCACGGCCACGGCCTCCTCCTCGGAGACCCCCTCGGCGGGTTCGGCCGCGAAGATGACGTCGACGTCGGAGATGTAGTTCAGCTCGCGCCCACCGGTCTTGCCCATCGCGACCACGGCCAGCCGGGTGCGCGCGGCGTCCTCCCCCACCTCGTCGCGGGCGATCCGCAACGCTGCCTCCAGGGCCGCCGACGCGAGGTCGGCGAGGGCCGCCGCGGTGCTCGGCAGCACCTCGAGCGGGTCCTCGGCCGTGGTGTCGAGGGCGGCGATGCCGAGCAGCTGCTCGCGGTACCCGACCCGCAGGGCATCGGCCGCCGTGAGCGCGCCCGGCGACCCCACGGCGTCCACCAGCCGCTGCACCCGCTGCGAGGCGGCCACCGGCGCCGCCTCGGTGACGGCCACCCAGTGCTCCGGGTGGGCGACGAGGTGGTCGCCCAGCGCCGAGGACGCCCCGAGCACCGCGAGCAGCCGGCGCCGCGCCACCGAGTCCTCCCGCAGCGCCGCGACCACCTTCTCGCGCAGGCCCGCCCCCTCCGCGGCCTCCATGAACCGCACGAGCCCGAGCAGCGCGCCGTCCGGGTCGGCGGCCCGGGCCAGCCCCTCGCTCAGCCCACCGGCGTCGATGCGGTCCGGGGTGCCGGCGATGCCGTCGAGCGCGGGGTCGTCGAGCAGCACGGCGGCGCGCCGCGGGTCGTCGAAGCCGAGCCGGGCGACGCCGGTGGGGACCGACTCGGGGGTGCGCGAGCTCACCGGCGCCCCGTCAGAGCGCGGGCAGGTAGCGCTCGAGCTCGAAGGCGGTCACCTGGTTGCGGTAGTCCGCCCACTCGGCACGCTTGTTGCGCAGGAAGAAGTCGAAGGTGTGCTCGCCGAGGGTCTCGGCGACGAGCTCGCTGGACTCCATCGTCTCGATCGCCTCGGACAGGCTGGCCGGCAGCGGCTGGATGCCCATCGCCCGGCGCTCGGAGTCGGTGAGGCTCCACACGTCGTCCTCGGTCTCCGGCGGCAGCTCGTAGCCCTCCTCGATGCCCTTGAGCCCGGCGGCGAGCAGCACCGCGAAGGTCAGGTACGGGTTGCACGCGCTGTCGATGCTGCGCACCTCGACCCGCGTGCTCTGGCCCTTGTCCGGCTTGTACATCGGCACACGCACCAGTGCGGAGCGGTTGTTGTGGCCCCACGTGAGGTGCGCCGGCGCCTCGCCGCCACCCCAGAGCCGCTTGTAGCTGTTGACCCACTGGTTGGTCACCGCGGCCGTCTCGGCGCCGTGGCGCAGCAGACCGGCGATGAACTGCCGGCCCACCTTCGAGAGCTGGTACGGCGCGCCGGGCTCGTGGAAGGCGTTGGTGTCACCCTCGAAGAGCGAGACGTGCGTGTGCATCCCCGATCCCGGGTGCTCGGCGAACGGCTTGGGCATGAAGGAGGCGTAGATGCCCTGCTCGAGCGCGACCTCCTTGACGACCGTCCGGAAGGTCATGATGTTGTCCGCCGTGCTCAGGGCGTCGGCGTAGCGCAGGTCGATCTCGTTCTGCCCGGGCGCGGCCTCGTGGTGGCTGAACTCGACGCTGATGCCCATCGTCTCGAGCATCGTGATGGCCGCACGCCGGAAGTCGGCGCTCGAGCCGTGTGGGGTGTGGTCGAAGTAGCCGGAGGTGTCGATGGGCACCGGCGCCTGGCCGGGCACCCAGTCCTGCTTGAGCAGGAAGAACTCGATCTCGGGGTGGGTGTAGAAGGTGAAGCCCATGTCCGAGGCCTTGGCCAGCGCCCGCTGGAGGACGTGGCGGGGGTCGGCCATGCTCGGCGTGCCGTCGGGGAGGGTGATGTCGCAGAACATCCGCGCCGTCCCGTTGCTGTCGCCGCGCCACGGCAGCACCTGGAAGGTGCCCGGGTCGGGCTTGGCGAGCATGTCGGACTCGTAGACACGGGCGAAGCCCTCGATCACCGAGCCGTCGAACCCGATGCCCTCGGCGAAGGCGCCCTCGAGCTCGGCGGGCGCGATGGCCACCGACTTCAGGGTCCCGAGCACGTCGGTGAACCACAGGCGCACGAACCGGATGTCGCGCTCTTCGATGGTGCGGAGGACGAACTCCTGCTGACGGTCCATGTCACGCATCCTGCCGCATCCGTGTGTCGCGCGTGTGACACGCCGACGGGCGGCGGGCCGGAGGCGAACCTCCGACCCACCGCCCGTCGAGGGTGGTGCTGGTCCTCCCGCGTTACGGGGTGACCGCCCGGGTGTCGAACCGGACGCGCACCGAGGTGCCGTTCTCGGCCAGGACCCGGATCTTGGTACCGCTCCCCGCGACCGTCACGCCACCGGTGGGCTGGTCGGTCTTGAAGTAGCGGGCCGGGTTGGTGTCGTCGAACAGCGGCTGCGCAGCCTGGCCGCGGACGTAGCTCGCCCGACCGGTCGTGGCGCTGTGCAGCGTGAACGAGTCGGCCTTCTGGAGCCCGAACGTCGCGTCGTACATCTGGATGCGCGGCCGCCAGGGCTGCCCGTCCAGGTTGTAGATCGTCTGCGGGTGCGCGTCGATCGGCAGCACGAGGCCCTCACCGGGGTGCTGGCTCGTGTTGTTGTCCGACTGCGAGGTGTCCCAGAGGGAGATGAGCAGGCCGTCCTGGTACGGGAAGTGCTCCGCCAGGTCGGGCCGGTCCGGGAACCCGAAGTTGTACGGGCCGGTCTTGAGGTACCGGTCGTACGCGACGTACTCGCGGTTGCTCGCGATGTAGAAGCGGGCGAAGTCCGCCGAGGTGGTGGACCCGACGGCCGAGAAGCCGTTCAGCGTCCAGCCGTTGGCGCCGTTCTCCGCGCCGTCCTCGAGCAGCGTGGTGCTGCCGTTGGTCACCTTGATGGCGTCGACGAAGATGCCGGAGGGGGTGTCGGGGTTGGTCCCCTGCGCCGCACCGTCGGTGGAGTAGCGGACCTGCACCTTGACCGTCTTGCCGGCGTAGGCCGACAGGTCGAAGGTCGCCGGGGTCCAGGCCGCCTGCTCGCCGTCGATCCCGTTGCCCTCGGCCGCGGTCGTGATGTTGCCGGCGATGGCCTTGAAGCCGGTGCCGTCGTCGACCTCGACGAAGGCGTAGTCGCAGGCGTCCGGACCGCAGTCCTCGATGTTCCACCGCGCCTGGAAGGACAGGGTGGTCGTGCCGGCCGGGACGGCGAGCGAACGCGACATCGTCGAGTTCAGGTCGTCACCGGCGCCCGAGTACCACTGCTTGGCACCCGCGAACGGGGCACCGAGGTCGTTGGTCACGGTCCGGTCCGGGAGGACGACGACCGCACCCTGCGGCTTCTTGGAGTTGTACTCGTGCGGGCCGAGCTCGAGGACCCGGTTCTGCCCGGGGGCGATGACCTCGTAGTCGAGCCAGCCGAGCTGCAGCTTGTCCCACGCGGAGAGGTCGGCCGCCCGCGAGCCGAGGGCGTTGTCGCCCTTGGCCGAGACCCGGCTCTGCGCCATGAGGGTCCACCAGTTCACGGGGTTCTCGTTGGCCGAGGAGGGCCCGGAGGTGTCGTAGTGGTCCGGCAGACCGAGGTCGTGGCCGTACTCGTGCGCGATGACCGAGAGGCCACCGTTCTCGGGCTGGACGGTGTAGTCCGCGGCCCAGATCGAGCTGGTGCCGACCTGCGTGCCACCGAGCGCCGGGAAGGGCGCGGCCGGATTCGGCGTCTGGAAGGCGCGCCAGCGGTGCGACCAGATGGCGTCCTCGCCCTGCAGCGGGTCACCGTCGGCCTGGTCGCCACCCGCGTGGACGATCTGCAGGTGGTCGATGTAGCCGTCGGGCTCGTTGAAGTTGCCGTCGCCGTCCTTGTCGTACCGGTCCCAGACGTCGTACTTCTTGAGGATGTTGTTGATCTGCGCGTCGGACTTGCCGGCGGCCTTCTGCTGGGCCACCCAGGCGTTCATGCCGTCCTGGACGAGGTTCCACGTGTTGCTGCACACGTTGGAGGCGCAGGGGAAGCCGTCGCTGCGGCCGTAGCGGGCCTCGTTGTAGCGCACCGTGACCGGGTCGGTGGCCATGCCCGCGACCGAGTAGCGGCCCGAGGACTGGCGCTCGTAGTACTGGCGCATCGACTCACGGCCGGTCACCTTGCCGGTGCCGAAGTAGAGGTCCTGGTAGTAGGCCTTGTCGTACTTCGGGTGCCAGTCGGTGCTGTTGTCGACCGCGCGGTTCGGCTCGGGGATCTCGTTGAAGAGCGGGCCGTTGAAGCGGGCCGGACCGGGGATGTTCGGGTTCGTGTCCTGGTCGGGGTAGCTCGGGTGGCGCTCGTTGCCGAACTGGACGACGAGGACGAACAGCTGGTCCGTGGCCTCACGGGCGAGCTCGACGTACTGGTCCTTCTTCCACTTTGTCTGCGCGGTGCGGGCGCCCTGACCGGCCGCGGTGGCGGCCGATGCGGTGCTTCCGACCTTGACCACGGTGCTGCCGTTGATCTGCTGCGGCTTCGCCTGGCCCTTGAGGACCGAGGAGATGGCTGCCTGGCGCATCTCGGACTGCTTGTCCGCGATGGGGTCCGGCAGTGTGTCGCTCGGGACCGCCCTCTGGGGCTCCCCTGCCGGCACGGTGGGCTTGTTGGCCGCGACCCCGGGGCCGGCGAGTGCCGTCCCGAGTCCTGTGGCCAGGGCTACGCTCAGTAGCCCGACGGCGGTCTTGCGCACGTGGTCCTCCTGCGATGGTGTGTGTGGGACCGTGCAGGCCACGGCGTTGCGCGGCTGCACTGCCTACCGGACCCTAGACCGGCTTCGCGCGCTTGGCGAGAGGGAGGAGCAGGCTTTTTGTGGTCAGTTCCCAGCCTTCGCCAAGGTTTGCGTGCGAACGCCCCCGATGCGTCTGGTCCTGCGGCCGGATGACCCCGCCGCCGTCCGCTCCTAGGATTGCCGCATGAGCGAGCAGACGCCGTCCGGCCCGGCACCCGAGGGCACCGCCCCCTACGGCACGGGCGCCCAGGCCGCTCCGCAGCGCCGCGTGCGGGTACCGCACCTGCTGCAGATGAAGGAGCGCGGCGAGCGCTGGGCGATGCTCACCGCGTACGACATGTACACCGCCGAGATCTTCGACGAGGCCGGCATCCCGGTCCTGCTGGTCGGCGACTCCGCGGGCAACAACGTCTACGGCTTCGAGACCACCGTGCCGGTGACGGTCGACCACCTCGTGCCCCTCGTGCGTGCGGTCACCAGCGCCGCCCGCCGGGCGATGGTCGTCGCCGACCTGCCCTTCGGCTCCTACCAGGCCAGCCCGCAGCAGGCGCTGGCCACCGCCACCCGCTTCATGAAGGAGGGGATGGCCCACGCCGTCAAGCTCGAGGGCGGGGCGCCCATGGTCCCCGAGGTCGAGCTGCTCGTCCGCGCCGGCATCCCGGTCATGGGCCACATCGGCTTCACCCCGCAGAGCGAGCACGTGCTCGGCGGCTACAAGGTGCAGGGCCGCGGCGCCGGCGCCGAGAAGCTGCTCGAGGACGCCCTGGCCCTCGAGGCCGCCGGCTGCTTCGCGGTCGTCATGGAGATGGTGCCGGCCCCCGTCGCCGCCGAGGTGACCAAGGCCCTGCGCATCCCGACGATCGGCATCGGCGCCGGACCCGACTGCGACGCACAGGTTCTCGTGTGGCAGGACATGGCCGGGCTGCGCGGCGGGCGGGCCCCGCGCTTCGTGAAGAAGTACGCGGACCTGCGCGGCGACCTGCTCGGCGCGGCGCGCTCCTACGCCGCGGAGGTCGCCGGCGGCACCTTCCCCGCGGCCGAGCACTCGTTCGAGTCGTGACCGGGAACCCGTTCCGCAGCTGGGAGCGTCCGAGCGGCATGTGGACCACCAGCCCTCCCCCGTCGCGCCCCGGCCCGCCCACCCGGTGGGCCGGGCACCAGCGGGGTCCCGAGGCGGCCCTCGCGTACCGGCAGCGCTTCCTCGACCTCGAGGCCGCGGGCGCCGACCTGCACGGCGAGGCGCGGTTCGTCTCCGAGCTCGCCCCACCCCCGTCGCGCGTCCTCGACGCCGGCTGCGGCTACGGCCGGGTGGCCAGCGAGCTGACCCGCCGCGGTCACTACGCCGTGGGTGTCGACGCCGACCCGGACCTCGTCGCGCTCGCGCAGGAGGACCCCCGCACCCGGTTCGTCGTCGCCGACCTCTCGACCCTCGACCTGCGCACCGAGCAGGAGTTCCACGTCGTGCTGCTGGCCGGCAACGTCGTGCCGTTCCTCGCCGAGGGCACGCTGGCCGCCGTCCTCGAGCGGCTCACGGCGCACCTGGTGCCGGGTGGGCACCTCGTGGCCGGGTTCGCCCTCGGCGACGCCGTACCGCAGGGCGCGGCGCCGGTGTCGCTGGACGACTACGACCGTCTCGCCCGCACGGCGGGCCTGTCCTACATCGCGCGCTGGTCCACCTGGGACCGGCAGCCGTTCGGCGCCGACAGCACGTACGCGCTCTCGGTGCACCGCCGCCTCGGCGGCTGAGGCCGGTCAGCCCCGGTCGGTGCCCTTCTCGTCCCACTCGCGGTCCTCGGCGTCCCACTGCTCGGTCTTCTCGCGGGCCGTGTCGAGGGCGCGCGCCGCGGCGTCCTGCGAGTCGTACGGGCCGAGGACGTTGGCGTCCTGGCTGCGGTCGGCGTCTGTCTCGACCTGGCCGGTGTCGACGTTGTACCAGTACGGCATCTCGGGTTCTCCTTCGCCGGTGCGCTCTGCCTAGACTCCAACCTATGCCCTTGACCCACGCCAGTGTCGCCCCCGGCGCGGTGTCCCCCCGCCGGCCGGTCCCGGCGGAGATCACGCGTCCCGAGTACGTCGACCGCCCCGCCCCGGCCACGTACACCGGGCCCGAGGTCAAGGACGCCGAGACCATCGAGCGGATGCGCGTGGCCGGTCGGATCGCCGCCGACGCGATGGCCGCCGCCGCCTCCGTCATCGCCCCCGGCGTGACCACCGACGAGGTCGACCGCGTCGGCCACGAGTACCTCCTCGACCACGGCGCCTACCCCTCGACCCTCGGCTACCGCGGCTTCCCCAAGTCGCTGTGCACGTCGGTCAACGAGGTCGTGTGCCACGGCATCCCCGACGACCGCCCGCTCGAGGACGGCGACGTCGTCAACATCGACATCACGGCGTACATCGGTGGGGTGCACGGGGACACGGACGCCACCTACCTCGTCGGCGACGTCGACGAGGAGTCGCGGCTGCTCGTCGAGCGCACCCACGAGGCGATGATGCGCGGCATCCGCGCGGCCCGGCCGGGGCGCGAGATCAACGTCATCGGGCGGGTCATCGAGTCCTACGCGAAGCGCTTCGGCTACGGCGTGGTCCGCGACTTCACCGGCCACGGCATCGGCTCCGCGTTCCACAGCGGGCTGATCGTGCCGCACTACGACGCGGCGCCCTCGTACGACACCGTCATCGAGGCCGGCATGACCTTCACCGTGGAGCCGATGCTCAACCTCGGCAGCCACGAGTGGGAGATGTGGGACGACGGCTGGACCGTCGTCACCAAGGACCGGCGCCGTTCGGCGCAGTTCGAGCACACCATCCTCGTGACCGAGTCCGGTCCCGAGATCCTCACCCTCGGAGAGGCAGCGGCATGAGCACCGGTCACCCCCTCGGCATCGACGTCGGCGGCAGCGGCATCAAGGGCGCGCCCGTCGACCTGGAGCAGGGCGCCTTCGCGCAGAAGCGGCTCCGCATCGAGACTCCGGCCGTCTCGACGCCCGAGGCCGTCTGCGACGTCATCGCGCAGGTCGTCGACCACTTCGACGAGGTGCGCAGCGACTCCCCGATCGGCGTGACGATCCCGGGCGTCGTGCAGCACGGGGTCGTCAAGACCGCGGCGAACATCGACAAGGCGTGGATCGGCTGCGAGATCGAGAAGCTCCTCGAGGACCGCCTCCAGCACGACGTCGTCGTCGTCAACGACGCCGATGCCGCGGGCGTGGGTGAGCTCAACTACGGCGCGGCCAAGGGCCACGACGGCGTCGTCATCCTCACCACGCTCGGCACCGGCATCGGCACTGCCATCTTCAACGAGGGTGTGCTGGTGCCGAACTCGGAGCTCGGGCACATAGAGATCGACGGTTCCGACGCCGAGCCGCGCACCGCCAGCTCGGCCAAGACGCGCGAGGACCTCAGCTACCCGGAGTGGGCCGAGCGCCTGCAGAAGTACTACCGGGCGCTCGAGGACCTCATGTGGCCCGACCTCTTCGTCGTGGGCGGCGGGGTCTCCAAGGACTCCGACGAGTTCCTCCCGCTCCTCGACATCCGCACCCCGATCGTGCCGGCGCAGCTGCGCAACAAGGCGGGCATCATCGGTGCGGCCGTGCTAGCCACCGCGTCGCAGCAGCGCCACGGCAAGCACACCGGCTGAGCCGGACCCGCTACTCCCCCACCGGGAACTCGACCGCGCCGGCCCCGGCGAGGTCGTGGATGCGTGTGTCCGGCGAGCCCAGCTGCCCGGCCTGGCCGAGGTAGAGCGCCCGCCCCCGGGGCTGGAGCAGCCCGTCGTGGACCGGCACGGCGTGCGGTGCGGCGAGACGACGCAGGAACGCCGTCATGTCCCGGCTGCGCGCCCACGGCGCCTGCAGCGGGAAGGCGAGGACGTCGACGTCACCGGGCTCGGCGTCGAGCGCGTCGCCCGGGTGGAAGAACGACGGCTCGCCCTCGGCGTCGAGGCGCACGCCGACGTTGGGGATGCGCGCGATGTCGTCGTGGATCAGCGCGTGCACCTCGCCGACCGGGGTCACCGTGACCGACCCGACGGCCGTCGGCCCGTCGTGCGCCTGCGCGTCGACGCCGAGGCCGGCCAGCACCTCGAGGCTGCCCGGGTCGCAGAGCACGCGGGCGTCGGGGTTGACCGCGAGGAGGGCCGGCAGGCGGTCGGGGTCGAGGTGGTCGGGGTGCTGGTGGGTGACGAGCACCGCGTCGAGGTCGCGGACCTCGGCGAGCGTGTCGGCGAAGGTGCCGGGGTCGACGAGCAGGCGGGTGTCCGCCATCTCGAGGAGGACGCAGGAGTGGCCGAGGTGGGTGATCCGCATGCACCCCACGCTAGGCGCCGGGCCGGCGCCGTGGGCGGGCCGGGGTCGACCGGGGTCAGCCGACCGCGGGCTCCGCGCCGTCGTCGGCGTGGGCCTGCTCGCGCACGACGGCCGCTTCCTCGACCGGCCGCACGACGGTGTCGACGAGCTCGGCCGCGGCGACGAGGTCGTCGGGCAGGACGTGCAGCTCCGGCGGCACCTGGGACATCGCCTTGGCGCCCTCGCCGGCGACGAACAGCGGCAGGGTGCGCGCGAGGCGGGTCAGGGAGGGCAGCCGCGCCTCGAAGGCGGTGTGCCGCACCCCGGCGAGGACCACGGCGTCGGCGCGCAGGAAGCGCGCCGCCTCGGCGATGGCGGTCATCGGCGAGTTGGCGCCGAGGCTGACGACGCGCCACCAGCGGGCGTGCAGCATCGCGCCGAAGAGCTCGAGGGGCAGGTCGTGCAGCTCGCGCGGCGGGCAGGCGAGGACGACGGTGCGGGCCAGCGGGCCCTGGACGGGCAGGCGCAGCTCGCCGAGCACGCCGCGGAAGGCGCTCGAGGCGAAGTGCTCGTGGACGACGCCGAGGCGCCCGGCCTCCCAGTCGTCGCCGACCTCCTTGAGGACCGGCATGATCACCTCGGTGACCGTGGCGTCGACGCCGGAGACGAGCAGGGCGTCGAGGAGGACGTCACGCACGGCGGCGCCGTCGAGGGCGCGGGTGGCATCCATGACGCGTCGGCGGGCCAGGCCGAGGTCGGTGGCGGGGTCGGTGCCCAAGAAGTGCTCCTGATCGTGGACGAACGAGCACCATAACCTTCGACACCGGTGTCATCCGTCGTCGGGGTCATGAGAAAACCCGCTGGTCAGGGCAGGGGCGGGGGACGAGTCGGGCTGTAGGCCGGGTTCTGTCCCGCGCCGCCGTCGCCGGCCGCGCGGTGACGGTCATCCATCTCGGGTGGCCGTTGCCGACCACCTCCAGCGCCCTACCCGTGTGCTCGGGCGGGCCGCCCTCGAACGCACACTGTCTGGGCTTGCTCCGGATGGGGTTTACCGAGCCGACCTGGTCACCCAGGCCGCTGGTGGTCTCTTACACCACCGTTTCACCCTTGCCGCAGAACCGGTCTCGCGACCGGAACGGCGGCGGTCTGTTCTCTGTGGCACTGTCCCGCGGGTCGCCCCGGGTGGCTGTTGGCCACCATCCTGCCCTTCGGAGCCCGGACCTTCCTCGGCGGTGGTTGCCCACCGACGCGACCGTCCGCCCGACTCGTCCGCGCCCAGTGTAGGGCGGCTCAGTGGTGCAGCGTCACCGACCGGATGGTCACGGGGAGGGCGGGGGCGCCGTCCTCGGGCGTGCCGTCGGTGCCGGGGTCGATGCCGCCCGCCGCGATCCTGTCGAGGACGCGCATGCCCTGCTCGCTCACCCGGCCGAAGACCGTGTAGTCGGGGCGCAGGCGGGAGTCCTCGTAGACGAGGAAGAACTGGCTGCCGTTGGTGTCGGGCCCGGCGTTGGCCATCGCGAGGGTGCCGCGCGGGTAGACCTTGCGGCTGCCGTCGGGGAAGCCGGGCCAGTTCTCGAGCGCCTTCGCCGCGTCGAGCTCGTCGCGGAAGGAGTAGCCGGGGTCGCCGTAGCCGGTGCCGAGCGGGTCGCCGCACTGCAGCACCGAGAGCGCGGCCGGCGGGGTGCGGTAGGCCGTCAGGCGGTGGCAGCGGGTGTCGTCGAAGTAGTCGCGGTGGGCGAGGAACAGGAAGCTCTGCACGGTGCAGGGCGCGGCGCGGCGGTCGAGCATCAGCGGGATGCTGCCCTGGTTGGTGCGCAGGACGACACGCTCCTTGCCGCGGTCCGGCGTGAGGCGCGGGTCCTTCGGGAGGCCCACCCACGTCGAGTACGTCTGGTCCGCCAGGGGCGTGTACGCGCACGGCCCGCGCGTCGGGCCCTGGCTCGGGCCGGGCGACCCGTGACCGGGGCGGCCGTGCCCGTCGGAGGCGCCGGCGGCCGACGGGGCGAGGACCAGGAGGGCGGTGGCCGCGAGGGCGGCGAGGACGGGACGGATGCGCACGGCGGTCTCCTCGGCTGGGGGCGGCCGGGTCCCGGCCGTTCGGCACGCTACCGACGGATGCGCCGGCGCGCGCGGCGAGCGCCGGCGCCCTGCGGCCTCAGCGCACGAAGCGGACCGCGCTCCCGGCCACGTCGGCGAGCTCGAGGCGGACCGGCACGGTGGAGCCGAGCGCCGCGCGGTCGCCCGTGACCTTGGCGAGCACCGGGAGGTCGACGAGCTGGACCTCCATCCCCTTCTCGAGATGGTCGACGACGACCGCCTGGAAGGTCTCGCCCTCGCGGCCGGCGAGCACGGCGGCCTCGGTGGCGTCGGCGCAGGCCCGCTCGGCCGCGCGGGCGGTCCGGTCGGAGGCGGTCATCAATTCAGGGAGCTGCGGCAGCGCCTCACGCACCTCGGCGGGCACCTCGGCCCCACGGGCGAGCGCCTCGCAGACGACCAGGCCGAAGCGGTCGACGAGCCGGCGCAGCGGGGCCGTGACGTGCGCGTAGGGCGCGGCGACGGCGGCGTGCTCGGGGTCGGCGGGCGGTGCGCCGTCGAAGGCCGTGTACGAGGCGCCCCGGAAGAGCGAGGTGGCCTCGTGGATGAGGGCGAGGTGGCGTGGGTCGGTGCGGTCCAGCCCCCGGACGAGGTCGCCGTACGACGTCCCCTCCGGCCACTCCACGTGCAGGCCGTGCGCGGCGCGCCGGAACCGCGCGACGGCGTCGTCGGTGGGGGCGGGCATCGTGCGCAGGACACCGACGCCGCCGTCGAGCATCATCGACGCGGCCGCCATCCCGGTCATCAGCGAGAGCTGGGCGTTCCACTCCTCCGAGGCCACCGGCGGGCGGAAGCGCAGCGTGAACCCGCCGTCGGGGTCGGCGCCCGCCTCCTGCTCGGGCATCGGCAGGCTCGCACCGCCGCGGGCCCGTTCCTGGGCGATGCGCCGCTCCCCCACCTCGCGCAGGAGCAGGAGGCGTTCGTCGGCGGTGCCGCCGTCGACGGCCGCCTGGACGCCCGCGTAGTCGAGCCGCTCGACGCTGCGGACCATCGCGCGGCGCACCTCGGAGCGGGTGAGCAGGCCGTCGCCGTCGAGGCGCAGGTCCCAGACGAAGGCGGGCCGGACCTCGCCGGGCAGCAGGCTGCCGGCGCCCTCGGAGAGCACCGGCGGGTGCAGCGGGACGCGCTCGTCGGGGCAGTAGACGGTCTGGCCGCGCTCGCGCGTGACGCGGTCGAGGGCGCCGCCCGTCCGGACGAAGGCGGGCACGTCGGCGATGGCGTAGCGGACGCGGTGGCCGACGCCGTCGCGCTCGATGTGCAGCGCCTGGTCGAGGTCCATCGAACCGGGCGGGTCGAGGGTGAGGTACGGGACGTCGGTCTCGTCCGGGTGCCCACCCGGTGGCGGCTCGGCGGCGACCCGCTCGGCCTCGGCGAGCGCGTCGGCGGGGTACGGGCCGTCGAGACCGAGCTCGGCACGGACCGCGGCGAACCGCGCTCGCAGCGCCTGTTCCACCCCCCGGCCGGTCTCGGCGTCGGTCGGCCGGAGGACCACCCTGGGATGCGGCATGGGGCCGACCCTAACCGTCCGTACGCTGTACCGGTGCTCATCCTGCTGCCGCCGTCGGAGTCGAAGTGGAACCGCCCCCGCGGCGGGCCGGCCGACCCCTCGACGTGGTCCTTCCCCGAGCTCGCGCCGGTGCGCGCCGAGGTCGCCGAGGCGCTGTCGGGTGTGAGCCGCTCGGCCGACGCGGCCGCCGTGCTGGGCGTCTCGGAGGGCCTCCTCGAGGAGGTCGCGCGCAACCTCGTGCTCGACACGCTGCCGGCCACCCCTGCGGCACAGGTGTACACGGGCGTCCTCTACGACGCCCTCGACCTCGCCTCGATGGAGACCGCCGCCCGCCGGCGCGCCAACCGGTGGCTGGTCGTCGTCTCGGCGTTGCACGGAGCGGTGCGCCCGACCGACCGCATCACGGCCTACCGCCTCTCGATGGGCGTCACGCTCCCGGAGACCGGTCCGCTCGCGCAGCGCTGGCGGCCGGCCCTGGACGCTCCCCTGACCGCCGCCGCCGGGAACGGCGCCGTCGTCGACTGCCGCTCGGCCGCGTACGCCGCGGCTTGGCGTCCCGGCCGCGACCTCGCCCGGCGCTGGGTGCAGGTGCGCGTGCCCGGGGCGAGCCACATGGCGAAGCACACCCGTGGGCTGGTCGCCCGGCACCTCTGCGAGGTCGGTGTCGCCGCCCGCACCGTGCCGGCGGTGGCCGAGGTCGTCGGTCGGGCCTTCGACGTGGAGCTGCACGAGCCGGCGCGCCCCGGCGCGCCCTGGGTGCTCGACGTGCAGGCCCCGTGACCACGGCGGACGCCCTCGCGCTCGCCGAGCGCCTCGGGCCGGTGGTGGTCTTCCTGCTCGCCATCACGGTGACCGCCGAGCTGGCCGAGCGCGCCGGCGTCTTCGACGTCGCCGGCCACGGGGTCGCCCGCCTGGGGGGTGGGCGGCGCTGGCTGCTGTGGGTGCTGTTCGCCGGGCTCGCGGTGGTGGCGACCATCGTGCTGTCCCTCGACACCACCGCGGTGCTGCTCACGCCCGTGGGGCTCGCTGTCGCGGCCCAGGTGGGGTTGGACCCGCGGCTGCTCGCGGTGACGACGCTGTGGATCGCCAACACCGGCTCGTTGCTGCTGCCGGTCTCGAACCTCACCAACCTGCTGGCCCTGCACACGCTGGAGTCCGACGGTCTCGGGCACGGCGACTACGTGCGGATGGCGTGGGTGCCCGCCCTGGTGGCGGTCGTGGTGACGCTGGTGCTCGTCGCGCTGCTGCACCGCCGGAGCCTGCGCGGCCGCTACGCGGTGGATGCTCCCCCGGAGCCCCACGACCTCGTGCTCCTGCGGGTCGCCGGTGTCGTGTGCATCGTGCTCGGACCGCTGTTCGCGCTGGGGGCTCCGCCGTGGGCGGTGGCACTCGTGTCGGCCGGCCTGCTCCTGGCCGTGACGTGGCGCCGGGACCGGCGGCTGCTGCGCGGGCTCCCCGTGCCGTGGGCGATGGCCGCCGGGTTCGTGGCGGTCTCGGTGGTCGTCGACGTGCTGCAGCGCCACGGCCTCGCCGACCTGGTCACGCGCGGCCTGCCGGACGGGACCGGGGCCGGGGCGCTCCTGGCGCTGGCGGGTGCGGGCGCCGGGCTGTCGAACGTCGTCAACAACCTGCCGGCGTACCTCGTCCTCGAGCCGGCCGCCGGCGGGTCGGCCGCGCGGCTGCTGGCGCTGCTCGTCGGGACCAACGCCGGGCCGCTCGTCACACCGTGGGCCTCGCTCGCGACGCTGCTGTGGATCCAGCGCTGCCGGGCGCGGGGCGTGAGCATCTCGTGGCGGTGGCTGGCGCCGGCCGGGCTGCTCTGCGCCGTGATCGTCGTCGTCTCCTCGGCGCTGGCGCTCTCCGTCGCCGGCTGACCGCGCCGCGCCGCACCGCCGCCAACCTTCGACAGCCCGGAGTACCACGCGTGCGTGACCCGTTGTGCGGGTACGCATCCAGTGATGAATGGAGCAGCATGAGCGTGGTCGACGACCTCGGACGCAGGGCCCAGCGACGGCTCGGCGCGGCCCTTCGCGCGCGTGTCGCGGGGGACGATGCGAGCGAGCGGGCGGCGGTGATCTGGGGTCGCACCGGTGAACGGCGCTTCGGCCCGGACGACCCGGTCTGGCGCGTCCACGCCGACGCCTCGATGTTCCCCGGCGGTGTCTGCGCGCTGCTGCTCCAGTCCCTCAACCCGTCCGCGATGGCCGGCGTCGCCGGGCACAGCGGCTACCGGGGCGACCCGTGGGGCCGGCTGCAGCGCACCTCGCACTTCATCGCCACGACGACCTTCGGCACCGTCGAGGACTCCGACGCCGCGGTCGAGCGGGTGCGCGCCATCCACGAGCGGGTGCGCGGCAAGGACGACGACGGCGTGCCGTACTCCGCGTCCGACCCGGCGCTGCTGGAGTGGGTGCACCTGGCCGAGGCGTGGAGCTTCCTCGGTGCGTACCAGCGGTTCTCGGCGACCCCGCTGAACGACGACGAGGCCGACCTGTACGTCGAGCAGTCGGGGGTGGTGGCCCGGCAGCTGGGCGCCGTCGAGGTGCCGACCACGGTGGCCGGGCTGGCCGCGGCCCTGGAGGAGCAGCGGGCGGGACTGCGGGCCACGCCGGCGGCACGTGATGCGGCCCGTTTCCTGCTCCTCGACCCGCCGCTGCCCTGGACGCAGCGGGCCGGCTACGGGCTGATCGCCTCCGGCGGGGTCGCGCTGCTCCCGTGGTGGGCGCGGCGCGAGCTGAGGTTGCCCGTGGCGGGGCCGGTGGCCGGCGCCGCGGGGGTGCTGGGGCTCGCCGGCACGCGTGCGGTGCGCTGGGCGATGGCCGGTGTGGCCGAGGAGCGCCGCGTGGCGGCTTCCGCCTGAGGCCGGCTGCGGCGCAAGCGGTTCGGCGAGGGGCGTCAGCCCTGCGCGACGAGCTCCTCGATGCGCTCGAGGGTGGCCGCCATGTTCTTGCGGGTCATGCCCTCCATGCGGCGGACGACCGGCTTGCTGGTGGCCGCCTCCTGCGTGATGTCCCACGACTCGGTGACGAGGGTGCCGCCTTCCACGGGCTCGAGCTCGTAGCGCCAGATGCGGCCGCCGACGAGGCTCTTGAGCGCGCCCCCGGCGAGGGTCTGCCACGCGATGCGGCGGTTCTCCTCGAACTCGATCACCGTGTTGCTCGTCGAGTACGCGACGCCGATCTTCATGTCCATCCCGAAGCGGTCGCCGAGGGCCAGCCGCCGGCCACCGCTGCGCGCCCCGGTCACCGAGCCGCCACCGTCGATGCGCTGGTGCCCGGCCGGGTCGGCGAGCAGGTCGAAGATCGGCTCGGGCGGCGCGGGGATCAGGCGCTGGACGGAGACGACGTCGCGGGTGGTCATGGCGGTGACGCTACAGGCCGCGCGATGACCCGCCGCGCGTGGCCTCGGCCGCGGCGAGCGCCCGGTCGAGGTCCTCGGCGAGGTCCTCGGGGTCCTCGAGGCCGACCGACAGCCGCACCGTGCCGTCGGTGATGCCGACCGCCGCCCGGGCCTCCGGCGTCAGGCGCCGGTGGGTCGTGGTGGCGGGGTGGGTGGTCAGCGACTTGGCGTCCCCGAGGTTGTTGCTGATGTCGACGAGGCGCAGGGCGTCGAGGAAGGCGAAGGCCGCGTCCTTGCCGCCGTCGAGCTCGAGCGTGACCACGGTGCCGGCACCGCCGTCCATCTGGCGCAGCGCGAGGTCGTGCTGCGGGTGGCTCGGCAGGTACGGGTGCACGACCCGGGTCACGCCGCGGCCGTCCTGCTGCCACCCCTCGAGCGTGCGGGCGAGGTCGAGGGCGGCCCCGGCCATCGCGCGCACCCGCAGGTCCAGGGTCTCCAGGCCCTTGGTCAGCACCCAGGCGTTGAAGGGGGACATCGCCGGGCCCGTGTGCCGCATCAGGTTCTTCACCGGACCCTCGACGAAGTCGCGGGTGCCGAGGATCGCCCCGCCGAGCGCGCGGCCCTGGCCGTCGATGTGCTTGGTGGCCGAGTAGACGACGACGTCGGCGCCGTGGGCCAGCGGGTGGCTGAACACCGGTGTGCCGAAGACGTTGTCGACGACCACCTGCGCGCCGGCAGCGTGCGCCAGCTCGGAGACGGCTGCGATGTCGACGAGCTCCTGCATCGGGTTGCTCGGGGTCTCGAAGAAGACGGCGGTGGTGGGGGTGGCGAGGGCCTCGCGCCACTGGTCGAGGTCCGCGCCGTCGACGAAGACGGTCTCGACCCCCCAGCGCGGGAGGATCTCGTCGAGGATGACGAAGCAGGAGCCGAAGAGGGCGCGCGAGGCGACGACCCGGTCGCCGGCGCCGCAGAGGGCGGCCATCGCGGTGAAGACGGCCGACATCCCGGAGGCGGTCCCGAAGCAGGCCTCGGCACCCTCGATGAGACGCATCCGCTCCTCGAAGACGGACACCGTGGGGTTGCCGTACCGGCTGTAGATGTAGTGGTCGACCTCGTCCTTGAAGGCCGCCTCGGCCTGCGCGGCGGACTCGTAGACGAAGCCGGAGGTCAGGTAGAGGGCCTCGGCGGTCTCGTCGAACCCGCTGCGCTGCAACCCTCCTCGCACCGCGAGGGTGCGGGGACGGAGAGGATGGGCGTCGTCGGCGGGATGCGTCACTGCTGCCGCCAGGGGAGACCGGCCTGCTTCCAGCCGGAGACGTCGCGGTGCCCCTCAGCGCCGACCGGCCCCTCGAAGCCCTCGGTGACGTTGTACGCGGGCCCGAGCCCGGCAGCGGTGGCGGCCTCGGCCGCGGCGACCGAGCGGACGCCGGAGCGGCAGAGGAAGTAGACGGGGCGGCCGGGATCGAGGCCGAGCGCGCGCAGCTCGTCGACGAAGCGGTCGTTGACCGCGCCCGTCGGGAAGCGGCTCCACTCGACGAACCCGACCTCGCGCCCGGCCGAGGACAGGTCGGGCACACCGACGTAGGCCCACTCGGCGGTCGTGCGCACGTCGACGAGGACGGCGTCGTCGGGTCCGGTGACCGCGGCGTACGCCTCGGGCGGGGTGACGTCACCTGCGTAGCTCATGCCCTCGAGCGTAGGGCGGCGCCGGCGGTGGCGTCGGGGCGTCTCGGGTGTCGGTGGGGGTTCCTACGGTGGTCGGATGGCTGCCGCCCCGCCCGAGCGTCCGCGCGTCGTCCTCACCACGCTCGCCGGCGTCGACGGACGCATCACGCTGCGCCGCGACCAGGTCCTGCTCGAGCCCTCCGTCGGCGAGCGCTGGCGGGCCGCGTGGCCGGACGACGTCGAGGGCCTGCTGGCGCGGCGGGACGCGTGGGTGGAGGAGCACCACGCGCCGACCGCCACGCTCGAGGGCAGCGGCACCTTCGTGGTCGACGGCACCTCGTCGCCCTGGGCACAGGTCGGCGGGCCGTGGGACCACCCCGACCACCTGCCCCGCCGGGCGCCGCACTGGTTCGTGGTCGTCGACGGCCGCGGACGGGTCGACTGGCGGTTCACGGGTGACGACACGACCGCCCTGCTCGTGCTCGTGAGCCGCGCGACGCCGCCCGGCTACCTCGCTCGGCTGCGGAAGCTCGGGGTGGGCTGGCTCGTGTGCGGCGACGAGCGGGTCGACCTCGCGGTCGCGGTGCGCCGGCTCGGGGGCGAGCTGGGGGTGCGGTGCGTCCGGGCCGACGGCGGGGGCGGCATCAACGGGGCGCTGGTGCGCGCCGGGCTGGTCGACGAGCTGCACGTCGTGACGATGCCGGTGCTCGTCGGCGGGCTGGGCACGCCGACGTTCCTCGACGGCGAGCCGCTGGCCCCGGACGGCGTGCCGGTGCGGCTGCGCGTGGTGTCCGTGGAACGTGGCGCGGAGGGGAGCACGTGGACCCACTACGAGCTGGACGGCGCCTGACGTCGAGACCGGCGGGCCGCCGACGCCCCGAACATCCGCGTCGTCACGGTGATGACGCGCTTGCTCCCCCAGGACACGGATGCATCCCCGCCCGCGGAGAGGTTCTGCGCCGTCACAGTGGCGCCGGGGAAAATGTGGCCCGGGCCCGATGGCGGCGTGGGTACCGTGCCGGCATGACGGCGGGGATCGTGCTGCACTTCCACCCGGGCTGGGCCTTCGGCGACATCACCGTCCTCGAGTCCATCGCGGCGTCGGGCGTCTACCGCAGCCAGTGGGAGACCGGCACGTCCACCGGCGGCCTGACCGCGGTTCCCGGAGGCGACCGATGGCGGTGGGAGAGCCGGCTCTTCGAGGGGCGCTACGACGAGGCGGATGCGGCCGCCCGTCCGGTCTACGGTGCCTGGAACCGCCGCGACGACCCCTACGGGGCGTCGCCCCGCTTCGGCTCCGCCTACCTCCGGCTCCGCGCCGAGGTCACCGAGCGGGCCACCTTCTGCTGGCCGGACAGCGTCTACGACCCGCGCGACGTCGGCGGTCCGGACCGGCTCGAGGAGCTGTGCCGGCTGGCCGACGCCGGGGTCCTCGACCCGGCCCTGCTCCCACCGAGCGCCGCCGACCTCCCCCTCGACGACCCCCTCAACGACTACGTGGAGGCCCACGTCCACGGCGGCCTCGTGCTCGCGCGCGACGTCGAGGCGCTCGTCCTTGACCCCTCGGACCACGAGCGGCACGCCGGCGCGCTGGCCCGGTTGGAGTGTCCCGTCGAGGTGCACCCCGGCTACCGCGTGCGCGCCGACGCCATCGACCCCCTCTACCGCGGCCCGGTGCCCGTGGCGCTCGCCCACGCCCTCGGCGGCGACATCACCCCCGCGCGGCTGGCCGAGACGTCGGGGACCGCCGACCCGCAGGCCCTGAAGTGGCTCTGGCACTGCCTGGCCCGCTTCGGCCGCAGCTGGGCCCGGCCCGGTCGCTAGGGTGCCTCGGTGGCGAGTGACGAGCGGGTGCGCACTGAGGACGAGGTCGTCGCCCGGTACCCCGCACCGGCCTGGGGGGCGGGGGGGCGCCCCCCCCCCCCCCCCCCCGCCCGCCCGCCGGCGCCCACCCCCC
>NZ_JBNVZV010000034.1:0-37521 GCF_050496545.1 Phycicoccus avicenniae | reverse complement strand
GGGCGGGGGCCTCGGCAGCAGGGGCGGCGGGGGCGGCCTGGGGGGCCGGGGCGGCCTTCTTGGCGGGGGCCTTCTCGGCTGGCGCCGAGGCCGGGAACTTCTCGTTGTAGCGCCGGACCACCGGCGCCTCGATCGTCGAGCTGGCGCTCTTGACGTACTCACCCATCGCGTTGAGGCGCTCGAGGACGACCTTGCTGGTCTCCCCGCGCTCCTTCGCGAGTGCGCTCACACGGACTTTAGACACATCTCTCCTGTCCAGGTCCGTGCCGGGGTGGCGCGGACCGTCGTTACAGCTGGGGGGTGCTCATCGCTGAGTACTCATCGGGTGCTCATCGCGTTAAACCCGCTTCCGGTCTTCGTGCTTCTCTGACGGTGTTCCCTGCGTGAGGTCCTCGACCCATCCGGCCAGCTGCGTGACGTCCGGGCCGGTGCTGCTGCGCAGCGCGCGGCCGAACGCCCTGCGGCGGACGGCGAGGTCGAGACACGAGACGTCGGGGTGCAGCCAGGCGCCGCGCCCCGGACGACGGCGATCGGGGTCGGGGTCGACGGTCGGGCCGTGCTCCCCCTCCCCGAGTACCACTCGCAGGAGTGCCGACCGGCTATCCGTCCGACGGCACCCGATGCACGTGCGCACGGGCTCCGACGGCCGGAGTCCAGTCCGGTCGGTCACCACCAGTCTACCGCCTACGCGGGCCCGGGCGTGTCGCGGGCACCGTCGGGCGTGCTCGCCGGCGCCTCGGTGTCGGGGCGGATGTCGATGCGCCAGCCGGTCAGCTTGGCCGCGAGCCGGGCGTTCTGGCCCTCGCGGCCGATGGCCAGCGAGAGCTGGTAGTCGGGCACGACGACGCGCGCGGCGCGCAGCTTCTCGTCGACGACCTGGACCGAGGAGACCCGGGCCGGCGACAGGGCCGCGGCGATGAACTCGGCGGGGTCGGTGCTGAAGTCGACGATGTCGATCTTCTCGCCCTGGAGCTCGGCCATCACCGCGCGCACGCGGCTGCCCATCGGGCCGATGCACGCGCCCTTGGCGTTGAGGCCCGGCACGGTGGAGTGCACCGCGATCTTGGTGCGGTGACCCGCCTCGCGGGCCAGCGCGGCGATCTCGACGCTGCCGTCGGCGATCTCGGGGACCTCGAGGGCGAACAGCTTCTTCACGAGGTTGGGGTGGGTGCGCGAGAGCCCGATCTGCGGGCCACGCAGGCCGCGCTTGACGGAGACGACGAAGGTGCGCAGGCGCTGGCCGTGCGGGTAGGTCTCGCCCGGCACCTGCTCGGCCGCCGGGAGGATGCCCTCGATGCTCCCGAAGTCGACGAGCACGTGCTGCGGGTTCGCGCTCTGCTGCACCACCCCGGCGACGATGTCGCCCTCGCGGCCCTTGAAGTCGCCGAGGATGGCCTCGTCCTCGATGTCGCGCATCCGCTGGACGATGACCTGGCGCGCGGTGGCGGCGGCCACCCGGCCGAAGCCGGTCGGGGTGTCGTCGAACTCGGGACCGAGCTCGCGGCGCGGGCGGGCCGGGTTGCCCTCGTCGTCGACCTCGCCCTCGGGCGCCGGGATCTCGGTCTCCTCGCGGGCCCAGATGACGACGTGGCCGGACGCGCGGTCGAGCTCGGCGCGGGAGTGGCGGTAGTGGCCGTCGGTGCGCTGGTAGGCGAGCAGCAGCGCCTGCTCGATCGCCGGGACGATGACGTCGAGGGAGATGCCGCGCTCCCGCTCCAGCGCGCGCAGGGCGGCGAGGTCGATGTCCACGGGGGTCAGCTCTCCTTCGGGTCGTCGTGCCGCGCGAACTCGACCTGCACGGCGGCGCGGTCGACGTCGGTGTACGGCACGGTGGTCGTGCGGGCGGGGGTCTTCTTCGTCGCGGGGACCTCGAGGGTCAGCGCGGTGCGGTCGGCGGCCACGAGCCGTCCGGTGCTCTCCTCGTCGCCGACCCGGACCGTGAGGAGCCGGCCGACGTTGCGCTGGTAGTGCCGCGGCAGGGTGAGCGGGCGGCCGACCCCCGGGGAGGAGACCTCGAGGGTGTACGGCTGCTGGCCGAGCACGTCGGAGGCGTCGAGGGCGTCGCCGACGAGGCGGGTCGCGTCGGCGACCTCGTCGAGGGAGAGGGGCTCGGTGGGCCCGGTGACCGCGTCGGCCTCACCCAGGTCGCGGTCGAGGAGCACGCGGACCACCCGGCGGTTCCCCGCGGGCGAGACGGTGACGTCCTCGAGGACGAGGGCGCTGCCCGCGAGGCCCTGCTCGAGGACGGGGCGGACCTGGTCTGCGGTGGCCATGACGGCGCGGCTCCTCTCCCTGTGAAGTTCTCGTCCCGGCGCCTGCCGGGTCCCCCACTCTAGGCCCCGCGAGCACCCGCCCGCACCGTGGGATGATGCTGCCCGTGCCGGACCTCGATGCCCGGCGTCCCGGGCGGCGCCTCCTCCTCGCCGGGGCGGGGGCGGCGCTCCTCGCCCCGCTGTCCGGCTGCGGGATCCGCCTCGAGGACGACGCCCCGCGCGTCCCGCTCGTCCCCACCCGCTCCCCCCTCGCCGCCGAGCAGCGGCTCGTCGCGCTGACCAGCGACTGCGAGCGGCTGGCCGGCCTGGCCGACGCCCTCGGCACGACGCTGGGGACCGGGCTCGCGACGCTGCACCGGCGGCAGCACACGGTGCTGCGCACCGCGCTGCTGCGTCGGCAGGTGCCGGCCGCCGGCCTCGACGCCGTGACGTCGCCGTCGGCGTCCTCCTCGTCCTCCTCCACCTCGCCCTCCCCCACCGCGTCGCCCCGTCCCGGGCCCGCGCTCGGCGCCGAGGAGGCGGCCGCGGCGCGCGAGGTCGGCGCGTTCGCCGAGGCCGAGGCCTCCCTGCTCCCGACCCTCGCGGCGCTGCACGCCCAGCGGTGGGCGGCGGCGACCGTGCTCACCGGGGCGGCGCCGGCCCCGGCCGCCGCCGTCCCACCGGTGGTGCTCGACGCCGTCGGCTCCTCCGTCGTCGAGGCCGCGGACACCGCCGCCTACCTCGCCGAGGTGGGCGCCGCCCGCTCCTCGGGAGCCCGGCGTGAGCGCGGCGAGGGGACCGTGCGCGTGCTGCGCGCCCTGCGCACCGAGCTGCGCTCCGGCGAGGACCCCCCGCCGGTGGGCCTGGGCCACCCGCTGCCCTTCGCCGTCCGGACGGGGGCGGACGTCGACCGGATGCTGACGACCACTCTCACGTCGCT
This sequence comes from Phycicoccus avicenniae, assembly GCF_050496545.1. Lineage (GTDB taxonomy): Bacteria > Actinomycetota > Actinomycetes > Actinomycetales > Dermatophilaceae > Phycicoccus > Phycicoccus avicenniae_A. Next base: position 34,329 of record NZ_JBNVZV010000034.1, on the reverse strand, counting down.
GCGGGCGACCCTCGGCACCGCCCTCCCCGACCTCGTCGCCGCGGACCCGGGGGCCGGTCTTCCCGCGGCGACCCGGTGGCTGGGCACGGTCGAGGTCGAGGCGCACCGCTGGGGCGTCCCCCTCGTGCCGTTCCCCGGGCTCGCGTGAGCGCGCTCGTCCTGCCGCCCGCCTGGGTGGAGCGGGTCTCCACGTACCCCGCCGACGGCGGGCCCACGGGTGCGGACTGGGTGGCCACCGTCCCCCACCTCGTCGAGCAGGCCCTGGAGCGCTGGGACCTCGAGCCGGACGACGGGCCGACGGGCACGGGGTGGACGGCGGTGGTCCTGCCGGTCCGTCGCGGCACCGAGCGGCTGGCGCTCAAGGTCGGCTGGCCGCACCCCGAGGGGCAGCACGAGCACCTCGCCCTGCGCACCTGGGCCGGCGACGGGGCGGTCCGGCTCGTCGCGGCGCTGCCGTCGGACGGCGTCCTGCTCCTCGAGCGCCTCGACCCGACCGACCTCACGGGCACGTGGGACGAGGAGGCCTGCGCGGTCGTGGGCGGACTGCTGCGGCGTCTGCACGTCCCGGCCCCGCCGCAGGTCCCGCGCCTCGGCCCGTACCTCGAGGAGCACCTCGAGCGGATGGCGACGCGCCCCGCCGTGCCGCGCCGGCTCGCCACCCGCACGCTCGGGCTCGCCCGCGACCTGCTGCCCGACGCCCCGGAGCTGTTGCTGCACACCGACCTGCACTACGAGAACGTGCTGCACGACCCGTCGGGAGGATGGACGGCCATCGACCCCAAGCCCGTGGCCGGGCACCCCGGTTTCGACCTCTGGCCGGTGCTGCGCAACCGGTTCGCCGAGCTCGGCACCGGCTCGGCGTTCCGCTGGTCGGTGCGCCGGCGCCTCGAGGTCACCGCGGAGGCGGCCGGCATCGACCCCGACGAGGCCAGGGCGTGGACGCTGCTGCGGGCAGGGGTCGAGGTCAGCTGGGCCGGCTTCCTCGAGGGCGAGGAGGCCGTCACGGCCTGCATCGCCCTGCACAAGGCCCTCGACGAGTGAGGCCCGTGGGTCGTGCCGCCCCCTCGTGACGGCACGACCCACGGGCGTCGGTCACATCCGGGAGGCGCCGTCCCCGATCGCCTGGCGGATGCGGTTGTACGTGCCGCAGCGACAGACGTTGCGGATCTGGTCGAGGTCGGCGTCGGTGATCGAGCGGCCCTCTGCGCGAACGCGGTTCACCAGGGCGACGGCCGCCATGATCTGGCCGGGCTGGCAGTAGCCGCACTGGGCGACGTCGCGCTCGAGCCAGGCCTCCTGCATGGGGTGCAGGTCGCCCTCGACGGTGTCGGCGAGGCCCTCGATGGTCGTCACCTCGTCGTCCGGCGTGAGGTCGGCGACCCGCACCGCGCACGGGTTGAAGGCCTTGCCGTTGAGGTGGGAGGTGCAGGCCTTGCAGACGTTGATGCCGCACCCGTACTTCGGGCCGGTGATCTTCAGGACGTCGCGCAGGACCCAGAGGAGACGGACGTCGTCGGCGACGTCCACGGTGACCTGCTCGCCGTTGACGGTGAAGGTGTGCTGGGGCATGTCGGGCTCCTCAGGAGACGTAGCTCAGGCCGTCGGCCGGCGGCTCGGGGACGGGCGGGACGAAGGACTTCGGGGTGAACGAGAGCGTCCCGTGGTTGACCGGGAAGCGGGTCGGGACCCTGCCGGTGGCCCGGGCGTAGGCACAGGCCACGGCGGCGACCGAGGCCGCCACCCCCGCCTCGCCGGCCCCGCCGGGCAGCTCCTCGTCCGACGGCATGACGATGCACCGGAACTCCGGCGGGACGTTCCACTGCCGCGTGTAGAAGTAGTTGTCCCAGCTGGCCTCGAGGAAGTGGCCGTCCTTCAGGTGGCTGCTGCTCGTCAGCGCGAGCGCGATGCCGTCGGCGACCCCACCCATCATCTGGGCCTCCAGGCCGCGCGGGTTGACGACGAGCCCGGCGTTGACGGCGATGACCGCCTTGGTGACGCGCGGCCCCGTGACGGCGTCGCGGATCTGCCGGTTCACGGTCTCGGGCCGCGAGTCGAGCTCGACGAGAACCGCTGTCGCACCCTTGTACTCGGTGTGCACGGCGATGCCCTGCGTCACGCCCTTCGGCAGGGACCGTCCCCAGCCACCGGCCTTCGCGACCGCCTCGAGGCACCGCTTGGCCTTCGCGCTCTTGAGGAAGGACATCCGGAACGCGTACGGGTCCTTGCCCAGCCGCTTGGCGATCTGGTCGACGGCGAGCTCGTTCGCGCAGGCGACGTCCGGGCTGTAGATGTTGCGCATGCTGCCCGTGTTGAACCGGGTGTCGACCTCGCTGAGCAGCTGGGTGACGACCCCGAAGTTGTAGGGCAACTCCTGGGTCAGCGTGAAGATCGACTGCGAGAGACCGAGACCGCCGAGGTTGGCGGGCAGCTCGGCCGCGAGCGCGGTGAGCCGCTCGCCCAGCCCGTGCCCGAAGTCGGTGACGACGCTCGTGTGCCGCTGCTCGAAGGTGAGGACCTGGCCGGCGAGCATCGTGGCCCGCACGCGCGAGGTGGCCATCGGGTGGACCCGACCCTGGCGGGGCTCGTCGGCACGGTGCCACATGAGCTTGACCGGCTTGCCCATCGCCTTGGAGATGACGGCCGCCTCGGTGGCGGCGTCGCCGAACAGCTTGTGCCCGAACGACCCCCCACCGGTGACGACGTTGACCTCGACTTTCGCCGCGGGCAGCCCGACGGCCTTGGCGATGTCGCGCTGGGCGACGATCGGCGCCTTGAGGCCGGCCCACACGGTGGCGCGGTCCGCCCGGACATCGGCGATCGCGCAGTTCGGCTCCAGCGCAGCGCTGCTGCGGAACATGAACTCGACGCGCAGGTCGAGGGTGCTGGCGAGGATCGGCACCTTCGGCACGACCATCGGGAGCTCGGCGCGCTTGAGCTCGGCGAGGACCGACTCGTCGGACTCGCCCTCGACCGAGCCGCCCTTCCAGTCCACGTCGAGCGCGCGCACGGCGTCGATGCACTGCCCGAAGGTCTCGGCGCGCACGGCGACACCGGTGCCGACGAGCGCGACGTCGGTGACGCCCGGCATCGCCCGCACCGCAGCCTCGTTGCGCACCGACCGCGGCGACCCGTTGAGCGTCGGGGGCCGGCAGACCATCGTGGGGAGGGCGCCCTCGACCTCGAGGTCCATCGTGAACTGCTTGCGGCCGGTGACCGCGGCGAGCGCGTCGTCGCGGTTGCGCGCCGTCCCGATGACGGAGAACTCGCGGCGCGGCGTGAGCGAGACCTCGACGGCGACGTCCTCGGCGCTGGCCGCCAGCGTGGCCAGCTGCCCGTAGGTGAGGCTCGTGCCGGTCGGGCCGGTCACCACCCCGGACTTCACGGTGAGCGCGGAGACCTGGGCGCCGAGCTCGGTGGCGGCGGCCCGCAGGAGCGCCCCGCGGGCTGTCGCGGCGGCGACGCGGATGGGCGTGAACATCGACTGCATCGTGTTCGAGCCGCCGGTCAGCTGGTTGAAGAGCAGCTCCGGGCGGGCCTTGGCGAGCGTGACCCGCACCTTCTCCACGGGCAGGTCGAGCTCCTCGGCGATGAGCATCGCGGCCGCCGTGGTGATGCCCTGGCCGACCTCCATCCGGGGGATCGCGAAGTGCGCGAACCCGTCCGCATCGAGGTCGATGCGGATCAGCTGCGAGGTCGGGAGCGCCGACTGCGTCTGGAGGTCGCCGAGGTCGTACAGCTCAGGCACCTGGGGTGGGCTCGGCACGGCGGCCGCCGCGGGCTCGGCGCCGAGCGTCAGGTCGGCGGCGACGGAGAGGGTGCCACCGGCGAGGACCCAGCCGATGAGGCTGCGCCGTCGCACCCCCGGCCTCTCGGGGGCTGGGGGTCCGTCGTCACGCAGCACGGGGTGGGCGTCGCGGGCAGTCGTCATCGACCTGTCCTTCCTGGGTCCCGACCGAGCACGTCGTCGTGCCGCAGGGGGGAAGTCGGGACCGCGCGGGTACCTCGCGTTCGGAGCCAACCGGCTCGGCGGATGGGTCGGGGGGCCCGTCCCGGCCGTCCGGACGACCCCGACGGCCCGTACGGTGGGTCGATGGCGAACCGGCTCTCGGCCTCCCTGTCCCCCTACCTCCTCCAGCACGCCGACAACCCCGTCGACTGGTGGGAGTGGGGCGAGGAGGCCTTCGCCGAGGCCCGCCGCCGCGACGTCCCGGTCCTCCTCTCCGTCGGCTACGCGGCCTGCCACTGGTGCCATGTGATGGCGCACGAGTCCTTCGAGGACGACGAGGTCGCCCGCGTCCTGCTCGAGGGGTTCGTCTCCGTCAAGGTCGACCGGGAAGAGCGGCCCGACGTCGACGCCGTCTACATGGCGGCGACCACCGCGCTCACCGGGCACGGCGGCTGGCCGATGACCTGCCTGCTCACACCGTCCGGCGACCCGTTCTTCGCCGGCACCTACCTCCCCCGCGAGCAGTTCCTCGCCCTGCTCGACAACGCCTCCCGCGTCTGGGCCGAGCAGCGCGACCAGGTGCTCGCCTCCGGCGCCCACGTCGCGCAGCGGCTCCGGGAGGTCACCGGTCCCCCGGCGCCGGCCCCCGTGCCGGCCGAGGTGCTCGACCGTGCGGTGGCCCGGCTGCGCACCGACCACGACGACGCCCGCGGGGGCTTCGGCGGGGCGCCGAAGTTCCCGCCGTCGATGGTGCTCGAGCTCCTCCTGCGCCACCACGCCCGCACCGGCTCCCCGGACGCCCTGGCGATGGTCCGCTCGACCTGCTCGGCGATGGCCCGCGGCGGGATGTACGACCAGCTCGCCGGCGGGTTCGCGCGCTACTCCGTCGACGCCGGCTGGGTGGTCCCCCACTTCGAGAAGATGCTCTACGACAACGCCCTCCTGCTGCGCGTGTACGCACACCTCTGGCGCGCCACCGGAGACCCGCTCGCGCGTCGGGTCGCCGAGGAGACCGCCGACTTCGTGGTGCGCGACCTCGCGACGGCCGAGGGCGCCTTCGCCTCCGCGCTCGACGCCGACACCGTCGTCGACGGGCACTCGCACGAGGGGCTCACCTACGCGTGGACGCCGGCGCAGCTCGAGGAGCTGCTCGGGCCCGACGACGGGCGGCGCGCCGCAGCCCTCCTGGAGGTGACGCCCGGGGGGACCTTCGAGCACGGCGCCTCGACGCTCCAGCTGCTCGCCGACCCCGACGACCCGGCGTGGTGGTCCGAGGTCCGCGCCCGGATGCTCGACGCCCGCGACCGACGGCCCCAGCCGGCGCGCGACGACAAGGTCGTCACCGCCTGGAACGGCCTGGCCGTGGCCGCGCTCGCCGACACCGGGGCCCTCCTCGACCGCCCGGACCTCGTGGACGCGGCGGCCCGGGCCGCGGACCACGTCCTCGACACCCACGTCGTCGACGGTGTCCTGCACCGGACCTCGCGCGCCGGCACGGTGTCGGCGGCTCCCGGGGTGCTGGAGGACCACGGCGACCTCGCCGAAGGGCTGCTGGCCCTGCACCAGGCGACGGGCGAGGCGCGCTGGCTCGCGGCGGCGGGGCGCATTCTCGACGACGCCCTCGACCGGTTCGTCGACGACGACGGCACCGTGCACGACACCGCCCACGACGCGCCGCCGCTCTACGCCCGGCCGGCATCCCGCACCGACGGCGCCGAGCCGTGCGGCGCCTCGGCCCTGGCCGGCGCGCTGCTCACGAGCGCCGCGCTCACCGGGTCCGCACGTCACCGTGCGGCCGCCGAGCAGGCCCTCGCGGCCTGCGGCTCGGTGGCCGCGGCCGAGCCGCGTTTCGCCGGCTGGACCCTGGCCGTCGCCGAGGCCGTCCTCGCCGGGCCGCTCCAGGTGGCGGTGGTCGGGGACGGTCCCGACGCCGAGGCCCTCGTCGAGCAGGTGCTCGCGTCCCCGTCACCGGGGATGGTCCGGGTGGCGGGCCGGCCCGATGCCCCCGGGGTGCCGCTCCTCGCGGACCGTCCGCTCGTCGGTGGTGCGGCGGCCGCGTACGTGTGCCGCGGCTTCGTCTGCGACCGGCCGGTGACGACCCCGGACGACCTCCGGGAGGTGCTCGCGCGCGGCTGAGCCGCGCGCGGACCCCGCGGACACCGGGAGGCACAGAGGGAAGGTGACCCGCGCGCGGCGCGGGCCGCCGCCGTCCCGGCGTCCGCCGACCCACCGCGCCGCCTCGTGAGGAGGCACGCGAGCCGAACGGGTCGCGTGCCGTGGCACCCGGCCCGCTGGGTCAGGGGGCGTCCGCTGCGTCGAGACCTCAGCACAGCCTGAATGCTCGTGCCGGAATCATCAGCTCGAGACCGGCGGAACGGGCCGAGACTAGCAGCGGCAGAACCGGGCCGACAGGGCCCGACGGCGCCTTTCCGGATGATGGGAGCGGCGAGCGCCCCCCGGCGCTCAGACGACGACGAGCCGGTAGTCCGGGTCCCGTTCGGCGAGGAGCAGGGCAGCGCGCTCGGGGTCGACCCAGGCGGCGGTCGCCCAGACGTCGGCCCAGAGGAGGTCAGGCCCGACGACGGTCGCCGACCCGGCGCGGGTCACCGGTCGGCGGGTCCGGGGGTCCACGACGTGACCGCCCCGGGCGGCCGCACCCGAGGTCGCGACGGCTCCGCGACGCAGGGTGACGACGTCGGCGACGCGGCCCGCGCGGGTGGGGTCCTCGATGCCGATGCGCCAGGACGGAGCGGCGGCGGACGGGCCGCGGCCGGCGCCGACGACGATGTCGCCGCCGGCTCCGACGGCGTAGGCGACCTCCGGGACGACGTCGAGGTGGGCCGCGGCGCCCGCGACGGCCCAGCCCTTGACGAGGCCGGTCGGGTCGAAGGCGATGCGCCCGCCCTCCCGTGAGCGCCACGCCCGGAAGAGCCCGTCGGTGCGCTCCTCGGCCTCCAGCGCCAGCTCGGTCACGTCGGCGACCCACGCGTGGACGTCCTCGGCCTCCCCGTGCTGGAGGCGCAGCAGGTCGCTGTCGGTGCGCCACGTCGAGAGGACCTGGTCGACCTTGCGCAGGTGCGCGAAGACCCGGGCCACCGCGGCCTCGACGTCGGGGCGGGTGGGCTCGACGGCCCGGACGTGGACGCTGACGGCGGTGCCCATCACGTGCTCGACCCAGGCGCGGCGCGCCAGCACCGGGGGCGGTGGCGCGGCGGGGGCCACGGGGATCTCGGCGGTGATCACAGGTTGGCCTTGTCGATCGCCGACTGCAGGGACTGGATGTAGCCGTCGGAGGTGTAGGTGGCGCCCGAGACCATGTCGATGTCGGCGCTCTGGGCCTGGACGGCCTCGTCGTTGAGGATCGGCACCGCGTAGGAGTTGATCTCCTGGTCCTTGCGGTCGTTCCACGGCACCTGGGTGACGACGGACTTGGTGATCTTCCCGCCCGCGACGGTGATCTCGACCTGCACCGGGCCGAAGCGGGTCTGCACGGCGTCGCCGGTGACGGTGCCCGACGCGGCCCCGGAGTCGCTCGACCCAGAGTCCGTCGAGCCGGAGCCGGAGTCGGTGGAGTCGGTGGAGCCGGAGTCGGTCGAGGGCGTCGGGGTCGGCGTCGAGGTGTCGCCGGACCCCGAGGAGTCCGTGCCGTTCGCGCTCGTGTCACCGGTCCCGCCGGCGCCGCTCGTCGCGCCGTTGGCATCGCCCGCGGCGACGACGTTCGCGCCGCCGCTGTTCGTGGACGTGTGGTAGCTGAAGAGGAGGACCAGCGCCGAGAGCGTGCTCAGCAGCCAGGTGGTGATCCGTCGCATCGGGGTGTCCTTCGCGGTCGGGGTGGTCAGTAGGCGAAGCGCTCGAGGTGCACCGCGTCGGGCGCGGCCCCGGCCTCGAGGGCGGCGGCGCGGACGGCATCCATCCAGCCGTCGGAGCCGCAGACGTAGACGTCGTGGTCGGCGAGGTCGGGCACGACCTCGAGGAGGGCGCCGGCGTCGGTGAGGTGGGCGGCCTGGACGGGCAGCCAGCTGGACCGGCCGGGCACGCGGTGCCCCTCGACGAGCAGGTAGCGGGCGCCCCGGGCGGTGGCGAGGGCGCGCAGCTCGTCGGCCAGCACCGCCTCCTCCCGGGAGCGGACCCGGTGCACGACGGTGACGTCGCCCGGTGCCTGGGGCAGCTCCTCGAGGAGGGCGCGCATCGGGGTGATGCCGATGCCGGACCCCATCAGCAGCACCTTGCGCCGGCCGCGCACGCCGCCGTGCATCCGGCCGTAGGGGCCCTCGACGAGGACGCGCGTGCCGGGGCGCAGCGCGGCGAGGCGGGCCGAGCCGTCGCCGACGTGGGCCGCGGTGAAGCGCAGGGTGCGGCCGTCGGGTGCGGCCGAGACCGAGTAGGGGTTGGCGCGGGTCCAGCCGGGTCCGTCGAGGAAGCGCCACTGGAGGAACTGGCCGGCGCGCACCGGCAGGTGCCGGACGCCGTCGCCCCCGACGGTGACGGTCGTGACATCGGGGCCCTCGGCACGCACCTCGAGCACCCGGATCGGCGCGCGCAGCGAGCGCCACAGGGGCAGCGCGACCCGGAAGACGAGGACGGCGGCGGCGGTGACGGACCACAGGCCCCACCAGAAGACGGTCGCGGCGCGGGAGTCGAGGAACTCGGCCCCCGTCCAGAGCTGGTGCGGCAGCACGAGGCCGGCGCCGAGGTAGCCGTAGAGGTGGATGAGGTGCCAGGACTCGTAGCGCAGCCGGCGCCGGGCCCGCTTCACCGAGGTGACCACGACCATGACGAGCGCCAGCGTCCCGGCCCAGGCGAGCAGCATCCCCGGGTCGTTGACGGCGAGGTCCCAGGTGGTCCCCCAGAGGCCGAGCGGGGTCGCCGCGGCGTAGCCGAGGGTGATGAGCACGATGTGGGCCATCAGGAGGGTGAAGGACGTGAAGCCGACGAGCCGGTGCACCCGGGCCAGCTCGTCCTGGCCCCAGGCCTGCTCGACCCACGGCACGCGCGCCATGAGGAGCACCTGCACGAGCAGCAGCGCCGAGGCGACGAGACCGGTGAGCCGCCCGGTCGAGGTGAGCAGCCCCGCCCAGGTCGCCATCTCCTGCACGCCACCGCCCGCGACCCACAGGGCCACGACCACGAGGAGCACCGCCCAGCCGGCCGCGCCGGTGGCGTCACGCCACCAGCGCGGCACCGGGCCGAGCGCGCGGCGGGCGGCGGGGCGGGCGGCCGCGGTGGTCGGGAGCGCGCCCTCGGGCGTCGCCGTGCTCGTCGTCATGGCTGAACTCTCGGCCCGTTGCCTATGCGTCACCTGTGCGTGGCGTCGGCGCCTGCCGTGAACCCGTGGCGCCCGGATCGGCCGTGGGCGTGGAAACGCTTGCGCACATCCGGCAGGATGCGGCTCGTGACCGCGCCGGTGCCCTCGCCCCCCTCCGTCCCGACGACGGGGTGGAGCGACGGGCGCGCGGAGATGTTCACGGCCCGGGTCGAGCGCTGGTGGCCCGACCTTTTCTGCGCCCTCACCGCCCTCTACGGTCCGGAGCGGGCCGCGCGGACGGGAGCCGAGCTGGTCGCCCTCGCCGCGCGCGCCTTCGCCCGACGCCCTGACCGCCTCCACCGCCGTGACCTCGAGCGGATGCTGCGCCCCGACTGGCTCCAGGAGCCGACGATGGTCGGGTACGCCGCCTACACCGAGCGCTTCGCCGACGACCTGCGCGGGGTCGGCGAACGCCTGCTCTACCTCGAGGAGCTCGGGGTCCGCTACCTCCACCTCATGCCGCTGCTGCGCCCGCGCGAGGGCGACAACGACGGCGGGTACGCCGTGGCCGACTACCGGCAGGTGCGCGCTGACCTCGGGACGATGGACGACCTGACCGACCTCGCCGACGCCCTGCACGACCGCGGGATGAACCTCGTCCTCGACCTCGTGCTGAACCACGTCGCCCGCGAGCACGAGTGGGCGCGCCGGGCCCGCGAGGGCACCCTGCGCTACCGCTCGTACTTCCACGTCTTCCCGGACCGCCGCCTCCCCGACGCCTACGAGCGCACCCTCCCCGAGGTCTTCCCCGAGTTCGCGCCCGGCAACTTCACCTGGGACGAGGACCTGCGCGGCTGGGTGTGGACGACCTTCAACGAGTGGCAGTGGGACGTCAACTGGGGCAACCCGGACGTCCTGACCGAGTACGCGCAGATCGTCCTCGACCTCGCCAACCGCGGCGTCGACGTGCTGCGCCTCGACGCCATCGCCTTCATGTGGAAGCGCCTCGGCACGGACTGCCAGGGCCAGCCGGAGGTGCACGCCATCACCCAGGCGCTGCGAGCGGTCACCCGGATCGCCTGTCCCGCAGTCGCGTTCAAGGCCGAAGCGATCGTCGCACCGACCAAGCTGCTCGCGTACCTCGGGCAGGGCGAGCACACCGGCAAGGTCAGCGACGTCGCGTACCACAACAGCCTCATGGTGCAGATCTGGTCGATGCTCGCCGCGCGCGACGTGCGGCTCGCGGCGCACGCGCTGGGGTCGCTGCCACCGAAGCCGTCGACCGCCACCTGGCTGACCTACCTGCGCTGCCACGACGACATCGGCTGGGCGATCATGGACGAGGACGCCGCCGCCGTCGGGGTGACCGGGCCGGGGCACCGGCACTTCCTCGCCGACTGGTACGCCGGCGACTTCTGGGGCGCCTCGGCGCGCGGGCTGGTCTTCCAGTTCAACCCCGACACCGGCGACCGGCGCACGTCCGGGACGGCCGCCTCGCTCGTCGGTCTCGAGGCCGCCGAGGAGTCGGGCGTGCCCGAGGAGGTCGACGAGGCGGCAGCCGCGTTGCGGCTCGCGCACGCGATGGTGCTCGGCTGGGGCGGCATCCCGGTCCTGTGGAGCGGGGACGAGCTGGGCCAGCCGAACGACCCGGCGTGGGCCCAGGAGCCCGGGCACGAGGACGACAACCGGTGGGCGCACCGACCCCGGCTGGACCGGGAGCGGGCGGCCTCGAGACACGACCCCTCGACGGTGGCCGGACGCGTGTTCGGCGACCTCGTGACGCTCGTCCGGGCCCGGGCCGCGCTCCCCCACCTGCACGCCTCGGTCGAGACGACCATCGGGCCCGTCGACGACCCCGGTGTCCTCGTGACGCTGCGCGACCACCCGCTGGGCCGGATGGCCGGCGTCTACAACGTCACGCCCGAGGAGCGGGTCTGGCCCGGGTGGCGGGTGCACGAGCTCGGGCTCGCCGACGCCCGCGACGCCATCACCGGGGCGACCCTGCCGTGGGGCCCCGACGGCGACGTCCACCTCCCCCCGTACGCCGCCCTCTGGCTCACCCGCCCCTAGCCCGAACGTGTGTGAACTCGCCGCGAAACTGCGGCGAGTTCACACACATCCGCGGAGGCCGGCGCGCACCTGGGCCATGACGGTCGCCTCCTCGAGCCGGAGCGCGAGCAGGTCGAAGCGCAGCACGGTGTCGCGGCCGAGCGTGACCGCGTTCTGGCGCAGGTTGTCGGACGTGACGGCGAGCCCCGCCCGGTGTCCCGAGCCGTCGATCTCGACGACGAGACCCGCCGCATCCCATCGCACGTCGAGGTAGACGCGCCCGTGCAGGCCCCGCGTCACGACCTGCCGGTCGGGCTCGGGGAGGCCGTGGCGCCGGCACATCGCGGCGAAGTCGAGCTCCCCGAGGGAGTGGGCACCGTCCGCGATGTCCCGCACCACCTGCCGGATGAACGGGTGGCGGCCGCGGGTGCGGATCGCACGGGATGCGGAGACGAGATCCGCGCCCGCGACCAGCCGTTGCTGCACGGTCATCGCGAGGATGAGCGCCGCCTGCCGGTCGCTGACCGCCCACCCCGCGGCACGGACGGCGGCGACGGCCGGACGGGTCCTCGGAAGGCCGCCGCCGGGCCAGCCCTCAGAAGGATGCCGCCGGACCCGGTGGATCTGCACGTCGTCGACGTCCGGGCACCGGGCGTTGCGAGTGACCGACACGTGGACGCCGTACTCGGTGTAGCCGACCAGTCCGGCGACCACGAGGCTGGTGACGCCGTCGACGACGGCGACGGCGTGGCCGACCTCCCCCACCGCGAGCCACTGCATCGCCTCGGGCGGAAGCGGGCCCCGGTGCATCGCGACCGTGAGGTGCCCCGGCACCGCCCACCGGTGGCCGGCCACCTGCCGTGCGACGGCGCCCCGGCCGATGCCGAGCCCCTGGAGCAGCGAGCGCGAGAGCACACCGCCGTGCTGCTCGGCGAGCTCCTCCGCCCGGCGTCGCTGGTCCCGGTCCATCGCCGAAGCCTGCCCCGGACGGTCGAAGCCCCGCTGGCGTCATCCACAGCCCCGCGAACGTGTGTGAACCCGCCGCGAAACACCGGCGAGTTCACACACATTTGCGATGGGTGGGTGGGTGGGTGGGGTGCGACTACCAGAGGTGGAGGACGTCGCCGCCGATGCGGATGGTGAAGGCGCCGACGACGACGACGAAGACGGCCCGCACGAACCGGCTCCCGCGCGCGACCGCCGTACGGGCACCGACGTAGCCGCCGAGCAGGTTGGTGACGGCCATGACGCCCCCGACGACCCACACCACGTGCCCACCCGGCGCGAAGACCGTCAGCGCCCCGAGGTTGGTCGCGAGGTTGGTGATCTTGGCCTTGGCGCTGGCCTCGAGGAACGCGTACCCGAGCAGCCCGACGAGGGCGAAGACGAGGAACGACCCCGTGCCCGGCCCGAGCGCCCCGTCGTACACGCCGATGACGAAGCCGGTGAGCACGGCGGCCGTCGTGTGCCGGCCGCCCGACCAGCGCAGCCGGGTCATCTCCCCCACCGACGGCCGGAGCAGCGTGTACGCCCCGACGACGAGCAGCATGACGAGGATGACCGGGTTGAAGAGCGACTTCGGGATGTGCAGCCCGAGCAGCGCGCCGCCGATCGCCCCGACGTAGGCGACCGCGGCCATCGGCAGCGCGGTGCGCAGGTCCGGCTTCACCCGCCGGTAGTACGTCGCCGAGGCCGTCGCCGTGCCCCACACCGAGGCGAACTTGTTCGTGGCGAGCACCTGGGCCGGCGTCGCGCCCGGCATCCCGAGGAGCAACGCCGGGAGCTGCACCAGCCCTCCCCCGCCGACCACCGCGTCGACCCACCCGGCGAGGAACCCGGCCAGCGCGAGCAGCGCCAGGACCTCGGCGGAGACCTCAGCCACGGGCGTCGGCCAGCCACCCGTCGACGACGGCGAGCACGTCGAGGAGCTCGTGCGCCCGGGCGTCCGGGACGGCGCTCACCTCGACCTTCTGGTTCTCGGGCAGCGTCGAGTGCGGCACCCAGACGGCGCGCATCCCGACCTGCTGCGGTCCGTGGACGTCCTCGAACATCCGGTCGCCGACGTACACGGCCGCCTCCGGCTCGACCCCCAGCTCGCGGCAGATCGCGCGGAAGGCCTCGGGGTGCGGCTTCACGTGCTCGATCTCGCTGGAGTAGACGTCGGCGTCGATGAGGTCCAGGACGCCGTCGCGCTCGAAGATCTCGCGGTGGTACTCGCGCGACCAGATGGTGTTCGACAGCACGCCGATGCGAAGACCCCTCTCGCGCAAGCCTTCCCAGAGCGGGCGGACCTGCGGGTCGGTCCACGTGTGCGGCTCCCAGAAGCGCCGGTACGCGGCGAGCGCCAGGTGGTGCCGGTCGTGCTCGGCGTCCACCCCGGCGGCGTCGAGGATGTCCGCGAGGGCCGCCGACGAGTGCTCGTCACGCCCCCGGCTCCACGCCGCCGCCTCGGCCGCGAGGATGCGGTCGGCCAGCCGGTGCGCCTCGTCGAGGTCGGCCTGCGGCACCTCGGGCGAGCCCACCGGCACGCCGTGCACCTCGCGCGCGAAGACCCGCCACTGCTCGGGCAGGTCGACGTCGTGCCAGGGCGTCAGCGTGCCGCCCCAGTCGAAGACGACCGCCTCCAGCGGGCGGCTCACGCGCGGCCGATCTCGGCCAGCACCTCGCGCACGGCGTCGGCGGTCGCGACCTCGCGGCGCTCCCCCGAGCGACGGTCCTTGACCTCGATCTTCCCGTCGGCGAGCCCACGCCCGACGACGACGATGGTGGGCACCCCGATGAGCTCGGCGTCCTTGAACTTCACTCCGGGAGAAGCCTGCCGGCGGTCGTCGAGGAGCACCTCGACACCCTGCGCCTCGAGCGAACGGGTCAGCTCCTCGGCGAATGTGAGGACGGCGTCGTCCTTGCCGGTGGCCACGACGTGAACGTCGGCGGGCGCGAGCGCGCGCGGCCAGACGAGCCCGAGCTCGTCGTGGTTGCCCTCGGCGACGCAGGCGACCGCCCGCGAGACGCCGACGCCGTAGGAGCCCATCGTCACCGTGCGCAGCTTGCCGTGCTCGTCGAGCACCTTGAGGTCGAGCGCCTCGGCGAACCGCTGGCCCAGCTGGAAGATGTGCCCCATCTCGATGCCGCGCGCCGACTCCAGGCCGTGCCCGCACGAGGGGCAGGAGTCGCCGTCGCGGACCTCGGCGGCCTCGATGGTGCCGTCTGCGGTGAAGTCGCGACCGACGACGAGGTCGAGGACGTGGCGCCCGCTCTCGTCGGCGCCGGTGACCCACGCCGTGCCCTCGCTGACCCGGGGGTCGAGGAGGTACCGGATGCCCGTGCTCTGCTCCGAGCCCAGGGCCCCGGGGCCGATGTAGCCCTTGGCGAGGGTCGGGTACCGCGCGAAGTCCGACTCGCCGAAGGCCTCCACGGCGGCCGGCTCGACGTTGGCCCCCAGCCGCTTCTCGTCGACCTCGCGGTCACCCGGGAGCCCGATGGCCAGCGGTTCGCGCGTGCCGTCGGGGTGCACGAGCATCACGATGACGTTCTTCAGCGTGTCCGCCGCGGTCCACGACCGGCCGTCGGCCCGCGGGAAGGCGTGCTCGAGGTGGGCGACGAGGGTGTCGATGGTCGGGGTGTCGGGGGTGTCCTCGACGTGGGCGGCGGGCAGCCCGGACGCGTCGACGGCGTCGGGGACGGGCACGCGCACGGCCTCGACGTTCGCGGCGTACCCGCAGTTCGGGCAGCGGACGTAGGTGTCCTCGCCGTTCTCGGCGGTCGCGAGGAACTCCTCGGACTTCGAGCCGCCCATGGCGCCGGCCATCGCGTGGACGATGACGTAGTGGAAGCCGAGCCGCTCGAAGATGCGCACGTAGGCGTCGCGGTGCAGCTGGTAGCTCTTGTCGAGCCCGGCCTCGTCGAGGTCGAAGGAGTAGCTGTCCTTCATGACGAACTCGCGCCCGCGCAGGATGCCGGCGCGCGGCCGGGCCTCGTCGCGGTACTTCGTCTGGATCTGGTAGATCGACAGCGGCAGGTCCTTGTACGACGAGTACAGGTCCTTGACGGCCAGGGTGAACATCTCCTCGTGCGTCGGCCCGAGGAGGTAGTCGTCGCCCTTGCGGTCCTGGAGGCGGAAGATGCCGTCGCCGTACTCGGTCCAACGACCGGAGGCCTCGTAGGGCTCGCGGGGCAGCAGCGCCGGGAAGAGCAGCTCCTGGGAGCCGATGGCGTCCATCTCCTCGCGGACGATGGTCTCGACGCGGCGCAGCACCTTCAGGCCGAGCGGCAGCCACGTGTAGATGCCGGGGCTGACCCGCCGGATGTAGCCGGCCCGCACGAGGAGCTGGTGGCTCGGCACCTCGGCGTCCGCCGGGTTCTCGCGAAGGGTTCGCAGGAACAGGGACGACATGCGCATGGCCACGGGAGGGCTCCTGGGGTCGGTCGGTTCGGGGTGGGGCCCGGCAAGGATATCCGCGCCTCAGGCGACCTGCTCGTAGCGGGCCCGCAGCCCGGCGTCGACGAACCCGAGCCGCAGGTACAGGGCGTGCGCCGGGTTGTCGACGTTCACCGCGAGCCAGGCCTGCTCGCAGCCGGCCTTGCGCAGCGACCGGAGGGAGCGGGCGACGAGGTGCGCCCCGAGCGCCCTCCCCCGCCAGGCCGGCACGACCCCCACCTGGTCGACCCAGTCGTCGGTGAGCGTGACGAACCCCGCGGGCCGGCCGTCGGCGTCGACGGCCACCCGCGAACGGTCCGGCCGGAAGCCCTGCTCGTCGGCGACGTCGTGCACCCACTCCTGGAGCGGGGTGGCCGGGAATCCCGGTCGCTCGGCGAAGGCCCCCGAGTACGCGGCGTGGAACAGCGGCGCGCTCGCCTCGTCCCACGGCAGCGAGCGCAGACCGGGGGGCCGCTTGATGCGCGGCACGTCGACGAGGTCGTGGCGCATCACGTGCTCGGCGAAGGTGCGCACCAACCCCATCCGGCGGAGGAACTGCTCGGTGCCCGGGGAGACGGTCTCGACGACGACCCGCAGCAGCGTGCCGCCCGAGTGCTCGCGGCACCAGGCGGCGAGCTCGTCACCGAGGCCGGCGCCGCGGGCCGAGGGGCGGACCAGCCCGGTGGCGGTGTGCCGGCCCGCGCGGTCGACCAGCACCGCCGCCGCGGCGACGAGGTCCCCCGTCTCGTCCCGGCCGCCGAGGCCGACGCCCGACAGGTAGTGGCGGCGCAGCATCGGCTCGTCCGCGAGGTGGGGCAGACCGCCGTCGACGCGCAGGCAGGCCCGGGCCAGCTCGCGCAGGGCCGGGAGGTCCTCCTCGGTGAGCGGCGTCCACAGCGTCTGCGACATCTCAGCCCCGCGGACCGGTCACAGCAGGACCGTCGAGAAGGCGCCGACCTCCCGGAAGCCCAGCCGGTCGTAGGTGGCCCGGGCGGCGGTGTTGAAGTCGTTGACGTACAGGGAGACCACGGGGGCGGGGCCGAGCATCACCTGCTCGAGGACGGAGGCGAGCATCGGCACGGCCAGACCGAGGCCCCGCAACCGCGGCGCGACCCAGACGCCCTGGAGCTGGGCGCAGCCGAGGGCGAGGCTGCCGATGTCGGTCTTGAAGACCACCTCGCCGTCCTCGACGACGACGTAGGTGTGCCCGCGCGTCACGAGCGAGGCGATCGAGGCGCGGTAGCCGCGGTTGGAGCCCGAGTAGGGGCGGTAGCCGATCTCGGCGGTGAACATGTGCTCGGCGGCGGGCAGCACGAGGTCGACCTCGTCGGCGCGGGCCGGGCGCACCCGCTCGTCGAGGGCGATGCCGAGCGCCGACGGCGGTTCGTGGGCGACGAGCAACGGCTGGTGGGCACGAACGGCACGCGGTGCGCCCCAGTGCGGCTCGAGGTGGTTCCAGAGGCCCTCGACCTCGTCCTGGGGGCCGAAGACCGAGGCCGCCCGGCCCCGCCAGCGCCGCAGCCGCTCGGCGAGCTGGGGGTGGTCGGCCGGGGTGGTGCCCACGGGGACGACGTTGGCGCTGGCCCAGCACAGCGAGCGCAGCTCACCGTCGTCCCGGACGCCCAGGACCGAACCGAGCGAGCCCGTGCGCGAGCCCTCGAGGATGCGCGCCGCGACGAAGACGCCCCGCGGGAGGTCGCGCGAGCACACCGCCAGGGCGGCGTCGCGGTCCGCGAGCGACAGCGGCCGGACCGGGGAGCGGGTGCGCAGCACCACTACAGCCTAGGGCCGACGCGCCGCGCGGGCGCGCTCCTCGGGGACGGGTCTCAGGAGACGGTGACGCTCGGCGCGCCGGCCGACTCCTCGTCCATCGGCTCGCCCATCTCCTCGGCGATCCGCATGGCCTCCTCGATGAGGGTCTCGACGATCTGGCTCTCGGGGACGGTCTTGATGACCTCGCCCTTGACGAAGATCTGGCCCTTGCCGTTGCCGGAGGCCACCCCGAGGTCGGCCTCGCGGGCCTCGCCCGGGCCGTTGACGACGCAGCCCATGACCGCGACCCGCAGCGGGACGGTCATGCCCTCGAGGCCGGCCGTCACCTCGTCGGCGAGCTTGTAGACGTCGACCTGGGCGCGCCCGCACGACGGGCACGACACGATCTCGAGCTTGCGCGGCCGCAGGTTCAGCGACTGGAGGATCTGGATGCCGACCTTGACCTCCTCGACGGGAGGCGCGGACAGCGAGACGCGGATGGTGTCGCCGATGCCCTGCGAGAGCAGCGCCCCGAACGCCGTCGCCGACTTGATGGTGCCCTGGAACGCCGGCCCGGCCTCGGTGACGCCGAGGTGCAGCGGCCAGTCGCCGCGCTCGGCGAGCAGCTGGTAGGCCTTGACCATGACGACGGGGTCGTTGTGCTTGACCGAGATCTTGAAGTCGTGGAAGTCGTGCTCCTCGAAGAGGCTCGCCTCCCAGACCGCCGACTCCACCAGCGCCTCGGCGGTGGGCTTGCCGTACTTCTCGAGCAGCCGCTTGTCGAGCGAGCCGGCGTTGACGCCGATCCGGATCGAGACGCCGGCGTCCTTGGCGCGCCGGGCGATCTCGCCGACCTGGTCGTCGAACTGCCGGATGTTGCCCGGGTTGACGCGCACCGCCGCGCAGCCGGCGTCGATGGCCGCGTAGACGTACTTCGGCTGGAAGTGGATGTCGGCGATCACCGGGATCTGGCTCTTCTGCGCGATGGCCGGCAGCGCCTCGGCGTCGTCCTGGCTCGGGCACGCGACGCGCACGATGTCGCAGCCGGCGGCGGTGAGCTCGGCGATCTGCTGGAGCGTGGCGTTGATGTCGGTGGTCGGCGTCGTGGTCATCGACTGCACCGACACGGGTGCATCGCCACCGACCTCGACCTTGCCGACCCGGATCTTCCGGCTCTGGCGACGGGGGGCGATGACGGGCGGCGGCGCGGCGGGCATGCCGAGGGAGACGGACATGCCCCCCAGCCTACGGCGCGCGGCTGGGCGTTCCCTCCACGGGAGGTGGGCGTCAGCCGCCGAGGTCGACCGGGTTGACGAGGTCCGCGTAGATGAGCAGGGCGGACACCCCGATGAGGACCATCGCCACCGAGTAGGCGACCGGCAACGCCTTCGCGACGTCGACGTACCCCGGGTCCGGGCGGCCGCGCAGGCGGGCCCACCCGCGCTTCGTGCCCTCCCACAGGGCGCCGGCCACGTGCCCGCCGTCGAGCGGCAGCAGCGGCACGAGGTTGAAGACGAAGAGCATGATGTTCAGGCCCGCCAGCAGGAGCAGCAGCGTCCACACCTTGTCACCGGTGGTGCCGCCGAAGATGCGGTCGTACTTGCCGGAGCCGACGTCGCCGGCGACCCGCCCCACACCGACGACCGACATCGGGCTGTCGGCCTGGCGCTCGGCACCGCCGAACGCCGCGTCCCACACGCCGCCGAGCCGCTGCGGGATGTGCGCCAGCGCCGAGGCGGTCTGGGCGGTGTAGTCCCAGACGATGCCCGGGACGGCCGTCACCGGTTGGGCCTGGTACTCCAATGGTGCGCTGGGTCCCACCCCGATGAAGCCGGCCTCGGTGGTCGCCGGCGTGCCGTCCGCCTTCAGCACCGCCTGGCCCTGCGCGTCGAGGGCGGTGACGGTGTTGCGGATAGGGGTGACGGCGAGGGTGAGCTGCCGGCCGTCGCGCTCGACCACGACGGGCACCGCCCGCCCGGCCGCCGGGCGGATCAGCGTGCTGACGTCGCGGGGCGTGCGGACCGGCTGACCGTCGATCGAGACGAGCCGGTCACCGGGCCGGATGCCCGCGGCGAGCGCCGGGCTCGCGGGGCGCCCGGTGCACGACGTGGTCGGCGTCGCCTCGGTGGCGGGGGCGACGCAGCTGGAGACGGTGGCGACCTCGGCCCCGGCCTGCGGGGTGAGCAGGCCGTGCATCGTCACGACCGCGGTGAGCAGCACGATCCCGATGAGGAGGTTCATCAGCGGACCGCCGAGCATCACGACGACCTTCTTCGGCACCGACAGCCGGTAGAAGACGCGGTCCTCGTCGCCGGGACGCACCTCCTCGAGGCTGGCCGCCCGCGCCTCGTCCATCAGCTGGCTGAACCGGCCGGTGCTCGAGGCGCGCAGCTTGCCGTCGTCGCCGGGGCGGGGCGGGAACATCCCGATCATCCGGATGTACCCGCCGAGCGGGATGGCCTTCAGGCCGTACTCGGTCTCGCCACGACGACGCGACCACACGGTCGGCCCGAAGCCGACCATGTACTGGGTGACCCGGACGCCGAAGCGCTTGGCGGGGACGAGGTGTCCCACCTCGTGGAGGGCGATGGACAGCGCCACCCCCACCGCCATGAAGAGCACGCCGAGCACGAACGCCACCGTGGTCACCGGCTGCCTCCTGGGGTCTGGGTCGTATGCGGGCCGCCGAGCAACCCTCGGGCGCTCTCTCGCGCCCACCGGTCGGCGGCGAGCACGGACTCAACGCTCGAGGCGTCGAGTTCGCTCCCGCGCCGTCCGTCCCCGCCATTGTGCGCCTCGACGACGCGCTGCACCGTGTCGACGATGTCGAGGAAGCCGATGTGGCCGTCGTGGAAGGCGTCGACGCACACCTCGTTGGCGGCGTTGTAGACGGCCGGGAACGTGCCGCCGGCCTCCCCCACCTGCCGGGCGAGCCGCACCGCGGGGAACGCGTCGTCGTCGAGCGGGTGGAACTCCCAGGACTGCGCCCGCGACCAGTCGCACGGCACGTCGACGTCCTCGAGGCGCTCGGGCCAGGACAGCCCCAGCCCGATGGGCACGAGCATCCGCGGCGGCCCCAGCTGGGCGATGGTCGAGCCGTCGTGGAACTCGACCATCGAGTGGATCTGCTGCTGCGGGTGCACGACGACGTCGATCCGGTCGAACGGCACGTCGAAGAGCAGGTGCGCCTCGATGACCTCGAGGCCCTTGTTCACGAGGGTCGCCGAGTTCGTCGTGATGACCCGCCCCATCGAGAAGTTCGGGTGGGCCAGGGCCTGCTCGGGCGTGACGTCGGCGAGCTCGGCGCGGGTGCGGCCGCGGAACGGGCCGCCGCTGGCGGTCACGACGAGGCGGCGGACCTCCTCGGCCCGACCACCGCGCAGCGCCTGGGCGATGGCGCTGTGCTCGGAGTCGACGGGGACGATCTGCCCGGGGGCGGCGGCGACCTGCACCAGCGGGCCGCCGACGATGAGCGACTCCTTGTTGGCGAGCGCGAGCACCGAGCCGGCCGAGAGCGCGGCGAGGGTGGGGCGCAACCCGATCGAGCCGGTGATGCCGTTGAGGACGACGTCGGCGCCGCGGCCCGCGGCCTCGGTGGCGGCGTCCTCCCCGACGACGACCTCGGGTCGGTACGAGGGGTCCTCGGCGACCGCGGCGATCGCCGAGCGCAGCTCCTCGACGCTCCCCCGTGCGGCCGCGACGAGCGGTGCCCGGGTGGCCGCGGCCTGCTGCGCGAGCAGGGCGGTGTTGCCCCCGGCGGAGAGCGCGGCGACGGTGAAGCGGTCGGGGTGGGCGGCGACCACCTCGAGGGCCTGGGTGCCGATCGAGCCGGTGGAGCCGAGGACGGCGACGGAGCGGACGGTCACGGGCGCCATCCTGCCGCACCTGCGTGCACGCCCGTCGGGCGGCGGGTCAGGAGGTGAACACCCGCTCCTCGATGAGGCGCTCGGACACGACGCGCACCTGCGGGCGGTAGCGCCCGTGCTCGAAGTCCTTCTCGACCTCGAGCTCGACCTGGCCGCCGCCGAACCGGTTCTTCTCGACCGAGATGATCACCCAGCGGCGGTAGACCTTGGCCGCGTTGAGGTCGTAGGTGAGGTGCTCGCGGGCGACGATGTTCAGCTTGGTCTGGAGGATGAGCACGATGTCGGCCTCGTAGGCCAGCGCGCTCGAGCCGCGCAGGTCGCGGGTGCGCATCCGGTGCCCGGCCCCGAGGCTCTCGCGGTCGGCCGCGGAGATGGCGAGCACGGGGCACTCGAGCTCCATCGCGAGTTCCTTGAGCGTCTCGGTGACGAAGGTGACCCGGGTCTCCTCGTCGGCCGTGCCCTCGATGCCGTCGACGGGGATCTTCTGGAGGTAGTCGACGCAGACGATCGGCGGCTCCCCCGTGGCGTCGGCGACGGCCGCGACGGTGGAGGCGATCTGGGCGATGGTCGTCAGCCGGTTGGCCTCGACGACGTGCAGCCGGTCGGAGTAGCGCTCGATGGTCATCAGCGCCTCCATCCCGAAGGCCAGCCCGCGCATCGCGGACCCGAGGCCGCGGCGGTCGGGGTCCTCGGCCTCGAGCACGGCCCGGAAGGCTCGCACGTCGGCGGCGGGCATCATCGGGTCGTCGGCCAGGTCGGCGGCCGCGGCGGCCTCGAGCCCGAGCAGGCGCTGGATGAGCGAGGCGGCGGTCAGCTCGAAGGAGAAGATGACGGCGTGCCGGCCGGCGACGACGGCGTTGCGCAGGACCTGCATGGCGAAGGTCGTCTTGCCGGCGCCCTCCGTGCCGGCGAGCAGGATCAGCTCGCCGGAGCGCAGGCCGCCGCCGAAGGTGGTGTCGAGGAGGTCGAAGCCGGTGGGCCAGACCCGCGCGCCGGGACGGGCGCCGAGGCGCAGCGCCTCGTCGGTCTCGTCGAGGAAGGAGCGCACGGACCGCTGCCGGTCCGGGCGATCGGAGTGACGGGCCCGGCTCATGGAGCCAGTCCACCACTCCCGTCCCACGCGGCGCACGCCCACGGGGACGATCCTGTCCCTTCGGCCGACCCCGCCGGAGAGCCGGGGCCGCCCGCCTGCGACCTCAGAGGGCGATGCCGACGTACTTGACCTCGAGGTACTCCTCGATGCCCTCGAAGCCGCCCTCGCGCCCGAAGCCGGACTGCTTGACGCCGCCGAACGGCGCCGCGGGGTTGGAGACGATGCCGGTGTTGACGCCGACCATCCCGAACTCGAGGGCCTCGGCGACCCGCAGGACGCGGGCGTTGTCGCGGGTGAAGACGTAGCCGACCAGGCCGTACTCGGTGGAGTTGGCCCGGGCCACGGCGTCGGCCTCGTCGCGGAAGGTCGCGATCGGCGCGACCGGCCCGAAGATCTCCTCGGTGAGGCAGCGGGCGCCGTCCGGGACGTCGGTGAGGACGGTGGGCTCGTAGAAGTGGCCGCGACCGGCCACGGGCGAGCCGCCGGTGAGCACCGTGGCGCCCTTGGCGACGGCGTCCTCGACGAGCTCGTGGACGCCGGCGCGGGCCTTCTCGGTGATGAGCGGGCCGACGTCGACGCCCTTCTTCGTGCCCTTGCCGACGACGAGGGCGCCCATCCGGGCGGCGAGCCGGGAGGAGAACTCCTCGGCCACATCCTCGTGGACGAAGAACCGGTTGGCCGCGGTGCAGGCCTCGCCGATGTTGCGCATCTTGGCGAGCATCGCGCCCTCGACGGCGGCGTCGAGGTCGGCGTCCTCGAAGACGATGAACGGGGCGTTGCCGCCGAGCTCCATCGAGAGGCGCAGCAGCTGCTCGGCGGACTGCTCGACGAGCACCTTGCCGACGGCCGTGGACCCGGTGAAGGTCAGCTTGCGCAGGCGCGGGTCGCGGATGACCGGCTCGCAGACCGCCCCCGAGTGCGTGGTCGTGACGACGTTGAGGACGCCGTCGGGCAGCCCGCACTCCTGGAGCACCTGCGCCAGCAGCAGCATCGTCAGCGGCGTCTCGGCGGCCGGCTTGACGACCATCGTGCAGCCGGCGGCGATGGCCGGGCCGATCTTGCGGGTCCCCATCGCGAGCGGGAAGTTCCACGGCGTGATCATCAGCGTCGGGCCGACCGGCTGGGCCATCGTCACGAGCCGCGTCGCGCCGTTCGGGGCGGTCGAGTACCGGCCGTGGATGCGCACGGCCTCCTCGGAGAACCAGCGGAAGAACTCGGCGCCGTAGGTGACCTCGCCGCGGGCCTCGGCGAGGGTCTTGCCCATCTCGAGGGTCATGAGGAGGGCGAACTCGTCGGCCCGGGCGGTGACCGCCTCGAACGCGGCGCGCAGGATCTCGCCGCGGTCGCGCGGCGCGGTGGCCGCCCACGACGCGCGCGCCTCGTCGGCCGCGGTGAGAGCGGCGAGGCCGTCCTCGGGCGTGGCGTCGGCACAGGTGGTGAGCGTGCCGCCGGTCGCGGGGTCGTGGACGTCGAAGCGCGCGCCCCCGCTCGCCTCGCGCCAACGGCCGCCGACCAGCAGACCGGAGGGGAGCGAGTCGAGCAGTGCCTTCTGGGTGGTGGCCATGGGTCGATCCTCTCGCAGGGGTGGTCAGCGGTCCTCGAGGCCCCAGGGCGAGCCGTAGCCCGCGGGCTTCGGGGCGGCGAGCAGGTCGAGGAAGGGCACGGCGTCGAAGGCCTCCGGGCCGAGGACCCCGGCGCCGGACCAGGTGCCGTTCGCGAGCAGCTCGAGGGCGACGACGGGGTTGACGGCGGTCTGCCAGACGACGCACTGCGCCTCGTACTCGCGCATCGTGTCGGCGTTGTCGGACACGTGGTAGAGGTACGTGCGCCGTGGCTGCCCGTCCTTGCCGGTTCCGGTGACCCACAGGCCGGCACACGTCTTGCCCTCCATCCGCGGCCCGATGGTCTGCGGGTCGGGGAGCACGGCAGCGACGACGTCGCGCGGGCTCACCTGCACGCCCTTGACGGTCACCGGCTCGGTGGAGTCCAGGCCCAGCGTGTGCAGCGTCCGGAGGATGGTGATCATCTCCTCGCCGAGGCCGTACTTGAAGGTGACCTTCCGCGCGTCGACCCAGCGCGGCATGAGGAGCACCTCCTCGTGCTCGACGTGCACGCACTCGACGGGGCCGATGCCCTCCGGGAAGTCGAAGACCTCGGGCTCGCTGAAGGCCGGCAGGGTGTACCAGCCGCCGTCCGGCTCACCGGCACGCGCCTTCTCCCACACCACCGGCGGGTTGAGGCACTCCTCGATGATCGTCCACATCGAGAAGCCGGGCGCGAAGACCTCGTTGCCGTCCTCGTCGCGGATGACGAGGTTCGCGCCGTCGCGGGTGCCGAGCTCGTCGATCTCGGAGAAGAGGTGGTCGGCCGCGTACCGGGCGAAGACGTCGGAGAGGCCCGGCTCGACCCCGATGCCGACGAGCGCCAGCCGGCCCTCGGACTCCCACTCCCCCGCCTGCGCGAACTGCTCGTCGCCGAGCTTCACGCCGACCTTCGCGTAGGGCTCGGTCGGGTGGCGGCGCGAGAGGCTCATCGCCATGTCGAGGTAGTCACACCCCGCCGCCCGCGCGCCGTCGAAGATCGGCACGACGAACCGCGGGTCGACCGCGTTGAACACGTGCGTGGCCCGCACCTCGCGCGCCAGCGCCTCGACCGCCCCGGCGTCCGAGGCGTCGACCTGCGCGGCCGAGAACCGGCCGCCGTCACCGCCCCGGGCGGCGGCCGCGGCGACGGTGCGCTCGGCCCGGGAGACGTCGTGGTCGGCGACCACCCACGCCTCGAAGAAGTCGCGGTCGGCGGCGATGCGCGCGGCGGCGTCGCCGACACCGCCCGCTCCGATCATCAGGACGCGCACGGGAACCTTTCGGGGTCGAACCGGGCCGGGGCCCGGTGGGTCACTTGCTCGCGCGCCGGGCGTTGCCGACGAGCTGGCCGATGATCACCAGCGTGAGCGCGATGACGAACATCGAGAAGCCGATGACGTTGGCCTGGGCGGGGATCCCGCGCAGGTAGGAGACGTAGACGAACTTCGGGAAGGTCGTCTCGTTGCCGGAGACGAAGTTCGTGATGATGAAGTCGTCGAAGGACAACGAGAACGCCAGGAGGGCGGCGCCGACGATGCCCGGCAGCACGAGCGGGAAGGTGACCCGCCAGAAGGTGCTCATCGGCCCGGCGTAGAGGTCCTGGGCGGCCTCCTCGATGCGCGGGTCGAGGCTCTGGAGACGGGCTTTCACCGTGACGACGACGAAGCTGACGCAGAACATGATGTGCGCGATGGTGATCGTCCAGAAGCCGAGGCCGAGGCCGACCCGGGAGAAGCCCTGGACGAAGATCGTCAGCAGGCTCGCGCCGAGGACGATCTCGGGGGTGGCCATCGGGACGAAGACGAGGACGTTGCTCACCGTGCGGCCCCGGAAGCGGTGCCGGACGAGCGCGAAGGCGAGCATCGTGCCGAGCACCGTCGCGACGAGCGTGGCGATGAGGCCGATCTGGAGCGAGGTGACGAGCGCGTCGCACACGCCGGGCGCACCGCAGGGGTCCTGCCAGTGCTTGAGCGTCGGGCTGCCCTGCGGGTTCCAGACGATGTTCGACTTCCGGTAGTTGTTGAAGGAGAAGACGAACGTGTACGCGACCGGGAGGAACAGGTAGAGCAGGACGAGGACGGCGACGATGATCGCGAAACGGTTCTGCAGCCGGCGGATCACAGCAGCTCCTCGGTCCCGAAGCGACGGATGTAGACGAAGACCATGGCCAGGATCAGCGCCATGAGGGTGAAGGAGAGTGCGGCCGCGGTCGGGAAGCCGCCGAGGACACGGAAGAACTGGCTGTCGATGACGTTGCCGACCATCTTGTCGCCGTCGGACCCGAGGAGCTCGGCGTTGACGTAGTCACCGGCGGCGGGGATGAAGGTCAGCAGCGTCCCGGCGATGACCCCCGGCATCGACATCGGCAGGGTCACCGTCCGGAACGTCGTGAAACCGTTGGCGTACAGGTCTCCCCCGGCCTCGATGACCCGGTGGTCGGCCCGCTCGAGCGAGGCGTAGATCGGCAGCACCATGAACGGGAGGAAGTTGTACGTGAGGCCCGCCACCACCGCGGCGGCCGTCTCGGTGATGCGCCCGCCCGGCAGCAGGTGCAGCGTGTTGAGGGTGCTCGCGACCGGACCGTCGTCGGCGAGGATCTGGCGCCACGCCACGGTGCGCAGGATGAACGAGGTGAAGAACGGCGCGATGACGGCGATGAGCATGATGTTGCGCCAGCGCCCGGCCTTGAAGGCCATGGCGTAGGCCAGCGGGTAGGCCAGGGCGAAGGCGAAGAACGTGGCGAGCCCCGCGAAGAGCAGCGAGCGGCCGAACTGCGGCGCGAAGTCGGTGAGTGCCCGCAGGTAGTTCGAGAAGTTGACGTCGCGGTAGTAGTAGCCCGGGTAGCCGGGGAACTGCGACTGGATGCTCACCGTGAACAGCTGGACGAGCGGCACGACGAAGAAGACGAGCAGCCACAGCGCTCCGGGGAGCAGCAGCAGGTAGGGCAGCCAGCGGCGGCCGGGCCGCTCCTGCGGGGCACCGGTGCCGGGGTCGGTGCCGGTGGTGCCGCTCGTCCCGCCCACGTGGGCGAGGGCGCTCACGCCGTGGCCTCCGCGGCGGCCTTGGCCGCGGCCTCGTCGACCGGCACGGTGAAGGCGTGGGCCGGGTTCCAGGAGATCCACACGTCGTCGCCGGGCCGCAGGTCGATGGGGTCGACGTCGAGGTTCTGCTCGTAGCAGCTCCACACCGCCCCGCTCGGCAGCCGGACGAGGTACTCGGTGGCCACGCCGGTGAAGGAGACGTCGAGGACGACGCCCTTGACGTCGTCGCCGACCCCGGCCGGGGCCTCGCGCAGCACGCGCACCTTCTCGGGGCGCACCCCGAAGGTCACCTGCCCCTCAGTGGCACCGGCCCGCGCGAGCGGCACCTTGACCCGGCTGCCCTGGATCTCGGCGACGAGGTGGTCGCCGTCGCGGTCGACGACGGCCCCCGTGCCGAGGTTCGAGCGGCCGACGAAGTTCGCGACGAACGTCGTGCTCGGCAGGTCGTAGAGGTCGGCCGGCGCACCCATCTGCTCGATCCGCCCGTGGTTCATGACGGCCACGGTGTCGGCCATCGTCATGGCCTCCTCCTGGTCGTGCGTGACGTGGATGAAGGTCAGCCCGACCTCGGTCTGGATCCGCTTGAGCTCGACCTGCAGCTGGCGGCGCAGCTTGAGGTCGAGGGCGCCGAGCGGCTCGTCGAGGAGGAGCACCTCGGGCCGGTTGACCAGGGCCCGGGCCAGGGCGACGCGCTGCTGCTGGCCACCGGAGAGCTGGGCCGGCTTGCGGGTGGCGAGGTGGTCGACCTCGACGAGCTTGAGGGTCTCCTCGGCCCGCTCCATCGCGTCCTTCTGGCCGCGACGCTTGGGCCCGAAGGCGACGTTGTCGCGGATGCTCAGGTGCGGGAAGAGCGCGTAGCTCTGGAAGACCGTGTTGACCGGCCGCTCGTACGGTCGGCTGCCCGTGAGGTCGGTGTCGCCGATGAGGATGTTGCCGGCCGTGGGCTGCTCGAGCCCGGCGACCATCCGCAGCGTCGTCGTCTTCCCGCAGCCCGAGGGGCCGAGGAGGGCGAAGAACGAGCCGCGGGGGACGACGAGGTCGAGGTCGTCGACGGCGGTGAAGTCGCCGAAGGACTTGGTGACCGCGTCGAGGCGCAGGTCGCCCGTGGCCTCCCGGAAACCGCTGTTGGCTGCCATCAGTTGCCCATCACCTTCTGCCAGATGCCACTGAACTCCTGGTCCTCCTGGGGCGTCAGCGCCCGGATGCCCTGGATGTTGTTGTCCTTGATGTAGGCCGCGTCCGGGAAGATGAACGGGCTCTTCGCGAGCTCGGGGTCGCTCTTGGCGAGCTCCTCCTGGGCGCCCTGCACCGGACAGACGTAGTTGACGTAGGCGGCCACCTGGGCGGCGACCTCCGGCTCGTAGTAGTAGTTCATGAGCGCCATCGCGTTGCGGCGGTGGGTGGAGGTGATGGGCACCATCATGTTGTCGCTCCACAGGGTGCCGCCGGACTCGGGGATCGCGAACTCCCAGTTGTCGTTCTCGGTCTCGGCGCGCAGGACGAAGAGGTCGCCGGACCACACGATGCCGGCGATCGCGTTGCCGGACTTGAGGTCCTCGAGGTAGCTGTTGCCCTTGATCTTGCGGATGTAGCCCTGGTCGAGCTTCTCCTGGATGACGGCGACGCCCTTCTCGAACTCGGTCTTGCCCCAGCCCTTCGTGATGTCGACGCCCTGGCTCTGCATGACGAGTGCGACGGTGTCGCGGAACTCCGAGAGCACGACGATGCGGCCCTTGAGGTCGTCCTGCCAGAGGTCGTCGAGGGACCTGATCTCCCGGCCGAGGCGCACCTTGTCGTAGCCGATGCCGGCGAAACCCGACTGCCACGTCAGCGAGTACTGGCGCCCGGGGTCGAAGCTGACGTCCTTGAGGCTGTCGAGGAGGTTGCTCGCGTTGGGCATCCGGATGATCTCGAGCGGCTGGGCGAGCTGGTCGCGGATGACCCGGTTGGCCATCCAGTCGGTGAAGACGAAGATGTCCTTGCCGATGTCCTGCTTGGCCCGCAGCTGCGGCGCGATCTTGTTGAAGTAGGAGTCGTTGTCCTCGATGTCCTCGGCGTAGGTCGCCTGGATGCCGGTGTCCTTGATGAACGCCTGGAGGGTCGGGTACTGCTTGGTCGCCTCGTCGTAGTCGAGGTAGGCGGTCCAGTTGGCCCACCGGACGACCTTGTCGGTGTTCGACACGTCGTTCGGCAGCTTCAGGGCGGCGGCGCCGCCGGCGGGCGGGGCCGGTGGGGCGCAGGCCGAGAGCGTGGCCGCGGCCCCGCCGAGCGCCGCGCCCCCGAGGAGGGAGCGCCGCGTGAGCTGCGAGCCGCGGGCGGCCCGGACCAGCCCGCGGACCGCGGGGTCGGCGGGGGGACGCCGTCGGAGTGGTGCCATCTCGGTCCTCAGCTCTCGATGTTGGCCATGACGTGCTTGACCCGGGTGTAGTCCTCGAACCCGTACATCGACAGGTCCTTCCCGTACCCGGACTTCTTGTAGCCGCCGTGCGGCATCTCGGCGACGAGCGGGATGTGGGTGTTGATCCACACGCAGCCGAAGTCGAGGCGCTTGCTCATCCGCATGGCGCGCCCGAAGTCCTTGGTCCACACCGAGGACGCCAGGCCGTAGTCGACGCCGTTGGCCCAGGCGACGGCCTCGTCCTCGTCGGTGAACCGCTGGACGGTGATGACCGGCCCGAAGATCTCGTTCTGGACCGCCTCGTCGTCCTGGGTGAGCCCGGAGAGGACGGTCGGCTCGAGGTAGTAGCCGTCGCCGAGGTCGGTGCGCCGGTTGCCCCCGGCCGAGACGGTGGCGTGCGACGGCAGCCGCTCGATGAAGCCGGAGACCCGCTCGAGCTGGTTGGCGTTGTTCACCGGGCCGAAGAGGGCGTCCGCGTCGTCGGGGAGCCCGACGGGGGCCGAGCTCTTCGCGTACTCGGCGAGCGCGGCGACGAAGTCGTCGTGGATGCGCGGGGCGGCGAGCACGCGGGTGGCCGCGGTGCAGTCCTGGCCGGCGTTGAAGTAGCCGGCGATGGCGATGCCCTCGACGGCGGCCTCGATGTCGGCGTCGTCGAAGACCACGACCGGGGCCTTGCCGCCGAGCTCGAGGTGGACCCGCTTGAGGTTCGGGGCGGCGCTGGCCGCGACCTCGGCGCCGGCCCGGACCGAGCCGGTGATGGCGACGAGCGAGGGGGTGCGGTGCTCGACGAGCATCCGGCCGGTGTCGCGGTCGCCGGTGACGACGTTGAGCGTGCCGGCGGGGAGGAACTCGGAGGCGAGCTCGGCGAGGCGCAGGGTGCTCTCGGGGGTGGTGTCGCTGGGCTTGAGGACGACCGCGTTGCCGGCCGCGAGCGCCGGGCCGATCTTCCAGACCGCCATGAGCAGCGGGTAGTTCCACGGGGTGACCTGGCCGACCACGCCGATCGGCTCGCGCCGGATCCACGAGGTGTGGCCGGCCATGTACTCCCCGGCCGCCTTGCCCTCGAGGACACGGGCGGCGCCGGCGAAGAACCGGAGCTGGTCGACCATCGGCGGGATCTCCTCGCTCGCGGTGAGCGCCTTGATCTTGCCGGTGTTCTCGGACTCCAGGGCGATGAGCTCGTCGGCGTGCGCCTCGACGGCGTCGGCGAACTTCAGCAGCGCCTGCTGCCGCTCGCTCGGGGTCGTGCGGCCCCACTCGCCGTCGAAGGCGCGCTGGGCGGCGGCGTACGCGGCGTCGACGTCCTCGGCGCCGCTGACCGGGGCGGACGCGACGACCTGGCCGGTGCTCGGGTTGACGACGTCGCTCGTGGCGTCGGTGCGGGCGTCGACGAACGCACCGTCGACGAAGTTGCGCAGGACACGGGGGGTGCTCATGTGGTGGTGCTCCCGGGGTCGGTGGCGGCGGGGACGGCTCGTGCGGGCACAGTAGTACGCGGAACCGCGAAATCACTAGGGTCGGTCCGTAATGGGAAGGGAAAGTGGCTGATCTGTGTCCCTGATGTTGCGGAATCCGCGTTGCGCTACTTGCGCGGGGTGGGGTGACCGGCCACGATGGCCCCGTGACCTCACGCCAGCACCGGGACCGTTCTCCCGAGATCCGCCTCGACGACGTCGCCAAGCGGATCATCGAGCTCCTCCAGGAGGACGGCCGGCAGTCCTACGCCGCCATCGCCAAGGCGGTCGGGCTGTCCGAGGCGGCGGTGCGCCAGCGGGTGCAGCGCCTCCTCGACTCCGACGTCATGCAGATCGTCGCGGTCACCGACCCGCTCCAGGTCGGGTTCCGGCGCCAGGCGATGATCGGCATCCGCGCGGCGGGCAACCTCATCGACCTCGGGGAGGCGTTGTCCTCGATGCCGGAGGTCGACTACGTGGTCACGACCGCGGGGTCCTTCGACGTGCTCGCCGAAGTGGTCTGCGAGGACGACGACCACCTCCTCGAGCTCCTCACCCAGCGGATCCGCCCGCTGCCCGGGGTCACCAGCACCGAGACCTTCGTCTACCTCAAGCTCAACAAGCAGCACTACAACTGGGGCACCCGATGACCACCGAGCCCTCGACCGTCTGGGAGCCGTCCTCGGACCGGCACACCGCCACCGGCGCGCTGTACTCCGACGCCGCCCGCGACCACCTGTGGATGCACTTCACCCGCCACTCGGTCTTCGAGGAGCGCGAGGCCGGCGGCCTCGGGCACTCGGTCCCGATCATCACGCGCGGCGAGGGCTGGCGGATCTGGGACGACCGCGGCAACGAGTACATCGACGGCCTGGCCGGTCTGTTCGTCAACAACGTCGGGCACGGACGCACCGAGATCGCCGAGGCGATGGCCAAGCAGGCGTCCGAGCTGGCGTTCTTCCCGCTGTGGTCCTACGCGCACCCGCGGGCCATCGAGCTCGCCGAGCGCCTCGCCCACAGCGCCCCCGGCGACCTGAACCGGGTCTTCTTCACGACCGGTGGCGGCGAGGCCGTCGAGACGGCGTGGAAGCTGGCCAAGCAGTACTTCAAGCTCATCGGCAAGCCGACCAAGCACAAGGTCATCTCCCGCTCGGTCGCCTACCACGGCACCCCGCAGGGCGCGCTGTCCATCACCGGCATCCCCGCCGCCAAGGTCGAGTTCGAGCCGCTGGTGCCGGGCGGCCACAAGGTGCCGAACACGAACATCTACCGTGCGCCCGAGCACCTGCGCGACGACGAGAAGGCCTTCGGCCGCTGGGCCGCCGACCGCATCGCCGAGGCCATCGAGTTCGAGGGCCCCGACTCCGTCGCCGCCGTCTTCCTCGAGCCGGTGCAGAACAGCGGCGGATGCTTCCCGCCGCCGGCCGGGTACTTCGACCGGGTCCGCGAGATCTGCGACGAGTACGACGTCCTGCTCGTCTCCGACGAGACCATCTGCGCCTTCGGCCGGATCGGCTCGATGTTCGCCTGCCAGGACCTCGGCTACCAGCCCGACATCATCACGACCGCCAAGGGCGTGACGAGCGGCTACGCCCCGCTCGGCCTGATGATCGCGAGCGAGCGGCTCTTCGAGCCGTTCCGCAAGGGCACCACGTACTTCCCCCACGGCTACACCTGGGGCGGGCACCCGGTCTCGTGCGCGGCAGCGATGGCCAACCTCGACATCTTCGACCGCGAGGGCCTCAACGACCGCGTCAAGGAGAACGCCCCGGTCTTCAAGAGGACCCTCGAGAAGCTGCTCGACCTGCCGCTCGTCGGCGACGTCCGCGGCGCCGGGTACTTCTACGGGATCGAGCTCGTCAAGGACAAGGCCACCCGTGAGACCTTCGACGACGCCGAGTCCGAGCGGCTGCTGCGCGGGTTCCTCTCCAAGGCGCTCTTCGACGCCGGCCTGTACTGCCGGGCCGACGACCGCGGCGACCCCGTCGTCCAGCTCGCGCCCCCGCTGACGATGGGCCCGGCCGAGTTCGACGAGATCGAGCGCCGGCTCCGGTCGGTGCTCACCGAGGCGGAGAACCACCTCTGACGATGGTCGCCGCCACCGGCACCGCGCCGCTGTGGTCGGACA
This sequence comes from Phycicoccus avicenniae, assembly GCF_050496545.1. Lineage (GTDB taxonomy): Bacteria > Actinomycetota > Actinomycetes > Actinomycetales > Dermatophilaceae > Phycicoccus > Phycicoccus avicenniae_A. Next base: position 1,357 of record NZ_JBNVZV010000034.1, on the reverse strand, counting down.
CCCGGGCGGCCGGGCCCTCCTCCGCGCCGGCGGCCGCCATCGACCTTCCGCTGCGCGCCGACGTCGTCGTCGTGGGCGGCGGCTACACGGGGCTCTGGACGGCGTACTCGCTGCTGCGCGCCGAGCCGGCCCTCGACGTGCTCGTCCTCGAGGCCGAGCACGCCGGCTTCGGGGCGAGCGGGCGCAACGGCGGCTGGGTCTCGGCGCTGTGGCCGGTCTCCCCCGACGCCCTCGCGGCCCGGCACGGGCGGGCGGCGGCGCTGGCCCAGCTCGCGGCGCTGCGCGACACGGTCGATGAGGTCGGCCGGGTCGACGCCGAGGAGGGCCTCGGCTCGGGGTTCACCAAGGGCGGGACCATCGTCGTGGCGCGCACACCGGCTCAGGAGGCGCGGGCCCGGGCCGAGGTCGCCCACGGGGAGGCGTGGGGCGTCGGGACCATCTGGCTCGACGCCGGCGCCACGCGGGAACGGTTGGGAGCCGGGCCTGTTCGTGGGGCGACCTTCAACCCGAACTGTGCGCGGGTGCACCCTCGCGACCTCGTCGACGGGCTGGCCGCCGCCGTGCGGCGGCGGGGCGGGCGCATCGTCGAGGGGGTGCGGGTCGGCCGGGCCGGGGACGGTGTCGTGGTGCTCGCCGACGGGCGACGGGTCTCGGCAGGTGCGGTCGTCCTGGCGACCGAGGGATGGACCCCGCAGCTGCCGGGGCACGAGCGCGCCGTGGTCCCCGTGTACTCGCTGATGGTCGCCACCGAGCCACTGCCCGCCGCGACGTGGGAGCGCATCGGCCTCGCGGAGCGCGAGGTGTTCGCCGACCACGGCCACCTCGTCATCTACGGGCAGCGCACCGTCGACGACCGGATCGCGTTCGGGGGCAGGGGCGCTCCGTACCACCTGGGATCCACGGTGCTGCCGGCGTTCGACCACGAGGAGAAGGTCTTCGCCGCGCTCCGGCGCACGCTGACGCGGCTGCTGCCGGCGCTCGAGGGCGTGACGTTCACGCACGCCTGGGGCGGACCGCTCGGCATCGCCCGCGACTGGAACCCCTCCGTGCAGTGGGACCCGGCCACCCGCACCGGGCGCGCCGGCGGCTACGTCGGCGACGGGGTGGCGGCCTCGAACCTCGCGGGGCGCACCCTGGCCGACCTCGTGCTGGGGCGGTCCTCGACGCTCACGGAGCTGCCGTGGGTCGGGCACCGCTCGCCGTCGTGGGAGCCGGAGCCGCTGCGCTGGCTCGGCGTCAACGCCGGCCTGCAGCTGGCCCGCCTCGCCGACGCCGAGGAGGCCCGGACCGGGCGGCCGAGCCGGGTCGGGTCGCTGCTCGGCCGGCTCACCGGCGGCCACTGAACCCCACCCCTACC
>NZ_JBNVZV010000033.1:0-38284 GCF_050496545.1 Phycicoccus avicenniae | reverse complement strand
CCCCCCCCCCCCGCGCGCCCGGCCCCCCCCCCCCCCCCCCCCCCCCCCCCCCCCCCCCCCCCCGGAGGTTGATGGCGCGGTTCGAGGTATCCGGCGGCCGTGTGACGACGGTGGGATACCTCGAACCGCGTGGTGGCGGACCCGGAGGTCAGCGCCAGCCGAGGTCGTCGACACCACCGGGCACGTCGCCCTCGGGGTCGTAGGGCGTGCGCGTGTACCGGAACGAGGCGAGGTCGAGGTGCGCGACAGAACCATCGGCCCGACGGACGACCCGCAGCGGCTCGCCCGTGTAGTACCCGTCGAGGCCGACCCACGTGTCGACGCCGTCGCCGACCCGCGCGAACCGTGACCCGCGCCCGGTGCCGGGCTCGCCGAGGACCAGGTGCTCGCCGGTGAACCGCGCCGTCGTCACCGACGGCCCCCAGTGCCAGGTGCCCGCCAGCTCGAGCAGCGCGGGGTCGCCGGACGCCACCCACGGCTCGACCGGTGCCGGCTCCTCGCCGAGGGTCGCGAGGAGGTCGTCGCCGAGCGAGCGCATCACGGTCGTCGCCGTCGTGTTCGTCAGCGTGACCACGCCGTCGCCGCCGTCGAGCGCCACCCGCAGTCCCGCGAGGAAGCCGGGCATCGAGCCGCCGTGCCCCGCGAACCGCTTCCCCTCCACGTTCCACACCTGCCACCCGAGGCCGTGCGCGCCGGTCCACGGCTGGCCCGGCTCGTCGACGACGTGGTGCGGCTCGCACATCTCGGCGAGCGTGTCGGCCGACAGCAGCCCCGCCGTGTCCCCGCCGAGGAAGGCCGCCCAGCGCCCGAGGTCGCGCACCGTGCTCCACAGCTGGCCGGCCGGCGCCATCGCCCCCGCGTCGTGCTCGGGCTCGGGCAGGAGGACGTCGGCGAACGGGTGCACGGCCAGCCCCTGCGCGGCGCGACCGGACGGACGCGTCGTCGTGCGGGTCATCCCGAGCGGCTCGAGCAGCTCGGTGCGCACGACGTCGGCCCAGCCCACCCCGTGGTGCACCTCGAGCAGCCGGCCGAGCGCGCCGTACCCGACGTTGGAGTAGTGGAAGCGCCGGCCGGCCCGGAAGCGCTGCCCGGCGGGTGCCGCGGCGAGCTCGGCCCAGTCCCCGCCCGGGGTCCGCTCCCACCACGGGCCGTCGGTCTCGGCCTGGGTCCCACCGGCGTGCGAGAGCAGCTGCTCGATGCTCACCCGGCCCAGGGCCGAGCCCGGCACGTGGTCCTCGAAGCGGTCGGCGAGGTCGAGCCGGCCGGCGTCTCGCAGCCGCAGCACGCAGACCCCGACGAAGGTCTTGGTGATCGAGCCCATCCGGTACTGGGTGTCGTCGTCGGCGACCTCGCCCCCGGCCCGCCCGTCGAGGCTCCCGACCGCCCCGCTCCAGACCAGCCGGCCCCCGCGGACCAGGCCGGCGGTCACCGACGGCAGGCGTCCCTCGCGCTGGGCGGTGGCGAGGCGGTGGTCGAGGCGAGCGGCGGTGCGGGGGTCGAGGGTCACCGGCCCACCCTACGGACCGGTGCCTCGCGTCGGGCTGCGAGGATGGCCCCATGGCCGACCCCTACGTCGTCGAGGTCCCGCTCCGGTGGTCCGACATGGACGCCTACGGGCACGTGAACAACGTCCAGTACCTCCGGCTGCTGGAGGACGCGCGGGTCATCGGCTTCCGTGAGTGGTTCCCCGACCGGCCCACACTGCTCGACGAGGGGATCGTGGTCACGCACCACGCCATCGAGTACCGCGCCCCGCTGACCTACCGCCCCGAGCCCGTCGAGGTCGACATGTGGGTCACCCGCGTCCACGGTGCGGGCTTCGACCTCGGCTACACCGTGCGCGACCCCGCCTCCGTCGGGACCTCCCTGTACGCCCTGGCCGAGACCGGCCTGGCGCTCTACGACTTCGCGACCGCCCGGCCCCGCCGCCTCGAGCCCGGTGCCCGGAAGGCCCTGGCCGCGCACGTCGGCGAGCCGGTCACCTTCCGCCGGGCCGCCCGGTGACGGACACCCTGCACCTGGTCGACGCGGCCGCGCTGGCCGACCTGGGCCGCTACGCCGCCCGGGCCCGCGCGCTCGACGAGCAGGGCGCGATGCGCCTGCACGCGAGCGGACCCGTGCTCGCCGCGTGGGTCGGGGTCCTGCCGGGCAGCGGGATCCTCGCCGAGGGGACGGTCCTCGGGCTGCGCACCTTTGCCCTCGCCGACCCGGCCGAGTGCGACCTCGTCGTCCCGCTCGCCGCCGTCACGGACCGCACGGCCCGGCACGCCGGTACCGGCGAGCTGCCCCTGCCACCCACCCGCGCCCTCGCGACCTGGTCGGCGGTCACCCCGCCGCGCTCGGGGTGGGAGCCCGCGGGCGAGGTGCCCGCCGACGACCTGGCGCTCGTCGCCCGGGCCGGTCTCGCCCAGGTCGGCGCGGCGGTCCGCGAGCGCGGCGCCGCCGCCGGGTTCGTCCGCGACCGCGTCTGGGGCGACGAGGCGGCGCCGGGGGTGCGCGCCGGCGGTGCCTTCGCGGCGTTCTCGCTCGGCTTCCTCGCGCCGGGGAGCACCGTCTCGGTGCTGCGCTCGAACCGCTGGACCCGCCTCACGGCGGCCGGCGGTCACGTCCTGATGCGCTGACCGGCCGGGACGACGACGGCCGCGATGACGGCCAGCCCGAGGAAGATCGCGCCGAACAGCGCGTTGTCCTCGCCCGGGTCGTGCGCGGCGGCGAAGGCCGCGGTGGCCCCCGCGATGCCGAGGACGCTCCCGAGCACGTCGGCCAGCTGCAGCGAGGACGATGCCTCGCCGTGCGCCTCGAGCGGGCTGAGCTCGAGGGCGACGATGGTCGTCGTCGTCACGCCGGCACCCATCGCGAGTCCCGCGAGCAGCAGCGCGAAGACGCTCAGCCAGGCCGGCAGGTTGGCCCAGGCCACGAGGGAGAGCCACAGCAGGCCGACGGTGAGCACGACGCCACCCAGCTCCACGAGCCGGTACCGCGGCAGGTGCATCGCGTCGTGGCCCTGGTACCACGCGCCGACCGCCCAGCCGACCGCGCCGACCGCGAGGGCCAGGCCGGCGACCTGGAGGCTGGCGTTGCGCTGGCCCGCGAGGAAGAGCGGGACGTAGGTGATGCCGCCGTAGAAGGCGGCGCAGAGGAGCGCGCGGGAGAGGACGGCGCTCGGCAGGCCGCGCCCGAGGACGAACGTGGCGCGGGGGAGCAGCACCGGCGCGGCGGCGGCCACCCCCACGAGCCCGACGAGGGCGACGGCGGTCTTGACCGACCACGTGAAGACGAGCTCGTGCGTGCCGTACTGGAGCGCGCCCGCCGCGAGGGCCACCCCGAGGCCGGCCCAGGCCGCGCGGACGTGGGCGCTGTGGTCGCGGCCGGAGACGGCCGCGGTGAGCCGCGTGGTGTCGACCCGCTTCTGCGCGTGCCAGAGGACGACCATCGTGACCGCCACGGGCAGGACGACGCCCCAGAACACCCACCGCCAGGAGAGGTTCTCGGTGAGCCACGCGGACAGCGGGGGACCGGCGAGCGACGGCACGACCCAGGCGGCCGAGATGTACGTGAAGAGCCGCGGCCGCATCGCCTCGGGGTAGATGCGCCCGGCGATGACGTAGAGCATGACGACGAGCAGCCCGCCGCCCAGACCGGTGAGCGCCCGCCCGACGAGGAAGACGTCGAGGCGGGTGGCGCACCCGCAGGTCAGCGCACCGGCCGCGAGCAGGGCCTGACCGACGAACGCGCCGGGCAGCGGGCCGGACCGGTCGCTCCACACGCCGGCCACGACGATGCCGAGCAGCTGCGCGGTGAGCATCACGGAGAAGGCGAAGCCGTAGGAGCGCACGGCCTCGAGCTCGCGCGCGACGGTGGGCATCGCGGTCGAGACCGCCATCGACTCGAAGGCGACGATGGTCACGAGCGCCAGCGCCGCCAGGGTCACCTCGGCGTAGGGCCGGCTCAGGGGCCCCTCGACCGTCTTCGTCTCCTGCGTCCGCATCGGCGCCACCCTAGCCCTCGGCGGCCGGCGGCAGGAGCGGATGGCCCCGGTCCGCGAGGACGTCGCGCAGGACGTCGATGCGGTCGGCGACGATGCCGTCGACCCCGAGGTCGAGGAGGCGGTGGAACTCCGCGGCGTCCTCGGTGGCCCAGCCGTGGAACCACACGTGCACCTGCTTGCCCAGGCCGTGCGCGCGCCGGACGAGCCCCGGGGTCACGAGGGTCACCGTGCGCCCGCCGACGCGGTGCTCGGCGGGGATCTGGAGGACCGGCGCGGGGGTGTGCAGGAGCCGGCTGACTAGGGCGGGGGAGAAGCGCAGGAGCGCGGTCCCCACCTGACCGGCGGCGGTCGCGACCCCGGGCCCGAGGGCGCGACGGGCCGCCCGGACCCGGCGCGGCGAGAACGACCCGAGGCAGACCCGGTCGGTGGCGCCGTGGGCGCGGATGACCGCCAGCGTCGGCTCGAGCGCGTCGTCGGCCTTGACGTCGATGTTGAGCCGCGCCTCCGGGTACGCCTCGAGCAGCTCGGTGAGCAACGGGACCGGTTCGGCCCCACCGACCTTCGCCTCGCGCACCGTCGCCCACGGGAGGTCGCGGATGAGCCCGGCGCCGTCGGTCACCCGGTCCAGCGCGGGGTCGTGGAACGCCACGACCTCCCCGTCGCGGGTGGCGTGCACGTCGGTCTCGAGGTACCGGTAGCCCATCGCCACCGCCCGGCCGAAGGCGGCGACGGTGTTCTCGAGGCCGGTGTTCTCCGCGAGCCCGGCGCCGCCGCGGTGCGCGAGGGCCAGCGGCGTCGGGGCCGAGAGGTAGGCGTAGTCGGCGGCACGCACGTCAGCCGGCGGTGACCCGCAGCCAGGCGGTGGTGTCGGTGGGGAGCGCGCCGTCCTCGAGGGGGCCGGAGGACACGAGGACCTCCCCCTCGGGCAGCGGCACGGCCCTGGCGCCGGTGTTCGTGACGACGAGCAGCGCGTCGCCACCGTCGGCCGGCGTGGACCGGAACGCCACGACGTCGCCGGCCGTCATCGCGTCCCGGGCGAGGCCGCGCGTGCCGAGCCCGAGCTCTCGGCGCAGCCGCAGGAGGGTCCGGTACAGCTCGAGGGTCGAACCCTCGACGCCCTCCTGGCGGTCGACGGCGAGGTCGGCGTAGGCCTCCGGCTGCGGCAGCCACGGGTCGTCGCCGGGGCCGAACCCGAGGCTCGGGGCGTCGTGGACCCACGGGATCGGGACCCGGCAGCCGTCGCGGCCGGTCACCTCGCCCTTGGTGTGGTGGTAGGTCGGGTCCTGGCGCACCTCGTGGGGCATCGTCGTGTGCTCGGGCAGGCCGAGCTCCTCGCCCTGGTAGACGTACGCGCCGCCGGGGAGGGCGAGCATCAGCGCGGTGGCGGCGCGGGCACGGCGCAGGCCGAGCTCGGCGTCGGGCTGCACGTCGTCGGCGGAGATGCCGTTCGGGCGCGGGCCGCTCTGGTCGAGGCCGAGCCGCGAGGCGTGGCGCACGACGTCGTGGTTGGACAGCACCCACGTCGTGGGCGCACCGACGGCGTCGTTGGACCGCAGCGAGGACTCGATGACCGCCGCGAGATCCTTTGCGTACCAAGGGGTCTCGAGGAAGTCGAAGTTGAACGCCTGGTGCATCTCGTCCGGGCGCACGTAGCGCGCGAGGCGCTCCTCGGGCTTGACCCAGGCCTCGGCGCAGAGGATGCGGTCGGGGGAGCCGTAGGAGTCGAGGACGCGCCGCCACGAGCGGTACACGTCGTGCACGCCGTCCTGGTCCCACATCGGCGCGGCGCCGGTGCCGTTGTGGTCGAGGACGGTGCCGTCGCCGGACTCCGGGCCCTCCTCGGTGACGACCTCGTCGTAGAGGCCGACCGCGCCGTGCCAGTCCGGCAGCCCGGGGGCCTTGACCAGCCCGTGCGCGACGTCGACGCGGAAGCCGTCGACCCCGCGGTCGCACCAGAACCGGATGACCGACTCGAGCTCCTCGCGGACCTCGGGGTTCTCCCAGTTCAGGTCCGGCTGGGTGACGTCGAAGATGTGCAGGTACCACTGGCCCGGCGTGCCGTCCGCCTCGGTGACGCGGGTCCAGCCGCGCCCGCCGAACACCGAGGGCCAGTTGTTCGGCGGCTCGTCGCCGTTCGGGCCGCGTCCGTCGCGGAAGACGTAGCGCTCGCGCTCGGGGCTGCCGGGCCCGGCCGCCAGTGCCGCGCGGAACCACTCGTGCTCGCTGCTCGTGTGGTTCGGCACGAGGTCGACGAGCACCTTGAGGCCGAGCTCGTGGGCGCGCGCGAGCATCGCGTCGGCGTCGGCGAGCGAGCCGAAGCGCGGGTCGATGTCGCGGTAGTCGGCGACGTCGTAGCCGGCGTCGTTCATCGGGGAGACGTAGAACGGGCTGAGCCACACCGCGTCGACGCCGAGGTCGCCCAGGTACGGCAGGCGTGCCGTGATGCCCGGCAGGTCGCCGATGCCGTCACCGTCGGCGTCGGCCCACGAGCGCGGGTACACCTGGTAGATGACGGCGTGCCGCCACCAGGGGGCGTCGGGGGAGTCGGCCGCGTGGACGGGCGTCCCGGGGGTGGTCAGGGCGGTCTCGGTGCTCTGGGCGGTCACCCGCCCCATGCTCCCCCATCCCTCGGACCGTCGCGAAACGGACGCGCCTGCTGCTCAGGGGGTGAGCGGGGGGTGGCCGTGCCCGTCGTCGGTGTTGACGAGCATGTGCGCGGCGCGCAGGAAGTAGTCGCGCATCTGCTCGGCCTGCGGCTCGGGGATGCCGGTGCGCTCGACGGCGTCGAGCATGTGGCGCATCCAGCGGTCGCGCATGTCGAGGGTCACCGGGAACGGGGCGTGCCGCATCCGCAGCCGGGGGTGGCCGCGCTCCTGGCTGTACTCGGTCGGCCCGCCGAAGTACTGCGTGAGGAACATCCGCAGCCGGCGCTCGGCCGGCGCGAGGTCCTCCTCCGGGTAGAGGGCGCGCAGCGGCTCGTCGGCCGCGACGCCCTCGTAGAAGAAGTGCACCAGCCGCTCGAACGTCGGTGCGCCGCCGACCTCCTCGTAGAGGCTCACGGCCGCGACCCCGGGGCGAACGGTGGCGGGAGCGGCGGGCCCTGGATGCCGGCCGCGTCGAAGGCGTCCTTGAGGCGCAGCCTCAGCTCGCGCTGCACCCCGAAGTTCTCGCCCGGCAGGCACTTGACGAGCACCCGCACGGTGACGGTCTGGCCGGTGATGGCGTCGACGCCGAGGACGGTCGGCGGCTCGGTGATCTTCGGCTCCCACTCGGGGTCGTTGCCGAACGCCTCCGACGTGCGGCGCACGACGTCGAGGACCTTCTCGATGGGCTCGAGGTAGGAGACCGGCATGTCGATCCACGCCGCCGCGTACCCCTGGGAGAGGTTGCCGATGCGGATGACCTCGCCGTTGCGGACGTACCAGGTGACGCCGTTCGCGTCCCGCAGCCGGGTGACCCGCAGCGTCACCTCCTCGACCGTGCCGATCGCCTCGCCGGTGTCGATGACGTCACCGACCCCGTACTGGTCCTCGAGGATCATGAAGATGCCCGAGAGGAAGTCCTTCACCAGGCTCTGGGCGCCGAAACCGATCGCCACGCCACCGACGCCCGCCGAGGCGAGCAGCGGCCCGAGCGGGAGGCCCAGCAGGGCCATCACCGTGAGCAGCGTGATGACCGCGAGCACGAAGGTCGAGATGCTGCGCAGCAGCGAGCCCATCGTCTCGACCCGCTGCCGGTGCCGCTCGCTCGCGATGCCGGTGGCGTTGGCCAGCGCCCGCCCCGCCGCGCCGCTGCTCGTCAGCCGGGCCGCGGTGCGCGAGGTCATCGTCGCGACGACGCGGCCGATGAGCCGGTGCGTCGCCCAGCGCGCGACGAAGCCGAGCACGAGGACGATGACGATCTTCACGCCGTTGGTCAGCGCCCACTTCTGGAGCTGGTCCCAGTAGGTGCTCACCTCCTCGGCGGTCGGGGTGGCGAGGTCGAGCAGCGGGAGGAGGTCAGTCACGGGCATCGCGCTCCTGGGCGGTCAGCGCGCGGGCCACCGGGTCGCGGTTCTCGGCGACCAGGCGGCGCAGCGCGGCGGGGCGGTCGGGGTTGGCGTCGAGCCAGGCCTGCGTCGCGTCGAGCAGCCCGGCGTCGACGACGGGGTAGGGGTAGAAGCCGAGGACGATGCCCTCGATGAGCGCGTGAGACCCCTTGTCCTCGACGGTGTCGAGCATCGTGAAGTACCGCTCGACGAAGGGGCGCAGCAGCTCGGGGGAGGTTCCGCCGCGGGCGAAGCCGAGGCCCAGGGCCTCGACGATGGCGTTCGGGCGACCGCTCTCCTCGATGGCCTCGCGCCAGGCGCGCTCCTTGGCCTCGACGGTCGGGACGGCCGCGACCGCCTTCGCGGCGCGCTCGCGCCCGGTGGCGGTGTCCTCGCGGGCGCGCTCGGCGTCGATCTCGTCCTCGGTGGCGGCTCCGGCCGCGGCCAGCGCCGTGAGCACCGTCCAGCGCATCTCGAAGTCGACGTCGAGGCCGTCGAGCGGCGCGGTGCCGTCGAGCAGGCCGCGCAGCGTCGTCGGGTCGTCGCCGGCGGTCGTGAGGCCGGCCGCGGCGCTGACCAGCTGGAGCTGGGCGTCGCTGCCCGCCTCGGCCCCGCGGGCGATCTCCCACAGCCGGGCGAGGGTGGCGGTGCGCACCGTCTCCCGGTGTGCCGGAGCGGTGTACGACAGCACGGCCGTCCGCAGCTGGAGGATCAGGGTGCGCAGGAGCGTCGAGTCGGACTCACCCGGCAGGCTGGCCAGCACGAGCTCGACGAAGGAGCGGGCGCCCATCTCGGCGTCACGCGTCATGTCCCAGGCCGAGGCGAGGACGAGCGCGCGGGGCAGCGAGGAGGTGAAGCCGCGCGGGTGCGCCAGCGCCGTGGCGAGCGAGCGCTCGTCGAGCCGGATCTTGGCGTAGGCGAGGTCGTCGTCGTTGACCAGGAGCAGGTCGGGCTGCGTGCGGCCGACGAGCGCGGGCACCTCGGTGCGCTCGCCGTCGACGTCGACCTCGAGGAGGTCGGTGCGCACGAGCGAGCCGTCGCGCACCTCGTAGAGGCCGACCCCGAGCCGGTGCGGCCGCAGCGTCGCGTACCCCTCGGCGTGCGTCTGCTCGATGACGGCCGAGGTGATGCGGCCGCGGTCGTCGACCTCGACGAGCGGGCGCAGCGTGTTGACGCCGGCGGTCTCGAGCCAGGCGCGCGACCACGAGCGCAGGTCTCGTCCGGAGGTGGCCTCGAGCTCGACGAGCAGGTCCTCCAGCGTGGTGTTGCCCCACGCGTGCTTGCGGAAGTAGGTGCGCAGGCCCTCGCGGAAGGCGTCGCGGCCGACGTAGGCGACGAGCTGCTTGAGGACCGAGGCGCCCTTGGCGTAGGTGATGCCGTCGAAGTTGACCTCGACGTCGCGCAGGTCGCGGATCTCGGCGACGATCGGGTGGGTCGTGGACAGCTGGTCCTGGCGGTAGGCCCAGTCCTTCTCGTAGGTGCCGAACGTCGTCCACGCGTCGGTCCAGTCGGTTGCCTCGGCCTGGCACGTCGTGGACGCCCACTCGGCGAAGGACTCGTTGAGCCACAGGTCGTTCCACCACCGCATCGTCACGAGGTCGCCGAACCACATGTGGGCGAGCTCGTGGAGGACGGTGAGGGCACGCCGCTCGACGAGGGCCTCGGTGACCCGCGAGCGGAACACGTAGATCTCGGCGATGGTGACCGCGCCGGCGTTCTCCATCGCGCCGGCGTTGTACTCGGGGGTGAAGAGCTGGTCGTACTTGGCGAACGGGTACGCGCAGTCGAACTCCTCCTCGAAGAACGCGAAGCCCTGCTTGGTCAGCGCGAAGAGGTTGTCGGCGTCGAGGTACGGGGTGAGCGACCTCCGGCAGAAGATGCCGAGCGGCACCTCGCCGCCGCGGGTGGACACCGAGTCGCGGACGACGTCGTAGGGGCCGGCGACCATCGCGGTGATGTAGCTGGAGATGCGCGGCGTGCGCTCGAAGGCCCACGTGGCGGTGCCCTCGCCGGCCGGGGTGGGCTCGGGGGTGGGGGAGTTGGAGACGACCTGCCAGTGCGCCGGCGCCGTGACCGTGAAGGCGAAGGCGGCCTTGAGGTCGGGCTGCTCGAAGACGGGGTACATCCGGCGGCTGTCCGGTACCTCGAACTGCGTGTACAGGTACACCTCGTCGTCGACCGGGTCGACGAAGCGGTGCAGGCCCTCGCCGGTGTTGGTGTACCGACCGGTGGCCCGGACGACGACCTCGTTCTGCGCCGCCAGGCCGGTGAGCCGGATGCGGCTGTCCGCGTAGTGCGCCTCGGCGTCGAGGTCGGTGCCGTTCACCGTGACCTGCTGGACCGTCCCGCCGACGAAGTCGAGGAAGGTCTCGGCGCCCTCGGTGGTGCACGAGAAGCGGATCGTGCTCGTCGTCGCGAACGTCTCCGGACCCTGCGTCACGTCGAGGACGACGTCGTGGGTGTCGACGGTGACGAGGGCGGCACGCGCGGCGGCCTCGTCGCGCGTGAGGTTCGTGCCGGGCACTGGGTTCTCCTAGCGATGTTCAGGTCGCGCGCGGCTCGCGCGCGAGGACCAATCCTGTCACGGTGGGGGGCGGGCCCGGGACGGCCGGGGGGTGGGGCCACGGGGTCGGTGCGCGGTGGCAGGATGAGGAGCGTGACCGCCACCCCGAGCGCCCCCGAGCGCGCCTCCGCCGAGTTCTGGTTCGACCCCCTGTGCCCCTGGGCCTGGATGACCTCCCGCTGGATGGGCCATGTCCAGCAGGTCCGCGACGTCGACGTCACCTGGTCGGTGATGAGCCTGTCGGTGCTCAACGAGGGCCGGGAGGACCTCCCCGAGCAGTACCGCGAGCTGATGGACAAGGGCTGGGGCCCGGTCCGCGTCGTCGTCGCCGCCCGCGCCGCCCACGGCGACGAGATCGTCAAGCCGCTCTACGACGCGCTCGGCGAGCACATCCACCACCGCGAGGAGGACTACGACACCGCCATCGCCGGGGCCCTCGAGGACCTCGGGCTGCCGGCCGAGCTCGCGCAGGCGGCCACGTCCGACGCGCACGACGCCGAGCTGCGGGCCTCCCACCAGCGGGCCATCGACCTCGTCGGCGACGACGTCGGCACGCCGGTGGTGGCCGTCGACGGTGTCGCGTTCTTCGGCCCGGTCGTCACCCCGGCCCCCAAGGGCGAGGCCGCCGGCCTGCTCTGGGACGGCTGCCTCCTGCTCGCCCGCACCCCCGGTTTCTACGAGCTGAAGCGCTCGCGCACCGAGGGCCCGATCTTCGACACCGAGGGCTGAGCGATGGCACGCATCCACCTCGGTGCCGACCACGCCGCCTTCGAGATGCTCGGCGACCTCGCCGCGTTCCTCGAGGCCGAGGGGCACGAGGTCACCAACCACGGCCCGCACGCGTACGACGCGCAGGACGACTACCCGGTCTTCGTGCTGCGCGCGGCCGAGGCCGTGGCGGCCGACCCCGACGCGCTCGGCGTCGTCCTCGGCGGGTCGGGCAACGGTGAACAGATGGCCGCCAACAAGGTGCGCGGTGTCCGCGCGGCCCTCTGCTGGACCGAGGAGCTGGCCCGCCTCGCCCGCGAGCACAACGACGCCCGCGTGCTCTCGGTCGGCGGCCGCGTCACCGAGCCCGAGGTCGCCCGCGCGATGGTGCGCACCTTCGTCGCCACGCCGTTCTCCGGCGAGGAGCGCCACGTCCGCCGGCTGCGGATGATCGAGGCCTACGAGGCCGACGGCATCCTGCCGCCGGTCGACTGAGCCCCGGCCGCCCGCAGCCCTCGACACCGTCGCGGCCGGGCCCTCCGGTTCTCTGGCGGCTCCGGAACCGTTGCCACTACTGTGGCGGCTGCCCGGACGACGTCGCAGGGGGTTGAGCATGGCTGGAGGCGCCGGGTGGTCCGGCTCGGACCGCACGGAGCCCGACGGCTCCCGCCGCCGCGTCTTCACCAACCGCTTCGCCGGGGTCGACCAGGGCCGCTGGCTCGTGGTCGTCCTCGTCGTCGCCGTGGTGCTGCTCGGGGTCGGTGCGGTCGTGCGGCCCGACCTCGTCCCCATCTCGCTGCTCTTCCCGCTGCTCGTCGTGGCCGGGCTCGTCCTCGAACCGCGCCGGCTGGCCGTCGTCCTCTCCGCGGCAGCGGTCGTCGTCATCGCGTGGGGGCCGGGCTCGCTGCTCTCCCCGCAGCGGGTCGCCGGGGTCGTGGTCGCCGTCGTGCTCGTGATGTGGCAGACCGTGCTCATCGCCCGCTCGCGCGCCCAGATCGGCACGCGCGGGCTCGGCGGGGACCGGATGTTCGCCGAGCTGCGGGACCGGATCGTCCAGGGCGGCCAGGTGCCGGCGATGCCGGCCGGCTGGTCGGCGACGTCCTGCATCCTCTCCGCCCACGGCGACCGCTTCTCCGGCGACTTCGTCATCGCCCACCTCGCCGGCGACCGGCTCGAGGTGGCGCTCGTCGACGTCAGCGGCAAGGGCACCGGCGCCGGCACCCGCTCGCTGCTGCTCTCCGGCGCGCTCGGCGGGCTGCTCGGGGCGGTGCCGCCGGCCGACTTCCTGCGCGCGGCGAACGACTACCTCGTGCGGCAGGGCTGGGCCGAGGGGTTCGCCACCGCGGTCCACCTCGACGTCGACCTGCGCACCGGCCAGTACACCGTCGGCAACGCCGGGCACCCCGCGCCCGCGGTCTTCACCTCGGGCCGGGCCCGCTGGACGCTGCTCGAGGGCGGGCGGGGGCCGCTGCTCGGCGTCGTGCCGGACGTCGACTTCCCGCGCCAGGGCGGCCGGCTCGAGCGCGGCGACGCCCTCCTCGTCTACTCCGACGGCGTCATCGAGGCCCGCGACCGCGACCTCGGCGACGGCATCGACCGGATGCTCGGGGTGGCCTCGCTGTCGGTGCTCCAGGGCGGTGACGTCGCCCGCGATGTGTGCGCGTCGGCCCGTTCGGGGGAGGATGACGACCGGGCCGCGCTCGCCGTGCGTCGTCGCTGACGCCCGCGCCGGCACGGACCCGTCGCACCGACCCCGACCCGAGAGGCACGCTCCCGTGGCACCCCGCCCGGTCCTCGACCACGCACCCCGCCGGGGCGTGCGCACCTTCACGCCCCGCTGGCGCAACAGCCCGCTCACGGACGAGCGGATGGCCACCCTGCTGCCCTCGCGGGCCCTGCCCGACGGGCCCCTGGTGCCCGAGGTGGCCTTCGGTCGCACGGGACCCGTGGTGCTCGAGATCGGGTCCGGGCACGGTGCCGCCGCCATCGCCTACGCCACGGCCCACCCCGAGGCCGACGTCGTCGCCGTCGACGTCCACGTGCCCGGCATCGCCCGGATGCTCGCCGCCGCCGACGAGGCGGAGGTCGGCAACCTCTGGGTGCACCCCGGCGACGCGCTGCCGCTGCTCACCGACCGGGTCGCGCCCGGGACCCTGGCCGCGGTGCACCTGTTCTTCCCGGACCCGTGGCACAAGCAGAAGCACGCGAAGCGCCGGTTCGTGCAGCAGCACACGCTGACGCTGCTCGCCTCCCGGCTGCGGCCCGGGGGCGTCCTGCTGGTCGCCACCGACATCGACGCCTACGCCGGGCACTGCCGCACGCAGCTGGCTGCGCACGGCGGGTTCGACGTCGTGGAGGGCGAGCGGCCGGACTGGCGCCCGGACGACGGGTTCGAGGCCAAGGGCCTGCGGCACGGCCGGACCGTCTCCGAGTTCCGCTGCACGCTCCGCCCCGCCTGAGGCGTCCGCGTCACCTCGTCGAGCCGGTCTCCCGCGCCGGAGCCTCCTGCAGGAGGCTCGACCGCCGGAAACCGGCTCGCGTGGTCGGGTCGGGGTAGCCGGACTCCGCGGGGTGGTGCGCTTCGTCCCTCAGCCCGCCACGCCCGCTCCCGTCATCCGCTACCCCGGCACGTCACAGGCCGATGCGCTCCGCGCACCGGCCTGTCGTCGTGTCGGGGTAGCCGGATTCGAACCGGCGGCCTTCCGCTCCCAAAGCGGACGCGCTACCAAGCTGCGCCATACCCCGTGGCACGCCGGACCCGATCCGGTGGACCGGGGTGATTTCGGATCCCGCGAGCGCGGGCCCTAGGCTAGCGGTGCCCTCGCGGTGCAGCCGACGAGGTGCGCGGGCGTAGCTCAATGGTAGAGCCCCAGTCTTCCAAACTGGCTACGCGGGTTCGATTCCCGTCGCCCGCTCCACCACCGGCCGGAGGACTCAGTCCTCCGGCCGACCCATCACCGGGCGGTGCCGCACGAGGGTGCGGCGCCGGGCGGGCACCCTCGACCACACGACCTGCTGGAGCTGCAGGGTCAGCCAGCCGGCGACCGCCATCCCCGTGAGGTTGAGCCCGAGCTGGGCCAGCGACCCGGTCACCTCGTGCCACGCACCGAACGCCGCGCCGAGCGAGACGTTGGCCGCGGCCGGGACCGTGGTGACCGAGATGAACACCCCCGACAGCCCACCGGTGCGCGCCGACGTCAGCGAGAGCACGCCCGCAGCCGCCGCGATGACGGCGACGACGAAGCTCCACCGGTCCGGGGTGTAGATGAACGCCGTCGCGGGCCGGTCGCCGACGATGTCGGCGTAGGTGATCCATCCGAGCCAGCGCCCGAGGAGGCCGGCGAGCACGGTCGCCGCCATCCCCGCGAGGAAGCCGAGCACGAGGGTGCGCACCGCGAGCCCGAGGAGCCCGCCCTTGCGCAGGACGAGCGCCAGCCCGATCGCCGCCACCGGCCCGAACTCCGGCCCGAGGACCATCGCGCCGATGACGAGGATGGGGGAGTCCAGCACGATCGCGACCCCGGCGATGAGCGTCGCGAGCACCATGAACGACAGGTACGTCCAGTTCAGCTCGGAGTCCTCGTAGGCCCGGTTGCCGACCTCGGTCCACACGACGGCGTCCGCGCTGGCCCCGGGGGCGCGCCGCTCGGCGTCCAGGCCGCTGCGGGAGACCCAGGTCGTCACGGGGTCGACCCGGATGGTGCCCTCCTCGTGCACGCCGAGCGCGCGCAGCGCATCGAGCACGGGGTTGGCGCCCTCGCGTGCGATGTCGGCGGTGACGACGTCGCCGGGCGGCTTGAGCGAGGCGCCGCGGTGCACGGCGAGGCCGGTGACGTAGTCGTCCGACTCGAGGACGGCCACGACCTCGTCGCTCAGGTGGGTGGGGACGGTGACGCGCAGGGACAGCACGGAGGCAGTGTGCCCGAGCGCCGGCCCGCAGGGTGCGGACCGGCGCTCGGGTCGTGGGGCGTGCCGGGGTCAGGTCTGCTTGCCGCCCGCCCCGCCGGCGCGGAAGGCGACCCACGCGTCGCTCATCCGCGCGGCCTGACCGGGCGTGAACATGTTCATGCAGGAGTCCTGCGTGTAGTCCATGAAGTTGTGGATGGGGTCGAGCCCCGGCGCTGCGCAGGTGTCGGCACCGACCGGGCAGTCGAACTGCGGCTGCGCCTCCTTCGGGGTGTCGGTGACGTAGTCGCCGGAGGCGCTGCAGCCGTGCGCGAAGGTGTGCTCGAGCATCAGCCAGTGGCCGACCTCGTGGGTCAGGGTGTCGCCGAGCGCGTACTTGCCGGCCGTGCCGCCGGGCATCGACTCGTCGAGCATGACGACGCCGTCGATGTAGTCGCGACCGTTGTTGTAGCCCTTCGGGAAGTACGCCCAGCCGAGCAGACCGCCGCCGATGTTCGCCGCGTACACGTTGAGGGTGCGCGAGTCGCCCTGGTAGAGAGCCTTCTTCATGTCCCGCTCGTTCTTCCCCGGCTCGACCGTGTACCAGGCGGGGTTGGTGGTCCAGGTGGTGGAGGCGAGCTGGAAGCGGAACGGGGTGTTGGCCGCGTCCGCTGCCGTGGCGCCGGAGTAGGAGTCGTTGAGGACCTTCATCTGCGCCGCGATGAGGGTGTTCCAGCGCGTCTTCTCCGCCGCCGTGAAGCCGTCGTCGGAGACCATGTGGAAGACGGTGCGGATGGTCACCGTGCCGTTGCCGAGGGTCGGCGCGTCGGGCAGCACGCCGTACGCGTTCGCCTGGTTGTCGGGGTAGAGCTTCGGCTCGGCGGCGGCTGCCCCGTCGGCGACGCGGGCCGCGGACCCACCGGCGGCGGCCGGGTCGCACGCGGCCACCGCGGGGGAGGGGGCCGGTGCCGCGGACGTGGTGGCGACCGGTCCTCCGGTGAGCGAGGCGGCGGCCAGGGCCGCGGCGAGGGTGCCGGCCGCGCGCAGGCGCCGGGTCGTGCGGGTCACGGGTGTCATGGGGTCCTCCAGGACGGCAGCGCCCCCTCCGTCGGTGGCGCGGGTGCGCAGGAACGTACTCCGACGGCCGGGCGTGCGGAAGGTCCGTAACGGACGGGTTGGATTCGGAGCGCCCGCGCCGGGCCGCTAGCATGGGTCTTTGGCGTCGTCCCGGGCGCCGCGCCTCCGTGCGCGCCCCCGGAGCGACCGGCCCACCGGCCCGACGACGCGAGTCCGTGAACCCGACACCCCAGGTGGAGTGCCCGAAGTGAAGAGTGCCGTCGAGACCCTCAGCCCGACCCGGGTCAAGCTGACCGTCGAGGTCCCGTTCGACGAGCTGAAGCCCATGCTCGACGACGCGTACCGGACGATCGGCGCGCAGATCCAGGTCCCCGGCTTCCGGAAGGGCAAGGTGCCCGCGCGCATCATCGACCAGCGCGTCGGCCGCGGCGCCGTCGTCCAGGAGGCCGTCAACGAGGCGCTGCCGCGCTTCTTCGCCGAGGCCGCCGAGGCCGAGGACGTGCGCGCCATCGGCCAGCCCGAGGTCGACGTCACCGCCGTCCCGCTCGAGGACGGCCAGGACCTCGAGTTCACGGTCGAGACCGACGTGCGCCCGACCATCGAGCTCCCCGACCTCACCGGCATCGCCGTCTCCGTCGACGACGTCGCGGTCTCCGACGACGACGTCGAGGAGCGGCTGACCTCGCTGCGCGAGCGCTTCGGCACCCTCGTCGGCGTCGACCGCGCCGTCGAGGACGGCGACCACGTCTCCATCGACCTCTCCGCGAGCATCGACGGCGAGGAGATCGACTCCGTCACCAACGTCTCCTACGAGGTCGGCAGCAAGAACATGCTCGAGGGCATGGACGAGGCGCTCCTCGGCATGACCGCGGGCGAGACCAAGCAGTTCACCGCGCCGCTCGCCGGTGGCGACAACGAGGGCCAGGACGCCGACTGCACCGTCACCGTCCAGTCCGTCAAGGTCCGCGAGCTCCCCGAGCTCGACGACGAGTTCGCCCAGCTCGCCTCGCAGTTCGACACGATGGACGAGCTGCGCGCCGACGTCGTCACCCAGGCCGAGCAGGCCAAGAAGTACGAGCAGGGCATCCAGGCCCGCGACAAGGTCCTCGAGCACCTCCTCGAGACCGTCGACGTGCCGGTGCCCGACGGCATCGTCGAGGCCGAGGTGCACTCGCACCTCGAGGGCGAGAACCGCCTCGAGGACGACGAGCACCGCGCCGAGGTCGAGGAGTCGACCCGCAAGGCCCTCAAGGCCCAGTTCCTCCTCGACGCCATCGCCGAGCAGCGCGAGGTCAAGGTCGAGCAGCCCGAGCTCATCGAGTACCTCGTGATGAGCGCGCAGCAGTACGGCATGGACCCCAACCAGTTCGCGCAGGCCATCGACCAGCAGGGCCAGATCCCCGCGATGGTCCAGGAGGTCGCCCGCCGCAAGGCGCTCGCCGCCGTCCTGGACGACGCGACGGTCACCGACGCCAGCGGCAACGCCGTCGACCTCGACGAGCTCGTCCCGGACGCCGAGGAGACGCCCGAGGCCGACGCGAGCGACGAGGTCGTCACCGACGAGGCCGGGGCCGAGGAGCCCGCGAAGGCCTGACGCCTCCCGCGACACCCGACGACGCCGCGCTCCCGCACCGGGGCGCGGCGTCGTCGCGTGTGTGCGTGGGTCAGCCGGCGGGCGGGGGAGCGGTGGTGCTGCCGACGCGCAGCGTGACGGGGAACGGCTCGTCGCCGACCGCCTCGCCGTCGAGCCGGCGCCGCAGCAGCCGCCCCAGCGCGCGCCCCTTCTCGACGCCGGGCTGGAGCACGGTGGTCAGCGTGTGGTCGAGCCACGGCAGGTCGACGCCGTCGAAGCCGGTGACCGACACGTCCTCCGGGACCCGCAGCCCGAGGGACTCCGCCGCCCGCACGACCCCGGCGGCGAGGACGTCGGCCTGGCACACGACCGCGGTCGGGCGCCGGTCGGCGGGGACGTCGAGGAGCAGCCGGCCGGCCTCCTCGCCGGCGCCGACGGTGAGGTCGCCGGCCTGGACGAGCGGTGACCCCGGCGCGAGCCGCAGGAACCCTCGCCCGCGCCCGCCGGCGTCGGGGTAGTCAAAGGCCTCGACCTCGGCCGCCGTCACCACCTCGGTGCGGGCGCCGGGGGCGAGCATCATCGTGACGTGGGCCAGGCGGGTGTGCCCGAGGTCGAGCACGTGGCGGGTGGTCAGGGCCATCGCTGACTCCTCGTCGGTCGCGACGTGCACGACGCGCGGGTCGCGCGGGCTGCCGCTGCCGACCATCGGCACACCCCGCCCCGCGAGGTGCTCGACGACCGGGTTGGCGTCGGCACCGCAGAGGGGGAAGACGGCGGCGTCGACGGCCTGGGTGGCGAGCTGGTCGACCGCGCCCTCGGGGTCGTCCAGGGGCTGGGCGACGAGGAGCATCGTGCGTCCCTCGGCGTCGAGCTCCTCGGCGAGGCCGTCGAGGACCGCGAGGGCGAAGGGGTCACGGAACGCGTACCGCAGCGGACCCTCGACGAGCACCGCCACCGTCCCGACGCGCCCGCGGCGCAACGACGAGGCGAGCGGGTCGGGCCCGGAGAAGCCGAGCTCCGCGGCTGCCGCCCGGACCCGCTCGGCGGTGGCGACGGCGACCGGACCCTTGCCGCTGAAGACGAGCGAGGCGGTCGAGGTCGAGACGCCGGCGCGGCCCGCGACGTCGCGCAGGGTGGGGCGGCGGACCGGGGCGGTCACCGGCGCGTGGCGGTTTGACGGGGGAGGGGCACGGGGGACACAATATCGAATCGATTCGATCGAATCGATTCGACCCCTGCCCTGCCCCCGCCGCACCGCCCCGAGAGAGCCCGTGACCACCGCCATGTCCGCCGCCGCCCCCACCCTCGACCCCACCCGGGTGAGGTCCGCGCGCACCGCCGTCTTCGTCGTCTTCGCCCTGGCCGGCCTCGTCTTCGCGTCCTGGGCCGCCCGGATCGCCGACACCAAGGTCGCGCTCGGCCTGAGCGCCGGCGAGCTCGGTGCCACGCTGCTCGCCGCGAGCGTCGGCTCGGTCACCGGGCTGCCGCTGGCCGGGAAGGTCAGCAGCCGGATCGGTGCGGGCCGCACGGTGGCGCTCGGCGCCGTCGTCTCGCTCGTCGGGCTGCTCGCCACCGGCGCCGTCGTCGATGCCCAGGGCTCGCGCTTCGCCGTCATGGGCGGCCTCTTCCTCGTCGGTCTCGGCGTCGGCCTCTGGGACGTAGCGATGAACCTCGAGGGGGCCACCGTCGAGCGCGAGCTCGGCACCTCCGTCATGCCGCACTTCCACGCCGCGTTCTCCGGCGGCACCGTGCTCTCGGCCCTCGTCGGGGCCGGGATGTCGGCCGCCGGCGTCCCGCTGCTCGCGCACTTCGCGGGTGCCGTCGTGGTGACCGTCGCCGGCGCGGCCTGGGCGCTGCCGCGCTTCCTGCCCCGCGCCGCCGAGGGCGAGGAGGCGGTCGGTGCCGACGGCACCCCGCGCCGCCAGCGCTCCGCGTGGCTCGAGCCGCGCACGCTGCTCATCGGCGTCGTCGTCCTCGCCGCCGCGTTCACCGAGGGCACGGCCAACGACTGGCTCGCCGTCGCCTTCGTCGAGGGCCACGAGCTGCCCGCGTGGGCCGGCGTGCTCGCCTTCGCGACGTTCCTGTCCTTCATGACCGTCGGCCGGCTCGTCGGCACCGGCCTGCTCGACCGTCACGGTCGGGTACCGGTGCTGCGCATCAGCTTCGGCCTGGCGGTGCTCGGTGCGCTGCTGGTCGTCTTCGGCCCCGCCTGGCTGGCCTTCGTCGGGACGGCCGTGTGGGGCGTCGGCGCCGCCCTCGGCTTCCCGGTCGGGATGAGCGCCTCGGCCGACGACCCCGAGCGGGCCGCGGCCCGGATGTCGGTCGTCGCCACCATCGGCTACGTCGCCTTCATCGCCGGCCCGCCGCTGCTCGGCTTCCTCGGCGACCACGTCGGGGTGCTGCACGCGCTCCTCGTCGTCGGGGCGCTGGCCATCCTCGCGCTGTCCGTCGTCACCTCGGTCCGCGAGCCCGACGGCCGCCCGGCCGGCGCCGCGCGACCCACCGACCCCGCTGCCGGCAGCCCGCTGGGCTGACGGGAGGGGAACCCGGGGCGGGTCCGCGCGAGGGCGCGGGCCCGCCCTCGTCGTCGCGGCCTACGCTCACGGCGAACACGGCCCGGGTCGCGGAGTGCGACGAGGGGGCCGGGCGTTAGGGTCACTGACAGGTACGACCCCACCGAGCGAGGAGCATCCCAGCGTGACCAGCACCGAGATCGTCGCCGCGGGCGAGGGCCAGAAGGCCGGCCTCGACGACTCCATCTACAACCGTCTCCTCAAGGAGCGGATCATCTTCCTCGGCTCCGACGTGCGCGACGACAACGCGAACGCCATCTGCGCGCAGATGCTCCTGCTCGCGGCCGAGGACCCCGGCAAGGACATCTGGCTCTACATCAACAGCCCCGGTGGCTCGGTCACCGCGGGCATGGCGATCTTCGACACCATGCAGTGGGTGCCGAACGACGTCGCCACCGTCGCGATGGGGATGGCGGCCTCGATGGGCCAGTTCCTCCTCTCCGCCGGCACCCCGGGCAAGCGCTACGCCACCCCGCACGCGCGGGTCATGATGCACCAGCCCTCGGGCGGCATCGGCGGCACCGCGTCCGACATCAAGATCCAGGCCGAGCAGCTGCTGCACATCAAGAAGCAGATGGCCGAGCTCATCGCCGAGCACACCGGCCAGTCGGTCGACCAGATCGAGACCGACTCCGACCGCGACCGCTGGTTCACCGCGGCCGAGGCCAAGGAGTACGGCTTCGTCGACCACGTCATCACCAAGGCCGACATGGCCGGTCGGCACGCCGACAACCCGGTGACCGCGGACTGACCCGGCCGAGACGACGCGAGAGAGAGACATGAACGCAGACCTGACCGGCCGCCTCCACGTGCCCGGCCCGCAGAGCCGCTACATCCTGCCGCAGTTCGAGGAGCGCACCTCGTACGGCATGAAGCGCCTCGACCCGTACACCAAGCTCTTCGAGGACCGCATCATCTTCCTCGGGGTGCAGGTCGACGACGCCTCCGCCGACGACGTCATCGCCCAGCTCATCGTGCTCGAGTCCCAGGACCCCGACCGCGACATCCTCATGTACATCAACAGCCCCGGTGGCTCGTTCACGGCGATGACGGCCATCTACGACACGATGCAGTACATCCGCCCCGACGTGCAGACCTTCGTCATCGGGCAGGCGGCCTCCGCGGCGGCCGTGCTCCTCGGCGCGGGCGCCAAGGGCAAGCGGTTCGCGCTGCCGAACGCGCGGGTGCTCATCCACCAGCCGGCGATCGAGGGGACGGGCGGCATGGCCTCCGACCTCGAGATCCACGCCAACGAGATCATCCGGATGCGCGGCTGGCTCGAGGAGACCATCGCCACCCACAGCGGCCGCGACCTCGAGCTCGTCCGCAAGGACATCGACCGCGACAAGATCCTCTCGGCCGAGCAGGCCAAGGAGTACGGCCTCATCGACGAGGTGCTCGCATCGCGCAAGAACGGCTGACCCCACCCGGTCCAGCACCACGGACGACGCCGCCCGGTCACCGACCGACCGGGCGGCGTCGCCGCGTCCGGGGCGCGTGCCGAGCCGGTGCGATCGTGCCTCGCCGGGGAGAGCCTGTCTCGCCGACGTGCCATGACACCCCGGCCGCGCACGGTGACCCCGGCGGCGCACGACGACCCCGGCACTGCACGATGACCCCGGCAGGGCACGGTGACCCCGGCAGCGCAGGATGACCCCGGCACGGCGGTGGCCTGTGGATGACGGGAGCGGGCCGCGCGCCGGTCCTGCCACGCTGGCGGGATGCTCGGACCACCTCCTCCACCACCGTTCGACCCGGGGCTCCTCCACCTCGCGTCGGACCTGCGGCGCCTCGGCACCGAGCCGACCCGCGACGAGGAGTGGCACCGGGTACGGCACGGCGTGTTCGTGCGTGCGTCGGTGTGGGCGGGTCTCCTTCCCGTCCAGCGGCACGCCGCCCTGGCCCGGGCGACCCTCCTGCGTGGCCGGTCCGACACCCCGCCGGTGCTCGCCGCGGTCTCGGCCGCCGCGCTCTGGGGCCTGCCGCGGGTCGAGGCGTGGCCCACGACGGTCTCGGTCCTGACCCAGTCGCGCCGGGACAGCCCGTCGGGGCTGCTGCGGCCGGTGGTCGGACCGCCGGGCGAGGTGGTCCGGCACTCGGGGGTCTCCGTGACGTCCGTACCGCGCACGCTCGTCGACCTCGCTCGCACGGCGTCGCTCGCCAGCGCCGTGGCGGCCGCGGACCACGCCCTGCGGCACGGGCTGTGCACCCGCGCCGAACTCGAGGCGGAGGTGCGCGGCCTCGCCGCTCGCACGCGTGGTCGCCGGGCAGCGGCGCTCGTGCGCGACCTGGCCGACCCGCTGTCGATGTCGGCGGGCGAGAGCCTGTCGCGCGTGCAGATGTTCCTGCTCGACCTGCCGCGCCCGCGGCTCCAGGTGGAGCAACGGGACGAGGCAGGCCTCATCGGCTACACGGACTTCGGCTGGCCGGGCGTCGCCGGCGAGTTCGACGGCCGGGTGAAGTACGGCGTGCCCGAGGGCGCCGATGCCGATCGGGCCGGCGAGGTCCTCTGGGCCGAGAAGCTGCGCGAGGACCGCCTGCGTCGTCGGGTCCGGGTGGCCCGCTGGGTGTGGAGCGTGGCGAGCGCCGCGCCGGCGCTCGGGCGCGTGCTGGCCGAGGTGGGCATCCGGTCCCAGCCCCGGAGCACGTGGTTCGACCTCGGCGCCTGACCGGGCCGGTGAGGTATCGCCCCGCCGGGGCGGGGATGCCGTGCCGGGTCGCGATGGCACACCGGCGGAACAGGGGGACACCGGCGAGGCAGGGGGGCGGCGGCGGGGCAGGGGGCGCCCGGCCGGTGGGGCGGGCGCCGCGCGTCAGGATCGCGTCAGGACGCCGTCAATGTGCCGTCGGCGCGCGGCCGGCCGGGCATCGCGGTGCTGCAGTGGGGCCATGACCGCGCGTCGTGACCTCACCCTGCTGCACGCCGTCGCCGCCTTCGGGCCGGCCGCCCTCGCCGCGCTGCTCGGCGCGGTCCGGGGCCTGGTCGACCCGGCGCCGGCCGCGCTCGTGCTCGTCCTGGCCGTCGTCGCGGTCGCCGCCGCGGGGGACCGACTCTCCGGCGTCGTCGCGGCCGTCAGCGCCGCCCTCGGCTTCGACGTCTTCCTCACCGCCCCCTACCTCAGCCTGGCCATCGCCGACCCCGCCGACGTCGAGCTGGCGCTCGCGCTCGTCCTCGTCGGCCTCGCCGTCAGCGAGCTGGCCATCCGGGCCCGCCGCGAGCGAGCCGTCGCGGCCCGGCGCGAGGGCTACCTCTCCGGGGTGGCCGACCTGCTCGACCTGCCGGACGACGCCTCCGGGGAGGTCCGGGGTGCCTCGGTCGCGCGCGCCGTCGGCCAGGTCGTCGGGGCGGAGCGGGCCCGCTGGCACGCCGGGCCGCCCGACCGGCGCGACGCCCTCGTGGCCCCCGACGGCGGGCTCACCCTCGACGGCACCCCGCGCGACCCCGTGCGCGAGGGCCTGCCGACCGACCGGGTCACCGCCGTGTGCGCCCGGCACGGGGCCGAGGTCGTCGGACACGTGGCGCTCACCGCCGCGACCCGCATCGCGCGCCCCACGCCGGAGCAGCTGCGGGTGGCCGCCCTCCTCGTCCGGGTGGCCGCCCCACGCGCCGGGGCGTTCCCCTCGCCTCCGCACCGGCCGGAGGCCCCGCGCGGCCCCGTTGCGCTGTGAGCGGACAGGCGCGACGCGCCGGGTGGGTGGAGGCTTCAATGGATGCGACAGGAGCGCCCGGCAGGTAGCGTCGGGGGCGTTGTCGAGCCGAGCTGGAGGACGTACCCGTGGCACGAGTCGGAGAGACCAGCGACCTGCTGAAGTGCTCCTTCTGCGGCAAGTCGCAGAAGCAGGTCAAGAAGCTCATCGCCGGTCCCGGCGTGTACATCTGCGACGAGTGCATCGACCTCTGCAACGAGATCATCGAGGAGGAGCTCGCCGAGTCCGGTGAGCTGGGCCTAGACGAGCTGCCCAAGCCGCGCGAGATCTTCGACTTCCTCGAGAACTACGTCGTCGGCCAGGACGTCGCGAAGAAGGCCCTGGCCGTCGCCGTCTACAACCACTACAAGCGCATCCAGGCGGGGGAGGCCGGCGCCTCCTCGAAGAAGGACGCCGAGCACGTCGACATCGCCAAGTCGAACATCCTGCTCATCGGCCCCACGGGCTGCGGCAAGACCTACCTCGCCCAGACCCTGGCCAAGATGCTCAACGTCCCCTTCGCCATCGCCGACGCCACGGCCCTCACCGAGGCCGGCTACGTCGGCGAGGACGTCGAGAACATCCTCCTCAAGCTCATCCAGGCCGCCGACTACGACGTCAAGAAGGCCGAGACGGGGATCATCTACATCGACGAGGTCGACAAGATCGCCCGCAAGTCCGAGAACCCCAGCATCACCCGGGACGTCTCCGGCGAGGGCGTGCAGCAGGCGCTGCTGAAGATCCTCGAGGGCACGACCGCCTCGGTGCCCCCGCAGGGCGGTCGCAAGCACCCGCACCAGGAGTTCATCCAGATCGACACGACGAACGTGCTGTTCATCGTGGGCGGCGCCTTCGCCGGGCTCGAGAAGCTCATCGAGTCGCGCAACGGCAAGAAGGGCCTGGGCTTCGGCTCCGAGCTGCACACGCCGAAGGACCTGGCCGAGAGCATCCACGAGGTCATGCCCGAGGACCTCATGAAGTTCGGGCTCATCCCCGAGTTCATCGGCCGCCTGCCCGTCATCACCACGGTCAGCCCCCTCGACGTCGCCGCCCTGGTCCGCATCCTCACCGAGCCGCGCAACGCGCTCGTGAAGCAGTACCAGAAGATGTTCGAGATCGACGGCGTCGTCCTCGAGTTCAGCGAGGACGCCATCGAGGCCGTCGCCGAGCAGGCCCTGGCCCGCGGCACCGGCGCCCGCGGCCTGCGCGCGATCATGGAGGAGGTCCTCCTCCCCGTGATGTTCGACGTGCCGAGCGACGAGGAGATCGCCAAGGTGCTCGTCACCCGCGATGTCGTCCTCAAGAACGTCAACCCCACGATCGTCCGGCACGAGACCGAGGGCGGCCGCAAGCGCACGCCCCGCAAGCGCTCCGCCTGACCTCACGCGCACGACCAACCGGCCGGCCCCCACGAGGGGGCCGGCCGGTTCGTTCGTGGGAAGAGGGTCAGCGCGCCCGGCGGGTGCTGCGCCAGGTGAGCGCGGCCAGCGCCGCCAGGGCCACGGTGGCCGCGGCGAGGACCGGCAGCCCCCACGACGTCGGCGAGCGCGTGGCGACGAACCCGGCGACCGCGACCGCCGCACCGCCTGCCGCGAGCACCGCGGCTTGACCGGCCCAGCGCCGCAGCGTCGCCGACGGCAGCCCGGCCCCGGGCGGGAAGGCGGCGAGCAGGGCCAGCGCGAGGTGCGTCACGAGCAGGAGCAGCCCGGCCACGGCCGCCAGCGCCCAGCCGGCCAGACCGAGCGCGAGGATGCCGCTGAGGCCGACGGTGAGGACCTGGCCCACGAGCAGGAGCAGTGCACCCCAGCCCGCGGGCGCGCGCAGCGCCCAGAACGTCAGGGCCGCGAGCGGCAGCGCGAGGACGACCCCGGTCCAGGGCTGGGTGAGGGCGGCGAGCAGGAGCATGAGGACGTCGGCCGCGACCACCACGCCCACCGCGCCGCGGCGCCAGCGCCGCGCGGGCGTCATCGGGCCGCTCCCGCCGTGCGGGGCCGGCGGGCGATGCCGCGCAGCACGGTGTCGATGGCCCCGTCGGCGCCCCACGGCACGACGGGCACCCCGGCCTCGGCGCACCGCCGGGCCTCGCGCTCGCGCTCGAGCAGCCGGAGGCGCCACGCGAGCGAGGCCGTACGCCGGTCCTCGATGCCGGTCGCGGCCGTCACGTCCTCGGGTGCCGCGTCGGGCGTCGCGAGGTGCGGCGGGAGGGTGTCGACGACGATGACGACGTGCCCGCTGCGGGCCAGCCGCACGGCGTGGGCGAGCGGCTCGGCCGACACCAGCGCCGAGAGGATGACGACGACGGCACCCGGCGGGACGGCCCGGCGCAGCTGAGCACCGAGCGCACGCTCCTCGCGCAGCGACCCGCCGCTCGGGGCGGTCCGGCCGAGGGCGGTGAGCACGCGGGTGAGCTGGTGGTGCCCCCCGACCGCGGGGACCTCCAGGAGCGTGCCGCCGAGCACCGAGAGGCCGACCCGGTCGCCGGTCGAGAGGTAGTGGGCGGTCAGGGCCCCCGCGGCGTCGACCGCGATGTCCAGGCTCGAGCCCCGCCCGGCCTCCGGGTCAGGGACCCCGACGTCGCGCAGCGCGTCGACGACGAGGCGCACCTCGGCGTCCTGGTCGGCGTGCGTCGTGGTCACGTGGAGGGTCCCCGTGCGCAGCGAGACCGGCCAGTTGATGCGCCGCAGCCGGTCGCCGGTGCGGAAGGGGCGCAGGTCGGCCAGCTCCGAGCCGGACCCCTGCCGGTTCGACCGGTGCGCCCCGACGAGGCCGGAGGGGTGCGGCAGGCCGGCCCGGGACGAGAAGTGTCCCGGCCGTGGGATGGCCGTGACGACGTCCTGGCGCGGCGCGGCGTCGGTCCACACCATGCCGCCGAGGTCGCCGAAGGCCGCCACCTGGGCCGGGCCGACGCGGCGCTGTCCCCAGCGCCGCGCGTCGAGGCGGACGCCGACGGGCACCATCTCGGAGCGAGGGACGCCGTCGGAGCTCGCCGCCACGTGCCCGTGGGCCGGGGTCGAGCGGCTCCACCGGTCCGAGGGCAGGTGCCCGACGACCTCGCGCAGCCCGGGTACCGGCTCGACGTCGAGGCGCCACGTGAAGGACTCGCCCTCGTGGACGGTCAGCCGGTCGAGCGAGGCGGCCACCCGGGGGAGCGTGCGCGGACGCGTGACGACGGACCAGATCGCGGCGCCGAGGAGGGGGACCGCGACGACGACGAGGTCACCGCGTCCGGAGGCCACGCCGACCGCAACCACGGCGAGCCCGACGGCGAGGGCCCGCCCCAGGGCTCGGGTGGGGCGCCATCCGGTGGTCACGCCGAGCGGACCATCGTCCGCGGGGCGGGCACGGTCCGCAGCACGTCGGCGACGACGCTGCGCGAGGAGACCTCGCCCATCCACAGCTCCGGACGCACGACGACGCGGTGCTCGAGGACGGCGGGGGCGACGGCCTTGACGTCGTCGGGGGCGACGTAGTCCCGGCCCCGGACGACCGCCCGGCCGCGGGCGACGAGCATCAGGCCGAGCGACCCGCGCGGGGAGGAGCCCATGAGCACGTGCTCGTGCTCGCGGGTGGCGCGCGCGAGGGCGACGCAGTAGCGGCCGACCTCGGGGGAGACCGTGACGTCCTCGAGGGCGCCCTGCATCGCGAGCAGCTCGTCGGCGTCGACGATGCGGCGCGCCTCCTGCTCCTCCCGGCGCCGGTCGAGGCGGCGGCCGAGGACCTGCCACTCCTCGTCGGCGTCGGGGTACCCGAAGGCGACGCGCACGAGGAAGCGGTCGAGCTGGGCCTCGGGCAGCGGGTAGGTGCCCTCGTACTCGACCGGGTTCGCGGTGGCCAGCACGTGGAAGGGCCGCGGCAGCCGGAAGGTCTGGCCCTCGACGGTCACCTGCCCCTCCTGCATCGCCTCGAGCAGGGCGGCCTGGGTCTTCGGGGGCGTGCGGTTGATCTCGTCGGCGAGGAGCAGGCCGGTGAAGACCGGGCCCTGGCGGAACTCGAAGCGGCTCGCGCCCTGGTCGTAGACGAAGCTGCCGGTGAGGTCGGAGGGCAGCAGGTCGGGGGTGAACTGAGCGCGGGTGAAGTCCAGGCCGAGCGCCTGGGCCAGGGTGCGCGCGGCGAGGGTCTTGCCGAGCCCGGGGTAGTCCTCGAGGAGGACGTGCCCGCCGGCGAGCACCGCCGCCACGACGACCTCGGTGGCCGCCCGCTTCCCGACGACGACCGTGTCCACCTCGTCGAGCACGTCGACGGCGCGGCGGTGGGCGGTGGGGATGTCGGTCATGCGGACTCCTTCGTCGGGACGGGTGACTCGAGGTCGGCCAGGACGGCGTCGGCCTCGGCGGGGGTCAGGGCCCGGGGAGGGCCGGAGAGGTAGCGGGCGAGGGGCCCATCGTGGGTCGCGGTCCGTGAGTCCTCGGCGAGCCGGCCCAGGAGCCGGTGGAGCCGCTCGGCCGCCGCGGCGTCACGCTTGTCGGCGGTGAGGAGGTCGTGCAGGGCGGCGATGCCGGGCACCGGTGGCACCTCGTCGGCCGACGGCGGGTGCCATGTCCAGTCGACGCCGTCGTCCCGCTGCAGCGGGAGCGCCGCACCGACGAGGCAGACCAGCAGGACGGCCGTGCCGAGGGTCGCGACGGCCACGAGCCCGCGGGCGAACACCACGAGGGCGACCAGGGCGAGCGCGGCGCCGAGCAGGCCACGGCGCTGCCAGACGGACATCTCACGCACGGCGACCCACCTCCGTGGCGCCGGTGAGCGCCTCGGCGAGGCCGGCGTCCACCCGGGCGAGGGCGTCCTCGGCGCTCGAGCGGTGCTCCTCGGTGAGGGTGTGGCCGGACCACGCGGCCTCGCGGTAGAGGCCGGCGAGCGTCTGCAGGGCGCTCTCGTCGACGGCGAACCGGCGCAGCACGCCGACGGCGGTCTCGGTGGAGGTCCGGGAGGCCGGCAGCGCGACGCCGGTGGCGCGCAGGGTGTCCTCGAGGCGGTCCCAGGCGGCGATGACGCCCTCGGCCGGACCGCCGCGCCCCAGCGCCGCGCGGCGCTCGTCGGCATCGGCGGTCAGCGCGGCGGCGATCCTCGCGAGGTCGGGGCCGGCGGCGTCGTCGTCCTCGAGGGTCGACTCGCGGGCCAGTGCCCGCAGCAGGGCGCGGACCAGCAGCGCGAGGACGACGAGCAGGAGGGCCCCGACGAGCACCACGGCGCCCCAGCCGACGACCGCCCCGAGCGCGCCGTCCGCGGGGTCGACCACCCGGAACGGCGGGGCGTTCTCCTCGGAGGTCGGCCGGCCCTGGTCCTCGTCCGGCGGCACCTGGTTGAGCACCGTGCCGCTGAACGGGCCGCCGAACACCCGCGGCGGGTCGGGGACGGCCGAGGCCCAGACGGCCAGGAAGGCCGCCACGACCACGAGGCCGGCGAGGACGATGCCCGTCCCGCGGCCATGGCTGCGCAGCTGTGTCACCCCCACGGGACACACATAACCACATGATGTTTGGCGCACGGGGCATCGGGAGGCGACGATGTGCTCGTGGCGATGACCTACCGGCTGCGCGCGGGTGACACCGGGCCCGTCCAGCAGTCCCCGGTGACCTGCGGCTCGGCCTGCCTCACCGTCGCACGGATGCTCGTCGACCCGGTGTTCGCCTCGTGGGTCCGTACCGGCGAGCCGCACCCGCCGGGCTCGCCGGCCGGTGACACCGAGGCCGAGCGCTTCGCCGCCTACGAACGCGTCGTGATGCGCCGCACCAACGGGCTCTTCGCGGGAGCCCGGCGGCTCAACGGCCCGTGGCCGCGCGCCCTCGGCACGCCGCCCTGGGGGGCCAAGCACGAGCTCGAGTTCGGTGCCTCGCGGCTCGGCACCCGCTACACGGTCGACGTCCTGCGGGGCGCGGACGAGTACGGGCTCGTCGAGCGCTTCGACACCCTCGTGCGGGTGGTGGCCGAGGGTGAGCCGGCCCTCCTCTACGTCGGGAACGCCGTGCTGCCGCGCCACGTCGTCCTCGTGCTGCCCGGTGACGGTGACCGGATGCTCGACGTCTACGACCCCGGCACCGGCCGCGTGGACCACCTGCGGCGGGACACGGTCGTGCAGCACCGGCTCGGGCTCTCCGGATGGGACGTCCCGTGGGTCGCGGTGCGCCCCACCGGCCTGCGCCGCGTCGAGGCGCGCCAGACGGCGCCGTCCCTCGGCCCGATGCCCGCCTGATCCCCGGACGGGGGAGGGCGATCGGCCCTAGGCTGCCCGGCGTGCCGCTGCCCGACGACCTCGCGCCCGGACGCGCCGCCGAGCTCGCCGAGGAGCTCGGCCGCGTCGTCGTCACCTCGGCCGGGGGCGTCGACTACGCGCTGCGCACCGACAGGCGCCACGTCGTGCGGCACGCCGTGCTCGGGGGCGTCGTGGGCTGGTGGCTCGCGGGCCCGCTCGCCCTGCTCCTCGTGCCCTGGGGGTACGGGCGGGTCGCGGTCCTCGTCGGGTTCGTGGTCGGCGCGGCCGTGTGGGCGCTGCGCTTCCCACCGGGTGCCGTCCGCTGGCTCCAGGTCGACCGGTTCACGCCCGAGGAGGAGGTCGGCGGCAGCGTGGCGTGGGTCGGGGTGCGGCAGGTCGACGACCTCGCGGCGGCCGTCGACGCGGTGGTCGCCCGCATCCGCTCGGGCGACCTCGACGCGATGCCCGAGCACCACGGCCTCGACCGCGTCCGCCTCCGCTGGGGCTCCCTCCCACCCGTCGAGTGAACAGAACACGCCGTGTGCGCGTCGGCGCACACGGCGTGTTCTCTCCTCTCGACGGGGTCGGAGCCCCCGTCAGGCGGTGGGCTTGGCGACCGGGACGAGCTCGAGGTCGCGGGTGGCGACCTCCTCGCCCTCGGCGTACTCGAGGCTCCCGGTGAGCCGCCCGGCGGCCCGCAGGTCGGCCTCGCCGGTGCGCACGTGCTCGAGCAGGCCGGCCGGCCCGACGAGCGTCGCGGTGGGCACCTCGGCCCGCATCCCGACCTTGGCCTCGGACTTGGCCTTGCGCACCACGGCCAGGGCAGCGCCGACCGCCGCCAGCACGGCGGCGTCACCGCCGGCCGGCACCTCGTCGAGGGTCGGCCAGGCCGCGCGGTGCACCGAGCCGGTCTCGTGCGTCCAGCTCCAGACCTCCTCGGTCACGAACGGCAGCACGGGGGCGAACAGGCGCAGCACGACGTCGAGGGCGATGCGCAGCGTCGCGCGCGCCGAGGCCTCGCCGGCCTCGCCGCGTGAGCCGTACGCGCGGTCCTTGACGAGCTCGAGGTAGTCGTCGCAGAAGGTCCAGAAGAAGGACTCGGTGGCCTCGAGCGCGCGGGTGTGGTCCCAGCCCTCGAAGCCCGCGGTCGCCTTCTCGACGACCTCGCGCAGGGCGGCGAGCACCGACAGGTCGAGCGGGTCGGTGACCTGCGCGGCGAGGTCGCCCTCGACGTCGCCGAAGGACAGCGCGAACTTGCTCGCGTTGAGGACCTTGATGGCCAGCCGCCGGCCGACCTTGATCTGCCCCACGTCGTACGCGGCGTCGGCGCCGAGGCGCCCGCTGGCCGCCCAGTAGCGCACGGCGTCGGAGGAGTGCTCCTTGAGCAGCTCCTCGGGCGTCACGACGTTGCCCTTGGACTTGCTCATCTTCTTGCGGTCGGGGTCGAGGATCCACCCCGAGATGGCGGCGTCGGTCCACGGCACGGACCCGTGCTCGAAGTGCGCGCGCACGACCGTGGCGAACAGCCAGGTGCGGATGATGTCGTGCCCCTGCGGCCGGACGTCGAAGGGGAAGACCTTCTCGAACAACGGGTCCGACCCCTCGCCGCCGTCCTGGCGCCGCCAGCCGGCCGCGATCTGCGGGCTGAGCGAGGAGGTGGC
Source organism: Phycicoccus avicenniae (assembly GCF_050496545.1). Taxonomy (GTDB): domain Bacteria; phylum Actinomycetota; class Actinomycetes; order Actinomycetales; family Dermatophilaceae; genus Phycicoccus; species Phycicoccus avicenniae_A. The sequence continues at coordinate 6,352 of NZ_JBNVZV010000033.1, read as the reverse complement.
CCAGGTGTCGAGGATGTCGGGGTCGCCGACGAACCCGCCGGGCACGCCGCGCTGGTCCTCGGTGTAGCCGGCCGGCGGGTTGGCCGCGGGGTCGACGGGCAGCGAGGACTCGTCGGGCAGGATCGGGTGGTCGTGGTCGGGCTCGCCGTCGGCGTCGACGGGGTACCAGACGGGGATCGGCACGCCGAAGAACCGCTGCCGCGAGACCAGCCAGTCGCCGTTGAGGCCCTGCACCCAGTTCGAGTAGCGGCTGCGCATGAACGCGGGGTGGAAGGCCACCTCCTCGCCGCGGGCGACGAGCGCCGCGTTGAGGTCGGCCTCGCGCCCACCGTTGCGGATGTACCACTGGCGGGTGGTGACGATCTCGAGGGGCTTCTCGCCGCGCTCGTAGAAGTTGGCCTTGCGCTGCGTGGGCTTCGGCTCGCCGTCGAGGTCACCGGACTCGCGCAGCGCCGCGACGACCGCCTCGCGCGCCGAGAACGCCGTCTTGCCGGCCAGCCCCTCGGCCCAGAGCGAGGCGCCCGCCGACCCCTCGAGCCACGCCGGCAGCTCGGTCTGCATCCGGCCGCTGCGGGTGATGACCGAGCGCGTCGGGAGCCGCAGCTCGCGCCACCACAGCACGTCGGTGAGGTCACCGAAGGTGCAGCACATGGCGATTCCCGCGCCCTTGTCCATCTCGGCCGCCGGGTGCGCCACGACCGGCACCTCGACGTCGAAGAGCGGCGTGCGCACGGTGGACCCGAAGAGCGGCTGGTAGCGCTCGTCGTCCGGGTGCGCGATGAGGGCCACGCAGGAGGGGATGAGCTCCGGGCGCGTCGTCTCGATGTGCACCGGCCCGTCGGCGCCGTGGAAGGCGACGCGGTGGTAGGCGCCGGGGTAGTCACGCGCCTCGAGCTCGGCCTGCGCGACGGCGGTCTGGAACGTGACGTCCCAGAGGCCGGGCGCCTCGGACTGGTAGGCCTCGCCGCGACGCACGTTGCGCAGGAAGGCCTGCTGCGACGTCGCCCGCGAGTGCTCGTCGATGGTGCGGTAGCCGATCGACCAGTCGTAGCTGTGTCCGATCCGGCGGAAGAGGGACTCGAAGGCCTCCTCGTCCTTGACGGTCAGCTCGTCGCACAGCTCGATGAAGTTCTGGCGCGAGATGGGCAGCTCGTCGGCGGCCTTGGTGCTCTTGGCGTCACCACGGAAGGGCGGCTCGAACGAGGGGTCGTGGTGCAACGTGGCGTCGCCGCGCACGCCGTAGTAGTTCTGCACGCGCTTCTCGGTGGGCAGGCCGTTGTCGTCCCACCCGATCGGGTAGAAGACGTTGAAGCCCGCCATCCGCTTGTAGCGGGCCATGCAGTCGGTGTGGGTGTAGCTGAAGACGTGCCCCATGTGCAGCGACCCGCTGGCGGTCGGCGGCGGGGTGTCGACGGAGAAGACGGCCGAGCGCGGGCCGGAGAGGGCTGCCTCGCGGTCGAAGGCGTAGGTGCCCTGCTCCTGCCATACCGCGCCCCACTTCTCCTCCAGGCCGTCGAGGGAGGGCCGGTCCGGGATGGCGGAGGCGGTGCTGGCGGAGGCGTGCTCGGTCATGGGCGACATCCTCCCAGACGGGAAGCCTGCGCCTCACCCGGGTTCAGGGCGTGCGGCGGCGGCGCGCGAGCCGCAGCAGCGCGAGCCCGAGCAGCGCCGAGGTGCCCACCACCGTCACCCACAGGACCTGGCGCCGGTCCGCGGCCCGGGGGTCGGTGACGACGGGGACGGCCAGGCGGGTCGTCGGGTCGGCGTCGGTGGGCCGGGGGGCGGCGCCCGGGAGGAGCGGCCCGGCGACGTCGGCGTCGAGGACGGCGGTCAGCGCCTCCACGGGCTGGACCACCCCCCACCCCGCGGCGTCGGTGCGGGCGTCGCGGCGGTCGCGGGCCGCGGTGACCTCGAGGCGGTGCGCCCAGCCGACCGGTCCCTCCGACGGGAACCGTTCGGCGAGAAGGGCGGCGGCCGCGCTGACGTACCCCGTGGCGTAGCTCGTGGAGCCGTTCTCGTCGCCGAGGTAGCAGTCGCCCCAGGCGCCGAAGGTGGTGAGCACCTCGACCCCGGGGGCCGCGACGTCGACGTGCGCGCCGGGCACCGACCCGGGCGCGATCGCGTCGTTCGCGTCGGTCGCCGCGACACCGAGCACCCCGGGGTAGGCGGCGGGGTAGCGCGGGGCGCGGACGGGAGCCTCCTTGGTGGTGTTGCCGGCCGACGCCACGACGAGGGCTCCGCGCGACCGCGCGTGGGCGACGGCCGCCTTGAGGGCAGGGTCGTCGCGCCCGGTGCTGAGCGACACGTTGACGACCTTCGCACCGCGGTCGGCCGCCCAGCGGATGCCCGCGGCGAGCGTGCCGGCGTCGGTGTCCGGGCCGTCCTCCCGGTCCTCCTCGTCGGCGACGACCTTGACCGGGAGGAGGCGGGCGTTCGGGGCCAGCCCCTCGACGCCGGAGTCGGGGGCCAGGCTGCGCGCGCCGATGATGCCCGCCACGGCGGTGCCGTGCAGCCGCCCGTCGGTGCGGGGCGACCCGCCGGCGAAGCTGCGCCCCTCGAGGACGGCGCCGGAGCGGAAGTGGGCGTTGCGCGCGATGCCGCTGTCGACGACGGCGACGGTGACGCCGCGCCCGGTGGCCAGGGCCCAGGCCCGCTTGGCGGCGAGCCGGTTCAGCGCCGGTGGGGTGTCGGTGACGTACTGCGTGCGCCCCTCCTCGCACGGCTCGGCGGCGGTGAGCGCACCGGCGGGGGCGCGCGGGCCGGCCGCGACGGCCGAGGGCAGGGGGCCTGCGAGCAGGCCGCCCACGACGAGGGCGGGCACGACGGCCGCGGCCGCCCGGCGCGCCGTGCTCACGACGTGCCGGAGACGACGGTGCGTGCCGCCGCCGTGCCCAGCGACGGGCCGGAGCGGAAGAGCTCGGTCCACGCGACGGGCACGGGGACGACGTCGTCCGGGACGTACCCGAGGCGCGCCAGGACCTCGGTGTCCGCGCCGTCGATGGCGTAGGCGGTGGCCGTCTGGTCGACGGCGAGGACCGGGCCCTTGCCGAGGACCTGCCCGGACACGGCCCGGACGAGGGCGCCCGATCCGGTCTGGACCGAGGTCCGGCCCCGCTGCTCGGCGGGAGGGTCCGCGCTGACCGTGGCGAGCGTGACGACGGGCGCGGTGCCGGCGGCCGCCGTGAGCGAGGCGCACGGAGTGGTCTCGAGGGCGGTCGGCAGGGCCTCCGGCCAGTCGCCGGGGGCCGTGCGCGGTTGCTCGACCTGGAGCCGCGCGATCTGCGCCGCCTGGACGGGGACGTCCTGGGCGGAGGCGCCGGATCCCAACCGGTACATCGCGAGGGCGACGTCGGGCAGCGGTTCGAGGGTGCCCCGCGGGGTGACGAGGTAGTGCCGGGCAGGGGCTTGCCGAGGTCGTCGACCGACAGCGGTGCCAGTGCCGTGCCCTGCGGGAACAGGTTGAGCCAGCTCGCGGGAGCGGCGACCGCCGGCCGCCCGTCGAGCCGCAGCGCCACCGAGACCGCCGAGAGGTCGCGGGCGCTCACCGGGTAGCGCCGGCCGTTGCCGACGACGAACGTCGCGTCCTCGGAGCGGACCAGGACTGCGGAGGAGTTGCTCTGCCGCGCAGCGCGGTTGGCGCCGATGGAGCTCGTGACCTGCTGCCCGGAGCCGAGGCAGGAGAGCCAGCCGGTGTTGACGAGCCGGTCCCGGGTGGTCAGGGAGTCGGGGGCGCCGAGGATGCCGAGGGTCGGCCCCCGGCCGATGTCGGTGAGCTCCTTGTCGGGCACGGCGAGCACCTTGAAGCGGTCCGCGGGGATGAGGAGCCGCGCGCTCGTGGTGTTGACGACGGGGTGCAGCTTTCCCTTCACCGAGACGAAGCGGGCACCGCTGTCCTCGGCGATGACGAGCCGGTCGTTCTTCCAGTCGTCGGGCAGGGAGGAGCGCAGCCACCCGAAGGCCAGGCTGCCCAGCACGAGAACCACCGTGAGGGCCAGGCCCCCGACGACCGCGCGCAGCGGGCGGTCCGGCTCGACCTCACGGCCGCCCGGCGCGCCGCTGACGAACGCGGTGGTCAGGCGGCGCTTGCTGAACGACTGGGCCTCGACGAGGTCCTTCTTGGTCGCCACGTCAGAGGATCCCCACCGTCGCGGCCCCGAGCGGCAGGAGGGCGACGAGCGCCACGCCGTCGAGGGTGTCGGCGACCCGCCCGAGGCGCACGCGGGTGCGCGGCGCGAGGACCGCCAGGGTGACGACCACGGCGCCGGTGGCGCCGAGGACGACGGCCAGTGCGGGGCGCCAGCCCGGGTGGGCCAGCGCGGCCACCACGGCGGCCAGTGCGACGCCGAGCACACCGGTGGCCATCGCGAGGACGACCGCGGTCCGGGTGCGGCTGTGGCGGGTGCGGAGCAGCGTCGCCACGCTGCCGGCCACGACGAGCAGGGTGCCCGCGAGGCCGGATGCGGCGAGCTGCGGGACGGCGAGGAGGGCGGCGCCGCCGGTGGCGATCGCGACCGAGACCATGACGTCGTGGCCGCGGCCGACGAGGGCGCGCACGCGCTCCTGGTCGACCTCGGGGACATCGGCCTCGATCTCGGCCTCGGTGCGAGGAGCGTTGGTGGAGAGGCGACTCGAGGAGAGGCCGACCCACGGCAGCACGTTGCCGAGGGCGACGGCGACGACGAAGACGACCGCGCACGACGAGGTCATCGAGGCGCCGAATACGCCGGACGCGACCCCGATCCCGGTGGCGGCGACGCCGACGAGTGCGCCGGCCGCCAGCACGAGCCGGTGCCGCCCGACGACGAGCGCGGCGAGCAGGCCGATGACGGCCACGGATGCACCCACCCACAGCAGCCCACGCCCCCACAACGGGTCGGCGGGGGAGAGGGCGGAGCCGGCGGTGGCGGCGTACGCGAGCGAGGTGAGGCCCAGGGCGAGCGCGCCACCGGCCTGGTCGCGCGAGTGCAGGACCGCGGCCGCGCCGACGAGCAGCAGCGCGACGGCCAGCGCGACCGCCGCGACGAGCGCGCCGGAACCGCGGGCCGTGAACAGGGCCCACGCGGCGCAGAGGAAGAAGACGGTGGCGGCACCGACGGCGGTGCCCGCACTGTGCCGCGCCGTCCAGGGCGCGAACTGGGTCTCGACGACGTCGGCGACGGCCTCGACGACGTCGTCGTAGACCTTCTCGGTGCTCGGGTCGACGACCTCGAGGGACAGGACGGTGCCGTCGGTGACCCCCTGCGCGGCCAGCGACCGGTCGGGGTCGACGAGCATGCCGCCGCCGGCGACGAGCCGGTAGCCGTGCGTGGCCTGGTCCGGGTCGAGGACACCGAGCTCGCGGGCGAGCTCGGGGACGATCTCGACGACGGGGATGCCCCCGGGCACACCGAGGTCGGCCCGACGGGTCCCCGACGACACGGAGACCCGGACGAGCGACGCGGCGGCACTGGTCTGGCTCACGGTTCCCATTCTCCCCTCCGGCGGCACCCTCGCGGTGCTGGTGCCGACGGGCCCCGAGCATAGACGCGCGAGTATCGGGGAGTTCTCCCCATTGGCCGGATCCGCATGGCACCGTAGTGTCCGGGGCAGGACGAGGGGCCGGCACGGACCACGTCTGCAGGACACCAGCCCTTCAGGGGGACAGTGAAATCGACTGCGACACGATCGTCGTCGCACGGAGGAAGGACACAGCATGGGTGACCAGTTCAGGGCCGGCGCAGGCGTCGTCAAGGCCAGCGCCGACATCGTCTCGGCCACGCGCGGCGACCTGCGCACGCAGGTGAACAACCTGCGCACGCAGATGGAGGCCGTCAAGGCGCACTGGGAGGGGCAGGGCGCTTCCAGCTTCCAGCAGGTCAGCGAGGCCTGGAAGATCCAGACGCAGGACATCGTCGACGTTCTCGACACCTTCGAGGCCAACCTCACCGGGACGCAGCGTCAGTACGACGCCGACGACCAGGCGTCGGCCTCGAACCTCAGCAAGTACAGCAGCATGCTCGGCAACGGCTGAGCGACGGACCAAGGACAAGGGGACTGACACCATGGGTGACGGAATCAAGGTCGGCGGCGCCGGCATCGACACGCTCGTCGACGAGATGCAGAAGGGCCTCACGGGCATCGAGACGCGTCTCGGCGACATGAAGAGCGACCTCAGCAAGTACGTCGAGCAGTGGGACGGTTCGGCGCGCGCTGCGTACTCGCAGGCCCAGGCCGACTGGGAGAAGCAGATCCAGGAGTGCAAGCAGCTCCTCCAGGACGTCCGCCAGGCGGTCATCACGTCCAAGGAGGACTACATGGCCGGGGAGCTGCGCAACACCAACATGTGGGGCTGAGCGCCGCACACCACACGCCC
>NZ_JBNVZV010000032.1:0-38433 GCF_050496545.1 Phycicoccus avicenniae | reverse complement strand
CCCCCCCCCCCCGCCCCCCCCCCCCCCCCCCCCCCCGCCCCCCCCCCCCCCCCCCCCCCCCCACGGTCGTTCGACGGCCGTGCTGCTCAGGCGATGTCCGCCCGCGTCGTGCGCCAGATGCCGATGCCGGACAGCACGGCCGCGTAGGCCATGAGCACCAGGGCGCCGCCCCACCACTCGAGGCGCACCTCGTCCGGGCTGTTGGACACCGCGTTGACGATCGCGTTGGTGGCGGAGGACGGCAGGAACTGCGCGACGTGCTCGCGGCCGAACTCCCAGAAGTTCATCGCGAAGCCCAGGATGGGCTCGACGATCCAGGCGACCCCCACGCCGATGAGCAGTGCCGCCACCTGGTTGGGGATGAGGATGCCGATGCCGAGCCCGATGAGCGCCCACAGCCCGAGCACGAGCAGGCTCAGCGCGAGGGTGCGCACGATGGTGCCGGAGGGGAAGGCGTCGCGGTCGCGCAGGCCGAGCACGAGCGCACCGACGCTCACCGAGCCGAGCAGGCTGATGATCCCGTACATCGCCCCGATGCCGAGCAGCGCGACGACCTTGGCGAGCATCGCCCGCAGCCGGCGCGGCGTGGCCAGGAAGGTGCCCGAGATCGTCTTGTGCCGGTACTCGGACCCGATCTGCAGCACCCCGATGGTGAGCAGCAGCAGGTAGCCGATCGAGAGTCCGCCCGTGTAGACGCTGCTGGCGACCTGGACGGCGTCGCCGGTGGGGGCGCCGGGCTGGTTCGCGGTGTCCGACGTCAGCAGGAAGCCGAAGAGGGTGGCGAACGCCGCGCCGCCGACGAAGATCGCGATGGCCATGCCCCACCAGAGGCGGGTGGTGAAGAACTTGCGGAACTCGCTGCGGATCGCGGTGGTCACAGGTTCGCCCCTTCCTCGCCGGTGACGGCGTCTCGCTCGGCGGGAGCGACCGCCGCGTCGCCCAGGTTGCGGTTGGTGCCCTCGGTCAGCGAGAAGTACAGCGTCTCCAGGTCGGCCCGCTGCGGGCGGAGCCCGTAGACCGGCAGCCCGGCGCGCAGCGCGACGTCGCCGACGAGGCGCAGGTCGGTGGTGTCGGCCACGAGCGAGCCGTCCTCCTGGACGGTGCTCGTGACGTCGGCGACCCGCAGCGCCCCGGCGAGGGCCGCGGCGTCGCTCGTCTCGACGAGGGCGCCCGGGGTGCCCTCGAGGTCGGCCATCGTGCCGGCTCGCACGAGCCGGCCGTTGGCGATGATGACGACGTCGTCGACCGTCTGGGCGACCTCCTGGAGGAGGTGGCTCGACACGAGGATGGTCTTGCCCTGGCCGGCGAGGTGCTTGAGGAACCCGCGCAGCCACCGGATGCCCTCGGGGTCCAGGCCGTTGGCCGGCTCGTCGAGGACGAGCACCTCGGGGTCGCCGAGGAGCGCCGCGGCCAGGCCCAGGCGCTGGCGCATCCCCATGCTGTAGCCACCGGCCCGCTTGCGTGCCGCGGCCGGGATGCCGGTCAGCTCCAGCAGCTCGTCGACCCGGGCGGTCGGGATGGACGCGGCGTCGGCGAGCACGCGCAGGTGGTCGCGGCCGCTGCGGCCGGGGTGGAAGTTCGTCGCCTCGAGGGCTGCCCCGACCGTGGTCAGCGGGTTCGGGATCGAGACGTAGTCGCGTCCGCCGATCGTCGCGGAGCCACCGGTCGGGCGGATCAGCCCGAGGAGCATCCGCAGCGTCGTCGTCTTGCCCGCGCCGTTCGGGCCGAGGAACCCGGTGATCCGGCCCGGCTCGACGTCGAAGGTCAGGTCGTCGACGGCCGTGAAGTCGCCGAAGCGCTTGGTCAGGCCCTGGATCCGGATCAGCCCGTCGCGGCTGCCGGTCGTGGTGGTCATGGTGTCCTCCCTGGGGTCATGCCCCGATCCTTCCAGCCTCCCGCGACGTGAGGGTCAACCCCCCGGTGGACCCGGCCCTCCGTCCGACGGGGGAGCGGCGGCGTGGAACCCTCGCGCGCGCCCGTACGCTGGAGAGGTCATGCACCCTCCCAGACCCTGCCTGCGATGACCCCCTGGCTCCTCCTCGTCCTCGGCGTCGTGCTGACCATCGGCACGGCGTTCTTCGTCGCCGCCGAGTTCTCGCTCGTGGCCCTCGACCGTCCCGCGGTCCAGCGTGCCGTCGACGGCGGGGAGCCCGGCGCGCGCTCGGTCCTGCGCTCGCACCGCCAGCTCTCCACCGAGCTGTCCGCCTGCCAGGTCGGCATCACCCTCACGACGCTGATCCTCGGTTTCATCTCCGCTCCGTCGGTCGGCGTCCTGCTCGCCGGCCCGCTCGAGGGGTTCGGCCTCTCGGCCGGCGCCGCCACGTCGGTGGCCTCCGGAGCCGCCTTCGTGCTCGCCACGCTCTTCTCGATGATCGTCGGCGAGATGATCCCCAAGACCCTCGCGGTCTCGCTGCCGCTGGCCACCGCCAAGGTCTCCGCCGGGCCGGTCTACTGGTTCGGCGTGGCGTCCAAGCCCCTGATCTTCGTGCTCAACGGCGTCGCCAACCGCACCCTGCGCGCCCTCGGCATCGAGCCGCAGGAGGAGCTGTCCGCGGCCCGCAGCCCCGCCGAGCTCGCCTCGCTCGTGCGTACCTCGGCGGCCGCCGGCACCCTGGACGAGGGCACCGCGCGCCTCGTCACGGCCTCGCTCGGCTTCGCCGACCAGACCGCGGCCGACGTGATGACCCCGCGCTCGCGGGCCACGTCGGTCGACCGCACGGCCACCGCGGCCGAGGTCGTGGCGCTGGCCCGGCGCACCGGCCACTCGCGCTTCCCCGTGGTCGGCGCCGACTGGGACGACGTCGACGGCATCGTCCACGTGAAGAAGGCCATCGCCGTGCCGTTCGAGCGGCGGGCCGACGTGCCCGTCTCGGCACTGATGACCGAGGCCGTCTTCGTCCCCGAGACCCTGCGCCTCGACCCCCTCCTCGTGCGGCTGCGCGGCAGCGGGATGCAGCTCGCCGTCGTCGTCGACGAGTACGGAGGCACGTCCGGCGTCGTGACGCTCGAGGACCTCGTCGAGGAGATCGTCGGCGAGGTCAGCGACGAGCACGACCGCGGCCAGACCACGGGTCGCCGTCTGCCGGACGGCTCCTGGAGCGTCCCCGGCCTCTGGCGTCCCGACGAGGTGCGGGCCCGGGTCGGGGTCGAGGTCCCCGAGGGGCCGGCCTACGAGACCGTCGGCGGCTGGCTGATGGCCGCGCTCGGCCGCGTTCCCGTCGTCGGTGACGAGGTCGAGGTCGACGGCTGGACGGCACGCGTCGTCGACATGGAGGGCCATCGGGTCGACCGGCTGCGGCTGCGGCCGGTGCGCGTCGCGCCCGCCCGCCCGGCCGACGAGGACGGGGGCGAGGCGTGAGCACCGTCCTGCTGACCGTCCTCCTGCTCGTGGTCAACGCCTTCTTCGTCGGTGCCGAGTTCGCCGCGATGTCGGCCCGTCGGAGCCAGCTCGAGCCGCTCGCCGAGAGCGGCAGCAAGGGCGCCCGGGTCGCGCTGGACGCGTTGCAGCGCACCGGCATCCTGCTCGCCACCTGTCAGCTCGGCATCACCGTGTGCTCGGTGCTCCTCGGTGCCATCTCGGAGGCCGCGCTCCACCACGTCCTCGTCCCGGTCGTCGAGGCCGCCGGCCTGCCGACGGCGGTCGCCGACGTCGTCGCCCTGGCCCTCGCGCTCGCGGTGGTCGTCTTCCTGCACGTCGTCTACGGCGAGATGATCCCGAAGAACATCTCGATCGCCCGGCCCGAGCGGGCCGCCGTGATCCTGGTGCCGGCGCTCGTCATGGTCTCGAAGGTCGTCGCGCCGGTCATCCACGCGATGGACTGGCTCGCCAAGGCCGTCATCCGGCTCTTCGGTGTCGAGCCGAAGGACGAGGTCGCCTCGGCCTTCACCGCCGAGGAGGTCGCGCACATCCTCGACGAGTCGCGCGACGAGGGCCTCGTCGGGGCCCACGACTACCGGCGGCTCGGGGCGGCGCTGGAGTTCTCCGACAAGGACGCCGCCGACGTCGGCGTGCGCCTCGCCGAGCTCGTGACGGTGACCGTCGGGGCGACCCCGGCCGACATCGAGCGGCTCGTCGCCCGCCACGGGTTCTCGCGCTACCCGGTGCTCGACGCGTCCGGCGACCTCGCCGGCTACCTGCACCTCAAGGACGTGCTCTACGCAGACGACGAGGAGCGGCACGAGCCCGTGCCCGCCAAGCGCGTCCGCCGGCTCGCGACGGTGCGCCGCGAGGACGAGGTCGAGTCGGTGCTCCAGACGATGCAGGACAGCGGCTCGCACGTCGCGCGGGTCGTCGACGCCGACGGCGGGATCGTCGGGGTCGTCTTCCTCGAGGACGTCATCGAGGAGCTGGTCGGCGAGGTCTCCGACGCCTCGCAGCGCGGCTGACGCCACCCCCGCGGACTCCTCGACGTCTGCTCCGTCACGTCCTCGCGCCGCGCCCACCCGGCCGGCGCGAGGATGGGCGGGAGGCTGCCATGACCACGCTGCACGCACCGCACCCCCCGGGGACCCGCCGCGGGCGGGGGTGGTCGGGGAACGGCCTGCTCGGCGTCCTCGTCCTCGTCGCGCTCAACGCCGTCTACGGCGCTGTGGGCCTGATGGTCGACGGGATGGGGATGCCGAAGGAGTGGCTCGAGCACCTTCCCGTCGACTCCTGGCTGCTGCCCGGCGTCGCGCTGCTCCTCTCGGTGGCGGTGCCACAGGCCTTGGCGGCGGTCGCGGCGTGGCGTGGGGGAGGGAACGCGCCGCGGGCCGGGCTCCTCGCGGGTGTGGCCCTCGTGCTCTGGATCGTCGTCCAGGTGCTGGTCCTCCAGCGGTACTTCTTCCTCCAACCGGTCATCGCCGGGCTCGGGTTGCTCGAGGTGGCCCTCGCCGTGGCGTGGAGCCGTCGACGGGCGGGTCTCAGAGCCGGCCGAGGGTGAAGGCGACGACGAAGCCGAGCGTCGTCACGAGCCCGGTCAGCAGGTGCGTGCGCTCGAAGGCCTCGGGGATCATCGTGTCCGCGACCATCGCGAGGATGGCGCCCGCCGCGACCGCGGTGATCGCGGCGACGGTCTCGGGGGAGGCGCCCTCGAGGAGCAGGACGCCGAGGAGGCCCGCGAGCCCGCTCGCGACGGCGATGCCGACCCAGACCCCGAAGACGTAGCGGGCGCTGCGCCCGGCCGCCTTCATCCCCGCAGCGCTCGAGAGGCCCTCGGGCAGGTTCGAGATGGCGATGGCGGCGAGCACCGACACCCCCACGCCCTGGCCGCCGAGCAGGCTGAGGCCGAGGACCACCGACTCCGGCACTCCGTCGAGGAGGGCCCCGACGGCGATGGCCGCGCCGCTGCCGGACTGGTCCTCCTCGGAGGGCTGGAGGCCCTGCGAGCGCTTGCGGTGCCGGGCGCCGACGCGCGCCAGTGCGAGGTTGGCGAGGAAGTACACGAGCGCGCCACCGAGGAAGCCGCCGATGGTCGGGGCGAGCCCGCCGGTGCGCTCGGCCTCGTCGACGAGGTCGAAGGAGAGCGCCGAGATGAGCACGCCGGCGCCGAAGGCCATCACCCCGGCGACGAGCTGACGGGGGACGTGCACGAACCACGCGACGAGCGCGCCGAGCACGAGGGCTCCGCCGGCGAGCAGGCCCCAGAGGCCGGCCTCCACCGCAGTCGTCATCGGTCCTCCTCCGGCGTCGTCATCGTCGGTCCGCGCCCTTCCTACCCCGTCGAGTGAACAGGACACGCCGTGTGCCGGCCGGTGGCACAGCAGAGCGGCCCGATCGATCGCGCTTCGCGCGAAAGATCGGGCCGCTCGTTCTGTGCCCCCGGCAGGATTCGAACCTGCGCTCCCGCCTCCGGAGGGCGGTGCTCTATCCCCTGAGCTACGGGGGCGGGCAAAATTGTGTGACGCGGCTCGAAACCGCGACGCGGGGAGAGGCTAGCAGCCTAGGCTTGGCAGCATGGAATCCGGGTCGGAGGACCCCGGAGCCGCGCCCCTCGTCCTCGTCTGCGACGACACCGAGGCCATCCGTCGGCTGCTCCGGATCAACCTCGAGTTGGGTGGCTTCGACGTCGAGGAGGCGGCCGACGGCCACGAGGCGATGTCGCGCCTCATCGACGTGGAGCAGCGACGTCCCGACGTCGTCGTCCTGGACTCCCAGATGGCCCCGTACGACGGCTGGTGGGCGATCGCCGCGATCCGGTCCCACCCCCGTCTCGACGCGGTGCCCGTGGTCCTCGTCACCGCGACGGCCACCGACCTCGTGAGCCCCGAGGTGAGCGGAGCCGGCTTCGACGCCTACGTCAGCAAGCCGTTCGACCCCGACGAGCTCGTGGCCACCGTCTCACGCCTCGCGGCGGCCGGTCGGGGCCCCACCGACCGTCCGTAGACTTGCCCGGGTGACCCCCGAAGAGCTCTCGGCCGCCATCCGCGGCGCCCTCCAGTCCGCCGTCGACTCCGGTGACCTCGCCGTCACCGTGCCCGACGAGGTCAGGGTCGAGCGTCCGCGCAACCGCGACCACGGGGACTGGTCCACGAACGTCGCCCTCCAGCTCGCCAAGGGCGCCGGGATGCCCCCGCGCGACCTCGCCACGACCCTCGCCACGCACCTGCGTGCCGCCGACGGCGTCGCCGCCGTCGACGTCGCCGGCCCGGGCTTCCTCAACATCACCCTCGACGCCGCGTCCGCCGGCGAGCTCGCGCGCTCCGTCGTCGACGCCGGAACCGCCTACGGCCGCAACGACTCCGAGGCCGGGCACGTCATCAACCTCGAGTACATCTCGGCCAACCCCACGGGTCCCCTCCACTTGGGGCACACCCGGTGGGCGGCGCTCGGCGACGCGATGGCGCGGCTGCTCTCGGCCTCGGGCGCCCGGGTGACCAGCGAGTACTACATCAACGACAACGGCGCCCAGATGGACAAGTTCGCCGCGTCGGTGCTCGCGGCCGTCCGCGGCGAGCCCACGCCCGAGGGCGGGTACCCGGGTGAGTACGTGGCCGAGCTCGGCGCAAAGGCCCGCGCGGCCCGGCCCGACCTCGCGACCCTCACGGACGACGAGGCGCTGGCCGTCGCCCGCGAGCTCGCGTACGCGGCCCAGCTCGAGGACATCAAGGACACCCTCGCCGCCTTCGGGGTGCGCTTCGACGTCTGGTTCTCCGAGAAGACCCTCCACGACGGCGGGGCCGTCGACGAGGCCGTCGCCCGGCTGCGCGAGCAGGGCCACGTCTTCGACCAGGAGGGTGCGGTCTGGCTGCGCACCACCGACTTCACCGACGACCGTGACCGCGTGCTCATCCGGGCCAACGGAGAGCCGACGTACTTCGCCGCCGACGCCGCCTACTACCTGAGCAAGAAGGACCGCGGCTTCGACGAGAAGATCTACCTGCTCGGCGCGGACCACCACGGGTACATCAACCGGCTCAAGGCCATCGCCGCCTGCGCCGGGGACGACCCGGAGCACAACATCGAGGTCCGCATCGGGCAGCTCGTCGACCTCAACGGAGCCAAGCTCTCCAAGCGGGCCGGCAACATCATCGAGCTGCGCGACCTCATCGGCTGGATCGGCACCGACGCCATCCGCTACTCGCTGGCCCGGTACCCCGCCGACAGCCCGCTGAGCCTCGACGGCGAGGAGCTGCGCAAGCAGACCAACGACAACCCGGTCTTCTACGTGCAGTACGCCCACGCCCGGACCGCCAACGTCGCACGGCTGGCGGCCGAGGACGGCGTCCACCGCGCCGACGGCTTCGACGCCTCGCTGCTCACGGACCCCACCGAGGCGACGCTGCTCGCGGTGATCGGCGACTTCCCGCGGGTCGTCGCCCAGGCGGCGCACCTGCGCGAGCCGCACCGGGTGGCGCGCTACCTCGAGGACCTCGCCGCGCGGTACCACAAGTGGTACGACACCTGCCGCGTGCGGCCGATGAACGCCGAGGAGGAGGTCACCGACCTCCACCGGACCCGGTTGTGGCTCAACGACGCCACCCGCCAGGTGCTCGCCAACGGCCTCGACCTGCTCGGCGTCTCGGCGCCCGAGCGCATGTGAGGGGCTGACCCGTGCGCGCCCACGAGGCCGGCGCCCTCCACGCCGAGGGCTACGGCGGCCCGCCGCTCTACCTGCCCTACCCGAGCGACGTCATGGAGCTGCTGCCGCAGCTCTGGGCGTCGTCCGTGGGCCGTGACGAGCACGGTCGTCTGACGGTCGCCGGGCTCGACGTCCTGACCATCGCCGAGCGCCACGGCACCGCCGCTTACGTCCTCGACGAGGACGACTTCCGTTCCCGCGCAGGGGCTTTCCGCGACGGCTTCGGGTCCTCCTTCGAGCGCTTCGGCGGTGCCGACGTGTACTACGCCGGCAAGGCGTTCCTCTGCACGGCGGTCGCCCGCTGGGTCGACGAGGAGGGGCTGCACCTCGACGTCTGCACCGGCGGCGAGCTGGCCGTGGCCCGCCGCGCCGCCTTCCCGCCGGAGCGGATCGCGTTCCACGGCAACAACAAGACCGTCGCCGAGCTGCGCGATGCCCTCGAGTACGGCGTCGGCCGCATCGTCGTCGACTCCTTCGACGAGATCGACCGCGTCGTCGCGCTCGCCGGTGAGCTCGGCGTGCGCGCGCCGGTCATGGTCCGCGTCACCGTCGGGGTCGAGGCGCACACCCACGAGTTCATCGCCACCGGCCACGAGGACCAGAAGTTCGGCTTCAGCCTCGCGGGCGGGCAGGCCGAGGAGGCACTCGCCCGGCTGCTCGCCCACCCCGACGCCGTCGACCTGCGCGGCGTGCACAGCCACATCGGCAGCCAGATCTTCGACACCGGCGGCTTCGAGGCGGCCATCCACCGCCTGGTCGGCCTGCACGCGAAGGTCGAGGCCGAGCACGGCGTCTCGATGCCGGAGATCGACCTCGGCGGCGGCTACGGCATCGCCTACACCTCGCAGCACACGCCGCTGCCGCCCGACGTCCTCGCCGACGCGATGGCCGACATCGTCGAGCGCGAGTTCAAGGCCCTCGGCGACGGCGACAACAGCCGCGTGCCGCGGGTCTCGGTCGAGCCCGGGCGCGCCATCGTCGGCCCGAGCACCTTCACGCTCTACGAGGTCGGCACCGTCAAGCGCGTCGAGCTCGGCGGCGGCCACGCCCGCACCTACGTCGCCGTCGACGGCGGAATGAGCGACAACGCCCGGCCCGCCCTCTACGAGGCCGACTACTCGTGCACGCTGGCCAACCGGTACTCCACCGCCGAGCCGGTGCTCGCCCGCGTGGTCGGCCGGCACTGCGAGAGCGGCGACATCGTCGTCCTCGACGAGTACCTCCCGGCCGACGTCCGCCCCGGCGACCTCATCGCCGTGCCGGGCACCGGCGCCTACTGCCGCAGCCTGTCCAGCCAGTACAACCACACGCCGCGCCCGCCCGTCGTCGCGGTCCGCGGAGGCGAGAGCCGGGTCATCGTCCGCCGTGAGACTATCGACGACCTGCTCGCCCTCGACGTGGCGGACGCGTGAGCCCCGAGACCCAGGAGACCCAGCCCGCGATGGCCCACGAACCCGGCGCCCCCCTGCGCGTCGCCCTGCTCGGCTGCGGCGTCGTCGGCTCCTCCGTCGCCCGGATGCTCGTCGAGCAGGCCGACGACCTCGCCGCCCGGGCCGGTGCCCGCCTCGAGCTGGTCGGCATCGCCGTCCGCCGCCCGCAGCGCCCGCGCCCCGACGTCCCCGTCGACCCCTCGCTCTTCACCGCGGACGCCGACGAGCTCGTCGCCCGCGCCGACGTGGTCATCGAGGTGATCGGAGGCATCGACCCCGCCCGCGGCCTCATCCTGCGGGCGATGGAGCACGGCGCCTCGGTGGTCTCCGCCAACAAGGCCCTGCTAGCGGAGGACGGCCCGACGCTCTTCGAGTCCGCCGCCCGGCACGGCGTCGACCTCTACTACGAGGCGGCCGTGGCCGGTGCCATCCCGATCCTGCGGCCCGTGCAGGAGTCGCTGGCCGGCGACCACGTCCGCAAGGTGATGGGGATCGTCAACGGCACGACGAACTTCGTCCTCGACAAGATGGACGTCTCCGGTGCCGGGTTCGCCGAGACCGTCGAGCAGGCCCAGGCCCTCGGGTACGCCGAGGCCGACCCCACCGCCGACGTCGAGGGCTTCGACGCCGCCGCGAAGGCCGCCATCCTCGCGAGCATGGCCTTCCACACGCGGGTCTCGTCCTCCGACGTGCACCGCGAGGGGATCAGCGAGGTGACGGCCGCCGACATCCGCGCCGCGCGCGAGAACGACTGCGTCGTCAAGCTGCTCGCCATCTGCGAGCGGGTCACCGCGGACGGGCAGGACGCCGTCAGCGTGCGCGTCCACCCCGCGATGGTGCCGCGCTCGCACCCGCTGGCCAGCGTCCGCGAGGCCTTCAACGCCGTCTTCGTCGAGGCCGAGGCCGCCGGCGAGCTGATGTTCTACGGCCGCGGCGCCGGGGGCGACCCCACAGCCTCGGCGGTGCTCGGTGACGTCGTCGCCGTCGCGCGGCACCGGGTCGCGGGCGGCCGCGGACCGGGGGAGTCGGCCTACGCCGACCTGCCGGTCGTCGACATGGGCCGCGCCGTCACGAGGTACCACATCAGCCTCGACGTCGCCGACCGCCCGGGCGTGCTCGCCCAGGTGGCCGCGGCCTTCGCCGAGCACGGGGTCTCCATCGAGACCGTCCGCCAGCAGGCCGACCCCGAGGGGGAGGGGCGCGCGAAGCTCATCGTCGTGACCCACCGGGCGAGCGATGCCGCCCTGTCGGCCACCGTCGACGCCCTCGCCGCGCTCGACGCGGTGGACGACGTCGCCTCCGTCATGCGTGTGGAAGGAGCCTGACGTGGCCCACCAGTGGCGCGGAGTCATCCGCGAGTACGCCGACCGGTTGCCCTCTCTCGCAGGGGCGCCCGTCGTCACCCTGCACGAAGGTGGCACGCCGCTCATCCCCTGCGAGAACCTCTCGGTGACGACGGGGGCCAACGTCCTCGTCAAGTACGAGGGCCTCAACCCGACGGCCTCCTTCAAGGACCGCGGGATGACGGCCGCCATCTCCGCCGCCAAGCTGAACGGTGCGAAGGCGGTCATCTGCGCGAGCACCGGCAACACCAGCGCCAGCGCCGCCGCGTACGCCGTCAAGGCGGGGATGACCTGCGCCGTGCTCGTGCCCGACGGCAAGATCGCGATGGGCAAGCTCAGCCAGGCGATCGCCCACGGCGCCACCCTCATCCAGGTCGAGGGCAACTTCGACGACTGCCTCACGGTGGCCCGCAAGCTGGCCGAGTCCTACCCGGTCGAGCTCGTCAACTCGGTCAACCCGGCCCGCATCGAGGGCCAGAAGACGGCCGCCTTCGAGGTCGTCGACGCCCTCGGCGACGCGCCGGACATCCACGTCCTGCCCGTCGGCAACGCGGGGAACATCACGGCCTACTGGAAGGGGTACACCGAGTACGCTTCCGAGACAGCCGGATCCGATGGCTCGATGCTCCCGCCGGTCGCCACCCGACGCCCGCAGATGTGGGGCTTCCAGGCCGCGGGGGCCGCGCCGATCGTCCTCGGGCACCCCGTCGACCACCCCGAGACCATCGCCACCGCCATCCGCATCGGCAACCCCGCCTCGTGGAGGCAGGCCGAGGCCGCCCGCGACGAGTCCGGCGGGGTCATCGACTCCGTCACCGACGACGAGATCCTCGAGGCGCACCGCGTGCTGTCCTCCACCGAGGGCGTCTTCGTCGAGCCCGGGTCCGCCGCGAGCATCGCCGGCCTGCTGAAGATGCACCGCGCCGGACGCGTGCCGCAGGACGCGACGATCGTCTGCACCGTCACCGGTCACGGCCTCAAGGACCCGCAGTGGGCGCTGCGCACCGCGGACGGCTCCGACGTGCAGCCGGTCCGCGTGCCGGTCGACGCCTACTCCGTCGCGGCCGCGCTCGGGCTCGAGGGGTGAGCGAGGTGCTGCGCCCGGGCGTCGCCGTCGAGGTGCGCGTCCCGGCGAGCAGCGCCAACCTCGGGCCCGGCTTCGACTCCGTCGGCTGCGCCCTCGGCGTGTGGGACCACTGCCGCGCGACGGTCACCGACGCGCCCGGCCTCGTCGTCGTCGTCGAGGGGGAGGGGGCCGGTGCGGTGCCCCTCGACGAGAGCCATCTCGTGCACCGCGCGATGCGCGCGGCGTGGGCGGAGGCGGATGTGCCGGCCCCGGTCGGGCTCCGGCTCGAGTGCGTCAACGCGGTGCCGCACGGCCGCGGGATGGGCTCGTCGGCCACGGCCATCGTGACCGGCATCGTCGCCGCGCTCGGGCTGGCCTCGGCGTCGGCGGGTGACGGGGGAGAGGTCGACCTCTCCGTCGCCAACTCGCTCGCCGCGCGCCTCGAGGGGCACCCGGACAACGCGTCCGCGAGCGTCTACGGCGGGGTCACGCTGTCGTGGACCGAGGAGGCGGGCACGACCACGGTGCGCCTGCCCGTGCACCCCGACGTCGAGCCGGTCGTCTTCGCGCCGGACACCCAGCTCTCCACCGCGCGGGCCCGCTCGGTCCTGCCGCAGCAGGTGCGGCTCGCCGACGCCGTCGCCAACTCGGCCCGCGCCGCACTCCTGGCGCACGCGGTGGGCGCCGCGCCCGAGCACCTCGTCGAGGCGACCCGGGACTGGCTGCACCAGGAGGCGCGCCGGGCGTCCTACCCCGCCTCGATGGCCCTGGTCGACGCCCTGCGCGCCGACGGCCACGCCGCGGCGATCTCGGGGGCCGGTCCGTCGGTGCTCGTGCTCGCGCGTCGCGAGCGGCTCGAGACGGTGTGCGCCCACGGGCCCACCGGGTGGCGCGTGCTCACGCCGGGCATCCCGGCGCGGGGCGCCGCCCTCGAGGTGCTGGGAGGCGGCTGACCGGCGGGTTCTCCGCCGCCTGCCCCGCCCCGGGCCGTCCCGGTGGTACTGTGGGACCTGCGTCCGCGGCCGATGCCGGGCCCTCTGCCCGCTGCCTGCTACGGAACGCCCCCCACGTACCACGGCTGAACCACCAGCCCTCTCGGCTGCTCGCCCGTGCGTGGTCACTTCCACCAGACCGGCCATTCGAGCCGGTCCACGAACGAGGGGAAGGATCCTTCGTGACAGACACCACCACCCTCGAGGCCACGGCATCGGCCGGGGGAGCACGCCGCTCCGGTGCCCTCTCCGCCATGCGGCTCGCCGAGCTGCAGGGCCTCGCCTCGAGCATGGGCATCAGCGGCACCGCCAAGATGCGCAAGGGCGACCTCGTCGCCGCCATCCGCGCCCGCCAGAACGGCGAGAGCGGACCCGCCGCCCAGGAGCGCCCGCGCCAGGAGCGGCGTGACGAGGCCCCCGTGGCCCGCCGCGAGGGGGCCCCGGCCGACCGGCCGCGCGAGGAGCGGGCCGAGCGCCCGGACCGCCAGGAGCGCTCCGAGCGCCAGGACCGGCGCGAGCAGCGCCGGGACGGCGAGGGTCGCGACGGCGAGCAGGGCCAGCAGCAGACCCGCGAGCGCGGCGACCGCGACCAGCAGCAGGGCCGCGACCGTCAGCAGGGCGAGCGCCAGGACCGCGGGGACCGCCAGGACCGTGGGGACCGCCAGGACCGCCAGGACCGCCAGCAGCAGGGTGGCCAGCACCAGGGCAACCAGCAGCAGCGTCGCGACGACGACGAGGAGGGCCGCGGCGGCCGCCGCCGCCGCAACCGCGGTCGCAACCGCGACAAGCGTCGCGGCCAGGACGGCGGGCCGGCCCCGCAGCAGGTCGAGGGCGAGCCCCAGATCCACGAGGACGACGTCCTCGTGCCGGTCGCGGGCATCCTCGACATCCTCGACAGCTACGCCTTCGTGCGCACCACGGGCTACCTGCCGGGCAGCAGCGACATCTACGTCCCGATGCAGATGGTCAAGCGCTACGGCCTGCGCAAGGGCGACGCCGTCACCGGCTCGATCAAGGCCGCGCGCGAGGGCGAGGAGCCCCAGCAGCAGACCGTCGGCTCGCGCAACAACCGGGCGAAGTACACCCCGCTCGCGCGCCTCGAGACCGTCAACGCGATGACCCCGGACGACGCCCGCCGTCGCCCCGAGTTCGGCAAGCTCACGCCGCTCTACCCGCAGGACCGCCTGCGCCTGGAGACCGAGCAGAGCATCATCACGACGCGGATCATCGACCTCGTGGCCCCCATCGGCAAGGGCCAGCGCGGGCTCATCGTCGCCCCGGCCAAGGCCGGCAAGACGATGGTCATGCAGTCCATCGCCAACGCCATCACGACGAACAACCCCGAGTGCCACCTCATGGTCGTCCTCGTCGACGAGCGTCCGGAGGAGGTCACCGACATGCAGCGCGCCGTCAAGGGCGAGGTCATCTCCTCGACCTTCGACCGGCCCGCCGACGACCACACCACGGTCGCCGAGCTCGCCATCGAGCGGGCCAAGCGGCTCGTCGAGATGGGTCACGACGTCGTCGTGCTCCTCGACTCCATCACCAAGCTCGGTCGCGCCTACAACCTCGCCGCCCCGGCGAGCGGGCGCATCCTCTCCGGTGGTGTCGACTCGGCCGCGCTCTACCCGCCGAAGAAGTTCTTCGGCGCCGCGCGCAACATCGAGAACGGCGGCTCGCTGACCATTCTCGCCACCGCGCTCGTCGAGACCGGCTCGCGGATGGACGAGGTGATCTTCGAGGAGTTCAAGGGCACCGGCAACATGGAGCTCAAGCTCGACCGGGGTCTGGCCAACCGCCGCATCTTCCCCGCGGTCGACGTCAACAACTCGGGCACGCGCCGCGAGGAGATCCTCCTCGCGCCCGAGGAGCTCAAGATCATGTGGAAGCTGCGCCGCGTCCTCGCCGCGCTGGACTCCCAGCAGGGCATCGAGCTGCTGCTGGACCGCATCAAGAAGACGAAGAACAACTACGAGTTCCTGATGCAGGTGCAGCAGACGAGCTCGATCAAGCTCGACGAGGACGACGCCTGAGCGGCGACCTCCTCGACGCACGCCCCCGGCCCGCACCCTGCGGGACCGGGGGCGTCGTGCGTCAGAGCCGCTCGACCCTCCGCCGCATCGCCGGCTGGGACACGGTGACGAACCCGCGCGGAGCGTAGACGCGGGCCCCTGCCTCGGTGGCGAAGAGGTCGACGCGCGTGACGTCGGTGTGCTCGCGGAACCACGCGAGCACGTCGTCGGTGCACGCCGCGGCCAGTCCCAGCCCGCGGTGCTGCGGGAGCGTGGCGACGTTGGAGAGCAGGCCGACCGAGCCGTTGGGGGTCGAGGGCCCGGGGGCCAGCGCCGTGACCTCCCCGACCGCGCTCGAGGCCACCACCGCGTCGACCTCGGCGACGACGACCCGCACCGCGGCGGCCCCGACCGCCTCGAGGAACCAGTCGCGGGCGCGCACCCGCCAGACGGGGTGCTCGAGCGCGGCGGGGTCGGTGCCCATCGCCTCGAACATCAGCGCACGCAGGGTGACGAGGGCGTCGGCGTCCGCCCGGGTGGCCTCCCGGACGAGCGGGCTCGTCACCGCTGCGGGCCGAGGGCGATCCGGCGGCGCAGCTCGGCCCGGCCGTCGGCGTCGTCGGGCAGGTCCCACCACGACTCGACCCACCAGGTGGCGCCGGCGTCCGCCCAGGCCTGCACGGGCGGGCGGGTCTCGCCGAACGACCCGTGGCTGTCGCCCTCGACGACGACGTCGTAGCCCTCCATCGTCTGCCCGGCGTCGGCCCGGAGCACGCCGATGCGCTCGACGAGCTCGCGCAGCGTGTCGTGGGTCAGCCGCGACCCGGGGTCCTCGAGGGTGCCCCCGGCGACGGCGGGGAAGACGCCCTGCCAGCGGGCCGCGCGCTCGAGGGAGCGCTGCCGGTCGCGGCCGGGCACGAGCATCCCGACGCACCACACCGGCGGGTGCGGGGTCTGCACCGGTGGTGCCGGGACGAGCTCGGTGACCGGGCGCGCGCTGTAGTGCTTGCCGGCGTACTCGAACGGCTGGCCGCCCATCAGCCCGGCGTAGACGGCCAGGCCCTCGTCGAGCTTCGCGGCCCGGGTGGCGCGCCCCTCGTCCTCCTCGAAGGCCAGCCAGTTGCCGTGGAGGGCGCCGAGCCCGACCCCGAGCGTGACGCGCCCGCCCGAGAGCCGGTCGACGGAGGCCACGCGCGAGGCGAGGTCCCACGGCCGGTACCGCGCGGCAGGGGTGAGCAGCGTGCCGAGCCGGATGCGCTCGGTGGCCATCGCCGCCGCGCCGAGGGTGACCCAGGCGTCCTGGCCCCAGACCGCCTCCCACGAGAAGACCTGGTCCCACCCCGCCTCCTCGGCGACGGCGGCGAGCTCGGTGAACTCGCGCTCGGTGGCCCACGGGACGACGACTCCGAACCTCATCCACCCGACGGTATCGGCTGGGTCCGACGACCCGGTCCCGACGGATGACCGGTGGAGGGGCCCATCGGGCGAACGGCCCGACCTCGGCCCGGGGGCTGGACCCCGCCCGGGGGCGGGTCCCTAGCGTGGCGGCACGTCACCGCCGAGGGACCGGAAGGAGTCCCGATGTCCGCCCAGCCCGCCACCGCGCACCCGACCGAGGTCCCCGACCTCGCCGCCCTGCTCGTCGACGCCGTCACCACCCTCGCTGCCGCCGCGTGCCGCCGCTCCCTCCTCCTGACCGTCGACCTGGACGACGAGCCGCTCGACGTCGCGCTCCCCTCGGTGGCGTGGCACGACCTCGTCGTCTCGGTGCTCGCCCGCGCGGTGGTCACCCTGGCGCCCGGCACCGAGGTGGCGCTCTCCCTGACCCGCGACGCGGGGCTGGTCACGCTGCGCCTCGCCGACACCGGCCCGGGTGTCGCCCCGGCGGCCTCCGACGGAGGCGTCACGCGGGAGGCCGTGGAGGCCCTCGGCGGCCGGCTCGACGTCACCACGGTGGCGGGCGTCGGCAACGACGTCGCGCTCACCTGGCCGGCAGCCGCTCCGGGACGGCACCTCGTCGCGGTCTGAGCGCCCCGTCCCCGTGTCCGATCTGGGGAATGCGGCCGCCCCCGACGCGGTTTAGGACACCGTGTGCATCTCTGGCACACTGGACCGCTGGACCGGTTCACGGCAGTGACGCGTTTCCTGAGCGACCTCCCCACGAGGGTCGCAGTCGGGGCGCCAAGGGTTTGCAGCACGGTGCTGGACCCGCCGACCCGGTATCAGCCAAGGAGAGAGTTTCGTGAAGAAGGACATCCACCCGACCTACGTCGAGACCACGGTCACCTGCACCTGTGGCAACACGTTCACCACGCGCAGCACCGCGGCCAACGGCAGCATCCACGCCGACGTCTGCAGCAACTGCCACCCGTTCTACACGGGCAAGCAGAAGATTCTCGACACCGGCGGCCGCGTGGCCCGGTTCGAGGCCCGCTACGGCAAGAAGGCCGCCAAGTAGCACCCCCGACGCGCCGGTCCGCCCCCTCGAGGGCGGGCCGGCGCGTTCGTGTTCCCACCCGCCCACGTCACCAGGAGGCCCCCGGTGCTCGAGTCCGCCGAGGCGCTCGTCGCCGAGCACGCCGCGCTCGAGCGCGAGATGGCCGACCCCGAGGTCGCCTCCGACCCCGACCGCAGCCGCGAGGTGGCCAAGCGCTACGCGGCGCTCGGCCCGACCGTCGCGGCGCACCAGGCCTGGGTCGCCGCCCGGGACGACCTCGGCGCAGCCCGTGAGCTGGCCGCCGAGGACGCCGCGTTCGCCGACGAGGTGCCGGCCCTCGAGGAGACGCTGACCGCCGCCGAGGACCGCCTGCGTCGCCTCCTCGTGCCGCGCGACCCCGAGGACGACCGCGACGTCATCCTCGAGGTCAAGGCGGGGGAGGGCGGCGAGGAGTCCGCGCTGTTCGCCGGCGACCTGCTGCGGATGTACCTGCGGCACGCCGAGCGCCGGGGCTGGCGCACCGAGGTCCTCGACGCCACCGAGTCCGACCTCGGCGGCTACAAGGACGTGCGGGTCTCCGTGAAGTCGCGCGGCACACCGCAGCCCGGCGAGGCGCCGTGGGCGCGGCTGAAGTTCGAGGGCGGCGTGCACCGCGTGCAGCGCGTGCCCGTCACCGAGAGCCAGGGCCGCATCCACACCTCGGCCGCCGGGGTCTGGGTGATGCCCGAGGCCGAGGAGGTCGAGGTGGTCATCGACCCGAACGACCTGCGCATCGACGTCTTCCGCTCCAGCGGTCCGGGCGGCCAGAGCGTCAACACCACCGACTCCGCCGTGCGCATCACCCACCTGCCGACCGGGTTGGTCGTCTCCTGCCAGAACGAGAAGAGCCAGCTCCAGAACCGTGAGGCCGCGCTGCGCGTGCTGCGGGCCCGGCTCCACCAGCAGGCGATGGACGAGCGGAACGCCGCCGACGCCTCGGTGCGGGCGAGCCAGGTGCGCACCGTCGACCGCTCCGAGCGGATCCGCACCTACAACTTCCCCGAGAACCGGGTGAGCGACCACCGCACCGGCTACAAGGCGCACAACCTCGACGCCGTGCTCGACGGCGACCTCGACCCCGTCGTCCAGTCGGCCGTCGACGCCGACGAGGCCGCCCGGCTCGCCGCGATCGCCGAGCGATGACCCTCACCGTCGACGCGCTGCTCGCCGCGGCCCGCGCCGACCTCGCGGCCGTGGGCATCGCCTCTCCGGACGCCGATGCCGTCGAGCTGCTGGGGTTCGTCCTCGGCACCGACGCCGGGGGAGTGCGGCGGATGGCCGTCCTGCGCACCCCGGTAGGGGAGGCGGACGTGGCGCGCCTCGAGGACCTCCTCGCCGAGCGCCGCGAGCGCGTGCCGCTGCAGCACCTCACCGGGCGGGCCGCCTTCCGCCACCTGGTGCTGGCCGTCGGCCCGGGCGTATTCGTGCCCCGCCCGGAGACCGAGGTGGTCGCCGGGCTGGCCCTCGAGGCCGCTCGCGCGGCCGGGGACACCCCGCTCGTCGTCGACCTCTGCACCGGCTCGGGCGCCATCGCCCTGGCCGTCAAGGACGAGCTGCCGGCGGCCACCGTGCACGCCGTCGAGCTCTCCGACCTCGCGCACGGGTGGGCGGTCGCCAACCGCGACCGGCTCGGGCTCGACGTCGAGGTGCTGCTCGGCGACGCCACGAGCGCCTTCCCCGAGCTCGAGGGGATGGTCGACGTCGTCGTGAGCAACCCGCCCTACATCCCCGACGGTGCCGTGCCGCTCGACCCCGAGGTGCGCGACCACGACCCCGAGGTCGCGCTCTACGGGCGCTCGGCCGACGGCCTGGCGGTGCCGCTGGCGGTGGCCGCCCGCGCGGCGGTGCTGCTGCGCCCCGGGGGCGTGCTCGTCATGGAGCACGCCGACAGCCAGGGCGAGAAGCTGCCGGCCGGGCTGCGGGCCACCGGCGCGTGGACCGAGGTCGTCGACCACCCCGACCTCTCGGGCCGGCCCCGCGCCACCGTCGCCGTCCGCGCGCCCTGACGGTCGCCCGCCACTCCGCGCCTCAGAGACGCGGCAGGACGAACCAGAGGACGGCGACGATGACGAGGACGCCGAGGCCGGTCCAGGCCAGGCCCGAGTAGCGCTGCATGCGACCATCCTGCCCGCTGCGACGCGCCAACCGCCTCCGGGCCGGCGGAGCGGCGCGTCCTAGGCTGGCCCCATGAGCCCGGTCTTCGACTGCACCACCGAGAGCGGGCGCGCCGACGCCCTGCCGAAGGTCGCCGAGGGTGTCCGGCGCGGAGCACTCGTCGTGCTGCCCACCGACACCGTCTACGGCATCGGCGCGGACGCCTTCAGCCACGACGCCGTCCGCGACCTGCTCGACGCCAAGGGCCGCGGCCCCGACATGCCCCCGCCGGTGCTCGTCCCGGAGGAGCGCACGCTCGAGGGCCTGGCCACCGAGGTGCCCGAGTACGCGCGGGCGCTGGTCCGCGCCTTCTGGCCCGGGCCGCTGACGATCGTGCTGCGGGCGCAGCCCTCGCTCGCGTGGGACCTCGGGGAGACCGGCGGCACGGTCGCCCTGCGGATGCCCGACGACGAGGTCGCCCTCGCCCTCCTCCAGGAGGTCGGGCCGATGGCGGTCAGCAGCGCCAACCGGCACGGGCACCCGGCCAGCCGCACCGTCCTCGACGCCGCGAGCCAGCTCGGCGCGGCCGTCGAGTTCTACCTCGACGGCGGCCCGAGCACCGGCGGCCTCGCCTCGACCATCGTCGACTGCACGCGCGAGGAGCCGAGCATCCTGCGGCTCGGCGCGCTCTCGGAGCAGGAGGTGATGGACGTCGTCGAGCGGGCCCGCGCCGACGCCCTAGAGTTGTCGCGCGCCGACGAGGCCGACGCGGGTGCCGAGACCGGTGCACCGAACCAGGACGAGCCGCGGGAGACCAGCGACGATGACTGACACGTTCTACGGATCCGACTTCGACGCGCTCGCCGCGTTCGACCCCGACATCGCCGGGGTCCTGGTCTCCGAGCTCGGTCGGCTGCGGGGTGGGCTGCAGCTCATCGCCAGCGAGAACTTCTCCAGCCCCGAGGTGCTCACTGCACTCGGTTCGACGCTCTCGAACAAGTACGCCGAGGGCTACCCCGGCCGCCGGTACTACGGCGGGTGCTCCGAGGTCGACGTGGCCGAGAGCCTGGCCATCGAGCGGTGCAAGACCCTCTTCGCCGCCGACCACGCCAACGTCCAGCCGCACTCGGGCGCCAGCGCGAACCAGGCCGTGTACGGCGCGTTCCTCAAGCCCGGCGAGACCATCCTCGCGATGAGCCTCCCGCACGGCGGCCACCTGACGCACGGCACGAAGGTCTCGTTCTCCGGCAAGTGGTTCGACGCCGTCCACTACGGCGTCGACAAGGACACCGAGGACATCGACTACGACCAGGTCGAGCAGCTCGCGCGCGAGCACCGCCCGAAGGTCATCCTCGCCGGGGGCTCGGCCATCCCGCGCACCATCGACTTCGCGCGCTTCCGCGCCATCGCCGACGAGGTCGGCGCGATCTTCTGGGTCGACGCCGCGCACTTCATCGGCCTCGTCGCCGGGAAGGCCATCGAGAGCCCGGTGCCGTACGCCGACGTCGTGTCGTTCACGACCCACAAGGTGCTGCGCGGCCCGCGCTCGGGCGCCATCGTCTGCCGCGAGGAGCACGCCGCCGCCATCGACAAGGCCGTCTTCCCGATGATGCAGGGCGGCCCGCAGATGCACACCATCGCCGCGAAGGCCGTGAACTTTAAGGAGTGCGCCACCCCCGAGTACGCCGCGTACACGCGCCAGGTCGTCGCCAACGCCGCGGTGCTCGCGCAGTCGCTGGGGGAGCACGGCATCCGGCCCACCACCGGCGGCACCGACACCCACCTGAGCCTCCACGACCTCCAGCCGGTCATGGTCACCGGTGTCGACGCCGAGGCCCGCGCCGACGCCGCGGGGATCACCTTGAACAAGAACGCGATCCCGTTCGACCCGCAGAAGCCGAACATCGCCTCGGGCATCCGCGTCGGCACCCCGTGCGTCACGACGCAGGGGATGGGCGAGGACCAGATGCGCACCGTCGCCGCGCTCATCGCGAAGGCCGTGACCGAGGGCGACGCCGACCCCGAGCACGCCGTCTCGCGCGAGGTGCGGGGCCAGGTCACCGACCTCGTCGAGGCGTTCCCGGCGTACCCGCGGCCCGGCGCCTGAGCGCGGGGGCGCCGCGACCGTGTCCGACCCCTCGCCCGCGACCCGGCCGGAGCCGCGCCTGCTCACCCGGCTGAACCGCCGCGGGTTCCGCCTCGTCATGCTCCTCGACGGCCTCGCCGTCCTCGGGCTGGCCGTGGCGGTCATGCTCTACCGCTTCGGCGCGCCCGCGTCGTGGCCGACGTACAACACCGGCGCGTACGCCGTCTCGTTCGTCGTGTCGAGCCTGGTCTTCCTCGTCGCGTACTACTTCGGCGGGCTCTACGAGCGCGAGCCGCGGCTCGGGGGAGCAGCGGTGCTGCCCAAGGCGGCCCGGCTCTCCCTCGCGGCCGGCAGCTTCGTGGCGCTGCTCAACCTGGCGCTCGGCGGCCTGCTGCGGCAACGGGGCTCGCTCATCGAGCGGGCGCTGCCGTTCCCGATCACCAACCTCGTCGCCGTCATCGTCCTGGCCGGTGTGGCCGTGGCGGTCAACCGCGCGGTCGTCCAGTGGCTGCGCACACGGCGCGAGGGGCCGCCGCGGGTGGTCCTCGCGGGCACGCCGGCCGACATCGGCCTGGCCCGTGAGCACCTCGCGGCCAACGACTCGACGCTGGAGGTGGTCGGCGAGGTCGACGACCCGCACACCGTCGTCGACGCCGTCGAGCACACCCGCGCCACCGACGTCCTGCTGCTCACGGCCGCGTGGCTCGACGACTGGTACCCGCGCACCATCGGGCGCCTCGACCGGCAGGACGCCACCGTGCTGCTGCGCGTGGGCGGGCGCGAGACGCTCTTCGGCCTGGACCGGCTGCGCGAGGTGGCCGGCCTGCCCTTCGTGCTCCTCCAGGCCCAGACGATGGCGCCCTCGCAGCGGCACTTCAAGCGCCTCCTGGACCTGCTGCTCGTCGTCCTCACCGCGCCCGTCTGGCTGCTCCTGCTCGGGGGGACGGCGCTGCACCAGCTGGTCGTCGCCGGCCGGCCCCTGCTGTTCCGGCAGACGCGCGTCGGGGTCGGTGGGGAGACCTTCGAGATGGTCAAGTTCCGCACCATGCGGCTCGATGCCGAGGTCGACGGCGGCGCGCAGCTCTCCACCGGCACCGGCGACCCGCGGGTCATCCCGGCCTGCCGCTGGGTGCGGGCCACGCGCGCCGACGAGCTGCCGCAGATCCTGCACATCCTCACCGGCCGGATGTCGGTCGTCGGGCCGCGGCCCGAGCGCCCCGAGCTGACCGCGGGGTTCGAGAAGGAGATCGCCGGGTACACCCGCCGGCACGAGGTGCCCCCGGGGCTGACCGGTCTGGCCCAGATCCACGGGCGGTACCACACCGACGCCGAGTACAAGCTCGGCTACGACCTGCAGTACCTCGTCAACTGGTCCCCGGTGCTCGACCTCGAGATCATCGTCCGCACCATCTGGGTCGTCCTCGCGCGACGGGTCTGACCTGCACCTTTGGCATGACGAAGGGCTTGTGATAACTTTCACAAGCCGTCCGGAACCACCTCCGCCACGACCACCGAAGAGGCCGATCGTCGATGACCGACCGCCCCGAGAACACCGTCGCCACCGCCGGCGCCCCGTTCGCGGTCATGCTCCGGGGCGCGCTCGTCCCGGCCAGCGTCGCCGGGGCCCTGACGGTCGTCGTGCTCACCGCCGTGCGGGGTCTCGACGCCCTCCCGGGCTCGCTGCTCGGCCTCGCGGTCTCCATCGGCTTCTTCGCCTCGGGGATGTTCCTGCTCAGCCGGCTCGTCCGCAGCGCCAGCCCGCACGCCTTCCTCGCCGTCGCGATGGCCGTCTACCTGGCCCAGATCCTCGTGCTGCTCGTGTTCTTCATCGTCTTCCGGAACGCCTCCTGGGTCGACGGCACGGCCCTCGCGCTCACCGCGCTCGTCGTCACCCTCGCCTGGCAGGCCTTCGCCTGGCGGGCCATGCGCACCGCCCGACTGCCCGTCTACGACGAGCCCGCCGAGGACCCGGAGCAGGGCCGATGAGCCCGTCCGGGGCCCGGGGTCCCGCCGTCGCGACCACCTCCGGGGGTCGGGTAGCGTACGTCCAGTCCACCCGGGCGCCCGTCGTCGGCGCCCGTGACATCCCCGAGGAGAAGGTGTGAGCCCGACCGTGGTCTCCGCTAGCTGGCTGCCCGCTGCCGTCGCCACCGCCGAAGGCGGGGAGGGCGGCTTCCAGACGCCCGGCGTCGCGGACTTCTGGTGGCCGGTCATCCCCTTCGACGGGACCGGCGCCTGGGCCATCACCCGCCCGGCGATCGTCCTGCTCATCTCGGTGGGTCTGCTCGCCTGGTTCTACGTCGGCGCTACCCGCAAGCTGACGGTCGTGCCGAGCAAGAGCCAGTTCATGGTCGAGGGCTCGTACAACTTCGTGCGCAACACCATCGGCCGCGACATCATCGGCTCCAAGGACTTCCTGCAGTTCGTCCCGCTGCTGCTCACCCTCTTCACGCTCATCCTCGTGAACAACGTGTTCGGCATCGTGCCGTTCATCCAGTTCCCCACGATGAGCCGGGTCGGCATCCCGATCGTCCTGACGCTCATCGTCTACGTCGTCTACCACACGGTCGCGATCCGCCGGAAGCACGGCGTCCTGCCCTACTTCAAGAGCCTCATCCCCCCGGGCCTGCCCGGCTGGCTGAAGCCGATCCTCTTCGGCCTCGAGTTCCTCACGTACTTCGTGATCCGGCCGCTGACGCTCGCGCTGCGACTCTTCGGCAACATGCTCGCCGGCCACCTCATGCTGCTCGTCTTCATCATCGGCGGCGAGTACCTGCTCCTCGAGGGCGACAACCTCTTCCTCAACTTCTCGGGCGCGCTCTCCTTCGCCTTCTCCATCGGGATGACGTTCTTCGAGCTCCTCATCGAGTTCCTCCAGGCGTTCATCTTCACCCTCCTCGCCGCGCTGTACATCAGCGACGCGGTGAGCGAGCACCACTGACCCCCGGCTCCGGCCGGTAGCACGACCCCCGCTCCACCCTCGACGTCGGGACAGGCCCGGCGCCACCGAAAGGAACACACGACATGTACGGCTCCATCGCCTACCTCGGCTACGGTCTCGCCGCGATCGGCCCCGGCATCGGTGTCGGCCTGATCTTCGCCGCCTACATCAACGGTGTGGCCCGTCAGCCCGAGGCCCGCGGCATGCTCCAGACCATCGCCTTCACCGGCATGGCGATCACGGAGGCGCTGGCCATCCTCGGTCTCGTCTTCGCCTTCGTCTTCCAGGGCACCAACCCCAACTGACGCGGGTCGCGCACGGACCGCACCCGCTCGAACCTGAACCGACGAGATAAGGACGCGATGTGATCACCGCATCCGTAGTTGCCGCCGCCGACGGGGAGCCCCACGGCTTCCCCTCGGGCTTCCCGCTGCTCCCGCAGCCGGCCGAGATGATCATCGGGCTCATCGCCTTCGGCATCCTGTACTGGCTGTACAAGACCAAGGTCGTGCCGCGCCTCGAGGAGCTCTACGAGGAGCGCGCCGCCGCGATCGAGGGCGGCATGCAGCAGGCGGAGCAGGCCCAGGCCGAGGCCAAGGCCGCGCTGGAGCAGTACACCGCCCAGCTCGCCGAGGCCCGCACCGAGGCCAACGAGATCCGCGAGTCGGCCCGTGAGCAGGGCGCCTCGATCGTCGCCGAGATGCGCGCCCAGGCCCAGGCCGAGGCGACCCGCATCACGGAGGCGGCCAAGCGCCAGGTCGAGGCCGAGCGCCAGCAGGCGGTCGTCCAGCTGCGCCAGGAGGTCGGGACGCTCTCGACCGCCCTCGCGAGCAAGATCGTCGGCGAGTCGCTCGAGGACGAGGTGCGCCAGAACGGCATCGTCGACCGGTTCCTCGCCGAGCTCGAGGCCGGCGAGGTCGCGCCCGAGAAGGTCACCCCGGCCGGGCAGGACGCCTGATGCGTGGGTCGTCGCGCGCCTCGGGCCGCACTGCACAGGACGCGCTCGACGCGGCCCTGCGGGGCGGCACGGACGCGGGCTCGCTCGCCGAGGAGCTCTTCGCGGTGACCGGTGTCGTCGAGGGCACCGCGTCGCTGCGTCGGGCCCTCGCCGACCCGTCGCGCGAGTCGTCGGACAAGGCGGGCCTGGCCCGGTCCCTGTTCGGCGGCAAGGTGGGCGCCCCGACGAGCGAGCTCGTCGAGGTCGTCGTGGCCCAGCGCTGGGCCGCCGAGCGCGACCTCGGCGACACCCTCGAGAGCCTCGCCGTCCAGGCGCTGCTCGCGGGGGCCGAGTCCGCCGGGCGCATCGACCGCGTCGAGGACGAGCTGTTCCGCTTCGAGCGGATCGTCGCCGCCGACCCCTCGCTGCGCGACACGCTCTCCAGCCGCAACACGGACTCGGCCGGCAAGGCCGGTCTGGTCCACACCCTCCTCGACGCCAAGGCCGCCCCGGAGACGGTGCGCCTCGCCGAGCAGGCCGTGCGCGTGCCCCGCGGACGCCGGCTCGACGCGGTGATGGCGGCCTACCTCCACCTCGCCTCGCAGCGACGTGACGAGCTGACCGCGCTCGTGACGGCCGCGGGCGACCTGAGCGAGCAGCAGCAGGCCCGCCTGCGCAGTGCGCTCGAGAAGCACTACGGCAAGCCCGTGGCCCTCCAGGTCGTCCGCGACCCGGCCGTCATGGGCGGCATCCGGGTCCAGGTCGGCGACGAGGTCGTCGACGGCACGGTGCTGCGACGCCTCGACGAGGCCCGCCGGCACGTCACCGGGGGCTGACCCGCCGCTCGCGGCACACAACCGAACACGCACCACCCACCAGAACTTCGGCCCCACAGGGGGCCGGTGACCGAGGAGAAGATCACCCATGACGGAGCTCTCGATCCGCCCGGACGAGATCCGGGACGCGCTGGACAGCTACGTGCGCTCCTACGAGCCGGGCGCCGCCTCGCGCGAAGAGGTCGGCCGCGTCACCGACGCCGGTGACGGCATCGCGCACGTCGAGGGCCTGCCCTCGGCGATGACCAACGAGCTGCTCCAGTTCGAGGACGGCACGCTGGGCCTCGCGCTCAACCTCGACGTCCACGAGATCGGTGTCGTCATCCTCGGTGACTTCTCCGCCATCGAGGAGGGCCAGGAGGTCAAGCGCACGGGCGAGGTCCTCTCGGTCCCCGTCGGCGACGCCTTCCTCGGTCGCGTCGTCGACCCGCTCGGCACGCCCATCGACGGCCTCGGCGACATCGCCTCCGACGAGCGCCGCGCCCTCGAGCTGCAGGCCCCCACGGTCGTCCAGCGCAAGTCGGTGCACCAGCCGCTGCAGACCGGCCTGAAGTCCGTCGACGCGATGACGCCGATCGGCCGCGGCCAGCGCCAGCTGATCATCGGCGACCGCCAGACGGGCAAGACCACCGTCGCCGTCGACACGATCATCAACCAGAAGGAGTTCTGGGAGACCGGCGACCCGGAGAAGCAGGTCCGCTGCATCTACGTCGCCATCGGCCAGAAGGGCTCGACCATCGCGTCGGTCCGCGGCACCCTCGAGGAGGCCGGCGCGATGGAGTACACGACCATCGTCGCGGCCCCCGCCTCGGACTCCGCGGGCTTCAAGTACCTCGCCCCCTACACCGGCTCGGCCATCGGCCAGCACTGGATGTACCAGGGCAAGCACGTCCTCATCGTCTTCGACGACCTGTCCAAGCAGGCCGAGGCCTACCGCGCCGTCTCCCTCCTCCTGCGCCGCCCGCCGGGCCGCGAGGCCTACCCGGGAGACGTCTTCTACCTGCACAGCCGGCTGCTCGAGCGCTGCGCGAAGCTCTCCGACGAGCTCGGCGCGGGCTCGATGACCGGCCTGCCGATCATCGAGACCAAGGCCGGTGACGTCTCGGCGTACATCCCGACCAACGTCATCTCGATCACCGACGGCCAGATCTACCTCCAGGCCGACCTGTTCAACGCCAACGTCCGCCCGGCGATCGACGTGGGTGTCTCCGTCTCCCGCGTCGGTGGTGCCGCGCAGATCAAGGCGATGAAGTCGGTCGCGGGCCGCCTCAAGCTCGACCTCGCGCAGTACCGCGCCCTCGAGGCCTTCGCGATGTTCGCCTCCGACCTCGACCCCGCCTCGCGCGCCCAGCTGGCCAAGGGTGCCCGCCTCGTCGAGCTGCTCAAGCAGCCGCAGGCCGCGCCGGTGCCGGTCGAGGAGCAGGTCGTCTCCATCTGGATGGGGACCACGGGCAAGCTCGACAGCGTCGCCGTCGAGGACGTGCGCCGCTTCGAGGCCGAGTTCCTCGACCACCTGCGCCGCACCAAGGGCGACCTCCTCGCGGGCATCCGCGAGACCGGGAAGTTCGAGGAGAGCACCGAGCAGGCGCTCGAGTCCGAGGTCGACACCTTCAAGGCCAAGCTCTTCGACGCCTCCGGCGACGCGGCGGTGCCGGTCAACGACGAGGGCGAGGACGGCAGCGAGGCGATGGACTCCGACCAGGAGCAGATCGTCCGGCAGAAGCGCTGAGCCCCCGGTCCACCGAGCGAACACCACGAAAGGCGGGATGACATGGGAGCGCAGATCCGGGAGTACCGGCAGCGCATCCGGGCCGTCAGCTCGACGAAGAAGATCACCCGGGCGATGGAGCTCATGGCCGCTGCCCGCGTCGTCAAGGCGCAGGAGGCGGTGCGCGAGTCCACGCCGTACGCCCGGGCGCTGACGCGCGCGGTCTCCGCGGTCGCGACGTTCTCCAACGAGGACCACCCGCTGACCTCGGAGAAGGAGGACGTGCGCCGCGCCGCGGTCGTCATCATGACCTCCGACCGCGGTCTGGCCGGCGCCTACTCGTCCTCGGTCCTCAAGGAGAGCGAGCGCCTCGTCGCCCGCCTGCGCGAGGAGGGCAAGGAGGTCGTCCCGTACCTCCTCGGCCGCAAGGCGATCGGGTTCTACAAGTTCCGCCACCGTGAGTTCGCGGCGGAGTGGAGCGGGTTCTCCGAGAAGCCGACCTTCGACGTCGCCCGCGAGGTGGGGGAGCGGCTCGTCGCCGACTTCACCACGGCCACCGACGAGGGCGGCATCGACGAGGTGCACGTCGTCTTCACGCGCTTCGTCTCGATGGTCACCCAGGAGCCCGAGGTCATCCGCCTCCTGCCCCTGGAGGTCGTCGAGGGCGAGGAGAAGCCGGCCGCCGAGGACCTCCTGCCGCTCTACGACTTCGAGCCGGGGGCCGCGCAGGTCCTCGACGCGCTGCTGCCGAAGTACGTCAACGCGCGGCTGTTCAACTGCATGCTCCAGGCCGCCGCCTCCGAGCTCGCCGCCCGCCAGCGCGCGATGAAGTCGGCGACGGACAACGCCGAGGAGCTCGTCAAGAAGTACACCCGTCTGGCCAACCAGGCGCGCCAGGCCGAGATCACCCAAGAGATCAGCGAAATCGTCGGTGGCGCCAGCGCGCTGGCCGAGAGCAAGTGAGAGAGAGACCCATGACTGCCACTGTCACCGAGAAGAGCGAGGCCGCCGCCGCCGGCGGTGTCGGCCGGATCTCCCGCATCATCGGCCCGGTCGTCGACGTCGAGTTCCCCGTCGACGCGATGCCCGAGCAGTACAACCTGCTGACCACCGAGGTCGAGATCGGTGGCGAGAAGAAGGCCCTCAACCTCGAGGTCGCCCAGCACATCGGCGACAACATGGTCCGTGCCATCTCGCTGCAGCCCACCGACGGCCTCGTGCGCGGCACCGCCGTGCAGGACACCGGCGGCCCGATCACCGTGCCCGTCGGCGACGTCACGCTCGGCAAGGTGTTCAACACCACCGGCGAGGTCATGAACCTCGAGGAGGGCGAGCGCTTCGAGGTCAACGAGCGCTGGGGCATCCACCGCAAGGCCCCGGCCTTCGACCAGCTCGAGTCCAAGACCCAGATGTTCGAGACCGGCATCAAGGTCATCGACCTGCTCACCCCGTACGTCCAGGGCGGCAAGATCGGCCTGTTCGGCGGTGCGGGCGTCGGCAAGACCGTCCTCATCCAGGAGATGATCGCCCGCGTCGCCCGCGACCACGGTGGTGTCTCGGTGTTCGCCGGTGTCGGCGAGCGCACCCGTGAGGGCAACGACCTCATGGTCGAGATGGAGGAGGCCGGCGTCCTCGGCCAGACCGCCCTCGTGTTCGGCCAGATGGACGAGCCGCCGGGCACCCGCCTGCGCGT
Source organism: Phycicoccus avicenniae (assembly GCF_050496545.1). Classification (GTDB taxonomy): domain Bacteria; phylum Actinomycetota; class Actinomycetes; order Actinomycetales; family Dermatophilaceae; genus Phycicoccus; species Phycicoccus avicenniae_A. Next base: position 8,759 of record NZ_JBNVZV010000032.1, on the reverse strand, counting down.
CGCCCTCTCGGCCCTGACGATGGCCGAGTACTTCCGCGACGTCCAGAAGCAGGACGTGCTCCTCTTCATCGACAACATCTTCCGGTTCACCCAGGCCGGCTCGGAGGTCTCGACGCTGCTGGGCCGCATGCCCTCCGCCGTCGGCTACCAGCCGACCCTCGCCGACGAGATGGGCACGCTCCAGGAGCGGATCACCTCGACGCGTGGTCACTCGATCACCTCGATGCAGGCGATCTACGTCCCCGCCGACGACTACACCGACCCGGCGCCGGCCACGACGTTCGCCCACCTGGACGCCACGACCGAGCTGTCGCGCGAGATCGCCTCGCTCGGCATCTACCCGGCCGTGGACCCGCTGACCTCCACCTCGCGCATCCTGGACCGCCGGTACATCGCCGACGACCACTACAACACCGCGCTGCGCGTCAAGGGGATCCTCCAGCGCAACAAGGAGCTCCAGGACATCATCGCGATCCTCGGCATCGACGAGCTCTCCGAGGAGGACAAGGTCCTCGTCAACCGGGCCCGCCGCCTGCAGCGCTTCCTGTCGCAGAACACCTACGTCGCGAAGCAGTTCACGGGCATCGAGGGCTCGACGGTCTCCCTGGCCGACACCATCGAGGGCTTCACGAAGATCTGCGACGGCGACTTCGACCACGTCGGTGAGCAGGCGTTCTTCATGTGCGGTGGCCTCGACGACGTCGAGCGCCAGTGGGCCGAGATCCAGAAGAACCTCTGATGGCCCTCCAGGTCGAGCTCGTCGCCGCGGACCGTCGCGTCTGGGAGGGCGAGGCGAGCCAGATCAGCGCCCGCTCCATCGAGGGTGACCTCGGCGTGCTGCCCGGCCACCAGCCGATGCTCTGCGTCCTCGCCGAGGGCGAGGTCCGCATCAACGCCGGAGGCTGGAAGACGGCGGTGGTCGACGGCGGCTTCCTGTCGGTCGACCACGACCGGGTGACCATCGTCGCCGAGTCGGTCGACGCCTCGGGCATGGGTTCCTGACGTAGTCGGGCGGGGACGGGCACCGGATGGACGCACTGGTCGTATCCGAGCTCGTCCTCGCCCTCGTCGTCCTCATCGTCGTCGGCGCGCTCACCTTCGTGTGGGCGCGCCGTCGCTACATCTCGGGGGACGGCCGGCCGGTGATGCTCTGCGCGCTGCGCAAGGAGCCCGGCGCCCGCTGGCGGCTCGGGCTGGCGCGGCTCGGTGCCGAGCGCTTCGAGTGGTTCTCGATCGTCGGGCCGTCCCTGCGCCCCGAGGTATCCTGGCTGCGCGGTGAGGTCGAGCTCGGGTCGCCGCACCCGACCGCCGACGTCATCCCCGGTCTGGCGGAACCGGTCTCGGTCACGGGAACCGCGGCGGGGCGCACCTGCGAGTTCGCGTTCGTGCCGGCGGCCTACACGGCGGTGCGGGCCTGGCTGGAGTCCAGCCCGCCCGGCTTCAACGTCAACGTCGCCTGACGCGCGCCGGCGCAATGCGCACACTCTCTCCACCCCACTTATTGCGCAATGGCCACCTCCCGGGGCCCTCAGGAGCCTCCCGGAGGTGGCGGATGCGCAATACGTCGGGTGCGTGGGGCGGGGTCAGCGCTCGGGGGCGGCCTCGCGGCCACCGCCCGGGGCCCACAGCACGTCCCCGCCGGCCTCGACGTTGGCGGTGCGGGCCAGCACGAAGAGCAGGTCCGAGAGCCGGTTGAGGTACTGCGCGGTCGTCGGGTTGACGCCGCCCTCGCCGCGGCCGGACCCCGGCTCGGTGCCGTACTCCTCGATGGCCGCCCACGTGGAGCGCTCGGCGCGGCGCACGACGGTCAGCGCCTGGTGCAGGTACGCCGACCCCGGGGTGCCGCCGGGGAGGATGAACGAGCGCAGCTTCTCCAGGGGCTCGAGCCACCGGTCGCAGTCGGCCTCGAGCTCGGCGACCCACTCCTCCTTGACCCGCAGCGGCGGGTACTCGTAGGACTCCTGGACCGGGGTCGCGAGGTCGGCGCCGACGTCGAAGAGGTCGTTCTGCACGCGCAGCAGGACGGTGCGCACCTCGACCGGGAGGTCCCCGCAGGCCAGGGCCACCCCGAGGGCGGCGTTGGCCTCGTTGGCGTCGGCGTAGGCGGCCAGCCGCAGGTCGGTCTTGCGGGTCCGGCTGAGGTCGCCGAGGGCGGTGGACCCGTCGTCGCCGGTCCGGGTGTAGATCCGGGTGAGGTTGACCATGGGCCCAGCCTGTCAGACCCGGTGCGGCCACCCGATGCTGGCCGGAAGGTGACAATGTCCAGTTGTTGCCGAAACGTGACCGTGGTGGGTGGACCGCCGCTCCGGCGTGCGACTGAATGGGGGCACACGACGTCGTGGAGAGGGGGAGCACGTGGCCGACCAGGGGGACACCGTCGTCACGATCACCGAGCACCAGCACGCCGCAGGGGTGCTCGTGGTGCTCAACGGACGGCTCGACACCCGCACCGTCCCGGACGTGCGGCTCACGCTGCACCGGCTCGTCGCCGACGGCTCGGACGCCGTCCTCCTCGACCTCGGGCAGGTCGAGATCGGGGACGCGACGGGTCTGGGTCTCGTCGTCGAGCTGCGGCGTCGGGCGCGGCGCGCCGGCCGCTCGCTCCACGTCGTGGCGGCCGACGACCGCACCCGACGGCTGCTGCGGCGGGCCCGGCTGCACGGGCTCCTCGCGGCCGTCGCCGTGCCGTGCGCCGAGGCCCCGAGCGAGCAGGCCCTCGCCGGCGCCTGAGGGCCCACGACGCGGGTGGCGCGCCTCACGTGTGGGCACTCTCACCGTGCGACGCCCTACCCGGCACGAGGACCCCCGGTTAGCGTTCCCGGCATGTCCGAGAGCAGCGACGCCACCCGCCCGGAGCGGGACCGCCCCTGGGTGATGCGCACCTACGCCGGCCATTCCAGCGCCGCCGCCAGCAACGCGCTCTACCGGCGCAACCTGGCCAAGGGCCAGACCGGTCTCTCGGTCGCCTTCGACCTCCCGACCCAGACCGGCTACGACCCGGACCACCCGCTGGCCCGCGGCGAGGTCGGCAAGGTCGGCGTGCCGATCAGCCACGTCGGTGACATGCGCGCGCTCTTCGCGGACATCCCGCTGTCGACGATGAACACCTCGATGACCATCAACGCCACCGCGATGTGGCTGCTGGCGCTCTACCAGGTGGTCGCCGAGGAGCAGGCCGAGGCGGCGGGGGAGGACCCGGCCGCGGCCGTCCGCGCGCTGGCCGGCACGACGCAGAACGACATCATCAAGGAGTACCTGTCGCGGGGGACGTACGCGTTCCCGCCGGCGCCGTCGATGCGGCTGATCACCGACATGGTCGCCTACACCGTCGCCGACATCCCGAAGTGGAACCCGACCAACATCTGCAGCTACCACCTGCAGGAGGCCGGGGCCACGCCCGTGCAGGAGATCGCCTACGCGATGTCCACGGCGATCGCGGTCCTCGACGCCGTGCGCGACTCCGGGCAGGTGCCGGCCGAGCGCTTCGGTGAGGTCGTCGCCCGGATCTCGTTCTTCGTCAACGCCGGCGTGCGCTTCGTCGAGGAGATGTGCAAGATGCGCGCCTTCGTGCGGCTCTGGGACGAGCTGACCCTCGAGCGCTACGGCGTGCAGGATCCGAAGCACCGCCGGTTCCGGTACGGCGTGCAGGTGAACTCGTTGGGGCTCACCGAGGCCCAGCCCGAGAACAACGTCCAGCGCATCGTCCTCGAGATGCTCGCCGTCACGCTCTCCAAGGACGCCCGTGCCCGCGCGGTGCAGCTGCCGGCCTGGAACGAGGCGCTCGGGCTGCCCCGCCCGTGGGACCAGCAGTGGTCGCTGCGGATGCAGCAGGTGCTCGCCTACGAGTCCGACCTCCTCGAGCACGGCGACCTCTTCGAGGGCTCGGTCGTCGTCGAGGCCAAGGTCGCCGAGCTCGTGGCCGGCGCCAAGGAGGAGATGGCCCGCGTCCGCGAGATGGGTGGGGCCGTCGCCGCCGTCGAGGGCGGCTACATGAAGTCCGAGCTCGTCGCCTCGCACGCGCGGCGCCGGGCCCGCATCGAGGCCGGTGAGGAGGTCGTGGTCGGCGTCAACCGCTTCGAGACCACCGAGCCCAACCCGCTGACCGCCGACCTGACCACCGCCATCCAGACCGTCGACCACGACGTCGAGGACGCCGCCGTCCGGGCCGTGCGGGCCTGGCGCGAGGAGCGCGACGCCGACCCCGCGCGCCGCGAGCGCGCCGCCGCAGCCCTGGAGCGACTGCGCGCCGATGCCGCCACGGACGCCAACCTCGTGCCGGCGACCCTCGAGTGCGCCCGCGCCGGACTGACCACGGGGGAGTGGGCCGGGGCGCTGCGCGAGGTGTTCGGCGAGTTCCGTGCACCCACCGGCGTGAGCGGCTCGGTGGGCACCGGCGCCGGAACGGCCGAGCTCGCCCGGGTGCGCGACCTCGTCCGTTCCACCGGCGACGAGCTCGGCGAGCGGCTGCGCGTCCTCGTCGGCAAGCCCGGCCTCGACGGCCACTCCAACGGCGCCGAGCAGGTGGCCGTGCGCGCCCGCGACGCCGGCTTCGAGGTGGTCTACCAGGGCATCCGGCTGACGCCCGAGCAGATCGTCGGGGCCGCCGTCGCCGAGGACGTGCACCTGGTCGGGCTCTCGATCCTCTCGGGCTCGCACATGGAGCTCGTGCCCGACGTCCTCGAGCGGATGCGCGCCGCCGGCGCGGGCGACGTGCCGGTCATCGTCGGCGGGATCATCCCCGAGGCCGACGCCGTCCGGCTCAAGGAGCTCGGCGTCGCGGAGGTGTTCACCCCGAAGGACTTCGGGCTCACCGAGATCATGGCGCGCTTCGTCGACGTCATCCGCTCCGCCCGGGGGCTGGAGCCCGTGGCGCAGCCCGTCAGCGGCTGAGCGCCTCCGTGAGGGCCTTGCCGAACGCGGGGAGGTCGTCGGGGTTGCGGCTGGTGATGAGGTTGTCGTCGATCACGACCTCGCGGTCCTCCCACGTGGCCCCGGCGTTGCGCAGGTCGGTCTGCAGGCTCGGCCACGAGGTGAGGGTGCGACCGCGCACGACGTCGGCCTCGACGAGGGTCCACGGGGCGTGGCAGATCGCGGCGACGGGCTTGCCCGACTCGACGAAGGTGCGCACGAACGAGACGGCGTCGGAGTCCGTGCGCAGGGCGTCCGGGTTGGCCACGCCGCCGGGCAGGACGAGCGCGTCGTAGTCGCCGACCTCGGCCTCGGCGACGGTGACGTCGACGGGGAAGGTGTCGGCCTTGTCGAGGTGGTCGAAGGCCTGGACCTCGCCGGCCTCGGTCGACACGAGGACCGGCTGGTGCCCGGCGTCCTCGACGGCCTTCCAGGGCTCGGTGAGCTCGACCTGCTCGATGCCCTCGGTGGCGACGAGGAAGGCGACCTTGCGGCGGGAGTTCGTGGTGTCGGTCATGCCGGGCGCCTACCCGGGGGCGCGGTGCACGAAACGGCCGACGGCCACCGTCAGAAGAGGCGGTGCTCGCTGTTGTCGATGCCCTTGAGCGCGTCGTAGTCGAGCACCACGCAGCGGATGCCGCGGTCCTCGGCGAGCGTGCGGGCCTGCGGCTTGATGACCTGGGCCGCGAAGACACCGGTCACCGGCGCGAGGTGCGGGTCGCGGTTCATCAGCTCGAGGTAGCGGGTCAGCTGCTCGACGCCGTCGATCTCGCCACGCCGCTTGATCTCGACGGCGACGTGTCCGCCGGAGGCGTCGCGGCAGAGGATGTCGACCGGCCCGATGGCCGTCATGTACTCGCGGCGGCCGAGCGTCCACCCCTCGCCGAGGGTCGTGATGTGCTCCGCGAGCAGCTTCTGCAGGTGGGCCTCGACGCCGTCCTTGACCAGGCCCGGGTCGACGCCGAGGTCGTGGCTGCTGTCGCTGTGGACCTCGTGGAGGCGGACGCGCAGGCGGTCCTCGGACTTCGCGTGCTGGACGACCCACACCGCCGTCACGCCCTCGGCCGCCTCGGTCTCGTCCGGCTCGACCTCGGCCATCGCGCACGGCGGCGACATCCAGTTGAGCGGCTTGTAGGAGCCGCCGTCGGAGTGCACGAGCACCGAGCCGTCGGCCTTGACGAGGAGGAGACGGGTGGCCAGGGGGAGGTGCGCCGTCAGGCGTCCCTCGTAGTCGACCGAGCACGTCGCGATGACCATCCGCACGAGCGAGAACCCTACCGACCCTCCACATCCCTTGCCGGGGGGTGGGTCCGTTCCGCACACTGGGCGGGAGAGGTGAGGCCGATGAGGGCAGCGCTGGTGCCGGTGTTCTTCGTCGCGCTGCCCGGAACGCTCTTCATCCTCCTCGTGCAGGGCCTGCGCTGGTACAGCGGCGGCCCCACGCCCCGCCCGATGGCCGCGCTCGGCCGCGTCCTGCGCCGGGGCGGCTCCCGGTGGACCGGCGTCCTCGACGGGCTCGAGCGGGTCGGCCTCCTCGACCGCCGCCGTCCCGAACCGGTCCCCACGGTGCTCCTCGTCCTCGAGCTGCGGCGCCTGGCGGGCGAGGTGCGCCGCATCGAGGCCGACGTCCAGCCGCACCCGGCGGCCCGCATCGCCGCGGCGCTCGCGGCCTACGACCACGTCCTCGTCCAGCTGTGCAGCCGCAACGAGGTGCCGACGCCCATCGGCCTGCTGCCGCTCGACCCGCGCGACCGGGTCGGGCTCGAGGCCGAGCTCGTGGCCTCCGGCGTCGACTGGTGACGGGGCTCACGCCGGCCGTCAGCACGCCGCGCGCCGCGGGGTAAGCAGCGTCACGCGGGAGGGCGGTCGTCGCTGCCCGGTGGCTCTGGAAGGATCGCGGCCATGACTCGTGACTTCACCAGCGTCGGTGTGATCGGACTCGGCACGATGGGCGCCGGCATCGTGGAGGTGTTCGCGCGCAACGGCATCGACGTGCTCGCGGTGGAGGTCGACGAGGCCGGCGTGGCCCACGGCCGCGAGATCCTCGCCGGCAGCACCGGCCGCGCCCTCCGCCGCGAGAAGATCACCCAGGAGCAGCACGACGCCCTGCACGCGCGGGTCACCTTCACCACCGCGCTCGAGGACCTCGCCGGCTGCCAGCTCGTCGTCGAGGCCGTGCCCGAGCACCTCGACCTCAAGAAGGAGATCTTCGGCCGGCTCGACCGGATCGTGGCCCCCGAGGCGGTCCTCGCGACCAACACCTCCTCGCTCTCGGTCACCGAGATCGCCGTCGCGACGACCAACCCCAAGCGGGTCGTCGGCATGCACTTCTTCAACCCGGCCCCGGTGCAGCAGTTCGTCGAGGTCATCCGCACCGTCATCACGGCCGACGACGTCTTCGAGGACGTCAGCGCCCTCGCCGAGCGGCTCGGCAAGAAGCCGGTCGTCGTCGGCGACAAGGCGGGGTTCATCGCCAACCGCCTGCTCTTCGGCTACCTCAACCACGCCGTCGCGATGTACGAGGGCCGCTACGCCACCCGCGAGGACCTCGACGCCGCGATGCGCTTCGGCTGCGGCTACCCGATGGGCCCGTTGCAGCTGCTCGACCTCATCGGCATCGACACCGCCTACGAGATCCTCGACACGATGTACAAGCAGGGCCGCGACCGCCTGCACGCGCCGAGCCCGATCATCAAGCAGATGGTGTCGGCGGGGCTGCTTGGCCGGAAGTCCGGGCGCGGGTTCTACACCTACGCCGAGCCGGGCTCGCCCGAGGTCGTGCCCGACGCGCAGACGCCCAGCGGTGGCGTGCCCGCCGGGGTCGCGCTGCGTGAGGTGCGCACGGTCGGCGTCGTCGGCAGCGGCACGATGGCGACGGGCATCATCGAGGTGTTCGCCAAGGCCGGCCACCCGGTCACCTTCGTGGCGCGCTCCGAGGAGAAGGTGGCCGCGGTGCTGACGGCGCTCGGCCGCAGCTGCGCGCGGGCCGTCGAGAAGGGTCGGATGGAGCAGGCCGACGCCGACGCGCTGCTCGGGCGGGTCGTGGGCGCCACGGGGCGCGAGGCGCTGGCCGACGTCGACCTCGTCGTCGAGGCGGTCGCCGAGGACCTCGCCGTCAAGCAGGACCTCTTCCGCGACCTCGACCGGATCTGCAAGCCCGGTGCCGTCCTCGCGACGACCACCTCGTCGCTGCCGATCATCGACTGCGCCAAGGTGACCTCGCGGCCGCAGGACGTCATCGGGATGCACTTCTTCAACCCGGCCCAGGTGATGAAGCTGGTCGAGGTCGTGCACACCGTGACCACCGCACCCGACGTGCTGGCCACCGTGCAGACGCTCTGCGCGACGGTCGGCAAGGTCGCCGTCACGTGCGCGGACCGCAGCGGGTTCATCGTCAACGCGCTGCTCTTCCCCTACCTCAACGACGCCGTGAAGATGCTCGAGGCCAACTACGCCACGGCCGACGACATCGACACCGCGATGAAGACCGGCTGCGGCCTGCCGATGGGGCCCTTCGAGCTGCTCGACGTCGTCGGGCTGGACGTGTCGCTGGCCATCGAGCGCGAGCTGTACGTCGAGTTCCGCGAGCGCGGCTTCGCGCCGGCGCCGCTGCTCGAGCACCTCGTGACGGCCGGGTACCTCGGCCGCAAGAGCGGGCGGGGCTTCCGCACCTACGCCTGAGCGTCCTCACCGGAGGGGGGGGGGGCGGGGGGGGGGGGGGGGGGGCGGGCGGGGCGGGGGGGGGGGGGGGGGGGCGGGGGGGGGGGGGGGGGGGGGGGGGGGGGGGGGGGCCCCTCGAGCCCGGGTTGTAGGTGCCGAAGTACTGCCAGTGCCACGGCTCGGGGTTCGAG
>NZ_JBNVZV010000031.1:0-47804 GCF_050496545.1 Phycicoccus avicenniae | reverse complement strand
ATCCAGACCGGCGCACGCGTCGATCACCTTCTGCGCCGCGATCGTGCCCACCGCCCCCTCGACCAGCAGGTCACGGGTGCGAGGGAACCGCTGTCCCAGCACGGCACCCAACGTCACCTTCCGCCCCGCGACGCCCTCGGTCAGGCCGGCCTCGAGGCAGAACATCACCGCCGACATCTGGTCCACGAACCCCACCGGGTGCACCCGTTCGGCCGGGCCATCACCCGAGAGCCGCGTCTCGAACCGCGCACCCCACGAAGCAGCCACCGCCACCAGAGCATCGGCCGCATTCGCCAACCCCTGCGCCTCCCCGGCGAGCTCGAACGCGTCCTCGGACGACAGCAAGTGACCCGACTCGACCAGCTCACGACCCAGCCGCGCGCACTCCTCACGCAGTGCCGCGATGCGGCTCGAGATCGTCCCCCTGTCCATACCTCATCGTACCGAACAAGCGTACGATCGACAAGGGTTTTGGTAACCCAATTCCCCTGCGCATCAAACCTTTTGGCTCATATTCGGGAGCATGCAAACCGTTGCTCCGAGGTCTGGGCCACGCAGGGAACGTCCTCGGCCTCAGGGCACGACGAGGTCGGAGCGGGCCCGGGACGTCACGTGGATGGTGATGCGCACCCCGAGCTCACGCAGCGCTGCGCCGACCATCGGCAGCTCGGCCTCTCCGGTGAGGTCGACGACCGCCGTGCGACCGTCGGGGCTGCCAGTGCCCGTGCCGAGCCGCCACCCCACGACCCCGGTGGGTCGTTCGTGCCCGCCGACGTAGGCCGCCGCCCGCTGCCGCACGGACGCGTCACTGAGGGGAACGGACGCACCGACCCCGCTACGGTACGCGGAGTCGTCGAGCGCGTTGGCCGCCGAGAGGGCCGCGCCGTCCGCGACGTCGAGGAGGCGCATCCGAGCCAGGTGCGCCGAGGTGACGGCCACCGTGCCGGCGATGAGCATCATCATGACCACCGCGAGCCCGAGCACGTACACGGTGATGGTGCCCCGCTCGTCGCGACGGACGCTGCCCGGCGGGGTCACGGGAAGCCTCGGAAGCGGTCGACGGTGGAGATGTGGGAGGCCGACACGGGCACGCTCATCGGGACGGCGTCGCGGACGAAGGCCGGGACGAGGGGTAGGGGCACGCGCACCGTCGCCGTGGTCTCGACCCGGCCGTCCGGCCGCAGGCACGGCGTGCCGTCGCAGGCGAGGGACACGGTGCCGACGTCCTCGAAGTGCTGGTCCAGGAAGGCGATCCGCGCCGCGGCGCGGGCTCGGGCGGCGGCATCCTCCCCGGTGTCGGCCGTCACGTAGGCCCGGCCCGCCTCGCGGGACGCCTGGCTCACGGCGTAGGCGCCGGCCTGGACCCGGCCGAGGAGCAGGACAAGGTAGACGAGCGGGATCAGGAGGAGCACGGCCAGGGTGACGAACTCGACGACGGCGCTCCCCCGCTCGTCGCGCCGTCGGGACCCCACGACTTCGCGGGCCACACGTCGCGACGGGATCCGGCGGCCGCGCCGCGGCGTCCTCACTGGTCCTCCTCGAAGGCCCGGCCCACGACGTCGATCTTCCCCTCGGGCCCGAGCAGCCCGAGGACCGGCACGGGCGCGACCACCCTCACCTCGACGACCCGCACGCCGTCGACCACGGCCTCGCGCGAGGTGACCGAGCGCGCGTACCGCGGTGAGAGCGAGGCGGAGACGAGCTCCTGGGTACGGGCCACCGCCTGGCCCGGGACCGCGTCGGCCCGTGCACCGGCACGTGCGCCCTCGGAGGCGCACGAGATCAACGTGTTGCGCGCGTGCAGCGCGAGGCCGAGCTGCATCACGGCCAGCACGAGGGCGAGGACGAGCACGGACACCATCGCGAAGTCCGCGACGGCGGCTCCCCGCTCGCTCCGTGGCTCGACGGGCACGGCCGTGGCTCAGCCGGTCACCGAGGACAGGGCGTTCTTGAACAGCGACACCAGCTGCTCGCGGGCCACCGCCCAGAGCACCGTGACGAGGCCGGCGGTCATCAGGGTGATGAGCACCCACCCCGGGACGTCACCCCGCTCGTCGCGGGTGGCGGCCCGACGTTCGGCGCGGCCGAGCAGGTGGAAGACGGCGACGTGGGCTCGGGCCGCTGCTCTTGTGGGGGTCATGGTCGGTCCTTTCTCGGGGCTCGGGTCAGAGCGTGAATCGGAAGAAGGCGAAGCCGGGGAAGACGGCGAAGAGCACGGTGACGGGGAGGATGAGGAAGACGACCGGGACCACAAGTGCCACCCTCTCCCTATTCGGTGACAAGGGGTCACCGACTCAGGAAGGAAGCACCATGCGAACCAGCCGAAGCCTCGTCCAGATCACCGCCGCCGCCGTGGCTGCCGTCGGGTGGGGAGTCCTGCTGACTCACGGCGTCAACCTCGTGCGAGCGGACCGCATCTACGGCGTGGCCTTCCGCGACGGGCTCAAGGCCGGCGGGTCCATCGCCCCGACCGGCACACCCGCGTCGTGACCTGCACCGACTGTCCGGCGCCGTCTCGCGGGCCCGTGGAGGCCCGTGGAGACGTCCCGGCGCACACCTGCCGCCAGTGCGGCGAACACTGCGCGATGACGGCTCACGTCGCCGCGCACAGCGGCGGCGAACCGCGCCGATGACCAGCCCTCAGAGAGGAACCAGCATGAGCACCACCACCCAGACCGCGCCCGTCCCGTCCGAGGTCGAGGACATCCAGCGACGCGCGGCCGCGTTCCTCGCGGAGTACGCCGCCGTCCCGGTCGAGGACCGGTCCTTCCTTGACTCCCACCACCGACGGATGGAGGCGCTGCGGGACGAGCTGGATGCCGTCAACGCGTCCCTACCGGCTCCCGTCGACTGCCCGTCCTGGTGCAACGCCCATCACGCGGGCTACGCCCTGCACAGCGAGGACAACGTCATGGACGGCCCGCACTGCCGACGCCAGGCGCAGGGGGACAACTGGTACTTCGACATCGACGAGAGCAACGACCCCGAGCTGGGGCGCATCACGTTCGCGCCGATGGAGTATCGGGAGCTGACCCTGGAGCAGGCCCGCGCGTACGCCGTTGCGGTCCTGGCGGCTCTCGACGCGGTGGAGGGGGCCAAGTGAACGCCACGGCCCAAGTCCGCGCCTACCCGGTGTGCCCCGACTGGTGCACCGACCACCAGTGGCCCCAGAACGAGGACGAGGGCGACCTCCACATGGCTACCGACCGTCGCGGGGCATCGTCGAGCCGCCTGCGGCCCGAGTGGCTGGTGGGCATCGGGTTCAGCGCAGACACCGGCGAGAGCCACGACGCCCCCATCGACTGCGCGAACGTCGACCAGCTCACGCCAGCACAGGCCAGGGCGCTCGCTCGGGCTCTCCTCGACGCCGCAGCGGAGGTCGAGGCGTCCTGGGCCGTCGAGGCTGCTCGCGAGGCGCTGAGGGGCCAGCACTGAGCCCCGTTTGACGCGAGCTCAACCGTACGACGCTCCCTCTCGCTGAGAGGGAGCGTCGTTGCAAAAGTGCACTACGACAGCCTCTAGACGCCCTGCTCATCGACGGCGTAAAGGCATCCGCGAGCCAGGGCGGCATCGCGCAGAATCCGAGCCGCTCGCTGACGCTGCTTCCGTTCGAGCGGACGGAAGTCGATCGAGGCATGATCCTCGGGGGCGCCATCGAGTCCGCCGTCATCCCAACAGGACATTGGGATGGTGGCCGCCTCGCCCACCGCCACGCCATAGGACCCCATGGTCTGTAGCCCATTCGCCTGATGGCGTTCGCAGCACTCCTGCGCGGAGACATGTCCCCTGAGGGTCGAGAGGAGATAGCCCTCGTCGCCTGTGGGTTGGAAGGCGGTGAAAAGAATGCCTTCGACCTCATCCTTTCGAGTCGGATGAACCTGCCGTCGGAGAACCTCGTCGATATCCGTCAGCAACTTCGAGCCGGCAACTGGCTCAGTCACGCAACACCCCCCTTTCCACAAAGTCAAGGAGTCGGCTCGCTCGCCATCTTTCTTCAGAGTCGCTCAATGCGCCCGAGACTGTGTCATCAACGCAAAGGTAGAGTTTGTGGCCGGGCTCGATTTCTGCGGAGAAGACCACACCCTCCCGCCTCCACTCAAGGAACGCGTGACCTTCATGCGTAGAAGCAAGCGCCAAGTGGACGTCCACATCCACAGCCAGTGGCAAGAATTCCTGTAGATCCGTAGCAACATCATCAGCGAGCGCGGCGGACCCTGGCCCGTGCCAGCCGGCAGCGAGTCCGTGAATTTCTTCGAACCTGCGGCGCAATCGCTTCTCTTTCCACGGGCGCACGACCTGGATCGATCCTACATCCAGCAGTCGATCGAAGTAACCCCTTTCGTCCAGAGTGGCCACGCCCGAGACCCGCACGTCCGGAGCCGTGACACCATCCTCCGCCATACTCTGCCGAACTTGAGAGGCCAGCCCCGGCACGTACGATGGGAAGTGACAAACAATCCGTCGATCGGATACGGCGTCGCGAAGTTCAAAGCGTTGATACCGGCTGTCGAACTCAACAATCACCCCCTCCGCCGACGCTGCCACCGGCCCAGTGTCGGGGGCGGAGCTCAGTGCAGCGTCAATGGATGCCAGCGTCGCGTGGACTTCCACGTCCACAAGCGCAACCCTATGTTGGGCTGGATCGCCAACGCGAAGGCGCTCCTTTCCAGTGAGCGTCGAACCCACCTTTCTTACGGATCGGCGCTCACGTGGAGACAGGTCCCTCACGCTCGAATCGTTATTTACGGCGACCTGCTGAAAAACTGTGGTGAGGCGCTCTCGCGCCAGGTCGAACACGTCAAACCACTCGTCGTAATCGGCGCTTGCATAAGCGCCAGTTCGATTGAGAAACACCCGTGCTGTGGCGCTTCCCCCGTCCACACGTACCAAACGAAGGTCGAAGGCATCGTCAAAGCCGCGGGGCACCCGCTGGCGGTCCTCGTGCCTGCTTAGGTATATCTCTCGAGCGATCTCAAAAAGGGCCTCGCGATAATGAGAGACCTCGAGGGCCGACTCGGCCGGCATTCCCCTTGCATCAAACCGCTTACCAATGAGTGAGAAATCGGCGAACCAGCCATCATCCGAGTCCGCGGTCTCCGGGCTAGGCGCGGTTGCCGCTCCGGATCCTGATTTGTCATCCCCGCTCCCCATGCTCCGGAGGCTAGCAGCGACGACTGTCATGGGGGACCCTTGCGGGAGCGTCATCACAGGAAGCGCACGTCCAACGTGGACCTTGGCCGTGGCCACGTTGGCCGCGATGCTCTACGTCTGGACGTAGAGCAGGCCGTACCGTGCGCAACGTCCTCGAGAGTGCCGTTAAGGGCACCTCGGGGTCGAGCGCTCGGTAGGTCTCGCAAGGCAAGGAGCAGCGGAGGCCCGCCCGAGCCACTAGCGTGAAACGAGTGCCACGGACATCCAGCACTCGACTGGCTGGCCCGGCGTCGAGCTGGAGAGTCTGCTGCGCTCATCGCGCCCCGGTCGGGAAAGCACGTCGACGCCGTAACCGGGCGACCTGCGACTACGGGTCGTTTCCGCGAGCAACGCAGCGCCCGGCTGCGACAGACCTCGCGCTCGAAGTGGCGAGCGAGCGTCAGAGGCGTCGGGTCGAAGCTCGACGCCGCGGACTCAATCGTCAAGGAGATCGCCGACGCGGAGGGCGTCAGTGGCGAATTTCCGGACGTCTGCCGGCGCCCGACTTCGTGACTGCCCGTGGTCGTCACGTATGGCTGCCAGCGACAGTCGACCGCTGGCTCGAGAGCAACCAACGCCCGTCACACGTGTGCGACGGGCGTGCGGTGCTCGGTGCTGGTCGCTGAGCCGGCACGTGGCGCACGCGCACCGTGGGCAATCAGTAGCGGTTCTTCGGTGGCGGCGGCTCTCGGTGAACAGCAGGAGCCACAGCATCGCGTCGAGGCTGGACGTTGTTCCAGCGCCGCCACCTGACCCCGTGCTTGTCGACGAAAGACACGTCGATGCTGACGTCCATGTCGGTAACCATGAGGGGCCGTTGCGCTCCAGGTTCGCGGAACTCAACCTCAAACTCGAACTCGGTGCCGGCGGTTAGCGTCGCAGCCGAGTAGCGCCCGAGAACCCTGTACTCGTAGTCGTGAGGCTGACGCGGTCCCGTCAGGTACGCAGATTCCAGCGTCAGGGCGAAGATCGGTTCCTCCGACGCGTTCAGCACCCTGGCCCATGACGTCGGATGCCCAGCGCCGACCCGCGTCGTAACCAGCCGAGCCTGATTGGCTAGTTCATCTTGCCGAATCTCCTCACGAGCAGCGGCATCCTCGTCAGCCCGTTCCTGAGCGCGCAACGCTATGCCGTGAGCTTCCTGTGCGGTCTGCCGTGCTCGTCGGCCTTGCAGCAGTGCCACGACAACCGCCGCCGCAGTGAACGCCCCCGAGAACCACGTTCCAACGTCGCCCCACTGCACCTGTCCCACCCAGCACTCCCCGTTCATGCGCGGGAGCCTAGATGGCCCTCACAGTTGAGCAACGTGCGGGGGCCGTCGAGTCTCGAAGCCCACCCTGGGGGGTAGTACTCGGCTCGTCATCTAACAGGACCGCTGGGGAGGGGAGAAAACCTGCGTGAGGGTTCAGTGATTCTCTTGACGTCAAGATGTCTGAACCCTCCGCACCTCCGAGACACCTCCCCGGCGGTCCTGTGCGCCGCCGGTCAGGGGGTCACCCCCCACCCCTGTGGTTGGGCAGCCGGCTCGGGCGCTGGCGGGTCTGCGGGGATGGAGGTCGTTCTCGACCCTCGTCGCCATCGTTCCCGCGTCGCGTCGACTGCGGCGGGTGACGTTCACGCCCGAGCCGGGGGTCATGTCAGGCCGCCCCGTAGGTGGCTTGCGCCTGTTCCTGACGCATGGCGCGCTCTTGGATGCGCTGGCCGTACTGGTCCCACCATCGGGCGTCGGCCTCTTCGACTGTCGGTAGCCACGGCGTGCCGAGCGCGGCGTCGGTGACCAGCCACAGCAGCCGCGCCTTCGGGTCGCTCGGAGCGGCGAGCTGGGGGACGGGAGTGGTCGGCGCGAGGTCGGGATGCAGCGCGAGGCGGTCGCGGAACTCAATGAAGAGGCCGCTCTGGTCGTGGGTGGGTCGGGCGCCGGTCAGGCGCGTGCACATCTTGCGGGCGTGCCATAGCGCCTCGTGGCGCATCGTGAGCTCTCCCAGCCGCTCATAGGCCTTGCGGACCTTGGCCGGTGCGTTGAGCAGGCCGTGCAGGTCCAGGGATGTGCCGTCGAGGTCGGCCGCGACCTGCCGCACTTCCTCGAGCAGGGCGTCGAACGCGGACCGCAGATGCTCGGTGACAACGCCGTCCGCGAGTTCGACCGCCGTACGCACGGCCTCGGCGGCTGAGAGCTCGAGGGTGGCGAGTGCGATGCCGGATGCCTCGGTGCTGTCGCCGTGTCGGGTGGCGCCGGCGCGGACCTTGGCCGCCAGGGCGGCGAGGTCCACGGGACCGCCCGCGGTGAGCGCGGCCAAGGCGTCGTCGGCGGCGTCCTGGCGGGTGAAGCCGGCGACCTCGGGCGCCTGCAGCTCGGTCGCTCGCCGGTAGGTCTGGACCGTCTGAACGATCTGCTCAGGGAGGGTGTAGCGGCCGGTGTCCTGACCGTCCACTAGGGCGGTGGCGTAGTTGATCGTGCTTGGGATCATGAGTCTGTCTCCTTGTCATCGTGCTGGGCGGCTGCGCTGGCGCCGAACAGGCGCTGGCTAACGTCATCTGTGGGGTGCTGGCGGCGTTCTCGGTAGGCCTCGAAGGGGTCCCAGCCGGTGGCGGGCGCCTGCTCGTCACTGGTCTCGGGGGCGGTCATCCGATCAGCTCCCGCCACAGGTGGTCCGGGCTGGCAGGCATGCCGCCAAGGTGGCGCACGGCGCTGATGGCGGTACTCCAGGCGTCGCGGACGTGGGTGCGCTGCTCGAGGCCGGTGACGTCGGCCAGCCCGATGGTCAGACCGTCGGTGGAGGCGAGCGCGCCCCACTTCTCAACGCCGGTCGCAGCAGGGCGGGTGCCGGTGGTGAGGAGGACGTGACCGCCCTGCCAGGAGTCGATGAGCTGTCCTAGCGGGGTCCACTGCGCCTCGACGGAGTCGGTGCGAGCCGGCACCGTCGGGAGAGCAGCAGCGAGCAGGACGTTGCGGCTGTCGGCGTCAGGCTCGTGCAGCAGGTTGCCGAGGACGACGCGGATGCTCAGGATCTGGTCGAGCTGGGCGATGGAGCGCAGGAGCTGGGCGTGCTCGGCGGCCTGCTCATCGGTGCTGAACCCGTTGAGTTCGGAGGGAGCGGAGAGCCAGACTCCGCGGAAGTCCTTCCATGCGTGGGCGAAGTCGGTCTGGAGCGCGTTTAGCCAGCCGGGGACGGCGGCACGGGTTGCGGCGAGGGTTCGGCCGGCGAGGACGTCGCGGGCCTTTTCGATCGCGGTCTGGAGGTCCATCTGGGCGCGGGCGTCGGCGGCCATCTTCGTCAGTGACGCCTTGAGCTTGGCGGGGTCGGTGGAGATGGCCCCGATCTTGGTGGGCTCGAGTGCGAGGGCTTCGAGCTGACGCTCGCAGGCGTGCGCCTGGGTGACTGCGTCCGGAACGTCGTAGCCGCGGACGTTGACGGCGGCGAGGGCGTCGACGGCGCGGCGGGTTTCGATGGCAAGCTGCATGTCGGTCATGGGGTTCTCCTTCAGAGGGCGTCGTTGATGAGCCGGGCGAAGGCGTCGCCCGGTGAGGTGGTCAGGGGGGCGTCCTTGCCGCCCTGCGACAGGTCGGGCTTGGGGGTGCCAGGGGTGTCGTCGGTGACGGTGGGTTCTGCGGGCGCGGGCGTCTGTTGGGTCTGCTGTGCGAGCCAGGCGGCGAAGTCCTCGGCGGGGGTGGTGCTCATGAGCGGTTCCTCTTCTTGGCGGGGTCGGCTTCGGTGGCCGCTAGGGCGGCCGTGTGGGGGCAGTGGGGGTGAGAGGCGCGTCCGCAGCGGTCGCAGATCCACATCACGGTTCGTGCCTTGCGTCGGACGCGCACTCGCACGCCGTTGACGAGTGCGACGGCGCTGGCGTGGCTCCAGCCGATGACGTCGACCGTCATGCCGCACCGCCTTCGTTGACGAAGCTGCTGGGCTGGGTCTTGTCGGTGGTTGCGGTAGTAGAGAGAGAAGAGGGGCTGAGCACGGAACGTCCGCAGTTGTTGCGGACGTTCTCCGGCGAACGTCTAGCGTCGTTGCGGACGTTCGTGGCGAAACGTCCGCTGTCGTTGCGGACGTTCGTTCCTGAGCGCTTCGTGTGGTCGCGCTTGCATCGCCTGTCGGCGGACCCCTTGCCGCCCTGCACGTCGTGGCTGCTGACCACGAGGCAGAGCAATTGGCTTCCCTCGGCAAGGAATCCGAGCTTCATCGCTTCCTGCACGGCCCGCCAGACGACGCGGCGCTCGGGGAGGCTGCCGTCCTCGCGCACGAGGTGATAGGCGAGCTCTCCGCGGTCGAGGTTCGCGTGACCGTTCGCGGCGTGGAGTGCATAGGCGACGAACGTGACCCGCAGGTAGTCGGGGAAGCGTGGCTTGCCCGCCATCTCCTTCCAGTGGTCCTGGGCGTGAGCGGACCATGAGCGCTCGCCAAAGTCGATCTTCTTCTCGCCCCGGCTCATGACGCCTCACCGACCTCGAGCAGTGCGAGCTGCCCGTCGACCGGAACCTCGATGGTCTGGGGTCCTCGGATTGGGGTCTGGCGCGGTGTCGGGTCAGGCTCGGCCACAACGTAGACGCCGCGCATGCGAACGGCGATGCCGGCGGCCTCGGCTCGCGCGACGATGTCGGCGACGCGGTCCTCGTGGATGAACCACCCGCGCAGACGATTGGTCCACATTGCTGGGATGCCCTCTTCTCGCAGCCAGTCCCTCACGTTGCCGCGCAGCAGGCGGTGCGGCTTGGGCGAGTCGGGCAGGGAGTAGACGAAGACGATGCGTCGGACCGGTCGGGAGATGGTCATGCGGACCGCCGCCCCTCGCGCACTGGGCCTCGGAGGAGCCGTTCACGCTCTGCAGCACGACTGGGGCTCTCAGCGGGCGCATCGGGCGTGCCGGCCATGTTGTGCACGATCCGGACGGCCTGCTGCCACAGCAGCGCCTCGGCACGCTCGGCTTCCGCCTGCTCTGCCTTCCGGCCCTCGATATAGCCCGACCTGCGCCCGGCCTCCCACCCGCAGGAGTAGGCGTAGCTGACCGTGTCGAGCCGATCGAGAACATCGGGCTGTGTCACACTGGAGATGTCGTAGCCGCCACGCATCGACTCGGGAGCCGCCTTCGGGCGGCTTTCCTCATGAGGGGGTCCGTTCATGCGGCGCCGCCTCGCAGGAGCAGCGCTAGCCGGTCACGCTGCTCCGCCGTGAGCGGCGGCGCCGCGGCAACCGTGCGCTGGATGAAGTCCTCGAGTTTGGCGGTGGCGTACTCACGCGCGGCGTCGTCCTTGTCGGGGGTGCGCCAACGTGCGCGTGCCGCAGCACGACCGTGGAGAGAACGCAAGGAGGACGGTGACCCGGAGGAGGGCATGGCGAACCTTTCGGTTCGGCGCCCTGCACGGTTCCGAGTGCCTTCGCAGGCGGGCAATTATGCCCATGCTAGGGCATGGGTATGACTAGATCAGGGAGGGCGCGCCCGGATGCCCCTGCTGCGTGTCGCCGACCTCCTCGACGATGTCGACCGCACTCACCACGCGCAGCCGGCATCGGCAGTTCATCGGGAGTCCAGCCGCTCCCTCCCACTCGACGAGGTCGAGCACGTCGAATGTGCGACCGAACCAATGCCGCTCTCCATCAAGGGTGTTCTTGAGACGAGCGCTTTCGACGGAACTGGAGAGATTCGTGCCAGGTGCCAGTTTGTAGCCCCCAGTCCGGGCAATCAACCGCCCGCCTACTCGGATGACCGTCGCAAGCTTGCAGCCTCGCCGCGCACAGATATACCGGTGCACCACAACACGATTGAGAACGCCGGCATTCTCAAGACTCTGGTACGCCGAGTCAAGGGCACGTCCACGATCCTCATGCTCTGCGAGCAGGGTCGTGAACCACACATCCAACTCGTCCCTCATGCCTGTCTCCACTCGATCAGCACCTGATCGGGGTCGAAACGCACACCCTTGCCTGCCGGGAGGACTCGCACGATGGCGAGCGTGTCGATGACTGTGCGCAGGGTGCGGACGGGGAGGTCCATCAGTGACGTTCGCACGTCGACCGCGATGGCGAGCCGTGCCAGCGGTGTCGCCGCAACCGCGTGCTCGAGCTCCCGCTCCACGTCATCGAGCTCAGCGGCGAGCTTCGTCGCCTGTGCCCTGACGGCCTCAGCGCCGAGGAGCCCGTCAGCGAGGAGGCCGGCCAAGCCGTCTCGCCGTTCGCGGATCTCGACAGCGCGCTCGCGGAGAACGTCGAGGTCGGTGTCAGGAGAGAACAGGGACGCTGCATCCGAACGGGAGAGCCGTTCGGACACGATCCCGAGGACCACCTCGTCGACGTCCTCGAGCCCTCTCCCCATGTAGCAGCGACGGCACCTGTAGATCATGCGGCCCGAGGGAGACGGCGTCGCCCACATCGGCTCATCGTCGTTGCCGCAGCGCACGAGGCCGGACAGGAGCCACTTCAACTCGGTCGACGGCGGCGCCATCTTCCGAGACGGGTCACGCAGTAGAGCGCCGACACGGTCGAAGGTCTCGGCGTCGAGGATCTGCGGCCCCCCGTCGCCGAAGTCCTCCCCTCGGTAAACCACGCGGCCGACGAGACGAGGGTTGAGCAGGGCTCGCCGCACGGAGGTCACAGACCACGGCTTGCCCACGGTGGTCGTGACGTTCCGAGCGTTCATATCGCGCGCGACGCTCGCGGTCGTCTCCCCCGCCAGGACCGCCTTCGCCGCCTGTCGGAGTTCGTCGGCCTCGATCTCCACGACGTAGACGTCTCGCCCATCACGGTCGAAGCCGAACGGCCGGCGCGTCCAGAGCACGACCCCGGCCTGTGCCCGCTGCCGGTTAGCGGCGATCTGCCTTGCCGCCTTCTGCTCACCCTCGTATGAGGCGACTGAGCCCAGCAGGCCCGCCATCATCCGGCCGGCCGGGGTCGAAAGGTCGAGATCAGAGGAGCGCACCGTGGCGATCTTGAGTGTGCGGTCCTGCGCAATCTCGACGAGGTCGACGAGGTCACGCAGACGGCGGTAGAGGCGGTCTGTGTGCCAGGCGATCAGGACGTCATGTCGGCCGGCCTTGAGGTCCGCAAGCAGGCGCATCCACTCGGGCCGGACCTTGCCGCTCGTCGCACTGCGGTCGTTGTCCTGGTAGACCTCGACGACCTCCCACCCGTTGCGCTCAGCCAGCTCGCGACACTCGCTGAGCTGTCGGGAGACAGCCGTACCCTCGCCGGAGCGGTCGAGGCTCTGACGGGCGTATATCGCCGCACGACTGGTCATGCTGTAAAGGGTACCTGTTGACAACAGTGACCATCATCGCGATCTCCTTGCGGCCGCCGGCCTCCAACAGAGCGCGCCGCCCCTCCTCGCGGACGTCCTGCGCCTGGGCCCGGAGCACTTCCGCGAGGGGCGTGCCGCGCTGGACCGCGACGACGACACCGTCGACGAACCGGCGCAGGCTCGGGAGGCCGGTGCGGTCGGCCAGCCCCTGCAGCGCGGTCGGGAGGTTCGCGCCGGCTCGGGCGTCGGCCAGGCATCGGCGCAGCTCGTCGGAGAGCTCGCCGTGGGACAGACGGCAGACCCGCTCGAGGGCCCCGACCGCTCCCTCCCCGGCACCCACGGCGAGCGCGAGCAGCTCTGCGACGGTGGGGAACTCGGCGAGCATCCGGCGTTCGCGGCGCACGGCACGGGTGGTGAGCAGGTAGTCGGCGCCGGTGACGCCCACCCCGAAGCCGATGGCGGTCAGGAGGAGCACCGGCGCCACCGATCCGTCCCGGAACACGGCGATGAGGGTGGCCGCCGTGCCGCCGGCGAGGGCCCCCGCGATGCCCCAGAGCACCTGCTCGGCCCGGAAGCGGTCGACGTCGGGGGCCACTCCTGCACGCAGCTGCCGCTGCCGCACCGACGCGGAGCCGCCGAGCACGCGCTCGACGCCGTGCGCCAGCTCGCGGACCAGGGGGGCGGCGACCGTGCCGAGGATGCCGCGAGGGCCGCCGTCATCGAGGAGGCGCGAGGGGCGCGGGGTGTCGCGAAGGTACGGGAGCACCCGGTCGGCGAGGCCGTGGCGACGGTTGCGCGGGAGGCCGGTCCACACGAGGAGCAGCCCCACCCCCGCCACCAGGCCCAGCAGCGCGCCGTCACGCACGAGCCCGCTCACCGGAGCACCCGCTGGTCCTCGGGCAGCCGGCCGATGCGCACCATGAGGGCGTAGGCCACGGCGGTGACGGCGGCACCCACGAGGAGGACGCCGGCTCCCACCCCCGTCGCGTAGGCGGCGACGGACTCCGGGTTCGTCGAGAGCATCGCCAGCACGAACCACGGTGCGGCGACGGCCAGCCGGGCGGCGTTGACCGTCCACGACTGGCGGGTCTCGAGCTCGGCACGGGTCCGCGCGTCCTCCCGGAGGAAGCCCGACAGCGTGCGCAGGAGGCGGCCGAGGTCGCTGCCCCCGACCTCCCGGGCGATCCGCAGGCTCTCGACGAGGCGGTCCCCCACCGGGTCGGCCAGCCGCGCCTTGAGGCGGTCGAGGCAGTCCGAGAACCGGCCGGTCAGGCGGTAGTCGTCGGCGAACCGGGCGAACGGTTCACGCAGCTCCTCGGGGCCCCGCTCCCCGAGCTGCCCCAGCGCCTCGGGCAGGGCCAGCCCCGCACGCACCGCCGACGTGATGTTGTCGACGGCCTCGGGCCAGAGGTCACGCAACCGCGCCCGCCGCCGACGGGCCCGCCGTCGGACCACGGCCACGGGCAGGCCGCCGGCGATGGTGGCGAAGCACACCGCGATGGGCAGGACGCCGACCGTGAGCTGCACGATGGCCAGCACGAAGCCGAAGGCGATGGCGCAGGCGACGAGCAGCCCGCGCACGGACAGCCCGGCGAACCCGGCCTGCACGACCTCGTCGTGCAGCGCCGCCAGCGGCCCGACCCGCCTGCGCCGCACGGTGTCCCGTGGGGTCGGCACCCAGAAGCTCCACCACACGAGGAACAGGCCGACTCCCAGAACGAGCCCGAGCAGCACCCCGGTCACGTCGCGCCCCTGGCCAGCAGGGCCGCGACGTCGTACCCGGCCCGCTCGTAGCGGTCGGCATGCGGCGGGAACCCGTCGGCCCGCACGAGGTCCGAGCCCCGCCGGACGAACAGGTCGGCGATCTCGACGACGTCCTCCTCGGTGCGCCCCGGGACCGCGGCGATCTCGCGGACCGTCCGACGCCCGTCGCGCTCGAGCGCGGCGTGCACGACGAGGTCGATGGAGGAGGCGACGGTGGGGACGACGAAGCGCGCCGACACGTTCTCGCCCGCGAGCAGCGGCAGGGTGCACATCTTCGTCACGGCCTCGCGCGCGCTGTTCGCGTGGATGGTGCACATCCCCGGCAAGCCGGAGTTGAGGGCGATGAGCAGGTCGAGGCTCTCGGCCTGGCGCACCTCGCCGACGATGATGCGCGAGGGGCGCATCCGCAGCGCCTCCTTGACGAGCCGCCGCAGCGGGATCTCACCCGTGCCCTCGAGGGAGGGCTGCCGGCACTGCATCGCCGCGACGTCGCGGTGCGGGATGCGCAACTCGAAGACCTCCTCGCACGTGACGACGCGCTCGCGCGCGGGGATGGCGGAGGCGAGGCAGTTCAGCATCGTCGTCTTGCCCGCCTGCGTCCCGCCCGCGACGAGGATGTTGAGCCCGGCGGCGACCGAGGCCTCGAGGAAGCGCGCCGCCTGCGCGGTGAGCGTGCCGAGCCGGACGAGGTCGTCCATCGAGTCCGCCTTGACGACGAACTTGCGGATGTTGACGAACCAGTGCTCGCGCGTGATGTCGGGGATGACGACGTGCAGCCGGCTGCCGTCGGGGAGGACGGCGTCGACGAACGGTGAGCTGAGGTCGACCCGACGCCCGGATGACTTGAGCATCCGCTCGACGAGGTCGCGCACCTGCTCGTGGTTGAGCAGCGTGTTCGTGAGCTCGGCGACGCCGTCGCGGGCGACGAAGACCCGCGAGGGCTCGTTGACCCAGATCTCCTCGACGTGCGGGTCGTCGAAGTACTGCTGGAGCGGACCGTAGCCGACGACGCTGTCCCACACCGCTTTCGAGGCCGAATCGAGGTCCGGGAGGACGGGCATCCCGCCGTGCATCGACCGCTCGTCGTAGTCGCTCACGGCGTCGCGGACCAGTCGGCGCACGGCGTTCTCGTCGCGCACCGGGTCCAGCCCCGAGCGGCGGATCAGCTCGCGGACCTCCCCCTCGAGCGTGCGCACGGCGTCCACTCCACAGCCCCCTTCCCGGCGGGGCGACGTCCTCGGCCCCGCGCGCTGGGCCCTAGACAACCCCATCCGGAGCATGCGCGCACCCCCTCTCCCGGACCTGTGGATAACTTCGCGGCGCTGTCGGCCACCCGACCTACGGTCCCTCCATGGAGATCCGGATGACGGTGCACACCCCACGTCGACGGCCGCAGCCCGTCGAGGTCGTGGTGCGCGCGCGCCGACCGGAGCCCGTGTCGACCCTGCGCGCCGCCCTCGCCGACCACCTCGGCCGGCCGGTGGAGCACCTCTCGGTCCAAGGCCGGTCGCTCCCCGACGAGGCCGTCGTCGGTCTCCCTCCGCTCCTCGACGGCGTCTCGCTCGCCGTGGACGTCGGCGACCCGCGGTCGGCGCCTCCCGCGGACGCGACCCCGTCCGTCCTCGAGATCGCGGCCGTGGCGGGACCGGATGCCGGCCGCAGCCTGCCCCTCTCCCCACCGGGCCTGGTCGTCGGGCGTTCACCCACGGTCGGGCTGCGGCTGGACGACCCCGCGCTCAGCCGCGAGCACTGCCGTTTCGACGTCGGGCCCGACGGCGTGCGCGTCGTCGACCTCGGGTCCACCAACGGCGTCGAGGTCGACGGGCGGCCGGTGTGCGGCGAGGCGACGGTCGACACCGCGTCGGTCGTCGTGCTGGGGTCGACCACCCTGCGGTTGCGGCGGAGCGCCTCCCCCGGGATGCCGGTGACGCACCCGGGGGACGGGACCGCGGTCGTCGAGCCCGTACCGTCCCCGCCGCCGGAACCCCCGGCCGGGCGGGTCGTGGCCCCCCGCGCCCCGGAGCCACCGCGCCGCGGGCGCATCCCCTGGGTCGCGGCCCTCGTCCCGGTCCCCGTGGTCGGTGTGCTCGCCCTGTTCTTCGGGCCGCAGGTGCTCGCGTTCGCGCTGCTCGGGCCGGTGATGGTCCTCTCGAGCGGGCTGGGTGACCGCGTCGGCGGCCGGCGTCGCCACCGCCGGGAGCTCGCCGAGCACCGCGTCGCCCTGCGGGAGCACGACGAGCGGCTGGCCGCGGCACTCGACGCCGAGCGGCGCCTGCGGCACCTCGCCCATCCCGACCCCCACCGGGTGCTGGCGCTCGCCACCCACCGTGGCTCGGGGCTGTGGGCGCGCCCCGGCGACCTCGGCGTGCGGCTCGGGCTCGGCACCACCACGGCGCGGACCCGGGTGGTCGACGAGGACGGCCACGAGGACGGTTGCCGCCTCCGGCACGCCCCGGTCGTCGTCGACCTCGACGCCGTCGGCGGGCTGGCCGTCGTCGGCGACCGGGCCGTGACCGGTGCGGTGCTGGCGAGCCTCGTCGGACAGCTGGTGGTGCGCAACCCGCCGTCGGCCCTCGCGCTCGAGCACACGGCGGCCACTGAGGACTGGTCCTGGCTCGACCTCCTGCCCCACCGCGGGTCGGGCGGCGGACGGCGGCTCCTCGTCGTCCCCGATGCCGCGGCACCGGACGTCGCCTCGGCGGTGGCGGCCGTCCGGTCCGAGGGTGGGATCGTGCTCGTGGCCGCCCCCGACGACTTCACGGTGCCCGACGCGTGCCCTGTCCGGGCCCTCGTCGTGGGTGGCGGCGCCGTGCAGCTGACGGCCTCGCACGACGAGCCGACCGACGGGAGCGAGGTCGTGGCCGACGGGGTCGGGCCGGCCTGGCGCGAGCGTCTGGGACGGGCCCTGGCCCCGGTGCGGGAGGGGTCCCGCGGCGGTCGGAGCCTGCCGTCCGGGCTCACCCTTCCAGAGCTCCTGGGCCCGGAGGTGCTGACGCCCGCGGGGGTGCAGGCGCGATGGTCCCGCTCGACCGGACCCACCGCGACCGTCGGTGTGACGGCCGACGGACCCCTCGCCCTCGACCTGCGGCGGGACGGCCCGCACGTGCTCGTCGGCGGGACGACGGGGTCCGGGAAGTCCGAGTTCCTCCGCACCCTCGTCACCGCCCTGAGCCTCGACTCGCCGCCGGAGGCCCTCTCGCTGCTGCTCGTGGACTTCAAGGGAGGCGCGGCCTTCGGGTCGTGCGCCGACCTGCCGCACGTCGTTGGTCTGGTGACCGACCTCGACGAGCACCTCGTGAAGCGGGTCCTCGTGTCGCTGGAGGCCGAGCTCCGTCGCCGCGAGCGGGTTCTCGCCGCCACCGGGGCGGCGGACCTCGAGGACCACCGGCGCCGCGCCGCGCCGGAGCACCGGCTCCCCCGACTGGTCGTCGTCGTCGACGAGCTGCGCGCCCTCGTCGACGCCAGCCCCGAGGCCGTCAGCGCCCTGGTGCGGCTCGCGGCGCAGGGCCGGTCGCTGGGCATCCACCTCGTGCTCGCCACCCAGCGGCCGGCGGGTACGGTCACCGCCGAGGTGCAGGCCAACGTCAACCTCCGCCTGGCCTTCCGGGTGCGGGACCGGGCCGACTCGGTCCACGTGGTCGAGGACGAGTCCGCCGCGCTGCTGCCTCCCGACGTGCCGGGACGCGGCGTCGCCTCCGGTGGCGACCGGAGCACTCTCCCCTTCCAGGCCGCCCTCGTCGTGCCGGCCGCCGCAGAGGGTCCTTCGCTCGTCGTCACGAGCGGGCTGCTCACCGACGTCGGTCCGGTGGCGCGTGCCGAGGACCGCTCCGTCGAGGTCGCTCGCGTCGTCGACGTGATCCGCCGAGCGCACGCGGGCGTCGGCGGCGCGCCTCCGCGCAGGCCGTGGCTGCCGGCGCTGCCCGCGGTCGTCGCCGCCGCCGGCGTCCCGCCCACCGCCGTGGCGCTCGTCGACGAGCCCGACCGTCAGCGGCAGGTGCCGTGGGGCTGGGCCCCGGAGGCGTCCCTGTGGCGGGTGGTGGGGCAGCCGCGCAGCGGCCGGTCGACCGCTCTCGCCCGCCTCGTGGGGGCGGCGGCGGCCGGCCACCCGCCGGGACGACTCCACGTGCAGGTGCTGGCCTCGGACCCGCGCGCGCTCGGGCTCGGTCACCTCCCGCACGTCGGGACGGCCGCCGCGCTCGATGACCCCCAGGCCGTCGAGGCGGTCCTCGACCACCTCGAGCAGCCGCCCGGTCCGGACGACGCCGCGCTGCGTCTGCTCGTGCTCGACGGCTGGGACCGCCTGGTCGACGCCGAGGACACCCGGGCGCCGGCCTCCCCGAGCGAACGCGTGCTCCGGCTCGCGCGCGAGGGCGCCCGCCTCGGCGTCCGGTGCGTGGTCTCGGGCGGGCGCGACCTGCTGCGGCCGCGGTGGTCCGGGCTCGGCGGGGAGGTCCTGCTGCTCGGACCGGCCGACCCGGTCGACCTCACCCTCCTGGGGCTGCCCGCCGCGTCGGGTCCGCGCCCGCCGGGCCGGGGGACCCGCGGGAGCGACGGGCGCGAGGTGCAGGTCGCCCTGCCGCCGAACCACGACCCGCCACCCCGGGGCGCGGCCCACGGCCCGCGGCCCTGGACCTACCGACCGCTGCCCGAGCGGGTCACCCGCGACGTGGCCGCCGAGGGGGCGCCCGGGTGGTTGGTGGGGGTGTCGGCGCCGTCGGCCGAGCCCTGGTCGTGGCGGCCGGACCTCCACGGCCGCCGCCTCCTCGTGCTCGGTCCGTCCCGCTCGGGCCGGAGCACCACGCTGGCCGCGCTGAGCCGCTCCGCCCGCGCCGACGGCCGCAGGGTCGTCCTCGTCCGGCCGGGTGGGCGCGCGGAGCCGGCGCCGGACGGCGTCGAGGTGCTCGGGCCGGACGACGCGGAGTGCCTCGTCGCGGCCCGCCTCGCCGACCCCGACCTCCTCGTCCTCGTCGACGACGCGCCGCGGCTCGACGACACCGCCGTGGCACCCGTCCTCGACGAGCTCGAGTCCGTGCTCGACGACGCCGGCGGTGCGCTCGTGGTCGTGACGACACCGGCCGCGCTCGGGGCGCGCTTCCGGGGACTGGACGTCACGGTCGCCCGGCACCGCAGCGGCCTGATGCTCCGTCCGGCGCCCGACGACGCCCCGCTGCTGGGGATGGCCCGCACCTCGGTCCCGGCCGACGACCGCCACCGGGCGCCCGGCCGAGGGGTGCTCGTCCTCGACGGTCGGGGCGTCACCCTCCAGGTCCTCACCGACGAGCCGGCCGCGC
Source organism: Phycicoccus avicenniae (assembly GCF_050496545.1). Classification (GTDB taxonomy): domain Bacteria; phylum Actinomycetota; class Actinomycetes; order Actinomycetales; family Dermatophilaceae; genus Phycicoccus; species Phycicoccus avicenniae_A. Next base: position 28,329 of record NZ_JBNVZV010000031.1, on the reverse strand, counting down.
TCGTCCGGTGACGACGGCCGTGCTCACTCCGGGTCGTCGAACTCCACGTCCGGGACCCGGGCGACGAACGCCGCACCGAGGGCCAGCAGGGCGAGGACCAGCACGAGCCAGCCGAGACCGGTGCGCCCTGCCTGCAGCAGGCTGATGCCGACCGGCAGGACGAGCAGGTTCCACACGATGGTCGGCGTGCGCGGCCATCGCGCCTCCCCCAGCCAGCCGCGCGCGAGCAGCCCGAGCCCGAGCGCGCCGATCGCGATCAGCACCGCCGACATGACCACCCGGCCGGCGTCGCTGCCCTCGCCGACGACGAGCTCGTAGACGTAGAAGACGGCGAAACCGAGCAGCGCCAGCGCCTGACCTGCACAAAAGACGGCGGCGGTCCGACGGGGTCCGGAACCCGCCTCCGGGGCGGTGTGGAACGGCGGGTTCGCAGGCACCACCGCAGCCTATTCGAGCGCTACGCTCGGGCCTCGCGTGGTCCTACCCCACCCCTCGGGAACACGTGACCCCTGTCCACCCGTTGAGCCGGCGTGACGACCGACACCCGGACCCACCGGGGTATCCCCCTAGCCGCGATTCCTCACGTCACGGTAGGGTAACGCTACGGACGTCTGTGCTGCTCACGGACGTCCACGGGCTGCAACGGCGCATCCCACCGAACGCCGACCCCGCATCCCACCGTGACTGCCGGTGTCGCGACCGACTTCCCTGCACATCCCCGACCAAGGAGCCCCATTCCATGGACTGGCGCGACCGCGCTGCCTGCCTCGACGAGGACCCCGAGCTGTTCTTCCCGATCGGGAACACCGGCCCGGCGATCGCTCAGATCGAGGAGGCCAAGGCTGTCTGCCGTCGGTGCGAGGTGCTCGACACCTGCCTGAAGTGGGCCATCGAGTCCGGTCAGGACGCCGGCGTCTGGGGCGGCATGTCCGAGGACGAGCGCCGCGCGCTCAAGCGGCGCAACGCCCGCGCCCGCCGCGCCGGCTGACACCTCCCCGAGGCACACCACCACACGTACGCACGCGGCGCCCCCGGCTCCGGCCGGTGGGCGCCGCGTCGCGTGCTCAGACCGGCCGCAGCGTCGCGACGAACTCGACGCGCGTCCCGCTCGGCTCGTTGTTCTCCCACCGGATGCGTCCGCGCAGGTCCTGGACGAACGAGGTGACGATCCGCGTCCCCAGCCCGGCGAGCCCGGGCCGGAACCCCGCGGGCAGCCCGGCGCCGTCGTCGCTCACCGTGACGCGCAGCTCGTCGCCCGCCTCGGCGGCCCGCCGCTCGACGGCCACGGTGATCGTGCCGTCGCGGTCGGCGAGGCCGTGCTCGACGGCGTTCTGCACGAGCTCGGAGATCACCATGGCCAGCGCCGTCGCGTCCTCGGCCCGCACCCGGCCGAAGGACCCCTCGAAGCGGGAGTCGACGTGGTGCTCCTGGCGCGCCACCTCGACCACGGCCCGCAGCCCCCGCAGCGCGATCTCGTCGAAGGCGACGGTCTCGTCGAAGCCGCTGCTCAGCGTCTCGTGGACCAGGGCGATGGTGGCCACCCGGCGCACGGCCTCCTCGAGCGCGGCCTTGGCGTGCTCTTCGGGCGCGCGGCGCGACTGCAGGCGCAGCAGGGCGGCCACGGTCTGCAGGTTGTTCTTCACCCGGTGGTGGATCTCGCGGATCGTGGCGTCCTTGGTGAGCAGCTCCTGCTCGCGCCGACGCAGCTCGGAGACGTCGCGCAGCAGCAGCATCGCACCGGTACGGACCCCGGCGATGGTCAGCGGGATGGCGCGCATCGTCACGGTCGCGTTCGCCGTCTCGACCTCCGTGCGCCACGAGGCGCGCCCCATGACGACGACGGCCAAGGACTCGTCGACCGCCCGGCCGCTCTCGGCGGCGAGGTCGGCGACCACCTTGGCCAGGGTCTCCCCCATCACGTCGCCGACGTGGCCCAGCCGGTGGATCGCCGAGACCGCGTTGGGGCTCGCGTAGCGGACGACGCCGTCGCCGTCGAGGTGGATGACGCCGTCCCCGACGCGCGGGGCGCCGCGGCGCAGCCCGGTGGGCGCCGAGGGCGAAGGGAACTCGCCGGTCGCCACCATCCGCAGGATCGAGTCGGCGAGGTCGCGGTAGGTCAGCTCCAGCCGGCTCGGGGTGCGCCCGCCGGTGAGGTTCGTGTGCCGGGTGAGCACGGCGATGACCCGCTCGCCGCAGAGCACGGGCACGGCGTCCTCGCGGATGGACATGTCCTCGCGCACCGTCGGCACCGGCGCGGCGACCATCTGCCGCCGGCGCGCAGCACCGTCGAGCATGTCGGCCCGGGCACGGCTCGAGGAGCGCCCGACGATGTCGTCGTAGAAGACCATCGGGCCGGTGTTCGGCCGCACGTGCGCCACGGCCCGCCACCCGTCCGGCCCGCCGCGCACCCACAGCACGAGGTCGGCGAAGGACAGGTCGGCGACGAGCTGCCAGTCCCCGACGAGCAGGTGCAGCCACTCGGACTGGGCCGGCTCGAGGTCGGTCGTCGTCCGCAACATCTCGGCCAGCGTGCTCACGCGGCCGAGCCTAGGTCACGGCGCGCTCAGCTCGAGGAGCCCACCCGGATGACGGATCGCAGCGTCCGCAGCGCCACCGAGAGGGCGGCGATGTTCGGCGCGTCCAGCCGGTCGATGCCCGACAGGGCCGCGGTCGCCCGCTCGACGGAGTCCTGGTTGCTCGCGTGCCACGCCTCGTACTGGGCCGCGGGGTCGTCCGTCGCCACGCCGGCCGCGCCGCCCGCCTCGAGGACCGAGCGGGTCAGCGACTCGAGCACCGCGTAGAGGTCGTCGCGCAGCGCGCCCCGCGCCAGGGCGTCCCAGCGGTCCTCGCGCGGCAGGCGGGTCACCTTGCCGAGCATGGTGTCGATGCCGAAGCGCTCCGAGACGAGGTAGTACAGCGGCGCGACGTCGGTGGGCTCGCGACCGGTGTCGGTGGCGATGTCGACGATGTCGAGCAGCGAGTACTGGTCGAGCAGCGAGGCCGCGTGCAGCGCGAGCTCCGCGGGCACACCGGCCTTCTCGAGCTCACCGGCCCGGCGGTCCAGGCGCTGGCGCTCCTCGCCGCGCAGCAGCTCGGGCACCGACGGCGCCAGGGTGTGGACGACCTCCGAGAAGCGGTCGATCTCGGACGCGATGTCCAGCTGGGCCGGCCGCGCCGTGAGGAACCAGCGCACCGCGCGGTCGAGCAGCCGGCGGAACTCGAGGTAGAGCGCCGTCTGGGCCGCGGTGGGGACCACGGTGTCGAGCTCCTCGACGCGCCGCACGAAGTCGGCGAGCCCGAACACCTCACGGCAGACGACGAAGGCCCGGGTCACCTGCTCGGGGCCCGCGCCCGCCTCCTCCTGGGTGCGGTAGGCGAAGGTGATGCCGCCGCGGTTGACCATCGAGTTGACCACCGAGTTGGTGATGATCTCGCGGCGCAGCGGGTGCTCCTCGAGCTCGCCCGCGTACCGCTCGCGGATCGGCGGCGGGAAGTACTCGGCGAGCGTGGTGGCGAACCACGGGTCGTCGGGGATCGAGCTCCCCAGGATGTCCTCCTTGAGCGCGAGCTTGGCGTAGGCGACGAGCACGGAGAACTCCGGGCTCTTCAGCCCCAGCCCGTCGTGCGCGCGCTTCTCGAGCTCGGCGTCGGCGGGCAGGAACTCGAGCCCGCGGTCGAGCAGGCCGCGGTCCTCGAGCCAGTGCATGAAGCGCTCGTGGACGGTGACCATCGCGTGCTCCTGGGCGCGCGCGTTGCCGAGCAGGACGTTCTGCTCGTAGTTGTCGCGCAGCACGTGCTCGGCGACGTCGTCGGTCATCGAGGCCAGCAGCTCGTTGCGCTCCTCGATGGTCAGCGCGCCGTCGCGCACGACCTCGCCGAGAAGGATCTTGATGTTGACCTCGTGGTCGGAGGTGTCGACCCCGGCGGAGTTGTCGATGGCGTCGGTGTTGACCCGCACGCCGTGGAACGCGGCCTCGATCCGACCCAGCTGCGAGAGACCGAGGTTGCCGCCCTCACCGACCACCTTGACGCGCAGCTCCTGCCCGTCGACGCGGATGCCGTCGTTGGCGCGGTCGCCGATGGAGAGGTGGTCCTCGGTGGAGGCCTTGACGTAGGTGCCGATGCCGCCGTTCCACAGCAGGTCGACCGGCGCGAGCAGGATCGCGTGGATGAGCTCGGCGGGCGTCATCGAGCGGACCGAGGCGTCGATCCCGAGCGCCTCGCGCATCTGCGGGGTGATGTCGACCGACTTCAGGGTGCGCGGGAAGATGCCGCCGCCCTCGGAGACCAGCGAGCGGTCGTAGTCGTCCCACGACGAGCGGGACAGGTCGAAGAGCCGCCGACGCTCGGCGAAGGAGGCCGCCGCCTCGGGCGACGGGTCGACGAACACGTGCCGGTGGTCGAAGGCCGCGACGAGCCGGATGTGCTCGGAGAGCAGCATCCCGTTGCCGAAGACGTCGCCGCTCATGTCGCCGACGCCGACGACGGTGAACTCCTCCGACTGGGTGTCGACACCCATCTCGCGGAAGTGGCGCTTCACCGACTCCCACGCGCCGCGGGCGGTGATGCCCATCGCCTTGTGGTCGTAGCCGGCCGAGCCGCCGGAGGCGAAGGCGTCGTCGAGCCAGAAGCCGTAGGACTGCGCCACGCCGTTGGCGATGTCGGAGAAGGTTGCCGTGCCCTTGTCGGCGGCGACGACGAGGTACGGGTCGTCGCCGTCGTGGCGCACGAGGTGCTCGGGCGGGACGACGGTGCCGGACACGCGGTTGTCGGTGAGGTCGAGCAGGCCGGAGATGAACATCCGGTACGCCGCCTTGCCCTCCTCCAGCCACGCCTCGCGGTCGGCGGCCGGGTCGGGGAGCTGCTTGGCGTAGAACCCGCCCTTGGAGCCGGTCGGCACGATGACGGCGTTCTTGACCATCTGCGCCTTGACGAGGCCGAGGATCTCGGTGCGGAAGTCCTCGCGCCGGTCGCTCCAGCGCAGGCCGCCGCGGGCGACCGGGCCGAAGCGCAGGTGCACGCCCTCGACGCGCGGGCTGTAGACCCAGATCTCGAACTGCGGTCTGGGAGCGGGCAGGTCGGGGACCTTGCGCGGGTCGAGCTTGAGCGAGACGTACGCGTGGTGCTCGGAGCCGTCCCGGCCCGGCTGGTAGAAGTTCGTCCTCAGACCGGCCCGGACCACCCCGAGGAAGGCCCGGATGATCCGGTCGTGGTCGAGGCTCGCGACGTCGTCGAGGGCGTCGAGGACGCGCTGGGCGGCCTCCTCCTCGGCCGTCGCGCGGGCCTCGTGGCCGGCGGTGTCGTCGGTGAACACGGTGGGGTCGAACCGGGTCTCCCACACGTCGACGAGGTCGCGCGCGATCTCGGGATGGGCGACGAGGGCGTCCTCGAGGTAGTCCTGCGAGTAGGTGGCGCGGGTCTGGCGCAGGTACTTCGCGACCGTGCGGAGCACGACCACCTGGCGCCAGGTGAGGTGCGCACCGAGGACGAGCTTGTTGAACCCGTCGCTCTCGGCCCGCCCGTCCCAGACGGCCGCGACGGCGCCCTCGAACAGGTCGCGCAGCCGGTCGTGCGGGCAGGCGTCCCAGATCGCGCTGTCGGTGACCCGCAGCCCGAAGTCGTACACGTGCAGGTCGGTGCCGTCGGCACGCTCGACGGCGAACGGCTGCTCGTCGACGACCTCGACGCCCATGTGCGTGAAGATCGGCAGGATGTCGGTGAGCGACAACGGGTCGGCGCGGAAGAGCTTGAAGCGGCGGATGTCGTCGGGGGCGCCCTGGGGGCGGTAGAGCGCGACGCTGGTGCCGCGGTCGGCCCCCAGCCGGTCGAGGTGGCTGATGTCGGCCACGCCCTGGACGACGGTGAAGGACTCCTCGTAGGCCGTCGGGAAGGCGCGCCCGAAGCGGTCCATCAGCCGGTCGCCGTCCTCCTCGCCGTGGGCCTGGTCGAGGGCGTCGCCGAGCCGGTCCGACCAGGTGCGGCTGGTCTCGACGAGCCGCTGCTCGAGGGCGTCGCGCTCGGCGCGGTCGAGGGTGCGGATGTGGTTGCCCTTGGCGACGCGCACGACGAACTGCAGTCGGGCGAGGGCGGACTCGCTGACCCGGGCGGCGAACTCGACCTCCTCACCGCCGAAGGTCTCCTTGAGGATGTCGGCCATCCGGGTGCGCACGGCGGTGTTGTACCGGTCGCGCGGGATGAAGACGAGGCACGAGGCGTAGCGGCCGAAGTCGTCCTCGCGGATGAAGAGCTTGGTGCGCCGGCGCTCCTGGAGCTGGGTGACCGCGAGGGCGGTCTCGTAGAGCTGGCTGACCGGCGCCTGGAACAGCTCGTCGCGCGGGTAGGACTCGAGGACGCCGAGGAGGTCCTTGCCGGTGTGGCTGTCCGGAGCCAGGCCCGAGCGGTCGAGGACGGCCTGCACCTTCTCGGCGACCAGGGGCACGCGGGTGACCGACTCGGTGTACGCGGTCGAGGCGTAGAGGCCGAGGAAGCGCCGCTCCCCCACCACCGCACCGCTCGCGTCGTAGGCCTTGACCCCGACGTAGTCGAGGTGGGCGACACGGTGCACGGTGGACTTCGAGTTGGCCTTGGTGAGGACGAGCAGGTCGTCGGCGTGCGCGATGCGCGAGGCCTCCTCGGTGAGCACCTCGGGGTCGGCCCCCTGCGGCGGGTCGGCCCGGAGCAGCCCCAGCCCGGTCCCGGTGACCGGCGAGATCACCTCTCCCGCAGGCGTCCGGTCGAGGGTGTACTCGCGGTAGCCGAGGAAGGTGAAGTGGTTGTCGGCCATCCAGCGCAGGAAGCGCGTGGCCAGCGCCACGTCGTCGGGGAGGGCCTGGGGCGGCGCGCCGCCCTCGAGCTCGGCGGCCAGCACGAGGCAGCGGCTGCGCATCTTCGGCCAGTCCTCGACCGCCTGCCGGACGTCCTCGAGGACCCCGCGGACGGTCCGCTCCAGCTCGGCCCGGCGCTCCTCGTCGCCCTCGCGGTCGATGGAGAGCAGCATCCAGGACTCGGCGAGCTCGCCGACCGCGCCGCTGCGGAAGGACTTCGTGATGTCGCGGTTCTCGACCGACTGCAGCTGCCCCAGCGCGTCGCGGACGACGACGAGCTGCGGGTGGATGATCAGGTGGATGTCGATGCCGGCCTGCACGAGGGCGCCGGTGACGGAGTCGACGAGGAACGGCATGTCGTCGGTGACGACCTGGATGATGGTGCGCGGGTTGGACCAGCCGTCGGTCTCGGTGCTCGGGTTGTAGATCCGCACGTTGGCGGTGCCCGGCGGACGGGTCCGCGCGAGCTCGAGGTGGCTGTGGGCGACACCGGCGAAGGTCTCGGCGTCCCGCGACGTCAGCTCGTCGAGGGGGGTGTACCGGTAGTACCGCTCGACGAACTCGCGCCCCCAGCCGTCCGGCGCGAGCTGCTCGTACGCTGCCGCGATCGGGGCGAGGATCTCCTCGCGGGTGGCTGCCGGGGCGGTCGACATGGTGCGGTCGCACTCCTTCGTCGGGTGTCACCGCGGTGGCGGTGGGAGACGTCCTCGTGTCCTCGCCCGAGACTAGCGACCCGCGGTGCGTGGGGGTCGGCGGGGACCCCCGGGGTTGTCTCGCCCACGGGACGGCCCGCGGCGGGGAGCGGTCAGCGGACGACGACGTCGAGCGTGCCGAGCGTCGGGTCTGCGGCGTAGGCGATGCGGCTCCCGGCGGCGCGCGCGGCGCCCAGGGCGGCCAGCGCCTCGGCCGTCACCACCTCGCCCGGCGAGAGGACCGGGATGCCCGGCGGGTAGGGCGCCACGAGCTCGGCACAGACCCGCCCCACCGCACCGGTGGCGGCGACCCGCTCGCGCTCGGCGAAGAAGGCCTCGCGCGGCGGCATCGCGACGACCGGGTCGACGGCCCACACACCGGACGGGGCGAGCGGGCGGGCCGGGCCCCGGTGCCGGGCGATCGAGGTCTCGAGGACGTCGGCGAGGGCGGCGAACCCCTCGGCGGTGTCGGCGAGCGTGCCCATCGCGACCACGGTGTCGCGGTCGGCCATCTCGACCGGCATCCCGGCCGCGAGCAGGTCCGCCTCCACCGCACCGCCGTCCGCACCGGTGCCGGGCAGGACGAGGACCAGCCGGGTGGGGTCGACGCCTGCTCCGTCGAGCACCAGCAGCCCCGGGATGCGGGCCAGCCGCGCCCGGGTCCCGGCCACCGCGGCCACGACCCCGCCGAGCAGCGCCTCGCCGTCCCGCTCCAGCAGGGCGCGGGCGGCGTCGGTGCTGGCGAGGATCGCGCCGGCCGGGCTGGTCGTGGCGGTGGCCTCGACGGCGGCGTCGAGGCGCGCGGGGTCGATGCGCTCCGAGCGGGCGAGGACGAGCGCGGCCTGCGAGACCGCGGGCAGCGTCTTGTGGGCGCTCGTGACGACGGCGTCGGCCCCGGCGGCCAGGGCGTGCGGCGGGAGCGCCGGGTGGAAGCCGAGGTGGGCGCCCCACGCGGCGTCGACGACGAGCGGGACGTCGTGGGCGTGGGCGACCGCGGCCAGCCCGGCGACGTCGCCGAGCGTGCCGACGTAGGACGGGTCGCCGACGAGGACGGCCACGGCGTCGGGCGCACGCCGCAGGGCGTCCTCCACGTCCTGCGGTGCGACGCCGATGGGCAGGCCGTGCGCCGGGTCGACGCGCGGGCGCACCCACACCGGCTCGAGCCCGGCCAGCACGAGGCCGAGGAGCATCGAGCGGTGCAGGGTGCGGGAGACGACGACCCGCTGCCCCGGCCTGCCGACGGCGAGCGCGAGCGCCTGGTTGCCGTGCGTCGAGCCGCCGACCGAGAAGCGGCACAGGTCGACCCCCCACGCGCGGGCGGCCCGCGCCTCGGCGTCGAGGAGCACGCCGCGCGTGAGGTGCATCGTGTCGAGCCCGGCGTAGAGCGGGACGTCCCCGGCGACGACGTCGCCGACGAGGTCGAGCCGGTGCTTGTGGCCGGGGATGGTGAAGGGGGTCGGCCCCTCCTCGTGGAACCGGAGCCAGGCATCGAGCAGTGGTGCGTCCGAACGCAGCCCGCGCGGGTCAGTCGGCATGCGCGGCCGCCCAGGTCTCCACGGCGGCGACGAGCGCGGCCGTGAACGCCCGGAGCTGGGTGAGGTCGAGCCACTCCTCGGCGGCGTGCAGGCCACCTCCCCCGGGCCCGCAGACGAGCGCGGGCACCCCGGCGGCCTGCCACAGCGGGGCCTCCATCCAGTACGGGGCCTCGAGCGGCTCCGCGGGTGCGGCGGCGCCGAGGGCTTCGTCCAGGGCGTCGGCGAGGTCGGCCGCCGGGCCAGCGGCGTCGAGGCGCCACGCCTCCCGCGCCACGAGGAGACGGGCGATGGCCTCCACTGTGGGGTCGGCGGCGCACATCTCCTCGAGCAGCGCCTCCACCTCGGCGACCGCACCGGCCGCGTCCTCCCCCGGCACGGTCCGCCGCTCCACGACGGCCCGGGCTCGCTGCGCCAGGACGAACGGCGACTCGCCCCCGGAGGCGACGGTGACCATCAAGGAGCCACCGCCGGCAGCCAGCTCCCGGCCTCGCTGCTCGACCGCGGCCAGCAGGCGGCCGAGGTGGGCCACCGCGTTGACGCCCTCCGCCGGCTGGGACGAGTGTGCCGCCCGGCCGCGCAGCCCCACCTCGACGAGCGCGTACCCGCGCAGCGAGGCGGTGCGGGCCAGGCCGGTCGGCTCGCCGACCAGCGCGACGTCGGGACTCAGCCCCAGTCCGGGCAGGGCGTCGACGACCGTCTCGGTGCCGAGGCTGAGGTCCTCTTCGTCCGCGACGAGCGCGAGCACCACGCGCGCGGGCGTCCCGCGGCGCACGAGCTCTTCGGCGGCGACGACCATCCCCGCGACGCCGCCCTTCATGTCGCACGCGCCGCGGCCGGTCATCCGGTCGCCCTCGACCCGGGCCGAGAAGGGGTCGGACATGCCCTCGACGCCGACGGTGTCGAGGTGCCCGGTGAGGACGACGGTCGGCCCCGGCCCGCCGTCCGGGCCGACGGCGACCAGGCTCGGCCGGTCGGGACGGCCGGGCGGCAGGAGGACGTGCGTGGTGAACCCCGAGGCGTGGAGCCGGGCCCGCAGCAGGGCGACGACCTCCGCCTCCCCAGCAGCGCCCGGGACGAGCCCGGGGTTGACCGAGTCGGTGCCGACGAGCACGGCGGCCAGGCGCACGGCCTCGTCGGCGAGGTCGGGGGCGTCGGAGGTCACGACGCCGACGCTAGCGGGACCTAGGGTCGGCGCATGGTCTCCCACCACGAGGCGTTGCCCTCGCGGTACGCCGGACGCGTGCTGGCCGTCCAGCGCGCCGCGTACGCCGTGGAGGCCGCGCTGGTCGGTGACGACCGGATCCCCGCACTGCACGAGGACCTGACCTCCCTGCAGGCCCGCCCGCTGCGCTGGCTGCTCGCCGACGAGCCGACCGTCTCCGGGGCCCTCGGGTACGAGCGGACCGACACCACCGCGACGATCGACCGGCTCGTCGTCGATCCGGCCCGGGCCCGCCGGGGCGTCGGCCGCGCCCTGGTCGAGGAGCTCCTCCGGCGCACGGGCGAGACCCCGGTCCACGTGTCCACCGGGAGGGACAACACACCTGCCCGTCGGCTCTACGAACGCCTCGGCTTCCACCGACTCGGTGACCGCGAGGTGCTCACGGGACTGTGGGTCACCGACTACCGGTCCTCACCGGATCCTCGACCACCGGCGTCGGGCGCCGTGGGGCTCGTCGACGACCGGTAGCCGCTCGTCACCCTTGCCGGCGGGCCTGTGGGCAACCCCACGGCGAGCGACCCGGACCCGGCTACGGTGGCGGGGTGCCCCCCGGCCCCGACCCGCTCCGTGCCCGCGCCGCCGCCCGCCGGCTCGAGGCGCTGCGGGCGCTGAGCGCCGACGCCGAGGACGACGTCCTGGCCAGCCTCGTCGTCACCGGCGAACCGGCCGCCCAGCGGGTGCTCGACGACTGGCTCGACCACGTCGCCGACGGCCTCCGGGCGCTCGGGGAGACCGCCGACGAGCTCCGCGCCGTCCTCGCCCCCTTCGTCCGGGACGAGCCCGCCGCCCACACCCATCGCGCCGACGTCGACGACCCCCTCGCGCGGGGGGCCGGACGATGACGCTCGTGCCCGGCGACCCGGGGTCGCTCTCGGCCTGTGCCGTCACCACCGGTGCCGCCGGACGCCGGCTCGCTGCGGAGGCGGGCGCGCTCGGCCCCGAGGTGGCCGCCCTCGGCGAGGGGTGGCCCGGGCGTGTCTCGGCCTCGATGCGGCGCCGGGGCGCCGCGCTCGCCGACGCCGGCGCCCTCGTGTCGCACGAGCTCGAGCAGGTGGCCGCGCTGCTCCAGGACCAGGCCACCGACCTCGCCGACCTCGGCGCGCGCGCCCGGGTCCTCGAGGAGCGGGCGGCGGCGGCCGGGCTCGAGATCCGCGACGGGCACGTCGCCTCCGCCTACGGTGTCCGCGGCGAGGCCGACGCCGTCACCGAACGCCGTCAGGGCGCCGCGGTCACGGGCCTGCAGGCCGAGCTCGACCTCGTCCTCGCCCAGCACCGCCGGCGCCGCGACTTCGTCCTCGGGGCGCTTCGCGAGTCCTCCGACCGCCTCGCCGCGCTCTCCCACGACCTGCGCCGCGGGTGAGAGGATCGCCCGGACCCACCGCCGACCCGAGAGAGGCACCCGCGTGCGACTGACGAGGCGAGAGCAGCTGCCGGCCACCCCCGAAGAGGTCTACGCCGTGCTCACCGACCCCGCCTTCCAGGAGGCGAAGTGCGCCGCCACGACCGAGGGCGGGGCGTACACGGCCGAGGTCACGCCGGGGGCCGTCGGCGACCGCGTGCACACCTCCCGCGAGCTCCCCGCGGACGGCCTCCCCGACGTCGCCCGCTCCTTCGTGGGCGCGACCCTGACCGTCGTCGAGGACTACGTGTGGGGCGCACCGGCCGCCGACGGCAGCCGCGAGGCGAGCGTCGACCTCCACGTCAAGGGCGCGCCGCTGACCCTCAAGGGCACGCTGCGCATCGTCCCGGACGGTGCCGGCTCGGCCGAGGTGCTCGACGCCGAGCTCAAGGCCAACGTGCCGTTCGTCGGCGGGAAGATCGAGAAGGCCGCGGCCGAGCCCATCAACGCCGCGATCGGCGTCGAGGTCGAGCTGCTCCGCGGACGCCTCGGCGGCTGACCGGGGGCGCCCGCCACGGGGGTGCCCCGGGGGCCGGCCCTGGCTCGGGACGGCCGCCGTCAGCCCATGTGCGGGTAGCGGTGGTCGGTCGGGGGCACGAACGTCTCCTTGATGGAGCGCGTCGAGGTCCACCGCATGAGGTTGGCCGCCGAGCCCGCCTTGTCGTTGGTGCCCGAGGCCCGGCCACCGCCGAACGGCTGCTGGCCGACGACCGCGCCGGTCGGCTTGTCGTTGACGTAGAAGTTGCCCGCGGCGAAGCGCAGCCGCTGCATCGCGTCGGCGACGGCCACCCGGTCCTGGGCGATGACCGCGCCCGTGAGCGCGTACGGCGCGACCGACTCCATCTGGTCGAGGACCTTGTCGTACTGGCGGTCCGGGAAGACGTGGACGGCGAGGACCGGGCCGAAGTACTCGGTCGAGAACATCTCGTCGGTCGGGTCGGACGACTCGACGATCGTCGGCCGGACGAACCAGCCCTGCGAGTCGTCGTAGGTGCCGCCGGCCACGACGTCGAGGTGGCTCGTGGCGTGCGCCCGGTCGATGGCGGCCTTGTGCTTGGCGAAGGCGCGGTCGTCGATGACGGCGCCCATGAAGTTCGACAGGTCGGTGACGTCACCCTGCGAGAGGCCGTTCGTCAGCTCGACGAGGTCCTTCTTGATGACCTTCCAGACCGAGCGCGGCACGTACGCGCGCGACGCGGCCGAGCACTTCTGGCCCTGGAACTCGAACGCGCCCCGGATCAGGGCGGTGCGCAGGACGTCGGGGTCGGCGCTGGGGTGGGCGAGCACGAAGTCCTTGCCGCCGGTCTCGCCGACGATGCGCGGGTAGTGCCGGTAGCCCGTGAGGTTCTCGCCGATGGTCCGCCACAGGTGCTGGAAGGTGGCGGTGGACCCGGTGAAGTGCAGGCCCGCGAAGTCGGGGTGGGACAGCGCGACGTCGGAGACCGCGACGCCGTCGCCGGTCACCAGGTTGATGACGCCGGGCGGCATGCCGGCCTCCTCGAGCAGCTCCATCGTCAGCTGCGCAGCGAGCTGCTGGGTCGGCGAGGGCTTCCAGACGACGGTGTTGCCCATGAGCGCCGGCGCGGTCGGGAGGTTGCCCGCGATGGCCGTGAAGTTGAACGGCGTGACGGCGTAGACGAAGCCCTCGAGCGAGCGGTGGTCGCTGCGGTTCCAGACGCCGCGGGAGTTGGCCGGCGGCTGCTCCTCCATGATCTGGCGGGCGAAGTGGACGTTGAAGCGCCAGAAGTCGATGAGCTCGCAGGCGGCGTCGATCTCGGCCTGGTAGGCGGTCTTGCTCTGGCCGAGCATCGTCGCGGCGTTGAGCTTCGCGCGCCACGGGCCGGCGAGGAGGTCGGCGGCCTTGAGGAGGATGCCGGCGCGGTCGTCGAAGGACAGCTCGCGCCAGCCGGGGGCGGCGGCGCGCGCGGCCTCGACGGCGGCGGTCGCATCGGCCTTGGTCGCGCCCTTGGAGACGCCGAGGACCTTGCGGTGCGCGTGCGGCTGGCGCACCTCGAACCGCTTGCCCCCGCCCATGACGCGCTTGCCACCGATGGTGTGCGGCAGCTCGTGGCGCACCGAGCCGAGCTCGGCGAGCGCGACCTCGAGGGACGCGCGCTCGGGGCTCCCGGGGGCGTAGTCGAGGACGGTCTCGTTGATGGGGGCGGGGACGTGGGTCACAGCGTCCATGGGGTAGGGCACCTCGCTCGGGTCACGACGACGGAATCCCGCCCACTCTCGCCTCCGGCGCTCCCCCGACGCAACTCGCGCCGGTCAGCGCGGTGCCGGGCTCAGGGCGCGAGGAGCGCGCGCACGTCGTCGAGCTCGGTGACGTCGTACCAGAGCAGGTCCGCGGTGCCGGTGCCGCCGGCCTCCTCGTCGACGTGGAACGAGACGACCCGTGTGCGGGGCACCCCGGCGCCGAGCTCGACGCGGGTGGGGACGTCGGGCCGCTCCGGCACCGAGACGACGGCGGCGTCGACGTCGGCGGAGGCGACGACCCGACGGGCGCCCGCGGCCCGGGCCGAGGCCTCCTCGGTGGCCGCGACCCACGCCTCGTGCTCGAGCTCCTCCTCGTCCGTGGTCAGCCCCGGCCGGCCGAGCGCGGGCGTCACGCCGTGCGCGGCCAGCGGCGCCGGGCCGAGGTCGCGGCCGGCGGCCAGCGCGTCGAGGTCGTCGGGGGTCAGCGGGAGGTAGACGCGGGTCAGCGGCATCGGGGCGTCCTTCGGTCGGTTCTCACGGGCGGCGGCCGCGCGGCCGGGGGGCGTCGAGGAGCTCCTGGAGCGCGTCGACCAGCCCGCGCCCGAGGACGTCGGCGTCCGGGATGGCGTCGCGGTCGGCGTACAGGCCGAAGTAGACCCCGCCGTCGTAGGACGTGAGCCCGATGGCGAGCGCCTGCCCCGCCCCGAGCGGCGTCACGGGGTAGGTGGACACCATCTGCGCGCCGTCGGCGAACAGCGGTGTCTGGGGCCCGGGCACGTTCGTGACGACGACGTTGTGCAGCCGGCGAGAGACCATCCCGCCGAGCCGGGCGCCGAGAGCGTGCAGGGTCGGTGGGGCGAAGCCGCCGACGCTCGTGAGCGCCTCGGCGGAGACCGCCCGGCGGCCGCCACCCTCGGTCTGCTGGCGCATCGAGAAGGCGATCTGGTGCAGGCGCATCGACGGCTTAGGTTCTCCGACAGGCAGATCGACGAAGCACGCGGTGACCTCGGCCGAGGGTGGGGCGTCCTCGCCGACGTCGGCCGAGCGCACCGACACCGGGACGAGCGCCCGCACCGTGGTGCCGGGGTAGACCGGCTCGCCGCGGGTGAGCAGCCAGGACCGGAACGCGCCGGCGATGGTGGCGAGCACGACGTCGTTGATCGTCACCTCGTCGGCGAACGACCCGCGGCCGAGGCGGGTCCGGACGGCGCGGTAGTCGTCGAGGTCGGTGCCGACCATCACGTAGCGCCGCGCCCGACCGACGGGCGCGTTGAGCGGGGACTCGGGCGCCGGGCGGGCCGAGACGCGCGCCAGCGTGGAGAGCACGTCGCCGGCGACCGAGGCGACCTTCGAGGCGGTGCGGGCGACGTCGTCGACGCCGCTGCGGACGGTGTCGACGAGCTGGCTCGGGGTGCGCACGACATCGGCGAGGGCCCCGACGAGCAGCTCGGCCGAGCTCGGCTCCGGGCGGGGCCGCCAGGTGGCCAGGACGCCGTCGGCGCCGGAGGCGTTGCCGTCGACGAGGACACCGCCGATGTCGACGCCGTTCACGCCGTCGACGAGGCTGTGGTGGCTCTTGGTGATGATCGCGAAGCGGTCCTCGGCCAGCCCCTCCACGAGGTAGATCTCCCAGAGCGGCCGGGAGCGGTCGAGGGGCCGGGGCTGGATGCGCGCCACGAGCTCCTCGAGCTGCTCGTCGGATCCGGGGCGCGGGAGGGCGCTGCGCCGCACGTGGTAGCCGATGTCGAACGCGGCGTCGTCGACCCAGACCGGGTTGCCCAGGCCACCGGGGACGGTCTTGATGCGCTGCCGGTACCGCGGGACGTGCGCGATCCGCTCGCTGATGAGGTCGACCAGCCGGGAGTAGTCGAAGCCGCCGGCGGGGACGTCGAAGACCATGACCGAGCCGACGTGCATCGGCGTCGTCGCGTCCTCGAGGCGGAGGAAGGACGTGTCGAGGGCGCTCAACCGGTCTGTCACGGGACCATCGTGTCAGACCCGCACGCGCGCCCGGCGGCTCCTCCGGTCGGTGCCGGAGGTGTCGGGGCAGCGTTCGTCGAGGACGGCCGCCACCCCGGCGACCGCGGCGACGAGCGGCGACCGGGGACGGACCTCGGGGAGCGCGCGCCCGGTGAGCACGGCCTCGTCGCAGTCGTCGGGGGCCCAGGGCAGCATCCGCACCTCCTCGAGGCCGGCGAAGCGGCCGAGGACGTCGCGGATGGTGCGCTCGGGCCGCGGGCCGGCCGCCGAGGCCCGGACCTTGTTGACGACCACCAGCGGTCGCGGCGCCGGCAGCACGGCGACCTCCTGGACGCCCCGGACGAGCCGCTGCAGGCCCACGGGGTCGGCGGCTCCGACGACGACGAGGTGGTCGGCGACCTCGAGGGCGGTGAGCGTGGCCGCGTTGCGGCGCGGGGCGGCGGTGTCGTAGCTCAGCTCCTCGTCGTCCTCGAGGGCGAAGCCGGTGTCGACGACGACGTGGTCGACGACGCCACGAGCCAGGCGCAGGACGTCCTCGACGGCGCCGGCGCGCAGCTCCGCCAGCGGTCGGCGCGCGGGAGGCCGGTGAGGACGCGCAGGCGGGGCAGCACCTCGGGCGCGAGCCGGGCCAGCCCCGGCACGTCGAGGGTCCCCTGCTCCGAGGCGCGCGCGGCGGCCGCGACCCCGGGCGCCTCGTCGACCAGGCCCAGCAGCTGGGCGACGGAGGCGCCCCAGGTGTCGAGGTCGACGAGCAGCGTGCGGATGCCCGCGGCGGCGAGCCGGGCGGCCAGGGTGACCGCGACGGTGCTGCGGCCCGGGGCGCCGGTCGGTCCCCAGACGACGGTGACCCGGGTCGGGACGCGTGGGTCGGGGGCCGGGAGGTCATCGGGGGCCTCCTCGGCGGGGCCGCCCGGGCGCGAGGTGGTGGCGTCGGCGAGCGCGCCGAGGGCGGCGGCGACGACACCGGCGTCGTCGCCGGGGTGCAGGACCGTGGCCACCCCGAGCTGGCGCAGCCGCCGTTCGCCCTCCTCGTCCTCGGGCGTCACCAGCCCCGCGACGCGGACGCCGTGGCCGGCCAGGTGCCGCAGCGCGTCGCGGTCGAGGCCGCGCAGGTCGGGCGAGACCACCGCGACCCGGGCCACGCCCGCCGCCCCGGTGGACAGCAGCTCGGCGAGGTCGGCGCAGCGCCGCACGAGGGTGATGCCCGGCGCCTCGCCGAGCACCTCGACGAAGGCGGCCTCGTGGCGGTGCGTCAGCGCCGTGAGGACGGTCGTCACGGAGTGCCGCCGGGGACGGGGACGAGGGTGATGCGCGCGCCGACGTCGACGTCCGCGACGAGGTCGCGCACGGCGTCACGAGGGACCATGACCCGCACGGCGCGGGTCTGCTCGGCCCCGGCGAGCACCGAGTCCTCCTCGGCCACCGCGACGACCGAGATCGCCTCGAGGACGCGCTCGGGGCCCTGGTACCGGACGACGCCCACCGAGCCGCCGTCGGCCGGCCGGTTCACGTAGACGTCGACGACGGACCCACGCACCAGCGAGGCGGCGGAGGTCGCGTCGACCTGGAGCGCGACCTGCTGGACGCCGACGTCCGCTGCCGAGCCGACTCCCGAGCGGGGGACGAGCTCGCCCGGGCGCAGCTCGCGCAGGGCGTAGACGTCCGCGGGCAGCGGACCGTCGGCGGCGAGGTACCGCGCGGTCTCGTCGCCGAGCTGGACGCGCACGACGGTGACGTCGTCGGCGGTGAGCCGCTCCCCCGGTGCGAGCGTCCCGGACGCGGCGTACACCGGAACCCGGCGGTCGGCTCGGGCGAGCACGAACCCCCCGAGCACGGTCGAGACGAGGACGAGCAGGACCCCCACGAGGAGACGCGAGTCCCGCCACGACGGCGCCCGGAGCCGGGAGGCGGTCGGGGTCGGCAGATCGGTCATGACGGCGATCCTGCCCGACACGCGCACCCCCCGCAGGACGAACACGGCAGCCTGTGGACAACGCGGTCGGGGGCCCGCACCCGGGGTGGCAGACTGGCGAGGTGCCGCGACGCTTCATCCCGCTGACCGAGGTCTCCGAGATCCTCGACATCTCCGCCGCGCAGGCCTACGCGCTGGTCCGCAGCGGTGACCTGCCCGCCATCAAGGTCGGTGGGCGCGGGCAGTGGCGCGTCGAGACCAGCGAGCTCGAGGGCTACATCGAGCGGATGTACGCCGAGACCCGCCAGCTCGTCTCGACCCGCACCGACCCCGACGAGGGCGACACGCCCCTCGGCTGACGGCCGTTCCCGAGCCCGGTCAGCCGCTCGGCGTCGCGTGCCCGATGGCGAGGAAGCGACGCAGGGCCGCCGCTCCCTCGACGCGCACCGGCCCCGCCGGGCGGACGAACGTCGCCGGCGTCACGGCCACCCGCTGCTCGTCCACCTCGCGCTCCCCGTCACGCAGGTGCTGGACGATGCGCCGCCGGCCCTCCTCGGTGTAGCCGGTCTTGCGGCTCACTGCCGCCGAGGCGTGGTTGCCGACGACGTAGCCCGACTCGCACCGCTGCGCGCCGAGCTCGTCGAGGGCGAAGCCGACGACGAGCTGCCGGACGAGGGTGCCGGTCCCCCTCCCCTGGTGCGCCCGGCCGAGCCAGGAGCCGGTGTCCACGGTCCGCGACCGCGCGAAGTCCAGCGCGTGGAGGTCCTGCATGCCGGCGAGCACCCCGTCGCGGCGGACGGTCAGCGCGAGCCGCCACTCCTCCGGCGCGAAGGTCGCGCGCTGCGTCCACCACCAGCGCAGGGAGGTCGTCGGGAAGCCGTCCGGCTCTCCGGGCCCCCAGGGCTCCTCGTGCCACGCCCGCAGGAACGGCATCGGAAGGTCCGGTGACTGGATGCCCGCGTGGGCCAGCTCCACGAGCTCCGGGAGGTCGTCGTCGCGCAGGACCCGCAGCTCGACGTCGCCGCACGCGATCCGCAGCGCGAACGGCGGGAAGACGTCCTCGAGGGTGAGCATGCTGCACCCTGCCAGACGGGAGGACCTCGGGGACAGCGGGTTTCCCGCTCAGCGACGGGACTCGACGGCTCGCAGCGCCCCGAACGGGACCGTGAGCAGCCGGCGCACGTTCTCGCGGCGGCGCGGCTCGCCGTCCGGGTGCTCGGCGAGGACGAGGTGGTCGGCGCCGACGACGTCGACGGTGCCGACGACCGGTGCCGCACCCGCGAGGTCGACGGCGACCGTCGCCCGGTCCCGGGCCAGCGCCCGCAGCGCGTGACCGAGACCGAAGCGCCGGGCCGTGCGGGCCGGGTCGGCCCGGGCCGGCAGGCCCTCGAGGACGACGAGCGCGGCGTGCGGGACGAGCACCTCGCGCGGCGGTGCCGCGACGAGGGACCAGCCGTCGCCGACATCGGTCAGGGTGCCGGCGACGACCCGCCCGCCCTCCAGCCGGAGGGTGACGGACGTGCCGACGGCGGCGGCGAGGCGCCCGGTGAGGTCGACCAGCGCCCGCTCGCGACGGGTGCGCTCGGCCACCTCGCTGTCGAGCTCGCGGCGCTCCTCGGCCGCGAGCTGCCCCTCGAGGTCCGCGAACAGCCCCTCCCACCTCATGGGTCCACAGGGTACGCACCACCTCTTGCCCCTCCCGGGAACACCGTCTATCGTCCACAACGTGCAAACGACAGCAAACAGCATCAAACGATGCTCTATGGCCGCGGTCGTCCTCGCGTCGGGGGTCGGGGCGGCCGTGCTGCTCGGGACGGTGCTCGCCGGCGTGGCCGACGGGGCCCGGCGGGGAGCTCCCGTCCCGCCCGCCGATGCCCTGCTCGCGTGCCTGGCCGCCCTCGGCCTGCTCGTCCTGGTCTGGCTGCTCCTCGCGGTCCTCCTCGAGGCCCTCTGCCTGGTGCCCGGCGCCGTGGGCCGCGGCGCCTCCCGGGTGGCGGAGGCGCTGTCCCCGATGGTGGTCCGTCGGGTGGCGGCGCTCGTCCTCGGGCTGGGGGTCGGCGCCTCGGGCCTGGTGGCCGGGACGGCGAGCGCGCAGGTGCGCGCGGTCGCGCCGGCGCCGACGACCTCGGCGGACCCGCTGCCCGACCCCGCCTGGCGTCCCGCACCGGACCCCGGCTGGACACCCACCGCCCCCACCGTGCGGGCCCAGCCGGACGTCACGGTCGTCAGCGGGCGCGGCCGGGCCCCGGCGGCCGTCCACGAGGTGGTGGTGCACCGTGGCGACTCGCTGTGGTCGATCGCCGCACGGCACCTCGGGCCCGGTGCCACCGACGCCGAGGTGGCCGCGGAGTGGCCCCGCTGGTACGCGGCCAACCGGGGCGTGGTCGGCCCCGACCCCGACCACCTCCTGCCCGGCCAGGTGCTCCACGCCCCCGTGGTGGTGGGGTCGTGAGCCGACCGCGCCTGCAGGTGGCTCCCCCACCGGCCGTCCTGCCACCTGCCCTGCCGCTGCACGAGGCGGTCCGCCGGGCGCGGGCGGCCGACCCGCACGCGCCGCGGGTGCCGGGGTACGTGCAGGACGCCCTCGCGGTCGACTTCTCCTGCGCCTCGGACGAGCAGGTCTTCGGCCCGCAGCGCACCCCGCGGGCCGACCTCCCGGAGCCGTCGGAGTGGGCAGGGCGGATGGCGCTGGCCCTGCTCGAGGTGATGACCGGGACGTGGCCCGCGCCCCAGGTGGTGCGCTGGACGACGCCGGAGGTCTACGCCGTCATCGCCCGCCGCGGCACGCTCGTGGCGCGCCGGGCCGCCGAGGGGCGGGCGCCGCGGCGCGCCCCGCTCCTCGTGCGACGGGTCCGGGTCTGCGAGCCGGTCGACGGCGTGGCCGAGGCCGCGGTCGTCGTCCAGGACGGGGCCCGCGTGCGCGCCGTCGCCCTGCGCCTCGTCGGCCAGGACGGCAAGTGGCGGGTCAGCGCGCTCCAGGTCGGCTGACCGGGCCGGGGGTCCCGGAGACCACGCGAGCCTCCTTCCGGTGCGCGAGCCGCCCGCAGGGGGCTCGTCCTCCGGAAGGAGGCTCGGGTGGGGTCGCCGCAGCGCTCAGCGGCGGCCGTGGCACATCTTGAACTTCTTGCCGGACCCGCACGGGCAGGGCGCGTTCTTCGGGGTGCTCGCGAGCTGCTCGTCGGTGAGCACCGTCGTGGCGCTGCCCTGCTCGTCGCGGACCTCGACCTCGCCGGTCTCGGTCGGGCCCGCGTAGTGCAGGGCACCGGTGCGCGGACGGCCGACGCCGACCCCGGACACCTCGACGTGCTTGTGACCGTCCGCGGACTCCTCCGCCGTGGCCTCCGGAGCGGTCTCGACGACGACGTCGCCGGCCGCCTCCTCGCCCGAGCCCTCGGCCGCGCCGCTCAGCGACCCGAGCATCTGCGAGACGTGCATCGGCTGCACCGCCGGGGCCTCCTGCGGCTCGTCGACCGAGACGTCGACGTGGAAGAGCAGCCCGACCGACTCCTCCTTGACCGACTCGTTCATCGCCTGCCAGAGCTGGAAGCCCTCGCGCTGGTACTCGACGAGCGGGTCGCGCTGGGCCATCGCCCGCAGGCCGATGCCCTCCTGGAGGTAGTCCATCTCGTAGAGGTGCTCGCGCCACTTGCGGTCCAGGACCGAGAGCATCACGCGACGCTCGACCTCGCGCATGACCTCCTCGCCGAGGGCCTCCTCGCGCTCGTCGTAGGCGCGGTGCGCGTCGGAGAGGATCTCCTCCTTGAGCAGCTCGTTGGTCAGCGCGTTGCGACCCCCGGCGGCCTCCTCGAGCTGCTCGGGCGTGATGGAGATCGGGTACAGCGCGCGCAGGGCGCCCCAGAGCCGCTCGAGGTTCCAGTCCTCGGCGAAGCCCTCGCCGGTCTCGGCGTCGATGTAGCCCTCGACGACGTCGTTGACGAAGAAGCGCAGCTGCTCGTGGAGGTCCTCGCCCTCGAGCACGCGGCGGCGCTCGTCGTAGATGACGGTGCGCTGGCGGTTCAGGACGTCGTCGTACTTGAGGACGTTCTTGCGGATCTCGAAGTTCTGCGCCTCGACCTGGGCCTGCGCCGACTGGATCGAGCGCGACACGAGCTTGGACTCGATCGGCTGGTCGTCCTCGAGCTTGGCGGTGGTCATCACGCGGTCGACGAGGCCGGCGTTGAACAGCCGCATCAGGTGGTCCTCGAGCGAGAGGTAGAACCGCGACTCGCCCGGGTCGCCCTGACGGCCGGAGCGGCCGCGCAGCTGGTTGTCGATGCGCCGCGACTCGTGCCGCTCGGTGCCGAGGACGTACAGGCCGCCCAGCTCGGTGACCTCCTGGTGCTCGGTCGCGACCTCGGCCTCGGCCGCCTCGAGCGCCGCGTCCCAGGCCGCCTCGTACTCCTCCGGCGTCTCGTGGGGGTCCAGCCCGCGGTCCTTGAGGGCGGCGACGGCGCGGAACTCGGGGTTTCCGCCGAGCATGATGTCGGTGCCTCGACCGGCCATGTTCGTCGCGACCGTCACGGCAGCCTTGCGGCCGGCGTCGGCGACGATGCTCGCCTCGCGCTCGTGGTGCTTGGCGTTGAGCACCTCGTGGCGGATGCCCCGCCGGCGCAGCTGCTCGGAGAGGTACTCGGACTTCTCGACCGACACGGTGCCGACGAGGACCGGCTGGCCGGCCTCGTGCTTCTCGGCGATGTCGTCGACGACGGCCTTGTACTTGCTCTCCTCGGTCCGGTAGACGAGGTCGGCCTGGTCGGCACGCACCATCGGGCGGTTCGTCGGGATCGGGACGACGCCGAGCTTGTAGATCGAGTTGAGCTCGGCGGCCTCGGTCATCGCCGTACCGGTCATGCCCGAGAGCTTGTCGTACATGCGGAAGTAGTTCTGGAGGGTGATGGTCGCGAGGGTCTGGTTCTCGTTCTTGATCTCCACCCCCTCCTTGGCCTCGATGGCCTGGTGCATGCCCTCGTTGTAGCGGCGGCCCGCGAGCATGCGCCCGGTGTGCTCGTCGACGATGAGGACCTCGCCGTTCATCACGACGTAGTCCTTGTCGCGCTGGAAGAGCTCCTTGGCCTTGATCGCGTTGTTGAGGTAGCCGATGAGCGGGGTGTTGGCCGACTCGTAGAGGTTGTCGATGCCGAGGTGGTCCTCGACCTTGTCGATGCCGCGCTCGAGGACGCCGACGGTCTTCTTCTTCTCGTCGACCTCGTAGTCGCCGCGGCCGGACTCGAGCTCGCCGCGCTCGAGGCGCTGGACGATCTTGGCGAACTCGGTGTACCACTTCGTCGGCGCGTCGGCCGGGCCGGAGATGATGAGCGGCGTGCGGGCCTCGTCGATGAGGATGGAGTCGACCTCGTCGACGATGCAGAAGTTGTGGCCGCGCTGGACGAGCTCGTCGGTGGACCACGCCATGTTGTCGCGCAGGTAGTCGAAGCCGAACTCGTTGTTCGTGCCGTAGGTGATGTCCTTGGCGTACTCGGCGCGCCGCTGCTCGGGCGTCATCGAGGCGAGGATGCAGCCGGTCTCGAGACCGAGGAAGCGGTGGACGCGGCCCATCAGCTCGGACTGGTACTCGGCGAGGTAGTCGTTGACGGTGATGACGTGCACGCCCTTGCCGGACAGCGCGTTGAGGTAGCTGGGCAGGGTCGCGACGAGGGTCTTGCCCTCACCGGTGCGCATCTCGGCGACGTTGCCGAGGTGGAGCGCGGCCCCACCCATGATCTGCACGTCGAAGTGCCGCTTGCCGATGGTGCGCTTGCTTGCCTCGCGGACGGCGGCGAAGGCCTCGGGAAGGATGTCGTCGAGGGTCTCGCCGTCGGCGAGCCGGGCGCGGAACTTCTCGGTCTCCTCGCGCAGCTCGGCGTCGGTGAGCTTCTCGAAGTCCTCCTCGATGGCCCCCACCTGCGCCGCGATGCTGTCGAGCTTCTTGAGGATGCGCCCCTCACCGGCACGCAGCAGCTTCTCGACGATCTTCACGAGCAGGACTCCCTTGGGGCAGACGACGGCGGCGGTACGGACCGCCGGACCCGCCTAGGGTAGTCGAGGCCTGCCGGCGCGCTCGCCCTGGCGGGGCGCACGAGGGGACAACGGGCCGTGCGGGGCGTCGAGTTCCCCGTGACCGGCGTCGGTGGTTGGCTGTCGCCCATGACCGACGCCGCCTGGCCCGAGGCCGTCCCCGTGCTCTCCGACGGGCACGTCCGCCTGCGCGCCCACCGGCCCGACGACCTCGAGCGGATCGTCGAGCAGAGCCGCGACCCCGAGTCCCTGCGCTGGACCACCGTGCCCCGGCCCTACGGCGAGGCCGAGGGTCGCGAGTGGCTCGCGCTCATCGAGGCCGGCTGGAACGACCTCGGGGGGAACCGGCTCTGGGCCCTCGAGGACGCCGCCGACGACCGCGGCCGCTACCTCGGGACGATCGACCTGCGCCCGACGCTCGGCGGGCGGGTCGCCGAGGTCGGGTACGGCCTGCACCCCGACGCCCGTGGGCGGGGGTTCATGGCCGGCGCGCTGCGGCTCGCGGCGCAGTGGTTCTTCGGCACCGGCGGGACCCGCGTGCACTGGCGCGCCGAGCGCGGCAACTTCGCGTCCTGGCGGGTCGCCTGGGCCTGCGGGTTCACCCACCACGGCACCCTGCCCCAGTCGCTCGCCCCGAGCGAGGGCGAGGATCCGGTCGACGCGTGGCAGGCCAGCCTCGGCGCCGACGACGTGCCGGAGGCCCGCACGCCCTGGCCCGAGCCGCTCGTCCTGCGCTCGGAGGAGGCCGGCGGCATCGTCCTGCGCCCCTGGCTCGACGAGGACGTCGACGCCCTCGAGCCGCGCGACCAGCCGGCCCACCACATGCCGGCCCGCGGCGTCCTCGAGCCCGACACCTTCCCAGAGTGGCTGCTGACCCGCCGCGAGAAGATGGCCCTCGGCACCACGCTCAGCTGGTGCGTGGCCGACGCCACCACCGGCCGCGCCCTCGCCGAGGCCCTCGTCTTCGTCACCGAGGGGACCCTCGACGACGACACCGCCGAGCTCGGCTACCAGGTGCTGCCGAGCGCCCGACGGCGGGGCGTCGCGACGGCCGCGGCCCGGCTGGTCGCCCGGCACGCGCTCGCACCCCGCGAGGACGGCGGCCTCGGGCTGCGCCGCCTCGTCGCGCAGACCGCCGAGGACAACGCCGGCAGCAACAAGGTCCTCGACGCGCTCGGGTTCGACATCTGGGGCCGCGAGACCGAGGCCGACGTGCTGCCCGGCGGCCGCCCCGTCGCCTCGCTGCACTGGGAGCTGCTCAGGCGCTGACCCCGCCGGGCAGGTCGAGCCACGTGGCCATCAGCCCCAGCTCCTCGTCGAGCTCCCGCGCGTCCTCGGGGCCGCCACGCCCTGCCTCCCACGTGCACCGGCGGACCCGCAGCACCCCCGTCCCCCGGTCGCTCTTGAGGTCGACCCGGGCCACGAGCTCGTCGCCGAGGAGGAACGGCAGCACGTAGTAGCCGTGCACCCGCAGCTCCTCGGGGACGTAGATCTCGAGGCGGTAGTCGAAGCCGAAGAGCGCGCGGGTGCGGTCGCGCTGCCAGACGAGCGAGTCGAACGGCGAGAGCAGCGCCCGGGCGTGGACGCGCCGCGGCCGCCGGGCGTCGCGGTGCAGGTAGACCGGCCGGCGCCAGCCGTCGATGGTCGCCGACAGCAGCGTGCCGTCGGCGACGAGGGAGGCGATGGCCGGGCGGGCCTGCTCGGGCTTGAGGCGGAAGTAGTCGCGCAGGCACTGCTCGCTGCCCACGCCGTGCGCCCGTGCGGAGATCTCGACGAGCCGGCGGAACGCCTCCTCGTCCCTTGGCCGGGCGGCGGGGTCGAGGGCCGCCTCCCGCAGGGCCGGCGGCAGCACCCGGGCGGGGTGCGCGTACCGGCGCTCGAACTGCTGCGTCCGGCCGGCGCTGGAGAGCTCGCCGCTCCAGAAGAGGTGCTCGAGCGCGTTCTTGACCAGGGACCAGTTCCAGCCCCAGTGCTCGCGCTCGCGCGGCAGGTCGTGGGCCAGCGCCGCCTCGACCTCGCGGCTGGTCATCGGGCCACCGGCGGCCACCTCGGCGAGCACCATCGCGACGAGCCCGGGGTGCTCGCGCGCCACGCGCTGCATCCCGCCCCAGGCGTCCGAGCGCGCGCGGCGCATCCGGAAGTCGAGCAGCGGCCAGGTCGAGGGCGGCACGAGCGAGGCCTCGTGCGCCCAGTACTCGACGACCCGGCGGGGCGCGCGGTCGCGAGCCCGGTCGAGCAGGGCGCGGTCGTAGGGCCCGAGCCGGGAGAAGAACGGCAGGTACTGGCTGCGCACGACGACGTTGACGCTGTCGATCTGGACGATGCCGACGGCGTCGAGGACGCGCTGGAGGTCGCGGGTGCCGGGCACCGGGGGGCGGGGGCGGGCGAAGCCCTGGGCGGCCAGGGCGATGCGCCGGGCCGCGGGCCGGGTCAGCCGCAGTGGGGCCGGCTCAGCCATCCGGCGGCACGAGGCGCTGCCGGTGGGCGTAGACGGCCGCCTCGACCCGGGAGTGCAGGTGCAGCTTCTCGAGGATGCTCCGGACGTGGTTCTTCACGGTGTTCTCGGCGATGCCGAGCGCCTCGGCGATCTCGCGGTTGACCAGGCCGCGCGCCACGAGCCGCAGCACCTCGACCTCGCGGTCGGTGAGGTGGCTGGCGGCGGGGTCGCCGGGGCCGCTGTCCTGGCTGAGCCGGGTGAACTCCTGGAGCAGCGTCGCGGCCATGCCCGGCGGGATGATGGCCTGGCCGTCGTGCACCCGGCGGATCGCGTCGGCGACCTCCTCGCCCGGCAGGTCCTTGAGGAGGTACCCGCTGGCGCCGGCCTTGATCGCCTCGAAGAGGTCGCTCTCGTCGTCGCTCATCGTCAGCATGAGGATGCGCGCGCCGGGGTCGGCGGCGTGCAGCAGGCCGGCGGCCTCGATCCCGCCGATCACCGGCATCCGCACGTCCATGAGGACCACGTCCGGACGGATCCGGGCGCAGAGCTCGACGGCCTCGGCACCGTTGCTCGCCTGCCCGACGACCTTGGCGGCGCCGTCGAGCTCGACGACGACGGCCATCCCCTGGCGGTAGAGCGCGTGGTCGTCGGCGATGACGACGCGGATGACACCCGGGGGGGCGTCATCCGCGTCGTCGCTCACCGTGTCCTCCACGGGGTCATCGTGTCAGGTCCGGGCCTCGAGTGCCCGCCGCACACGCAGGGTTGGACGGGTCAGGACGCCGCCACGGAGACGGCGTCGTCGCCGCCCTCGGACAGCGACCCGTCGAGGTCGAGGTGGAGGACGCCGTAGGACCATCCGCGGCGTCGGTAGACGACGCTCGCGCGGTCGGTCTCGACGTCGTGGAAGAGGTAGAAGTCGTGCCCGACCGCCTCCATCTCGCGCAGCGCGTCGGCGAGGGTCATCGGTTCGGAGCGGTGCACCTTCTCGCGCACCTCGATCGGGGAGTCGCCGAAGGGCCGGCCGTCGACGTCGACCTCGTCGGTAGCGCCGTCGGCGGGCGCCTCGATGCGGGCGGTCGCCATCGCGACCGACTCGGGGGTGCGTCTCCCCCGGTGGACCTGGCGCCGGTCCCCCTGGCGCCTGAGCCGTTCCATGAGCTTGTCGAGGACGACGTCGAGGGCGGCGTACTTGTCATCCGCGCACGCCTCGGCCCGGACGACCGGGCCCTTGGCGTAGATGGTGACCTCCACTCGGTCGCAGGCCTTGGCCTGGCGGCGGTTGGGTTCGTGACTGACCGTGACCTCGACGCGCCGGGTCCGTGGGGCGAGCTGGGTGATCTTGGCCAGCTTCTCCTCGATGTGGTCCCGGAATCGGTCGGAGACGGTCAGGTGCCGTCCGGTGACGACGATGTCCACGTGGTCCTCCTCGTGCTCGGTGGTGTGGGGGCTCAACGCTGGATCGACGTGGGCGGCACCACCTCCCGAGGAATGGGGTCCATGCACAGACGCTAGCCGTCCCCGGGGGGCCCCACAACACCGATGGACGAAGCCGGAGGTCAGGTCCGTGGAGCCGGGTCACGGTGTGGCCGCGACGACCGCGGCGACGACGTGCCGCGCCCCCGCCGCCCGCAGGGCGCGCTCGGCCTCGGCCAGGGTCGCCCCGGTCGTCACCACGTCGTCGAGGACGACGCAGACGGCCCCCTCGAGCAGCGTCCCGGCGCCCGGGGCGACGGTGAGCGCACCGCGCAGGTTGGCGGCGCGGGCGCTGCGGCCCAGCCGCGACTGGTCGGTGACCCGCCGGGCGTGCCGCAGCGGGCGGTGGAGCCGGACCCGGGGGTCGTCGAGGAGGACGAGGGCGGCCGCGGACAGGGCGGCCACCGGGTCCTCGCCGCGGCGTCCACCGGCTCGACCGGCCTGCGGGACGGGGACGGCCAGCACGGGCGCACCGGCTCCCAGGGCCGCGCGGACCACCGCGTCCTCGGCCAGCACACCGACGAGCACGGTCGCCAGGAGTCCGGCGAGCTCGGCGCGCAGGTCGGTGCGCCCGCCGTCCTTGTGGGCCGAGACCGCCCGGCGCACGGGGCCCTCGAGGACGGTCGCCGCTCGGCAGT
>NZ_JBNVZV010000030.1:0-50547 GCF_050496545.1 Phycicoccus avicenniae | reverse complement strand
CGGACCCGCACGTTGTGGTTCGTGAGGCCCCCCGGGGGGGGGGGGGGGGGGGGCCCCCCCCCCCCCCCCCCCCCACGGCCTCAGGAGGTCGGGGCCGCCGCGATGACGTCGCGGACGAGGTCGTCGGTGCGCAGGGCCGGCCCGTCGACCTCGGGTGAGAACCCCAGGCGCACGACGACCAGCCGCTGCGAGGGCACGACGTAGACCCGCTGGCCGTCGTGCCCGCTCATCCAGTACGCGTCGGCGGGCAGCTCCGGGGAGACGAGGGACCCGTCGGCCTGGCGGTTGACCCACCACCCCGCGGCGTACCCCTTCTCCTCGCTGTGCGCGACCGGCTGCGCGGTGGTCGAGGACGCCATCCAGCCCTCGGGGAGCAGCCGCTGGCCGCCCCACACGCCGTCCTGGAGGGCGAACTGCCCCAACGCGGCCCAGTCCCGCGGTGTCGCCCAGAGGTAGGAGCTGCACACCGGGTTGCCCGAGGCGTCCGGCTCCCACACCGCCGAGGAGAGGCCGAGCGGCGCGAACAGCTCGGTGCGCGGGAAGTCGGCGTCCGGGACGTCGGCCAGCGAGCTGAGCCAGGAGCAGACGATGTTCGTCGAGCCGCTGGAGTACTGCTGGTAGGTGCCGGGCTGGTGCGCGAGCGGCTGGCTCGCGGCGTACCGGGCCATGTCGGGCTCGGCGTACAGCATCTGGGTGATGGGCGTGCCGAGCGAGTACGTCTCGTCCCAGCGCAGCCCGCTCGTCATCCGCATCAGCTGGTCGACCGTGACGGCCTTGCGCTCGTCGGTCCACTCCGGGCGCAGGCCGTCCTCCGTGATGTCGAGCTTGCGCTCGAGCACGTAGCGCCCGACGAGGAGGTTGGTCGCCGACTTGGCCATCGACCACCCGAGCTGCGGTGTGTCGACGTCGAACCCGCCGGCGTACCGCTCGGCGACGAGCTTCCCGTCGCGGATGACGACGACGCCGCGCGTGCCGAGGTCCTTCTTGCCCTCCACCGTGAGGTCGTCGCCGAAGGCGCGCGCCATCGCGGCGTCGAGCGCCTTGCCGGCCTGCGGCGTGGGGACCTCGGCGAAGGGGTTGCCCTCCGTGCTGACCTTCGTGGCCCGCCCCTGGTCCTCGGGTCGGTCGGCGGACACGGTGCACCCGTATCCCGGCGAGTACCAGGCCTTCTGCTTCGCGAGCAGCCACGCGACGGCCGAGGTGGACGAGTTGCCCGCCTCGTTGACGTACCCCGTGAGGTACGGCACGAGCGGGTTCGGCGGCAGGTCGGTGTCGGGGTCGTCGCGGCCGGCCACCAGGCTCACCGCGCACGCGTTGTGGGCCGCGTACCCGGTGCCGGTGGCCAGCAGCGGCCGGTAGTGCCGGTAGCCGAGGACGGCCCCCACGACGAGGACGACGAGCAGGAGGGCCAGGACCCGGCGCAGCACACGCATGGCGGCGACGGTACCGCCCGACGGGCCCGGCGTCAGGTACCTCGTCAGGCGGCGGTCAGCGGCTCCAGCCGGTCGCGGAGGCGCTCGAGCAGCCCGGCGAGCAGGCGCGACACCTGCATCTGGCTGACCCCGATCGCCTCGCCGATCTCGCTCTGGGTGCGTTCCTCGACGAAGCGCAGCCGGAGGATCACCCGCTCGCGCGGGGAGAGCCGGTCCATCTCGGCCCGCACGGCGGCGCGCAGCAGCACGCGGTCGACGGCGTCGGAGGGGTCGGGGATGCGCTCGCCCGGGGTGCCGCCACCGGGGGAGGGTGCGTCGAGGGACGTGGGGGTGAAGGCCGAGGCGGTGGCCCGGGCCTCGGCGACCTCCCGGGGCTCGCGGTCCAGGGACGCGGCGAGCTCGTCGAGGCTGGCGTCGCGGCCGAGGCGCTGGCGCAGGGCGTCCTCGGTGGTGACCACCTCGGCGCGCAGCTCCTGCAGCCCGCGCGGCGGACGCACCATCCAGCCGGCGTCGCGGAAGTGGCGCTTGAGCTCACCGCGCACGGTCGGGACGGCGAAGGCCTCGAACCCGCGCCCGGCGCCCGGTTCGTAGCGCAGCAGGGCGGCGACGAGGGCGGTCCGGGCGACCTGGACGAGGTCCTCGGTGTCGATGCCGCGGCCGGCGTACCGCATCGCCTGGGCGTCGGCGAGGGGGAGCGTCATCGCCACGAGGTCGGCGAGCAGGCGGGCCCGCTCCTCGGGCAGCGACGCCCGGACGAACGTGGCGAGCAGGGGCTCGAGGTCGCTCGCGGCCCAGCGCTCGTGGCGCCGTGCAGACGAGGGGCTTGTGCGAGAAGGGTTGTGGTGCTGGGCCATTCGAGACCTCCGGTCCGGAAGAGACCGGCGGCACGCTGCTCGACCACCGTGCCCCCGTGTCGACCGGGGGCGATCTGTCGACCGTACCCCGCAGGCGGACCCCGAAGGGCCCTCCGTGCACGAAGGTTCGACAGGGGCGGACGAGCGCCTCAGTCCTCCGAGACCGCGATGACGAGCTTGCCGCGCACGTGCCCGTCCTTGCTGCGCGCGAACGCCTCGCCCACCGCGTCGAGCCCGAAGGACCCCGCCACGTCGACGGTCAGGCCACCGCGCGCGGCGAGGTCGGCGAGCCACTGGAGCTCCTCGCCGTCGGGACGCACCCAGACCCAGGTGCCACCGTGCTCGGTCACCGACGGGTCGGCGATGGACGCGTGCCGGCCACCGTCGCGGAGCACGGCCAGGGTGTCCTCGAGGACCCCGCCGACGAGGTCGGCGACCGCGTCGACACCCTCGGGCGCCAGGGCGCGGACGCGCTCGGGCAGGCCGTCGCCGTAGGCCACCGGCTCGGCCCCGAGCTCGCGCAGCCGGTCGTGGTTGGCCTCGGAGGCGGTGCCGATGACGCGCGCGCCCAGCTCGCGGGCGACCTGCACGGCGAGGAGCCCGACGCCGCCGGCCGCGGCGTGGACGAGCACGGTGTCGCCGGCGCCCACCTCGAGCCGGCGCAGGACGCGCAGCGCGGTGAGGCCGGCGAGCGGCAGGGCGCCCGCGGTGTCCCAGTCGACCCCGGCCGGCTTGCGGGCGATCGCCCGCACCGGCACGGTCACGAGCTCGGCGAAGGTGCCGCCGTGCACCCAGTCCTTGCGGGCGTAGGCGAGCACCTCGTCGCCCGGCGAGACCTCCGGGGTGTCGGGGCCGACCGCGCGGACAACGCCGGCGACGTCCCAGCCGGGCACGACGGGGAAGGTGGCCTCCATCATCGGGTCGAGGCCTCCGCCCATGAGCTTCCAGTCGACGGGGTTCACCGAGGCCCGGCGGACCTCGACGAGCGCCTCGCCAGGGCCGACCTTGGGGTCGGGGAGGTCGTCGCGGACCTCGAGGACGTCGAGGTCTCCGTACCGGTCGTAGGTCGTCGCACGCATGGGGAGGACAGCGCTCGCCGACGGCCCGTGCATTCCCACGGCCCGGGCGCGACCGGCGGACCTGCACGAATCGATGTTTGCCGCGGCCGGGCGAGGGGTAGATTCCGGAGCGCCCCCGAGGTCAGGGGGACGTCGACGGACGAGGAGGTCCGGGGGATGACGACCGTTCACGCCGGGGAGCAGACCGTCCACGAGCCGGGCGATCCGGCCCTCGCCGCCGACCTCGCGCTGCTGCGCGAGGTGCTGGCCGACCATCCGTTCCCGACCCGTCAGGACGACCTCATCGCCGCCTGCCTCGTGCGCCACCAGCCGGCCCGGCTGTGCCGCCGGCTCGCGGGGCTGGACCGCACCCACGACTACGCCTCGCTCGACGAGGTGTGCGCCGAGGTCGTGGCGACGGCCCTCCCGGTCACCCCGGTCTGACCGGCCCGTCGGGGGGCCTGCGGCCGGGCCACGCGGCCCAGTAGCGTTGGGGTGAGCGTGCGGCCCCGGGCCGGCGCCGCACCCCGAGAGGAGCCGACCCCATGGCCGGTGGGCTGGTCGCCCTGCTCGACGACGTCGCCGTGCTCGCCAAGCTCGCCGCGGCCTCCCTCGACGACGTCGGGGCCGCCGCGGGGCGGGCCAGCGTCAAGGCCGCCGGGGTGGTCGTCGACGACACCGCGGTCACCCCGCGCTACGTCACCGGGTTCACCCCGGACCGCGAGCTGCCGATCATCCGGCGGATCGCCGTCGGCTCCCTGCGCAACAAGGTGCTCGTCATCCTCCCGGTGGCGCTGCTGCTCAGCCAGTTCCTGCCGTGGCTGCTGACGCCGATCCTCATGCTCGGCGGCACCTACCTGTGCTTCGAGGGGGCCGAGAAGATCTGGGAGAAGCTCGCGCACCACGAGGAGCACGAGCAGCCCGCGGCCGCCGAGGGCGAGGACCAGGAGAAGACGATGGTGGCCGGCGCCATCCGCACCGACTTCATCCTCTCCGCCGAGATCATGGTCATCGCGCTCAACGAGGTCGACACCGAGCGCTTCGTGTCGCGCGCGATCATCCTGCTCGTCGTCGCCGTCCTCATCACGGCGCTCGTCTACGGCGTCGTCGCGCTCATCGTCAAGATGGACGACATCGGCCTGAGGCTCGCCGAGTCGGGCCGCGGTGGCGCCGTCGAGAAGCTGGGGCGCGGGCTCGTGGCCGGGATGCCGACGCTGCTCGCCGTGCTCTCGACCGTCGGCATCGTCGCGATGCTGTGGGTCGGCGGGCACATCCTGCTCGTCGGCGCCGACGAGCTCGGGTGGCACGGGCCGTACGGCATCGTCCACCACCTCGAGCTGGCCGTCCACGACGCCACGGGCGCGCTCGGCGGGGTGCTCGGCTGGCTGGTCAACACGCTGGGGTCGGCGGTCGCGGGCGGCATCGTCGGCGCGGTCGTCGTCGCCGTCGTCACCGCTGTGCAGAAGGCGCGGGCCGGCCGCTCGGCCCGCACCGCCTGACGCCGCGAGCGCGCCGGCTCAGGCCCGGGTCGCGGTGAGCAGCAGGTACTCCCAGCACATCCGGCCGTTCCCCTCGTCGGCGTCCCGGGCCAGGTCGTCCAGGGCCGCGTCGAGCGCCGCGCGCTGCTCGGGGTCGCCGGCGACCGACCGGTGCACCGCCGCCGTCGGTCCGTAGCACTCGACGAAGAACCGGCGGAACTCCTCGGGCGTGGCGAAGGTGTCGACGACGAGGTCGTGCCGTCCGGCACGCACGTCGCCCACCCCGTCGCCGAGCAGCGCGCGGACGTGGTCCTCGGACCCCCAGAGCGGCGGCGGCTGCGCGCCGGGCGGGGGCGGCGGCGCCCACGGGCGCAGGGCCGCGAGCAGCCGCCCGACGAAGCCATCGGGTGTCCATGCGAGGACGCCGATGCACCCGCCGGGCCGGCAGACGCGCAGCAGCTCGGCGGCGGCGGCCTCGTGCACCGGCGCGAACATCACGCCGACGCAGGACATCACGACGTCGAAGGTGGCGTCGGGGTAGGGCAGCTCCTCGGCGTCGGCGACGTCCCACAGCAGGTCCAGGCCGGCCGCCGCGGCGCGCGCCCGGCCGGCCTCCAGCAGCTCGGGCGTGAGGTCGGAGGCGGTGACGTCGGCCCCGGCGCGCGCCGCGGGGAGCGAGGCGTTACCCGACCCGGCCGCGACGTCGAGGACGCGGTCACCGGGGCCGACGCCGCACGCCTCGACGAGGACCGGTCCGAGGGCGGGGATGACGCGGTCGGCGACCTCGGGGTAGTCGCCGAGCGCCCAGACGGCGCGCTGTCGCGCCTTGACCTCGGGAGGTGCGGGGGTGGCGTGCGTGGTCATCGGATGCTCCTGTCGTCGTCGTGGGCCTCCAGCGTCGCGGCGGGGGTCGGCGCGCCTCCAGTGCCGGATGTGGAGCGCACGCGGTCCACGATCTGTACTGGCGTGGGAGCCCGGGCGGCGCTTCACTGGACGCGGGACGCGGTCGGCGGCGACCGCCCGGGAGGTGAGGTCATGGGCGCCACGTACGGCCAGTTCTGCCCGGTCGCGAAGGCGATGGAGGTCCTCGACGAGCGGTGGACGCTGCTCATCGTCCGCGAGCTGCTCATGGGCAGCCGGCACTTCAACGACCTGCGCCGCGGCGTGCCGAAGATGTCGCCGACCCTGCTCTCCAAGCGGCTGCGCCGGCTCGAGCGGGCCGGCGTGGTGCGGCGCACCGGCAGTGGGGGCCGCACGGCCTACGACCTCACGCCGAGCGGCGAGGAGCTGCGGCCGGTCGTCGAGGCCCTCGGCGCGTGGGGCGTGCGCTGGGTCGCCGACCTCGGTGAGGAGGACCTCGACCCGCACCTGCTGATGTGGGACGTCAAGCGGACCCTGCCCCTGGACCGCTGGCCGCGCGGGCGCACCGTCGTCGAGTTCACCTACACCGACGTCGAGCCGGGTGCCAGGCGCTGGTGGGTGGTCGTCACCGGGACCGACGTCGACGTGTGCGACGTCGACCCCGGGTTCGACGTCACCGCCCGGCTCACGACGACGCTGCGGACGATGACCGAGATCTGGCGGGGCGACCGCGCCTGGGCCGATGCGGTGCGCTCCTCGCTGCTGGCGGTCGAGGCGCCGCGGGAGGTCGCCCGGGCCGTGCCCGACTGGGTCGGGATCTCCACGCTCGGCGGCGTGCCACGCCCGCAGGGCCTGCCGCAGCCCGTCTAGCACGGGGTCCTCGCGAGCTGCTCCGTCACCCGGGGCCGCACCGGGCCCTCGGGCATGACAGGGTTCCGGGATGGCGGCGACGGTGACGGAGACGGGCGAGACCGAGACCAGGCTGAAGCGGGGGATCACCCCGATGCTCCTGTTCTTCTTCATCGTCGGGGACACGCTCGGGGCGGGCATCTACACGTTGGTCGGGAGCATGGCCACCGACGTGGGCGGTGCCATCTGGCTGCCGCTGACCCTCGCGCTGGTGCTCGCGGTCCTCACGGCCGGCACCTACGCCGAGCTGATCACCAAGTACCCGCACGCCGGCGGGGCCGCCCGCTTCGCCGAGCGCGCCTTCGGCAAGCCCTACGTCACCTTCCTCATCGGCTTCCTCATGCTCTCCTCGGGCATCACGACGTCGGCGGCGCTGGCCAACGCCTTCGCGGGCGACTACCTCCAGGAGCTCGTCGACGTGCCCGCGGTCCCCGTGACGCTGGCCTTCGTCGCGCTGCTCGTCGCGGTGAACCTGCGCGGGGTGCGCGAGTCGCTGGCGGCCAACGTCGGGGCGACGGTCGTCGAGATGACCGGGCTCGTGGTCATCATCGTCGTGGCGGCCCTCGTCGTCGGGCGGGGCGAGAGCGACGCCGGGCAGCTGACGACCTTCGCCGACGGCATCACCCCCCTCAACGGCGCCTTCGCCGCGACGGTCACCGCGTTCTTCTCCTTCCTCGGCTTCGAGGCCGCCGCGAACATGGCCGAGGAGGTGAAGAACCCCAGCCGCGCCTACCCGCGGGCGCTGTTCGGCGCGCTGCTGACCGCCGGGGTCATCTACATGCTCATCGCGATCGGTGCCGTCCTCGTCGTGCCGCTGGACCAGCTGGCGAGCTCCGAGGGCCCGCTGCTCGAGGTGATCAACGCCTCCGGGGTGTCCTTCCCGTCGTGGTTGTTCGCCTCCATCGCCCTGGTTGCCATCGGCAACGGCGCCCTGCTCTTCATGGTGATGGCCAGCCGCGCGACCTACGGGCTGGCCGAGGCCGGGCTGCTGCCGCGGGTGTTCGGCACCGTGGCGCCGAAGCGGCGCACGCCGTGGGTGGCCATCCTCGTCATCGGCGCCACGACGATGGCGATGAGCTTCGTCGGTGACGTCGGCACGCTCGCCGACACGACCGTGCTGCTCCTCGTGCTCGTCTTCATCTCGGCGAACGTCTCGGTGCTCGTCCTCAAGAAGGACCGCGTCGAGCACGAGCACTTCCGGGTGCCGCGGGTGGTCTCGGTGCTGGCGCTCGTCGCGAGCGTCGCGCTGCTCACCCAGCAGACGCTGCAGACCTGGCTCATCAGCGGCGCGTACGTCGCCGTGGGCTCGGTGCTCTTCCTCGTCGCCCGGGCGGCGCGCTCGCGCGAGGACGCGTAGCTCAGTCGGCGGGCGCCGCGGCGCGCAGCCGCTCGAGGAGGTCGGGTGCGACCTCGTCGAGGAAGGCCTGCTGGTGCCCGCCCCCGACCTGCACGAGCGCGACGTCGGTGAACCCGGCCTCCCAGAACGGGCGGACCGCCTCGACGATGCCGTCGAGGTCCGGCCCGCACGGGATGGACTCGGCCACGTCCTCGGGCCGCACGAACTGGCTCGCGCCGCTGAACCCGGCCGGCGTCGGGAGGTCGGCGTTGACCTTCCACCCGCCGGCGAACCACCGGAACTGCTCGTGCGCGCGCTGGACCGCGGCCTCCTCCGAGGGGTCCCAGCAGATCGGGATCTGCCCGATGGCCCGGGCGCCCGAGCCGATGGTCGACCCGGCCAGCTCGTTCCAGTCCTCGACGAGGTCGGCCCGCGGCTCGACGGCGACGAGGTGGTCGGCGACCGGCCCGAACCGCTCGATGCCCTCCCGGCCGCTCACGGCCACGCCGATGTCGACGCCCTGCTCGGGCAGGTCCCAGATGCGCGCCGAGTCGACGTCGAAGTGCTCGCCGCGGTAGGTGACCAGCTCGCCGGTGTGCAGGGCGCGGATGACCTCGATGGCCTCGGCCAGCATGTCCTGGCGCTGGGCGACCGGCGGCCAGCCCTGCCCGATGACGTGCTCGTTGAGGTTCTCGCCGGAGCCGAGGCCGAGGGTGAAGCGGCCGTCGGCGAGGATCTGCAGGGTCGCGGCCTTCTGCGCGACGACGGCCGGGTGGTAGCGCAGCGTCGGGCAGGTGACGTAGGTGGCGAGCTCGACGCGCGAGGTGGCCTGGGCGACCGCGCCGAGCACGGTCCACGCGTACGGCGCGTGCCCCTGCTCGGTCAGCCACGGCGAGTAGTGGTCGCTGGAGACGAGCAGGTCGAAGCCCGCGTCCTCGGCGCGCACGGCGGCGTCGACGAGCTCCTTGGGGCCGTTCTGCTCGGTCATCAGGGTGAAGCCGAAACGCGTCACGCCGCCGTCCTCCTCGGGTCGGGCCGGTCCCGTCGACCGGCGCTCACGCGCCTCCTACCCACCGGACGCGCGCCCTGCACGTGAGCGCGCCGTCGAGGGCGGGACTGGCTACGGTCGGGTGATGAGCTACCCCCCGGTCCTGTACGACGGCGAGCACGGTGAGGTCTCCGCGTGGGTCACCCCGGGCGACCGCGAGCCGGACCTGGTCTACCCCAACGGGAACCGCGTCCGGTACGTCGCCCGCGGCGAGGCCACCGGCGGTCTGTTCGGCCTCTACCGCTGGTCCTTCGCCGGCCCGCCGAGCGGGCCCGGGCCGCACTTCCACCGGACCATCAGCGAGTCCTTCTACGTGCTCGAGGGCACGGTCCGCATCTACGACGGCCGGGAGTGGGTGCCGGCCCGCTCGGGGGACTTCGTCCACGTCCCGCCGGGCGGGCTGCACGGCTTCCGCAACGAGGACGGGCCGGCCGAGATGCTCCTGCACTTCGCGCCGGGCGCACCGCGCGAGCCCTACTTCGAGGGGCTGGCCGCGGGCACCGACGGCTGGACGCGCGAGCAGTACGACGCGTTCATGGCCGAGCACGACAACCACTGGGTCGACGAGGGCTGAGTCAGTCCTGCCGCAGCCGTCGCCCGACGAGGGCGGCCCCGACGAGCAGCAGCACCCCCACGCCTCCGGCGATGACGATGGTGCGCGCGTCCTGCCCGGCCGAGGCCCCGACCGCGACGTACGCCACCGTGCCGGGCAGCACGCCGACCGCCGTCCCGAGCAGGTAGTCGCGGCCCGCCACGGGGCTCACCCCGGCGCCGTAGTTGACGACCGTGAAGGGCACGAGCGGGGTGAGTCGCGCGATGACGACGGCGAGCAGACCCTGTTCGCGCAGGACCCGGCGCACCCGCTCGACCCGGCGCCCGGTCAGCGCCGCGACCCGCTCGCTGCCGAGCCGCCGGGCGAGCAGGAAGGTGACCCAGGCGCTCAGCACCGCCGCGACCCAGGACAGCGCGACCCCCGGCGCCAGCCCGAAGAGCGCGCCGGCGATGCCGGCGAGGAGGTTCTTGGGCACCGGCACCAGGGTGACGAGGACGTGGAGCAGCACGTAGACCAGCGGCCCCCACGGTCCACTGGCGGCCACGACCTCGCGCACGGCGTGCAGGTCGCCGCCGAGGAGGAGGACGGCCAGCCCGGTCCCGAGCGCCAGCGCGACGACGGCCGCGAGGAGCCGCACGCGCAGGGGGCCGGAGGTGCTCATCGCGCTCCAGCCTAGGCAGCGGGTCGCTGCTGCCGGCGCCGCACCTCAGGCCGGCAGCGGCGGGGTGCGCCCGGTCCGGCGCGAGCGCACGGCGACGAGCACGGCGAGGACGACGACGACGGTGACCACCGAGAAGCCGAGGGTCGGCTCGAGCGGGATGAGGATGCCCAGCGTGCCGCCGACCACCCAGAACGCCTGGAGGATGGTCTCGGACCAGGAGAAGACCCGGGCGCGCACGAGGTCGGCGACGTCCCGCTGCACGAGGGCGTCGAGGCAGAGCTTGGCCAGCTGGCCGAAGACGCCCGTCGCGAGGCCGAGCAGCGCCAGCGACCAGAGCGAGTAGAAGATCGCGGTGACCAGCGCGGCCGCGACGGCGATCGCCGTGATGGCCGTCGCCATCACCTCCGGCGCCGGCGTCTGCTTGCGGTTGCCGACCAGCGAGCCGAGCGCGTTGCCGACCCCGGCGGTCCCCGCGACCACGGCGAGCACGAGCGGCCCGGAGTACCCGGCCAGCGGGTGCTCGCGCATCAGGAAGGTGAGGAAGAGGGTGAGGAAGCCGGAGAGGAGCCGGGCGCCGGTCGTCAGCCACAGGACGTAGCGCACCGTGACGGGCAGCGCCCGCAGCCGCCGCATCCCGCGCTCGGGGTCGTCGAGCGGCTCCTCGCCGACGGGGGTGCCGTCGACGTCGAGCTCGCCGACCGAGGAGTCGATGCGCGCCGGCAGCCGGATGGCCTGCACCGTCGCGACGACGAAGATGACGAAGGCGACGCGCAGCGACCAGTCGGGGCCGATGCGGGAGGCGGCCCCGGCGAGCCCGCCGCCGATGACCATCCCGACGATGCCGGCGATGTTGAGGCGCGAGTTGGCGCTCACGAGACCGATGCCCGACGGGAGCAGCCGGGGCACGGCCGCCGCCCGGGCCACCGCGTAGGAGCGCGAGGCGACGAGACAGCCGAGGGCCGCGGGGAAGAGCCACGGGCTGTCCTCGACCACCGCCGACGCCAGCACCCACGCGAGGAAGGCGCGGGTGGCCAGCGTCGTGCCGAGCGCCCAGCGCCGGCCGTGCCGGAACCGGTCGAGCAGCGGGCCGATGAGCGGCGCGAGGAGGAGGAAGGGGGCCATCGTCAGCAGGAGGAAGAGCGCCACCCGGCCACGGGCCTCGTCGGTGGGCATCGCGAAGACGGTGCCGGCGAGCGAGACCGTGACGGCGGCGTCCCCGGCGACCTGGACGGCGTGCAGCTCGGTGAGCCGGGCCAGCCCGGTGTCGTCGGCGCCGTCGGCCGAGGCGAAGCGCCGGAAGCGCAGGCCGGCGGCGCGTCCCCCGCGCCCGACGGCACGGGCCGACCTCGCACCGCCGCGCCCGACCGCCCGGGCCGAGGCCGCACCCCCACGACCCACCGACCGCGCCGAGTCCGCGAACCGTCGGGGCCGTTGGGGCCGCGGCTCCTGCTCGGGCGGGGTGGTGGGAGGAACGGACACGCCTCCGATCCTGCCTCGTGCCGGCCACCCTGTGGGGGACCGGCCCACCGCCCGTGTCCGCCCCGGGCCACGGAACATGCCGGGGCGGGCGGGCGTTCTGGCGTCCATGACGACCCCCGAGACCGGAATGGCGGAGCGCTACCAGCGGGCCCGCGGGCTCTTCGAGCACGGGGAGTACCAGGCCGCGGCCCACGAGCTGAGCGCGCTCGTCGACGACTCCACGCTCGAGCCGCCGCTGCACGGCACCACCGAGCTGCGGCTGCTGCTCGCGCGCGCCTACTTCCACTCCGCCCAGCTGAACCGGGCCGAGCGGGTGACCCGCGCGATCCTCGCCGACGACCCCGACGAGGCCTACGCCAACCTCCTCCTCGGCCGCACCCTCCAGCGCCAGGGCCGGGCCGCCGAGGCGCGGCCGCACCTCGCGATGGCCGAGCTGCTCGGCGGCTACGCGGGCGAGGGCCGGCTGCCGGCCCGCGAGGCCGACGGCGGCGCGGACGGCGCGGACGGCCCGACGGCGTGACCGACTACGGGCACGAGGTCGAGCTCGGCATCTTCCCGACGCCCGATGCGGCCACGCCCGACCGCGTGCTCGAGCTCGCCGGGCTCGCCGACGTGCTGGGGCTCGACCTCGTCACGGTCCAGGACCACCCGTACCAGGCGCGCCACCTCGACGCCTGGACGCTGCTGTCGGTCATCGCGGCCCGCACCACCTCGGTGCGGGTCGCGCCGAACGTCGCCAACCTGCCGCTGCGCCCGCCCGCGGTCCTCGCGCAGTCGGTCGCCTCGCTCGACCTGCTGAGCGGCGGACGGGTCGAGCTCGGGCTCGGCGCCGGGGCCTTCTGGGACCCCATCGTCGCCGCGGGCGGTCCGCGGCTGACGCCGGGCGAGTCCGTGGACGCGCTCGAGGAGGCGATCGCGGTGCTGCGCGCCTCGTGGTCGGGGGAGGGCGCGGTGCGGGTCGAGGGCCGGCACCACCGGGTCGTCGGGCTGCACGCGGGTCCCGTTCCGGCGCACCGGGTCGGCATCTGGCTGGGTGCCTACAAGCCGCGGATGCTGCGCCTCACCGGCCGGCTCGCCGACGGTTGGCTGCCGAGCATGGGCTACGCCGACCCCGACGCCCTCGGGGAGATGAACGCGGTCATCGACGAGGCGGCGACGGGGGCCGGGCGCGCCCCGGAGGACGTCCGGCGGCTCTACAACGTCTTCCCAGGTCGCTCCGGGGGCAGCGGCCTCGTCGGACGACCTGCCGACTGGGCCGAGCAGCTGGCGTCGCTGACGCTCGAGCACGGGATGTCGACCTTCGTCCTCGGCACCGACGACCCCGGAGTGGTGCAGGCGTGGGCGCACGAGGTCGGGCCGGCGCTGCGCGAGCTGGTCGCCGCCGAGCGCGAGCGGAGGGCATCCGGCGGGGCGGTGGCGGCGGAGCATCCCGTCGAGGCCGTGGAGACCGTTGCGGCGCACCCGGACCCGCCCCGAGCGCGCACCGTCGTGGTGCCGACGCCGGACGACGGGACGCGGCTCACCGGCGCCCTGCCCTGGGACGAGGCCTCGCGGCCGCGCTACCCCGTGGGTCCCGGCGCCGAGGAGCAGGCGGGCTACAGCGACGCCCAGCTCGCCGGACCGCGCCACCTCGTCGACGTCCACGACCACCTGCGCTCGGAGCTGGCGCAGGTGCGCGACGTCGTCGACCAGGTGGCCCGCGGGATGCTGGCCGTCGGCGACGCCCGCTCGGCGGTGAACGCGATGACGATGCGCCAGAACCAGTGGACGCTCGGCGCCTACTGCGAGTCGTACTGCCGCATCGTCACCGGGCACCACACGCTCGAGGACCAGGCGGTCTTCCCGCACCTGCGCTGGACCGACCCCGATGCCGCGCCCGTCATCGCCCGGCTCGAGGAGGAGCACGAGGTCATCCACGACGTGCTCGACGACGTCGACCGCGCGCTCGTCGCGCTGGTGTCCGAGGAGCCCGGGGCGCTGGAGCGGCTGCGGCACGTCGTCGACCTGCTCACCGACGCCCTCCTGTCGCACCTGGCCTATGAGGAGCGCGAGCTGCTGCACCCCCTCGCCCGCCACGGCTTCCACTGACCCACGTCACCCCGACTCATTGCGCATCCGCCACCTCGGAGAGCCCGGAACGGGGCTTCTCGGGTGGGAGATGCGCAATAAGTCGACTAGCAGGGGTGGGACTCGAGGGCGAGGAGGTGCTCCTTGGCGCCCGGGCCGCCCGCGTAGCCGCCGACCCCGCCGGAGGCCGGCAGCACCCGGTGGCAGGGGATCGTGACGCACAGCGGGTTGCCGCCGAGGGCCGTCCCGACCGCGCGGGCCGCACCGGGGTGCCCGACGGCACGGGCCAGCACGGCGTAGGTCGTGCGCTCGCCGTAGCCGACCGAGCCCGCGAGGCCGGTGAGCACCTCGCGCTGGAAGTCCGAGGCGAGCACCAGGTCGGTCTCGACCTCGACCCGCCGCGCCCGCCCGGCGAGGTACTCCTCGAGGGCCCGGCGCACCGCATCGGTCGGGGCGGGATGGCGCAGCACCCGCGGGCTGACGGTCCCGGCGATGCGGGCCAGCCAGCGGTCCTCGACCTCGGTGTCGGGCGCGTACGCGGTGGTCAGCACCCGGCCGTCGTCGCGGACGGCGAGGAGCATCCGACCGACGGCGGTGTCGTCGACGACGTACGAGACGTCGGTCGGCGCGAGCGTGGGCGGCCCGGCCAGCGGCGGGGCGAAGGAGCGGAAGGGGTCGGTCGTGGCGGTCATCGGAGGTCCTCGGGGTCGGTGAGGTCGAGTCGGAGGGTGGCCATCGCGTCGCTCACGAGGCGGCGGCTCATCCCGGGTGTCGTGCCGAGCGCGGCGGCGACCGACCGGTGGTCCAGGTCGCCGACGAAGCGGAGGACGACGGCGTCGCGCTGGCGCTCGGGCAGGGCCGCCACCCGCGCCCACAGGTCGCCGTCCGGAGCGTCCGTTGGCACGACGACCGGTGCCTCGGCCAGCGAGGCCGGGTCGTCGTGCGGGCTGGTCCGCCGGGCGGCGCGGTGGTGGTCCATCGCGCAGCGGTGGGTGATCGTGAGGAGCCACGAGCGCAGGTTGCGCGCGTGGGTGAGCCGCGGGTAGGCCGCGAGGGCCTGGGTCCACGCCTGCTGGGCCACGTCGTCGCCGTGCACCGGGCCGACGAGGCCGTGCGCGAGGCGGGCGACGTCGCGCCAGTGCGCGTCGACGAGGTGCTGGAAGGGAGGGAGGCTCACGATGGTCCAACGGTAGGGCGGCCGGATGCGTGAGCGCGCGCCCGC
This sequence comes from Phycicoccus avicenniae, assembly GCF_050496545.1. Classification (GTDB taxonomy): domain Bacteria; phylum Actinomycetota; class Actinomycetes; order Actinomycetales; family Dermatophilaceae; genus Phycicoccus; species Phycicoccus avicenniae_A. Next base: position 35,588 of record NZ_JBNVZV010000030.1, on the reverse strand, counting down.
GGAGGTGTCGGCCGAACGGCCGGAGCGCCTCGGCCGACCCGGCGTGTCGGTGCCGGGGGCCGCGCCGACGAGGGTGCGGGGTGCGGCAGGATGGTCTGCTGTGAGCGCCGCCCAGAGGCCGTCCTCCCGCCCACTCGTCGTGGCCCACCGAGGAGCCAGCGACGAGGAGCCCGAGCACACGCTGCGGGCCTACCGGAAGGCCTTCGTGCACGGCGCCGACGGCGTCGAGTGCGACGTGCGGCTGACCGCCGACCACCACCTCGTCTGCGTCCACGACCGCCGGGTCGACCGCACCTCGAACGGCGCCGGCGTCGTCTCGAGCCTCGAGCTCGCGCGGCTCGAGGAGCTCGACTGGGCGTCGTGGAAGAGCGGCCCCGGCGAGTCCGAGCGCCCCGAGGCCGACCCCGAGCGCGGCCACCTGCTCACCCTGCGCCGGCTGCTCGACACCCTCGTCGAGACCGGCCAGGAGGTCGTCACCCTCATCGAGACCAAGCACCCGACCCGGCACGGCGACGACGTCGAGAAGACCCTCGTGCAGCTGCTGCGCCACTTCGAGCTCGACCGCGGCGACCACCCGGGCCGGCCGCACGTGCGGGTGATGTCGTTCTCCGCCAGGGCCCTCCAGCGCGTGCACAAGCTGTCGCCGGCGGTGCCGCTGGTCCACCTCGTCGAGGGCATCGTGCCGGCGATGGCCATCGACGGGACCCTGCCCAAGGGCATCGGGGCGGTGGGGCTCGACGTCCGGCTCGTGCGCCGCAAGCCGAAGGTCGTCGGGCGCTTCCGCAAGCATGGCAACCTCGTCTACGTGTGGACCGTCGACGACGAGGCGGACATGGACCTGTGCCGCGACCTCGGGGTCGACGTCCTCATCACCAACCGCCCCGGGGTGGCCGTCGACCGGATGGGGGTCTCGGGGTAGTTTGACCCCGTGACCTCGGAGGACGCCCCCACCCCGGAGCCCGACGACGAGCTCGACGACGACCTCGACGTCGGTGAGAGCTCCGGCCCGGGTGCCGACAGCATCATCTGCACCGTGCGCGTGCCGTCCGACGCCTCGTCGGTCGCACGGGTCCGGCACGAGATCGTCACCGACCTCTCCGCGCGCGACCTGCCCGAGGACCTCGTGGGCGAGGCCGAGATCGTCGCCTCCGAGCTGCTGACCAACGCGGTCCGCCACGCGCGACCGCTCTCCGACGGCACGATCCGGGTGCGCTGGAAGATCCGCGGCGACGTGGTCGAGATCGAGGTGACCGACGGCGGCGGGGCCACCGTCCCCAAGCCGGCGCCGCGCACCGTGTGGCTGTCCTCCGGCCGCGGGCTGCGCATCGTCCGCTCGATGGCCCATGAGTGGGGCGTCACCGAGGACCGCACGGGCAACGTCGTGTGGGCCACCCTCGGCGGGCCGAGCCGCCGCCGCGCCACCTGACCCCCGTCCCCTAGGGTGGCGCGCATGGGCAAGGCATCGCGACGTCAGCGCGGCACCGACCGCACCCCGAGGGCCGCGCGGCCGAAGCCCGCGCCCTTCGAGCCGAGGCCGTTCGCCGGTCTCCCGCACGAGACCGACTGGGTCGCGATGCGCGAGATCCTGCCCGCCGCGACTGCGGTCGTCACGGTCCGCCCCGAGCACGTCCCCGACGGCGCGCCCTCCGAGGTCACCGTGGCCACCGTCCTCCCGCTCGCCTGGCCGGCGCTGCACCGCACCGACGGCACCGTCCTCATCGGCACCCAGTCCGGCAACTCCAGCGGTGACGCCTCCCGCGACCTCGCCGCCCAGCTGCTGGCCGGCCTCGCGGCCGAGCAGGGCGTCCCCGTCGCCACCACCCCGCAGGTCACCGCCGACAGCCCGCGCCTCCAGGACGTCCTCACCGAGGACTCCGGGTTCGAGGTCACCGTCCACGAGGGCTTCGACTTCTGGGTCGAGGGCCAGGAGCTCGAGGGCGACGCCCAGGCCTCGCTCGAGCGCGCCAACGAGAGCGTCGTCCCGACCGTCGCGATGGCGGCGCTGCCGTCGGCGTACTGGGTGCGCATCGGCGAGCGGGCCCACGTCCGGCTCGTCCTGCCCGAGGACGAGGACGTCGCCACCGACGCCCTGGCCCGCCTGCACGCCGCCGGCGAGGACGGGCTCGGCGAGGACACCCGGCTGCTCGGCGCCTTCCGCACCTGCGGGCTGCTCGTGCCGGTCTGGGACCTCGACCCCACGCTCGAGGCCGCCGACCACGAGGACGCCCTCGCGGCCTGGGGCGAGCGCTACCGGGCGGCCCTCGCCGTCGACACCCCTCTGACCGCCGACGAGCGGCGGGCCCGGGCCGGGCTGCTCAGCCGCCAGGTGACGCTCCGCTGATGAGCGCGCTCGCCGCGCGCGTGGCCGCCGTCGTCCCCTGCAAGGACGAGGCGGATCGCATCGCGGCGACCGTGGCCGCGCTGGCCGCGCTCCCGGCGGTCGGCCGGGTCGTCGTCGTGGACGACGGGAGCACCGACGCCACCGCGGCCGTCGCGCGCGCCGCCGGGGCCGACGTCGTGCGGCACGGGCGGAACCGGGGCAAGGCCGCCGCGCTCGAGACCGGTGTGCGCCGGGTCCGCGAGCTCGAGCGGGCCGACGCCGCGTCCGACCCGGGCGCTGCCTGGCCGGCCGCGCTGCTCTTCGTCGACGGTGATCTCCAGGAGACCGCGGCCAACGTCGGCGTGCTCGCCGACGCCGTGCTCGACGGCTCGGCCGCGATGACCATCGCCACCCTCCCCGCGCAGATCACGGCCGGCGGAGGGCGCGGGCTGGTCGTCGGGCTTGCCCGACGCGGCATCGAGTCGCTCACGGGTTTCCGTGCGGTGCAACCTCTCTCGGGGATGCGATGCCTCTCGCCGGCCGCCTTCGAGGCCGCGTCCCCGCTCGCCCGCGGCTGGGGTGTCGAGACCGCCCTGACCGTCGACGTCCTGCGCGCCGGCCTCACCGTGCGCGAGGTCCCCTGCGAGCTCCAGCACCGCGTCAGCGGCTCGGACTGGCGCGGCCAGGTGCACCGCGCCGGCCAGTACCGCGACGTCTGGCTCGCCCTCGTGCGGCGCGGGTGGCGGCCGTGGCAGCGCGGCTGAGCCGCTCCCGGACGGACGGCTCCGGGGGTGCGGAGGGGGAGTCCCGACCCGAGGCCGTGCGGTGGGTCCTGGTCGCCGCCTCCCTCGCCCTGCTGCTCCTCGTCGGCCTGAGCCGGCCCAACGCCGCGCAGCCCGACCTGGCGCCGCGGGGCTGGGCGCCGGGGGTGCTGCTGCCGCTCGGCCTCTCGCCCGCGGCCGTCACGGCGGTGCTGTGGGCGGCCTACGTCCTCGGGGCGGTGGCCGTGCTGCTCGGGCTGCGGGGGGCGTCGGCGCGTCCCGAGGGCCCGCGCGGGTGGCGGGCCTGGCGGGTGCCCGGGGTGCTCGGCGTCCTCGCCCTCCTCACCGCGCCGTTCGGCTCGGCCGACCACGTCAGCTACGTCGCCTACGGCCGGATCCTCGTCTCCGGGGGGAACCCCTGGCTCGAGGCCCCCGCCGCCTGGGCCGGGGGTACCGACCCGGTGACCAGCCGCGTCGAGGCGCCGTGGACCGAGGAGCCCAGCGTCTACGGGCCCTTCGCCACCCTCCTGCACGGCCTCGCCGCGTGGGTCGGCGGCCCCTCGCTGCGCCAGGAGGTGTGGGTCTGGCAGGTGGTCGTCGTGCTGGCCTGGCTCGGCGGGCGGGCGGCGCTGCGGGCCGCCCTGCCGCCCGCGCAGCACCGCCGCATCGACGTCCTGTGGACCCTCAACCCGCTCGTCCTCGGCCTCGGGGTGCTCGGGGCGCACGTCGACGTCGTCGCGGCCGCGCTGGTGGTCGCCGCGGTGGCCCTGACCGCCCACCGTGCCGGCTCGCTCGGAGCCTTCGGTACCGGCGCGCTCGTGGCCGCCGCCGCATCGACCAAGGTCACCTACGGCGTCGCCCTCGTCGCGGTGCTCGGCGCCTGGTGGTTGGTGCGGGGCGACGGCCCGCTCGGCCGGCGCCGTGCGCTCCAGCGGTGCGGCGCAGCCCTGCTCGGCTTCGTAATCGTCGCGGGCGCCCTGCACCTGTGGGCCGGTACGCACGTCTTCGACCAGCTGCTGCGCTCGCGCCAGGCGGTCTCGCTGGCCACCCCGTGGCGACCGCTCCTCGAGGTGCTGAGGCCCGACCTCGGGGAGCAGGTGGCCCGCACGGTGGTCACCGTCTCGGCCGCCGTCCTCGCCGTGGCGCTCGCGGCGGTGTTGCTGCGGGTGACCCGCCCCGACCCGTCGGCGGCCGGCGGGCGACCGCGCTGGGCCGCGACCGCGCTGTGGCTGGTCGCGTGCCTGTCGCTGGCCTACTCGCTCGCGGCGCCCTACTCCCTCCCCTGGTACGACCTGCTCGTCTGGGTCGCCCTCCCGGCGGTGGCGGCGGGGGCCGTCGACCTGCTCGCCCTGGCCCGGCTCACCGTGATGTCGCTGGCCTACGTCCCCGGCCGGGTGCTGGGGATGACCCCGGAGGTCGAGTCGGTGACGCTCGGCCTGCGCCGCTCGGTCGCGCCCTGGCTCGAGCTCGCGCTGTGCCTCGCCGTGCTCGCGCTCGGGGTCACCGGCGCCGGCGGGCGCGGCGGGTCGGAGCGACCGTCCGAGCCTCCTCCAGCAGGAACCCCACCGACACCGACACGATGAGCGGCACGGCGAGGGTGGCGCCGACGGCGGGGATCGCCACGCCGGAGTCGTTGACCGCGAACCCGATCGCGAGCATCAGGACGAGCCCGATGAGCCCCGGCCGCAGGGTGGGCGCGCCGTCGTAGGAGCGCTGCATCGCCCGCGAGCCCCACGACGTCGGCCGCGCCAGGACGAACGCGACGACGACGAGGGCCACCGGGACGAGCAGCGAGAGCGGTGCGTTGAGCTGCAGCAGCTCCCAGTTCTGCTGCGCCTTGCGGACCACGATGTCGTCGGCGGTGCCGTCGATCATCGCCTGGACGAAGTTGCCGAGGTGGCTGCGGTCGGCCGGGGCGCGCAGCCAGTCCGCCCCGGCGACGAGGAAGAAGACGCCGACGACCGCGGCGGCCACCAGCAGCCAGCGGCGCCAGGTCATCCGGATGCCGAGCACGGCCAGCACCAGGAAGGCGAAGGCGGGCAGGAGCCCGGGCGGGCCGCCGGCATCGGCTCCCCAGAACGGCGCGCCGTCGACGACGAGGGCGGCCACGCCGATGACGCCCACCGCGACCGCCGCGGCCTGTCGCCGACCCGCGAGCACGAGCGCGGAGGACGCGGCGACCGCGAGCAGCAGTGCAGCGGTGGCGAACAGCGCGAACGTCGGGTTGCCCATCCCGTAGAAGCGGCCTCCGACGACCGGCTGCAGTCCCATGAGCGAGGAGATCTGGAGCCGGGAGCCGGTGATGACGTCGACGGCGAGCACCACGACCGTCACGGCCGAGACGACGGCCATCGGCCCGAGCGGCCAACGGCGCCACGGACCCTTGAGGGCGACCCCGGCGATGACCGCGACGAAGGCGGCGACGGTGACGACGACGGCGAGCATCTCGACGGGGAAGCGCCACCACGGCACCAGGTTCGCGAGGAAGGTCGACACGGGGACGGAGGCCGCCGCGACGGAGAGCGCCCGCACGCGCGAGAGCACCGTGGTGCGCGACTCCTCCGAGCCGATCCGCCCCTTCCAGACGAGGAGGACGAGCAGGTAGACGGCGACCTGGCCGTACGCGAAGACCTGGAAGAAGGGCTCGACCAGCCCGTGCACGTCGTGGCTCGCCTCGTCCAGGTCGCGCAGGGACTGGAGACGGTCCCGCGCCCGCCGCTCGGAGTTGTCCGGCGCCGGCTCGGTGGTCAGGGGCGAGCCACCGACCGCCGCGGGCACCGGGAGCCCGACGCCGTCGAGGACGGTCGCCGTGAGGTCGGCCGACTGCACCAGCCCCGCCTGCCGGGTCGAGTCGGAGTACAGGGTCCCGGGACCGAAGTGCGGGCCGCGGGCGAGGACCATCCGGAGGCGCTCGGAGCGGCCGGCGTCGGACAGGCTGGCCACGACGAAGTCCGCACCGTTCGGGCCGGCCTCGACGACCTGGCCGATGCGCTGGTCGACGGCCCGCACCTGCTCCTCGCGCGAGCGAGCGACGTCCTCGCTCCCGGCGACGTCGTCACGGTCCCGCACCACGCCGACGTCGACCAGGGTCACCGGGCACGTGTTGAGGTCGACGAGGAGGTCCTCCGACGCCAGGTCCGACCACTGGCCGACCCGCCCGTCCGGCAGGGCCGCCCCCGCGGCGGCGTACGGGCCGAGCGACCGGACGCACATGCCCTCGTCGTCGACCTCCTGGGCCAGCAGCCCGAGCCGGGTGTCGAACTTCTGCGCCTGGGTCGCGGCGACGTAGGAGTCCCACTGCGTGACGCGGTCGTCGCGGACGGTGGGGGCCGGCGGGCAGGCCCGGTCCGCGGGGTCGGGCTCGGACCCGGTGCGCGGCGGCGCGGCGCGTCCGCCGGCGGACAGCCCGAGCCAGCCGTCGACGGGGCAGGTGTTGGCGTACACCGAGCGGATGCCCAGGGCGGCCGAGGAGCCGTCGCGGAGCATCTGCCACAGGTTGGGCGTGCGCTCCTCGTCGACGTCGGACCAGCTCAGGCCACCGGTGCCGATGACCACGACCGCCCCGGTGGGCTCGGCCGCGGCGTCGGCCGGGGGCCCGGGGACCAGGAGGAGCAGGCCGCCGATCGAGGCGAGGACCGCGAGCACGGCGGCCAGGGCTCTGCGGGTCACGCCGGACAGGGTACGCAACGTGGTGACAATGGTCCTGTGAGCGCCCCCTCCCCGACCCCCGTCCCGGTGCCCCGGCACCGGTGGCTGCTGGCCGCGCTCGTCATCGCGCTCGCCGCCTCGCCGCTCGCCCTGCGCTACCTCATCTTCTGGCCGCTGGACCAGTGGCAGGTCGACGTCGACGTCTACCGCGACGCCGGCGTCTCGCTGCTCACCGGCCGGCCCGTCTACTCCGCGATGACCGAGGCGCCGCAGCTGCTGCCGTTCACGTACCCGCCGTTCGCGGCCTTCCTCGCGGTGCCGTTGGCGTTCCTGCCGTTCGGGGTGGTCGGCTGGCTGTGGACCGGGCTCCAGGTCGTCGCGACGACGGCCATCACCTGGTACGCCGCGCGCCGGCTGCTGTGGCGGGCCGGGCCGTGGATGCCGCTGGCCCTGGCGGCCCTCACCGCGCCGATGCTGTGGCTGCACCCGGTCGGTGACGGCGTGCGGTTCGGGCAGGTCAACGCCTTCATCGTGCTCGCGTGCGTGATGGACCTCGTCGAGCCCCGGCCGCGCCTCGCGCGCTGGCTGCCGCGGGGTGCGCTCATCGGGCTGGCGATGGCGGTGAAGCTGACGCCGGGCGTCTTCGTCGTGCACTTCCTCGTCACGCGGCGGTACAAGGAGGCGGCGACGGCGGTGGCGGCCGCCGCGGTGGCCACGCTGCTCGCCGCGGCCGTGCTGCCGCAGACGTCCTGGCTCTACTGGACCTCGGCCCTGCGGGACCCCACACGGCTCGGGCCCAACGCCGGGACCGCGAACCAGTCGGTGCGTGGCTTCCTCCTGCGCCTCGGGCCCGAGGGGCTGCCCGGGACGCTGCTCTGGCTCGTCGTGGTGGCGGGCATCGCGTGGTTCGGCTTCCGGCTGGCGGCGCAGCAGTACCGCGCCGGGGACCCGGTCGGCGAGCTGGCGGTGGTCGGCATCGTCGCCTGCCTCGTCTCGCCGGTGTCGTGGGTGCACCACTACCACTGGGTGGTCGTCGTGATCCTGGCCCTGCTCGGCACGCAGCCGTGGCGGGACCGGCGGCGGCTGTGGGCCGCGGTCGGGGTGACGGTGTTCTTCACGCTGCGCCTCCCGTGGTGGGGCATCGACTGGCTGGCGCACCGGGACTGGCCGGAGTGGCCGGCGCGCATCCTCCAGAACGCGGACGTGGCCGGGGGGCTGGCCTGCCTCGTGCTGCTCTGGTGGGTCTCCCGGGAGGCCGGTGCACCCACGGCCGAGGGGGAGCCGGCCGTCGAGGCGACCCTGGTGCCCCGTGGCTGATGCCGAGGCCCTGCGCCCCGAGGTGCTCCTGCCGCCGACGGTGCCCGGTACCGAGGTGGCGTTGCACACCCGCAGCGGGGTGGAGGTGGTCGTGGTGGCCGAGCGGGTGGGCCTGCCCTACCGGGTGCGGCCGATGGCCCTCAGCCTCACCCTGCTGGTCGCCGGGATCGGCCTGCTCGCGGCGCTCACGTGGGACGACCCGGCCGGCGAGGAGCCGTCCGGGCCGGTCATGCTGCTGGTGCAGCTGGCGGCGCTCGTCGCCGCGTGGCTGGCGCACCGCCTCGTCTCGCCGGTCCAGCGGTGGGCCGTGCGCCGGGCGAGCGAGCGCTGGAAGGTGGGCGTGGTGGCTCCCGACCCGGGCCGTGCGCCGCGCGGGCAGTGGGTGCTGCACAGCGAGCGGCTGCCGGCGGGCGCCGACCCCCGCGCCCGGCTCGACGCGCTCGTCGAGGAGGTCCGTTCCGGCGGGTTCGACGTGCACCGCCGGGTGCTCGGCATCCGGGCCTCGCTGCGCTGAGGGTCGGGCCCCCCTAGCCTGAGGGCCATGTTCGGGCTGAACGGCTGGGAGCTGCTGCTCGTGGGTGTGCCGCTGCTCGCCGTGGCGTGGGTCCTCCTCGCCCTGGCGCGCATCGTGCGCGGTCACGGGGCGCTGCGCCGTCGGGTCGCCGCCCTCGAGGCGCACCGTCCCGCCGGGCCCGCCGACCTCGCCGCGCTGCGGGCCGAGATGGCCCAGTCGCTGCGTCACGTGGCCGTCGTCCGGTACGACGCCTTCGGCGACATGGGTGGGCGGCTGAGCTTCAGCGCCGCCCTCGTCGACGACGACGGGGACGGCCTCGTCCTCAGCTCGATCCACGCGCGCGGCGAGTCGCGCACCTACGCCAAGGGGGTCGTCGGCGGCTCGTCGGACGCGACCCTCACCCCCGAGGAGCAGCAGGCCCTCGCGGCCGCCCGCACCGGCAAGGAGCAGCCATGACCACGCGCCTGGGCTACCTCGGACCCGAGGGGACCTTCACATCGATGGCCCTCGACCGGTGGCCGGCGTCCGCCGGTGCCGAGCGGGTGGCCTTCGGGTCCGTCGACGCCGCGCTGGCCGCACTGCGGGCCGGCGAGGTCGACGGCGCCATGGTGCCGATCGAGAACTCCGTCGAGGGCGGCGTGTCGGCGACACTGGACGCGCTGGCCAGCGGCGACCCGCTGCTCGTCACCGGCGAGGTGATGGTGCCGGTCACGTTCGTGCTCGCCGCCCCGGCCGGGACGACGCTGGACGAGGTCCGGGCGGTGGGGACGCACTCGCACGCGTGGGCCCAGGTGCGCGGCTGGATGGGCGACCGGCTGCCCGGGGCGGCGTACGTGCCGACCCTCTCGACGGCGGCCGCGGCCGAGACGCTGGGCGGGGGGCACGAGGCACGGACGGCCGCGGGTGGTCCGGCGCCCTTCGACGCCGCGGTCTGCGCCCCGGCGGCGGCCACGCTGCACGGGCTCGAGGTGCTCGCCGAGGGCATCGGCGACATGCAGGCGGCGGTGACGCGCTTCGTCCTCGTGGCGCGGCCGGGGTCGCTGCCGGAGCCGACCGGAGCGGACAAGACGACGGTCGTGCTCTTCCAGCGCGACGACCACGCGGGCGGCCTGCTCGAGCTGCTCGACCAGTTCGCGGCCCGGGGCATCAACATGACGCGGCTGGAGTCGCGTCCGACCAAGGCCTCGATGGGGTCGTACTGCTTCTCGGTCGACGTCGAGGGGCACGTGCGCGACGAGCGGCTCGGGGAGGCCCTGATGGGGCTGAAGCGGATCTGCGCCGAGGTGCGCTTCCTGGGGTCCTACCCGCGGGCCGACCGGCAGCCGGCGAGCATCGGGCCGCGCGCGACCGACGCCGACTTCGCGGCCGCGCGGGACTGGATCGTCGGGCTGCGCTCCGGGCGGGCCTGAGACCCGGGGGCGGGAGCGGCAAGCCCTCCCGGACCGCGACACACATCGTGCTCCCCGAGATCCCGGTCGCCACGACCACGATCCCGGTCGCCACGACCGCGATACCGGTCGCCACGACCGCGATCCCGGTCGCGGCGACCGCTTCTCGGCAGCACACCCCACCGCACCCGGTGCTCCCGTCGGTGCTCACCCACGCAGCCGGGGCCCCTCTCGGTGCCGCACGACGCGCCCGGGCTCAGCCGCCGACGCGCTCCAGCCCGAGCCAGTACCGCTCGCCCTCGCCCCAGTGGAGGAAGAGGTACGGCCCGGAGCGCTCCATCCTCGGCCGGCTCGTGAGCATCTCGACCGCCCGCTGCTCCGCGGCCGACCGGCTCGGGTCCACGCACGCCATCTCCGTCAGGGCCAGGCCGTCACCCCGCAGCACGAGCCGCGAGTCCTCGACCGCCACCTCCCCACCACCGCTGTTGCACCCCGTGCGGACGAGCAGCCGGTCGCCGTCCACCTCGAGCTCCAGCCCGTCGAACGGGTCGGGCGACCGGACGACGTTCACGGGCGTCCACCGCCCGGCCAGCTCGTCGACGTCCCGCACCGGCGCCGACCCGTTGGCGCTGCCCGTGGCCTCCAGCCGCCGCTGCACGAGCACCGCCCCACCGGCGAGGGCCAGCACGATCACGACGGCGGCGGCCACGAGCACCGCGGGGCGGGGGCGACTCATGCCGCTGCGACGCCGGTCAGACGGCGAGGGTTCCGGGGTCACCCGGCGGGTGCCGCTCGGGCAGGCCGTCCTCGACCGTGTGCTCGGTGACCCACGCGTCCACCTCGTCCCAGCGCGCATCGAGCCACGCGGCGAAGCCCTCCGCGTCGTCCGGCACGTCGGCCGACCTCCACGTCCAGGTCCGCACGAGGAACGGCCTGTCGCGGAACGGGATCGCCGCCCAGATCGAGCGCAGCGTCGAGAGCTGGCCGAACCCCGCGTGCGCGACGACCATGATGTCGGCGTCCGGACGGGCCTCGCGGGCCGCCCACGCGCCCCGGGTCTTCGGGGGCAGGACGTTGACCAGGCGCTCGGCGCGCTCGGCCCGCCGCTGGTCACCTCCGCGACGCAGCTTCTCGATGAGCCGCGCCCGCCGGGTCGGCGTCCAGTTCTGCCCCTCGGGGAAGATCAGCAGGACGTCGCGCGGCTCGAGGGTCGAGGCCATCCCGCGGACGCCGGCCAGCCGGTCCTCCCCGGCCGAGGGCACGAAGAACGAGTCCAGCCGGGTGAGGATCGTGTCGACGCCCGGGTCCCAGCGCAGCGCCTCGGCGAGGACGATGCGCGGCAGCCGCCCGGCCGTGCGGGCCAGCAGCCAGGCGACGGCGAGCGAGTCGAACGGGCCCGCGTGCCGCGCGAACGCCAGCAGCGCGTGGTCCTCGGTGCCGAAGTGCATCCGGTCGGTGAGCCGCACCTCCAGCCCGAGCCAGCGCCGCGTGTAGTACATCAGCGAGTCGAGGGCGTCCGAGAGCAGCGCCTCGTGGGCCTCGCGCCACTCCGGCGAGGCGGTGTCGCGGTTCCCGGCGCCGAGGGTCCAGCAGCGCACGAGCATCCGGATGTCGACCCACAGCAGCAGCACCGCGAGGCACGCGCACCGGAAGAGGCGGGCCCGCCGGTCGACCAGCGAGTGCAGGGCGCCCACCACCACGACCGGCACCATCAGCCCGGTGACGAGCACCGCGACGAGCGGCCAGACCGGCGCCAGCGCGTGACGCACCGCCGGCGGGGGAGGAGGGATGCTGCGCGCGCCCATGACCGGAGCCTAGAGCGCCGCGAGGTAGGCCGCCGAGGCCTCGTGGGCCTGCTCGGCGCGCTCGCGCATCCGCGACCCCCGCGCCTGCCGGATCGCGACGTTCGGCGAGGACGCCGCACCGCTCGGCAGCACGTGCGTCTCGACGTCGTCCGGGAGGGTGGCCATCTCGTGCACGAACCGGTGCCGACGGGCGATCTCGAAGGCCACCGTTGCCACCTCCCACGGGTAGCGCGGCGGCGTGAGCGGCTGCTCGACCCGCCCGACCTGGAGGACGAACACGCGCGTCGCCCCGAGTTGAACGGCCCGACCGACCGGGATCGAGTGCACGAGACCGCCGTCCAGCAGGTGCCGCCCGTCGATCTCCACCGGCGGGAAGAGCCCCGGCACCGAGCACGACGCGACCACGGGCCGGACGAGCCCTCCCGAGGAGAACCACACCGAGCTCGCGTCCTCGATGCACGCCGCGACGCACTGGAACGGCACCGCCAGCTCCTCGAACGTCGACACCGGCAGGTACTCGTCGACGACGTGCCGCAGCGGGGCGTTCGAGAGCAGGTGTGTGCGCGCCCGCACCGCTCGGGCCGCCTGCTTCACGGGGTTCTCGACGAACACCCCCTCGCGCACGACGGCGTCCCACACGTCCGCCAGCCGGGCCGCCCCCGCCGGCGTCGGGTCGGCCGCCATGAACGCCCCGTTGAGCGCGCCGATGCTCGTCCCCAGCACGACGTCCGGCACGATGCCGGCCTCGGCGAGCGCGCGGACCATCCCCACCTGCGTCGCGCCGAGCACCCCGCCACCCCCGAGGACGAACGCGGTGAGCTCCTCGCGGTCCGTCATGGCCCCATGATGCCGCCCGGTAGCCTGCGGGCATGTCCGGCGCGGCGATCTTCGACCTCGACCGCACCCTCCTCCAGGGCGGCACGGGGCCCCTGCTCTCGCGCGCGATGTACGACCTCGGCGTCGTCTCGCGGAAGCTGCCCGGAGAAGGGTTGCTGTACAAGGCCTTCGACGTCGTCGGGGAGACCCTGCCGAGCATCGCGCTGGCCCGCCAGGCCACCATCGTCGCCAAGGGCCGGGCCGGCGACACCTTCGACGCCGCCGCCCGCAGCGCCGCCGAGACCATCGCCGAGGTCATCCACCCCTTCGCGCTCACCCTCATCGAGGAGCACCGGGCTGCCGGCCGGCCCGTCGTGCTCGCCACCACCACCCCGGACCACCTCATCCGCCCGCTCGCCGAGCGCCTGGGCGTCGACCACGTCGTCGCCACCCGCTACGCGCTCCGCGACGACGGCACCTTCAGCGGCGCCCTCGACGGCCGCTTCGTGTGGTCGCGCGGCAAGCTCGCCGCCGTGCGCGAGTGGGCCGAGCGCGAGGGCATCGACCTCGCCGAGTCCTTCGCCTACTCGGACTCGATCTACGACCTGCCGCTGCTGTCGGCGGTCGGCAGCCCCGCCGCGGTCAACCCCGACCCGCGGCTCACCGTCTACGCGCTCGCCCGGGGGTGGCCCATCGTGCACTTCGACGTCTCGCCGGGAGTGGTCAAGGTCCCCGTCCTCGGGGTCGAGCTCCAGCGGCTGTTCTTCCTCGCCAACCCGCCGCTCGTCACGCCGTACGCGCGCTTCGACGTCGCCGGGACCGAGAACATCCCGCGCACCGGGCCGGCCATCCTCGTCGGCAACCACCGCAGCTACTTCGACATCCCGGCGATGATCCAGATGATGCGCCGCACCGGGCGCACCGGCCGGATCCTCGCGAAGAAGGAGCTCTTCGACGTGCCGGTCGTGGGGGCCCTGGCGTCCGCCCTCGGGGGCATCCCCGTCGACCGCGCCAAGGGCGGCCAGGAGTCCTTCGAGACCGCGTCGGTGGCCCTCGCCGGCGGCGAGCTGGTCTGCCTCCTGCCGCAGGGCACCATCCCCCGCGGGGAGAAGTTCTACGACCCGGTCCTCAAGGGCCGCACCGGAGCCGCACGGCTCGCGGCCGCCACCGGAGCCCCGGTCATCCCCTTCGGCGTGTGGGGGAGCGAGAAGGTCTGGCCGCGCAGCTCGACGCTGCCCCGGATGCTCTCGCTCACCGACCCGCCCACCGTGCGCGTGCGGGTCGGACCCCCGGTGGAGATCGTCGGCCGCTCGGCCGCCGCCGACACCCGGCGCATCATGGAGGCCATCGTCGACTGCCTGCCGCCCGAGGCCCGTGAGGCCCGGACCCCCACCGAGGAGGAGATCCGGCTGGCCACCCCCGGCGGGCGCGGGCGCTGAGAGCGGCCTGAGCCCGCGCGGACCGCCCTGCGGAACGGCATTTGACCGCGAGGGTCGACTTAGGGTTACCTCACTCCGGTAAGGCACACCTAACTCGACCCGGAGGTCCCGATGTTCGCGAGCAACGCCCTCATCGGGCTGCGGGAGGGGCTCGAGGCCGCGCTCGTCGTCGTCATCCTCCTGGCCTTCCTCACGAAGACGAACCGCACGTGGGGCATCCGCTACGTCTGGCTCGGGGTCGGCACCGCCGTCGTCCTCTCGGTGGCGCTCGGGGCCGTGCTCACCTACGGCACCCGCCAGCTCTCCTTCGAGGCCCAGGAGATGGTCGGGGGCACCGCCAGCATCGTCGCCGTCGGCTTCGTCACCGCCATGGTGTTCTGGATGAGGTCGGCCGCCCGCACCATCTCCGGCGAGCTCAAGGGCCGGCTCGACCGCGCCCTCGACCTCGGGCCGCTGGCCGTCGCGCTCGTCGGCTTCCTCGGGGTCGGTCGCGAGGGCCTGGAGACGGCGATCTTCTTCTACGCCACCGCGCAGGCCGCCGGGTCCGGCAACACCGTGCCGCTGCTCGGCTGGGTCCTCGGCTTCGCGGGTGCGATCCTCCTGGGCTACCTGATGTACCGGGGCGCGCTGACGATCAACCTCGGGACGTTCTTCCGGTACACCGGGATCGCGCTCGTCGTCGTGGCCGGCGGCATCCTCGCCTACGGCGTCCACGACCTCCAGGAGGCCGGCTTCCTGCCGGGCCTGAACGCCCTGGCCTTCGACGTCTCGGGCGTCGTCGACCCCAGCACCTGGTACGCGGCGCTGCTCAAGGGCGTCCTCAACTTCACGCCGCAGACCACGGTGCTCCAGGCCGTCGCCTGGACCGTCTACGTCGGCACGGTCCTGTTCTTCTTCCTCCGCCCGGCGCGCGGCCGGAGCACCTCGCCGCAGCGCCCGGACGCCACGCCCCGCGAGACCGCGGCCGCCTGACCCGCACCACCCCCGACCCCACGCAGCCCCAGGAGCACCCACCGATGTCCCAGCGCGCCCGCGCGGCCCTCCTCGTCCTGCCCCTCACCCTCGGCCTGGCCGCCTGTTCCGGTGCCGCCGACGGGTCCGAGGGCTCGGCGGACGGCACGGGCCCGATCACCGTCACGGCCTCCGACACCGCGTGCGAGGTCTCGCGCGTCGAGGCACCGGCCGGCACGGTCGAGTTCGCCGTGAGCAACTCGGGCACCAAGGTCAACGAGTTCTACGTCTACGCCGAGGGCGACCGGATCGTCGGCGAGGTCGAGAACATCGGCCCCGGCCTGTCCCGCACCTTCCACGTCGAGCTCGCCGAGCCCGGGACCTACCAGACCGCGTGCAAGCCCGGCATGGTCGGCGACGGCATCCGGGCCGACTTCACGGTCACCGGCGCCTCGGCCGCCGCGAAGAGCGACGACGAGAACCTCACCGCCGCCACCACCGACTACCAGCGTTGGGTGGCCAGCCAGTCCGACGCCTTCCTCGCGGAGACCACGAAGTTCGTCGCGGCGGTCAAGGCCGGCAAGGTCGAGGAGGCCAAGGCCCTCTACCCGACGGCCCGCTCGTACTGGGAGCGCATCGAGCCGGTCGCCGAGTCCTTCGGGGACCTCGACCCGAAGATCGACGGCCGCGAGGACGTCATCGAGGAGGGGATGGAGTTCACCGGCTACCACCGCCTCGAGAAGGACCTCTGGGAGAGCGGCCTGCAGCCCGACTCCTCCGCGATGGCCGACCGGCTGCTCGCCGACGTCACCGAGCTCGTCGCCAAGGCCAAGGCCGTCGACCTGAACCCGCTCCAGCTGGCCAACGGCTCCAAGGCGCTCCTCGACGAGATCGCCACCGGCAAGATCACCGGTGAGGAGGAGCGCTACAGCCACACCGACCTCTGGGACTTCGAGGCCAACTTCGAGGGCAGCAGGGCCGCCATCCAGGCCCTGCGCCCGTTCCTCCAGAAGGCCGACCCGCAGCTGGTGGCGACCATCGACACCCGCGGGAAGGCCCTCGGTGACCTGCTGGAGTCCCACCGCGACGGCGACGGGTTCGTCCTCTACCCGGAGCTGACGCCCACCGACGTCAAGAAGCTCACCGAGGCCCTCGACGCCTTCGCCGAGCCGGTCGCCACGGTCTCCGGCGTGGTCGCGAAGGGCTGACGTGGACGCCTCCAGCCGTCGGGCCGTGCTCGCCGCCGGGGCGGGCACGGCCGTCGCCGGGGCCGCGGCCGGCCTCACCTGGGCCTCGCGCCCGGCAGCGGCGACGGGTGGGGCGCGGGCGGCCGGGGCGCCCGCCGACGGCGTCGTCCCCTTCCGCGGGGCGCGCCAGGCCGGCATCACGACCTCGGCCCAGGACCGCCTGCACTTCGTCGCCCTCGATGTCGTCACCGAGGACCCGCAGGAGCTGCGCGACCTGCTGACCACCTGGACCCGGGCGGCCGAGCGGATGACCGCCGGCGCCGAGGCCGCACCGGGGGGCGTCGTCGGCGGCGGGCCGTACGGTGTGCCGCAGGACACGGGGGAGGCGCTCGACCTCGCCGCCGCGAACCTCACGGTGACCATCGGGTACGGGCCCTCGCTCTTCGACGGCCGGTTCGGCCTCGCCGACCGGCGCCCCGAGGCGCTGCGCGAGCTGCCGGCCTTCGCGGGCGACGACCTCGACCCGGCCCGCTCCGGCGGCGACCTCTGCATCCAGGCCTGCGCCGACGACCCGCAGGTCGCGGTGCACGCCGTGCGCAACCTCGTGCGGATGGGGTTCGGTGTCGTGGCCGTGCGCTGGAGCCAGCTGGGGTTCGGCCGGACGGCCTCGACCTCGACCTCCCAGGCCACCCCCCGCAACCTCTTCGGCTTCAAGGACGGCACGGCGAACATCAAGGCCGAGGACCCCGCCGCGCTCGACGAGCACGTGTGGGTCGCTCCCGCCGAGGCGACCGGGGGAGCCGCCTGGCTGGCGGGCGGCTCGTACCTCGTGGCGCGGCGCATCCGGATGCACATCGAGGTCTGGGACCGCAGCACCCTGCAGGACCAGCAGGACACCATCGGGCGCGACAAGAAGGTCGGGGCACCGCTCGGCCTCACGGACGAGTTCGCCGAGCCCGACCTCACCGCGCGGGCCGCCGACGGGCGGCCGCGCATCCCGGTCGACTCGCACGTGGCGCTGGCCCACCCCTCGAACCTCGGCGGCGTCCGCATCCTGCGGCGTGGCTACACCTTCGCCGACGGGTCCGACGGGCAGGGCCACCTCGACGCCGGCCTCTTCTTCATCGCCTTCGTCCGCGACCCCCACCGGCAGTTCGTCCCGATGCAGCGGGCCCTGGCCCGGGCCGACCGGCTCAACGAGTACGTGGAGCACACCGGCTCGGCGCTCTTCGCCTGCCCGCCCGGGCTGGGCGACGGCCAGGACTGGGGCACGCAGCTCTTCGCGTGAGGGCGCTACCAGGTGCCGCCGCGCCGCTCGGGCGGGACCTCCGGAGGCGGCGGCGGGGTGTGCGCCTCCGCGAGGGCGCGGCGCAGCTCGGCGTCGCGCTCCTCCGCGGGGATCGCCTCGTACTCGGCGACCGCGCGGTCGATGCGGGCGTCCGCCATCGCGGTGAACTCGGGGGTGCGGGCGAGCTCGCGCAGCGAGCCGCGCCCCGCGATGACGTCCTCGAGCCGGCGGCGCAGCGCGGGGTCGTCGGTCGAGTCGCGCAGGATCCGCAGGCTCTCCCGGACGTGCGCCTCGAGGCGGGGCTCGTTCCGCAGGGTCGGCAGGACCGGGGGGCGCTCCTCGCCCGGGCCGCCGGCGTCGACCGACATCAGGCGACCTGGGGGTTGTCGTAGGGCGTCGGGAGGGCGACGGACTCGAAGCCCTGGATCGAGCCGAGCGAGCCGGCGATGAGCCCCAGCAGTGCCTCGCAGGCGGTCCACACCTTGGCGCGGATCTCGATGATCTTGCGGACCGTCTCGGTGCCCTTGTAGATCGAGTACGCCGCGGCGGCGCCGGCGCCCCATCCGAACGGGTTCCAGCCGTTCGTGGCCGCGGCCAGCAGGCTGATGCCCGCCGCGATCGCGTAGTCGGCCAGCGACTCCACGAGCGAGCCGCACGCGTTCGCGAGCTCCTTGACGCCGAAGGCGGTGGCCTCGTACTGGTCGGCGATGTCGTAGAACGCGGTCTTCTGCTCACCGAGCTTCTCGGCGAGCTGGAGGAAGTAGGTGCTCGCGGCGGCCGAGGCCTTGCCGTCCCACTTCTCGAGCATCGCGTCGAGGTCGGTCCCGACGTTCTCGGAGGCGTAGGTGCAGAAGTCGCCGAGGTTGCGCAGCGCGCTCGCCGACTTCGAGACCTCCTCCCAGTCGCCGGCGAACCACTCGCCGACCTCCTCGGGGATGTTCGGGCCACCCATCATGTCGATGGCGACCATCGCCCAGTGGCCGAGCGAGATGAGGTCGCCGATGTGGAGGAAGGTGTCCACGAGCGGCGGGATCTTCTCGGTGGCGACCGGCGTGGTCAGGGCTGCGGTGGGGTCGGGCATCGTCCGGTCTCCTCGGTCAGCTCGGGTAGTCGGCGTCGAGCCGGGCGCGTGCGGCCTCGTCCAGGCGTTCGTACTCCCGGGCGGTCTTGACCATCTCGTCGCCACAGCCCCCGCTCAGGGTCTTGAGGTGGGTGAAGAAGTCCTTGACGGTCGGCTCGACCTCCTGGCACGAGTTGAGGAAGCGCACCATCGCCGAGAAGCCCGATGCCGGGGGCTTCGTGTGCGATGCATAGGTGTGCGCGCTGCCTGCATCGGCCTCGAGCCCGTCGAGCTTGCCGGCGAACTGCCGCAGGGCCTGCGGCTGCACCTCGAAGGTCATGTCCTCCCCTTTCGTCCCGGCGGACGATACCGGCCCCCGGGCGCCTCGTCCCATGGGGAGCGCTCCCCGGCCCGGGCCCGGCGCGTGCTCCCGGCCGGCGGGTAGCGTGGGCGCTCCCGCGGCGGCACGGGTCGCCGCGACCGCGACCGAAGGAGCCGACGATGCCGGGGACCGAGCCGATGAGCCGCGAGCGGGCCACGCGCGTCGCGGTGGGCGGCGGCGTCGGCGGGGTGCTCCTCCTGGCGCTGTCGCTCTTCCTGCTCGGGGGCCTCGCCGAGGACGCGACCCGTCTGGTGGGCGTCTTCCTCGTCCTCGCGGTCGCGCTCCTCGTCCTGGCCCTGGTCGCGGTCCTCACCGGCGGGCTGCGGCACGGGGAGGGGGCCCCGGGTCGGCGGTTCGTCTCGCTCGCGTGGCGCGGGCTGGGCGTGCTCGGTCTCGTCGTGGTCGCGCTCGCGGTGGTGCGCGGCGAGCTGCCGTGGATCGCGTTCGCGATCGTCCCGCTCCTCGTCGTCGTCGTGCTCCTGCGCGGTCCCGCGCGGACGAGCCGTACCCCGGCCGGCTGACCGGCCCCGGAGCGCCGGCGGGCGGCGCGACGTCGGTGAGATCACCGGTCACGGAGGGTGGCGCGGCCCGTGCGGGCGCGCCAAGGTGGTCACCATGACCGCGCCCACGACCGTCATCCTCTTCGGCGCCACCGGGGACCTCGCCCAGCGCAAGCTCATCCCGGGCCTGCTGCACCTCTTCCTCTCGCGCCTCCTCGATGACCTGCGCGTCGTCGGCACCTCCCTCGACGAGATGAGCGCCGACGACTTCCGCGACTTCGCCCTCACCGCGGTGCGCGAGCACAGCACCCGGGACACCTCCGAGGAGGAGTGGAAGGAGTTCGCCCAGCGGCTCGACTACGTGCCGCTCTCGGCCGGCCCGGAGGCCCTGCACGAGGCGGTCGGCCGTGCCGAGGCGCAGCTGCCCGGTGACGTCGAGCTGCGGCTGCACTACCTCGCGGTCCCGCCCAAGGCGGCGCTCGCGGCCGTGAAGACCATCGCCGACGCGCGGCTCGTCGAGCGCAGCCGCGTGGTGATGGAGAAGCCCTTCGGCCACGACCACGGCACGGCCGTCGCCCTGAACGCCCAGCTCCACGAGGTGTTCGACGAGGAGCAGATCTTCCGGATCGACCACTTCCTCGGCAAGGAGCCGGCGCAGAACATCCTCGCGTTCCGGTTCGCCAACGGCCTCTTCGAGCCGATCTGGCACCGGAACAACATCTCGCACATCCAGATCGACGTCCCGGAGACCCTCGGCCTCAGCCAGCGGGCGGACTTCTACGAGTCCACCGGCGCCTACCGCGACATGGTCGTCACGCACCTCTTCCAGATCCTCGCGTTCACCGCGATGGAGCCGCCGACGGCCCTCGAGCCGGCCGCCATCAGCCGCGAGAAGAACAAGGTGTTCCGCTCGATGCAGCCGATCCAGCCCAGCGACGTCGTGCGCGGCCAGTACACCGGCTACCGCGACGAGCCCGGGGTGGCGCCGGACTCCGAGACCGAGACCTTCGTCGCGCTGAAGTGCTACGTCGACAACTGGCGCTGGGCAGGTGTCCCGTTCTTCCTGCGCACCGGCAAGCGGATGGCCGAGGGGGCGCGGATCATCTCGATCGCGTTCAAGGAGCCGCCGCAGTCGATGTTCCCGAAGGGCTCGGGCGTCGGGGACCAGGGGCCCGACCACCTGACCTTCGACCTCGCCGACAAGTCGCGGATGTCGTTGTCGTTCTACGGGAAGCGGCCCGGCCCGGGGTTCCGGCTCGACAAGCTCTCGATGCAGTTCTCGATGCACGAGACCGACTGGGCCGGGTCGGTGCTGGAGGCCTACGAGCGGCTCATCTACGACGCCGCCCGGGGCGACCGAACGCTCTTCACGTCGGCGTCGGGCATCGAGCGGCTGTGGGAGATCAGCCAGCCGCTCATCGACAACCCCCCGGTCGTGCACCCGTACGCGCAGGGGACCTACGGCCCCAACCAGATCCACCAGCTCATCGCGCCGTTCACCTGGCGGCTGCCGTTCGAGCGGAAGTGGCGCGAGCGCAAGGTCTGAGCGGGCCGCGGCGGCTCAGGAGTCCCCGGGACGGGGCTCAGGAGCCGTTCGAGCGACCGTTCTCGGTGCGCACGACGAGCACCCGCGGCTGCACCTCGACGGCCAGGCGGGTGGCCTCGCCCACGATGTCGCCGTCGACCTGCACGCGCTGCGGCTCGTCGACCTCGACGTGCGCCGTCTGGCAGCGGTAGCGCGAGAGGTTGCCGGTGGTGCGGTCGCTCTTGGTGACGACCCGCGCCGCCACCGAGGCCCACGCCGCGACACCGCGCGGGGCGAGGACGATGACGTCGAGGGTGCCGTCGTCGGGCTCGGCGTCGGGGAGCAGGTCGATGCCGCCGGTGATCTTGCCGCAGTTGCCGATGACGACCATCCGGGCCCGCTTGGTCTCCGGCGGGCCGCCATCGGTGGTCAGGGTCACCTTGAACCGGTCGGTGAGCATGTTGCGCAGGCCGGCCGGCACGTAGGCGCCCCAGCCGATCCTCGACTTCAGCTGCTCGGAGGTGGAGTCCATGATCGCGGCGTCGAGCCCGAGCCCGGCCATCACGAAGAACGCGTGCCGGCGCTCGCCCGCGGTGGAGCCCTCGCCGGCGCCCTCCTCGAGCTCGAGGTGGTCGGGGTCGAGGGTCAGCCAGCCGGCGTCGATGTGCCGGTTGCGGCCGGTGAGGGCCACGACGAGCGCGCGCTCGAGGTCGTCGACGGGCATCTCGAGGTTGCGGGCGAGCAGGTTGCCGGTGCCGCCGGGCAGCAGGCCGAGCGGGACGCCGCTGCCGACCATCTCCTGGGCGACGGCCCGGACCGTGCCGTCCCCGCCGAGGGCGCAGACGAGGTCGACACCCTGCTCGAGGGCGCTGCGGGTCTGGCCGAAGCCGACGTCGTGCGGGGTGGTCTCGAGCACGAGCGGGTCGGCCCAGTCGTGCTCGGCGCAGACCCGGGCCAGGGTGGCGCGCACGGCGTCGAGGTCGTCGAACTTGGTGGGGTTGACGACCACGGCGACCCGCTTGCGGGGCGGGGGTGCGTCCTCGCCCTGGCGGAAGCTGTCGCGGGCCGGGCGGCTGCTCGAGGCGTGCCGGCCCTCCTCGCGGGAGGAGACGACGAGGTAGGCACCGACGAGGGCGAAGAGCACCGCCACTCCGATGCCGATCCAGGTCCACGTCTCGGCTGACACACAGGGGAAGGTACAGCAGCGTCGGAGGGGGTGGTGCGCCGCCGTAGTCTGCAGTCATGGTCGACCCCGGTGGCTCCCCCCTGGAACCGGACACCAAGGACTGGACGTGGGTCCTCGAGCGTCCCTGCCCGGACTGCGGCTACGACGCCTCGCACGTGCACGAGCAGGACGTCGCGCGCCTGGTCTCCGAGGCCACGGACCCGTGGCCCGAGGTGCTCGCGCGCCCGGACGCGGCGGTGCGCCCGGACCCCGCCACGTGGTCGCCGCTCGAGTACGGGTGCCACGTCCGCGACGTCTGCCGCCTCTTCGACGAGCGGCTGCACCTGATGCTCACCGAGCACGACCCGACCTTCGCCAACTGGGACCAGGACGAGACCGCCGTCACCGAGCGCTACGGCGAGCAGGAGCCGCACGTCGTCGGGCGCGAGGTGGTCGAGGCCGCGGGGGTGCTGGCCGCTCGCTTCGCCGGTGTCGAGGGCTCCTGGTGGGAGCGCACGGCGACGCGCTCGGACGGGTCGCGGTTCACCGTCCTCACGCTGGGTACCTACGGGCTGCACGACCTCCTCCACCACCTCCACGACGTCGGAGTCGCCCACCCGTGAGTCCCGAGCTCGTCTACGTCCTCCTGGGCGGGGCGCTCCTGCTGGCCGCCGTGCTGCCGCAGGTCCTCCACCGCTGGGCGCTGTCGGCCCCCATCGTCCTCGTGGCGGTGGGGATGCTCGTCGGCCTCCTGCCGTTCTCGGACGAGGTGGCCATCGACCCCGTCGAGCTGCGGCCCGTCATCGAGCACGTCACCGAGGTCACCGTCCTCGTCGCGCTCATGGGCGTCGGCCTGGCCATCGACCGTCCGCTGCGCTGGCGGGTCCGGGCCTCGTGGCGCTCGTGGTCGCCGGCCTGGCGGCTGCTGGCCGTCGGGATGCCGCTGACCGTCGCCGGGGTCGCGCTGCTGGCCTGGGGCGCCCTGGGCGTGGCGCTTCCCGCCGCGGTGCTGCTCGGGGCGGCCCTGGCCCCCACGGACCCCGTGCTCGCCTCGGACGTCCAGGTCGGCGGCCCGACCCTCGAGGGCGACGTCGACGAGATCGACGAGGAGGACGAGGTCCGCTTCGCCCTGACGAGCGAGGCCGGGCTCAACGACGGCCTCGCCTTCCCGGCCGTCTACCTCGCCCTGCTGCTCGCCGGGGCCGGGACGATCGGCGAGTGGTTCCCCGGCTGGCTGGCCTGGGACGTCGTCGGCAAGGTCGCGATCGGCGTCGCCGCCGGGGCGGTCGTCGGGTGGGGACTGGCCAAGGTGGCCTTCCGGTCCCCGGCGCGCTCGCTGCGGCTGGCCGAGACCGGCGAGCCGCTGCTGGCCATCGCCGCCTTCCTCCTGGCCTACGGGGTCTCCGAGGTGGTCGGCGGCTACGGCTTCCTCGCCGTCTTCACGTGCGCGCTCGTCGTCCGGTCCTTCGAGCGCGACAGCGACTACCACCGGCACATGCATGACGTCATCCACCGGCTCGAGACGCTGCTGACCCTCGTCGTCCTGCTCGGGCTCGGCTTCGCCATCACGACCGGTCTGCTCGCCCACCTCGACCTCGCCGGCGTGCTGGTCGGGCTGGCGCTCGTCCTCGTCATCCGGCCGGTCGCCGGGTACCTGTCCTTCGTCGGGTACCGGTGCAGCGACCAGCACGGGCGGCTCGACGCGCGGGAGCGTGGTGCCGTGGCCTTCTTCGGCGTCCGCGGCGTCGGCTCGATCTTCTACGTGGCCTACGCGACCGGCCAGGCCGGCTTCACCGAGGAGCGCTGGCTCTGGTCGACGGTGGGCTTCACCATCGCCCTGTCCGTCCTCGTCCACGGCGTGCTGGCGACCCCCGTGATGCGCCTGCTCGACCGTCGGCGCGGGAACCGCAACGACGAGCGGCGCGCCGCCCGGGACGGCGGCACGGAGCAGGCCCGTGCCTGAGGATGGCGCGCTGCGGCTGCTCGCCGTCCGCAACGACCCCGGCTCCGGCCCGGCCCGCTTCGCCGAGTGGCTCGACGAGGCCGGCGTGGAGCTGGTGGTCGTCCCGGGCGACGACGTGCCGGCGACGCCCGGCGGCCACGACGGCGTGCTGCTGCTCGGCGGTGGCTTCATGCCGGACGCCGACGAGCGGGCGCCGTGGCTGCCGCGCGAGCGCCGGCTGGCCGAGGCGTGCCTCGAGGACGGGGTCCCGCTGCTGGGGATCTGCCTCGGTGGTCAGCTGCTGGCGCACGTCGCCGGCGGCACCGTCGTCGCCGACTCCGGACGCCCCGAGCACGGCTCGGTGACGATCCAGCGCACGGCCGCGGCGGTCGGGGACCCGCTGCTCGGTGCGCTTCCCGATGCCTTCCCGGCCATCGAGCACCATCGCGACGAGATCACCGTCCTGCCACCCGGGGCGGTGCACCTGGCGTCGTCGGACACGGTTGCCGCGCAGGCTTTCCGCGTCGGTAACCGCGCGTGGGGGCTGCAGTTCCACCCCGAGGCGTCGGCCGACCGACTGGCCCGCTGGGACGCTGGGCGCCTGGCCGCCGAGGGGTTCGACCTCGCCGCGCTGCGCGAGGCGGCGGACGCGGCCGAGCCGCATTCCGAGGCCGCGGCGCGCGCCCTGCTCGACGCCTTCGTCGCCGTCGTCCGGGCCCACGCCGCCCGCTGAGCCGGTCGAACGACGAGAACATGCCGCGCTGCCGCATCGGCACACGGCATGTCCTCGTCGTTCGACCGGTGGGTCAGCGGCGGCTGAGGGACTGGCCCGGCACCGCCTCGACGAGCCGGCGGGTGTACTCCTCCTGCGGCGAGCCGAACAGGCGGTCCGGCTCCCCGCGCTCGACGATGCGCCCCTCCTGCATGACGCACACCTCGTGCGCGACGAGCGAGACGACGGCGAGGTCGTGGCTGATGAACAGGTAGGACAGCCCGAGGTCGCGCTGCAGCTCGACCATCAGGTCCAGCACCTGGTCCTGGACGAGCACGTCGAGGGCGCTCACCGCCTCGTCCATGACGACCAGCCGCGGCTCGAGGGCCAGCGCGCGGGCGACGGCCACCCGCTGCCGCTGGCCACCGGACAGCTCGTGCGGCCGGCGGCCGGCCACCGACGCCGGCAGGGCCACCCGCTCGAGCAGCCCACGGACCGCCTCTCGACGGTGCGCGGTGTCGCCGACGCGGTGGACGACGAGCGGCTCCGCGACCACCTCGGCGACGGTGTACCGCGGGTCGAGCGAGGCGTACGGGTTCTGGAACACCGGCTGGATCGACCGCCGGAACGCGCGAAGGGCCCTGCCGCGCAACCGCGTCACGTCCTCACCGGCGAAGCGGACGCTGCCCGCATCCGGGTCCTCGAGCCGCAGGGCGATGCGCGCCGTCGTCGACTTCCCGGAGCCCGACTCGCCGACCACGGCGAGGGTCCGCCCGGCCGGGACGGCCAGCGAGACCTCGTCGACGGCCACGAGCGGCGCGGCGCGCCCGCGCAGCCGGTAGTGCTTCGTGACGCCGGTGAGCTCCAGCAGCGGTGCCTCCCCGGAGTCGAGGGCGGAGGTGGCCGCCGGAGCGACCACCTGCGCACTCGACGCGAGGGGGGACGTCGAGATCTTGCGCTCGGCGATGCCGGGGGCCGCGGCCAGCAGGCGGCGCGTGTACTCGTGCTGCGGGTCCTCCACGACGGCCCGCGCCGGCCCGGACTCGACGACCTCGCCGTCGTGCATGACGACGACCCGGTCGGCCCGCTCGGCGGCCAGCGCGAGGTCGTGGGTGATGAGGACGACGGCCGCCCCGAGGTCGGCGGCGAGCTCGGCCATCTGGTCGAGGACGAGCCGCTGCACCGTGACGTCCAGGGCGGACGTCGGCTCGTCGGCGATCAGCACCTCGGGCCGGCAGGCCAGGGCCATCGCGATGAGCACCCGCTGGCGCATCCCGCCGGAGAACTCGTGTGGGTACTGGTCGAAGCGGGCGTCGGCGTCGGTGATGCCGGCCCGCTCGAGGAGCGCGACGGCCTGCTCACGTGCGACCCGGCCGGTGGCGAGCCCGTGCACCTCCAGGGCCTCGACGATCTGCGCGCCCACGCGCATCACCGGGTCGAGGTTGGTCATCGGGTCCTGCGGCACCATGCCGACCCGGGCGCCGCGCACCTCGCGCATCGTCCGCTCGTCCGCGGCGGTGAGGTCGAGCCCGCGCAGCGTGACGGTGCCGCCGGTGATCCGTCCGTTGCCCGCGAGCAGCCGGTTGACCGAGGCCGCGAGCGTCGACTTCCCCGAGCCGGACGCCCCGACGACCGCGACCGTCTCGCCGGCCGCCACGTCGAGGTCGACGCCGCGCACGGCCTCGACCTCCCCCTGGTCGGTGCGGAAGGCCACGGTGAGCCCGCGCACGGAGAGCACGGGCTCGGCGGTGGGGGAGGCGGTCATCGGGCGGGCTCCTCGGGGGACGGGGATGCGGCGGAGAGGACGAGGGCGGCCAGCTCCTCGCCGGTCGCGAGGCCCTCGAGCGGGTCGGGGTGGTCGCCGGGCCCGGCATGGCCGTCGGCGGCGACGGGCAGCGGGCCGGTCGTGCCGTGCAGGCGCGTCGCGCCGCCCGCCACGACGGCGCGGGTGCGGGGGTCGAGGGCCCAGACGGTGCCGGTGAACCCCCCGTGCCACAGCCAGGTCGACGCGCCGCCGTCGGGGCCGGGCGCGTCACGGAACCGGAAGCCCAGGCCCTGCGCGGGGTGGGCGGCGGTCGGGCGGGTGCAGCGCGCGAGCAGGTCGGGGCGCACGAGCGTGCTGTCGCAGAGGGCCGCGCCGAGCGCCAGCAGGTCCTCGACCGGGCCGAACAGGCCGGCGTGGCCGGCCACCCCGCCGAGGGCGTGGGCGGCGTTGCCGTCGTTCGCCTCGCCGCGCACGGGACCGCGTCGCCACCCGTCGAAGTCGCCGGGGCCGACGCCGTCGACCGGGTACGGCCGGCCGGTCGCGACCATGGTCCACTCGACGACGTCACTGTCCGCGCTCGCCGCGGCGAGACCTTCCGGCGCCGGGCCGAAGCCCAACCCGAGGCCCATCGGCTCGGCGACGAGGGAGCGGAAGGCGTCGTCGAGGCGCGCGCCCGCCACCTGCTCGACGACGGCGCCGGCGAGCACCATCCCGAGGTCCGAGTAGACCCACTGCGTCCCGGGAGCCGACCTCGGTGCGGCAGTGACGAGGTGGGCCAGGGCCTCGTCCCGGTCGGTCGTCCGGCAGTAGAGCGGCGCCCACGGCGGTAGCCCGGCGGTGTGGGTCAGCAGGTGCTCGAGCCGCACGGCGTCGCGCCCGTCCCGGGTGAAGGCCGGCAGGTGCCACGCGACGGGGTCGTCGAGGTCGAGCGCGCCGGTCTCGACGAGCCGCAGGACGAGCACCGTCGTCGCGGCCGCCTTCGTGACCGAGGCCCAGTCGAGCCAGGAGGCGGTGCCCATCGGAACGCCGTCCGTGCCGTCCGCGGGGAGCAGGGCCCAGCCGCCGGCCGCGACCTCGGACCCCGTCGGGCTGCGGACCCCGACCACCGCACCCGCGGGATGCCGCCCGGGGTGGCCGAGACCCAGCATCCGGTCGACGAGCGTGTCGAGCGAGGTCACACCGGAGTCCCCTCGCGGACGACGTGGAGCCGGGTCGGCCACTGCGACAACGGCTCCGGCCGTTCCCACGCACCGGTGGTCGGTGGCGTCACCCGCCCGAGGACCCGGGGTCCGGCGGCGCCGGTGCAGCTCGGCACGTTGCCCGGCAGCCCGTGCAGCGTCGCCCAGCCGATGAGCGCGAAGGCCACCGCCTCCTTCTCCCCGGACGGGACGCCGAGCTCGTCGGTCGTGCGCACCCGGACGCCGGCGAGCTCCTCGAGCCGCGCGACGAGCACGGGGTTGCGCACCCCGCCCCCGGCCGCGACGAGGGCGTCGAGGCGGGCGGCCGTGACGGCGTCGGCCACCGTGCGGGCGGTCAGCTCGGTCAGCGTGGCGACGAGGTCCGGGAGGACCGGCCGGCGGCCCAGCCGGGCCAGCGCGGAGTCGACGTACCCGCCGTGGAACAGCTCCTTGCCGGTGCTCTTCGGGGTGGGCAGCGCGTAGTAGGGCTCGGCGAGCAGGAGGTCGAGCAGCTCGCGGTCCACCGACCCCTCCGCCGCCAGCAGGCCGTCCTCGTCGTAGCCCTGCGTGCCGTCGGTGGCCGCGACGACCACCGCGTCGACGAGCGCGCCGGCCGGGCCGATGTCCCACGCGACGGGGTCGACCCCGGGCGCGCAGACGGAGAGGTTCGAGATGCCGCCGAGGTTGAGCGCCCCGGCCCGGGCGCCGTCCTCGACGAGCGGCCCGAGCAGCAGCCGGTCGAGCAGCGGGACGAGAGGTGCGCCGTGCCCCCCGGCGGCGACGTCGGCGGCCCGCACGTCGGAGACGACGGGAACGGGCACCGCCTCGGCGAGCCAGGCCGGCTGGCCGAGCTGCAGGGTGCCGAGCGCGTGCGCGCCCTCGACCCAGTGGAAGACGGTCTGCCCGTGGCTGCACACGACGTCGAGGGGGCCGGTGCCCGCGACGGCCTCGGCCGCCGCCACCGCGGCCTGCGCGAAGGCCTGCCCGATCGCGGTGTCCAGCTCGCAGACGACGTCGAACCCGACGGGCGCGGGCGGCAGGGCCTCGCGCAGCCGCCGGCGCAGCGCGGGGTCGTACGGCGTGGAGGCGGTGTGCCGCAACGTCGCCCGCAGCACCTCGCCGTCCGCCTCGAGGTCGACCACCGCGACGTCGATACCGTCGTGCGAGGTGCCGGAGATCATCCCGAGCGCGCGCATCAGCGCTCCCTCCGCGGGTCGAGCACCGAACGCAGCGCGTCGCCGACGAGGTTGAGACCGACGACGGCCAGCACGAGCGCGACGCCGGGGAAGGCGAGCATCCACGGCGCGACGACGGCGAGGGTCTGCGCCTCGTAGACCATCCCGCCGAGCGACGGGGCCGGCGGCGGCGTGCCGAACCCGAGGAAGGAGAGCGAGGCCTCGGTGAGGATCGCCCACGACAGCGACAGGGTGGTCTGCACGACGAGCAGGCCGGCCATGTTCGGCACGACGTGCTCGACGAGCGTCGAGAGGCGGCTGCGCCCGATGGCCGTCGCCGCGACGACGTACTCGGCCGACCGCAGCGCCAGTGCGGGGGCCCGGGCCACGCGGGCGAAGATCGGCACGTAGACCACGGCGATGGCGATGCTCACCGTCACCCAGCTGCGCTCGAGGGTCGCGGCCAGCGCGAGCGCGAGGAGCAACGAGGGGAAGGCGAAGAGGACGTTGGTGAGGATGCCGACGAGCCGGTCGGCGACCCCGCGGTAGTAGCCCGCCACGACGCCGAGGGCCACGCCGATGACCCCGGACACCGCGACCGAGACGACCGCCACGCGCAGCGACCCCGCCAGCCCCGCGGCGACGCGCGCGTAGACGTCGCGCCCGAACTGGTCGGTGCCGAACCAGCTCGTGCCGCTGGGGCCGAGGAGGGAGCGGCTGACGTCCTGGTCGGTGGCCGACGGGGTGAGCCCGAGCGTCGCGAGCGCGGCCAGGACGAGGACCCCGAGGACGAGCAGCGAGCCGACGACGCCGGACGGCGTGAAGAAGGCTGCGCGCCAGGCCCGTCCACGGGCGGAGGAGCCGACGGCGACCTCGGAGGCGGTCCCCTCTGCCGGGGCCCCGGGGGGCTCGATCCCCGTGTCGGCGCTCACCGCACACGCACCCGGGGGTCGACGAACCGGTACGCGAGGTCGGTCAGCAGGTTGACGAGGACGAACATCGCGGCGATCACGAGCACCGTGCTCTGCACGACGGCGTACTCCTTCTGGTCCAGGCCGAGCAGCACCTGCCGTCCGATGCCGGGGATGGCGAAGATCTGCTCCGCGACGAGGGCACCGCTGAGGAGGAAGCCGAACTGGAGGCCGGTCATCGTCACGACGGGGATGAGCGCGTTGCGCAGCACGTGGCGCACCTGGAGCCGGCGCGGCGGCACGCCCTTGGCCTCGGCGGTGCGGATGTGGTCCTCCGCCCGGACGCCGAGGATGGCCGTGCGCGTCGTCTGGAGGATCGGCGAGGCGATGCTGATGCCGAGCACGAGCGCCGGCAGGAGCATCTGCTGGAGGTTGAGCAGCGGGTCCTCGAGGAGGGTCCGGTAGCCCTCGCCGTTCGGGTACCACCCGAACACGTTCGCGAGCAGCGTCGCGACGGTCGAGGCGAGGAGGAAGGACGGCACCGACAGCGCGAGCAGGCTGCCCGCCTGGGTCAGCCCGTCGCGCGCCCGCCCCGGACGGCTGGCGGCGAGCATCCCGCCGGGGACGCCGAGCACGAGGCCCACGAGGATGGCGAGGACGGCCAGCTCGAGGGTGTTCGGCAGGGCCTGGGCGGTGAGGGCGGTCACCGACAGTCCCGAGCTCGCCGAGACCCCGAGGTTCCCGGTCACGACGCCGCCGAGCCAGCCGAGGAACTGCACCGGCAGCGGCTGGTCGATGCCGTAGTAGGCCCGGAGCGAGGCGACCTGCTCGGGGCTCAGCTCTCCGGCGGCGATGCCGTACGACGCCGTGATCTGGTCCCCCGGGACGACGCGCAGGACGACGAAGGTCAGCAGGCTGACGCCGAGCAGGGTGAGGACGGTCTCCCCGGCCCGGCGCAGGACCGGGTGGGTGAGCGTGGTGCGCAGTGCGGCCATGTCAGCCGTTCGAGGCCTTCCACAGCTCGGACAGGCCGGCGTCGGTGCGGGCCTCCAGGTTCTTCACCGAGGTGTCGGCGACGAGGAAGAGCTTCGGGGTGAACAGCCACACCCACGCGGCGTCGTCGACGAGCGTCTTGGAGACCTCGCCGTACACCTGCTTGCGGGCCTCGGGGTCGGTCTCGGCGACGCCCTTGGCGAAGAGGCCGTCGAGGGCCGGCGTCGAGAAGCCGGCGACCTTCTGGAAGCTGCCGGTCGAGGTGAAGTAGCGCGCGTACATCGTGTTGGGGTCCGCGCTACCGCCGTTGAGGGCGATGGCGGCGTCGAAGTCGCCGGCGAGCCAGCGGTCGACGTACTGCCCCGAGTCGAGGGACTGCACCTTCACCTCGATGCCGATCTTCTTCAGCTGGGCCTGGATGGCCTGCGCCTCGTCGACCGCGGTCGAGTACAGGCCCTGCGAGGTCATCAGCTCGAGGGTGAAGCCGTTCGCCTTGCCGGCCTTGGCGAGGTAGTCCTTGGCCTTCGCGAGGTCCTGCTCGGGGCACGGCTGGGCGGCGGGGTCGGAGCGGTACTCGGGCGAGGTGATCGGGCCGGTGACCTCGCCGGCGCCGAGGGCCGCGGAGTCGATGACCTCCTGGCGCGAGACGGCGCACTGGATGGCCAGGCGGGTGTTGACGTCCTTCAGCGCCGGGGAGGCGGCGCGCAGCTGGAGCACGTGGTAGCTCAGCGAGTCGACGGCGGTGCTCTTGACCTTGCCGGTGCCGGCGGTCCGGGCGGTGACGGGGTTGTCGAAGACGGTGACGTCGACCGAGCCGGTGCGCAGGGCCGAGACCATCGACTGCTCGTCGGGGATGACCCGGAACTCGAGGTGGGCCGCGCCGGGCTTGCCCTTGAAGTAGGAGTCGTTGCGCTTCAACGTGATCGACTGGTTGGGGGTGCGCTTCTCCCACGCGTAGGGGCCCGAGCCGACCGGCGTCTTCTCGAGCGAGGCGGCGTCGGCGTCGGAGGGGACGATGGCCGCGTTCGTGCCGGTGAGGCCGGAGGGGAAGGAGGCGTCGGGGGTCTCCAGCGTGACCACGACGGTCTGCGGGTCCGGGGCCTCGACGGCCTTCACCGACGCGAAGTACGACGCCGAGGTCGCCTTGCTCGCGGGGTCCATGATCGTCTCGAAGGTGTGCTTGACGTCGGCCGAGTCCAGGGCCGAGCCGTCGGTGAAGGTCACGCCCTTCTTCAGCGTGAACGTGTACGTGAGGCCGTCGTCCGAGACCTCCGGCAGGTCGGCGAGGCCGGCGACCGGCTCGGAGTTCTGCCCGGTGTCGAGCAGCGTGCTGTAGACCTGCGAGAGCACCTGGATGGCCTGCTTCGAGGTGACCGTCCACGGCAGCATCTGGGTGGGGTCGGCCGAGATGCCGACGACGATGGTGCCCGCGCCGGCCGCCGCGCCGCCGCCGGCGCCGCCACCCCCGCACGCGGAGAGGGCCAGGGCCGAGGTCAGGGCGAGCGCCGCGGCCGCGCGGGCCCGGCGGTGGGTGCGGGCGGGGGTCATCGTCGAGCTCCTCGGTCCGGGGTCGGGAGGTCTGCCCGGGCGAGCGGGCGGACGTGCCGTCGATGCTAGGTCAACCAGTTCCCGCATAGAGCCACGCGACGGAAGTTTTTCACATGGCGGGCAGGCGTCGGGGGCGGTTCACGGGCGGTCGGGGGATGGAATGCGGCTGCGCGACGGGGTGCGCGTGCCCGACACTGGCGCCGTGCCGTCCCTCTCGAGCGTGCTGGCCTTCGCGCTGGCCTCCGTCGTCATCGTCGCCATCCCCGGGCCGTCGGTGCTGTTCACCATCGGCCGCGCCCTCTCGGCGGGCCGCCGTGCCGCGCTGCTCACGGTGCTCGGCAACGCGGGCGGCATCCTCACCCAGATCGTCGCCATCGCCGTCGGGCTCGGGCCGGTCGTCGCGTCCAGCGCGGCCGTGTACACGGGCCTGAAGCTGGTCGGCGCCGGCTACCTCGTGTGGCTCGGTGTGCAGTCCTTCCGCCACCGCGGCGACCTCGCCGACTCGCTCGCCGGCGAGCTCCCCGTCGCCCCCGCGGCCCACGCGGTGCGGGCCGGCTACCTCGTCGGGGTCACCAACCCCAAGTCGCTCGTCTTCTTCATGGCGCTGCTGCCGCAGTTCGTCGACCCCGGGCGCCCGGTGGCCGCCCAGCTGCTCGTGCTCGGCGCCGTGTTCGCCGTCATCGCCCTCGTCATGGACGGGTCGGTGGCGCTCGCGGCCTCCCGGTTCCGTGACTGGTTCGCCTCCTCACCCCGCCGGATGGCGCGGGTCGGCGGCACGGGGGGCCTGATGATGGTCGGCCTCGGCGCCGGGCTCATCGTCACCGGCCGCCCGGACTGACGAACCGCTCCACCGCTCAGGCGGTGGCGGCCTCGGGCACCGGGTGGCTGGACTCCGGTCGCCGGAGGGCGTCGGTGACCTCCCGGACGACGGTCAGCGCGAACCAGGCCGCGACGACGGCCGCGAGGGCGGAGAGCACGTCGAGGACCGTCGAGAAGAGCAGGGCGTCGACGCCCGCCTGCGGGTCGGCCTCCAGGTCGGCGTCGAGCCAGACACGGGTGGAGACCCAGGCGAGCGTGTTCATCACGAGGTAGCTGCCCCACCAGAGATCGAGACGTCGCCCGAGGGGGTCGGCGCCCTCGCGAGGGGTGCCCGACCGTGCGCCCTCCCAGAGGTCGAGGACGAGGCGTCGGGGACGCCAGAACCCGATGACGGGGGTGAACCAGGCGCCGATCGTCCAGCCCCGCCCGTGGGTGAGGCGCGCGGGGTCGACGCGGTCGCTGCCGTAGGCGCGGAAGAGCCACACGATGAACACCACGCCCGTGACCAGCGTCGCCCCACCGTCGACGAGCCCGCCGACGAGGGTGAGGGAGTCGATGCGCTCGCCCTCCGCCAGGGTGGCCGTCGACAGGTCGTCCGACCAGCGGGCCAGCACCTGGGCGGTCCACACCGAACCGAGCCCCGTCAGGCCGCTCACCACGCCGGCGAGCACGAGCAGGCCGCGCAGCCACGCCGCCAGGGTGAAGAAGCCGGGACCGAGCGGGCTGCGGCCGCGGTGGACCACGCCGGGCCGAACGCGGTCGGTCCACCGCGTGCCGTCCCAGTAGCGCGAGGAGCGCCCCCCGGCAGGGTCGGTGTGCCAGCCCGCCGGCGTCCCGGACCCGAAGGACGGCATCGCGGGGGTCGCGGTGCCGGTGGCGGCCCGGTTGGGCATCCACGAGTCCGTCCACCCCCGCCCGTCCCACCGCCGGAGGCGCGTGGCGTCCTCCGGGTCCGTGTACCAGCCGGCCGGACGCAGCGTGGCCGCCCGGTCCCCCGTCGTCGTGCTCTCCCCCGTACTCATGGCGAGCAGTGTGGCCTCCTCCTCGGGCGGCGCGCAGCCGGTTCGCGCCAACCTGTGGACAACTCGTCGAGCCGTCGGCCCGGCCGGAACTCGGAGGAGAGGCCCCTCGGCCCGTCGATACACTCCCCGGGTGATCGACATCAGGCTGCTCCGGGAGGACCCCGACACGGTGCGCGCGAGCCAGCGCGCCCGCGGTGAGGACGACGGGGTCGTCGACGCCGTGCTCGCCGCCGACGAGCGCCGGCGCTCCTCCCTCACCGCCTTCGAGCGGCTGCGGGCCGAGCAGAAGTCGATGGGCAAGGAGGTCGCCAAGGCCCAGGGCGACGAGAAGCAGGCCCTGCTCGCACGCACCAAGGAGCTTGCGGCAGAGGTGAAGTCGCTCTCGGCCACCGCTGACGAGGCGCAGGCCGAGCTCGACACGCTGATGCGCACCATCGGCAACGTCGTCGAGCCCGAGGTGCCGGTCGGCGGCGAGGACGACTACGTCGTGCTCGAGGAGGTCGGCACGCCGCGCGACTTCGCGGCCGAGGGCTTCGAGCCGCTCGACCACCTCGCGCTGATGGAGGGCCTGGACGCCGTCGACATGGAGCGCGGCGCGAAGGTCTCCGGCGCGCGCTTCTACTTCCTCAAGGGCGTCGGCGCCCGCCTCGAGATGGGCCTGCTCCGGATGGGGATGGACCGGGCGCTCGAGAACGACCTGGTGCCGATGGTCACCCCCACGCTCGTCAAGCCGAACGTCATGGCCGGGGCCGGGTTCATCGACCACCACGCCGACGAGGTGTACCGCCTCGAGGCCGACGACCTGTACCTCATCGGCACCTCCGAGGTGGCGCTCGCCGGGTACCACGCCGACGAGGTGCTCGACCTCGCCGCGGGTCCGCTCCGGTACGCCGGCCAGTCCACCTGCTACCGCCGCGAGGCCGGCTCCTACGGCAAGGACACCCGGGGCATCATCCGGGTCCACCAGTTCAACAAGATCGAGATGTTCGTCTACTGCCGGCCCGAGGACGCCCAGGCCGAGCACGAGCGGCTGCTGGCGATGGAGAAGGACATCCTCACCTCGCTCGGCCTGCCCTTCCGCGTCATCGACACCGCCGCCGGCGACCTCGGCGACCCCGCCGCCCGCAAGTACGACTGCGAGGCGTGGGTCCCCAGCCAGGGCCGCCACCGCGAGCTGTCCTCGACGTCGAACTGCACGACCTTCCAGGCGCGCCGCCTGAACACCCGCTTTAAGGGGGAGAACGGCAACGAGGTCGCCGCCACCCTCAACGGCACGCTGGCCACGACCCGCTGGCTCGTCGCCATCCTCGAGAACCACCAGCAGGCCGACGGCTCCGTGGTCCTGCCCGAGGCGCTGCGGCCCTACGTGGGGCTCGACGTCCTGACGCCCACCCGCTGAGCTCGCGCCCCTGTCGCGGGGGGGGGGGGGGGGGGGGGGGGGGGGGGGGGGGGGGGGG
>NZ_JBNVZV010000029.1:0-52697 GCF_050496545.1 Phycicoccus avicenniae | reverse complement strand
CCCCCCCCCCCCCCCCCCCCCCCCCCCCCCCCCCCCCCCCCCCCCCCCCCCCCCCCCCCCCCCCCCACGGTCGCCCCCCGCTGGGGGGACGACGCCGGGTGGTGGCCGGCCCGACCGACCGCCCCGACGTGAGCCGGGACGACCGCGAGAACGGGGGCGGGAGGGGCCACCGGGCGTGTCGTGGAGGCCAGGACCGGCGAACCGGACCAGACCGTTTGCTGACGTTCACTTTACGAACTCTTTACCCGTCACGCTAGGGCTTCGCGCTGTTGATTTGTGGTTTTTGGTGCCGCTGACCTGCGACGAGATCGCCGGCGGCCTCAGCGGACGCTCAGCAGTTGTTGCGGATGACGCTGAAGGCGAAGTCGGAGAGGAACACGCCCTGGCTGCGGTCGACGCCCGAGTAGGAGCTGACGGCGTTCCAGTACGTCATCGTGAAGCTCGTGATGGTGCCGGGGTAGGTGATGCGGACGTTGCCCGCGGTGCTCGAGGTGTCGTTGACCGGGGCGTTCGCGTTCGTCGGGGCGAAGGGGTTGGGCTGGGTCCCCGCCCCCGTGAGCGTGTTCGTGTTGGCGATCTGGGAGGTGAACGCGCCGCTGAACTCGATGCGGTCGTTGAAGTCGCCCGCGTTGCTGTCGATGTCGGTGACCATGAAGGTCAGTCCCGTGACCGGGGCGTCGAAGCTGAAGGTGACCTCCTGCCGGGCGCTCCGGCCGGGCACGACGTTGTAGGCGTTGGTCAGCGCCTGGTGGAACGACAGCCCGACCTGCCCGGTCCCGCCCACGCTGCTCGAGGACACCCGGATGTTGTTGTTGGTGTTCCCGAACTCGTTGCCGGCCTTCATCGTGCCGATGAACTGCGAGGCGATCGACATCGAGACGGAGGCGACCGGGCCCGCGCCGTCGGGGTCGATCGTCGCCACACCGGAGGTGCCGGCGTTGTTGCGGGTGTACGAGGTGTTCGAGCCACCCCAGTCGAGGGTGTACGCCTGCGGGTTGCACGGGGAGGCGGCCGCACGGGGGGCCGCGGCACCGACCGCGATGACGGGGACGGCCCAGGCCATTCCGGCGGCGACGGACCGCCGGCTGGGGCGCGCGGGCGGCGCGTCCACGGTCTGCTGGCTCATCGGGGCTCCCTCGGGAGGTCTACTGGAACGGTTCCGTGACCGTCCCTTGGGTTCTTACCTACCAGTACTTTACGTTTCCTTTACCTGCCGCGTTGGTGTTTTCGCGTGGGTGACATCGGAATCAACCGAACGGATGAGACGGTGTGGTGTGTACCGAACTACGGATTCCGTAGGTTGTTCGTCGATCCGTACCGTTCGAGCAGCCGTCCGAGCACGCGGCGAACCCGCGGAAACCGTTGAAGGGTCAACGACACGAGAGGGCCCCCGGACGGTGTCCGGGGGCCCTCTCGGCGTGTCGCGCGGGGCTCAGGCCTCGACGACGGTGGGGATGATCATCGGCCGGCGCTTGATCTTGCGCCCGACCCAGGTGCCCATGGTCCGGCGGACCACCTGCTGGAGCTGGTAGGTGTCGGTCACGCCCTGGGCGGCGGCGTCCGCGACCGCCTGCTCGATGCGCGGCCGGATCTCGTCGAAGACCACCTCGTCCGGGGCGAAGCCGCGCGCCGTGATCTCCGGCCCGGCGACGATCTTGCCGGACGTCGAGTCCACGACGACGACGACCGAGATGAACCCCTCGTCGCGCAGGATGCGGCGGTCCTTGAGGAGGGTCTCCTCGACCTCGCCCACCGTGGAGCCGTCGACGTACACGTAGCCGGCCTGCACCGCCCCGGCCACCCGCACCCGGCCGTCGAGCAGGTCGACGACGACGCCGTCCTCGACGACCGCGACGTTGCGCCGCGGCACACCGGTCTGGATCGCGAGCTCGGCGTTGGCGACGAGGTGGCGCCACTCTCCGTGCACGGGCATGACGTTGCGCGGCTTGACGATGTTGTAGCAGTAGAGGAGCTCGCCGGCGCTGGCGTGGCCGGAGACGTGCACCCGGGCGTTGCCCTTGTGGACGACGTTGGCGCCGAGGCGCATCAGCCCGTTGATGACCCGGTAGACCGCGTTCTCGTTGCCGGGGATGAGCGAGGAGGCGAGCAGCACGGTGTCGCCCTCCCCCACCTCGATGCGGTGGTCCCGGTTGGCCATCCGCGACAGGGCGGCCATCGGCTCGCCCTGGGACCCGGTGCAGACCAGGACCACCTTGTCGTCGGGCAGGTCGTTCAGCTGCTTGAGGTCGACGAGGACGCCGTCGGGCACCTTGAGGTAGCCGAGGTCGGCGGCGATCCCCATGTTGCGCACCATCGAGCGGCCGATCATCGCGACCTTGCGCCCGGCCTTGTCGGCGGCGTCGAGGACCTGCTGCACGCGGTGCACGTGCGAGGAGAAGCAGGCGACGATGATCCGCCGCTGCGCGTGCCGGAACACCTTGTCGATGGCCGGGGCGATCTCGCGCTCGGGCGTCGTGAAGCCCGGCACCTCGGCGTTCGTGCTGTCGGTGAGGAAGAGGTCGACCCCCTCCTCCCCCAGCCGGGCGAAGGCCCGCAGGTCGGTGAGCCGGCCGTCGAGCGGCAGCTGGTCCATCTTGAAGTCGCCGGTGTGCAGCAGCGTGCCGCCGGGCGTGCGCACGAACACGGCGAGCGCGTCGGGGATGGAGTGGTTGACGGCGACGAACTCGCAGTCGAAGACGCCGAGCTTCTCGCGGCCGCCCTCGCGCACCCCGAGCGTGTACGGCGTGATGCGGTGCTCCTTGAGCTTGGCCTCGATGAGCGCCAGGGTCAGCTGCGAGCCGACGACGGGGAGGTCCGGCTTGAGGCGCAGCAGGTAGGGCACCGCGCCGATGTGGTCCTCGTGGCCGTGGGTGAGGACGATCGCCTGGACGTCGTCGAGGCGGTCCTCGATGGAGGAGAAGTCCGGGAGGATCAGGTCGATGCCCGGGTGGTGGTCGTCGGGGAACAGGACACCGCAGTCGATGACCAGCAGCTGGCCGGCGTGCTCGATGACGGTCATGTTCCGGCCGACCTCGCCGAGACCACCGAGGGGGGTGACCCGGACACCTCCCTCCGCGAGCGGGCCGGGGGCGTCGAGGTCGGGATGGGGATGGCTCATGCGTCCTTCAGGGTGGGGAGGGTGGCGAGCGCGGAGCGGAGCGCCTCGAGGTGCTCCGGTGGCGACTCGACGAGGGGAAGTCTGACGGTGGCGTGCTCGATCACGCCGAGCTCCACGAGGGCCGCCTTGGCCATGATGGCGCCCTGCGACGGCGACATGATCGCGTCGACGACGGGGACCAGGCCGCGGTGGATGCGCGTGGCCTCGGCGAGGTCGCCGCGGTCGACGGCCTCGACCATCGCCCGGTAGTGGCTGCCGGTCACGTGGCCCACGACAGAGACCGTGCCCACCGCGCCGATGGCCAGCAGCGGCAGCGTGAGGGCGTCCTCGCCGCTGAACCAGAGCAGGTCGGTGGCCGCCAGCACGCGGGTCGAGGCCGCGAGGTCGCCCTTGGCGTCCTTGACCGCGACGATGTTCGGGTGCGCGGCCAGCTCCACGAGGGTGTCGTGGGCGAAGGCGACCGCCGTACGGCCGGGGATGTCGTAGAGCATGACCGGGAGGTCGGTGGCGTCGGCGACCGCGCGGCAGTGCGCCACCAGGCCGGCCTGGGTGGGCTTGTTGTAGTACGGGGAGACGAGGAGCAGCCCGTCGGCGCCGGCCTCCGCCATCCGCCGGGCCATGAGGGCGGCGTGCGCGGTGTCGTTGGACCCGCAGCCCGCGACCACGCGCAGGCGCCCGGCCGCGGCCTCCACGACGCGGCGGACCACGGCCACGCTCTCGTCGTCGGTGAGCGTGGAGGCCTCGCCCGTCGTGCCGTTGACCACGACCCCGTCGTGACCGGTCGCGAGCAGGTGCTCGACGAGGGCGTCCACCCCCGCCTCGTCGACCGCTCCGCCGGGGGACATCGGGGTCACCATCGCCGTGAGGACACGGCCGAACGGGGAGGAGGTCATGGCGACAGGGTAGCGAGCCGGGCCGGAAGGGGAGCGCTCCCCCTTGCCGGCCCCGGGGGCCCCGTCTAGCGTCGCCGGCGGACGTCACGACGTCCGGGACGCGGCGGGGACCTCCGCCGCGGACCGTGGGAGGGCCGGCGCCCGGGGGAACCGTGCAGGGGGCGGCGCCGCGCCCTGCCCGACGCACCGACGAGGTCGCGGGGCCGTCCGGGTCCCGGGGCCGAGACCCCCAGGGGGAAGCACGATGACGAGACGACTGCTGGCCGCACTGGCCACCGTCCTGGCGCTGGGCGCCACGCTGGTCACCACCGCGCCCGGAGCGGCCGCCGCCGCCCGCAACGGGACCTGTGAGAGCGGCGAGTTCTGCCTCTACTACAACAGCGGTCGCGCGGGGTCGCTCGTCGACCTGACGACGTCGCAGCGCGACTACGGAACCGGCGCCGGGTGCGTGGCCTTCCTCGGCGCGGGGAACGGCAAGGGCCAGTGCGTCAAGAACAACACGGCCTCGGTGTGGAACCGCACCTCCGGGCCGGTGTCGGTGTTCTACAACAGCGACTTCGGCGGGGTGTACCAGGTCGTCGCCTCCGGAGCCTCGGTCGACCTGTCGGCGGCCCTGAAGAACGAGAACGCCTCGCAGATCGTGGGCGACGCCTCACTGCGCTTCCCGCTGGCCGTCACCCGGGCGCAGATCACGAGCCGCAGCCCGCACTGGTGCTCGACGAACAACGCCAACTGCCACCACGACTACAACGCGGCCGACATCTTCGCGGCCACCGGAACCGCCGTCGTCTCCCCCGTGGCCGGCACCGTGAAAACGGTCAACGTCCGCTCGACGGGGGTGGGCTCGACGGTCACCGTGAAGGACCGCTTCGGCCGGCTCTGGTACTTCGCGCACATGCACCACCGCCCGGCCCCCGTCGTCACGCCGGGGCAGCAGGTCGTCAAGGGCCAGCGCATCGGCACCGTCGGCACGTCGGCGCACGCCCTGGGCACCGACCCGCACCTGCACATCGACATGCGGGTCGGCGTCGACTCCCGCGTCTCGTGCAGCGGCGCGGCCTGCGCCGGCTACGGCTTCGTGAACAACCAGCCGATCCTGCGCACCGCGTTCGCCGCCCTGCCGGCGGGCTGAGCCGAGCGGCCGGGCGTCCTGGGGGTGGTCACGAGCCGCCCCGGGCCGCCCGGCCCCGGCTCCGCGCCGTCCGGTCCCGCGCCCCCTACGCTGGGGTCGTGCGCCAGTACCTCGACCTGCTCGACCACGTGATGACGACCGGGGTGCAGAAGTCGGACCGCACCGGCACGGGCACGGTGAGCGTGTTCGGGTACCAGATGCGCTTCGACCTCGCCGAGGGCTTCCCGGTGCTGACCACCAAGAAGCTGCACCTGCGCTCGATCATCGGCGAGCTGCTGTGGTTCCTGCGCGGCGACACCAACGTGCGCTGGCTCCAGGAGCGGGGCATCTCGATCTGGGACGAGTGGGCCGACGAGCACGGCGACCTCGGGCCGGTCTACGGGCACCAGTGGCGCTCGTGGCCGACACCGGACGGCCGCACCGTCGACCAGCTCGCCCGGGTGATCGAGTCCGTGCGCACCAACCCCGACTCGCGGCGGCACATCGTCTCGGCGTGGAACGTCGCCGACGTCGACGACATGGCGCTGCCGCCGTGCCACACGATGTTCCAGTTCTACGTGCGCCCCGCAGCCGACGGCGGGCCGGCGTTCCTCGACTGCCAGCTCTACCAGCGCAGCGCCGACGTCTTCCTCGGGGTGCCGTTCAACATCGCGAGCTACGCGCTGCTGACGATGCTCGTCGCCGACCAGACCGGGCTGCGGGCCGGCGAGTTCGTCCACACCCTCGGCGACGCGCACCTCTACTCCAACCACCTCGAGCAGGCGCGTCTCCAGCTCACCCGCGAGCCGCTCCCGCTGCCGACGATGCACATCGCCCCGCGCGACTCGATCGACGCCTACGAGCTCGAGGACTTCGAGCTGGTCGGGTACGAGGCGCACCCCTCGATCAAGGCGCCGATCGCGGTATGACCCGGGT
The DNA here is from genome assembly GCF_050496545.1 of Phycicoccus avicenniae. Lineage (GTDB taxonomy): Bacteria > Actinomycetota > Actinomycetes > Actinomycetales > Dermatophilaceae > Phycicoccus > Phycicoccus avicenniae_A. The sequence continues at coordinate 46,639 of NZ_JBNVZV010000029.1, read as the reverse complement.
CTCGCTCATCGCGGCCGTCGCCCGCAACGGGGTCATCGGCTCGGACCAGGCGATGCCCTGGCACATCCCGGAGGACTTCGCGTTCTTCAAGCGCACGACGATGGGCCACCCGCTCGTCATGGGCCGGCTGACCTTCGAGGCCATCGGGCGGGTGCTGCCGGGCCGACGCACCATCGTCATCACCCGGCAGCCGGACTGGTCGCACGCCGAGGTCGAGACGGCGCACTCGCTGGTCGAGGCGATCTCGCTCGCCGGGCCGGCCGACGAGGTCTTCGTCGCCGGAGGCGGGCAGGTCTACGCCGAGGCGATGCCGTACGCGCACCGGCTGCTCGTCACCGAGGTCTTCGACGAGCCCGACGGTGACGTGCACTTCCCGCCCATCGACCCGGGCACCTGGCGCGAGACCTCGCGCGAGGGGCACGACGGCTTCGCGTTCGTCCGCTACGACCGGCGCTGACCGACACCGCTGCCCGGCACCCGGCCGACGGCGATGGCCGGCTCGAGCAGGCTGCCGAGCCAGACGCGCCCGTCGTGCTCGCGCACCCCGGTGGCGACCCGCCAGCCGGAGGCGTCGAAGTCGAGGTCGTGCACCACCGCACCCTCGTCGTCGAGGGCCAGGACCCGCGCCGTTCGCCTCGGCTCCGGCTTGACCCGGTCCGGGAGGCGCCGGACCACGGCGCGCACCTGCCGCGGGCTGCGGCGCAGCAGCGCGAGCACCGGGTCGTTCGGCGAGGCGACGGTGACCCAGACGAGGCCGTCCGACCCGAGGGCGATGTTGTCGGGGTGCCCGGGCAGGTCCTCCACCCACGTGGTCGTCGGCCCGGCCTCGTTGCCACGCAACGAGACCCGCCGGATGCGGCAGGTGCCGGTCTCGGCGACGAGCACGCCGTGCTCGCCGGGCAGGAGCGCCACCCCGTTGGCGAAGGCCAGGCCGTCGAGGACGGTCGTGACCTCCCCGTCGACGTCGCGACGCAGCAGCCGGCCGGTGCACGTGTGCTCGACGAGGTCGTTCTTCCAGTCCTCCACCGTCCAGCGCCGGCTGGAGTCGGTGAACCAGATGGTGCCGTCGGCCTGGACCGCCGCGTTGTTGACGAAGAGCAGCCGGACGCCGTCGACCTCGGTGACGAGGGTCTCCAGGACCCCCGTCGTCGGGTCGAGGACCAGCAGCCCGCGGTGGGCGTCGCAGACGAGCATCCGGCCGTCGGGCAGCCACTCGAGGCCGAGCGGGCGGCCGCCGGTGGCCGCGACCGTGGTCACCGAGCCGTCCGCGGGGTCGTGGACGTGCAGGGCACCGTCGGCGGTGCCGGTCCACACCCGGCCGTCGGCGCCGACCAGCACGTCCTCGGCACCCGGCCCGGGGACCGGCACGACGGTGAGCGGCAGCACCATGGAGGCAGCGTAGGGCCGCCGCGGGAGGCTGTCGCGCGGGCGCTCGGTAGGGTCGGGAGCGTGCCCGTCCACGCCTCCCTCGCCGACCAGGTCGCCGTCCTGACCCTCGACCGTCCCGCGCGCCGCAACGCGCTGGACCTCGAGGCCCTCGAGGAGCTGCACGCGGCGGTGGTCGAGGCCCTCGACTCCGGTGCGCGCGCGCTCGTCCTCACCGGCGCCGGGGGTCACTTCAGCGCCGGCGCCGACCTCGTCGAGCTCGAGGACGTCTCGTTCACGCAGCGCCTCGCCGAGGTCCTCGAGCACCTCGCCGCGGTCCCCGTCACCACCGTCGCCGCGGTCGAGGGCGCCTGCATGGGTCTGGGCATGCAGCTCGCGCTGGCCTGCGACGTGCGGGTCGTCGGCGGCACCGCCCGCTTCGGGGTGCCCGTCGCCCGACTCGGGCTGATGGTCGACCACTGGACCCTCGACCGGCTCGCGCGCTGCTGGGGCGAGGGTGCGGCCCGCCACCTCGTCCTCACCGCCGCGGTGCTCGACGCCGACGACGCCTGGCGGCTCGGGTTCGCCCAGCAGCGCGGCGGGCTCGACGACGCCTTGGCCCTGGCCACCGCGGCGGCGCGCCTGGCCCCCCTCACGCAGGCCGGCTCGAAGGTCGGCCTCGGCACGCGCCACGACGACGAGGCGGGGCTCGGCCGCTACGAGGCGGCGTTCGCGCGCGCGTGGGCCAGCGAGGACCTCGCCGAGGGGCGGGCCGCCTTCACCGAGCGCCGCGAGCCGACCTTCCGGGGGCACTGATGAGCGACCACGTCCACGAGGGCGAGCACGACCACCCCCACGAGCACGGCCCGGGCCCCACCGCCGACGCCAGCGTCCGGCGCGCCCGCCCCAACGACGCGCCCGCCGTCGGGACGGTGCAGGCCACCGTCTTCCGCGAGGCCTACGCCGGTCGCCTCCCCGACGACGTGCTGGCGCTCTTCGTCCCCGAGGCCTTCGCCAAGGGCTGGCGCGAGAGCCTGGCCTCCCCGCCCGAGGGGGTGCACCGCCTCCTCGTGGCGTGCGCCGGCGAGCAGGTGATCGGTGCGGTGGCCGTCGGGCCGGCCCAGGACCCCGATGCCGAGCCGGCGTGGGCCGAGGTGACCCTGCTCGCGGTCCACCCGGCGGCGCGCCGGCAGGGGCACGGGTCGCGGCTGCTCAACGCGGCCGTCGACGTCGTGCGCGAGGCCGGCGCCGAGGCGATCACGGCGTGGCTGCCCGCCGACGCCGAGGACACCCGCGCGTTCCTCGTCGCCTCCGGGTTCGGCCCCGACGGCGCCCACCGCGAGCGCGTCGTCTCCCCCGACGGCGACACGATGCGCGAGGTGCGGGTGCTGGCCCGCATCGACGACCCGGACGAGGGATGAGCGCCGGCGACCCCGACCTCGCTGAGGACCGGCGCCGCGCGGTGCGCCGCCAGGCCCTCTCGGTCGGTGCCGCCACCGGCGCGTACGGCATCTCGTTCGGCGCGCTCTCCGTCGCCTCCGGGCTGTCCGTCCTGCAGACCCAGGCCCTCTCCCTCCTCCTCTTCAGCGGCGGATCGCAGTTCGCCGTCGTCGGGGTGCTCGGCGCGGGGGGCAGCGGCGCGGCGGCCGTCGCCACCTCGACCCTGCTCGGCGTGCGCAACGGCCTCTACGCGCTGCAGACCTCCCGCTTCCTCGGGGTGAGCGGGCTGCGCCGGCTGGCGGCGGCGCAGCTGACCATCGACGAGTCGACCGCCGTCGGGGTCGGCCAGCCCGAGCCGCCCGCCCAGCGGATCGGGTTCTGGCTCACCGGCATCGCCGTGTTCGTCGGCTGGAACATCATGACGCTGGTCGGCGCGCTCGTCGGCAACGCCCTCGGCGACCCGCGGACCTACGGGCTCGACGCGGCGGCGGCCGCGGCGTTCGCCGCGCTGCTCTGGCCGCGGCTGCGCAGCGGTGACGCCGCCGCCACCGCCGTCCTCGCCGCGTTCGTCGCGCTGCTGACGAGCCCCGTCCTCCCGCCGGGCGTGCCGGTCATCCTCGCGGCCCTGGCGGCCCTCGCCGTCGGGCTGCGGCGCGGCGGGCGGCACGAGTCCCCCCCGACGTCTCGCCCCGGTGAGCTGCCCGGTTCGGACCCGGTGCCATGACGACCTGGACGACCGTGCTGCTGGCCTGCGCGGCCGCCTACGCCCTCAAGCTGGCGGGGTACCTCGTGCCGGCGACGTGGGTCGAGGGCGAGCGCCGCTCGCGGGTCATCGCGCTGCTGCCCGTCGCACTCCTCTCCGCCCTCGTCGCGGTGCAGACGGTGGTCGGTGACGGCGGCGCGCTCGTCCTCGATGCGCGGGCCGCAGCGCTGGTGGTGGCCGTCGGCCTGCTCCTGCTCCGGGCGAACTTCCTCGTCGTCGTCGCCGGCGCCGCGCTGACCGCCGGCGTGCTGCGGGCCGTGGGCTGGGGCTGAGCCGCCTACTCCCCCAGCGCCGCCCGGTAGCGGGCGAGCACCAGCTCGACGAGCCGGGGATCCGGTAGCAACGGCCCGGTCACGGCGTCGGCGCCGGCCTCGCCGAGGCGCCCCTGGAAGAAGCCGGGGGCCAGCAGGTAGGAGGCGACGACGACCCGCCCCGCGCCGGCCGCACGCGTGTCGGCGACCGCCTGCGCCACCGCGGGCGTCGGCCCGGCCGCGTACCCGAGCGCGACCTCCCGCCCGAGTCGCTCCCCGAGCCGGGTGGCCATCTCGTACGAGTCCGCCTGTGCGCGTTCGTCGCTCGAGCCGGCCGGGGCGAGGACGACGACGTCGGTGGGGCGCAGCACCCCGTCGAGCCGGTCGACGAGGACGTCGACCAGCAGGTCGTCTGGTCCGAGCGCGGGGGCCACGACAACGTCCGGTCGCTCGCGCACGGCCTCGGCGAGGTCGACGCGGACGTGGAACCCCGCGGCGAGCAGCAGCGGCACGACGACGCCGGCGCGGGCACCATCCGGTCGGCGCGGCAGGGAGGCGACCACGGCGCCGACCTCGGGCCCGTGCACGTCGACGTAGGCCTCACGGACCTCGACCTGCGGCAGGGCCGCGGCGACCTCGCGGACCAGCGCGGCCACCGCCTCGCGTCCGGCGGGGTCGCGCGTCCCGTGGCCGCACGCCACGAGGACCGGCGGCTCAGCCATCGGTCGCGGCGGGGGCGGCGGTGGCGCACACCGGGTCGTCGAGGAAGTCCTGCGCCGCGACCCGGCCGATCACGACGACCGCGGGCGGGCGCACACCGGCGGCGGCGACCACCTCGGCGGCGGTGGCGACGGTCGCGAAGGTGACCCGTTCGCGCGCCGTGGTGCCGCGCTCGACTACGGCCACCGGGAGGTCACCCGGCACCCCGTGCCCGAGCGCGTCCGCGCAGATGCCCGGCAGTGCCGAGACGGCCATGAGGAGCACCACGGTGGCGCCCGCGGCCAGCGCCCCGAGCATCGCGGGGTCCGCGCCGGCGTGCCCGGAGGTCACCAGGACCGAGGTGGCGACTCCTCGCTGGGTCACCGGGATGCCGGCCAGCGCCGGCACCGAGAACGCGGAGGTGATGCCCGGGACCACCTCGACGGGCACCCCCGCCGCCCGGCAGGCGTGCACCTCCTCGCCGCCGCGGCCGAAGACGTACGGGTCCCCGCCCTTGAACCGCACGACGGTCTGCCCGGCCCGGGCCCGCTCGACGAGCAGACGGTTGATGTCGGCCTGCGGCACGGGGTGGTTGGTGGGGCTCTTGCCGACGTCGACCACCTCGACGTCGGCGGGCAGCTGGTCGAGGAGCCCGGTGGCGCCGAGCCGGTCGGTGACGACGACGTCGGCGGTGGCCAGGGCCTCGCGCCCCGCGGTCGTCACGAGTCCGGCGTCGCCCGGACCGCTGCCGACCAGCACGACGCGTCCCTCCCCCGGGCGCCGGCGTCGCAGGTCGACCGCGCCGGACTCGACGTGGGCGCCGAGCGCGTCGCGCACCGAGGCGACCCGACGCGGGTCCGGCGCCCCGGTGCCCACGACGCCGACGCGCAGGTCGCCGTGGGTGCTCGAGGCGGCCACCCGGGCCGAGCCGGCCGCGCCGTCGGAGGCGTCGACGCACCACGTGCGCCGCTCCTCGCACCAGGCGGAGACGCGTGCGTTGACCGATCGGTCGTCGGTCGCGGCGACGACGAGCCACGCGTCGTCGACGTCGGCCTGCTCGACCGGCCGCTCGACGAGCTCGACGTCGCCGTGCGAGGCCATCCGCCGGGCCTCGGCGGACGGGGAGGGGTCGACGAGGACGACGTGCGCACCGTCGTCGACGAACCGGCGGGTCCGGCGGACCCCGACCGGTCCGGCCCCGACGACGACCACGCGCCGCCCGGAGAGGTCGAGACCGACGAGCGTGCTCACCCGAGGTCGAGGTAGTGCTCGAGGCCGACGGTCAGGCCCGGCCGGTCGCCGACCCGGCGGACCGCGGCCAGCACCCCGGACATGAACGAGACGCGGTCGAAGCTGTCGTGGCGGAGGGTGAGCATCTCGCCGGGGCCGCCGAGCAGGACCTCCTGGTGGGCGACGAGGCCGCGCAGCCGCACCGAGTGCACGGGCACGCCGTGGACCCGCGCACCGCGGGCGCCGTCGGGGTCGTGGGTCGTCGCGTCGGGGACGGGGTCGCACCCGGCCGCGTCGCGCGCGGCACCGATGAGGTCGGCGGTGCGGGCCGCCGTGCCGGACGGGGCATCGACCTTGTCGGGGTGGTGGAGCTCGACGACCTCGACCGACTCGAAGAAGGGGGCGGCGCGCCGGGCGAGCTCCATCAGCAGCACGGCCCCGACCGCGAAGTTGGGCGCGACCAGCACCCCGACACCGGGGGCGTCCTCGAGCCGCTTACGCAGGTCGTCGAGGCGCTCCTCGCTCCACCCGGTCGTCCCGACCACCACGTGCACGCCCCGCTCGACACAGTGCGCGACGTTGGCCGGGGAGGCGTCCGGCACCGAGAACTCGACCACCACGTCGGCGCCGCCGAGGTCGCCGAGGTCGTCGCCGGCGTCGTAGCGGCCGACGAGCTCGAGGTCGTCGGCGGACTCGACGGCGGCGCACACCGTGGCCCCCATCCGCCCGCCGGCCCCGACGACCGACACCCTCAGCGCATCCATGCGCCGAACTCTAGTGCGGGCGCCCGGCGGGCCCGCGGCGCGGACCGGTGCTCAGGACGTCCGGGCGGCGTCCCGGACGAGCGTCGGGACGACGACCCCCATGACGGACGCCGGGGCGGCGGCGAAGACGACGAGGGGCACCGCGAGCCAGGAGAGCCATCCGACCGAGGCCGGCACGACCACGACGGCCGCGGCGAGCACCGGCAGCAGCCGGCACGCCCAGGCCGCGGCCCCCGGCCCGGCGGCGTCGGCCCGGACGGACCGCCCGAGCGCGAGCAGGGCGAGCGCGGCGAGGCCGGCGGCGACACCGCCCGCGATGAGCGCCCGTCCCGTGGCGGCGACGGTCAGGGCGGCCATCAGCAGGAGGAACACGGCGATGACGACCTCGAGCACGGTGCTGCCCCCGACGAGCAGCGCGACACGACGAGGGAGGGCCGGGCGCCCGGAGACCTCGGCCATCAGAACGTGGGCCAGGCGCCACCGGGGAAGGCCGACAGGTCGGTCAGCGCCCCGTTGACGTTGCCCTTCTGGACCGCGCAGGTGGCGGTGAGGATGCCGGTCCCGACGAGCAGCGCGCCGACGAACACCGAGATCGCGACCTTGACGCCGAGCGGGATGCCGACGACGGCACCGGGCCCGGTGGCCGTCGAGGCCGCGGCCACGGCGATGCCGCCGATGAGCCCGACGACCGCGGTGACGATCGAGCCCCACCAGACGATGACGGCGAGCGCGACGGCATCGAGCGCCCCGGCGATCTTCTCGGCGACCGGACCGACCGCCTTGAGGGCGGTGGCCTGCTCGGTGGCGCGCTTGACGTACCGGTCCGAGGAGGTGCCCTTCCAGTAGATGTCGACGTCCGCGGTCTCCCGGGTCACCGTGCCGGACCACTTCGTCACGTAGCCGCCGACGTCCTGGCGCCACGTCGTCGCGTCGGAGTACAGCAGCCACGGGGCACCGAAGACGTTCCAGTGCTCGGAGAACCAGTCGGTGGCCTTCTGCCACAGCGGGACGACGAAGTGGTTCCAGAGGTCGACGGCCTTCTCGGCGGCCCACCCGAAGAACCGGCCGATCTTGGCGACCAGGTCGTTGAACTTCTCGAGGAGCTCGCCCATCTTGCGCTGGAACTCCTCGTACTTCTCGCGGATCTTCTCCATCAGCTCTTCGGGGCTCATGGTCGGTTCCTCACGGGTTCGTCGGGGACCAGGCGTCCCCGATGGCGGCCAGCGCGGCGTCGTCGTCGCGGCGGTACTGCTTCTCGATGTCCTTGAGCGTGTCGTCGACGAGCTTCATCGCCTCGGCGGCCTCGCCGAGCAGGTCGGCGACGCGGTCACGGACCTCGGCGTAGGTCGAGGTGAACCCGACGACCTCGGCGACGATCGAGGCGTCGATGGTGGTCACGCTGATGGAACGGGCCGTGGACTGCGCGGTGCGCATCTCGCCCTCGGCCGACTGCCAGGTGCCGGCGGCGGTGATGAGCGCCTCGCGCTCGACCTCGTAGCTCATGTCGTCCTCCGGGTGGTGGGTGCGGGGGCGGTCACGGGGTCAGCCCGAACCGGCGGCTCAGGGTGTACGGGTCACCGACGCGCTGCATGGCCTCCTGGGCGGAGCGCACGGTGTCGGCGACGTCGGTGAGGCCCTCGAGCACCGAGGACTGCGCCTCGTGGAGGGTCGCGGTGACGAGCCGGCCGATGTTGGCCGCGTGGGCCCGGGCCAGCCAGCGCGGCTCGAGGTCGAGGCGGGTGACCTCTCCCCCGGCGCCGATCTCGACGACGACCTCGCCGTCGGCGCTACGGGCCGACCCCGTGCGGGCGTTGAACCCGTCGAGCGAGGCCTCCATGCTCGCCATCGCCTGCTCGACCTCGGCCCACAGGTCGCCGATGATGCGCTCGGCCTCGGCCGGGGTGACCGGCTCGGTGCGGCCGAAGACCTCGCCGCTGTCCTGCGGCATCGGCATCGGGCGGGCCGGGGGCAGCTCGCGGCCCTCGAGCTCCTCGACGCCGGTGAGGAACTCCTCGGCCGCGCCGGCCTGGGCCCGCGTCAGCGCGTCGATGATCGCGCCGGGCAGGGCGGCCTCGTCGGTGCTCGTGCGCCAGTCGTGGGCGACGCGCACGTCGCGGACCTGCCCCTCCGGACCGACCCGCACCGTGACGACCCCGCGGCCGTCGCTGCCCTCCCGCTCGACCGGCTCCGGCCGGACGGACTCCAGCGCCTGGATCTCCCGGTCGTTGCGCTCGCGCAGCTCGTAGAGCTCCTCGCGGATGTCCTCCGCCATCGTCCCCACCCCTCTCGTCGTCCCGAGCGCCCAGTCTGTCGGGGGGTCGTGCAGGCGGCAATGGGGAGAGGTCCCCGGCGCCCGACCCGCCCATCGTTCACCTTCTGTTCACCTGACGAGCCGCAGTGGCGTACCCTGAGGTGAACAACAGGTGAACGAGACCGAGAGGAGCCCGGGATGAAGAAGGTCGAGACGACCAGCCGCACCGGTCTCAGGATGCGCTGGGTGCCGGTGGTGGACGCCGACGGGCGTACCCGCATGGAGATGCGTTGGAGCGCGCCGCACCCGCTCCGCACGACGACCGCGGCCTGACCGCGCACCACGACGGGCCCCGCACCATCTCGGTGCGGGGCCCGTCGTCGTGTGTCCACGGACTCAGGCCGACGGCCGCGCCTGCGCCCGGCCCTGGGCACCGAGCAGCACCGCGCCCGAGCCGGCGAGGGCCGTGCACCACGTCGTGATCGCCGAGGCGGCGGGGTCGTCGGGGACGAGCAGGGCGAGGGCGCCGAGGACGACGAGTCCCACGGCGGCGACCAGCGCCCCGGCCAGGCCCCCGGCGAGGAGACCCCGGCCGAGGGCGTCGGTGCCGGTCGCGAGGCGGAGGTGGCCGACGAGCAGCACCAGCGCCGAGGCCACCGCGAGCCCCACGAGCACCGTCACGGCCGCCGAGTGCCAGGTGGTGCCGCTGAGCGAGCGGGCGACCATCCCCACGGCGACCGTGGCGACCAGCCCGACGAGCGTGCCGAGCGCCCGTAGCCGGCACCGTGCCGCCGTCGAGCCGACCATCAGCCGAGCGTCGTCCACTCCGAGGAGAGCACCCGCGCCGCGCCCTTGGCCGGCACGAGCAGCACGACCGTCACCCCGAGGTCGCGCGAGAGCGAGGGCCGGTCCCCGCTCTGACCCAGGACCGTGCCGTAGGGCTCGTCCCAGTGCAGGGTCGAGCCCGAGCCGACGGCGAAGGTCTCGCGGGCGAGCAGGCTCACCACGGCCAGCGTGCCGTCACCGGTCCGTGCCGTCCGGACCGAGCCGGTGGCCGAGGCCTGGTCCTCCGCGTCGTTGGCCCACCGCGCGTCGAGGCGGTGCGTGACGCCCTTGGCGTTGCGGATGGAGGCGCCGGCCCGCAGGTCGGGGAGGAACCGGTCGACCGTCAGGCCGGTGGCCTTGCCGCCGCCGAGGTAGGTGCGGACCCGTTCGGCGGCCTTCACGGCGGCGGCACGGTCGGCGGCCGTCGCAGTGCTCGCGGCTCCCGGGGCCAGCGCCTTCGGCGCGGTGACCTTCTCCGGCAGCCCGACGGTCGCCGCCATCCGCCACGGCTCCGAGACCGAGCGGCGGGTCCAGACGTCGATGTCGGTCGCCGGCTTCGCCGCGTCGCCGGTGGCCGCCTTGTCGGTGCGCTTCACCTCGACCGCCGCCACGGCGTACAGCGGGTACTCGTGCAGCTCGGGCGCGTAGAGCGCCTTCGCGGTGTGAGCCAGGGTGGTCGTCGACGCCTTCGCCTTGGTGACCTTGGCGGCCAGGGTGGAGAACTGGTCACCCTCGAGGACGAGCTCGTCGTCGACGGCCAGCCAGGCCTTGGGGTCCTTGGTGCGGCTCGTCGTCGCGATGGCGGCGTTGTTGCGCTCGTCGTAGCCGGCCAGCATCCGGTCGAGGTCGGCGCCGGTCATCGCGGGCCTGGTCACCGTCGCCGGGTCCCAGGCCGTCGCCTGCTCGGGGACCCAGGAGCACCCGGCCAGCAGGGTCGGGACCACGAGCGCGACGGCCGCGACGCGCAGGCGGGTCCCGGTGGTGGCGGGGGCGTCCACGGGCGCCGAGGTGATGGCACCGGTCTGCGCGGGGTCGCCGGCGGTCGGCGTGGCACCCGCCCGGACCCGGCGACGACGACGGACGACGAGCAGCACACCGACGACGAGCATGAGCAGCCCCGTGGCGAGCAGGGCCAGCGCGGTGGCGAAGGCCCCGGGGACGGCCAGGCCCATCCGCAGGTCGAGCGTCGAGGAGCCCTCGGGCGGCACGACGACCACCTGGGTCGGCGAGCCGTCGAGGCGCACCGCGAGGGTGGACGCCTTCGGGCCGGTGTCGGTGTCGACCCAGAGGTCGAGGTCGGCGACCGCGGCGGGGGCCTTCGCGTCCTTGCCGCCGGGGACACCCTCGCCGGCCACGCCGTCCTGGTCGACCCGGGTGATGACCCACCGGGGCGCGGCGCCGACCCAGTCGGCGACGTCGACGGGGTGGGCGCGGCCGACGAAGACCGGCCCGTCGGGTGAGGACGCCGTGAGGTGCATCGTGGCCCCGCGGAAGGCGAAGAGGCCCGCTGCGGTGGTGACGGCGGCCGCGTCCCCGACGTCGACGCGGCTCGTCGGCGTCTCGAGGACGTCGTCGGAGCCGACGACGGCGGCGGCCGTGCCACCGGCCGCGGAGAGCAGCAGGCCGACGACGACGAGCAGGACGGACAGGACACGCACGATGGACAGACCCCCGGGTGTGAGAGCCGGCCCCCTCGACCGGCGGCCCACAACCTAGCGGACCGGGAGGGGTGCCCGCGGACGGTCGGCCCCGACCCTGTGGACAACCCGGCCCGGACGCACCGGAGGCCCGGCGCACCGTGGGGTGCACCGGGGCTCCGGTGGGTGGGGCGGCGCGGGCGCGGCCCCGGTGGGGCTCAGGCCTCGCTGGGGGCGTCCTCGGTGGAGGAACCCTCGTCCGAACGCTCGCCACGGCCACGGCCGCCACGACGACGGCGGTTGCGGCGCGGGCGGTCGCCGCGCTCGTCACCACCCTCGTGCGCCTCGCCGGACTCGTCACCGTCCGCGTCGTCGTCCGCGTCATCGGCCTCGACCGGCGCCGCGGCGGCGGGGGCGGCCGGCGCGTCGTCGGACCCGCCCTCGCCCTCGGCGATGACGGCGGCCAGGCTCAGCTTGCCGCGCGGGTCGATCTCCTTGAGCTCGACCTGGATCTTCTGGCCGACGCCAAGGACGTCCTCGACCGCGTCGATCCGCTTGCCGCCGACCAGCTTGCGCACCTCGGAGATGTGCAGCAGGCCGTCCTTGCCGGGCAGCAGCGAGATGAACGCGCCGAAGGTCGTCGTCTTCACGACGGTCCCGAGGAAGCGCTCGCCGATCTCCGGCATCTGCGGGTTGGCGATGGCGTTGATGGCCGCGCGGGCCGCCTCCGCCGACGGGCCGTCGGTGGCACCGATGTAGATGGTGCCGTCGTCCTCGATCGAGATCTGGGCGCCGGTGTCGTCCTGGATCTGGTTGATCATCTTGCCCTTGGGGCCGATGACCTCGCCGATCTTGTCGACCGGGACCGTGACGCTGATGACGCGAGGAGCGTAGGGGCTCATCTCGTCGGGGGCGTCGATGGCCTCGTTCATGACGTCGAGGATGTGGAAGCGGGCGTCCCGGGCCTGGGTCAGCGCGCCGGCCAGCACGTCGGCGGGGATGCCGTCGAGCTTGGTGTCGAGCTGGATGGCGGTGACGAACTCGCGGGTGCCGGCGACCTTGAAGTCCATGTCGCCGAAGGCGTCCTCGGCGCCGAGGATGTCGGTGAGCGCGGCGTACTGCGTCTCACCGTCGACCTCCGCGGAGACCAGACCCATCGCGATGCCGGCGACCGGGGCGCGCAGCGGCACACCGGCGTTCAGCAGGGCGAGGGTGGACGCGCAGACCGAGCCCATCGAGGTCGAGCCGTTGGAGCCGAGGGCCTCGGACACCTGGCGGATCGCGTAGGGGAACTCCTCGCGGGTCGGCAGGACCGGCATGAGGGCCCGCTCGGCGAGCGCCCCGTGGCCGATCTCGCGGCGCTTCGGCGACCCGACGCGGCCGGTCTCACCGGTCGAGTAGGGCGGGAAGTTGTAGTTGTGCATGTAGCGCTTGCGCGTCACCGGCGAGAGGGTGTCGAGCTGCTGCTCCATCCGGAGCATGTTGAGCGTGGTGACACCCATGATCTGGGTCTCGCCGCGCTCGAAGATCGCCGAGCCGTGCACGCGCGGCAGGACCTCGACCTCGGCGCTCAGGGCGCGGATGTCGGCGAGGCCACGGCCGTCGATGCGGACCTTGTCGCGCAGGATGCGCTCGCGGATGAGCTTCTTCTGCACCGAGCGGTACGCGGCCGAGAGCTCCTTGTCGCGGCCCTCGAACTGGCCGGCGAGCGAGCCCTTCATCGACTCCTTGATCTCGTCGATGCGCTCCTCGCGCTCCTGCTTGCCCGCGATCTGCAGGGCGGCGGTGAGGTCGGCGGTGGTGGCCTGCTCGACCGCGGCGTAGGCGTCGTCCTCGTAGTCGAGGAAGACCGGGAACTCCTGCACCGGCTTGGCGGCGGTGCGGGCGAGCTCGGCCTGCGCGTCGCACAGGGTCCGGATGAAGCCCTTCGAGGCCTCGAGGCCCTCGGCGACGACCTCCTCGGTCGGCGCCTGCTTGCCCAGGGTCTTCACGAGGTCCCAGGTGTGCTCGGTGGACTCGGCCTCGACCATCATGATCGCGACGTCGTCGCCCGCGACGCGGCCGGCGACGACCATGTCGAAGGTCGAGCGCTCGATGTCGCTGAAGTTCGGGAAGGCGACCCACTGGCCGTCGATGAGGCTGACGCGGACGGCACCGATCGGGCCGCTGAACGGCAGGCCGGAGATCTGCGTCGAGGCGCTGGCCGCGTTGATGGCGAGCACGTCGTACTGGTGGTCGGGGTTGAGCGACAGCACCGTGATGACGACCTGGACCTCGTTGCGCAGACCCTTGGTGAAGGTCGGGCGCAGCGGGCGGTCGATGAGGCGGCAGGTGAGGATCGCGTCGGTGGAGGGGCGGCCCTCACGGCGGAAGAACGAGCCGGGGATCTTGCCCGCGGCGTACATCCGCTCCTCGACGTCGACGGTCAGGGGGAAGAAGTCGAACCCCTCGCGCGGGTGCTTCCCGGCGGTGGTGGTGGAGAGGAGCATCGTGTCCTCGTCCAGGTAGGCGGCAACAGCGCCTCCGGCCTGCTTGGCCAGGCGTCCGGTCTCGAACCGGACGGTGCGGGTACCGAAGCTGCCGTTGTCGATGACGGCTTCGGTGGCGGTGATCTCGGGACCCTCCACGGGGCCTCCTTCTCTCGTGTCATTCACGCACGCGCATCGTCGTTGTGCGCGGGTGTGTCCTTCAGGCGGCGCCGCAGAGGACGGCGCCGGTCGTGACCATGTTCAATTGTGGGTTCTTCCGAGCGGGACGGGCCCACTCATGCGAGAAGGGCGGCCCCTGCACACGTGTGCGGGGACCGCCCTCTCGGAAGTCTCAACGACGCAGACCGAGGCGCTTGATGAGCGAGCGGTAGCGCTCGACGTCGATGCTCTCCAGGTAGCGGAGCAGCCGGCGACGGCGGCCGACGAGCAGGAGCAGGCCACGACGGGAGTGGTGGTCGTGCTTGTGCTGGCGGCTGTGCTCGGTGAGGTCCTTGATGCGCTGGGTGAGCAGCGCGACCTGCACCTCGGGGGAACCGGTGTCGCCCTCGGTCGTGGCGTACTCGGTCATGATCTGCTTCTTGACGTCGGTGCTCAGCGGCATGGGGCGACGACTCCTGTTCTGGTTTCTGCTGCGCGGCGCTCCCGGGCTGGTTCACCGGGGCTCTGTGGATCCGCGGCCGATCTGACGGCAGTGAGCAAGGTTACCAGCGGGGGTACCGCGGCCCTAATCGGCGCCGGGGCACCCGCGTCCCCGCTCTGGGCCGGGTCGCCGGCTCTGGTCCGTTTCGCCGGATGGCGGTGACTTCTCGCCGCCACCCGGCGAGGTGGACCCGAGCCGGGCGCGCACCGGGGCGTCCGGGGCGGTCGCGCGTGCATCCGGAGGGGAGCGCACCCGGACGCTCGGTAGACCGACCGTTCACCGGGTTGCCGCGTGCGGGTCGCCCACCGGACGTCCCGGCAGGCCTAGCGTCCGGCCTGTGAGCGCTCCCCGTACCCCGAACACGTCCCACGACGTCGACCGCCGCCGCTTCCTCGGCCTCGTCGGCGCGCTGGCCGGCACCGCAGCCGCGGCGACGGTCCCGCTCGCCGACGCGTCGGCCACACCACGCCCCGAGATCGGCTACCCGTTCGTGCTCGGCGTGGCCTCCGGAGACCCGGCGCCGGATGGTGTCGTGCTGTGGACCCGCCTGGCCCCCGACCCCTTCGTGCCGGGCGGCGGCGTGCCGGCGCACGACGTCGGCGTCGAGTGGCAGGTCTTCGCCGACCCCGGCCTGCGCCGGTGCGTCGCCTCGGGCGTCGCCCGGGCGCCCCGCTCGCTGGCGCACAGCGTGCACGTGGAGGTGCACGGGCTGCGGGCCGGTCGCGAGTACTGGTACCGCTTCCGCTACCGCCACCACGTCTCCCCCACCGGCCGGACGCGCACCGCGCCGGCCGCCGGAGCGCCCCTGTCCCGGATGACCCTGGCCTCGGTCAGCTGCCAGGCGTACAACGACGGCTTCTACACGGCGTACCGGCACCTCGTCGAGGACGAGCCCGACCTCGTCCTGCACCTCGGCGACTACGTCTACGAGGGCGGGATCGACCCGCTCGGTGGCGTGCGCGGCACACCGGTGCCCGCCACCGCCCAACCCGCCCCGCGCACGCTGGACCAGTGGAGGTACCGGTACTCGCTGTACAAGACGGACGAGCACCTGCAGGCGGCGCACGCGGCCGCGCCGTTCGCGGTGACGTGGGACGACCACGAGGTGCAGAACGACTACGCCGGGACGCGCTCGCAGTACGAGGGCGACATCAGCGCGCTGCGGGCCGCCGCGTACCAGGCGTACTACGAGCACCAGCCGCTGCGCGCGGCGTCCATCCCGCGCCCGGACGGCGGGCTGCGGCTGCACCGCGGTTTGGACTTCGGGCGGCTGGTCTCGCTGAGCATCCTCGACGGCCGCCAGCACCGCGACGTCCCGCCCGGCGGGTGGGGCGAGGCGCCGGCCACCCCGGCGGCCTACGACCCGTCGGTGACGATGCTCGGCCGGCAGCAGGAACGCTGGCTCGCCGGCCGGCTGCGCGCGAGCCGGGCGCACTGGACGGTCCTCGGCAACAACGTGATGATGGCGCGCCTCGAGCACGAGGCCACGCCGGGCGCCCGCCTCTGGCACGACGCCTGGGACGGCTTCCCGGCGGCCCGCAACCGCGTGACCCGCGTGCTGCACGAGGCCCGCGTGCCGAACCCGGTCGTCCTCACGGGCGACTGGCACTCGACGTTCGTCAACGACATCCGGCTCGACTTCGACCGGCCGTCCTCGCCGGTGGTGGCGACCGAGTTCGTCGGCACGTCGGTGACGACCAACGGCGACGGCCCGGTCTACGGCCCCTACTACGGCCCGATGATCGGCTTCAACCCGCACATCCGGTTCTTCGACGGCGACCGCCGCGGCTACCAGCTGCACACGGTGACCCGGAAGGAGTGGCGGACCGACCTGCGGATGGTCGGGGCGGTGACCCGTCCGGGCGCCGGCGTCGAGACCCTCGCGTCCTTCGTCGTGGAGTCCGGGCGCCCGGGGGCGCAGCGGGTCTGACGCGCGGGAGTTGCCGGGGTGGAAAGGCGCCGGCCTGCCCGGACGGCGGACTCGCCCCGCCGACCCCTGCTGCTACCGGCGGGTCCGTCGTACGCTGCTGGGACGTGACCGGCACCACAGAGAGGTGGACCCCCGTGCGCCAGCGAGGACCCAGCCCCGCTCCCGCCCCCGCCCCGGCCGATGCGGAGCGCGCGGCGTCCGTGCGCTCGATCGCCGAGGAGCTGTCCGGCGTCCGCGGCCCGTTGCTGCCGATCCTCCACGAGGTCGTCGAGTCCCACGGCTACGTCCACGACGACGACGTACCGGTCATCGCCGAGGTCCTCAACCTCAGCCGCGCCGACGTCCTGGGCGTCGTCAGCTTCTACCACGACTTCCGCCGCACTCCCCCGGCCGCGCACCGCGTCGCCCTGTGCCGCGCCGAGGCCTGCCAGGCCCGCGGCGCCGAGGCCACGTACGCCGCGGCCGCCGACCGCTGGGCAGGCTCCACCGAGGTCGAGGTCGGCGAGGTCTTCTGCCTCGGCAACTGCGCGCTCGGGCCGTCGGGCACCCTCGACGGCGCGCTCCACGCCCGGCTCACCCCGGACCGGCTCGACGCCCTCACCGAGGAGTGGGCCCGATGAGCCCCGTCGTCTGGGTCCCCTGCGACGCCGCGGCGGTCTCGGTCGGGGCCGACGCGGTCGCCGAGGCCCTCGTGGCCGCCGGGGCCACGGTGCGCCGCAACGGCTCGCGCGGGATGCTCTGGCTCGAGCCGCTCGTCGAGGTCGAGACCGACGATGGCCGTGTGGGCTACGCGAACGTCGAGCCGTCCGATGTCGAGGCCCTCCTCACCGGTGGTCTCGACGGCACCGACCGCTGCATCGGCGTCGTCGACGAGCACCCGTGGCTGGCTCGTCAGCACCGCGTGTCGTTCACGCGCGTCGGCGTCATCGAGCCCACCGACATCGCGGCCTACCGGGCTCACGGCGGCCTCGCCGGCCTCGAGCGGGCGCTCTCCCTCACCGGCGAGCAGGTCGTCGCCGAGGTCACCGAGTCCGGGCTGCGCGGTCGCGGCGGCGCCGGCTTCCCTGCGGGCATCAAGTGGGACACGGTCCGCAAGGCCTCTGCCGACGTGAAGTTCGTCTGCTGCAACGCCGACGAGGGCGACTCCGGCACCTTCGCCGACCGCATGCTCATCGAGGGCGACCCCTTCACCCTCATCGAGGGGATGACGATCGCCGCGGTCGCCGTCGGAGCCACCGAGGGGTTCGTCTACCTCCGCTCGGAGTACCCGCACGCCATCCGCACCCTGCGCCGCGCCATCGACATCGCCTACGCGCACGGCGTGCTCGGCGGGTCGGTGCTCGGCAGCGGCCACCGGTTCGACCTCGACGTGCGGGTGGGCGCCGGCGCCTACATCTGCGGCGAGGAGACCTCGATGCTCGACTCGCTCGAGGGCAAGCGCGGCGAGGTGCGGGCCAAGCCGCCCATCCCCGCGCTCCAGGGCCTGTTCGGGCGGCCGACGGTCGTCAACAACGTGCTCACCCTCTCGGCCGTCCCGATGGTGCTGGCCGACGGCGGTGCGGCGTACGCGGCGCTCGGCACCGGGCGCAGCCGCGGCACGCAGGTGTTCCAGCTCGGCGGCAACGTCGCGCACGGCGGCATCGTGGAGGCGGACTTCGGCATCAGCCTGCGCGAGCTCGTCGAGGACTACGGCGGCGGCACGGCGTCGGGTCGCCCGGTCAAGGCGGTCCAGGTCGGTGGTCCGCTCGGCGCGTACCTCCCGCCGAGCAAGTTCGACCTGCCGATGGACTACGAGGCCTTCGCCGCCGCCGACGCGATGGTCGGGCACGGCGGCATCGTCGTGTTCGACGAGTCGATGGACGCCGGAGCGATGGCGCGCTTCGCGATGGAGTTCTGCGCCAAGGAGTCCTGCGGCAAGTGCACGCCGTGCCGCGTCGGCTCGACCCGCGGAGTCGAGGTCATCGACCGCATCCGCGCCGGGACGCAGCGCGAGGCGAACCTCGTCCTGCTCGACGACCTCTGCACGACGATGACCAAGGGCTCGCTGTGCGCGATGGGCGGCCTGACGCCGATGCCCGTGCGCAGCGCGCTCGAGCACTTCCCCGAGGACTTCGGCGTCGAGCCCGCGCTCGCCGACGCCGTCACCGACGACATGCCCGAGTCAGCCACGAGCACCCCCGGAGGAGCACGGCCATGACGATCATCGACGAGACCGACTACGGCACACCGAGGGTGGCGTCCGAGGAGAGCGCCACCGTCACCATCGACGGCCGCTCGGTCACCGTGCCCGCGGGGACGTCCGTGATGCGCGCCGCCGCCGAGGCCGGCATCGCGGTGCCGAAGCTGTGCGCCACCGACTCGCTCAAGGCCTTCGGGTCGTGCCGCCTCTGCCTCGTCGAGGTCGAGGGCGGCAAGGGGACGCCGGCGTCGTGCACCACGCCGTGCTCGGACGGGATGGTGGTCAGCACGCAGACCGAGCAGGTGAAGGACCTGCGCCGCAACGTGATGGAGCTCTACCTCTCCGACCACCCCACCGACTGCGACGGCTGCGCGCGGGGCAACTGCGAGATGCAGCGGCTCGCCCAGGAGACCGGCGTGGCCGAGGTCAGGTACGGCCTCGACGGCGCGAACCACCTCGCCGACACCACCGACCACACGAACCCGTACTTCGACTACGACCCCGCGGCGTGCATCGTCTGCTCGCGCTGCGTGCGCGCCTGCTCCGAGACGCAGGGAACGTTCGCGCTGACCGTCGAGGGACGTGGGTTCGACTCACGGATCAGCCCCGGTGGCACCGACTTCCTCTCCTCCGAGTGCGTCTCGTGCGGCGCGTGCGTGCAGGCCTGCCCCACCGACGCCCTCACCGAGCGCTCCGTCGTCCAGCTCGGGATGCCGACCCGCTCGGTCGTCACGACGTGCGCGTACTGCGGCGTCGGCTGCTCGTTCAAGGCCGAGGTCCAAGGCACCGGCGAGGACACCCGCGTCGTGCGGATGACGCCGTGGAAGGACGGCGGCGCCAACGAGGGCCACTCGTGCGTCAAGGGCCGCTTCGCGTACGGGTACGCCAGCCACGACGACCGGCAGATGGAGCCGATGGTCCGCGACACCATCGACGACGAGTGGCGGGTCGTGTCGTGGGACGAGGCCATCGCCCGTGTCGCAGAGGGCTTCCGGGCCATCCAGGACAAGCACGGCGTCGGATCGATCGGCGGCATCTCATCCTCGCGGTGCACGAACGAGGAGGTCTACGTCGTCCAGAAGATGGTGCGGGCGGCGTTCGGCAACAACAACGTCGACACCTGCGCGCGGGTCTGCCACTCCCCCACCGGGTACGGCCTCAACCACGCGTTCGGCACCTCGGCGGGTACCCAGGACTTCCGCTCCGTCGAGCAGTGCGACGTCATCCTGCTCATCGGCGCCAACCCCACGGACGCGCACCCGGTGTTCGCGTCGCGGATGAAGAAGCGGCTGCGGGCGGGCGCGCAGATCATCGTCGCCGACCCCCGCCGCATCGACCTCGTGCGCTCGCCGCACGTCGAGGCGGCGCACCACCTGCCGGTGCGGCCGGGCACGAACGTCGCCTTCGTCAACGCGATGGCGCACGTCATCGTCACGGAGGGTCTGCACGACGAGGCGTTCCTGCGCGAGCGCTGCGAGGACGTCGAGGGCTACCTCGAGTTCATCGCGCACCCGGAGCACTCCCCCGAGGCGATGGAGGAGGAGACGGGCATCCCGGCTGCCGACCTGCGTTCTGCCGCAAGGCTGTACGCCACCGCGCCGAACGCGGGCATCTACTACGGGCTCGGGGTCACCGAGCACAGCCAAGGTTCGACGATGGTCATGGGGATGGCCAACCTCGCGATGCTCACCGGCAACCTCGGGCGCGAGGGCGTGGGCGTCAACCCGCTGCGCGGGCAGAACAACGTGCAGGGCTCGTGCGACATGGGCTCCTTCCCGCACGAGCTGCCGGGGTACCGGCACGTGTCGCGCCCCGAGGTCCGCGAGATCTACGAGTCGCTGTGGGGCGTCACCATCCAGCCCGAGCCGGGACTGCGCATCCCGAACATGTTCGACTCCGCGATCGGCGGCTCGTTCCTCGGGCTGTACGTGCAGGGCGAGGACATCGCGCAGTCCGACCCGAACACCCAGCACGTCGAGGCGGCGCTGCGGGCGATGGAGCTCGTCGTCGTCCAGGATCTGTTCCTCAACGAGACGGCGCGCTTCGCCCACGTCTTCCTGCCGGGCACGTCGTTCCTCGAGAAGGACGGCACGTTCACGAACGCCGAGCGCCGCATCAACCGGGTGCGCCCGGTGATGCCGACGCGCGTCGGGCGGGACGAGTGGCAGGTCGTCGCCGACATCGCGACGGCGATGGGCTACCCGATGTCGTACGAGTCGCCGTCGCAGATCATGGACGAGATCGCCGCCACCACACCGACGTTCGCCGGTGTCTCGTTCGCGCGGCTCGACGCCGAGGGCTCGCTGCAGTGGCCGGTCACCGACGCCGCACCGCACGGCACGCCGACGATGCACGTCGGCTCGTTCGTCCGCGGGCTCGGCCAGCTGACGACGACCGTGTACGTGCCGACCACCGAGCGCGCGAACCGCCGCTTCCCGCTCGTGCTGACGACGGGCCGCATCCTGTCGCAGTACAACGTCGGCGCGCAGACCCGCCGGACGCCGAACTCGACGTGGCACCCCGAGGACGTCCTCGAGATCCACCCCTCCGACGCCGAGCTGCGCGGCATCAAGGACGGCGACGTCGTCGAGCTGTCCTCACGCGTCGGGGCCACTCGGCTCACGGCGCTCGTCTCGGAGCGGATGCCGGCCGGCGTCGTCTACACGACGTTCCACCACCCCGTCACCGGCGCGAACGTCGTCACCACCGAGAACTCGGACTGGGCCACGAACTGCCCCGAGTACAAGGTCACGGCCGTCCAGGTGCACGTGGCCACCGAGGCCTCACGGGCCGAAGCGGGCGAGGCACCGGAGGCGTCGACCGCCCCGATGCCCGCCGGCGCGATGGCGAGGCGCCGGTGAGCGGCGACACGCCTGCGGTCGTCCGGCTCGGGCACGACCTCGTCCGCAACTTCGAGGCGCTCCCCCCGGAGAAGGCGGCCGAGGAGCTGGCGACCCACATCAAGAAGTTCTGGGAGCCGCGGATGCGCCACGAGCTGCTGGCGCGGATCCGCCGCGGCGACACCGACCTGCACCCGCTCCTCGTGCGGGCAGCCGAGGACCTCGTCGACGGCGACATCGACCGCGACGAGGTCCGCGAACCCTCCGGCGGCTGACTGTCCCGTCACGGGCCGCGTCACTACGCAGCTTCAGTCTCGACCGCGCCACCCCAGGTCTAGCGTTGCGAGCGTGAGTGGAAAAGAGCCGCGGAAGAAGGCGAAGGCGCCGGCCGAACCTGAGGTACCCAACGCTTTCGATGAGTACCGACGAACCCACCGAGGTACCTGGGATCGCCTCCTCGGCGACCTGTCGCCGGGCAATGTGGTGACCGTCAACCCCTACGAGCAGACCGGGACGATGATCCACGACTTCCTCAAGGTCGAGCCGAAGAAGCACGAGGGCGACCAGCACGAGGAAGCCGCGCGCCCGGACGAAGACGCCGATCGCACGGACGAGGAACGGCATTGAGCGGCGGCTGCCTCCAGATCCCGTAGATCCAGAGCCCGCACCCTCCCGCAGATGTCCGCGCGACAGACTCGGCGGCGATGTGACGCGGTTGCGCGCACCATCGGTCCGACCCTCGGGCGGTCGCTCAGAAGGGTGGAGGCCCGGCGTCCTGGGCGGTGATGCGATGTCGGCGGGTGGCCGGCGCGCGCACGGCGAGGGTGCATCGCTGCCGGACCATGACGTCGTGCTCCTCGAGTCGACGCTCGCACGCCTCTTCGAGGACGCTCGGCAGTTCGGCGCGCGACCGGGCGGCCTGCGCATCCTCCGTCGTCGACGGATCGTCGGGTTCCGCGGGCAATACAACATGCTCGAGAGCGTCGAGAGGTTCCGTCGTGCGCGTGCGTCCTGCGGGGTCCCTCCACTCCACGATGCCGTCCGGGCGGAGTCGGACCCACCACCCCGGTGACTGCTTGATGCGGTGGTGCCGGCGGCAAAGGCAGATCAGGTTGGCCGCGGAAGTCGGGCCGAGCGGCCAGGGCCGGACGTGGTCGACGTCGCAGAAGCGGGCGGCCACCGAGCATCCCGGGAAGCGGCACCGGCCGTCGCGGGCCGTGACGAGGAGGATGAGCGCCTCGGTGGGCCGGTAGGCATCGCGAGCGAGGGTGCCGGCCGGGTCGAGGAGCGCGCCGGTGCGCGCGTCGCACGGGCGGGTGACGACCTCCGTGGTCCTGGCGGCGGCCATCCGCTGGAGCCAGCCCCGCTCGACGAGCACCGGCTCGGTGGGGCGCGCGCCGTGGACCTGGACGAGGTCGTCGGCGCGCCCGGCGACCGCCACGGAGGCGGGCCGGGCCGGAACGGGAACGGACGAGGCGTCGACGGGCGTGGT
The DNA here is from genome assembly GCF_050496545.1 of Phycicoccus avicenniae. Taxonomy (GTDB): domain Bacteria; phylum Actinomycetota; class Actinomycetes; order Actinomycetales; family Dermatophilaceae; genus Phycicoccus; species Phycicoccus avicenniae_A. The sequence continues at coordinate 23,844 of NZ_JBNVZV010000029.1, read as the reverse complement.
GAGCACGAGCTTGACGCGCAGGTCGACGTGCTGGACGACGAGGTCGGTGAGCGCCCGCCCACGTGCCTGCTCGATGGTGCTGCTCGTCCCGTCGGTGACGTACTGCCGTGCGAGGCGGTCGATGGCGGACCAGGCCGCGGCCGACTGCTCGAACGGGAAGGTGCCGTACCAGGCGTCGACCCCCGGCTCGGCGACCCAGCGCCGGAGCCCGGTCCCGCGCCGGGCCCGCTGCGCACGCTGCCGGAGAAGGTCCGGCGAGATGCGCCCGAGGATGCGCCGCGTCCGGCGGCGCAGGGCGGCCGCGGGCTCGACGTCGAGGTGGGGCTCGAGGGCGGCGAGCACGGCCTCGGCCACCGGTGCAGGGGCCTCGAGCAGCTCGTGGGCGACGACATCGGCCCGGTACGCGTCGAGACGGCCGGTGCGCATCGCGTCGTGGAGCGCACCCAGGCCTGTCGGCCGGGGACGCTCCGCCACCTCGACCGGGACGGGCTCGAAGCCGGTGCGGCGCACCGCCGCCTCGACCCGGCGCTGCGCCTGGTCGTGCGAGGCCCCGAGCTCCGGGGCGACGAGGTCGGCGGCGTCGAGCGCCACCCGGCCGGGACCGTGCTCGACGGTGCCCAGGCTGCCGTCCTCGTCCCACACACCCTCGAAGCGCGCCGCGGCGGCGACCGCGACGTCCTGCACCGCCACGAGCCGGTTGACGAGCGACTGGCAGCGACCGACGAGCGACAGCCACTCCTCCCGGGACCGGCTCCCCCGGGGCCCGTGCACCGCCGCGTCGAGCGCGAGCACGGCGCGCTCGACGGCGTCCGTCGCGCCCTCCGCGGCTGCTGCGCTGGTGCCCATCGAGGCCCCCTCCCTGTCCCCTCATCCTACTCCACCCCGCCGACACCGACAAGAGCCCAAACGACCCGAAACCACTGTCTGACAACAGAATTGCAGTCGCCGCGACCACATCCGAACCACCCCGCACCACCCGTCCCACCCATCCTGGAGCCCGCCCCCACGACCACCCCTCGCACCCCCGACCACCATCCCCGTACGGTGACCTCACCACCCCCGTCCCCGAGGAGGACACCCGATGCGCGTCGCCCTCGCCAAGGCCGTCCTGCGCGCCTCCCGCTGGACCGCCGTCGGCGACGTGCCGCGCAGCGGCATCCTCGTCGGCGCCCCGCACACGTCCAACTGGGACTTCGTGATGATGCTGCTCGTCATGTGGCGCGGCGACGTCACGCCCCGTGTGCTCGTCAAGAAGGAGATGTTCCGCGGGCCGCTCGGCTGGCTGCTGCACCGCCTCGGCGGCATCCCCCTCGACCGCGAGCACCCCGGCGAGGTCGTCCGCGAGCTGGTGCGCGAGGCCCGCAGCGGCGAGCCGTTCCTCCTCATCCTCGCCGCCGAGGGAACCCGCGAGAAGGGCGAGTACTGGAAGTCCGGCTTCTGGCGCATCGCCCGCACGACGAAGCTGCCCATCGCGCTGGCCTTCATCGACGGCCCGACCCGCACCGCCGGCTTCGGCCCGACCATCACCGCGACCGCCGACGTCCGCCACGACATGGACCTCGTCCGCGCCTTCTACCGCGACAAGCGCGGCATCCATCCCGACCGGCGCACCGAGCCGCGGCTGCGCGAGGAGGACCGCGCGCCCTAAGCGGCACGACATACACCACGGGGTACCGGATGTCACGGGCTGTGTTTTCCACCCTGACCTGCGATGATGCACCCGTGGAGCCACACCGCGGGGATGCCCGCCCACCCCGGATGCCCCGGCACGTCGGGGAGACGCTGACCGAGCTGGCCCACGTCACGAACGAGCTGATCACCGCCTCGACCGTCGACGCGGTGAGCAAGATCGTCACGCAGCACATGGCCGACGCGATCGGCGCCACCATCGCCGCCCTCGGGCTGCTCCACGGCGAGGACCAGGTCAAGCTCATCGGCGTCCGCGGGCTGGCGGCCGAGGAGGCCACCGAGTGGCAGGTCTTCCCGATCACCTCCCCCAACACCGTCGCCGACGTCATCCGCACCGGTGAGCGCATCCTCCTCGTCGGCGCCGACGAGATCGCCCGCCGCTACCCGAGCCTCCAGAACGCCCAACGGGGAGAACGGTCCACGGTGACGATCCCCCTGCGCTCCTCCGGGCGCACCATCGGGGCCATCCACCTCTCGGTCCCGGACGCCGTCGAGCTGCACCCGGCCGAGCTCGAGTTCCTCGACGTCCTCGCCGACACCTGCGCGCAGGCCATCGAGCGCATCGAGTCCGCGGCCGTCGCCGAGAAGCAGACCGGCCGCCTCGCCTTCCTCGCCGAGGCCTCCATCCAGCTGGCCAGCAGCCTCGACCTGGAGGCGACCACGGCCGCCGTCACCGAGCTGACCGTGCCCCGGTTCGCCGACTGGTGCGCCATCGACCTCGTCCGTGACGGCGGGTTGCACCGGTTGGCCGCCGCGCACACCGACCCCGAGCGGGCCTCCTTCGTCGAACGGTTCCAGCGGCGCTGGCCGAGCAGCCCGGGCAGCACCGGCGGAGGCCTCTCCTCCGTGGTGCGCACCGGCCGCCCGCTCCTCGTCCCCGAGATCACCGACGAGCTGCTCGCCGGCACGGCCCGCGACGAGGAGCACCTCGCCGCCCTCCGCGAGCTGGGGATGCACAGCATCCTCGCCGTACCGCTGCTCGTGCGCGGCCACGTCTCCGGCGTCCTCACCTGGGCCTCCACCGACCCCACCCGCCGGTACGACGAGGACGACGTGCGGTTCGCCGAGCACCTCGCCCGTCGCGCCGCCAGCGCCATCGACAACGCCGACCTGTACGGGCAGACCCGTGCGGTCGCCGAGCAGCTGCAACGGGCGGTGCTCCCCGAGGCGCTCGCCGGCACGAACGACTGGGAGGTGGCCTGGCGCTACGAGCCGTCCGGGCGCACCGAGGTCGGCGGCGACTTCTACGACGCCTTCCCGCTGGCCGACGGCCGCTACGTGGCGTTCGTCGGTGACGTCATGGGGCGCGGGGTGGCGGCCTCGGCGGCCATGGCCCAGATGCGCGCCGCCGTGCGTGCCTTCGCCTCCGCCGATCCCGAGCCGGCCGCCGTCCTCGGGGCCCTGGACCGGATGGTCACCCAGTTCGACACCGACCAGCTCGTCACGCTCGTCTACCTCCTCGCGGACGCCGAGAACGGCACCCTCCGCGTGGCCAACGCCGGCCACCTGCCCCCGTTCCTGCGGCGGTTCGAGGGCGCGGTGCAGCGCCTCCCCGATGCCGACGGTCCCCCGCTCGGCCTGGCCGCGGAGCGGCACGGCCTCGAGGTGTCCTTCCACCCCGGCGACGCCGTGCTGCTCGTCACCGACGGGCTCGTCGAGCGGCGCGGCGAGGACCTCGAGACCGGCCTCGCCCGGCTCTGGAAGGCCACGAGCGTGCTGGCGCCGGGCCCCCTCGACGAGGGGCTGCGCGAGGTCGTCACGCGGGTCGGCGACGACTCCTCGGACGACGACGTCGCGGCGCTGGTGCTGCGCCGCGCGGCCCGGATCCCGGCGACCGGTGGGCTCACCCCTCCGGTCCGGATGAGCGCCTGAGCCTCACCCTCCCGGGTCGCCGCGCTCCAGCAGCAGCACCCGCACCCTCCGGCCGGTGACCCGGTCGAGGTAGCGGGCGTACCCCACGTACAGCCGCGTCGCCGCCGCGAGCACCTCGGCCCGCTCGACGGGGTCGGCCTCGCGCGCGATCGCACGGACGGTCCGCCCGCCGAAGGTCACGAGCACGCGGCCGTCCGCCTCGACGTTGTGCACCCACGCCGGCGTCCTCGTCCCGCCGAAGCTCGTGCCGAGCAGCGCGAGGGTGTCGCGCACCGGCACCCCGACGAGCTGGGTCCGGCGGGCGCGCCCGGTCCGGCGGCCGGTGGTCTCCACGACGAGCACGGGCAGGCCGCTCAGCAGGGCGCAGAGCGTCGTCCGGCCCCCGGTCAGCCGGCCCACCCCCCGGTCGAGCGGCGGCAGCACCCGCGCCAGGAGGGATGCTCCCCCGCGGGTGGCAGCGACCGCGTGCACGCCCCGCCTCAGCACCCCGGGCGGCGACGGCGCGTAGCCCAGCTCTGCCGCGATGCCCACGGGCACACCGTAACCGGACGTCGCCCGGTCGGACCGCTCCTCCCCCACCCCGTGCGAGGGGGTTGACAACGTACAACCATCTGGTTGTATATTGCAGAGGTGGACGAGAGCAGCAGCGAGGACCGGGCCGACGCCCTGTTCCACGCGCTGTCCGACCGCACGCGGCGCGACATCCTGCGCCGAGTGCTGGCGGGCGAGCACTCGGTCACCGCCCTGGCGGCGGGCTACGACATGAGCTTCGCCGCCGTCCAGAAGCACGTCGCCGTCCTCGAGAAGGCCGGCCTGCTGACCAAGCGGCGCAACGGCCGCGAGCAGCTGGCCAGCGGCGACGTGGAGGCCGTCCGGTCGGTCGCCTCGATGCTCGACGAGCTCGAAGCGGTCTGGCGGGGGCGGATAGCCCGCATCGACGCACTACTCACCGAGGAGACCTGACATGCCCGTCACCGACATCACCAAGGACGTCGACAACCGCACCCTGACCATCACCGCCGAGTTCGCGGCCCCCGTGGAGCGCGTGTGGGCGCTCTACGCGGACCCGCGCCAGCTCGAGCAGGTCTGGGGCCCGCCGGAGTACCCCGCGACCTTCGTCGACCACGAGCTGCGCCCCGGGACCCGGACGACGTACTACATGACCTCCCCCGAGGGCGAGAAGTTCGCCGGCTACTGGGACGTCACGGGCGTCGACGAGCCGCGGCAGATCACCTTCCGCGACGGCTTCGCCCGCGAGGACCTCACCCCCAACCCCGACCTCCCCGTCTCGGAGTGCGTCTACGACTTCTCGTCGACCGACGGCGGGACGCGTGCCGTCTACACGACGACCTACGCGAGCGCCGAGGCCCTGCAGCAGGTGCTGGACATGGGGATGGAGGAGGGCTCGCGCGCGGCCATCGGCCAGATCGACGAGTTCCTCGCCCAGGGCTGACCCGAGCCGAGGGGGCGGCGGCACCCACGGTCCGTCACGGACGGGCCGTGGGCGCGGGCCCCGCCCTCCCCAGGTCGGGCCAGACGTCGGCGTCGCGCTCCAGCACGGTGCCGGTCGGCACGAGCCCGCCCACCGGCGCGAGCACGTGCTCGACCACCCGCACGAACACCTCGTGACGCCGGACCGGCCCGGACGCGGCCAGCCACTCCTGCACCATCGCGAACATCGGCGGATCGGCTACGGCGAGGTGGGCGAAGTCGCACTTCCACCCGCGAGAACGCCTGCCACGCAGCGTGGTCCAGGCCTGCACGGCCGAGACGAAGGTGTGCAGCTGGCGCAGGCCGAGCGATGCCGCGAGCACGGGGTCCGCGGTCCGGGGCAGGAGGGCCGCAGCGACCCGGACGTCGTGCGACAGCCAGCGCCGGACCTCCCGCTGCGAGGTCGCTCCCGACGGCACCTCGTGGGCGACCAGGCGCGCGGCCCGGTCGCGCGCGGCCCCGGCGACGCCGTCGGGGTCGTGCACCGGCCGCGCGTCGGCCAACCAGTGCACGTAGGGCCACTGCCCGGGAGCCACCGCGGCAGCGGCCTCACGCTCCGGCAGCGACGGCGCGAGCATCGCCGCGGCGGCGTCGCGGTCGATGAGGACGACGTCGGCGATCCGCCCGTCGACGACCGTCGTCTCGACCCCGACGGCGGGTGGGTAGCCGTCGAGGACGAGGCACAGGTCGATGTCGCTGGCGTCGGTCCACGCCGACGTGCCGGTCGAGCCCAGGAGGCTGACGGCGCGGACGCGGCCCGTGCCCCCGAGACGCCCGACGGTCTCGTCGAGGGTCAGGTCGGCCGACCACGGCACGACGGGCTCGGGCAGGGTCACCCGTCGACGGTAGCCGCAGGCCCGCCGGAGCCGACGACCGCGAGCCGTCTCAGACGCAGAACTCGTTGCCCTCGGGGTCGCGCATGGTCACCCAGTGCACCCCGAGGTCGGCGTGCTCGACGACGCGGGTGGCCCCGAGGACCTCGAGCCGCGAGACCTCGGCGGCGACCCGCTCGCGCTGCAGTTCCATCGGCACCGACGGCCCGCCACCCGCGAGCAGGTCGAGGTGCAGCCGGTTCTTGCCGCTCTTGGCCTCGGGCACGCGCTGGAAGAAGATGCGCGGCTGCCCGTCGGCCTCGAGCGTGGAGGCGTCGTTCCAGCGCTCCTCGGGCACGCCCTGCGCGGCGAGGAAGGCAGGCCAGTCGGCGAAGTCGCCCGGCGGCGCGGGCACGGAGTAGCCGCGCGGGGCGAGGGCGCCGGCCCAGAAGACGACGAGCGCGGCGGGGTCGACGGTGTCGATGACGACCTGGATGGGGGCGGTCGAGCGGTCCATGGCCCCACCCTCCCGCAGACCGCCGACAGCCGGGCGGGTGTGCTCCACGGAACAGCGCGTCGAGGTCGACGGTGGAAGCATCGGGACGAAGGGAGATCGTCCGCCATGACCGCCACCACCACCCCCACCCGAGACGCCGCCCGCGCCTTCCTCGACCACCGCCGCATCGCCGTCACCGGTGTCTCGCACGCTCCGAAGGGACACGGCAGCAACGCCGTCTACACCTGGCTGCGCGACCACGGCTACGACGTCTTCGCCGTCAACCCCACCGTCGACGAGGTCGAGGGCGACCCCGCCTACCCCACGCTCGCGGCCGTCCCCGGCGGCGTCGAGGCGGTCGTCGTCGGAACCGCGCCGGAGCACGCGCAGGAGACGATGGAGCAGGCGCTCGAGGCCGGGGTCACGCAGGTGTGGATGCACCGCGCGCTCGGCGCGGGGTCGGTCTCGGTCACCGCGACGGCCTGGGGACGCGCGCACGGCCTCACGGTCATCGACGGCGGTTGCCCGCTGATGTTCCACCCGGACGCCGACGCCGGCCACCACGCGATGTGCCACGTCCTCACCTGGGCCGGGAGGGTCCCCCGCCGCGTCTGACACGAGGTCCGCCCCGGGTGTACCATCGTCGGTTCGCCAGTATGGGAACCCACCACGCACCAGGAGGCGGCTCCGCCGTGCCCACGCCGACCGCCGACCCGACCACCACCCGCCCCGAGGACGTCCTCGCCGACGAGCAGGCCCACCTCGAACGCGCTCGCGACGAGCTGCGCCGGATGCGCGAGGCCGCCGAGAACCTCGACGCGAGCACCGCCGCGGACGCGTTCAACGCCGCCTACCTCGACCTCGTCCTCGCCCGCCGGGTCGCCTCGCTCCAGGACGACCCGCGCACCACGCTGTTCTTCGGCCGCATCGACTGCCGCACCGAGCACGGCGCCGAGGTCTTCCACGTCGGCCGCCGGCACGTCAGCGACGGCCGCGGCGACCCGGTCGTCGTCGACTGGCGGGCCCCCGTGTCCACCGCCTTCTACCGGGCCTCCCCCACCGAGCCGATGGGCGTCACGCTGCGGCGGCGCTTCGGGGTCGACCGCGGCCGGCTCACCGCCTACGAGGACGAGCGGCTGGACCGCGCCGGCTCCCCCGAGGACGACCCGGCGCACAGCGCGATCCTCGCCGCCGAGATCGAGCGGCCGCGCTCGGGGCCGATGCGCGACATCGTCTCGACGATCCAGCCCGAGCAGGACGAGATCGTCCGCTCCGACATCGGCACGAGCATCTGCGTGCAGGGCGCCCCCGGCACCGGCAAGACCGCCGTCGGCCTGCACCGGGCCGCGTGGCTGCTCTACTCCTTCCGCGAGCGGCTCGACCGGTCGGGCGTCCTCGTCGTCGGCCCGAACCGCGCGTTCCTCGACCACATCGGAGCGGTCCTGCCCTCGCTCGGCGAGGTGCGGGTGCAGCACGCCACCATCGACACCCTCCTCGAGCACGGCCGCGTCCGGGCCGAGGACACCACCGAGGTCGCGATGCTCAAGGGCGATGCCCGGCTGGCCGAGGTGCTGCGGAACGCGGTGTGGCTCAGTGTCGGTCGTCCCGACGAGGCGATGGTCGTCCCCCGCGGGTCGCGCCGCTGGCGGGTGCCGGCCTACGACGTCCAGGACGAGGTCGACGCCCTCGTGCGCCGTGGCGTGCGCTACTCGGCGGCGCGCGACCTGCTCCCCCAGCGGCTGGCCCACCTCGTGATGCTGCGGATCGAGGCCACCGGCGACTTCCCCGGCGACGCCGCGCAGGACGCCATCGCCCGGTCGGCGCCGGTGAAGGCGTACGCGAAGGAGCTCTGGCCGGCCCTCGACCCGGCCGGCGTGCTGTTCCGCCTGCTGTCCGACCCGGAGACCCTCGCGGCCGCCGCCGAGGACGTCCTCGACGACAACGAGCAGCGGATGCTCCTGTGGGGCAGCCCTCCTCGCACGAAGGGGGCCGCTCGGTGGACCCGGGCCGACATGGCCCTGCTCGACGAGCTCGCCGACCTGCTCGACCGCACGCCGAGCCTGGGCCACGTCGTGCTCGACGAGGCGCAGGACCTCTCGCCCATGCAGCTGCGCGCCGTCGGCCGACGCGCCTCCACCGGCAGCCTCACCGTCCTCGGCGACATCGCCCAGGGCACGACGCCGTGGGCCACCGGCTCGTGGGACGACGCGATGGCCCACCTCGGCCGACCGCGGCACGAGCTCGTCACCCTCGACCGCGGCTTCCGCGTGCCCGCCCGCGTCATCGAGTTCGCGGCCCGGCTGCTGCCGGTGATGGCCCCCGGGCTCGGCGCCCCGAGGTCCGTGCGCGACAACCCGGGCCGGCTCGACGTCGTGTCGGCCGACCCCGAGGAGCGCTCCTCCGCGGTGGTCGCCGCCGTCACCGGGGCCCTGCGGGAGCCCGGGTCGGTGGGCGTCATCGCGCCGGACGCGTTCATGACCGCCCTCTCGGCCGCCCTGACCCGCGCCGGAGTGCCGCACGGGCGGCTGGACGCCGACCACGGCGACGACGAGGACCGCCAGGTCGAGCTGGTCCCGGCGAGCATCGCCAAGGGCTTGGAGTTCGACCGCGTGGTCGTCGTCGAGCCCGCCGCCGTCGTCGCCGCCGAGCCCGACCTGCGCACCGGGCTGCGCCGGCTCTACGTCGTGCTGACCCGCGCGGTCACCGCACTGACGGTCGTGCACACCGAGCCGCTGCCGGAGGTCCTCGCCGGCCACGCCTGACGTCAGGAGCGGCCGTGCACTAGCTCCTCCCGGAACTGCTGGGTCAGGGCGGTGCGCACCCGGAAGACCTCGCCGTCGGCCCCGGCGAGCGGGCTGCGGTCGACCCAGTCCGATGCCACGGGCTCCGCGTGCTCGACGGCGTGCAGGCGCTGGGACGTCGGCGGGTGGCGCGGGTCGTCCGAGGCGTCGGGCTCGGCCGCCAGCCGGCGCTGCAGCTCGGCGGCGTCCGGGCGGCCGGCGGCCTCCATCGCCGCGAAGGGGTCGGCGCCGGGGGTCCGGGCGGCGTTGCCGGCGGCGGTCATCCCGCGGGCGACGCCCACCGTGCTGAGCAGCCACCCGCGGGTCGCCACCGGACCGGCGAGCGACACCGCCCGGCGGTCGGCCTCGAGGGCGGCGGCGTGCAGCGTGGGTCGCCAGAGCCGCGTGAGCAGGCTCTGCGTCCAGCGGAACGGGGCACCGACGACGGACAACCCCGCCGCACCGGCGGAGGCCGACGCCTCGCGTTGCGCCTGGTTGCCGGCCAGCTCGTGTGTCAGGCCGAGAACGGCCACCGAGGACAGCGACTGGTCGACGGCCTTCGTGTCCGCGGTGACCGTCCGGGTCGGGGTGAACAGCGTGCGGGCCGAGATGAGCAGGTCCTGCGCGAGGCGGACGACGGTCCCGGCGGCACCGCGGTCGACGTGGGCGCAGCGCAGCTCGTGGGCGAGGACGGCGACCCGCTCGGCCGGGTCGAGGGCGGTCCACTGGGGCAGCCCGACGACGAGCGTGGCGCCGCCGCGGTACCCGTGCGCACGGACGGCCACGGGGTAGGTGGTGTCGGCGAGCACCCGGTCCGGGGGCCGGGTGGCGACCGCCTCGGCCACCGCATCGACGAGGTCGTGCAGGCGCGGGGCATCCGCGCGGGTCAGCTCGACGGCGCGCGCGTCGACGCGCGCCGGACGCGGCACCATCCGCCAGAAGAAGAGCACCCCGAGGACCGCCCAGACGATGCGGGTGAGGCCGTCGTCGGTGACGAGCAGCCACACCCACCCGGCGAAGAGCGCGAGGACGGCCAGCACGACCACCAGCGCGAGCGCCACGGCGGCCACCCGCCCCGCGGAGGAAGCCGTGGTGCCCCCGGTCGGTGCCTCGCCCATGTCGCCCCCCGGGTTCTCGGGCGCCCCCACGGCACCGCCTGCGGTCACCGTACAGGGAGAGCGGTCAGGGGCTCAGGCGCCCACGGTCCACTTCTCGCCGTCCCAGTAGCGGGTGCGGCGGCGGCTGTTCGGTGCGGGGTACCAGCCCGGCGCGAGCCCGCGGGCCGAGTTGTGCGACTTGACGACCCGGTGCGTGTGGAAGGCCGGGACGAAGGCGGCGAGCACGCCGACGGCCGAGCCGACCGTGAGCAGCCAGAGACCCAGTCCCGGGTCGAGCGTGGCGCCGCGCAGACCGGCGACGAGAGCAGGCACCGCATCGGCGAACCACGAGGGGCGGCCGACGGCGGAGATGGGGTCGATGCTGATCGACCACAGGACGAAGGAGATGAAGGAGGTGGCCGACAGGCCCACGAGGGCGGCGACCCGCCAGACCGGCCCGACGAAGCGGACCCAGGTGAGCACGAGCGCCACGCCCATCAGCAGGACCCAGACGGCGGTGAGGACGACGTACACCCGGAAGCCGGTGTCGAAGACGAGGGTGGCCCCGTCGAGGCGCAGCCCGAGCGCGCCCCAGAGCGTGGCGGGGACCGAGCCGCCCGAGACCCGGAAGAGGGGGAACAGCGTCCCGAGCATGACGATCCCTGCCGCGATCCCCAGCACCAGCCCGGCGATCGCGTGGCTCCGCGTGTGTCTGACCTCGGCCATCTCACTCCCTCTGCAGTGTTCGAGGCGAGTGTGACACCGGGGGTCGCGGATCGAGCCCCAGTCGATGAAACTGCCGTCCGGACGGCCGATGGGGTAGGTCAGGCGGCTTCCGGCACCACCGTGCGGCGCAGCAGGGTCCACAGCTCCTCGACGTCGGCCCGCTCGGTGGCCTCGGCGCCGACGGACACCCGGACCATCCAGCGGCCGTCGAGCCGGCTGGCCCCGAGGAAGACCCGGCCCGTGGCGTTGACGGCGTCCACCCAGGCCAGGGTGTGCGCGTCGAGCGCCTCGCCGGTGAGCCCGTCGGGCTCGTGCACCACGCACACGGTCTGCAGCTCGACCGGTGCGAGCACGCGCCATCCCGGCTCGGCCTCGACCTGCTCGGCGAACCAGCGCGCGTTCGCAAGGTCCCGGCGCAGCCGCTCGCGGATGGCCTCCACGCCGTCGAGCCGCAGGTGGAACCACAGCTTGAGCGCCCGGAAGCGCCGGCCGAGCGGGATGCCCCAGTCCTTGTACTGGACGACCTCGTCGTCGGTGCTCGCCCGCAGGTAGCTCGGCGTCGTCGACATCACCGACACGAGGTGGTCGACGTCGCGGACGTAGAGGAGCGAGGTGTCGAGGACCGTGCCCATCCACTTGTGCGGGTTCCAGGCGAGGGAGTCGGCGTCGTCGACACCCGCGAAGAGGTGGCGCATCTCGGGCAGGAGCATCGCCGAGCCCGCCATCGCGGCGTCGACGTGCACCCAGGCGCCGTGCTCGTGGGCGATCTCGACGATGGCCGGGACGGGGTCCATGGCCGTGGTGCCGGTCGTGCCGACCGCGGCGACGACGACGGCGGGGATGCGTCCGGCCGCGGCGTCCTCGGCCATCGCGCGGCGCAGCGCCTCGGGGTCCATCGCGTAGGTGACGGGGTCGACGTCGACGTACCGGAGGTTGTCCGCGCCGAAGCCCGCCAGCAGCACCGCCTTCGGCACCGAGCTGTGGGCCTGCGGCGAGGTGTAGGCGACGAGCGGGGCATCGAGGCCCTGGAGCCCGCCGCGGTGCTCGGACCCGTCGCTCGCGCGCTCGCGGGCGGCGAGCATCGCGACGAGGCAGGCGGTCGAGGCGGTGTCCTGGATGGCGCCGCGCCACCCGGGCGCCAGGCCGCACAGCTCGCGCAGCCAGTCGGTGACGACCTGCTCGACCTCGGTGAGCGCCGGCGCCGACTGCCAGGTGATGCCGAGCGCCGCCACTCCCCCGGACGCGATGTCACCCAGCACGCTGGCCAGGCTCGCGTTGCTCGGGAACCAGCCGTAGAAGCCGGGGTGCTGGGTCTGGGTGACGCCCGGGACGACGACGCGGTCGAGGTCGGCGAGGACGTCGGCGAACGGCTCCGGCGCGGTCGGCGCGTGGGCGGGCAGCGCGTCGCGCACCTCGCCGGGACGGACCTGCGCGGCGACCGGCAGGTCGGGCACGCGGGCGCGGTGGTCGGCGATCCAGTCGATCAGCTCGTGTCCGGCGGCGCGGAACTCCTCGGGCGTCATGGGGTCATTCTGGTCCCCACCCGCCGAGCCTGCTCAGCCGTCCTCGGCCGGCATCCCGCCGAGCCCGACCTCGTTGCCGTCGGGGTCGTGGAAGGTCACCTTGCGTACACCGTTGCCGTACGTCTCGTCGGTCGTCGGCTCGATGCCGGCCGCCGCCGCGGTGGCCACCCGGCGCTCGAGCGCCGACCGCTCGTCCTCCAGCAACGTGAGGTGGGCGTACCCGGCGTGCTCCGGGCGGAGGAGCACGTAGACGCTGCGCCCCTCTCCCAGGTCCCAGACGAGCTCGGTGTCGTTCGGCGAGAACGGGTCCCGGTCGCCGAGAAAGCGGCCGTACCAGTCGCGTGCCGCTGCGAGGTCGGTGACGGGGACACCGGCGAACAGCGTGAGGGCCATGACCGACCGTAGCGCGGCAGCCGTGCGGCTGGCTGCGTCAGATGCGCTCGACGGTGGCCGTCAGCGGGCCGCCGGCGTCGCCGGTGTTGACCACGCCCTGCGGCTCGATGAGGACCGCGTGGACCTCCTCGTCGGCGCGCGGGCAGTGCTCGACGCCCCGCGGGACGACGTACAGCTGCCCCGGCCGGAGCACGACGTCGCCATCACGGAGCTGGATGGTCAGCTCGCCGGCGAGCACGAGGAACAGCTCGTCGGTGTCCCCGTGGGTGTGCCAGACGAAGTCGCCGCGGATCTTGACGACCTTGACCTCGTAGTCGTTGAGCGCGGCGACGGCCTTGGGCGACCAGTGCTCGGTGAAGAGCGCCAGCTTCGCGGCGAGGTCGACCGGCTCGGCGGCCATCAGAGGTTGATCATGTGGCCGGCGATGCCCTCGACGGCCTCCTTGACCGCCTCGGACAGCGTCGGGTGCGCGAAGACGTTGCGCGACACCTCGTCCGCGGTGAGGTCCCACTTCTGCGCGAGGGTCAGGACCGGGAGGAGCTCGGTGACGTCGGGGCCGATCATGTGGGCGCCGATGATCTCGTTGTGCTCGGCGTCCGCGACGATCTTGACGAAGCCGACGGCGTCGCCGAGGCCCATCGCCTTGCCGTTGGCGGAGAACGGGAACTTCGCCGTCTTGACGTCGTAGCCCTTCTCCTTGGCCTGCGCCTCGGAGTAGCCGAACGAGCCGATCTGCGGGTGGCAGTAGGTGGCGCGCGGGATGAAGTCGTACTCGACGGGCATCGTCTCGGCACCGGAGAGGTGCTCGGCGGCGACGACACCCTGGGCCTCCGCGACGTGCGCGAGCATCAGCTTGGAGGTGACGTCGCCGATGGCGTAGACGTTCTCGACGTTGGTGCGGCCGTACTCGTCGATGGCGACGGCGCCGCGCTCGGTGAGCTGGACGCCGGTGGCCTCGAGGCCGTAGCCCTCGGTGCGCGGGGCGAAGCCGATGGCCGAGAGCAGCTTGTCGGCCTCGAGCACCTGCTGGTCGCCGCCCGCGGCCGGCGAGACGGTCACCCGCACACCGGAACCGGTGTCCTCGACCGACTCGACCTTGGTGCCGAGCATGACCTTCACACCGAGCTTCTTGTAGTGCTTGAGGAGCTCCTTGGAGACCTCCTCGTCCTCGGTGGGGACCATCCGGTCGAGGAACTCGACGATGGTGACGTCGACGCCGAAGTTCTTCATGACGTAGGCGAACTCCACGCCGATGGCGCCCGACCCGGCGATGACCAGCGAGCCGGGGAGGTTCTCGTCGAGGATCTGCTCCTCGTAGGTGACGACGTTCTTGCTCACCTCGACGCCGGGGAGCATCCGGGTCACGGCGCCGGTGGCAATGATCAGGTGGTCGAAGGTCAGCTGACGGGTCTCGCCGTCGTTGAGCGCGACGTCCATCGAGGTGCTGGACGTCAGGGTGCCCCAGCCGTCGATCTCCTCGATCTTGTTCTTCTTCATGAGGAAGTGGACGCCCTTGACGATGCCCGCCGACACCTTGCGCGAGCGCGCGTGGGTGGCGCCGTACTTCATCGTCGCCTCGCCCTCGATGCCGTACAGCTCCTTGTCGTGCTGGAGCGTGTGGGCGAGCTCGGCGTTCTTGATGAGCGCCTTGGAGGGGATGCAGCCGACGTTGAGGCAGACCCCGCCCCAGTACTTCTTCTCGACGACCGCGACCTTCTTCCCGAGCTGGGAGGCGCGGATCGCCGCGACGTACCCTCCGGGACCAGCACCGAGCACCACGACGTCGAAGTCAGCCATGCCCGCCAGCCTATCGGGGCGGGCGCGCTGCCCGACGCTCAGCCCAGGCCGCGCAGCGTGAGGTGCACCGCTCGGGTCACCGGGGCGGCGGTGGAGCCACCCGTGCCGCCTTGGGCGACGACTGCGGCGACCACCCAGCGCGGCTTCCCGGCCGGCGCGTAGGACACGAACCACGAGGTGTCGCGCTTGCCGACGACCTCGCCGGTGCCGGTCTTGCCGGCCACCGGCCAGTCGGCGGGCATCGTGCGGAACACGTGCGCCGCCGTCCCGGTCGTCGTCACCCCGGCGAGGGCGCCGCGCAGGTAGCGGTCGGTGGCGGCCGACAGCGGCGCCCGGCGGGTCGGGCCGGCCGCCACGGCCTCGCGATGCGCCGAACCCGGCTCGACGAGCGCGGCCCCGACGCGGGGGGTGCGCACGGTGCCACCGTTCGCGATGGCGCCGTAGGCGACGGCCATCTGGAGCGGGGTGGCGAGCACGTCGCCCTGGCCGATGGCGAAGTTCGCCGCGTCGCCGGCCCGCAGCTGCCAGCCGTGACCGCAGTTCTCCTTGGCCACGGCCGTGAGGAAGGCGCGCCGCTCGCGGTCGGCCACCTCGGGGTAGCCGGTGCGCGCCCGGCGGCAGAGCTCGGCGCGCTGGTCCTCCCACGTCGCCTTCCGCCACGTGCGGTCCGGGATGCGACCCGCCGACTCGTGCGGGAGGTCGATGCCCGTCGGGCCGCCGAGGCCGAGGCCACGAGCGGTGTCCGCGAACGGGTCCCGCGTCGTGGCCGGCGCCCCGAGGCCTCCCTGGCGCTGCCACGCACGGTGCGCGAGCTCGTAGAAGACGGTGTCGCAGGAGATCTCGATGGCCTTGCGCAGCGAGATGCGACCGTGCGCGGTCGTCTCGTAGTTGTGGAAGTCGCGGTCCCCGATGCGGTAGATCGCCGGGCAGTCGTAGGTGCCGGTGAGCGGGTTGCCGGCGCGCACGGCAGCGGCGACCGACGCCGCCTTCATCGTGCTCGCCGGGGCGAACCCGACATCGGTGGCGCGGGAGAGCAGCGGCGTACCGGCGCGCGGGTCGGTGAGGCGGGCGTAGTCGGCGGCGGAGATGCCTCCGGTCCACACGTTGGGGTCGTAGCCGGGGGCGCTGGCCAGTGCGGCCACGGCCCCGGTGCGCGGGTCCATCACGACCACTCCCCCGGAGTCGGCGGGCCATCCGCGCTTCCGGGCCCTGGCCATCTCGGTCGCCAGCGCCCGCTCGGCTGAGGCCTGGACCGTGGCGTCGAGCGAGGTGAGCAGGTCACGACCGGGGACGGGGTCGACGCGCGAGACGACGTGCGTGACGATGCCGCGCGCGTCCACGGCGACGACCGTCCGGCCGGGCGTGCCACGCAGCGCGCGGTCGTACTGCTGCTCGAGGCCCGCTCGCCCGACGAGGTCGTCGGCGGCCAGCGCGGGGTCGGCGGCGAGGTCCTCGGGGGTCACCCGGCCGAGGTAGCCGAGCACCTGGGCCGCGCCGGCGCCCGCCGGACGCGGGTACACGCGGACGGGGGCGGTGGTGACGGCCACGCCGGGGAAGCGGTCCGGGCGCTCGACGAGCGTCAGGGCCTTCGCGGGGTCGACCCCGTCGGCGAGCGGTACCGGTACCTGCGCCGAGCCCGCCCAGCAGGCCGGCGCGGCCGGGGCGCCGGGCTCGCCGCACAGCCAGGTGCGGCCGAGCAGGTCCTCCGCGGGCAGGCCGAGGACCGTTGCGACGGAACGGACCTCGGCCTCGGCGGCCGACCGGTCCTGCGCGATGACGCGGCGCTCGAGCGTGACGACCGTGCTCGTCCGGTTCTCGGCCAGCACCCGGCCCTCACGGTCGAGGATGCGGCCGCGAAGCGCGGGCACGACAAGGGTGCGCGTGTCGAGGGACGCGGCCTGTGCGCTGAACCCGTCCGCGCCGGCGAGCTGCACCTGCGCGAGGCGCCCGACGAGCCCCGAGAGGACGAGCACGACGGCCGCCACGAGGGCGAGCAGTCGGCCGTGGTGGCTGCGGGAGGTCCTCATCGGCGGGTCACCGGCACCTCATCCGAACCGGCGCCGGAGGACGGCGCGCTCGGCGCCGACCACGAGCGGCACGAGGAGGGCCGCGAGCGTCGCCGTGAGGAGGCAGCGGAGGAGGACCTCGAGGAGGTCGACGGGCGCGCGGACCACCAGGGCGCGCAGGACGTCGACGCCCTCGACGAGCAGCGCCCCGCCGAGGGCGACCGCGGCGACCCGGGGTGCGGCCACCGGCCCGACGAGGCGGGCCCGCCCGGCGAGCAGCCCGGCCGCACCGTAGGCGAGGGCGTGCAGGCCGAGCACCTCGGCGCCCGGCGGCACGAGGTCGAGGACCCACCCGCCGGCCAGCCCGGCGAGCGCGCCGGCCACGGGGCCGCGCCACAGCCCCCAGGCGACGACGAGCACGAGCACGAGGTCCGGCACGGGCGCGAGGTGGCGCGCACCGAGCACGGCGGCGGCCACCCCGGCCGCGACCAGGGCAGCCACCCGGAGCAGGACGCCGGCGGCCCCCATCATCCGGTCCCGGTGGCGACGGGGCGGGGGGTGGCGCGGGCCGGCCCGAGGACGACGCCGACGACGTCGAGAGAGGAGGGGTCGACGGCGGGCGTCACGACACCGGTCGGGGCGAGCCGGCCCGCGGCGGGGCCGACCTCGGTCACCGTGCCCACCCGGACGCCGGGGACGAAGGGCCGCCCGTCGATGCTGCCGAGGGTCGTGACGGTGTCGCCGACGGCCATCGGGCCGCGCGCGACGAGCGAGAGCGCGAGCCGCCCGGGCTCGGGAGCCGGCGCACCGCCCGTGGCGGCGCTGGACGCCTCGCCGAGCGCTCCCCCACCACCGACCCGGACACCGACCGCCACCTCGGGGCCGCCGAGCAGGAGGACGTCGCAGGTCCACGGTCCGACCCCGACGACCCGGCCGACGAGCCCGCCGGCGGCGACGACGGTGCGGTCCACCTCGACGCCGTCGCGCGACCCCGCGTCGAGGGTCACCCGCTCGGGGCCGGCGGGGCCGGGCGCGCCGACCCCGACGACCCGCGCCAGGACCACGCGGCGCCCGGCGACGGCCGGGTCGGCGAGGAGTGCCCGCGCGGCGGCCGACCCGGCGAGGCGGCGGTCGGCGTCGGCGAGCTCGGCCCGCAGCCGCGTGTTCTCGGCACGCAGCCGCGACGCGTCGTCCTCCCCCGGACCGGCCACGCGCTCGAGCGGCCCGAGACCGGCGGCCGCGAGCCGGCGGGCCGGCTCGAGGTCGATCGCACCGGACAGGTCCGCCAGCAGAACCAGCACGGTGAGGAGCGCGGCGGCCACGGCCAGCCGGCGCGGGAGCGGGCGGTGCTTCACGGCCGCCGGGTGTCGACGAGGACGCGCTCGAGGGTGCCGAACTCCTCGACGCAGCGGCCGGCGCCTCGGGCGACGGCCCGCAGCGGGTCCTCGGCCGCGCGCACGGGGACGCCGAGCTCGTGGGACAGCCGCTCGTCGAGGCCGCGGAGCAGCGCCCCGCCGCCGGTGAGCGCGATGCCGCGGTCGACGACGTCGCCGGCCAGCTCGGGCGGGCAGACGTCGAGGACGGTGCGGACCAGCTCGACGACCTGGGCGACCGGGGTCTCGATGGCGCGGCGCACCTCGGCCGAGCCGATCGTGACGGTCTTGGGGAGACCGGTGACGAGGTCCCGCCCGCGCACCCGTTCGGAGAGCTCCTCGCGCAGCGGGAAGGCCGAACCGGCGCCGATCTTCAGCTGCTCGGCACTGGACTCGCCGAGCAGCAGGGAGTACTCGGACTTCACGTGGGCGACGATCGCGTCGTCGATCTCGTCGCCGCCGATCCGCACCGTGCGGGAGGTCACGATGCCGCCGAGGCTGATCACGCCGACGTCGGTGGTCCCGCCGCCGACGTCGACGACCATCGAGGCCTGGGTCTCCTCGACCGGCAGGCCGGCCCCGATGGCGGCGGCCATCGTCTCCTCGACGACGTGGACGCGGCGGGCGCCGGAGCGCAGGGTGGCGTCCTCGAGGGCGCGACGCTCGACGCTCGTGATGTCGCTGGGGACGCAGACGACCACGCGAGGCCGGACGAGGCGCGAGGGCGCGACCTGGTCGACGAACCAGCGGATCATCCGCTCGGTGACGTCGGCGTCGGAGATGACGCCGTCGCGCAGCGGGCGGACCGCGGTGACGGTCTCGGGGGTGCGACCGAGCATCTCCTTGGCGCGCCGGCCGGCGGCAACGAGCTCGCCGGTGCCGGTGCGGACGGCGACGACGGAGGGTTCGTCGAGGACCACACCGCGGCCGCGCTCGTAGACGACGGTGTTGGCGGTGCCGAGGTCGATCGCGAGGTCCCTGCCCCGGACCCAGCCCGCCGACCACCCAGTCATGGCGAGCAGGCTAGGCGCGCCCGGGAGGCGGTCCGTGGCGCAACGCCGGGGACGGGCGGGACGCGTCGGCATCCGCGTGACGCATGTGACTCCTGGTGCCAGAGCGACCTCTGGGGCCGCCAGTCACGGCGCCGTAGGTCAGAGCTCGGGGAACCAGATGCCGATCTCGCGCGCGGCCGACTCCGGGGAGTCCGAGCCGTGGACGATGTTCTTCTGCACGGCGGCGCCCCAGTCGCGGCCGAGGTCGCCGCGGATCGAGCCGGGGGCGGCCTTGGTCGGGTCGGTGGCACCGGCGAGGGACCGGAAACCGGCGATGCACTGCTCGCCCTCGATGACGACGGCCGCGACCGGGCCCGAGGACATGAACTCGACGAGCGGCTCGAAGAACGGCTTGCCCTCGTGCTCGGCGTAGTGCAGGTGCAGGCGGTCGGTGTCGGGGGTGGTCACCGCGAGGGCGACGAGGGTGTACCCCTTGGCCTCGATCCGGCGGAGCACCTCCCCGGTGAGGCCGCGGGCGAAGCCGTCGGGCTTGACGAGGACGAGCGAGCGTTCGGTGGTCACGGCGCCCAGCCTAGTCGGCGGTCGCGGCCGCCTCGGACGCGCGTCGGGCGGTCAGCTCGTCGGCCTTCACGCCCTGCACGAGGAGCAGCACCCAGAGCCCGGTGAAGACGACGGCGACCCCGATCATCGCGGGCACGAGGACGGCGCTGACCCACGTGAGCACCTGGACGAGCCAGCCGAGCGGCAGCCCGAGCGGGCCGCGCATCAGCCCGCCCGCGACGACCGCGAGCGCGGCGAGCCCGAGGCCCACCCAGAGCAGCCGGCCGGCGTCGTCGCGGCCCTCGGCGAGCGCCTGGGCGCGGACGACCAACGCGAAGAACGAGAGCACGACGGCCTGCCCGATCAGGGTCATGGCGAGCAGCCGGACGGTGAACTTCCCCTGCGTGCCGACGAGCGGGAGCAGCCTCACCGCTGCTGCCCGCCGTGCTTCCAGCGGTAGGTCTCGACCGCGGTCTTGGACTCCTTGAGCCCGGCCCCCGTCGCCTCGCGGTAGAGCTTGATGGCGGCGATCATCTGGTCGCGCCCGAGCTGGACGTCGATGGCCTGCTGGGCGGCCTCCGGCAGCTCCTCGACGGGCGTGAAGCGCACGTGCGAGCCGAGCGTCGGGCCGGAGCCGGCCCGGACCGCGCGCACCACGTACCAGACCGCGACCACGACGGCGACGAGGAGGAGGACCTTGACCAACGGGCTCATGGTCCCAGCGTAGGCGGCGACTCCGGTTGGATGGACCGGTGACCTCCTCCGACGCCCCGGCCGGCACCCCGCGGCTGCGGCGCACGGTCGGTCTCGTCGCCGCCCTCAACCTCGCCGGCTTCGCGGTCGAGGCGGTCGTGGCCCTCGCCGTGGGGTCGGTGGCGCTCGTCGCGGACTCGGTCGACTTCCTCGAGGACGCGAGCGTCAACGGGCTCATCCTGATCGCCCTCGGGTGGCCGCTCGCGCGGCGGGCGCGGGCCGGCCGGGTGATGGCCGGCATCCTCCTCGTGCCCGCCCTCGCCGCACTCTGGCAGGCGGTCGAGAAGGCGCGTGACCCGGTCGCGCCGGACGTCACCGCCCTCGTCCTCACCGCCCTCGGGGCCGCGCTGGTCAACGGCGTCTGCGCCCTCCTGCTCGTCCGGATGCGCCGCCACGGGGGCTCGCTCGGGCGGGCCGCGTGGCTCTCGGCCCGCAACGACGTCGCCGTGAACCTCGCCGTCGTGCTGATGGCGGGCGTCACCGCGGCGACCCGCTCGGGCTGGCCGGACCTCGTCCTGGGCGTCGGCATCGTCGTGCTCAACGGCACGGCGGCGCTCGAGGTGTGGCGGCTCGCCGGCCGCGAACGGCTCGAGGCGCGGACCATCGACGAGGCCGACGCCGCGCACCCCTGACATCCGTCACAGCGCGATCGTGACCGCCGTCCGGGGCGCTCGAACCCGGTCCACGACACCGTGGGTCCCATGAACGCGATCACCCTCCGCTCCGTGACGAAGCACTTCGGCGACGTCCGCGCCGTCGACGGCATCGACCTGACCATCGGCCAGGGCGAGGTCGTCGCGGTCCTCGGGCCCAACGGCGCCGGGAAGACCACGACCATCGACATGGTCCTCGGCCTGACCGCTCCCACCGACGGCGACGTCGCCGTCTTCGACCTCCACCCGCGCGAGGCCGTCGAGCGCGGGCTCGTCTCGGCCGTGCTGCAGAGCGGCGGACTCCTCAAGGACCTGACGGTGCGGGAGTCGGTCGAGTACACCGCCGCGCTCTTCCCGAGCGCCCGCCCGGTCGACGAGGCGCTCGCGGCAGCCGGCATCACCGACATCGCGAACCGCCGCATCAAGGACTGCTCGGGCGGTGAGCAGCAGCGCACCCGCTTCGCGATGGCCCTCGTGCCCGACCCCGAGCTCGTCATCCTCGACGAGCCGACGACCGGGATGGACGTCGCCGCCCGCCGCGCCTTCTGGCAGGCGATCCACGCCGACGCCGAGCAGGGCCGCACCGTCGTCTTCGCCACGCACTACCTCGAGGAGGCCGAGACCTGGGCCGACCGCGTCGTCGTCGTCCGGTCCGGGAAGGTCGTCGCCGACGGCACCCCGGCCGAGCTCGGGGCGATGAGCGCCGGCCGCGTCGTGCGGGCCACCCTCCCGGGCGCCGACGCCGACGCCCTGCGCGCCCTCCCCGGCGTCGTCGAGGTGGAGGTGCGCGGCACGGCCGTCTCCCTCGTGAGCACCGACTCCGACGCCCTCGCCCGACACCTCCTGATGCACACCGACGCCCACGACCTCGAGGTCACCGGCCGCAGCCTCGAGGACACCTTCGTCGCCCTCACCGGCGACGACGCCACGACCACCGCCGCCCCGGAAGGACTCCCCCGATGACCGCCGCCCCCGTGACCGACGTCGCGCAGCGCCCCGCCCCCCGCCGCCCGCTGCTCAACCCGACCGTCCTGCGCATCGAGCTGCGGCGGCTCCTGCGCAACCGGCGCACGCTCGTCTTCACCTTCGTCTTCCCCGCCGTGATGCTCGTGTTCATCGGCAGCCAGATCACCGGCTCCGACGACTCGATGGGCGCGCACGCCGTGGCCAACGTCGGGGCGTACGTCATGGCGAGCATGGCCGTCTACGGCGCCGTGATGGCGACGACGGCGGCCGGTGCCTCGGTGTCCATCGAGCGGGCCGCCGGGTGGAGCCGCCAGCTGCGCCTCACCCCGGCCCGACCGCTGTCGCACGTGCTCGTCAAGATGCTCGTGGCCGTCGTGCTCGGCACCACCGCGACCCTCGTGACCTTCGTCGTCGGCGCCGCCACGGGAACGGCGCACATCCACGCGATGGCGCCCTGGTGGCAGATGGCCCTCGTCGTCGTCCTCGGCTCGCTCGTCTTCGCCGCCTTCGGCCTCTTCATGGGCTACCTGCTGCCGAGCGAGAACACGATGCAGTTCCTCGGCCCGGTCCTGGCCGTCCTGTCGATCTTCGGCGGCCTGTTCTCCGGCCCGCTGCCGACCGACTCGCTCTACGGGCAGATCGCGCAGTACACCCCCATCTACGGGCTGAGCCAGCTCGCGCACTGGCCGCTGACGCTGACCACGACCGGCACGCACGACGCGTTCCGGGTCGGGTGGGTGCTCAACCTCGTCGTCTGGGGGCTGGTCTTCGTCGCCGGTGCCGTGTGGCGCTTCCGCCGCGACACCCAGCGGGTCTGACACCCTGAGCGCGTGGCGAGGTGGACGGTGCGCAGCCTGACGCAGGGCGGTCGCGGGGACGAGGACGAGCTCGTCCCCGCGGCCCCGGCATCGGCGTCGATGGGGCGCCGGCTGCTCGGGCTGATCTGGGTCGTCTACCTCACCGAGCCGGTCGTCACGGCCTGGAACACCCCCACGACGGAGGGCCGGCTCGGGCTCGCGGCGCTCGTCCTCTTCGTCCTGCTCTACGTCTGGCACTACGTCGTCTCGCCCCTGCCGATGCTCACGCGGTCCGGTGTCAGCGTGCCCCCGGGACCGCGCTGGCCCGGGCTGCTGCGCTACGCCGGGCTGCTCGCGCTGTCGATGGCCTCCGCCGCCCTCGTCGGGCAGTCGGCGACGGCCACCTGGATCTTCCTCGCGGTCTCGGGGATGTGGACCTTCGGCGGCTGGCTGCCCTACGTCCTCTCCGTGGCGCTGGCCGGCGGGTACGAGCTCCTCGCCTACCGGCTCGACGGGTGGGACCGCGACAACAGCCTGAGCTTCGCCATCGCCTTCGCCGTCATCGCCATCACGAGCGGGATGGTCGCCGTCCGCCGCTCGCGCGACCTCGCCGAGGCCCAGCGCGAGAACGCCCGGCTGGCCGTCGAGGAGGAGCGCAACCGCGTGGCCCGCGACGTGCACGACATCCTCGGGCACTCCCTCACCGTGATCCGCGTCAAGGCCGAGCTCGCCGCCCGCCTCGTCGAGCTCGACCCGGCGCGGGCGCGCGCGGAGGTCGAGGAGGTCGAGTCCCTCGCCCGCGAGGCGCTGGCCGACGTGCGCGGGGCGGTCGAGGGCTTCCGCGAGATCTCCCTGGCCGGGGAGATCGCCCGGGCCCGGGCCGCGCTGGCCGCGGCGGGCATCGAGGCCGAGCTGCCGCGGCGGGTCGACGGCATCGCCCCCGACCTGCGCGAGCTCTACGCCTGGACGGTGCGCGAGGGCGTCACGAACGTCATCCGGCACAGCGGCGCCAGCACGTGCACGGTGACCATCGACGGCGCCGGGCTGCGGCTCGCCGACGACGGCGG
>NZ_JBNVZV010000028.1:0-55226 GCF_050496545.1 Phycicoccus avicenniae | reverse complement strand
CCCCCCCCCCCCCCCCCCCCCCCCCCCCCCCCCCCCCCCCCCCCCCCCCCCCCCCGCGGCGGTGCTGCGTTCTGCGAGCGGTCAGCTCGTGGGCATCTCGAAGGTGCCGACCTCGGAGGCCGCGGGGACCTTGATGTCGACCGGCTCGCCCCACTTGGAGTACTCCATGGTCACGGCCTGGCCCTTCAGCCCGGCGACGACCTTCGTGGGCAGGCCCTCGGCGTCGATCGACAGCTCGTAGGTCAGGCCGTCGGGCATCGCGTTCGACTCGAGCATCTGCTTGAGCGCGTCCTCGCTGACCCCGGGGATGCCGGACGCCTGCTTCTTGACCATCTCCTTCATCTGCTCGGCCGTGAGCTTGACCTCGTAGGTGGTCACGCCGTTCTCGACCTTGGTGACGGTGGCCTTCGTCCCCTTGAGGTTGGCCAGCTCCCCCGCCGGGTTCGACATTGACGACTCCATCTGGCCGATCATGGGCCCCATCATCTGGGACATCATGTCCTTGCCCTTGGGGTCGATCTTGATCCACTTCTTGCCGCCGGCCAGCTCGGCGAACGAGTCGCCGCCCAGGTACATGACCTTGTCGGCGTAGACGATCTGGAGCTTCTCGCCCTCGGCGTCCATCGACATCGACATCTTCGTGGCGCCGTCGCTGTAGTCGACGTCGGCCTCGGCCTTGCCCTGGGAGCCCATGTCCATCGTCATGTGGGACGTGCGCTTGGCCTGCGTGGCGGCCTGGCTCTTGGCACCCAGCTCGGCGAGGTCGACGGTGTCGCCGACCTTGGCGGTGGCGGCGGCGGGCGCCTCGCTCGTCGCGGCGGCCTTGCTGCCGGTGCCGGTGTCGTTGGTGGCGGAGCCACAGGCCCCGAGGACGAGGGCCCCGGACAGGGCCAGGGCGGAGACGATGGTGCGCTTCATGTGGAGCTTCCCCCGTTGCAGGTGGTCGGTGTGCCGCGTGGCCGTGGCGGCCTCCGCGTGGTGACAGCGTACGGGTCCGACGAGGCCGGGCGAGCAGCGGTTCCCCGGTCGTGACCCTCTCGTCACCAACTCTTCAGGACCCTCCCACGCACGAGCCCGCCGCCCCGGGTGGGACGGCGGGCTCGTGGCGAGGGGGCGGGGGCTCAGGCCTCCACGGTCTCCTCGGTGAGGTTGCGGGTCTTGCTGGCATCCAGCGGGATGCCCGGGCCCATCGTCGTCGACAGGGTCGCCTTGGTGATGTACCGGCCCTTGGAGGCGGCCGGCTTGAGCCGGAGCACCTCCTCGAGCGCCGTGGCGTAGTTCTCCACGAGGGCCTTCTCGTCGAAGGAGGCCTTGCCGATGATGAAGTGGAGGTTCGCGTGCTTGTCCACGCGGAACTCGATCTTGCCGCCCTTGATGTCGGACACGGCCTTGGCGGTGTCCATCGTGACCGTGCCGGTCTTCGGGTTGGGCATGAGGCCGCGCGGGCCGAGCACCTTGCCGAGCCGGCCGACCTTGCCCATGAGGTCGGGCGTCGCGACGACGGCGTCGAAGTCGAGCCAGCCGCCGGCGACCTTCTCGAGGAGGTCGTCGGAGCCGACGAAGTCGGCGCCGGCCGCGGTGGCCGCCTCGGCCTTGTCGCCGTTGGCGAAGACGAGGACGCGGGCGGTCTTGCCCGTGCCGTGCGGGAGGTTGACCGTGCCGCGGACCATCTGGTCGGCCTTGCGGGGGTCGACGCCGAGGCGGAACGCGACCTCGACGGTCTCGTCGTACTTGGCCGACGCGACGTCCTTGGCGATGCGGATGGCGTCGAGGGGGGCGTAGACCTTGTCCGCGTCGATCTTCTCGGTGGCGGCGCGGTAGGACTTGCTGCGCTTCATGTGCTGCTCCTGGTGTGGTGGTGGAGTCGTGGTCATCGGGCCGAAGCAGGCCCTGCCACAGGGGGGTTCGACCGGGCTCAGAGCTCGGTCTCGATGCCCATCTGACGGGCGGTGCCGGCGATGATCTTCATCGCGGCGTCGACGTCGTTGGCGTTGAGGTCGGGCATCTTGGCCTCCGCGATCTCGCGGAGCTGGTCCTTGGTCAGCTTGCCGGCCTTGGTCTTGTGCGGCTCGCCCGAGCCCTTCTGGACACCGGCGGCCTTCTTGATGAGCTCGGAGGCCGGCGGGGTCTTCGTGATGAAGGTGAAGGAGCGGTCTTCGTAGACCGTGATGACGACGGGGATGATGCTGCCGCGCTGGTGCTCGGTCGCCGCGTTGTACGCCTTGACGAACTCCATGATGTTGACGCCGTGCTGACCGAGCGCGGGGCCGACGGGGGGCGCGGGGGTCGCGGCACCTGCCTGGATCTGCAGGTTGATGTAGCCGGAGACCTTCTTCTTGGGGGGCATGACTGTCCTTGTTCTGTGTGGTGGTGGGCCGACGCCGTGGGCGATGACCCCTTTGCATCCCCGGGACCCCCGGGGCGGGGTTGCTCCCCGGTCAGATCTTGGCGACCTGGCCGAAGGAGAGCTCGACCGGGGTCTCCCGGCCGAAGATCGAGACGAGCACCTTGAGCTTCTGGGTGTCGGGGTTGATCTCGGAGATCGTCGCCGGCAGCGTCTCGAAGGGGCCGTCCATGACGGTGACGGACTCGCCGACCTCGAAGTCGACGACCGTGGTCTCGCCACCGGAGCCGCCCGACGCGGCCTGGCCGCCGCCGGAGGTGCTCGCCGCGACCGGGGACTCGAGGTCGGCCGGCTTGAGCATCGTGAAGACCTCGTCGAGGGTCAGCGGCACCGGCTGGTGGGCGTTGCCGACGAACCCGGTGACGCCCGGGGTGTGCCGCACGGCGCCCCACGACTCGTCTGTGAGGTCCATGCGCACGAGGACGTACCCGGGCATCCGGACCCGGCGGACCAGCTTGCGCTGTCCGCCCTTGATCTCGGTGACCTCCTCCATCGGGACCTGGGTCTCGAAGATGTAGTCCTCCATGTTGAGGGACTGCGTGCGGTTCTCGAGGTTGGCCTTGACGCGGTTCTCGTAGCCCGCGTAGGAGTGGATGACGTACCAGTCGCCGAACTTGCCGGCGAGGTCGTCCTTGAACGCCTGGACGGGGTCGACGCCCTCGAGGACGTCGCCGTCCTCGTCGACGGCGCCGGTGGGGGCGTCGTCGGTGTCGGCGGACGCGTCGTCGGTGTCGGCGACTGCGGTGTCGTCACCCTCGGTGGCGGCACCGTCGGTGTCGTCACCCTCGGTGTCGGCACCGTCCTCGTCGGCCTCGTCGGCCTGCGCGGCGTCGAAGGACTCGGCGGCCTCGAGGTCGGCCTCCTGGACCGGGGTGTCGTCGACCGGGAGGTCGGTGGCGGACTGCTCCGTCGCGGCCTCGGGAGCCACCTCGGGGGCGTCGTCGGACGCCACGTCGGGGTTGTCGGTCCACTGGTCGGACACGGGTGACCTCTTCCTTGTTCTGCGGGTGCCGGGGGGCGGGGTGCGCGTGGGCGCGGTCAGGAACCGTTGCCCAGGACCAGCCCGACGAGCTTGCTGAAGCCGAAGTCGAGGCCGGACACGATCGCCATCATCACCGTGACGAAGACGATGACGACGAGGGTGTAGTTCCAGAGCTCGTTGCGCGTCGGCCGGACGACCTTGCGGAGCTCGTCGAGGATCTGGCTGACGAACAGCGCGAGCGCGCGGAACCACCGGGAGATGGGGTTGCCGCTCCGCTCCGTCCCCTTGGCGGGGCGGGAGGGAGTCCTGGTCTGACCCACGTCAGTCACGGTGCCTCTTCACGGTCGGTGCTCGGTTCGGTGCCTTCCGCGCGGCACGACCGCGAAGGCAGCCCGAGGGACGGACCGCGTTTCGTGGACGAACCACACGTGCGACGCAGGGCAGGAGGGACTCGAACCCCCAACCGCCGGTTTTGGAGACCGGTGCTCTACCAATTGAGCCACTGCCCTGTGGGACCGCCGTTGGGGGGCGGGCCCGGGGTGGTGCGACCGGTCCGACGGCACGCCGACAGATGGTGGTCACACCGAACGGACAGCATACGGGACGTCCCGGGCCGGGCGCGAACCGCCCGACCCGGGACCCCCGTCACCGTCCGGCGCCCTACGTCACCGCAGGGTGGTCGTCACGCGGAGGATCTTGTGCCCGGACGTCTTCTCCTGCGCGAGCTTCGCGCCGGCCGCGAGCGGCGTGTGGTTCTCCGAGAAGAACACGTAGTCGATCTTGCCCTTGCGGTGCGTGTCGGGCCCGACGCGCTTCTTGCGGTCCCGGGCCAGCTGGCCGGCCTCGACGAAGCGGCCCTCGGAGCGCGACGCCGGGTAGAGGTAGAGCGGGTCGAGCTCGGTCGAGGTCGGCTGGGAGTTCATGTCGCCGGCGACGATGACCGCGTCCTTGGCGTCGATCCAGGAGTTGGTGATCGCCTTGATCCGCTCGGTCTCGCCGCGCCGGACGACCGCTGCGTTCGTGTCGTAGGTCGACAGATGCGTCGAGCAGGCGTGCGTGCGGATGCCCCCGAAGCCGAACGCGACGCACGCGAGGCCGAAGGTCTTGCCCTCCCCGGGCACGTTGTACGCCTCTGCGAACACGCTCCCCTTCCCGGGGCGGATCGCGACGTTCCCCTTGCCGGCCGGGCAGTCCGGGTTGGAGGTCTGCTCGTGGTAGCTGACGGTCCACCCCTTGTGCTTCTTCTTCAGGTCCTTCACCCAGGACTGGCAGACCTCCTGCATCAGCCCTACGTCCGCCCTGCCCTGCTCGAGGTCGCGGACGACCTCGAGGAAGCGGTCCTTGTGCTGGTCGGTGTTGTGCTGGACGACGCGGATGGTCGTCGGGCCCGCGGCCTCGGCGGTCGGTGCGGCGGCGGTCGTGCCGACGAGGCCGGCGGCGGTGACGCCCGCCGCGGCGAGCGCGGCGAGGAGCGGGCGGGTGCGGTGCTGCATGTGGTCCCCCAGGGGTTCGTGGGGAGGCGCTGGTCGCCCCCCGGCAGTCCACGACCGTGCCAGCCTCGACCCCGGCCCGCGATGGGGAGGACTCCCCCGGCTCGCGGAGGCCGTTCGGTGCGCGGTCGGGCCCCCCGGTGCGACGGGTCGCTCTGCCACGATGGAGGGGTGAGCACCGACGCCGTCTCCCGCACCCCCCTCGCCGACCGCTCCCCCGAGGAGCTGCGCTCCTTCCTCGAGGAGCAGCGCGCGGCGTACACGGACCTCACCGAGCGGGGCCTGCGCCTCGACCTGACGCGCGGGAAGCCCAGCGCCGAGCAGCTCGACCTCGCGGAGCGGCTGCTCTCCCTGCCCGACGGCCACCGCGACCGCGCCGGCACGGACGTGCGGAACTACGGCGGGCTCGAGGGGCTGCCCGAGCTGCGCGAGATGTTCGCCGAGCTGCTCGGGGTGGACTCCGACCAGATCGTCGCCGGCGGCAACGCGAGCCTGTCGATGATGCACGAGGTGCTGGTCTTCCACCTGATGCACGGCGGCGTCGACTCGCCGCGGCCGTGGAAGGACGAGGAGACCGTCCGCTTCGTCTGCCCGGTGCCCGGCTACGACCGCCACTACACGATGCTCGAGTCGTACGGCATCGAGATGGTGACCGTGCCGATGCTCGCCGACGGCCCGGACGTCGACGCCGTCGAGGCACTCGTGCGCGACGACCCGAGCGTCAAGGGCATGTGGATCGTGCCGACCTACGCCAACCCCGCCGGCTCGGTCGTGACCCAGGAGGTCGCTGCGCGGCTGGCCGCGATGCCCACGGCCGCACCGGACTTCCGGCTGTTCTGGGACAACGCCTACGCGCTGCACCACCTGACCGAGGACGAGGCGAAGTCGGCCGACATCCTGTCCCTGGCCTCGGCCGCCGGGCACCCGCACCGGCCGGTCGTCTTCGCCTCGACGAGCAAGATCACCTTCGCCGGGGCCGGGGTGGCCTTCCTCGCGGGCTCACGCGAGACGGTGGGCTGGTACCTGGGGCACCTGAAGTTCGCGTCCATCGGGCCGGACAAGGTCAACCACCTGCGGCACGTCCAGTTCTTCGGCTCCCCCGACGGCGTGCGCGAGCACATGGCGAAGCACCGCGCGGTCCTGGCGCCGAAGTTCGCGGCGGTCGACGCGGCCCTGACCGCTGGGCTCGAGGGGCTCGGCATCGCCGAGTGGACCCGCCCGCGCGGTGGCTACTTCGTCAGCCTCGACGTGCCGGACGGGTGTGCCTCGCGGGTCGTCGCGCTGGCCAAGGAGGCCGGCATCGCGCTCACCCCGGCCGGGGCGTCGTTCCCGTACGGCAAGGACCCGCGAGACCGGAACATCCGTCTCGCACCGTCCTTCCCGGTGCTCGAGGAGGTCGAGGCGGCGATGGCCGGGGTGGCCACGTGCGTCGCGCTGGCCGCCGCCGAGCAGCTCGCCGGCGACGTAGGGTGACGGGATGAGCGAGCGCCCCGACGAGAGCACGGACCCCACCTCCTACGGCGACGAGGACCAGCTGCAGCCCGAGGACACCCTCGTGCAGGAGGACGTCGACGACGTGCTCGACCGCGGCTACTCCCCGCCCGAGCGGCTGCACGGGTCGATCGCCCACGGCGTCACCGCCGAGGAGCAGGGCCGCGACGAGACGATCGAGGAGCGCATCCACCAGGAGGTGCCGGACCCGTCGTCGGCGTACGGGGCGCCCGAGAACGAGTCCGGGCTCGACGAGGACCGCGTCGGCGGCGACGACCCCGACGCCATCGACGCCGAGGACGACTGGCTCGGCGACGGCGAGGTCGGTGACGAGCGCGCCGGGAGGCTCGTGGCTCCTGACGGCGGCTTCGGCGAGGACGACGAGAAGGACCTCGTGGGCGAGGACGTCGGCATCGACGGCGCCGGGGCCTCGGCCGAGGAGGCCGCCGTGCACGTCGTCGGCGAGGGCGAGCTCGACGAGGAGACCTCGGAGGAGTGAGCGGGTCGACCGCCGGGGCCGCGGCCCCGCGCCCGGTCGGCACGCTGCCCAAGGCGCACCTGCACCTGCACTTCACCGGCTCGATGCGGGTCGAGACCGTCCGTGAGATGGCGGCCGAGCACGGCCTGCGCCTCCCGTCGACGCTGACCGACGACTACCCGCCGCTCTTCGACGCCGCCGACGTCCGCGGCTGGTTCCGGTTCCAGCGGCTGTACGACGTGGCCCGGGGCTGCGTGCGCGGCGAGGCCGAGATGCGGCGGATCGTGCGGGAGGCGGCGCTCGACGACGGCGCCGAGGGGTCGCGGTGGTTGGAGCTGCAGGTCGACCCGACGTCGTACGCGCCGTTCGTGGGAGGCATCACGCCGGCGCTGGAGATCGTGCTCGACGAGGCGGCGGAGGTGTCGCGGGTCGCCGGGGCCGCGCAGGTGGGGGTCGTCGTGGCGGCGTCGCGGATGCGGCACCCGCTCGAGGCGCGGACGCTGGCCCGGCTGGCGGCGCGGTACGCGGGTGAGGGTGCCGGGACCGTGGTGGGCTTCGGCCTCTCCAACGACGAGCGGCGCGGTGACACCGAGGAGTTCGGGCACGCCTTCCGCATCGCGCGGGCGGCCGGGCTGGCGTCGGTGCCGCACGCCGGGGAGCTGCTGGGGCCGGAGGCGGTGGCGGCCACGCTCGATGCGATGGCGCCGGACCGGCTGGGGCACGGGGTGCGCTCGGTGGAGGACCCGCGGGTGCTCGACCGGGTCGTGGCGGCAGGGGTGGCGCTCGAGGTGTGCCCGGGGTCGAACGTCTCGCTGGGGGTGTACGACGTGTCCGAGGAGGTGCCGCTGCGGCAGCTGCTGTCCGCCGGGGCGACGGTGGCGCTGGGAGCCGACGACCCGTTGATCTTCGGCTCGCGGCTGGCCGAGCAGTACGAGACGGCGCGCACGATCCACGGGTTGGAGGACGCGGAGCTGGCGGGTCTGGCGCGGGCGTCGCTGGCGGCGAGCCGGGCGCCCGCGGAGGTCCGGGCGGCGGCCGAGCGCGACATCGACGCCTGGCTGGGCGAGCCGGGCTGCTGAGCGCAGCCCGCCTCGGCAACGGTCGCCGCGGCACGGTACGGCGGAGCGTCGGCGCGGGGCGGGCCCGGCACAGCACTGTGGGTGCCGCCCGGGACGTCCATGTGCTCCGGATGTCGGGCCACGGCCGAAGCGACCGGGCGTCCGCGCGCGGGGCGGGCCCGGGGCACCACTGTGGTGCCACGGGAGACGTCCATGTGCTCCGGATGTCGGGCCACGGCCGAAGCGACCGGGCGTCCGCGCGTGGCGGACGCGGTACAGCACGATGGGTACCGCCGGAGACGTCCATGTGCTCCGGATGTCGGGCCACGGCCGAAGCGACCGGGCATCCGCGCGTGGCGGACGCGGTACAACACGGTGGGTGCCGCCGGAGGCGTCCATGTGCTCCGGGTGCCGGGCCACTGCGGAACGCTCGGCACGCGCGGGACCCGGGGCGGTCGGCTGTGCCTCAGGCGGCGTCCCGGCCGCACTCCTCGGTGGAGAGCTCGGGCGGTGCGTCGTTCTCGCGGAACGGCGGCCCGAGGCCGGGGTCGTCCGGCGCCACCTTCCCGGCTCGCAGTGGCGCCGCGTCGTCAGGCCCGTCGGAGGAGTGCTCGTCGTCCGCCGCGAGCAGGTAGAGCGTCGTGCCGTTCGGCATGAGCACGGGGCGCGGCGAGTACCAGAGCGGCTCCGGCGTCGGGCCGGAGAAGAACTCGTGCATCCACCACCACCTCGGGGGCGAGCTCACCCGCGTGGCTTCCAGGTGCCCCGGGAACCGCCGCGTCTCCCCACGTACCCGGGCGACGAGCTCGGTGCTCGGCCACTCCTCGGGTCCCACCGGCGACGGCGCACCCTCGGGTGGAAGCGCCCGGGGAAGGGTGCTCGCAACGCGAGGCTGCGGTTCGGGCGCCGACAGCGCGGAGTCGTCGACGCGTGGAGGGGTGGGCGAGCGCCCCAGGTACAGGGCGAAACCCGTGCCCTCGAGCGCGCGCACCACGTCGTCGAGCCGGTGCCCGCCGGCCGCGACCTCCAACCTCCCGAGCGTCGTCCGCGAGTACCCGCGCAGCGCCGCGTACGCCCGCTGGCTGAGCCGCAGCCGTCGACGATGGGCACGCAGGGCGAGACCGACCTCGTCAGAGAGGGTCAGGCGTGCGCGGGCCGCCGCGAGGAGCTCCTGCGCGGCCTCCGGCCGGGTGGGGTGGTGAACCATGGTCCGAGCCTGCAGCTCACCGTCCCGCCGGCCAAGAGCCCAGGTCGTACCTGTGGACGAGCCGGCGCCGACGGGGGCCCTGTGGACGAGCGCGACAGCCCCTCCCGCCACCAGTTCTCGACCGCCGGGCGAGGCGACCACGGGGACCGGCCCAGCATCCGGAGCACATGGACCTCCCGCAGCAACACACCAGTTCTCAACCACCGAGCGAGGCGACCACGGGGACCGGCCCAGCATCCGGAGCACATGGACCTCCCGCAGCAACACACCAGTTCTCGACCGCCGGGCGAGGCGACCACGGGGACCGGCCCAGCATCCGGAGCACATGGACCTCCCGCAGCAACACACCAGTTCTCGACCGCCGGGCGAGGCGACCGCGGGACCGGCCCGGCATCCGGAGCACATGGACCTCCCGCAGCAACACACCAGTTCTCGACCGCCGGGCGAGGCGACCGCGGGACCGGCCCGGCATCCGGAGCACATGGACGTCCCGCGACACCACACCTGTTCTCGCCGACCGGGACCCGGCCGTGTGCGTCGTCCTAGAGCTCCTGACCGAGCAGCACCGGCTCGTTGACCAGCGCCACCCCGAAGGCGTCGCGCACGCCGTCGCGCACCTCGCGGGCCAGGGCCACGATGTCCGACGTGTGCGCCGAGCCGCGGTTGGTCAGCGCCAGCGAGTGCTTCGTCGACACCGCGGCCGGACCGGGCATCGCGTACCCCTTGCCGAAGCCGGCCCGCTCGATGAGCCACGCCGCGGACGTCTTGACCCGGCCCCCCGCCTCTGGGAAGCGGGGCGGGGCCGGCGCGTCCGCCCCCAGCCGCTCGGCCGCCCGCTCCTCCAGGGCAGCGAACTCGGCCTCGGTGAGCACGGGGTTGGTGAAGAAGGACCCGCAGGACCAGGTGTCGTGGTCCTCGGAGTCGAGCACCATGCCCCGCCGCCGGCGCTGCGCCAGCACCGCCTCGCGCGCGTCGCCGAGCGGCACGCGCTCCCCCACCTCGACACCCAGCTGGGTCGCGAGGTCCGCGTACCGCACCGGCTGGGAGAGGCTCTGCAGCACGAGCTGGAACATCACGTCGAGCACGACGTAGCGGTCGGTCCCCTTGAACAGCGAGTGCCGGTAGGTGAAGCGGCAGTCCATCGTCATCATCGTGCGGACCCGCTCCTCGAGCCGGTCCCAGACGCGCACCCGCGCGATGGTCTGGGCGACCTCCTGCCCGTACGCCCCGACGTTCTGGATGGGCGTCGCGCCCGTGGATCCCGGGATGCCGGACAGCGCCTCGATGCCGGACCAGCCCTCGGCCACGGCTCGCTCGACGAACGGGTCCCACGGCTCGCCGGCCGCCACCGTCACGTTCGCGCCACCGCACAGGTCCGCCGAGTCCACCTCGACCCCGGTCGTCCGGACGGCCACGACGGTCCCCGCGAACCCATCGTCCGGCAGCACGAGGTTCGAGCCACCCCCGAGCACCAGCAGCGGCTCGTCGGCGTCGTCGACCTCGCGCACCGCGTCGACGAGCTCGTCGGTTGTCGAGACGACCACCATCCGCGCCGCCGGGCCGCCCACGCGCATGGTGGTCCAGCCCGCGAGGGGCTCGTCGTGCCGCTCCTCCATCAGTCGAGGCGCACGACGGCGATGCAGCGGCCGAGCACCTTCTGCCCGTCGCTCGCGACCGCCAGGTCGACCGAGACGCGGCCGCTCTCCGCGTCGACGGCGGTGACCTTGCCCTCGACCGTCACCGTGGTGCCGGAGGTCGGGACGACCACGGGCTTGGTGAACCGTGTGCCGTACTCGACCACCCGCCCGGCATCGCCCGCCCACTCGGCGACGACGGTGCCGGCGGCGCCCATCGTCCACATCCCGTGCGCGATGACGTCCGGGAGACCGACCGAGCGCGCGAACTCCTCGTCCTGGTGGATGGGGTTCTGGTCGCCGGAGGCGTTGGCGTACGCGACGAGGGTGTCGCGGGTGACGGGGACGGTGACCGGCCCGACGATCTCGCCGACGGACACCGAGGCGAGGGCGCGCGCGGCCATCAGTCCTCCCCTCCCCGGACGACGATGGTCGAGGTGCAGGTGGCGACCGTCTCGCCGGCGACCGTGGCCAGCTCGGTGCGCGTCGTGATCATCGAGTGGCCTCCGGCCTGGCGGATCTGGTCGACGGTCAGGGTGCCGAGCAGCTCGTCGCCCGCGGTGATCGGGCGGTGGTGGACGAAGCGCTGCTCGCCGTGGACGACCCGGCTGTAGTCGATACCGGCCTCCGGGTCCGCGACGTAGGTGCGGTCCGAGGCCTGTGCGAAGCGGACGGCCATCGTCGGCGGTGCCACGACGTCGGCGTAGCCGGCGGCGCGCGCGGCCTCGGCGTCGGTGTGGACCGGGTCGTGCGAGCCCACGGCCGCGGCGAACGCGGCGATGAGGGCGGCGTCCACGGCGTACGGCCCGCTCGGCGGGTAGGTGCGTCCGACGAAGTCGGGGTTCACGGCCATGGCGCCCACTCTAGGGGCGGACGCGCCGCCACCCCCACCCCGCCCGAGCGCCATCGCGGACGCGACGAGGCCGCCGGCACCGGAGGGGTGCGGGCGGCCTCGTCGGCGACGCGGGTGCGCGTCAGCGGGTCTCGCGGTGCGCCGTGTGCTTCTTGCAGCGCGGGCAGAACTTCGCCAGCTCGAGCCGGTCGGGGTCGTTGCGGCGGTTCTTCTTCGTGATGTAGTTGCGCTCCTTGCACTCCGTGCACGCCAGGGTGATCTTGGGGCGGACGTCGGTGGCCTTGGCCATGGGGGCAACCTGCTCTCGGAAAACGGTGGTGGATCTCGGGATGCGGCGCGGGCGAGGGATCCAGCCCACGCGCGGCACCAGCACAACAGGGTACGCGACCCCGGTGTTCCCGGGAAATCACGGACTGCGTAGCGGGAGCGGGGCTCGATCCCGCGACCTCACGATTATGAGTCGTGCGCTCTAACCAGCTGAGCTACCCCGCCTTGGGGGAACGACCGGGAACCCCTCTCGGGGAGCTGGGCTCCGGCCGGACCAGAGCCCCCTGTCGGAATCGAACCGACGACCTTTTCCTTACCATGGAAACGCTCTGCCGACTGAGCTAAGGGGGCGCGCGCGAGGGCCGAAAACCACCCATGAGCGCGACGGAGACACTACACGGTCACGCTCGGTCCAGTGAAATCCGGGCCTCCACCAGGGCCGGTCCGTACCAGGTGAGCAGCCGGCCGGAGACGAGCCGGGTCGGCACCCGGGTGAACGCCTCCGGGCCGTCGGCCGCGGTGAACTCGTACGGCTCGTCCGGGAGCAGGACGACGTCGGCCCCGTCCGGGTCGTCGAGCGCGGCGGCGTCGACGTGCGGGTAACGGCCCGACGCTCCCCCGGTGACGACCTCGAAGCCCGCGCGGGTCAGGAGGTCGGCGGTGAAGGTCGGCCGGCCGACGACCATCCACGGGTCGCGCCAGATCGGCACGACGGCCCTGGCGTGCGGCACCGGCACCGGGCCGGCCCAGGCCTCGCGCGCCTCGGCCAGCCAGCCCGGCTCGTCGACCGACAGCGCCTCGGCGAGCAGCCGCCCCATCGACGCCAGCGACTGCGGCACCGTCTCGATGTCGGTCACCCAGACCGCCAGACCGCGCTCGCGCATCCGGGTGACGTCGAGCTCGCGGTTCTCCTCCTTGTTCGCGACGACGAGGTCGGGCGCGAGATCGGCCACCGCCGCGAGGTCCGGGTTCTTCGTCCCCCGCACGCGCGTGACGTCGAGGTCGGCCGGGTGCGTGCACCAGTCGGTGGCCCCGACGAGCCGCTCCGGGCAGGTCGCCGCGAGCGCCTCGGTGAGCGAGGGCACGAGGGAGACCACGCGGCGCGCCGGCCCCGTGAGGGGCACCGGCGCGCCGAGGTCGTCGAGGAGGGGCATCAGGGCGTCAGCGCGGGGCCATCCGCAGCGCGCCGTCCATCCGGATGACCTCGCCGTTGAGGTAGTCGTGGTCGACGATCGCCAGGGCGAGCTTCGCGTACTCCTCGGGCCTGGCGAGGCGCTGCGGGAAGGGAACGCCCGCGGCGAGGCCGGCGCGGAACTCGTCGGAGACCGTGGCGAGCATCGGCGTCTCGACGATCCCGGGCGCGATGGTCACCACGCGGATGCCGTACTGCGCGAGGTCGCGGGCCGCCGGGAGGGTGAGCCCGACGATGCCGCCCTTGCTCGAGCTGTAGGCGGCCTGCCCGACCTGGCCGTCGTAGGCGGCGATGCTCGCCGTGTTGACGACGACTCCGCGCTGACCCTCGGCCTCGGGCTCGGTGGCGGCGATCGCCTCGGCGGCCACCGTCATGACGACGAAGGTGCCGAGCAGGTTGACCTCGAGGACCTTGCGGTACAGGTCGATCGAGTGGGTGCCCTTGCGTCCGAGGATGCGCTGCGAGGGTCCGATGCCGGCGCAGTTCACGACGACCCGCAGCGGCCGCTCGGGGTCACCGGCGGCCTCGGCGACGGCGGCACGCACGTCGGCCTCGGAGGTGACGTCGGTCGG
Organism: Phycicoccus avicenniae; assembly: GCF_050496545.1. GTDB lineage: Bacteria > Actinomycetota > Actinomycetes > Actinomycetales > Dermatophilaceae > Phycicoccus > Phycicoccus avicenniae_A. The sequence continues at coordinate 41,598 of NZ_JBNVZV010000028.1, read as the reverse complement.
CGCGTAGGTGATGCCCGAGACCTCGGGCGCGGCGGCGCAGGCGTCCGGGAGGTCGAGGGCGGTCACGCGGGCGCCCGCGGCGGCTAGGGCGGCGGCGGTGGCCGCGCCCAGGCCGGAGGCGCCCCCGGTGACGATGGCGGAGGTGTCGGCGATCTGCATGGCGCCATCCTGCCCTGCCCGGCGCCGGTGGCGGTGCCCGGGAGTCGGCGCCCCGTCGTAGCGTGGGGGCATGACGCTGCGCATCGGAGGACACGTCGACCAGGCCGACCCGGTGGGCGAGGCGCTCGCCCGCGGGGCCACACTCAGCCAGCTCTTCCTCGGCGACCCGCAGAGCTACAAGGGCCCGGTGGTCGAGTACCCGGGTGGCGCCGAGGCGCTGCGGGCGGCCGCCGAGGAGGCGGGCATCGACCTCTACGTCCACGCGCCCTACCCGATCAACGTGGCGGCGACGAACAACCGCATCCGCATCCCCGGGCGCAAGCTGCTCCAGCAGCACCTGCACGCCGCGGCCGAGATCGGCGCGAAGGGCGTCGTCGTCCACGGCGGCCACCTCGGCAAGGACGAGGACTCTGGCGTCGGCTTCGACAACTGGCGCAAGTGCGTCGACGGCCTCGAGATGCCGGTGCCGCTGCTCATCGAGAACACCGCCGGCGGCGACAACGCGATGGCCCGGCGGCTCGAGGCCATCGAGCGGCTCTGGGAGGCGATCGGCCGCGCCGAGGGCGGCGACACCGTCGGGTTCTGCCTCGACACCTGCCACGCGCACGCCGGCGGCAACGACCTCGGCGACGTCGTGGCCAAGGTCCGCGCCATCACCGGGCGGGTGGACCTGGTGCACTGCAACGACTCCCGCGACACCTTCGACTCCGGCGCCGACCGGCACACCAACCTCGGGTCGGGGCACATCGACGGCGCGGACATCGTCCACGTCGTCCGCGAGGCCGGGGCGCCGGTGGTCGTGGAGACGCCGGGCGGCACCGAGGGCCAGCGCGCGGACATCGACTGGCTCCGCGAGCGCGTCGACGCCTGAGGAGCGCGGCCGTCCCGGCCGGCGCGTGGCGTCAGCCGGCGTCAGCCGGCCAGGTGCGCCCAGCGCGGGCTCAGCTCGCGCCACGGACCGACGGCGGCGACCCGTCCCTCGACGAGCACGACGACCCGGTCGGCCTGGGCCAGCGCGGCCCGCTTCGAGGTGGCCCCGATGACCGTCGTGCGCCGCGCGCGCAGCGCCGACCAGAGCTCCACCTCGGTGGCGGCGTCGAGCGCGCTCGAGACGTCGTCGGCGAGGATCAGCTCGGTCTCGGCGGCCAGCGCGCGGGCGAGCGCGAGGCGCTGCACCTGTCCGCCGGAGAGCCGCACCCCCCGGTGGCCGACGAGGGCGTCGTGGCCACCGGCCTCGCGGACGTCCTGGTCCAGGCGCGCGTCGGCGATGGCCGGGCCGAGCGTGCGCCCGTGCCCGAGCACGACGTTGTCGGCGAAGGTGCCGGACAGCACGCGGGGCACCTGCGCCACGTGCGACACCTGGCCCGGGCGGAGGAAGACCTGGGCGTCCTCGACCTCGACGCCGTTCCAGGTGATCGACCCGGTGTGCTCGAGCAGCCCGGCGAGCGCGCCGAGCAGGCTGGACTTGCCGGAGCCGACCTGGCCGAGCAGGAGCACGAGCTCGCCGGCCGGGACGGTGAGGTCGACGCCCTCGACCCCGCGCGTGCCGTCGTCGTGCACGGCCCCGACCCCGGTGAGCCGGAGCTCCTCGAGCGGCACCCGGCTCGGCACCTCGGCCGCGGGGGCCGCGCCCTCGACGAGGTCGATGCCCGCCGGCAGCCGCACGAGGTCGACGCCGCCCGCGAGCCGGCTCGTGGCCCGCTGCCAGGAGCGGGTTCCGGGCGCCTCGGTGACGACGGCCCCGGCGACCCGGCCGAACCAGTCGAAGCCGTTGACGGCGCCCGAGACGAGGATGGCCGTCGCCAGGCCCCAGCCACCGAGCACGTAGACGCCCCAGGCGGCGACGACGCCGGCCTGCACCATGACGAGCGGCACGCCGTCGAGGACGGCCTGGACCCGGTGCTCGAAGACGGCGGCCCGCACGCGGCCGGCGTCCACCTGCCGCAGGTGCGCGTGGGCGGCCGGCGTGGCCGCCGCGAGCTTGACCGTGCGGGCCGACTCGAGGACGGAGACCACGGCCCGCCCGAAGCGCGCCCGCGCCCGGGACGACTCGGCCGCCGAGCGCCCGGCGATGGGCCGACCGACGGCGGAGGCCAGCGCCGCGCCCAGCAGCACGACGAGCAGCACCCCGCCGGCGAGCAGGCTGCCGCCGAGGGCCGCGGTGACGACGACGATGGCGAGGCCGTTGAGGAAGTCGACCCAGCGGTCGGCGTAGAGCGCGTACCGGTCGGCGTCCATCGAGCGCGCGACGACCTCGCCGGCCGGCGTCCGCTCGAGGCGGTGCTGGCGGGTCTGCCCGAGCAGCACGGACATCCGCACGCGGAGCATGACCTCGATCCACCAGCGCGGGTAGCGGCGCATCGCGGCGACGAGCACCAGCGGGGCGAAGAGCACCGACGCGGCGGTCAGGGCGGTGAGCACGACGGTCTCGGTGTCGCCGCCGGCGCCGGAGCGCAGGTGCTCGACGACCCGGCCCCACACGAAGCCGGTGGCCGCGCCGAACGCGCCCCCGAGCGCGGACACGAGGAACAGCACGGCCGGCCAGACACCCCACCGCGGCCGGACGAGGAGGGCCGAGAGGATGCCGCGCGCCAGCGACGGTCCCTCGCCGGGGTCGACGAGCGCGGGGGGCGGGCCGGCCCGCCGGGCCCCGGCGACGGCGAGACCCGCGGGACCGGGCTCCGCCGGCTCGGCGGCCGCACCGAGGTCGTCATCGAGGTCGTCCCCGCTGGCCGCGAGCAGGTCGCGGAACGGACCGTCGGCCCGGGCGAGCTCGGCGCGCGGGCCCTGCTGCACGACCCGGCCGTGGTCGAGCACGGCCACCCGGGACGCCCGGCGGGTGGTCGAGAGACGGTGGGCGACGAGGATGCCGGTGCGTCCGGTGAGCAGGCGGTCGGCGGCCCGGACGACGAGGGCCTCGGTGAGCGGGTCCATCCGCGCGGTCGCCTCGTCGAGGACGACGACCGCGACGTCACGCACGAGGAGGCGCGCGAAGGCGACGAGCTGCTCCTCGCCGGCCGAGAGGGCCGTGCCGCCCGGCCCGAGGAGGGTGTCGAGGCCGTCGGGCAGGGCGGCGACCCAGCCGTCGAGGCCCAGCTGCGTGACCGCCGCCTCGACCCGGGACCGCGGGAGGCCGGCGAAGAGCGTGATGTTCTCGGCGAGCGTGCCGGCGAGGATCTCGGTGCGCTGGGTGACGACGCCGACGGATGCGCGCAGCTGCTGCAGGTCGAGGTCGAGGACGTCGACGCCACCGAGGAACACCGAACCGGGTGCGGGCTCGACGGCCCGGGAGACGAGCGAGGCCAAGGTGGACTTGCCGGAACCGGTACGTCCGACGAGCGCGCAGGTCTGCCCGCCCGGCACCCGGAGGTCGACGTGGCGGAGCGCGAAACCGCCCTCGGGATAGGCGAACTCGAGGTCCCGGAACTCGAGGTCGAGGCGACCGCCCGGCACGGGCAGTCCGCCCACCGGCTCGGGCTCGGCCCCGAGCAGCTGGCGCAGCCGGGTGATGGCACCGAGCCCGGCCTGCAGCTCGGGGAGGTGGCGGGCCATCTGGTCGACCTGGCCGACGAAGGTGCTGGTGACGAGGAAGAGCGTGACGAGCCGGGCCACCGACAGGCCCCCGCCGGCGGCCATCGCCACACCGGCGACGAGGGTGCCGGCGAGCATCCCGTAGAGGAGCAGCCCGGTGCGGCGGGTGACCCGGACCTGGAGGTCGATGACCTGCCGGAAGCGCTCGTGCACCAGGGCGGAGAGCCGGCTCAGCCGGGCGACGACGTGGGCCTGGCCGAGGCTGGTGCGCAGGTCGTCGCGCGCGGTGACGCCCTCCTCGAGGGCGGCGGCGTGGTCGGTCCAGGCCATCTCCTCGACGACCTTGCGCTCGGCGATGGTGGGGAGCAGCCGACGCACGAGCAGGAAGGAGCCGGCCGCGGCGACGGGGAACAGGGCCCAGGCCGGCCACCAGGTGAGGCCGGCGACGACCCACATCGGCACGGCGGCGAAGACGGAGCGCAGGGCGTCCCACACCTGCCGGCGCAGCATCGCCCCGACGTCGTGGGTGTCGGCGTCGACCCGGTCGAGGACCTCGCCGACCGCCTGCTCGCCGAGGGCGTGCACCGGCTGGGCGAGCGCGGCGTCGACGAGGTCGTCGCGCAGGCGCCCCTCGGCGCGGTCGACGACGGCTGCCCAGAGCGTGCGACCGGCGGTGTCGAGGACGGCGGCGCCGACGACGCACAGCGCGAGCAGGCCGACGAGCCGCGTGGAGGGGTTCGCCGCGAGCAGCCCGGCGACCACCGTGCCGAGCGTGCGCCCCACGGCACCGGTGGCCGAGGCGAGCAGGGCCCACCCGGTGGACCAGCCGCGCAGGCGCCGCAGGTCGAGCCGACGCCCGGGCGCGACGGGACGCGCCTCGGCCGGCGCGAGGGCGGACGAGGCGGGCGGCGTCACGGTCGTCGTCCCCACCCACCAAACCTACGGCCCGGCGCCGACACGGGCATCCGGGTTTCCGTCCCGCCCCGGTCGTCGGCGGCCACCCCTAGGCTCGCGCCATGCCCGAGTTCACGTGGCGTCCGGCCAACGAGGCCTCCCCCGAGGAGGTCGAGGCGCTCTTCGAGGCCGGGGGCGCCCGGAAGTGCCGCTGCCAGGCACTCAAGGCGCCGGGCTGGATCTGGCGCGACACCACGCAGGACGAGCGCGACGCCGCCCTGGTGGCGCAGACCGGATGCGGCACCGACGGCCCGACCTCCGGCCTGGTCGGCTACGTCGACGGCGAGCCGGCCGGCTGGGTGGCCGTCGAGCCGCGCGAGGAGTACCCGCGCATCTGGGCGCGCAAGCAGCCGTGGATGCGGATGGACCCCGAGGCCGAGGGCATCTGGTCGGTCACCTGCTTCGTCGTGCGCAAGGGCTTCCGGCGGCAGGGGCTGATGTACGAGCTCGCCGCCGCCACCGTCGAGTACGGGCGGCAGGTCGGCGCCCGGGTCCTCGAGGGCTACCCCACCGAGCCGGTGCCGGGGAAGACGGTCATCTGGGACGAGGCGTCGGTCGGCCTGCTGCAGGTCTTCCTCGACGCCGGGTACTCCGTCCATGCCGAGCCCACGCTGCGCCGCCGGGTGGTCCGCCACCGCCTCGACGGCTGAGGCCCGCACCCCGACCTCCGGCTAGCCTCGGGAGATGCCTGCGCCCGATCCCGACCCCGCTCCGTCGACCGTCGACGCCTTCTGGGAGGTGGCGCGGGTGCGGGCCCGCCTCAACCCGACCGGGTTCTACGCCGGCGAGCGACCCCTGGGGATCCTTCCCCCACCCGCCTGGTCCTTCGGGGCCACGCCGGACCAGGCCGACCGGCTGCTCGCGCTCGTGCTCTCCGGCACCAAGACCGCGACCGCTAGCGCGCTGTGGGACTACGAGGCCGAGGGCGAGGTGCTGCCGGCCGTCGGTGACCTCGGCATCGTCACCGACGGCCGCGGCGTCCCGCGCGCGCTCATCGCGACGACCCGCGTCGAGACCGTCCCCTTCGACGACGTGGACGCCGAGCACGCCCACCTCGAGGGTGAGGGCGACCGGACGCTGACCTCCTGGCGCGAGGTGCACCGGCGGTTCTTCTCCGAGCACGCCGCCCACGAGCGCGGGTTCAGCCCCGACATGCCGGTCGTCCTCGAGCGCTTCGCCGTCCTCTACGGCGCGCCCGCCGACCCGGTCACCGGCTGAAGGCTCAGACGTTGCGGCGGTACTGGCCGCCCACCTCGAAGAACGCCTCGGTGACCTGCTGGAGCGAGCACACCCGCGCGGCGTCGACGAGCACGGCGAAGACGTTCTCGCCAGTGGTCGCCGCCTCCTTCAGCCGGGCCAGCGCCGCCTGCGCCGCGTCGCGGTGCTCCTCGCGGAAGCCCTCGACGCGGGCCAGCTGGCCCTCCTTCTCGGTCTCGGTGGCGCGGGCCAGCTCGACCTCCTTGGGCGAGACGTCGGAGTCGGGCCGCACGAAGGTGTTGACGCCGACGATCGGCAGCGAGCCGTCGTGCTTGCGGTGCTCGTAGAGCATCGACTCGTCCTGGATGCGCCCGCGCTGGTAGCCGGTCTCCATCGCGCCGAGGACTCCCCCGCGCTCGGAGATGCGGTCGAACTCGGCGAGCACGGCGGCCTCGACGAGGTCGGTGAGCTCGTCGACGACGAACGAGCCCTGGAGCGGGTTCTCGTTCATCGCGAGGCCCCACTCGCGGTTGATGATCAGCTGGATGGCCAGCGCGCGGCGCACCGACTCGGCGCTCGGGGTGGTGACGGCCTCGTCGTAGGCGTTGGTGTGCAGGCTGTTCGCGTTGTCGTAGATGGCGGTCAGCGCCTGCAGCGTCGTGCGGATGTCGTTGAAGTCCATCTCCTGGGCGTGCAGGGAACGACCCGACGTCTGCACGTGGTACTTCAGCTTCTGGCTGCGCTCGTTGGCGCCGTACTTCTCGCGCATCGCGACCGCCCAGATGCGGCGGGCGACCCGGCCGATGACGGTGTACTCGGGGTCCATCCCGTTGCTGAAGAAGAACGACAGGTTGGGCGCGAAGTCGTCGACGTCCATGCCGCGCGCGAGGTACGCCTCGACGTACGTGAAGCCGTTCGCGAGGGTGAACGCGAGCTGGCTGATGGGGTTCGCCCCGGCCTCGGCGATGTGGTAGCCGCTGATCGAGACCGAGTAGAAGTTGCGGACCTTCTTCTCGATGAACCACTCCTGGATGTCGGCCATCATCCGCAGGCTGAACTCGGTGGAGAACAGGCAGGTGTTCTGGCCCTGGTCCTCCTTGAGGATGTCGGCCTGCACCGTGCCGCGGACCGTGGCGAGGGCCCGGGCCCGGGCGGCCTCGCGCTCGGCGTCGTCGGGCTCACGGCCGTTCTCCTGCACCCACTTCTCGACCTCGCGGTCCATCGCGGTGTTGAGGAAGAACGCGAGGATGGTCGGCGCCGGGCCGTTGATCGTCATCGAGACGCTGGTGGTCGGCGAGGTGAGGTCGAAGCCGTCGTAGAGCGCCTTCATGTCCTCGAGCGTCGCGACGGAGACCCCGGACGTGCCGACCTTGCCGAAGATGTCGGGGCGGCGGTCGGGGTCCCGGCCGTAGAGCGTGACCGAGTCGAAGGCTGTCGAGAGGCGGGTGGCCGGCTGGCCCTCGGAGAGCAGCTTGAAGCGCCGGTTGGTGCGGAACGGGTCGCCCTCGCCGGCGAACATCCGGGCGGGGTCCTCGCCGTCACGCTTGAACGGGAACACCCCTGCGGCGAAGGGGAACACACCGGGGAGGTTCTCGCGGCGCAGGAACGACAGCAGGTCGCCGTCATCGCTGTAGCGGGGCAGTGACACGCGGCGGATCTCGTTGCCGGAGAGCGACTCCCGAACGAGCTTGGTGTGGATCTCCTTGTCGCGCACCGTGACCACCTGCTCGTCCCCGGAGTACGCCTCGACGACGGAGGGCCACTGGTCGAGCTGACGACGCAGGGCGGCGGGCAGGTCGTCGCGGGCCTGCTCGAGAAGCGCGTCGAGGTCGGCAGTGTCCTTGCCGGCGCTGGCGAGCGCCTCGCGGGCGTCGTCGAGCCGCTGCACCCGGCGGGCGGCGTCGGCCCAGCGCTCGGTCTCCGCGTGGTAGCCGCGCACCGTCTCGGCGATCTCGGCGAGGTAGCGCACGCGCTGCGGCGGGACGACCTGGCGGAGCATCGTCGAGTGGCGGACGTCGACGACGGGGAGCGTCCCCTCGGCGACGGGCAGGCCGACGCCGACCAGCTGTCCGCGCAGCTCCTGGTACAGCGCGGTGACCCCGTCGTCGTTGAAGGTGGCCGCCGAGGTGCCGAACACCGGCATGTCCTCGGGCCGCTTGCCGAACGCCTCGCGGTTGCGGACCATCTGGCGCCCGACGTCGCGCAGGGCGTCCATCGCACCGCGGCGCTCGAACTTGTTGACGGCCACGACGTCGGCGAGGTCGAGCATGTCGATCTTCTCGAGCTGGCTGGCGGCGCCGAACTCGGGCGTCATGACGTAGAGGTTGACGTCGGCGTAGGAGGTGATGGCGGCGTCGCCCTGGCCGATGCCCGGCGTCTCGACGACGACGAGGTCGTAGCCGGCGGCCTTGAGGATGGTGATGACGTCGCCGAGCGCCTCCGGCACCTCGCGCCCACCGCGGGTGGCCAGCGAGCGGAAGTACACGCGGTCGCCGTCGAGGCTGTTCATCCGGATGCGGTCGCCGAGGAGGGCCCCTCCCCCGCGGCGGCGGGTGGGGTCGACGGCGACGCAGGCGATGCGGAGCTTGTCCTGCTGGTCGACGCGCAGCCGCCGGACGAGCTCGTCGGTGAGGCTGGACTTGCCGGAGCCACCGGTGCCGGTGATGCCGAGGACCGGCACGGTGCGTGCGGCCGCAGCACGCTCGAGCTCGGCGCGCATCGCGTCGGAGAGGTGGCCGGTCTCGGCGGCGGTGACGGCGCGCGCGACGGCCGAGCGGTCGCCGGAGAGCACGGCCTCGAGGGTGGTCGGAGCGACCTCCCAGAGGTCGGTGTCGCACGCCGCGACGACCTGGTTGACCATCCCGGGCAGGCCGAGCCGCTGGCCGTCCTCGGGGCTGAAGATCGTGACGCCGGCCTCGCGCAGCCGGGCGATCTCGGCCGGGACGATGACCCCGCCGCCACCGCCGACGACCTGCACGTGCGGGGCCCCGGCCTCGCGGAGCAGCTCGACGAGGTACTCGAAGTACTCGACGTGTCCGCCCTGGTACGAGCTGACGGCGACACCCTGCGCGTCCTCGTCGATGACGGCGTCGACGACCTCGCGCACGGAGCGGTTGTGGCCGAGGTGCACGACCTCGGCGCCCTGGCTCTGCATGATCCGCCGCATGATGTTGATCGAGGCGTCGTGGCCGTCGAAGAGGGCGGAGGCGGTGACGATGCGGACGGGGTGGGTCGGGACGTGGAGCCCGGCGCCGGTCGGCTGCGCTGCCATGGGGTGGTCCTCCAGTTCGGGGTGTCCGAAAATAGTAGGACGTCCAACTACCTACCCGGAAGTCACCAGGCGACCGCCGCGGCGTGGGGGTCCGGGGCCGCGGCGTCGACCAGCCAGGTCGGCACCGAGCGGAGGAACGGCTCGTCGACGCGCTCGACCGGGACGTCGGCCTGGAGCCGGCGCCACGACTCGGCCCGGTGCAGGCACGAGAGCCGGTGCGCCGCCGGCAGGAGCGCTCGCAGGGTCGCGCGGTCCGTCCGGTCGGTCCACGGCTCGAGGTAGGCGTCGGTCGCGCGCCGCAGCTCGGGGCCGTCGGGGTCGAGCTCGAGACGGTTCGCCATGATCCAGAGCGGGATGCGCGCCGCCGTGAACGGATGGGTCCACAGGGCGTCGCCGAGGTCGATGAACGCCGCACCGCCGTCGGGGCGCCGGAAGGCGTTGCCGAGGTGCAGGTCGTTGTGCTGGAGGGAGGGCGCCGTCCACGACGCGGCCAGCTCCTCGGCGGCGTTCCGCAGCCGCGGGATGCCGGCCTCGACCGCGGCCGCCTCGGCGTCGTCGAGGCGGCGGGGGTCCCCGTCCGGGTGGGCCCGCACCTCGGCGACGAGGCGGCCCAGCCACGCCTCGACGTCATCCGGCGACTCGGGGAACCGCGGCAGGCCGGTCGCGAGCGCGGCCTCCTCGTGCCCCGTCAGCGCGTGCTGGAGCGCGCCGAAGTCGCGCAGGACGCCGACCCAGTCCTCCAGCGGGGGCGCGGCATCGTCGTGCCACATCGGCAGGCCGAGGTCGGCGGTGGCCAGCCATCCGCGATCGCGGTCGACGGCGAGCGGCGTCGGCACGGCCCCCGGCACGACGTGGTGCACCACTTCCACCAGCCCGGCCTCGAAGCTCTGCGACGGGGCGTTCTCCTTGACCCACACCCGGCCGCCGTCGGTCTCGACCCGCGCGATCACGGACCAGAACCTCACCCGGTCGCGCTCGACCGGGCCGGTCGGGGTCAAGCCGCGCCGCTCGAGGGCCGGGAGCAGCCACGCCTCGACCTCCTCGAGCCAGGCCGCGCCCTCCCAGCGGGCGGGGTGGTCAGCCGGCACGGCGTCCGGCGACCCACGCGACCGCCTCGGCGTACCCGGCAACGCCGTGCCCGATGACGTGGTGGTCGCAGACGTCGGCGAGGTAGGAGAAGTGCCGGAACTCCTCGCGCGCGTGGATGTCGCTGATGTGCACCTCGACCCGCGGCACCCGGCAGGCCGACAGGGCGTCGCGCAGGGCGACCGACGTGTGCGTGTACCCGGCGGCGTTGAGGACGATGCCCGCCGACCCGGCACGCCCCTCCTGCACCCAGTCGACGAGCGTGCCCTCGTGGTTGCTCTGCCGGAAGTCGACGGTCAGGCCGTGCCGGGCGGCCTCCTCGACGCAGAGCGCCTGGACGTCGGCCAGCGTGTGGTGCCCGTAGACCTCGGGCTCGCGCTCGCCGAGGAGGTTGAGGTTCGGGCCGTTGAGCACGAGCACGGTGCGGTCGTCCATGACGGCGAGCATGCCACCCGGACGCCGGGCCGCGTCAGCGCTGGTAGGTGTCGGTGAGGTAGGCCGAGCAGTCCGTGGGCGGGGACCCCACGGTGGCGAGGGCGCTCTCGGCCCGGGCGCGTCCGAGGTTCCAGCCGAGGACGTCGTCGGTGGCCCGGCGGTCGAAGACCTCGAGGTCGGCCGGCGAGCCGACCACACAGGCGGCCATCTCGCGCGGCAGCCGCTCGGCGAGCACCGGCGCGGCATCGGCGGACAGCGTCGACAGGTAGAGGGTGTCGACCTTGCCCGTCGCCTCGTAGCGGTCGATGTTCTGCCCGGCGACCCACGCATCGGGGTTCATCGCGGCGAAGCCCAGCGTGAAGACCGCGCCCGAGACGAGGACGGCCCGGGCCACCCACCGCGTCGAGAGGCCGAGGACGGCGACGAGGAGCATGAGGACGACGAGGCCGAGCCACAGCTCGAAGCCGTCGACGAAGACGCGGAGCACGGTGTAGCCGAACGCGTCCTGGTAGAGCGACATCCGGTACAGCGCCGACGCCACGACGGCCAATGTGAAGACCCCGAGGGCGCCGAGGAGCACGCGCACGACGAGCCGGTCACGGGCGCTCTCGCGGGTGGCGATGCGCAGGGTGAGCGTCATGACGAGCACGGTGAAGGCGGTGGCGACGGTCAGCTGGCCGAAGCCCTGGTGCACGTACTCGGCGTGGGTGAGACCGGTCGTGCGCCGCAGGTAGGCATCGCCGCCGAAGAGCACCGTCGCCTGGGCCACGAGAAACCCGCCGAAGAGGAGGACGACGACACCGACGGGGACGGCCCACTCCCACACCGGGCGGGTGCGGCGGCTCTCGGGCAGGGCGACGAGGTCGGCCTGAGGAGGGTTGAGCGCGAGGTAGGCCCCGGTGAGCGCGACACCCGTGAGCAGCACGAAGAGGAAGCCGCGCAGCACGATGGTGTCCCAGCCGAGGTCCGGCACGAGCGCGGAGGCCCACGACCCGAAGACCGCGTCGCCCGTGGCGAACAGCCCGCCGAAGACGACGAGGACCAGCAGCGACAGGACGACGGTGCGCACGACCGGCCAGAGCACGGACACGCGGCTCGTCGCGGTGATCGTGCGACCGAGCAGCGGGAGCCCACGCAGTGCCGACAGTGGCCAGGCCGCCCAGCTGGCGAGGATGGCGAGCAGCCCGTGGGCCCGGGTGAGGGCGGCCGCGGCGACGGCGACCCCGGCGAGGACCGAGAGCGTGACGACACCCCCGGCGTCGCGCAGCGTGGCCACACTCGCGAGGAGCAGCGCCACCACCCCGCCCCCGATGGTCCACGGGTCGCGCCGGTGCCGGGCGACGGTCCACATCAGGGCCCCGGTCGCGACCATGACGAGCGAGGTCGCCAGCCCGATGCCGCGGTACGGCCAGGTGAGTGCGGCGAGCAGCCCGATGCCGGCCGCGGCACCGACGACCCCGACGCGGGGCCGGCGGTCCGGCTCCGGCCAGACGCGGGACAGCGCGCCGTCGACCGGACCGGGGCCTCCGCCGCCGTAGGGGCCGACCGCCGTCGCGGGCGGAACGGCGGCTCCGGCGGGGACGGGGGTCGGGACGCCCATGGCGGCCTCCTGGGTCGGCGGGACGGGTGTGTTGAGCGGGGTTGCGGCAGAGGGGATCTCGCGCAGGTGGGAGGGACGTTCGGCATCGGGCGACACCGGCAGGGTCACGCGGAAGCAGGCGCCACCGTCGCCGGGCACCACCTCGACCCGCCCGCCGTGCAGCTCGCAGACCCACCGGACGATGGCCAGGCCGAGGCCGGTGCCGCCGGCGGAGTCCGCTCCGGTGCCGAACCGCTCGAACACGCGCCCTGCGTCCTCGGCCGCGATGCCGGGCCCCTCGTCGCGGACCTCGAGCACCCAGTGCGCCGGGCCGTCGAGGCGCGCGGAGAGGCGGACCTCGCCGTAGGGCGGGCTGTGCCGCACCGCGTTGTCCGCGAGGTTGGCGACGAGCTGCGCCAGCCGCGCCGGGTCGGCGCTGACCTCGAGGTCACGCGGCTCGACCACCTGCCGGACCCGGACCGGACGACCCGACACCCCGGCCTCGGCCACGGCGCGCTCGAGCAGGTCGGCGACACGGACCGGACCGAGCGCGAGCGGTGCGACGCCGGCGTCGATGCGCGAGAGGTCGAGCAGGTCGCCGACGAGCGCGCTGAGCCGCTCGGCCTGGGCGAGCGCGGCGCGCAGCGTCTCGGGGTCGGGCTCGACGACACCGTCGGCGAGGTTCTCGAGCAGCGCACGCTGCGCCGTGAGCGGGGTCCGCAGCTCGTGCGAGACGGTGGCGATGAGCCGCCGCCGCTCGAGGTCGGCGCCGGCGAGCTCGGCGGCCATCGCGTTGAAGGTCCGGGCGAGCTGGCCGACCTCGTCGGAGGAGGTCGCACTCACCCGCTGCCCGTAGTCGCCGACGGCCATCCGCCGGGCGGCGTCGGTCATCGCCCGCAGCGGCGAGGTCATCCCCCGCGCGAGCCACTGGGTGACGGCCACCGCGGCTCCGGCCGTGACGGGCACGCTCTGCCACCACGGCACACCGGCACCGTCGCCGATCGCCGCGACGAGCACGGCCGCGAGGACGCTCGCCCCGACGAGCAGCCCGAGCTTGAGCTTGATCGAGGTGACGGCGTCGAGCGGGCGGTCGGTGTTCACCCGCCCACCTCCAGGGCGTAGCCGACGCCGTGAACGGTGCGCACGCGCTCGGCCCCGATCTTGGCGCGCAGGGCCTTGACGTGGCTGTCGAGGGTGCGGGTGCCGGCGGCGTCGCCCCAGCCCCACACCTCGCGCATCAGCTCCTCGCGGGAGCGGACGGTGCCGGGCGCGGCGGCGAGCGCACACAGGAGGTCGAACTCCAGCGGCGTGAGGTGCACCTGCTCCCCGTCGATGCTCACCCGCCGCGAGGCCGGGTCGACGACGAGGCCCGCGAGGTCCATCCGGCCGGTGCTGCGGGCCAGCTCCTCGGCCCGCTCGACGCGCCGCAACAGGGCCCGCAGCCGGGCGACGACCTCGCGCATCGAGAAGGGCTTGGTGACGTAGTCGTCGGCGCCGACGCCGAGCCCCACGAGGAGGTCGGTCTCGTCGTCGCGGGCGGTGAGCATCAGGACGGGGACGGGGCGGACGGCCTGGATGCGGCGGCAGACCTCGAGGCCGTCGAAGCCGGGGAGCATCACGTCGAGGAGGACGGCGTCCGGGTCGTGCGCGGCGAAGGCGGCGACGGCCGACGGGCCGTCGAACGCCTGGTGCACGGCGAAGCCCTCGGCGCGCAGCCGGTCGGTGACGGCCTGGTTGATCGTCGGCTCGTCCTCGACGACGAGCACGCTGCGCGCGCCGGCGGTCATCCCCTCGGTCATGCTGCGAGCGTAGGACCGGGCGGCTGCAGCCCGCCGGGCCTCCGTGTGGAGATCGTGTGAAGGTCGCTCAGGCCGTGACGCGGTGCTGGGCGCGGAAGGCGGTCGGGGTGATGCCCGTGCAGCGCGAGAAGTGGTGGCGCAGCAGCGCGGCCGAGCCGAACCCGGCGTCCCGCGCGACCTCCTCGATGCTCAGGTCGCTCTCCTCGAGGAGGTGGCGGGCGCGCAGCACGCGCTGGTCGGTGACCCACTGGTGCGGGGTCGTGCCGGTCTCGGCGACGAAGCGGCGGGCGAAGGTGCGCGGGGACATCGCGGCGCGGGCGGCGAGGTCGTCGACGGTGAAGGACTCGTCGAGGTGCTGCACCATCCACTGGAGCAGCGGGCCGAGGCTGTCGGCCTCGCAGGTGGGCACCGGCCGCTCGACGAACTGGCGCTGGCCGCCGTCACGGTGCGGCGGCACGACCATCCGGCGCGAGATCGTCGCCGCGACGGCGGCGCCCAGCTCGGTGCGCACGAGGTGGAGGGCGGCGTCGATGCCGGCCGCGGTGCCGGCGCTGGTGATGACGTTGCCGTCGCGGACGTAGAGGACGTCGGGGTCGACCGAGGCGGCCGGGGCCATCGCGGCGAGCTCGGCGGCGTGCATCCAGTGCGTGGTGCACGAACGACCGTCGAGGATGCCGGCCGCGGCGAGGGTGAACGCGCCGGAGCAGACCGACATCACCCAGGCGCCGCGCTCGTGCGCGTCGCGCAGCGCCGCGACGACGGCCGGGCTGGGCGTCTGCGCCGCGGGCGAGGCGGGGACGGCCACCAGGTCGGCGTCGTACGTCGCGTCGAGGCGGTGGGCGGCCGTGACGGTCGTGCCGTGGCGGGCGTCGAGCGGGCGGTCCTCCTCCGAGCACACCCGGTAGTCGAAGGGCGGCAGCCCCTCCTCGGTGCGGTCGATGCCGAAGACCTCGGCGAGCACGCCGTACTCGAAGAGGGCTACCGGCTCCTGGAGGAGGACGGCGACGGTGCGCAGGGCCATCGCCCTAGTATGGCAGAAACTTGTGGATGAGCGTCAGGTCTGCCACTGGTGGCAGGGTCTTGCCGAACGACAGAATCGTGCCATGACCACGACAGAGATCCTCGACACCGTCACCACCCTCGCCGCCGCCGGCGCGCTCGTCGCCCCGGTCGTCTACCTCCTCGAGCGCACCCACCGCCGCGCATCGCTCGACAACGGCGGGCGGGTCGCGCACTGGCTGCGCAGCACCGACCACGACGACGCCGACGCGCGGCGCGTGGCCGCCGACCTGCGCGCCCTCCCGACGCCGCCCGCCCCGGTCGCGCCCGTCGACGCCGCGCCGGTCCCCCGCCTCCGTGGGCGCCGGCACGTCTGGGTCACGCCCGCGCGCTGACCTCCGCACCGCGCACGGCGGCGGTGCCGGCCCGCCAGGTCCGGTACCCGCCGTCGAGGTTGCGCACCTCGCGCCCGTGCTGGGCGAGGAGGCGGGCCGCGACGTACCCGCGCAGGCCGACCTCGCAGTGCACGACGAGGGGCCCTGCCGGCAGCTCGGCCAGCCGGTCGCGCAGCTCGTCGACCGGGAGTTTCAGCGCTCCCGGGAGCGGCCGGTCGGCGTGCTCCTGCGGGCTGCGGACGTCGACCAGCGTCGCGCCCGCCGCGAGGGCGTCGTCGAGCTCGTGCCACTGGAGCGTCTCGACGTCCCCGGCGGCCAGGGCCCGCGCCACCCACCCGAGCATGTTCACCGGGTCCTTGGCCGACCCGAACTGGGGGGCGTAGGCGAGCTCCAGCTCGGCGAGGTCGCTCGCCGTGAGGCCGCCGGCCATCGCCGTCGCGATGACGTCGATGCGCTTGTCGGCACCGTCGCGGCCGACGGCCTGCGCGCCGAGGATCTCGTCGGTGGCGGGGTCGACCAGCAGCTTGAGGGCCAACGGGTGCGCGCCCGGGTAGTACCCGGCGTGCGAGCCCGGGTGGATGTGGACCACGCGGTGCGGGCGCCCGGCGGCGCGCAGCCGCTTCTCGGTCCACCCGACGGTGGCCGCGGCGACGCCGAGCACCCCGACGACCGCCGTGCCGAGGACGGCGCGGTCGCGCCCCGGCCGGCCCGCGATGACGTCGGCCACGACGCGGCCCTGCCGGTTGGCCGTGTTGGCGAGCGGCACGAGGACCGCCGAGCCGTCGAGCCCGTCGGTCTTCTCGACGGCGTCGCCGACGGCGAAGATGCTCGGGTCGGAGGTGCGGAAGGACTCGTCGACGAGGATGCCGCCGCGCTCCCCCACGTCGAGGCCGGCGGCCTGCGCCAGCCCGCTCTCGGGACGGACACCGACCGCCGCCACGACGACCTCCGCCGGCACCACCCGACCGTCGGAGAGGTGGACGGCGTGTTCGCCGCCGGGGCCGTCGGCCGGCTCGACCCGCTCGACGGACGCGCCGAGGGCGAGGTCGACGCCCGCCTCGCGCAGCACGTCGTGCAGGGGCTGGACCATCTCGGGGTCGAGCGGGGCCAGCACCTGGCCGGCCGCCTCGACGAGGGTGACCGCGATCCCGAGCCGCAGGAGGTTCTCGGCCACCTCGACGCCGATGAAGCCGCCCCCCACGACGACGGCGGAGCGCGCGCCACCGGTCGCGGCGACGAGGCGGTCGAGGTCCTCGACGTCTCGCAGCGTGTGCGCCACCTCGAGCCCCGGGACCGGGGGCAGGACGGGCCGGGCGCCGGGCGAGAGGACGAGGGCGTCGTACGGCAGCTCGCCGGTCGTCCCGGTCGCCAGGTCGCGCACCGTCACGGTGCGGGCCGATCGGTCGACGGAGACCACCTCGTGGTGGACCCGGACGTCGAGCGCGAACCGCGCGGCGAGCGACTCCGGCGTCTGGAGCAGCAGCGCGGAGCGCTCCTCGATGACCCCGCCGAGGTGGTACGGCAGACCGCAGTTCGCGAACGAGACGTGACCGCTGCGCTCGAGGACGACGATGGACGCCTCCTCGTCGAGCCGACGCAGCCGGGTCGCGGCGGACATGCCGCCGGCGACCCCTCCGACGATGACGATGTGCTTCCTCATGCCGTTGATCGTATACCCCCGGGGGTAAGACAACGAACGCGGTCCGGGGACACGGCGACGGGCTGATCAGCCGCGGCCGATGAGCCACCCGACGACGATGCCGATGACGCCGACGACGACGTACGGGGCGTAGGTGCGCACGAGCACCGGGAGCACCGTGGCGCCGAGGTCGAGGGCGTCGTCCTCGGCGGGCTTCGGCCGGGGGGCGGGCCTGGGCGCGGGCGAGGGTGTCGGGGCGGCCGCCGCCGGGGCGGCACTCGCCACCTCGGGCGCCGGAGCGGTGGCGGCCGGCTCGGTGACCGTGTCGGCCACCGGCGCCGCCGCCGGGGCCTCGGCCGCGGGCGCCGCCGCGGCCTCGTCGGCCGGAGCCGCCGTCAGGTGGCCCTCGATGCAGGCGATGAACTGGCCGAGCAGCTTGTCCGAGACGTCCTGCATGACACCGCGGCCGAACTGCGCCGGCTTGCCGGTGACGGCGAGGTCGGTGGCGACGTCGACCTTGGTGCCGGTGCCGTCGGGCGTGAGCTGGATCGTCACGGTCGCGCCGGCGGTGCCGTTGCCCCGCTTGTCCTTGCCCTTGGCCTCGATGACCGCGTGGTGCGTGGCGTCGTCCTTCTCGACGAAGTGCCCGGTGCCGTTGTACTGCAGTGCGATCGGCCCGAGCTTGACCTTCACCGTCCCCGCGAAGCCGTCCTCGGTCACCTCGGTCACCGTGGCACCGGGGAAGCACCCACCGACCCGCTCGAGGTCCATGAAGGTGCGCCAGGTGGTGTCGACGTCGGCGGGGACGGTGAAGTCGTGCGTCAGCTGCATACCGGGATCAGCCCTCCATGGCCTTCTGCACGGCGCGGCGGGTGAGGACCGTCGCGAGGTGCCTGCGGTAGTCCGAGTCGCCGTTGAGGTCGCTCGGGGGGTTCGTGCCCTCGGCGGCCGCCGCGCACGCGTCGGCGAGCCCGGAGGCGGCCGACCCGACGAGCGCCTGCTCGACGGCGGTGGCGCGCAGCGGCGTCGAGCCCATGTTGGTCAGGCCGACCCGCGCCTCGGCGATCGAGCCGCCCTCGACGCGGACCGTGGCCGCCACGGCGACGATGGACCACTGGTGCGAGACCCGGACGAACTTCTCGTAGGCCGAGCCCCACCCGGTGTGCTTCGGGATGCGGATCTCGGTGAGCAGCTCGCCGTCCTCGACCGCGGTCTCGAAGAGGTCGCGGAAGAACTCGGTGGCCGGCACGGTGCGCTCGCCACCCGGTCCGACGACGACGAGCGTGGCGTCCAGCGCCAGGACCGGTGCGCCGACGTCACCCGCGGGGTCGGCGTGCACGAGCGCGCCGCCGATGGTCCCGCGGTGGCGGATCTGCGGGTCGGCGACGGTCTCGACGGCCTTGCGGAGCAGACCGGCGTGCTCACGCACCAGGTCATTGTCGACGATCTCGCTGTAGGGCGTCATCGCCCCGATGGCGAGGTGGTCGCCACCGTCGCGGACCCCGCGCAGCGCCTCGATCCGGCCGAGGTCGACGACCTTCTCCGGGGCGTTGAGGCGCATCCGCAGGATCGGCAGCAGCGACTGCCCACCGGCGAGGACCTTGGCGTCGTCCCCGGCGTCGGCGAGGACCGAGAGGGCCTCCTCGACGCTGCCCGGGGCCACGTAGTCGAAGGATGCGGGGATCACTGCGCTGCTCCGTCCGTCGTGCCGGCGGCGGGATCCTGGTTGGGAGCCGCCTCGTCGAAGTGCGGCTGGGCGTCCGCGACCGGGGCCGCGTCCGTCGTGCCGCCACCGCTCTGGATGGCCTTCCACACCCGCTCGGGCGTGCAGGGCATCGTGACGTCGTCGACCCCGAGGTGCCGGATCGCGTCGACGATCGCGTTGACCACCGCGGGCGTCGAGGCGATGGTTCCCGCCTCGCCGACACCCTTGGTGCCCAACGAGTTCGAGGTCGCCGGCGACGTCGTGTGGTCCGTGATGAAGCTGATCGTGTCGGCCGTGGTCGGCAGGGTGTAGTCGACGAACGAGCCCGACACCAGCGTGCCCTGCTCATCGTACTCCGCACCCTCCCAGAGCGCCTGGGCGATGCCCTGGACGAGACCGCCGTGCACCTGACCCTCGACGATCAGCGGGTTGATGATCGTCCCGATGTCGTCGACACAGACGTACTTGCGCATCGTCGTGGCGCCGGTCTCGGTGTCGACCTCCATCGCGCACAGGTGGGTGCCGTGCGGGAAGGAGAAGTTCACCGGGTCGAAGGTGGCGTCGGCGTCGATGCTCGGCTCGAGGCCCTCGGGGTAGTCGTGCGCCGCGAACGTCGCGAGCGCGACGTCGGAGATGCCGACCCCCTTGTCGGTGCCCTTGACCGAGAACCGGCCGCCCTCGAACTCGAGGTCGTCGACGCTGGCCTCGAGCATGTGCGCCGCGATCGGCTTGGCCTTCTCGATGACCTTGTCCGCGGCCCGCACCAGCGCCTCGCCACCCACGACGAGCGAGCGCGAGCCGTAGGTGTCCATGCCCTTCGGTGCGATCTGGGTGTCGCCGTGGAGGACCTCGACGTTCTCGAACGGCACGCCGAGCCGGTCGGCGACGATCTGGCTCCAGGCCGTCTCGTGGCCCTGGCCGTGCGCCGAGGCGCCGGTGACGACCTCGACGGTGCCGGTGGCGAGCATCCGGATGCTCGCCGACTCCCAGCCGCCGGCACCGTAGTTCAGCGACCCGAGGACGCGGGAGGGGGCCAGGCCGCACATCTCGGTGAACGTCGAGACGCCGATGCCGAGCTGGACCGGGTCGCCGGCGTCGCGGCGGCGCTTCTGCTCGGCGCGCAGCTCGTCGTAGCCGAAGAGCTCCTTGGCCTTCTCGGTGGCGGCCTCGTAGTTCCCGGAGTCGTAGGTCATGCCCGCGACCGTGGTGAACGGGAACTCGTCGTGCTTGATCCAGTTCTTCTCGCGGATCTCGAGCGGGTCGACCCCGACCTCGACGGCGAGCTCGTCCATCAGCCGCTCGATGGCGTAGGTGGCCTCGGGCCGGCCGGCGCCGCGGTAGGCGTCGACCCACGTCTTGTTCGTGTAGTAGTTCGTCGTGTTGAACTGGTAGGCCGGGAACTTGTAGATGGCGTTGAACATCCACGCGCCGAGGACCGGCACGCCGCCGCCGACGAGCGCCGCGTAGGCACCGAGGTCGGCGAGCAGCTCGACCTTGAGGCCGGTGACGGTGCCGTCCTTCTCGGCCGACAGCGTCAGCTTCTGCCACTGGTCGCGGCCGTGGTGCGCCGAGACCATCGACTCGCTGCGGGTCTCGGTGTACTTGGCGGGCTTGCCGAGCTTGCGGGCGACGGCGAGGGTGATGAACTCCTCGGGCGTCGACTGCAGCTTGCCGCCGAAGCCGCCGCCGACGTCGGGGGCGATGACGCGGATCTTGCTCTCGGGCAGGCCGGTCGTGGCCGCGATGCAGAAACGCAGCACGTGCGGCGCCTGGGTGGCCGTCCACATGACGACCTGCTCGCCGGTGGGGTCGACGACGGTCGAGCGGGGCTCCATGAACGCCGGGATGAGCCGCTGCTGCCGGTACTCGCGCTCGATGACGATGCCGCCCTCGCGGGCCTTGGCGATCGCCTCCTCGACGTCGCCACCGGTGCCGCCGGCCTTGGAGTCGAGCTGCCAGAACGCGCTCTTGTTCGTGCCGAGGTGGGGCTGGGCGAGCACCTCGTCCTTGGCGGCCTCCTTGAGGTCGAGGACGGCCGGGAGCTCGTCGTAGTCGACGTCGACGAGCTCGGCGGCGTCGCGTGCGGCGGCCGCGCTGCGGGCCACGACGACCGCGACGATCTCGCCGGTGTGGGACACGCGGTCCTTGGGCATCGGCAGGTGGTCGGGCGACTTCTGGTCGGGGGTGATCGGCCAGGCCGTGATGTTGACGCCCTGGATGTCGGCGATGTCGTCGTGGGTGAACACGGCGACGACGTTGGGCGAGCCCTTGGCGGCCTCGGTGTCGATCGAGGTGATGGTCGCGTGGGCGAACGGGCTGCGCACCATCGCGAGGTGCAGCATCCCGGGGAGCTGGATGTTGTCGGTCCACTTCGTCCGGCCGGTGATGAGGCGCTGGTCCTCCTTGCGCCGGCGGGCGCTGCCGATCTCGGTGCTGGGACGGTCGTCGACGGCGGTCATCAGGCGTCGCTCCTCTGGCTGGACATGGTGCCCGCGGCGGCCGCGACCGCCTTGACGATGTTGTGGTAGCCGGTGCAGCGGCAGAGGTTGCCCTCCATGCCCTGGCGGATCTCGTCCTCCGACGGGTTCGGGTTGTGCGAGACGAGGTCGACGGCCTGCATGATCATGCCCGGGGTGCAGTAGCCGCACTGGAGGGCGTGGTTCTCGTGGAAGGCGGCCTGCATCGGGTGCAGCTCGCCGTTCGTGGCGAGGCCCTCGATGGTCGTGACGTCGTGCCCGTCGGCCTGGACGGCCAGCATGTTGCAGGACTTCACGCTGTGCCCGTCGAGATGGACGGTGCACGCTCCGCAGTTGCTCGTGTCGCACCCGACGACGGTGCCCACCTTGCCGACCACCTCGCGGAGGTAGTGGACGAGCAGCATCCGGGGTTCGACCTCGTCGGTGTAGGGGACGCCGTCGACGGTGACGGTGATCCGAGTCATCCTTGACTCCTTCGCGGGGGGATCGGTGTCGTGCTCGTGATCTTGCTTCACACATCGTCGGTCGGCAAGGGCTTCGGCTGAACCCGCCGACCGGACAGGTGCGCTCGACCCCCCGCCGCTTTCCCCGCAGGAAACGACGAGGGGCGCGCGGGGCGCCCGGGATCAGGTGCCGTGGTGGTGGATGGGCCCGCCGAGCTCGAGCAGCCGGGCGCCCTGCCCGCCCCACTGGAGCGCGACGATCTCGGCCGCGATGGACACGGCCGTCTCCTCCGGCGTGCGCGCGCCGAGGTCGAGGCCGATGGGGCTCGAGAGGCGCTCGAGCTCGGCGTCGGTCATGCCCGCCTCGCGGAGCCGCTCGAGCCGGTCCTCGTGGGTGCGGCGGCTGCCCATCGCCCCGACGTAGGCGACCTCGGGCAGCCGCAGCGCGACCTCGAGGACGGGGACGTCGAACTTCGGGTCGTGGGTGAGAACGCAGACGACCGTGCGGCCGTCGATGCGACCGCCCTCGAGCTCGGCGGCGAGGTACTTGTGCGGCCACTCCACGACGACCTCGTCGGCCGCCGGGAAGCGGCTGTTCGTGGCGAACACCGGCCGGGCGTCGCAGACCGTGACGCGGTAGCCGAGGAAGGTCCCGACGTGGGCGACGGCGGCGGCGAAGTCGATGGCGCCGAAGACGAGCATCCGGGGGCGGGGGGCGAAGGCGGAGACGAAGACGCGCATGCCCTCGCCGCGGCGCTCGCCGTCGGGCCCGTAGGTGAGGGTCTCGGTGCGCCCGGCCGCGAGCAGACCGCGGGCGTCGTCGGTGACCGCGCCGTCGGCGCGCGGCGAGCCGAGGGAGCCGGACGAGCCGCCCTCGGCGTCCTCCGGTCGCACCACGAGCCGGCGCCCGAGCCAGGCCGGGTCGGGGTGCTCGATGACGGTGGCGACCGCGACGGGCCGCCCGGCCTCGACGTCGTCGGCCACGTCACCGAGCTCGGGGAACGTCGTCCGCGACACCGGTTCCACGAAGACGTCGAGGATGCCCCCGCAGGTCAGGCCCACGGCGAAGGCGTCGTCGTCGGACACCCCGTACCGCTGGAGGACGGGCGAGCCGTCGCCGACGACCGACTGCGAGAGCTCGTACACGGCGCCCTCGACGCAGCCGCCCGACACCGAGCCCACGGCCTCGCCCTCCGGGCCGACGAGCATCGAGGCGCCGGCGGGGCGCGGTGCGGAGCGGAAGGTGGCCACCACGGTGCCGACCCCGACGGTCTCGCCCGCGCGCCACCACCCCATCAGCTGGTCCAGGACGTCACGCACGCGCGACCACCTCCGTGAGTTGCTCGAACGCCGCCATCGAGTGGCCGGCGACGAAGTCGTCGACGTGCGGCAGCACCGCCATGATGCCCCCTTGGACGGGTTCGTAGCCCGCCCTCCCCCGGTGCGGGTTGACCCAGACGACCCGGTGCGCGACGGCGTGCAGGCGCCGGACCTGCTCGCCGAGCGCCTCGGGACGGTCCCGCTCCCAGCCGTCGCTGAACACGACGACCACGGCACCGCGGGCCATGCCCCGCCGGCCCCAGCGGTCGAGGAAGACCTTGAGCCCCTCGGCCAGGCGCGTCCCGCCGGACCAGTCCGGGATGGCCCGGCCCGCCGCGACGATCGCGCGGTCGACGTCGCGCTGGTGCAGGGCCCGCGTCACGTGGGTCAGCCGGGTGCCGAGGGTGAAGACCTCGGTGGGCACGCCTGCGGCGCAGTACGTGTGGCACAGCCGGATCAGTGCGTCGGCATAGGCGCTCATCGACCCGGAGACGTCGACGAGCAGGACGACGCGGCGGGGCCGGGTGGTCCGCCGGCGCCACGCGACCTCGCCCGGCTCGCCCATCCGGCGGAGCGTCGCGCGCAGGGTGCGGTGGGCATCGACCGTGCCCCGGGGCGAGGGCTCGCGCCGGTGCGCCCGGCGGCGGGGCGCCCGGGGGCGGAGGGTGCCGAACAGGCGGGCCAGCTCCTCGCGCTCGCGGCGGGAGAGGGTCGCGACGTCGCGCTCGCGCAGCACCTCGGTGCGGCTCGCCTGCGCGTGGAGGGTGTCCGGGTCCTCGGTGCCGCTGCCGGGGGGCGGCTCCTCGCCGCTGAGTGACGCCTGGGGGGTCATGAGGGGCAGCGGGTCGGGCTTCTTGGTGCCCGCGCGGGTGCCGCCGAACCACTCGGCGAAGACCGTGTCGTGGCGCTCGAGGTCGGCCGGCGAGGAGCAGAGCGTGGCGCGACCGGCGTGGTAGACCCCGCCCGGGTCGTCGAGGCCGACGGCGGCGACGGCCTCGAGGTAGGTGCGCTCGCGGTCGGCGGTCACGTGCACGCCGGCCGCACGCAGGGTGCGGGCGAACCCGACGAGCACCTCCTCCGGCGGCCGGACGTGGTCGCGGACGTCGGGGCGGCTCACGGCGTGAGGATCGCGTCGAGGGCCTTCTTCACCCGCTCGGCGTCCTCGCGGTACTTGACGGCGACGCCGAGCGTGGCCGCGGCCGTGGCGGTGTCGAGGGTGCGGGTGCCGAGCTCGTGCAGCGCGCGCGCCCAGTCGAGGGTCTCCGCGACGCCGGGCGGCTTGAGCATCTCGCGGTCGTCGCGGATGGCGTGCACGGCGCGGACCACCTGTGCGGCAAGGGCTTCCGGGACCTCGGGCGCGCGGGTGCGGACGATGGCCAGCTCGCGCTCGATGCCGGGGTGCTCGAGCCAGTGGTAGAGGCAGCGGCGCTTGAGCGCGTCGTGCAGCTCGCGGGTGCGGTTGGAGGTGAGCACGACGACGGGAGGCGTGGCGGCCTGGATGGGCCCGAGCTCGGGGATGGTCACCTGCCAGGTCGAGAGCACCTCGAGGAGGAAGGCCTCGAACTCGTCGTCGGCCCGGTCGACCTCGTCGACGAGGAGCACCGCCGGCGCCTCGCGCAGGGCCCGCAGGACGGGGCGGGAGAGGAGGAAGCGCTCGTCGAAGAGGTCGGCCTCCAGGCTGCGCACGTCGGAGGCGCCGCCCTGCACGGCCTCGAGGGCGCGCACGTGGAGGATCTGGCGGGGGAAGTCCCAGTCGTAGAGGGCCTGGCTGGCGTCGATGCCCTCGTAGCACTGGAGCCGGATGAGCGGCAGGTCCATCGTCTCCGCGAGCGCCTCGGCGAGGGCGGTCTTCCCGGTGCCGGGCTCGCCCTCCATGAGCAGCGGGCGGCCGAGGCGCAGCGACAGCCAGGACACGGTCGAGAGCGCGTCGTCGGCGAGGTAGCCGGTGGCCCCCAGCGCGCCCGCGAGGTCGGCGGCCGAGGCGAACGTGGTCCTGGGGTCCATGCGCACAGCATCACCCACGAGAGGGCCGCGCGGAAGGACGACGGTCACACCAGACGCGAGACGGCGAGGGCCAGCTCGCCGAGCCCCAGGGCGGCGACGACCACCGCCACCGCGAGGACGAGCCGACCGTCGCGCAGCACGGTGTAGCGCGGGTCGTCGGGGTGGACGAACCCGAGTCGCTTCTGCCGCAACGTGTCCACGACCACCCAGCCGGCGAGCGCCGCCACGAGCACCGTGGGGAGGAGGACCGCACCGCCGAGAGCGTCGAGCGCGAGCCGCCCGATGGTCAGGGTGCCGACGAGGAGGGCGAGCCCGGTGCGGCGCCACGCGAGGGTGGTGCGCTCCTGCTGCATCCCCGGGTCGCGGACGACCTGCTCGGCGCCCTCGGGGCTCACGAGAAGGCCCGGACGAGGCTGGAGGCCGCCAGGGCCAGGCCGGTGACCGCCACGACGACGATGACGACGACCATCGCGGGGTTGCCCGGCAGCGGCGCGCCCTCGCGCATCGCCCGCTCGACCCGGGCCCACGTCCAGCAGGAGGTGCCCGCGACGACGACGCCGGCCACGGCCAGCAGCGCCGCGAGCACGGCCTGGAGGGTGTCGGGGAGCGGGAGGTCGAGGGCATCGAGCGCCGCGGCCCCGGCGAGCAGCGCCAGCCCGGTGCGCGTCCACGCGAGAAAGGTGCGCTCGTTGGCGAGCGAGAAGCGGGGGTCGGGGTCGGTGCCGTGGTCGTAGACGTACCCCGGCCGGCGGCGGGGGCGGTCGGCGCTCGTCATCGGGTGCCGGGGTCCAGGTCCCCGGGGGTGTCGGCGTCGGCGCCGGTGGCGAGGTCGCCGCACTCGACGGCCGTCGGGGGGTGGGCGGCGAGGTGGTCGCGGGCCCCGCGGTCACCGCGGGCGGTGCGGGCCACCTCGGCCCAGTGGTCGCGGCCGAGCAGCACGGGGTGGCCGGCCGTCCCGGCGTAGGTGGCGCGGGCGAGGACCGCGGGGCCGGCGCCGCGACCGGCCGAGAGCAGGCGCCGGTACACACGGGTGCCGACGTCGGGGAGGTCGACGAGGGTGACGAGCGCGGCCTCGACGTCGTCGGTGGCGGTGGCGGCCAGGTGCGCGAGACCGGCGCGCAGGGAGGCGCCCATCCCCTCCTCCCAGTCGGTGGCGAGGACCGGCTCGGCGTGCAGCGAGAGCACGAGCGGGGTGGCCTCGCCGGCGGCGGCGCCGAGGACGACGACGACGCGCTCGAGGCCGGCGTGCGCGAGCCGGTCGACCGTGGTCTCGACAAGGGTGGGGGCGTCCGGGGTCGGGCGGACCAGCGCCTTGGGCCGGCCCATCCGGCGGCCGGCGCCCGCGGCGAGGAGGAGGCCGACGGTGCTCACCCCTCCACCCTCCCATGCGGACGCGGTCCGTCCGGATCCCCGGTTACGGTCGGTCCGTGGTCATCGAGCTCTCCCGACGCGACGCCCGGCGCATCGCCGTGCGCGCCCAGCTGCTCACGGCCGACCGGCCGACCGACGTGCTGGACGTGGTCCGCCACCTCGGCCTGGTGCAGATGGACCTCACGGCGCACGTCGCGGTCAACGCCGACCTCGTGCTCTGGAGCCGGCTCGGGTCCTCGTACTCGCCGGCCGCGCTCGACGAGCTGCTCGAGTCGCGCGGCCTCGTCGAGCTCCTCGGCTTCCTGCGGCCGGCCGAGGACATCCGGCTGTTCCGGGCCGAGATGGAGGCGTGGCCGGGCGTCGAGCCCCTGTCCGAGTGGCGGCGCGAGATCGAGGCGTGGGTCGAGGACAACCGGTCCTGTCGCGAGGACCTGCTGACCCGGCTCCGGTCGGAGGGACCGCTGCCGGCGCGCGACCTCCCGGACACGACCGTCGTGCCGTGGCGCTCGTCGGGGTGGACCAACAGCAAGAACGTCCAGCGGATGCTCGACATGATGGAACAGCGCGGCGAGGTCGCGGTCTCCTCCCGCGAGAACCGGGAGCGCAACTGGGACCTCGCCTCCCGCGTGTACCCCGACGGGCCGACCGTGCCGTACGACGAGGCGGAGGCCGAGCGCGACCGGCGGCGGCTCGTCGCCCTCGGCATCGCGCGGGCGCGGGTCACGTTCCCGCCGGGCGAGCCCAACCACGTGAACGACGCGGGGGTCGAGGCCGTCGTCGAGGGGGTGCGCGGCCGCTGGCGGGTGGAGCCGCGCTACCTCGAGGGCTCCTTCCGCGGGCGCACCGCGCTGCTCTCCCCGCTCGACCGTCTGGTCTTCGACCGCAAGCGGATGGCCGAGCTGCTCGCGTTCGACTACCAGCTGGAGATGTACAAGCCGGCCGCCAAGCGGCGCTGGGGCTACTTCGCGCTGCCGGTGCTCCACGGCGACCGGCTGGTGGGCAAGGTCGACGCGCAGACCGACCTCGCCGCCGGGATGCTGCGGGTGCACGCGGTGCACTGGGACGACGAGCCGTCCGCAGCGATGCGCGAGGGCGTCGAGCGCGAGCTGCGCTCTCTCGCAGCGCTGCTCGGCGTCGAGGTCCGTCGCGGCGACTGACCCGGCCCCCACGGTCCGGGCGTGGAGGCGGCTAGCGGAGGAGGGCAGCGATGCCCAGGGCGGCGAAGACGCCGACGGTGAGCACGAGGGCCGCGATGCCCACGACGAGCCCGCCCCGCTGCTCGGCGTTCATCTCCTCGCGCCACCCGAGCTCGTCCGCCGCGCCCCGCACGAGCTCGCGTCCCTCGCCGGCGCGGAACGTGTAGTCGACGACCTTGCCGACCTTCCCCGTGTCGGCGTCGAGGCCGATCTCGACCCGACGTGACCCGCCGAGGAGGCGGCCGCGCCGGATGCTGCGCGCCGCCCCGAGGGAGGCGCCGCCCGCACCGTCGGAACCGGCCCCGTACTCGACGGTCCGCTCGATGTCGGTGATGCCGTACCGGCCGGACCCCTTGACGTGCACCTCGTGCGTGACGACCTTCCGGAGCCCGCGGGCGCGGGTCAGCGTCAGCCATCGCGCGTCGGCGAGGTCGATCGTGACGTCGAACCCGTACGGCCGCTCGACCACCACGTACGGCGTCCCCTCGGCCGCCTCGCGGACCCGCCGGACCAGCTCCTCGGTGCTGCTGCCCATCGCTCCCCCACCCGGACCTCCCCGCGAGCCCGGTGGCCGCGGCGGAGCCCGAGCGTACCGAGTCGGCGGCTGCGTCAGGCGGGCTGGTCCTGGCGGACCGGCATGAGGACGGACATGACCCCCTCGCGCCCGGGATCGCGGACGGCGAGCGGCGAGATGGGGTCGTCGAGGCCGAGGGTCAGCTGGTCGCCGACCGCGAGGGCCTCCAGCAGGAACCGGCGGTTCACCGCGACCACGACGTCCCCGGGGTGGCCACTCTCCCCCACGCGCACGTCGTCCGTGCCGACACTCAGCAGGCTGACCTCGTCGGGGTCGCCCTCGAGCCGGGCCCGCAGGGCGGGAACGTCCACCGGGACCTGCCGTCGGCCGTGCTCGAGCAGGGCTCGGTAGGAGGGGTAGTCGACGTCGGGCACCTCCGCCCGCACGGTGACGTCGGTGCCGGTGAGAGTGATCGTCCCGTCGGTGACGACGACGTCGAGGTCACCGGTGGGGTCGGCGGCGAGGAGCTCGTCGACGGCCGTCGTGGGCAGGAGGAGGTGCAGGCCGGCCCCTTCCGCCGTGGGGACCTCGCTCGTCGCGAGCCGGTACCGGTCGGTGGCCACGACCCGCAGCCGGTCGGCCTCTCCGTCGAGGTGGACGCCGTGCAGGCGGGGCTGCTCGGGGTCCTCGCCGACGGCGTACCGGACCTCCCGCAGGGCGCGGACGAGGGCGGCGGCGGGCAGGGTGCATCGGTGCATGGCGGTCTCCGTGGTGTCGAGCAGCTGGTGGACGATGGAGATCTCCCTGCGTGCGTCGGCGAGGCCGGCCTCGAGCCGGGCGAGGTGCGCCGCGAGGACCGGCCCGGCCTGCGCCGGGTCGGCCAGCACGGCGCGGATCTCGCTCAGCGGCAGGCTGACCCGTCGCAGGTGCGCCACCAGTCGGGCCCGGGCGACCTGCCCGGCTTCGTAGTAGCGGTAGCCCGAGGACGGGTCGACCATCGATGGCGTCAGGACCCCGGCACCGTCGTAGAAGCGCAGCGCACTGACGGGCAGCCCGCTGAGGGCGGACACCCTGCCGATGCCGTACAGCTCGTTCTCCATGTCCCCACCCTCCGGTCTCGACCTGCTCGAGGGTCAAGCCCCGACATCCTGCCGGATCTTCCGGGTCAGCCGACCCCCTGCTCGAAGACCCGCCAGGCCCGCTCCCTCGGGGAGCGCACAAGGAGGTAGCCCCACGTCGTCTCGCCCTCGGGCATCGAGACGTCGCTGCGGAGGGGCCGCCAGTCGAGGTCGAAGGTCACGCCGACGTTCGCCACGAGCTCGTCGGCCGCGCGGCCGCTGTCCTCCGGGGGCTCGAGGACGTGGGGCGCCACCCCGAGGTCGTCGAGGGCCCCGACGTCACGGCACCACGAGGCGGTCTGGTCGCGAGCCTCCGGGGTCGACAGCGCCTCGGCCACCGTGCAGTCGTGGGCGTTGAGCGCCGCGACGAAGGCGGTGACGACCTGCTCCGGCACCGCGTCGGCCGCCGGCATCGCGACGTCGGCGCTCTGCCGCGGGGGGAGGACGAGGATCGCAGCGACGGCGGCCCCGACGAGCAGGACGAACGCGACCCCGACGGTGAGGACCCGACGGGACGTCATTGCCGGTCCAGCACCTTGGTCACGAGGTAGGTCAGGACACCCAGCGAGACGGACACCGCTGTGGTTGCCGCGCCCACGAGACCGGACCCGTCCCCGGAGGACATCATGGCGACCCCGATGACGACACCGGCGGCCGCCGCCAGCACGCCGATCCACCCGATGCCATACACCTTCGCGTCCACATCGCCGCCGACGTGGGCCCGGACACCCCCCTGAGACTCATCCATGCCGCGAGGATAGGTCTCCACCGTCGCGCAGTGCCCGACATCCGGCAGCAACGGTTCGGGCACCGTGGCGTGCGCTCGGTCCTGGTGGCCTGCGTCGTGTGGGCCGCACCGACCCGCTCAGACGGGTAGGCGGTGCTGGGGTTCGGTGGTGCGGGTCCGCCCGTTCGGGCCGTGCCAGGTGATGGTGCCGTCGGGTGACATGACGGGTCGCCAGCGGCCGAGCTGCTTGAAGCGGTGGTGGCGGCGGCAGAGGTCTTCGAGGCAGGTAGGCGTGGTGGTGCCGTCGGGCCAGGCTCGGACGTGGTCGAGGTCGCAGCGTTCCGCGGGCCGGGTGCAGCCCCACATCCGGCAGGTCCCGTCGCGGGTCCTGACGAACGCGGTGATGGCCTTGGTCGGCCTGTAGGCGCCGGTGGTGAGACTGGCCAGGGTGCCGGTCTCTGCCTCGAGCACCGCCCGGGCGACCTCCATCGGCAGGAGCTTGAGGAGGTTCGCCAGGGTGGCGGGGTCGACCCAGCCCACGTTCGGCAGGTGCGTCCCGGAGACGCAGAACCCGGGGCTGACCTCGGCCATCACGTCCGCGCGGTCGCTGAACGACTCGGGCGACATCGACACCCAGGACAGCTCCTCGCGCGTGGCCGGGTCGAGGTCGCCGTAGCGGGTCTCGACGCCGGTGGTGTGGTCCACGATCGTGTCGTCGTCGTCCCAATCCACCCGGAACCGCTCACCCTCCTCGGGCTCCGGTGCGGGGCGGTCGGTGACCACCGGCACCCCGAGCGTCACCTGCGCCGACACGGACACGTTGCGCAGCACCAGGTCGGTCAGGGCGTCCGCGCGGGACTCCGGCACCGACAGGGAGTCATCCACCTGGCGGTACTCCCCGGCCAGCTGCTCGACCGCCGACCACATCGCCGCCGAGGTCGCGGTCGGGAGCGAGGCGAACCACTCGCTCAGGCCGTCCGCGCCGGGGCACACCTCCACCCGCCGCCCCGACTTCGTCAGTGCCACGTGCGCCGCGACCTGGTCCGCCGCCACCCGCGTCGCGACCCGACGCGCCTCGGACATCACCCGCGCCGGGTCCAGGCCGGGCAGCCGTCGTGCGAGCTCGGCATCCACCTCCCGGCACGCGTCGATGTCCAGGCCGGCGCACGCGTCGATCACCTTCTGCGCGGTGATCGTGCCCACTGCGCCATCGACCAACAGCGCGCGGATGCGAGGAAACCGCTCACCGAGCACCGCCCCCAGCGTGACCTTCCGCCCCGCCACGCCCTCGGTCAGGCCGGCCTCCAGACAGAACATCACGCCCGACATGCCGTCCACGAACCCCACCGGGTGCACCCGCTCGGCCGGACCATCCCCCGAGAGCCGCGTCTCGAACCGCGCACCCCACGCCGCCGACACCGCCACCAACGCATCGGCCGCGTTCGCCAGCCCCTGCGCCTCCCCGGCCAGCGCGAACGCGTCCTCCGACGACAACCCGTGACCGGACTCGACCAGCTCACGACCCAGCTGCGCGCACTCCTCGCGCAGTGCCGCGATGCGGCTGCTGATCGTCCCCCTGTCCATGCCTCATCGTACCGAACAGACGTACGATCGACAAGGGTTTCCACAGGCGAATTCGGCTGCCCTGCAGACGGTTTGATCCGAAATACGGAGCAAACCGAGCGGGCAACCCGTCAGCCGAGACCGGCCTCCAAGGCGGCGACGATCCGCGGCCGCAGCTCCTCCGGTGCGATGACGGCGTCGACCGAGCCGACCTCCACCGCGCGGTGGATGTCGTGCACGCGGTCGAACTCCGAGGCGACCTTCCCGAGCATCTCCGAGCGCACCGCCTGGCGCACCGTGGCGAGCTCGGTGGCCAGCACTGGCCGCTCGGCCGCTGACGCCTCGCGCACCCGCGCCTCCAGGTCGGCCACCCGCGGGTCGGCCGCCGTGCGGGCGTCGACGTCGCGGGCGAAGACCACGGCCGCCGCGGGGGCTCCGCCGAGGACCGAGGCGTACGACCCCTCCATCGCCAGGACGGTCATCCGCTCGTTGAGCGCCTTGGAGAACACGACGAACGCGCCGCCGTGGTAGCGGCTGATGACGACGAAGACGATGGGCCCGTCGAAGTTGACGATGGCCCGGCCGATCTCGGCGCCGTACTCGAGCTGGAGGCTGCGCATCGACTCCGGCGACCCGTCGAAGCCGGACAGGTTGGCCAGCACGACGAGGGGGCGGTTGCCCGACGCCGCGTTGATGAACCGGGCCGCCTTCTTCGACGACCGCGGGAAGAGCGTCCCGGCCGTGTACGTGTCGGGACCGTCGGTTGGCGGGAAGCCCCGACGCGACACGGTGCGCGACTCGATCCCCAACAGCGCCACCGGGATACCGCCGATGCGCGCGTCGACCGTCACGGCCGTCTCGGCGTCGGCCATCCCGGCCCAGCGCTCGAGGGTGGCGTGGTCCTGGTCGGCGACGGCCCGCATCACCGTGCGGATGTCGAAGGCCTTCTTGCGGTCCGGGTTGGTCACCGACGAGAAGATGTCGCCGACCGTCGTGAAGTCGCTGCCCTCCATCACGTGCGGGTACACCGACACGTCGCGGTCGGCCGGGTCGCTCGTCGGGGCGCGGCGCGGGCCGCCCTCACCCGGCGCCACCCAGGTGGACTCGTAGTGCTGCAGCAGGATCCCGTACGCGTCGACGAGGTCCTTGGCCCAGTACTGCGCCTGCCCGTTCGGGCCCATGACGCGGTCGTAGCCGCCGATGCCGAAGTTGTCCTCGGCCGAGACGCCACCCGAGAAGTCGAGCGACTGCTTGCCGGTGAGGACCATCGCGGAGTCGGGCGTCATGACGAGGATGCCCTTGGTGTGCATGAGCATCGTCGCCTCGGCGTTCCAGTACGGCTGCGCCCCGACGTTGATGCCGGCCACGACGACGTTGATCTCGTGCCCGGCCTGCGTGAACTCGATGATCCGCTTGAGCGCCTTGGCGACCCAGTCCATGTTCTCGGTTCCGGAGTCCATCGAGATGCGCGCTCCGGCCGACAGCGCGAACCACTCGACGGGCAACCCCCGCTCCTCGGCGAGGTCGAGGGCGGCGATGACGCGTCGGCACTCCGGCTCGGCGACGGCGCCGAGCGCGCGCAGGGGGTCGCCGCAGAGCAGGACCCGCGTCACGCCCTCGGGGTGCAGCGGCGTCGGCGTCGTGACGACACCGCAGATCATCCCGGAGGTGTTCTGCCCGTAGGGGCGGTCGACCGGCACGAGGCGCCCGGACTCGTCGAGGTCGTGCTCGACGGCCTCACCGCCGCCGCCGGCGACCATCGACACGAGCTCGTACGGGTACACGAGACCGCGGCGACGGGCGCGGACGACCTTCTCCGCGTAGGAGTCCAGCGGCGCGAGGCGCTCGGTGGGCGGCGGCTCGACCGTGAAGGTGACGCCGGACCCCGGCTGGTAGGTGAAGCGCGCGCAGATCGGCACGGTGTGGTCGCCGTCGGCGGCGATCTCGCCCTCGATGCGCACCTCCTCGATCCCGGCGCCGGCCGTCATCGGGGCGACCTTGCCCTGCAGGGCGGTCAGCTGGTCGAGGTCCCCCTCGACCGGCGGCCAGATGTGCAGCCACACGTGGTTCATGTCGAGGCGCGCCCCGCCGCCGAGCGTCTGGCGCGCGCGCCGCACGGCCTCGAGGCAGTTGGCCAGCGCCCGCTCCACGTGCGGGAGCGCGGTGACCCGGCCGGCGTCGTCACGGACGACGACGAGCTGGCGGACCTGGGCCAGGGCCACGAGCCGCTGGTCCTGCGGGTTGTCGCGAGCCACCGCGTGGAGGAGCAGGACGTCCTCGGGGGCCTCGAGGCGGGTCAGCGCGAAGTCGCGCAGCCGCCAGAGGTTGAGCCGGCGGCCGACCATCGGGTGCACCCCGCGCACGGGGGTGTCCTCGACGACCCCGCCGCCCTCGTCCGGGCGGTAGGTGAAGTACCCGACCTCCCGGGCGTCGTCGGGGACGACCCCGACGGCGACCCGGCGGCAGCCCTGCACGAACGGCATCGCGGCCACCCGCTCGGCCAGCTCGGCCGAGGCGGCCTCGGGGTCGGTGGGCAGGTCGGGCCAGTGCACGTAGAGGTCGACGACGACGTCCTGGCCCTCGGCCCGCCCGCCGGCGAGGCGCTCGAGCAGCGTGGCCAGCGACGACCCCGCCGCGAGCTCGTCGACGGTGCCGATCGTGCTCACGAGGTGGGTGGCACGGCCGTCGAGCACGTAGTCGGCGACGGCGACCGCGCGGCCGTCCTCGGTCCGCTCCTCGAGCCCGCTCAGCTCGTAGCCCCGGTAGTGGCGCTTGACGAGGACCTCGAGCATCGGCTCGCGCTCGGCGACGCCACCGCGCAGCCGCTCGCCGAGGAAGCGGACGATCCGCTCGGGGATGGCCGCCAGCGCGTCGACGCGGGCGGTCCGCTCCGGGCCCGGCGCCATGGCGTCGAGCTGGTCGAGCTCGGTTCCGACGGAACCGAGCACGGAGCGACGGTCGGCGTCGACGAGCGGCTGGTCGAACCAGCGGAACCGGACGCTGCGCGCGAGGTCGCCGATGATCGGGAAGCGCAGCTGGGTGGCGACGACGAGCCGGTCGAGGAGGTCGTGCGCGGCCGCCCCCGCCTCCCCCGACGGCGCGGGCTCGGCGAGCCAGCGCTGGAGGATGGAGGTGGCCATCGCCACCTCCGGGGTCGAGCGCTGCTGGGACAGGAAGACCCGGAAGACCGCGCCCTCGAGGTCGGGGGTGCGGTCGAGGGACTCGACCCCGTAGTGCCGCAGCACCCGCTCGAGCCGCCCGACGAAGTCGGCCGGCATCGCGCCGCGCTCGGGGTCGAGGGTCTGGAGGAAGGTGCGGAAGTGCTCGCGCGGGCTGTGGACGCGGTTCTCGACGTGCGTCTCCTGCCCCACGGGGCGGTTGCGCGCGAGCTCGGCGAGGTCGGCGAAGACCTCGAGGAGGGGCATCTCCTCGTCGACCACCGACGTCCCCGACCCGGCGAGCTCGTCGCGGGCCGAGAGGTAGGCCTCGAGCGAGCGGCTCTCGTGGGCGGGGTCGAGGTCGTAGCCGAGGAGCATCGCGGACAGGTCGGCCCGTCCGCGGGCGACCCGCTCGGCCACGTCGGCGTCGTCGGGACCGTCGGGCAGGTCGAGGTCGGCGCCGTCGGCGGTCTCGGCCGCCACCTCGGCGGCGTCGCCGGTGGGCTCGAGCCGCACGAGGGCGGCGCCGGTCTCGACCTGGCTGCCCGTGGCGACGAGCAGCTCCTTGACCCGGGCCGCGAACGGCGCGGGCAGCACGGTCTCCATCTTCATCGACTCGAGGACGAGGACGGGAGCCCCGGCCGCAACCTCCTCGCCGGCAGCGACAGGGGTGGCCACGACGAGTGCCGGTGCGGGAGAACGCAGCACGCCACCCTCGTCACGGCTGACGCGGTGGGTGACGCCGTCGACCTCGACGAGCTGGACCGGGCCGTGGGCCGCGGTGACGAGCCGGTGGGTGCGCCCCCCGACCCCGATGCGGCTCGCGTACGCCCCGACGCGCTCGAGGTCGGCGTCCACGGTGTGCGCCGCGCCGGCGGGGTCGGCGACGGTGACCCGGAAGCGTGAGGGCCCCGTGCGGAACACGGTGACCTTGTAGGCGGTGCCGCGCAGCTTGAGGTCGACGGCCCGGCCGACGTCGTGCTGCACCTGGGGCCGGCCACCCCGGGCGGTCTCGAGGAGACGGGCCCGCTCGAGCGCCTCGGCGTCGAGGTAGGCCTCGATGCCCGCCGCGACGAGGGCGACCCCCGAGTGCTCGCTGGCGACGAGCCGCCCCTGTGAGCGCACCCGGTCGATCCACCCGGTGTCGGCGCTCCCGCTGACCACCTCGGGCTGGTCGAGGAGGTCGAGGATGAACGACTTGTTGGTCGAACCGCCCTCGATGACGACGGTCGTCTCGCGCATCGCCCTCCGGAGCCGGGCCAGCGCCTCGTCGCGGTCGCGGCCGTACGCGATGATCTTGGCGATCATCGAGTCGAAGTCGGCGGGGATCGAGTCACCCTCCGCCACACCGGTGTCGACGCGGATGCCCGGGCCGGCCGGCAGCGCGAGGTGGGCGATGCGGCCGGGTGACGGCGCGAAGTCGCGGTCGGGGTCCTCGGCGTTGAGCCGGGCCTCGACGGCGTGCCCGAGCTCGTCGGGGCGCTCGCCCTCGAGCCGGCCACCACCGGCGACGTGGATCTGGAGCCGCACGAGGTCGGTGCGGGTGACGACCTCGGTGATCGGGTGCTCCACCTGCAGACGGGTGTTCACCTCGAGGAAGGCGAAGAACCGGTCGCCCGGGTGGTAGAGGAACTCGACCGTGCCGGCGCCCGCGTAGTCGACCGCGATGGCGAGCCGCTCGGCCGCGGCCTTGAGCTCGGCGGCCTGCTCGGCGTCGAGCACCGGCGAGGCCGACTCCTCGATGACCTTCTGGTTGCGGCGCTGCACCGAGCAGTCGCGCACGCCGATGGCCCACGCGGTGCCCTGGCCGTCGGCGATGACCTGCACCTCGACGTGCCGGGCACCGGTGACGAGCTTCTCGAGGAAGACGACACCGGAGCCGAACGCCCGCTCGGCCTCCTCGCGGGTGCGCTGGTAGGCGTCCTCGAGGTCGGCGTCGGAGGCGACCATCCGGATGCCGCGCCCACCGCCACCGGCCGTGGCCTTGAGCATCAGCGGGTAGCCGATGCGCGCCGCCGCGTCCTTGGCCTCCTCGAGGGTGTCGACGCCGCCGCGGCTCCACGGCGCGACCGGGACGCCGACCTCCTCGGCGATGAGCTTGGACCCGATCTTGTCGCCGAGCTTGCGCATCGCCTCGGGGCTCGGGCCGATGAAGGTCACGCCGATCTCGCGGCACAGCTCGGCGAAGGCGGGGTCCTCGGCGACGAATCCCCAGCCGACCCAGACGGCGTCGGCCCGGGTCTCGAGCAGGGCGGTCCGCAGCTTCGGCAGGTCGAGGTACGGGCGGGCCGACGCGGGACCGAGGTCGTACGCGACGTCGGACTCGCGGACGAACATCGCCGAGCGCTCGGCCTCGGTGTGCAGCGCGACGACCTCGGTGCGCGGCTCCCCCGGCCCGCGCTGCGCGTTGAGGTCACGGACGGCGTGGACCAGCCGCATCGCGGCCTCTCCCCGGTTGACGACGGCGATCCGCGAGAACATGCGCCGAGCCTGCCATCGAACTCCGGTGACTCGCGAGTAATGGCCCGGGGTGCGGCGAGGCGCGAGAAATCCGGTCCCGCGCGCCCCGCCACCGTCACGGCGTCCCTAGCGTTCCCCCATGGGACACAGGGGTGGGCACCGGGCGGCGCGTCGCGGGGTCCGGCTGCTCGGGCTCGTCGCGGTGGCGGCGGCGGTCCTCGGCACCGGGGCGGTACCGGCGTCGGCCGCCCCGAGCGAGGGCTATGCGGACTGGACCCTGTCCGGCGACGGCGGCGCGTACACGGCGAGCGCCGCCGGCCTCGCCACCGGCTTCCCCGCGGTGTCGCTCACCTCGACGTCCCGTGCCACGGCGCAGGTGTTCGGCGGGGCCACCACGTGGCTGCCCGCGTCGTCGTCCTTCGGGGCGCGGTTCGGCTCCGGCCAGGACCGGGAGTACGTCTCCCTGCGTCCGGCCGCCGACAACGCCGGGTCGCCATCGGTGACGACGCTGACCTTCGACGCGCCCACGCCGGTCGGCGGCTGGGGGCTGGCCCTCGGTGACGTCGACGCCGAGACGCTCACCGTCACCGGCACCGACGTCGACGGGAACCCCGTCACCGGCGTGCGGCTCGGGCTCGTCGAGACCTTCAGCGCGTGCGACGCGAGCCCCCGGGCCTCCGCGTGCTCCGGCCTCACCGCCCCGTACGCCGTCCCGACCGCGACGACGGGCGGCACGTCGGTGACGCTCGCCGACCCGCTCTGCCCGACCGACACCACCCGCTGCGACACCACCGGTGCCGTGGGATGGCTCGCCCCGACGGTGCCGCTGCGCTCCCTCACCGTCACCTCCACGTGGAAGCAGGGCCTCCCCACCTACCAGCTCTGGCTGGCCACCGCCGAGCAGGCGGTCTCGGGCTCGCTCACCGCGCCGTGCGCCGCCGACCTCGAGGACGTGCGGGTCGAGGCGCTGCGGCCGGACGACTCCGTGGCCGCGTCCGACACCACCGGCGCCGAGGGCACCTGGTCGCTGACCGGCCTGCTCGGTACCGCCGACTGGCGCCTGCGCGTCGTGCCGCCGCAGACCGCCGCGGTCGACGGCGCGGCAACGCGGACCCTCGACCTGTCCGACGGCGACGTCACCGGCCTGACCACCGCCCTGCGCTCGCTGCGCACCCTGTCGGGCACCGTGGTCGACCGCACGGGCTTCCCGATGGCCGGGGCCGTGGTCCGGGTGCTCGAGAACGGCACCGAGGTCGGCCGCGACACCAGCACCGGCGACGGCACGTGGTCCGTCGGCGGGCTGCCGGTCGGAGACCTCGACGTGGCCGTCGACCCGCCCGACGGCTGGACCGCACCGGCACCGGCCGACGTCACGCTCGGGTGCGACGGGACGACCCTCTCCCCGATCGTCCTCACCGAGGACCCCGGACCCACCACCAGCCCCACACCCACCCCGACGTCTCCGGCACCGACCACCTCGGGCGAGCCGGCCCCGCCGACCCGCACGCCGGGCGGACCGGGATCCACCACCGGCCCGGTGTCCGGCGGCACCCCGTCCGGCGGGCTGGCGGCCACGGGCGCCGAGCCGGCCGCACCCCTCGTCCTCGGCGCGCTCCTGCTCGGGGTCGGCGCCGGGCTGGTGGCGCTCTCCCGCCGCCGCCCCCGCCGCGCGCACTGACGGCCGGTCAGCCCCTGCGGGACTCCTCGCCGGCGTCCTCGCGCGCCGCGGCCCGGGCCTCGGCGAGCGCCGGCAGCTCGGGCTCGTCCTCCTCGGGGTCGACCCGCGGGGCGACGAGGGCGGCGACCCGCTCCTCGGTCTCCGGCGTGATCTCGTAGCGCCGCTGGTAGATCTCGAGCATCGCCATCGCGGTGGCCGCGAGCGGCACCCCCATCAGCGCCCCGGACAGCCCGAACAGCTGGGCCCCGAGGAGCGCCGCGCCGAACGACACGGCCGGATGGACGTCGACGGCCTTGGCCGAGATGCGCGGCTCGATGGTGAGGTTCTCCACCTGCTGGTAGGCGATGCCCCAGGCGAGCACCCACACACCGAGCCACGGGTCGGGCGAGGTCAGGCCGACGACGACCGGCAGGGCGATCGACACGTACGTGCCGATGTTGGGGATGAACTGCGCGACCAGGCCGGTCCAGAGCGCGAGCGGCAGCCAGTACGGCAGGTCGAGGAGGAAGAACGCGACCATGCTGAACGAGGCGTTGAGCGCGGCGAGCACGACCCGCGCGGCGATGTAGTTGCCGACCTTGACCTTGGCCAGGTCCCACGCGGTGAGGAAGGGCACCTGGACGCGAGGGTTCATCCGGCCGGCCAGCCAGAGCCGCAGGCGCGGCATCCCGGCCGAGATGTAGAAGACGAGGAAGGCGACGACGAAGATGCCGAAGAACGCGCCGAGCAGGGCCGTGAGGAACCCGACGACGCCGAAGGCCACGTTCTGGGCGTAGCCGCTGAGGTCCGAGGCGGAGATGCCGGCCTGGTCGAGGAGGTCGTCGTAGGTGTACTGCGAGCCCGTGGCCCTGTTGACCTGCTCCAGCACGTCGGCCGCGATGCCCGGGACCGCGGTGACGAGGGCCGTCAGCTGGTCGACGAGCAGGCTGCCGAACAGCCAGAGGAAGGCGGCGAGGCCGACGAGCGTCGTGAGCATCACCGTGGCGGTCGCGGCGGCGCGCGGCATCCAGCGGGTGAGGCGGGAGACGGCCGGCTCCATCGCGAGCGCGACGAACCAGCTCATGATGACGTAGAAGACCATCGAGCTGCCGCGCCACAGGACGAAGCCGAGCACCGCGACGCCGAGCAGCACCCCCACCACGGCGACCGTGCGGCGACGGTCGGTCCGGTGCGCGGGGTCCAGGATGTCGGGGTCGCTCCCCGGGGCGGCGGCGGGCGTCGTCTCGCTCATGGGGCCCGATGCTAGGGGGCGGCCGCCCGGGCGGGACCCGCGACGCGGCCTCAGGAGCGGCCATCGCCCGTCGGCCGGGCCTGCCCGAAGATCGGGACGCCCGGCGGGCAGAGGCGCACGGCGGGGTTCCAGTCGTCGAGGTCGCCGCGGGCGTTGTCCTTCCACAGCCACGCGTGCAGCACGTAGAGCGGCAGGCTGGGGTGGCGGTGGAAGGCCACGCCGAAGAGCTGCGGGGGCGAGGTCCGGTGCCACGCGTCGACCGGCACGATGTACTCGTGGGCGACGAGCCCGGTTACGCGGCCGCCGCGGCCCAGCTCGTACACGAGCGCCTCGGGCCGCCTGACGTCGACCCGGTCGTCGAGGAGGGCGTCGTTGACGTAGTGCACACCCATCCCGCCGCGCTCCGGGTCCTGGAAGCAGCCCAGCGTCGTCAGGCTGCTCCGCCAGCCGGCGGCCTCCGCGGCCCTCACGTCCTGGAAGGCCGCGGTGGCCAGCTGCGCGCGGGCCCGATCGGTGCGGCTCACAGACGCGCCGTGCCCCCCGTGCTCGTCCCGCGCCGTGGCTGTCGCGGAGCGGTTCGCGAGGTAGTGGTCCAGCTCGAGCCGGTCGTCGGCGTGCGAGCGCTCGTGGGCGGCCGGCCCGGCACCCGGGTCGGTCGCGCAGCCGCCGGCGCCGAGGAGGGCGCCGCCGAGGATGACGGCCAGGCCGCGACGGGCGGGCGCGTGGGTCGGTGGCATGTCAGCCCTCCTCCACCCGGTAGATCTCGTCCGCGACCAGGCCGTGGGCCTCGCGGTGCACGGTGTGGGCGGCCTCGGCGTCGGGCGCCTCGACGAGGCAGAAGATCTGCCCCCGGCCCTCGTCGACCCAGTAGCGCAGGTAGCTCACGTCGTGGGCCCCCTGGATGGCCAG
Source organism: Phycicoccus avicenniae (assembly GCF_050496545.1). Classification (GTDB taxonomy): domain Bacteria; phylum Actinomycetota; class Actinomycetes; order Actinomycetales; family Dermatophilaceae; genus Phycicoccus; species Phycicoccus avicenniae_A. The sequence goes on along the minus strand of NZ_JBNVZV010000028.1, from coordinate 680 downwards.
GTCGGCGGCGTGGGCCGTCGCGACGTCGGCGAGGGTGACTCCGTCGCCGAGGCTGTGGACGTCCATGAAGAGCGGCATGGTGGTGGTCCTTCCCTGAGGGTGTGGTCCCTCAGGTGTAGGCGCCGGGCACTGCACTCCTCATCGGTGGCGGCTACCCATCCTGCGGCTCACCGCTACCCACGCCCACCAGCTCGCGGCGGGACGTCGCGCCCACCTTCGCGAGGATCGAGGCGACGTGGTGCTCGGCGGTGCGCCGGGAGATCTGCAGCCGCTCGGCGACCCCGGCGTCCGTGAGCCCCTCGCAGACGAGGGCGAGCACCTCGACCTCACGCGCCGTCAGCCCGTGCACGTGCGGGGCCCCGCGCGGCGGCCGGGGCGCGGGCCATCCCCCCGCGCGAAGCATCGAGCGCGCCCGCGCAGCCGCTCCGCCGGCACCGAGCCGGTCGAACCCGCGGACGGCGTCCGTCAGCGCCTCCCGCTCCCCGCTGCGGGCCAAGGCGAGCGCCTGCTCGAAGGGGCAGCCGAGGCGGTCCCAGAGCGCCGCAGCCTCCTCCCATCGACCGGAACGCTCGGCGGCGTAGGGCGGTGCCAGCGAGCCCGTGTCCACCTCGACCTCGGGCGAGAGCCAGGTGGCGACCGACCCGCGGTTCCAGGGGCAGTCGGCACGCAGCGCCGCCGGC
>NZ_JBNVZV010000027.1:0-56205 GCF_050496545.1 Phycicoccus avicenniae | reverse complement strand
GGACGGGTCTTCTCGACGCGGGATGGCTCGTCAGGCCTTGGGGGCGTCGAGCGCCGGGACCACCTCGGCCGCCGCCGACGACGCCGCCGCCGACGACGGCGACACCGACGGAGCGACGCTGTCGGTCCCGGTGTACTTCTGGAGCAGGCTCTGCACGTCGATGCCGGTGGTGCTCTTGACCATCGCCATCGTCTGGGTCAGGTTGTCGGTCACCTGCTTCGGCAGCGCGGCGGCACCGTCGGTGGACAGCACCGTGAGCTGGTCGATGGAGGCCATCGGCGCCGCGAGCTCGCGCGCCACCTGCGGCAGCACCTCGACGAGCATCTGGAGCACGGCCGCCTCGTTGTACCGGGCGAAGGCGTCGGCGCGCTTGTTCATCGCCTCGGCCTCTGCCGCACCGGTGTTGAGGATGGCCGAGGCCTGCGCCTCACCCTCGGCGCGGGTGGCGTCCGCCTGGGCGACACGCAGCGCCTTGTCGGCCTCACCGCGCCGAGTGCCCTCGATGGCCTCGGCGTCCGCGAGCGCGGTGCGTCGGGCCTTCTCGGCCTCACCGGTGAGCCGGGCCTTCTCGGCGTCGGCCTGGGCGGCGGCGATGCTCGCGGCCTTGCGGGCCTCGGCCTCGGCGATGGCGGCGTTGCGGGAGGCCTCGGCCTCCTGCTCGACCCGGTAGCGCGCGGCGTCGGCGGGCTTGCGGACCTCGGTGTCGAGCTGGCGCTCCTTGAGCGCGGCCTGCCGGACGGCGACCTTCTCCTGCTCGGTGAGGATCGCCTGGTCGCGGTCGGCCTGGGCGAGCGGGCCGGCCGCGGCGGCCTGGGCCTGCGCGGCGTCGGTCTCGGCCTTGATCTCGGCGGTCTTCAGCGCGAGCTGGCGCTGGCTGACCGCGATCTCCTGCTCGGCGACGATGCGCGCCTGCTCGGCGGCCTGCCGGGCGTTGGCCTCGGCGATGGCGGCCAGCTGGCCCACCTTGGCCGACTCGGGGCGCCCGAGGTCGGAGAGGTAGGTGCCGTCGTCGGTGATGTCCTGGATCTGGAAGGTGTCGAGGACCAGGCCCTGGCCGGTGAGCGAGGACTCGGCCTCGTCGGCGACCCGCTGGGCGAACGCCGCGCGGTCGCGGATGATCTGCTCGACGGTCAGCGAGCCGACGATCGAGCGCAGCGAGCCGGCGAGCGTCTCCTGCGTGAAGGTCTCGATCTCGCCCTGCTGGGTGAGGAAGCGCTGGGCCGCGGCCCGGATGGAGTCCTCGTTGCCGCCGACCTTGACGATGGCCACGCCGTCGAGGTTGAGCTTGACGCCCTGCCCCGAGACGGCGCCACGGATCTGGACCATGATGCGGCGGCTCGACAGGTCGAGGATGTGCAGCCGCTGGACGAACGGGACGACGAAGATGCCGCCACCCATGACGACCTTCTGGCCGGACAGGTCGGTGGACATCTCGCCGGTCTCGGGGTTCTTCACCTCCTTGCCCTTGCGCCCGGTGACGATGAAGGCCTCGTTGGGCCCGGCCACGCGGTAGCGGGAGGCGATGACGAGGCCCGTGAGGACGACGAGGATGACGAGCCCGAGGACGGCGACGAGGCCGGCCGAGACGTCGAACCCGAACATGGTTCCTGACCTTTCAGGGGCACCGGAGGTGCCCCGGGTGTGTGTGGTGGTGTGTCGACGCGGCCGACGGTCCCCCGGTTCCGTCCGCCGGTGTGCGTCAGGGGAGTCGGTCAGCCCTCGCGGCGCGAGACGCGGACCGAGGTCGGGCTGAGGACGGCGGTGACGACGACGGCGGTGCCGCTGCCGAGCGGCTCGTCGGCGCGGGCGTTGAGCCGGGTGATGTGCCCCGCGGCGACGACGCTGACCATCCCGTACCCGTCGGCCGGCACGGGCTCGACGACGGTGCCGGAGAGCCCGACGAGGCCGGCGGAGCGCACCGTGGACTCGTCGCCGCCGCGCATCAGGCGCCGGCTGGCGTACCCGGCCCCCGCGGCGGCGAGCACCCCGGCGACCAGGCCGACGAGGATCGCGACCGGTCCGGACGCCCCGGCGCCGAGCACCAGGGCGCCGACGAAGCCGAAGGCCCCGAGGAACCCGGCGACGGCGAGGCCGGAGAGCAGGTCGGGGCCGACGCCGTCGAGGAGGCCGTCGACGACGTCACCGAGCACGAGTGAGACGAGCAGCAGGAGGATCCCCACGCCCCCGATGACGAGCATCGTGACCTGCATGCCTGCGTTCCTCCCCGGGTCCGGTGGCGCCGCGCGTCGCGGTCCTCCCGGTCGTGAGGGTAGCGAACGACCCGGCGGACCACCCGGGGTCGGCGGGATCCCGGCCGGACGGGCCTAGAGCTTGTGCAGCCGGCGGAAGGGGCTGGCGATCCAGGTGCGCTCGCCGCCGAACTCGACGACGACGGAGGTGGGGCCGACCTGGACGACGCGGCCGAGGCCGTCGGCGTCGTGGGTGACGCGGTCGCCGACGGCGAACACCGGCACCTCGGGCTCGGGACGGGCCGTGAAGGGGCTGCCTGCGGAGAACGTGGGCGCACCGGCGCGTCGCTGAGAGGTCACGTCTCAGTATGCGCCCTCCCGGGCGGCGACACGCCGGGCCACCCCTGCCCGGGTCGGGCTCAGGCGTGCGGGAACGAGGTCTTGGCCGGGGCCTCGAGGTCCTCGCGGTGGTTCCGGATCAGGTCGAGGTTGCGGTCGCGCAGGTGGTCGAAGCCCTGGGTGATGTTCGAGCCCGGTGTCAGGGAGGCCAGCGCCTCGGCGGGGTCGAGCCGGGCCGAGACCCAGCCCTCGTGCGAGGCGGCCTTGGCGACGATGTGGCCCACCGGCGTCACGACGTGGCTGTTGCCGAAGTAGTGCACGCCCGCGGCGTCGGTGCCCGTGGCGTTGGCACCGACCACGAAGACGTGGTTGTCGTAGGCCCGGGCCCGGGAGGTGAGCTCCCAGACGTCGGCCGAGCGCAGCAGCGCCGACGGCCGGGCGATCACCTCGGCGCCGCGGACGGCCTGGATGCGGGCCAGCTCGGGGTAGTCGCCGTCGAAGCAGATGATCATCCCGATCCGGCCGAGCTCGGTGTCGACGACGGTGACGGTGTCGCCGGGGGTCACCCAGCCGCCGCCGGCGACCGCCTCGGAGCAGAACGGATGCGTCTTGCGGTAGACGCCCCGGATCTCGCCCGCCGGGTCGACGAGGATCGAGGAGTTGAACACCGTCTCGGGGGTCGGGCCGCGCTCGTAGGTGCCCGCGACGAGGTGGATGCCGAGCTCGGCGGCGAGGTCGCACAGGCGCTGGGTGACCGGCCCGGGGACCTCGGAGACCAGCTCCCAGAGGTCCTCGGTGGGGATGCCGGGGGTGAAGCCGGTGGTGCAGGACTCGGGGAGGACCACGAGCTCGGCGCCGGTGGCCTCGACGCAGCGGCGCACGTACTCGATGCAGCGGTCGATGTTCCGCGTCACCGACTCGGCGGTCAGCGGGCCGGGGTGCGGGGCGACCTGGACCGCGGCGGCGGTGAAGGCGCGCATCAGGACCGCCGCCCCAGCAGCCGGCCGAGCGCGACACCCGCGAGGGCGAGCACACCGCCGACCAGGGCCGCGGCGAGGAGGTCGCGGGTGGGGGCGGCTCCGGCGGGGGCAGCCGACGCGGCCCGGCCGACGAACGTGGTGCCCACCGGTGTCTCGCCGGGTGACGCGAGGGCCTCCGTGGGGACGCCCGGCGGCGCGAGGACCGGGGTGGCGGGCCCGACACCGGCGATGTCGGCGTCGAGGGCGGTGAAGAACTGGCCGGCCATCTTGCGGGTGACGCCGGCGAGCATCCGCTGCCCGACGCCGCCGATGGTGCCGCCGACGGTGGCGTCCGCCTCGTACTCGAGCTCCGTGCCCCCGCCACCGGAGGGCGTGAGGTGCACCCGGACGTCGGCGTCGATCGTGCCCGGGGCGCCGGAACCGTTGGCGCGCAACCGCAGCGCCGATGGCTTCTCCATGTCGGTCAGCGACACCTCGCCGGTGTAGGTGCCCTTGATGGCGGCTACGCCGGCCGTGACGGTCATCGCGTACCGGTCCTCCCCGACGGTGGTCAGGGCCTCGCAGCCGGGGATGCAGCGGGCGAGGACGGCGGGGTCGAGGATCGCGGCCCACACGCGCTCGACGGGCGCCTCGAGGGTGGAGGTTCCGGAGATCTTCATGACGCACCTTCCTGTGCGGGAACGGTTTCGGCAGCGTGCTGGCGGCGCAGGTCCCACAGCGCGGCGGGGCTGATGGGCATCGAGCGGATGGGGAAGCCCTCGGCGTCCTCGAGGGCCGAGGCGATGACGGCGGTGACCGGGATGGTGCCCGCCTCGCCGGCGCCCTTGAGGCCGAGCGGGTTGAGCGGCGAGGGCGTCTCGAGGTGGTCGGTCTCGACGTGCGGTACCTCAGAGGCGTAGGGCATCAGGAAGTCCATGAACGAGGCGTTGAGGAGCTGGCCGCCCTCGTCGTAGACCATTCGCTCGTAGAGCGCCCCGCCGACGCCCTGCGCGACGCCGCCGTGGACCTGGCCCTCGACGATCATCGGGTTGACCATGACGCCGCAGTCGTGGACGACGCAGTAGCGCAGGATGCGGATCTCGGCGGTGACGGGGTCGGTCTCGACGACGGCGGCGTGCATGCCGTTGGCGAAGGTCGCCTGGGTGGGGGAGTAGAAGTCGCGGCCCTCGAGGCCGGGCTCGTCGTCGTCGGCGACCGGCGGCTTGTCGGGGTCGAAGGTGCCGGCGAACTGGGTGGCGGCCGCGGCCGAGGCGTCGAAGGCGTAGCGCAGCGGGTTGGAGAGGACGGCGACGGTACGCAGCTCGATGGAGGTGCCGGGGGCGCCCTTGACCGAGATGACTCCGTCGGCGATCTCGAGGTCGTCCGCGGAGACCTCGAGGGCGTCGGCGGCGATGCGCAGGGCCTTGTCGCGGACCACCTTGGCGGCGAGGGCGACGGCGTTGCCGGACATCACCGCGCCGCGGGAGGCGAAGGTGCCGACGGCGTACGGCATCCGGCGGGTGTCGCCGGTGGTGACGTGCACGTCGTCGAGCGGCACCCCGAGGGTGTCGGCGACGATCTGCGCCAGGACGGTCTGGTGGCCCTGGCCCTGGGTGGTCAGACCGGTGGCGACGTTGACCCGCCCGCTCGACTCGACCTGCACATGGCCGCCCTCGTAGGGGCCGACGCCCGTGCCCTCGACGTAGCAGCCGATGCCGAGCCCGACCGTGCGCCCCTCGCGCGCGGCCTGCTCGCGGTAGGCGGCGAAGTCGTCCCAGCCGACGAGCGCCTTGAGCTTGGCGAGGCTGGCGGGGAAGTCGCCGGAGTCGTACTTGAGCGGCCGGCCGTCCTGGAACATCAGGCCGTGGTCGTACGGCATCTCGTCGGGCTGGATGAAGTTGCGGCTGCGGACCTCGGTGCGGTCGAGACCGAGGTGGGCGGCGATGGCGTCCATCGTGCGCTCCATGGCGTAGCAGCCCTGCGGGCGGCCGGCGCCCCGGTAGGGCGTCACGAGAACGGTGTTGGTGTACATCGACCAGAACTCGACCCGGTAGGCGCCCGGCTTGTAGGGGCCGAGCAGCTGGGTGGCGCTGATGATCGGGACGATGATGCCGTAGGGCGTGTAGGCGCCGTTGTCGTGCCAGAAGCGGACGTCGAGGGCGAGCAGCCGGCCGTCGTCGTCGAACCCGACCTCGACCTCCTGGAGCTGGCCGCGCTCGTGGGCGCTGGAGACGAAGTGCTCGCGGCGGTCCTCGGTCCACTTGACGTCGCGGGCCAGCCGGCGGGCCGCCCACGGGACGAGCACCTCCTCGGGCCAGGGGTGGACGATCTTCACGCCGAAGCCGCCGCCGACGTCCGGGGTGACGACCTCGACCTTGGCCAGCGGCATCCCGAGCTTGGCGGCGACGGCCGCGCGCACCCCGGTGCTCGTCTGCGTCGAGGAGTAGAGGCGCAGCGACTCGTCGTCGGCGTCCCAGCGGGCGAGGACGCCCTTGCCCTCCATCGGCATGCAGGCGCTGCGCTCGATCTCGAGCTCGAGGGTGAGCCGGTTGGGCGCGAGGGCCATGGCGGAGTCGACGTCGCCGACCTCCTGGCGCAGGTTCGCCGAGACGTTGCCGGGGACGTCGTCGTGCACGAGCCGGCCTGCGGCACGGGCGTTCTCGATGCCCACCACCGCGGGCAGCGTCTCGTAGCGCACGGTGATGCGGGCGCAGGCGTCCTCGGCGACGTACCGGTCCCGGGCGACGACCATCACGACGGCCTCGCCGACGTGGTTGACCTCGTCCCTGGCCAGGCAGTACCCGGTGCGGGCGTGGGTCATCGCCGGGTGGGGGATCAGCACCGGCAGCGGCTCGGCGACCCGGCCGTCGAGGTCCTCCCAGGTGTAGACCGCCTCGACGCCGTCGAGCTCCCAGGCGTCGGCGATGTCGACGTCGAGCACGCGGGCGTGCGCGTGCGGGCTGCGGACGAAGGCGGCGTGGAGGGCGCCGGCGCCGAGGTCGTCGACGTAGCGGCCGTTGCCGGTGAGGAGGCGCGGGTCCTCGCGGCGCTGGACGCGCTCGCCGACCTGACGGGTGGTCATCGAGGACCCTCGCCGCGCTCGCGGCGGATGTCGGCGGCGCGCAGGACGGCGCTGACGATGTTCTGGTAGCCGGTGCAGCGGCACAGGTTGCCCGAGATGGCCTCGCGCGCCTCCTCGGCCGAGGGCGACGGGTTCTCGTCGAGGTACGCGGTGATGGTGGTGATGAACCCCGGTGTGCAGAAGCCGCACTGGAGCGCGTGGCACTCGGCGAAGGCCTGCTGCACCGGGCTGAGCGCAGCGGGGTCGTGGCCGATGCCCTCGACGGTGGTGATGTCGTGGGCCTGCGCGGTGACGGCGAACATCAGGCAGGCCCGGGCCGGTTCGCCGTCGACGAGGATGGTGCAGGCGCCGCACACCCCGTGCTCGCAGCCGACGTGCGTGCCGGTGAGGCCGAGGTCGTGGCGGAGGAAGTCGGAGAGCAGGCGGCGGGCCGGGGCGGTGGCCGTGCGGTGGACCCCGTTGACGCGCAAGGTGATCGAGAGCTGCTGCTCGGTGACCGGCTCGGTCATGCCGCTCCCTCCACGTGGTCCGGGCGGTCCGAGGCGGCCTCGCGCAGGGCGCGGCGCGTGAGCTCGGTGGCGAGCATCCGGCGGTACTCGGCGCTCGCGTGGATGTCGGTCTCGGGGTCGACGTGGGCGCGGGCGAGCTCGGCGGCGGCGTCGAGGGGGAGGTCGGCGAGCGGGTGCCCAGCGAGAGCCGGTGCGAGGTCGAGGACGTCGGGGACCGGGGTGACCGAGACGAACGACGCGGTGGCCGTGGTGACGACGTCGCCGTCGGTGCCGAGCGCGACGGCCACGCCGGCCAGCGCGTAGTCGCCGGAGCGGCGGGCCGACTCGAGGAAGGCGGTGCGGGTGCCGGGGGTGAAGCATCCGAAGCGCACGGCGACGACGAGCTCGTCTGCGCCCAGCGTGGTCTCCAGCGGGCCGACGAAGAAGTCGCCCGCGGGGACCTCGCGCGGGCCCCGCGGTCCCACGACCTCGACGACCGCGCCCGTGAGCACGGCGACGGCGGGCATCTCGCCGGAGGGGTCGGCGTGTGCGATCGAGCCGACCGAGGTGCCGCGCGAGCGGACGGCGGGGTGGGCGACGTTGCGCACGGCCCGGCGGAGCAGGGGGAGGGCGGCGTGCGCGCCGTCGTGGCGCTCGAGCCCGGCGTGCCGCACGAGCGCGCCGACCCGGACGTGGCCGTCGCTCACCTCGACGGTGTCGAGCCCGGGGACCCCGTTGACGTCGACGAGGTGGCCGGGGGAGGCGAGGCGCATCGAGAGCAGGGGGATCAGGCTCTGCCCGCCGGCGAGCACCTTGCCGTCGTGCCCGACCTCGCCGAGGACGGCGACGGCCTCCTCGACGGAGCGCGGCGCGTGGTGGACGAAGGGGGCGGGCTTCACCTGGTCGATCCTGCCTCTCGGACGGGGGTCGCGGAAGGGTGCGTGCGGGTGGGTCGGGAAACGGGTGCGCCCCACCCGGCGTCGTCGCCGGGCGGGGCGCACACGCGGGCGGGTCAGGGGCGGCGGTCGCGCTCCGGGTCGCGCGGACCCTTCGAGCCGGGGTAGCCCTCCTGGTAGAGGTCGTCGACACCGTCGCTGTCGCCGTAGACGTGGTCGCCCACGGCGATGGCGGTGCCCTCGGCGTCGGCCCTCACCTCGGAGGGGGCGATCATCCGGGCGAGGTGCCAGCCTGCGACCGTGACGATCGTGCCGAGGGCGATCCCACCGAGCGAGAAGTCGTCGGTGACCTTCAGCTCGACGTTGCCGATGCCGATGATGATGCCCGCGGCGACCGGGACGAGGTTGACGGGGTTGCCGAAGTCGACCCCGTTCTCCTTCCAGATCTTCGCGCCGAGCAGGCCGATCATCCCGTAGAGGACGACGGTGATGCCGCCGAGCACGCCGCCCGGTACCGAGGCCACGAGGGCGCCGAACTTCGGCGAGAGACCGAAGACGACGGCGACCACCGCGGCCACGTAGTACGCGGCCGTGGAGTAGACGCGGGTGGCGGCCATCACGCCGATGTTCTCGGCGTAGGTGGTGGTGGGCGAGCCGCCGACCGAGGTGGCGATCATCGTGCCGACGCCGTCGGCGGCGATGGCCCGGCCCATCACGGGGTCGAGGTCGTGGCCGGTCATCTCGGCGACGGCCTTGACGTGGCCCGTGTTCTCGGCGATCAGGGCGATGACCGCCGGCAGGACGAGGAGGATCGCGGTGGCCGAGAAGCTCGGCAGGTGCCACCCGACGACCTCCTTGCCGTCGGCGGCGACCATCGTCTGGCTCGGGAAGCCGAGCCACGCGGCGTCGCCGACCCCCGAGGTGTCCCAGCGCAGGTGCGTGGTGGCCTCGGTGGCTCCACCGAGCTTGGAGGTGATCTGGCCGACCGTGCTGTCGAGCAGCCACGAGAGGAGCGTCCCGAAGATCAGGGCCAGGAAGATCGCGATGCGGCTGACGAAGCCGCGGAAGGCGACGGCGCAGACGATCGTGAAGAGCATCGTCAGGATGGCGACCCACTGGTCCTGCGGCCAGTAGATGCCGGCGACCACGGGCGCGAGGTTGAAGCCGATGAGCATGACGACGGCACCGGTGACGACCGGCGGAAGCACCTTGTGCAGGACGCCCGAGCCGAGGACGTGGATGGCCACGCCGACGAGCGCGAGGACGAGTCCGGCGACGAGGATCGCGCCGGTGACCTCGGCGGAGTCCCCGCCCTGGGCGCGGATCGCGGCGACACCGCCGACGAAGGAGGCCGAGGTGCCGAGGTAGCTGGGCACCTTGCCCTGGACGATGAGCAGGAACGCGACGGTCGCGATGCCGCTCATCATGATCGCCAGCTGGGGGTTCAGACCCATGACCAGCGGGAAGACGAACGTGGCGCCGAACATCGCGACGACGTGCTGGGCACCGAGGCCCACCGTGCGGCCCCACGAGAGGCGCTCGTCGGGGGCGACGACCTCTCCGGGGGCGAGCGACTTCCCGTCGCCCTTGACCTTCCAACCGAGACCGAGCGACATGGGGTGGACCTCTCTGCCGGTGCCGCGGTGGTGACGCGGCTCACAGGGACCGTGATACCGGGAACCTAGTGACCGTGTCTCGCGACACCCCCGGCAATGGTTGACAGCCGGAGGCCTCGGCGGTTGGCAAGTCGGCCCGCGCGGGCGCAGGTCGGTCGCGTAGGAAGGGGCGGCTCAGGGGTGGAGGACCTCGCGGCGCTCGCCGTCGAGGAGGGTGACGACCCGCCCGCCGGCACCGTCGCGGGCCAGCGCCACGACCTCGGCGGCCACGAGCGAGGGCGGGACGAGGGCGGGCAGGCCGGCCCGCTCGTCCTCCGGGAGGGCGTCCCACTCGCGGTGGGCGCGGTCGAGCCCGATCCAGCCGGGGACGACCGTGGTCACCCGGACGCCCTCGGCCCCGAGGTCGGCCAGCGAGGTGGTGATGCGGACCAGGCCGGCCTTGGCGGCGGCGTAGGGCGGGCTCCCGTACGCGCCCGCCTCCACGCCGGCGCTGGAGGCGACGGTGACGACCGCGCCGGTGCCCCGGGCGCGCATCGACGGGAGGCAGAGCTGGAGCAGGAGCATCGGGGCCCGCAGGTTGAGGTCGAGCACGGCCGACCAGTCCCCGACCTCGGCGCCGGGGTACTGCTCGGATGCGCCGCCCCAGCCACCGGCGTTGGCGACGAGGAGGTCGACCCCGCCGAGCCCGCGGGTGAGGTCGACGAGGGCGCGCAGGTCGTCGTCGACGAGCACGTCGCACCGGACGTCGGTGGCCCGGCCGCCGCCGTCGCGGACCTCCTCGGCCACCCGGGCCGCGGCGTCGGCGTCACGGTCGGCGACGACGACGTGGCACCCCTCCCGGGCGAGGGCGTGCACGAGGTGGGCGCCCAGCCCGCCCCCGCCCGCAGTGACGACGGCGACCGCACCGGTGAGCTCCATCCCCGGGACGCTACGGGCCGGGTCGGACATCGCGGTGCGGCCGGCGGCCGGGGCGGGCGGGGCACGATGGGGTGGTGCACCACCTCGACCTCGTCCTCGACGACGCCTCCGACCGCGCCGTCCGTGACGAGTGGGCCGGGCTGGTCGCCGCCGACCTGCCGAGCCAGGCACGGCACCGCAGCGCGTCGAACCGGCCGCACGTGACGCTGACGACGTCCGAGGGATGGCCGGCCGGCGGTGCGCTGGAGGCAGCACTGGCATCGCTCGACGCCCTGCCGCTGGACGTCTCCCTCGGCCCGCCGGTGCTGTTCGGGAGGGGCCCGTACGTGCTGGCCCGGCTGGTCGTCGCGACGGCCGACCTGCTGTCCCTGCACGCGCGCGTGGCGGAGGCGCTGGCCCCGCTGTCATCCGACCTGGTCCGCCCCGGGCGCTGGCTGCCGCACGTCACGCTGGCCCGCCGCCTGACTGCCGAGCGGGTGGAGGAGGCGCTCGCGGTGCTCGGGAGCGAGCCGGGCGAGGTGCGCATCGTCGGTGCGCGGCACTGGGACTCGGTGGCGCGACTCGACGAGTCCTTGGTCGGGCCCTGACCGCGGTCGGTCAGAGGCTGGAGCAGCTGTCGGTGGCCGGGGCGCCGGCCAGCCGGTCCTTCGTCCACTGGACGAGCTCGGGGATGGCGGGCGAGTCCGGCTCGACGAGCGGCACGTGGTCGCGTCCGTCGTAGACGCGGTAGTCGAGGGCCTGGCCGGCGTCGCATCGTGCGGTCACGTACGCCTTCTGCGCAGCGGGGATGACGAGGGAGTCCGCGCCGCCCTGCCCGATGAGGAGCGGGGCCTCGATCGGGCCGTCGGGGATGTTCTCGCGCAGCCGGGCGGCGAAGGCGCCGCGGTCGGGGTCGCCGTTCCAGATCGGCTTGTCGAGGGACAGGGCGGTGGCCACCGAGACGAGGGTGCTCTTCTCGGCGAGGCAGCGGCCGGCCATCTCCCGGACGATCGGCTCGGCGCCGGGGCGCACGAGCTGCCGGTAGGTGACGTCGGGGTAGACCTTGCTGTAGGAGTCGATGACGTAGGAGGCGAACAGCTCGCCGCCGGTGACGTTCGGCAGGTTCTGGACGAGGCCGGGCAGGTTGCTGGCGGGGGCGAGCGCGGCGACGCCGTCGAGCTCGAGGTCGGGCGCGTAGGTGGGGGCCAGGATGCCGCTCCACAGCGCGGCGTGCCCGCCCTGGCTGTGGCCCCACACGACGGTCTTCTCGCCGAGCCCGGCCTCGGTCAGCCCCCGCGCGGCCCGGGCCGCGTCCAGGACCGAGCGGCCCTCGCCCTGCCCGATGAGGTACGGGTGCGGACCGGCGGTGCCGAGGCCGACGTAGTCGGTCCCGACGTACGCCCAGCCGTTGGAGAGGACCGTGTCGAGGGAGAAGAACGCCCCGGCCTCGAACGGGTCGATGACGGTCGGCGCACAACCGGGGGCCGCGCCCGTGGTGCCGTGGGCCCAGGCGATGACGGGCAGCCCGGCGGCCCGCTCCTTCGGCACGACGACCAGGCCGCTGGCCACCGCGGGCTGCCCGTCGTCGCGGGTCGTCGTGTAGAGGATGCGCCACGCCTGCGCGTCGTCCGGGATCTCGCGCGTGTACGCCTCGCTGCGCACCAGCTGTCCCGGCTCGGACGGCACCGACGACGGTGCCCGGTAGAACGCGTCCGGGGTGGGGGCCGACCGGTCCAGGGTGAGCCCGACCAGGGCCAGGACGAGCGCGAGCAGGGCGGCGGCGGCATTGCCGACCAGCCGCAGCCACGGGCGCCGCTGCGCGGCGGAGGGGCGGATGGCCCGCCACAGCAACCGGCCGCCGAGCAGGACCAGCCGGAGGCCGAACAGCACCCCGAGAACGATGACGCTGACGTCCGGCCAGGACAGGACCAGCACGCCGAACACGACCGAGGCCAGGCCGCCGAGGCCGGTGTTCCATCGCTCGACCCCGGCCTGGGTGCGCGCCTGGAACAGCTCGAGCAGACCGGTGAGGACGAGCGAGACCCCGATGACGACCAGGGCCGCACGCACCCCGGCGCCGGTCCAGACCAGCAGGGCCAGGGCCGCCGCGGCGTAGACCGCGGCACGGGCGTAGGCGAGATGGCGCAGGTTCGGCCCGTCGGGGAGGTCGCTCAGCTCGGATGCTGCCGCGACCGCCAGGCCGAGCAGCAGCAGGAAGAGGAGCACGGCGAGGGAGGTGAACGGGCGGACCGCCAGCCACCCGCCGAGCAGGATCGCGACGACTCCGAGGACGGCGGCGGCGGGTCGCCCCGGGGAGCGGCGCGGGGCGTCGTGGGTCGGGCCGCCGGTCGGCGCGGTGCTCATGGCCCGAGGGTAGGGCCGGGAGGGCCGGCTCGGCACCCGCTCCGTGCCCGGGGCGGACGCGTGTCGCACGCCCGACCCTGCGGCGGGGTGAGCGGCCGTAGCGTCGGGGGATGACGACCCAGCGCTTCGACTTCGCGTTCTCCCCGCCCTACCGGGTCGCCGGCCTGCCGTTCGGCGTGCTGCCGTCGACGACGTGGGTCGAGGTCGGGGACGGGATGCTCCGGGCGCGCTTCTCGTGGTGGCGGCTGGAGACATCCCTCCACAACGTCGCGCACGTCGAGCAGTCCGGCGGCTACGCGTTCGTCAAGACCGCCGGGCCGCCGCACCTGTCCTTCAGCGACCGCGGGGTGACCTTCGCGACGAACGGCGACCGCGGGACGTGCGTTTCGTTCCACGAGCCCGTCCCGGCGATCGACCCCACGGGGCGGATCCGCCACCCCGGGGCCACGTTCACCCTCGCCGACCCCGAGGCCTTCGCGGCGGCGCTGCAGGCCGCCTGATCCCGCTGGCGGCCGCCGCGCTCTCAGGTGCCGGACCTCGGGGTGCAGAGGATCTCGCCGTGCAGGACGGCGAACCACGCGTCCGGTGCGGCGGCCCAGCGCTGCCATCCCGCGGCCAGGCGGTCGAGGTCGCCGGCGCTCGCCACTCCTCGTTCGAGGGCCTGCTCGGCGAGCCCGGAGCCGACGACCCGCTCGGCCCACGTGCCGCCCCACCAGGCCACGTCCTCCGCGGTCGAGAAGCACCACACGCCTGCCGTCGACGCCACCACGTCGAGCCCGGCCTCCAGGGCCCAGCCCTTCAGGTGGCGGCCGGCGTCCGGCTCCGCGCCGTTGCCGCGGGCCACCGCCCGGTAGAGGCCGAGCCACTCGTCGAGCTCGGGTACGGCCGGAGCCCAGGTGAAGGCCGAGTAGTCGGCGTCGCGCACGGCGACGAGCCCCCCGGGCCGGCAGACCCGGCCCATCTCGCGGAGCGCGGCGACGGGGTCGGTGAGGTGCTGGAGCACCTGGTGGGCGTGGACGACGTCGAACGAGTCGGCCGCGTGGTCGAGGGCGTGGACGTCACCGACGGTGAGCTCGACGTTCGTCAGCCCGACCCGTCCCGCCGCCGCGCGGGCCTCCGCGATGACCGCCTCGGACCGGTCCGTGCCGACGACGTGCCCGGCGGGGACGCGTCGCGCGAGGTCGAGGGTGATGGTGCCCGGCCCGCAGCCGACGTCGAGGACACGGGCTTCCTGCGTGAGGTGCGGCAGCAGGTACGCGGCCGAGTTCTCGGCGGTCCGCCACCGGTGGGATCGCAGGACCGGTTCCGCGTGCCCGTGCGTGTACACGTCCTCGGGTGCGTCCATGGTCGCGATGCTTCCACCCCGACCTCGGGTGACGCCGGTCAGAAGGGGGGCGGGTCGTCAGGCGAGATGGCGTGCGGGAGCCGGGGTCGGCGGCGGTGGGTGGGGAGGGTGTCGAGGGTCATGGGGACACGGGGTCGGGTGATGTGGACGCGGCAGCTCCAGGCGGTGGCGGGGTCGGTGTGTTCGAGGTGGTGCTCGAGGGCGGAGTGGGGTCCGTCGGGCAGGACGAGGGAGGGGTTGCCGGGCGGTGCTGGGGGTGGGTCGGTGCCGCTGTCGCGCAGCTGGATCGGGTGGAGCTGGTCGGGTGGGTGGCTGGTGCGGACGCGTCCGGTGGGGTCGGTCCAGGTCATCGTGGCGTCGGGGTGGAGGGCGGCGCGCCAGCCGGGGCGTTGCTTGATGCGGTGGTGGCGCCGGCAGAGGCAGGCGAGGTTGGCGGCGCTGGTCGGCCCGGCGGGGTGGGGTCGGACGTGGTCGAGGTCGCAGTAGCGGGCGGCGACGGTGCAGCCGGGGAAGCGGCAGTGCCGGTCCCGGGCCCGGACGAACGCGGCGAGGCGCGGGCTGGGTCGGTAGGCGCTGGTGGTGAGGTCCTCGTCGGGGTCGACGGGTGCGCCGGTGCCGGTGTCGCAGGCCAGGATCCGCGGCCGGCCGAGGCGGTCGTGTCCGGTGACGGCGGTCGCGGCGACAGCGCGGTCGAGCCAGCCGCGCTCGACGAGCACGGGCTCCCCGGCGCGGCCCGTGTCGACCTGCACGAGGTCGGTGGCCGCCCGGCCGGCGACCTCGGCAGCCGCGTTCTCGGACGGGTCCGCGGCAGTGATCGCGAACCCGGCGGCCGCGCCGTCGGACAGGTCGTCGGCGGTGACCGCCAGGCCGATGACCCCGCCGTCCTCGACGGATGCGGGGGCGGCGCCGGGGTCGGCCGGGGTGGTCAGGACGACCTGGACGTCGATGGTGGCGTTGCTCGTGACGAGGTCGGTCAGGGCCTTGGCCCGGGCCCGGTCGATCCGCGGGCAGACCCCGTCGGCGACGTACTGCTGGGCCAGGGCGTCGATCGCGGCCCACGCGGTGCACGCCTCCTCGGAAGGGAACGTCCCGAGCCAGGTGTCCACCCCCGGCTCGTCGACCCACCGCCGCAACCCGGAGGCCTCCCGGGCCCGGACCGCCCGCTGGCGCAGCAGGTCCGGCGAGCCTCGCCAGCAGGCGCCGGGTCCGCCGGCGCAGGTGGCTGCCGTCCTCCCGCGCGAACCACTCCTGCAGCGAGGCGACCACCGTCTCGGCAACCGCGGCGGGGACCTCCTCCAGCTCGTACGCCACCACCTGCGCCCGGTAGCCGTCCAACCGGCCCTCGCGCATCGCGGCGTGCAGTCCGCCCAGCCCGGTGCACGACGACGACCCCTCGGGTCCGTCGGCGGCACGTCGGACCGCATCCCGCACCCGCCGCTCGGCGTGCACCGCGGATACCTTCAGCACCCCCGACACGATCGACGGGGCATCGAGCGCGACGTGCCCGAAGGGCTCACGGACCTCGACCAGCGTGCCGTCCTCGGCCCACTCGGGCTCCAGCGCTGCCAGGGCGACGATCGTCTCGTCCTGCACCGCGGTCGCCACGTCCACGACCTGTTGCAGGGCCGCCACGGCAGCGCACCACTCCTCGCGCGTGGCGCCGGCCACCGCCCGGGAGGGAAGGCCCGACAGCACACCGAGGGCCTGGTCGGCAGCGGCCAGGACGTCCTGCGGACTCGTCGTGGTGGTCATCGGCTCCCCCTCCCCTCGTACCCCCGATCCTACCGGACAGGCGTTCGATAGGGAAGGGTTGAGGGCGACGAAACATATTGTCGGACAGCAGAATCGAGCGTCAAACAGTGCCGTCGAACGACTCCTTACAGGCCCTTCATCCGGTGCACCCGCAACGCCAGCGCCAGCGTCAGCCGCAGCTGCGGATCGGTCGTGAACGGCCCGAGCATCCGCTCGAGCTTGGCGATCCGGTAGCGCAGCGTGTTGTAGTGGAAGAACAGGCGGCGCGCGGTCTCGGCGACGTTGAGGTTGGTGTCGATGAGCACCGACAGTGTGTGGCGCAGGTCGGCGTTCTCGGGGGCGTCGTCGGTGGCGAGCTCGCCGAGGCTCTCGTTGACGAACCGCCGCAGGTCCGCGGAGTCGGGCACCAGCGCGAGCAGCCGGTCGATGCCCAGCTGGTCGAAGTGCGCGACCCCGGAACCACCCTCCACCTGCCGGCCCACCTGCACCGCGGTCTGCGCCTCCTCGTACGCGCGGGGCAGGTCGGCGGCCGAGGAGACGGTGCGCGAGACCCCGAGGGTGAAGGTTCGCCGCCCGCCCCCGCCGTCGCCACGCACCACCCGCACGAGCTCGCCGACCCGCCGGAGCACCGCGTCGGCGTCGGCATCCGCCTCGACCGGCTGCAGCAGGACGACCTCCTGGCTGAACCCGGCGACCGCCATCGACGCGTCGCGGGCGCGCACGGCCTGCACCCACGCGCGGGCGAAGCGGTCCTGCAGGGCGCGCACCTCGTCGGCCGACCGCGTGCTCTCGGCGTCGTTCTCGTCGGTCTCGGCGACGACGACGGCCATCGGCCGGTCGAGGTCCCACCCGAGGGAGGCGGCGTGCGACACGGCATCGGCCGGTTCGCCGGCCCGCCCGGCGAGCAGGTCGCGGAGGAACTCGGCGCGGTACCGCCCCTCGACCGCGGCGACCGCCTGCTCCTTAGTGATGGCCAGCGCCGCGACGGTCGCGGCGCGCTCGAGGACGTGGACATCGGTGGGGGACAACGCAGGACCGGGGGAGAAGGCCGCCAGGACGCCGAGGTCGGAGGAGCCGGCGACCACCCGGACCAGGGCGCGCGTGGGGTCGGCCGACCCGGCGGGGTCCCGCCAGCCGACGGGCTCGTCCTCCACCACGAGCCGCCCCGTGCGGTCGAAGCAGGGGAGGGAGGTGAGGTCGTCGACGCCGTCGAGGGACCCGGCCCCGGCCAGCACCCGTCCGTCGCTCGTGGTGACGGCCGCGGCTCCGCCGTAGAAGCCGGCGACGGCCTCGGCGACCTCGCCCAGCCCGCCGCCGTCGAGGACGACGCGGACGAGGACGCGGTGCACCTCGTCCTCGCGCTGGAGGAGCGCGCGCTGCTGCTCGACGAGGGCGAGCAGCTCCTCACCCGCGGGATGCCCGCCGACCTCACCCGCCGATGGCAAGGTGTGTGCGTCGTGGGGGCCATCGTTGGCAACTCTGACCATCCGGCCACTGTAGTGGCGTCACTAGCGTCTCCGTATGCCCTCGCCCGCGCCGGCCCCGCCCCGCGGGGGAACCGTGCTCGCCGGGGCGCTCTCGCCGCTCACCGCCGACCTCGTGCGCGGGCCGCGCCGCCCGCTCGTCGTCCTCGGGGTCCACCGGGCCGGCGCCTACCTCGGAGCACACGACCGGGTGCTCCCGGTGCTGGGCCGCGAGGCCCTCGCGCTGCCGGGGGCGCTGCTGCTGGCCGGGCCCGGGCCGCTCCCGGACCTCGGGGTCTCGGCGGGTGACGTCGTCGTCGTGGGCGGTGGTGCCGTGCGCTTCCCGACCGTCGTCGTCCGGGGGGTCCGCACCTGGCGACCGGCGCGGGTGCGACGCGGCGTCGCCTCGGCCGTCCCACCGGGGTCCGCCGTGGACGACCTCCTCCACGCCGCCACCCCGAGCACCCCCGCCTGGCTCACCGACGCCGTGCGCGCTGCCCTCGCCGGGCAGGTCGATGCCGTCGCCCGTCTCGTCGGTCGGGGCCCGGGACTGACCCCCAGCGGCGACGACGCCCTCGCGGCGGCCCTCCTCGCCCGTCGCGCCCTCGGGATGCTCGCGCCGTCCTGCGCGCCCGACGCGCCCGACCCGCTCGTCACCGCCGTCCGCGACCGCCTGCACGCCACCACGGCGGTCTCGGCCTCGCTGCTGTCCTCCGCCGTCGACGGCTGGGCCACCCCCGAGGTCGTCACGCTCGTCGAGGCGGCCGCCCGCGGTGACGCCGCCGCCGTGAGCGCCGCGCTGCCCCCGGTGCTCGCCGTCGGCCACACCTCGGGCGCCGACCTCGTGGCCGGCCTGCGCACCGCCCTCGTCACCCTCGCTCCGTCCGGGAGGACCGCCGCATGACCGTCCACGTCGAGCTGCGCCGCGGCGCCTACCACGACTCGGTGAGCCTGATGCAGGTGTCCCGCACCGTCGCCGGCGCTCATGGCGTGGAGGCCGCGCAGGTCGCGATGGCCACCGAGCTCAACCTCGACGTGCTGCGCGGCATGGGGTTCGACGTGCCCGACGGTGCCGGCCCCAACGACCTCGTCGTCGCCCTCCGGACCCGGGACGAGGCCGCCGTCGCCACCGGCATCGCGGCCGTCGACGACGCGCTCGCCGCGCTGTCGGCCCCGGCCGCGGCGGGGGACGGCACGGACGACGACGTGCCGCCGGCCACCCTCGGCTCCGCCGTCCGTCGCGCGGGCGCCGGGCTCGCGCTCGTCTCCGTCCCCGGCGCGCACGCTGTCACCGAGACCTACGACGCCATCGCCGCCGGCGCCTCGGTGATGCTGTTCTCCGACAACGTCTCCGTCGAGGACGAGGTCGCGCTCAAGGATGCCGCTGCGGCCGCCGACGTCATCGTCATGGGCCCGGACTGCGGCACCGCGCTGGTCGGCGGGGTCGCGCTCGGGTTCGCCAACGTCGTCTCCGCCGGTCCGGTCGGCATCGTCGCCGCCTCGGGAACCGGTGCGCAGCAGGCGATGTGCCTGCTCGATGCGGCCGGCGTCGGCGTCAGCCACTGCCTCGGCGTCGGCGGGCGCGACCTGTCGTCGGCGGTGGGCGGGCGCTCCACGCGCCAGGCGCTGCGGGCCCTCGCCGACGACGCCTCGACCGAGTGGGTCCTCCTCGTCTCCAAGCCGCCGGATGCCACCGTGCTCGACGACCTCCGCCGCGAGGCAGACGCCCTCGGCCTGCGGGTCCACCAGGCCACCCTCGGCGACGGCCGCCCCGACCTCACGGCAGCGGTCGAGCAGGCGCTGACGGCCGAGGGCGTCGAGCCGCCGCAGTGGCCGGCCACCCCCGCAGCCCCGGAGCCCGACGAACTCACCCGTGGCCAAGCCCTGCGCGGCCTGTTCTGCGGCGGCACCCTCGCCGAGGAGGCGGCCCTCCTCGCGGCGGCCACCCTCGGCCCGGTCCGCAGCAACCTCGGACACGACCCCGCCACGGCCCTCGGGTCCGACCTGCGCTCGGACGGCCACCTCGTGGTCGACTTCGGCGCCGACGAGCTCACCCGCGGCCGGGCCCACCCGATGATCGACCCGACCCTGCGCACGGAGCGCATCGCGGTCGAGGCCGCCGACCCCGCCTGCGGGGTGCTCCTGCTCGACCTCGTCCTCGGCCACGGCTCCCACCCGGACCCGGCCGGCGAGCTCGCCGACGCCGTTCGCAGCGCCCGCGAGACCGCGCACGTCGACGGCCGCGCGCTGCCGGTCGTGGTGTCGCTCACCGGGACCGACGCCGACCCGCAGCACTTCACCCGGTGCGCCGAGGCGCTCGCGGCCGCCGGTGCCTCGGTGTTCCTCTCCAACGCCGCGGCCGCCCGCCACGCCGTGGACCTGCTCGGAGGCCCCCGATGACCGCGCCCCTGCACGGCCTGCTCGCCGCCGACCCGGTGGTCGCCACCTCGGGCGTCGCCCTCTTCGCCGACGCGCTGCGCGACCAGGCCGTCCCCGTCACCGACGCCGGCTGGCACCCTCCGATGCCCGGCACCGAGGCCGACCTCGCCCGGGTCATGGCCGACCCCCGGCGCGAGGCCGCCAACGCCACCGCCCTGGCCCGGATGACCTCCGCCGAGGCCGTGCTCGTCGACGTCGCCCCGGCCGCCGAAGCGCTCGGCCTCGAGCGGGGCACCTTCCTGCACGCGGGGCCGCCGCTGGACTGGGAGCGCGCCTCCGGCCCGTTGCGCGGTGCCCTCATCGGCGCTGTCCTCCTCGAGGGTCTCGCCGACACCGCTGAGGACGCCGAACGCCGGCTCGCCGCAGGCGAGTTCGACCTCGAACCGTGCCACCACCGCGGCGCCGTCGGGCCGATGGCCGGGGTCGTCAGCCCGTCGATGTGGGTCTACGTGCTCCGCGACGACGTGCACGACAACACGTCGTGGTGCTCGCTCAACGAGGGGCTGGGCAGGGTCCTGCGCTACGGCGCGTACGGCCCCGAGGTCATCGACCGGCTTCGCTGGATGGGCGCCGTCCTCGGCCCGATCCTCCGCCAGGCCGTCCGCTCGACCGGCCCGGTCGACGTCCGCGCGATCATCACGCAGATGCTCCAGATGGGGGACGAGGGCCACAACCGCAACCGCGCCGGCTCCCTGATGCTCCTGCGCGAGCTGCTGCCCGGGATGATCACCGCCGACGCGCCGTCGTCCGACGTCGCCGAGGCGGTGCGCTTCTCCGGCGCCAACGAGCACTTCTTCCTCAACCTCGGGATGCCCGCCTGCAAGCTGGCCACCCGTGCGGCGGAAGGCATCCCGGGCTCGACCGTCGTCACGACGATGGCCCGCAACGGCACCGACTTCGGCATCCGCGTCTCCGGTACCGGCGACGCCTGGTTCACCGGTCCGGCGAACACGCCGGAGGGCCTGTTCCTCGGCGACTACGGACCCGAGGACGCCAACCCGGACATCGGCGACTCGGCCATCACCGAGACCGGCGGCATCGGCGGCTTCGCGATGGCGGCCGCGCCGGCCATCGTCCGGTTCGTCGGCGGCGACGTGCCGTTCGCGCTCCGGGCGACGCGGCGGATGTACGAGCTGACCCTCGGCGAGCACCCGCTGTTCCAGGTACCGGTGCTCGGGTTCCGGGGGACGCCGGTGGGCATCGACGTCACGCGCGTCGTGCGCACCGGCGAGCTGCCGCAGATCAACACCGGGATGGCCGGCCGGGTCGCCGGCACCGGGCAGGTCGGCGCCGGGCTCGTCACGCCCCCGGCGGAGTGCTTCCCGGCGGCGTTGGCGGCCCTCGCCGCCGCCGTGCCGCGCTGAGCGCCCTCGCGACGACGGACGGGGGATGCTCCCCGGTCGGCCGGCGGAGCACCCGCACGAGCAGCTCGAGGGGGCCGGTGCCCCAGGTGCGGTCGAGCACCCACACCGCCGCTACGACGACCAGTGCCGTGACCAGGACCGTCGGCCAGGCCCCGCCACCGGCATCGCCCAGCACCAGCGAGCCCAGCGCGAGGACGAGCACCGTCATCGCATATGCGGTCAGCGACAGCCGGCCCAGCGAGAACACGGGGGAGAGGACGCGGGCGGCGGCCGCCCCACCACCGACGAGCTCCGCGAGCCCCACGCCGAGCACGACCACCCCGCAGGAGAGGAGCGTGCTCGCCGCCACCTGAGCAGTCGTGCCGGAGGAGGCCGCCACCCCCTCGGCCGAGGCCGCACCCAGCGCCAGCACGACCCCGCCGGACGCGAGCAGCACCCCGGCCACTCCGAGCGCCGGCCGCCATCCGGCCAGGCGCGGCAGGAGCAGTGCGAGCGCCAGCCCGCCGAGGGCCATCGGGAGGAACGAGACCAGCCGGTGGTTGGGCCCGGCGGCCAGCCAGTCCAGCAGCGTGCGGGCCACCGACCCGGAGGGCCGCGCCTCCCGGGCCCGCTCGAGCACCAGGGGGCCGAGGACGGCCGCGCCCGCCGCTACCCCGAGGGTCAGTACCGGCAGCCGGTGCAGCCCGAGCGCCAGCGGGGCGAGGACGATGACCAGCAGACCGAGCGGGGGCAGGACGTCGTCGACCGGAGCCCCCACCGACGGCAGCACGAGCCCGAGGACGACGAGCAGCACCCCGCGCACCACCTCGTCCACGACGAACCGCGGGCGCGAGACCCCCGGGCGGTCGAGCACGACCCCCACCGACAGCCCGACGAGCACGACGAACAGCGGCCCGGCGAGGAACCCGCCGAGGTCCCCCAGCGGTGCGAGCAGGGCCAGGAGCATCACGAGGACGGCGACCCCGCGGGCCAGGTCGGGACCCGGCAGCCGTGGACCCCTCGCGCCCGGCGCGATGTGGGGCGGTACCGACACCCGGCCGCCGGACGCGTGCCGGCCGGCGCGGCGGGTGCCCTGCTCGGCGGTCACGAGCTCACGCCCTCACGTGCTCACGCGCTCGTCGCGTCGAGGTGCTGGAGGAGGTCGTGCGCGGCGAGCTCGACCTCCTTGTGGCGCCACTCCGAGGCCCGGTAGACGCAGGCGATGAGGGCGCTGCGGTGGACCCGGCGGAAGTCGCCGGCGACGAACGCGTAGCGGGCCTTGGTCTCCTCGCCCGGCCCCTCGGTCAGTCCGAGGTGCCACGCGCCGTACTCGGACCAGTCGTGCCGCTCGAGGTAGGCGTTCTGCGCGGCGGCGTCGGGCTGCACGTCGCCCCAGTCGCTGTCGAGGACGTACTGGCGGGCGTCGATGAGGGCGCGCACGTGGGCCACCCCCGCCTCGTTCACCGCGTACCGCGCCACAGGGGTCACGCTAGTCACTTCCGTGCCGGGGTGCGAGGCCGACCGGCGGAGTCGGCCGTCCGGAGAAAGGTGCAGGTCACGACCCATCCGCCCGGGCGGGTTGGTCCGAACCCCATCTCGGGTGCCTGCTACAGGGGGCTGGCACCCTGCGCCGGTGGGGCGGCTCGTCGAGAGGCCGTCCCACCGGTTGCCCCCGCCGGTCGCCCACCGGCCGCCCCGCCGGACGGCGTCCGGGCGGCGCCTCCCCGGATGGGAGAATGGCGAGGTGAGCGCGACGACTCTGGACGGCAAGGCCATCCTGGCGACGATCAAGGACGAGCTGCGAGCCCGGGTGGCCGCACTCGCCGAACGGGGTGTCGTCCCCGGCCTCGGCACGGTGCTCGTCGGGGAGGACCCCGGCAGCCAGTGGTACGTCGGGGCCAAGCACAAGGACTGCGCGGAGATCGGCATCCACTCGATCCGCCGCGACCTGCCGAGCGGCTCGAGCCTCGAGGACGTCCTCGGCGTCGTGCGCGAGCTCAACGAGGACCCCGCCTGTACCGGCTTCATCGTCCAGCAGCCCACCGGCCTCGACGAGAACGCCATCCTCTCCGCGGTCGACCCCGCCAAGGACGTCGACGGCCTGCACCCGACCAACCTCGGCTGGCTCGTCCTCGGCGAGAAGGCCCCGCTGCCCTGCACGCCGGTCGGGTGCATCGAGCTCCTGCGCCGCTACGACGTGCCGCTCGCCGGGGCCAAGGTGGTCGTCGTCGGCCGCGGCATCACCGTGGGCCGCCCGCTGGGGCTCATCCTCACCCGGCGCTCCGAGAACGCCACCGTCACCCTGTGCCACACCGGCACCCGCGACCTCGCCGCCGAGGTGCGCCAGGCCGACGTCGTCGTGGCCGCCGCCGGCGTGCCCGGCATCGTCACGGCCGACATGGTCAAGCCCGGCGCGGCCGTCCTCGACGTCGGCGTCTCGCGCGTCGTCGACGAGGAGACCGGCAAGGGACGCGTCGCCGGCGACGTCGCCGACGACGTGTGGGACGTCGCCGGGTTCGTCAGCCCCAACCCCGGCGGGGTCGGGCCGATGACCCGCGCGATGCTCCTCTCGAACGTCGTCGAGGCCGCCGAGCGCGCCGCCGGCGACACCGCGGGGAAGGGCTGACATGGCGGCTGCCGGGACCAACCCGAACGTCGCCCGCCTCTGGAACATCACCCCGGTCCTCGGTCTCGTCGCGCTCGCCGCCACGTGGGGCCGCGACATCGGGCCGGTGCTCGTCGTCGTGGTCGCGCTGCTGCTGGCGCTCGCGGTGCTCGCCGCGGTCCACCACGCCGAGGTCGTCGCGCACCGCGTCGGGGAGCCGTTCGGCTCGCTCGTGCTCGCGGTCGCGGTCACCGTCATCGAGGTCTCGCTCATCGTCACGCTGATGCTCAGCGGCGGCGACGAGGCTGCCACCCTGGCCCGGGACACCGTCTTCGCCGCCGTGATGATCACCGTCAACGGCATCATGGGCCTCTCGCTGCTGCTCGGGGCCCGGCGCTTCGGGTTCGCGAACTTCAACGCCGAGGGCACCGGTGGCGCCCTGGCCACGGTCGCGGCGCTGGCCGCCACCTGCCTGGTGCTGCCGACCTTCACCACCGGCCAGTCCGGCCCGGAGTTCACCGCGCCGCAGCTGGTCTTCGCCGCCGTCGCGTCGGTGACGCTCTACGCGGCCTTCGTCGTCACCCAGACCGTGCGGCACCGCGACTTCTTCCTGCCCGTGACGCCCAAGGGCGACCCACTCGACGCCGACGAGCACGCCGACCCGCCGACCAACCGGGAGGCCGGGTTCTCGCTCGGGCTGCTGCTGCTCTCGCTCGTCGCGGTCGTCGGGCTGGCCAAGATCGAGTCGCCGGCCATCGAGTCGGCCGTCCTCGCGGCCGGCCTGCCGGTCTCGTTCGTCGGTGTCGTCATCGCGCTGCTCGTGCTGCTGCCGGAGACCATCGCGGCGGCCAACGCGGCCCGGCGCGAGCGCATCCAGGTCTCGCTCAACCTCGCGATGGGCTCGGCGATGGCCTCGATCGGCCTGACCATCCCGACGCTGGCGGTGGCCTCCATCTGGGTGCCGACGCCGCTGCACCTCGGGCTCGGGCCGACCCAGATCGTGCTGCTCTCGCTGACGATGCTGGTCGCGGTGCTCACGGTCGTCCCGGGGCGGGCGACCCGGCTGCAGGGCACGGTGCACCTCGTGCTGCTCGCGGCCTTCCTGTTCCTCTCGATGTCCCCGTAACGAACCCCCGACACGCAGAAGCTCCCGCGGCACCGGCGAACATCGCGGTGCGGCGGGAGCTTCTGCGTGAGGCCCCGTGGGTGGGGCTCAGATGAGGCCGAGGCCCTTGACGGCGTCGCGCTCCTCGGCGAGCTCGGCCACCGAGGCGTCGATCTTGCCGCGCGAGAAGTCGTCGATGTCGAGGCCCTGGACGATCTCCCAGCGGCCGTCGGTCACGGTGACAGGGAAGGAGCTGATGAGCCCCTCCTGCACGCCGTAGGAGCCGTCGGAGCGCACCGCCATCGACACCCAGTCGCCCTCGGGCGTGCCCTGCACCCAGGTGCGGGCGTGGTCGATGGTGGCCGACGCAGCGGAGGCGGCCGAGGACGCACCGCGCGCCTCGATGATCGCCGCGCCGCGCTTGGCGACGGTGGGGATGAAGGTGCCGGCCAGCCATTCCTGGTCGCCCACGGCCTCGGCGGCGTTGCGGCCACCGACCTCGGCGTGGAACAGGTCGGGGTACTGGGTGGCGGAGTGGTTGCCCCAGATCGTCATCTTCTTGATCTCGGTGACCGGCACGCCGAGCTTGGTGGCCAGCTGGCTGATGGCGCGGTTGTGGTCGAGGCGGGTCAGCGCCGAGAAGCGCTCGGTGGGGATGTCGGGGGCGTTGGACATCGCGATGAGGGCGTTGGTGTTCGCCGGGTTGCCGGTGACGGTGACGCGGATGTCGTCGGCCGCGACCTCGTTCAGGGCCTTGCCCTGCGGGGCGAAGATGCCGCCGTTGGCCTCGAGCAGGTCGCCGCGCTCCATGCCCGGGCCGCGCGGGCGGGCGCCGACGAGGAGGGCGTGGTTGACGCCGTCGAAGACCTTCGTGGCGTCGTCGCCGATCTCGACCTTCGCGAGGGTCGGGAAGGCGCAGTCGTCGAGCTCCATGACGACGCCCTCGAGCGCCTTGAGGGCCGGGGTGATCTCGAGGAGCCGGAGCTCGACGGGGGTGTCCGGGCCGAGCAGCGCGCCGCTCGCGATGCGGAACAGCAGGCTGTAGCCGATCTGGCCGGCGGCGCCGGTGACGGCGACCTTGACGGGCGTGGTGCTCACGGGTGTACCCCTTCGGACGGGCGGTTCTGTGGTCGGTTCGACGCTATCAGCGGGCAGGCGTGGCGCGGCAGGCGGCCGGTGTGCTGGGCTGGTCACATGACGGCTGCTGCGCCCGGCGGGCGCGACCGGCGACCGGTGGTCGTGACCGGGCTCACGGCCGTGCTCTCGCTGGCCCTCGCGGTGCTCGCCGCGCGGTTCGGATGGCTCGGCCCGGACGTCGGGCGGGGCGACGGGTTCTGCGAGGCCGCGCGGCCCGGATGGGTGCGCCAGCCGGCCAACACCTGGAGCAACCTCGGGTTCGTCGTCGCGGGCCTGGCCGTGGCGTGGCACGCGAGCCGGCCGGAGCGCCTCGGCGGCACGCTGCGCGCGCATCCCGGCTACGCGACGGCGATCGCCGTGCTCGTCGTGCTGCTCGGGCCGGGGAGCATGGCGATGCACGCCACCCAGTCCGAGCTCGGCGGCCATCTCGACCTGCTGAGCATGTTCCTGCTGTCCGGGTTCGCCGTCGCCTACGGCGCGCTGCGCTGGTGGCGGCGCGGGCCGGGCACGCTCGCGGCCGTGTTCGCCGGCGCCGTCGGCATCGGGATGGCCGGCCACGTCCGCGGCGGCGACGTGCCGGTGCTCGGGCACCTCGGCAACGCCGTCTTCGCGGTGCAGCTGTGGCTGGCCATCGGCCTCGAGGTCGCGCTCTGGCGCCGGGGACGACGGGGCGCCGGGCCGCGCCAGGACGTCGCGCTCGGGCTGGCCTCGGTCGGCACGCTGGCGCTGGCCTTCGCCATCTGGACGACCGGCAAGGGCGGGCACGCGTGGTGCCGGCCGGAGTCACTGCTCCAGCAGCACGCCGTCTGGCACGTCCTCGACGCCGTCGCGGCCTACCTGCTGTACCGGCACTACGCCGCGGAGGACCGCGGCTGACCCGTCGTCCTCAGCGGGGGGCGTCGGGGTCGACGCCCTCGGCCACCCGCAGGTCCTCGGGGTCGATCTCGCCGGAGATGTCGCGGTCGCGGCGGTCGACGCCGGTGATGAGGTGGAAGGTCGCACCCGCGATCGCCGCACCGATGATCGGCGCCACCCAGAACAGCCACAGCTGGCCCGGCGCGCCGTTGCCGTTGAAGAACGCGACGGCCGTCGAGCGGGCGGGGTTGACCGAGGTGTTGGAGATCGGGATGGACACGAGGTGGATCAGGGTGAGCGCCAACCCGATCGCGATGGGCGCGAAGCCCTCGGGGGCGCGTGAGTCCGTGGCGCCGAGGATGACGTAGACGAAGACCGCGGTGAGCAGGATCTCGGCGCAGAGCACGGCGACGAGGGAGTAGCCGCCGGGGGAGTGCTCGCCGTAGCCGTTGGCGGCCATCGAGCCGGTGGCGTCGAACCCCGGTGCGCCACGGGCGATCGCCCACAGGCAGAGCCCGGCCAGCAGGCCGCCGAGGACCTGGCTGACGACGTAGGCCGGCACGTCCTTCCACTCGAACCGGCGCGCGACGGCGACGCCGATGGTCACGGCCGGGTTGAAGTGGGCGCCGGAGACGTGACCGACGGCGTAGGCCATCGTCACGACGGTCAGGCCGAAGGCGAGGGCGACGCCGAGGAAGCCGATGCCGAGGTGCAGGCTGCCGCCGCTGACGACGTTGGGGGCGAGGAAGCCGGCGGCGAAGATCGCTGCGCCACAGCCTCCGAAGACGAGCCAGAAGGTGCCGAGGAACTCGGCGCCGAGACGCTGCGGCATCGTGGGGGGTCTCATGGACCCTCAGTGTGGCCCTCCCGCGGGCCCTCGTACAGAGGACCCGCGGGAGGGGATGCCACGTGCTGCGGGGAGGGTCAGCCCGACAGGCCGTCGAGCACCGCGTTGAAGGTCGGCGACGGACGCATCACGCCGGCGGCCTTCTCGGGGTCGGGGCGGAAGTACCCGCCGATGTCGGCCGGCTTGCCCTGCACCGCGAGCAGCTCGGCGTCGATGGTCTCGCTCTGGGCGACGAGCTGCTCGGCCACCGGGGCGAAGATCGCGGCCAGCGCCTCGTCCTCGGTCTGCGCCGCGAGCTCCTGGGCCCAGTAGCGGGCCAGCCAGAAGTGGCTGCCGCGGTTGTCGATCTGCCCGACGCGGCGGGCCGGCGACTTGTTCTCGTTGAGCAGCGTCTCGGTGGCGCGGTCGAGGGCGTTGCCGAGCACGCCGGCGCGCGCGTTGCCGCGGTCGGCCTCGTGGCGGAAGGACTCGGCGAGCGCGAGGAACTCGCCGAGGCTGTCCCAGCGCAGGTAGTCCTCGGCGACGAGCTGCTGCACGTGCTTCGGGGCCGAGCCGCCGGCGCCGGTCTCGAAGAGGCCGCCACCGTTCATCAGCGGGACGACGGAGAGCATCTTGGCCGAGGTGCCGAGCTCGAGGATGGGGAAGAGGTCGGTGTTGTAGTCGCGCAGGACGTTGCCGGTGACCGAGATGGTGTCCTCGCCGCGGCGGATGCGCTCGACCGAGAGCTTCGCGGCCTCGACCGGCGAGAGGACCCGGATGTCCAGGCCGTCGGTGTCGTGCTCGGGCAGGTAGGCCTCGACCTTGGCGATGAGGTTGCGGTCGTGGGCGCGGGTCTCGTCGAGCCAGAACACGGCTGGGGTCTGCGACGCGCGGGCGCGCGTGACGGCCAGCTTGACCCAGTCGCGGATGGGGGCGTCCTTGGTCTGGCAGGCGCGCCAGATGTCGCCGGCCTCGACGTCGTGGGACATGAGGACCTCGCCCGCGGCGTTCACGACCTCGACGCGGCCGGCGGCCTCGATCTCGAAGGTCTTGTCGTGGCTGCCGTACTCCTCGGCCTTCTGCGCCATCAGGCCGACGTTGGGCACGGAGCCCATCGTCGTGGGGTCGAAGGCGCCGTGCTCGCGGCAGTCGTCGATGACGGCCTGATACACACCGGCGTACGAGCTGTCGGGGATGACGGCGAGGGTGTCGTGCTCCTCGCCGTCCGGGCCCCACACGTGGCCGGAGGTGCGGATCATCGCGGGCATGGAGGCGTCGACGATGACGTCGCTCGGGACGTGCAGGTTGGTGATGCCCTTGTCGGAGTTGACCATTGCCAGGCGCGGGCCGTCGGCGAGGCCCTGCTCGAAGGCGGCGCGGATCTCGTCGCCGTTGGGGAGGGCGCCGAGGCCGTCGAGGATGCCGCCGAGGCCGTTGTTGGGGGAGAGGCCGGCCGCCGCGAGGTCGGCGCCGTAGCGCTCGAAGACCTCGGGGAAGAAGGCGGTGACGACGTGGCCGAAGACGATGGGGTCGCTGACCTTCATCATCGTGGCCTTGAGGTGCACGGAGAACAGGACGTCGTCGGCCTTGGCCCGGGCGACCTGCTCGCGCAGGAACGCGTCGAGCGCGGCGGCGCGCATCACGGTGGAGTCGACGACCTCGCCCTCGAGGACCTTCAGCCCGTCCTTGAGGACCGTGACGGTGCCGTCGGCGGCGGTGTGCCGGATGGTGAGGGTGTCGGCGGCGGGCAGGACGACCGACTGCTCGTTGGAGCGGAAGTCGTTCTCTCCCATGGTCGCGACGGTGGTCTTGCTGTCGCTGCTCCACGCGCCCATCGAGTGCGGGTGGCTGCGGGCGTAGTTCTTGACCGCGGCGGGGGCGCGGCGGTCGGAGTTGCCCTCGCGCAGGACCGGGTTGACGGCGCTGCCCTTGACCTTGTCGTAGCGGGCGCGCACGTCGCGGTCCTCGTCGGACTGCGGGTCGTCCGGGTAGTCGGGAAGGGCGTACCCCTGCGACTGCAGCTCCTTGATGGCGGCCTTCAGCTGCGGCATCGAGGCCGAGATGTTCGGCAGCTTGATGATGTTCGCCTCGGGCGTCGTCGCCAGGTCACCGAGCTCGGCGAGGGCGTCGCCGACCCGCTGCTCCTCGGTCAGGTGCTCGGGGAAGAGGGCCAGGATGCGACCGGCGAGCGAGATGTCGCGGGTCTCGACGTCCACGCCGGCGGAGGAGGCGAAGGCCTCGACCACCGGGAGGAAGGAGTACGTGGCCAGCATCGGGGCCTCGTCGGTCAGGGTGTAGATGATCGTGGCCATGGTCGTCGTCGACGCTCCTCGGGGATGGCGGTTATCTTGACGTCAAGAGAAATTCTAGCGGACCGGCGACCCGAGGGACAGACGGTGCCGGCGGCGGGACCGGTCGGTCAGCGCGGGGCGAGGACGTAGATCTGGTCCTCGCCGACCTTCTCGAGGAGCGGCTTCTGGCGCAGGGCCTCCTGGATCCTCGCCATCGGGCCGAAGGGAATCACCCGCAGCGCCTGCCCGCCGAGGAAGCCCAGCCCGTGCACGGACTCGACCCGTAGACCGGCCTGCTCGACCATCTGCTGCACCTCACGGTGCGAGAGCACGTTGCCGGTGAGCCGCTCACCGCCACCGCGAACGCGCCGCAGGCCGTGGGTGACCGCCTTGTGGCTCCAGAGGTTGGAGTGGTTGTTGACGACGACGCGGCCGGAGCCGTCGCGCAGCCGGTCCCTCATCCACCGCAGCGCCGGGACGCGGTCGCGCGCGTCGGCGTTGAGGAGGAAGCGGAAAGACGTCACGAGGTCGTAGTCACCGCCGACGACGTCGGGAGTGGCCGTGACGTCCGCCGCCTCGAGGCGTGCGTCGGGAACCCGCGCCTTGGCCTGCTCGAGCATCGCGGTCGAGATGTCGACCCCTGCCGCGGTCTCGAAGTGCGGTGCGACGAACGACAGCACCCGCCCGGTGCCGCACGCGAAGTCGAGGTACCGCTCGCGCCGAGGAACGAACGTGCTGGCCCCGAGGAGCTCGTCGAGGGTCCGCTGCTCGAGCTGCCAGAGGAGGGTCGACCACGACGTCGGGCCGTACTCCCGGGCGTCGTACTGGCGGGCGAGGTCGTCGGCGGCGAACTCGTCGCGGTAGCTGGCGCTCGAGGGGTCTCGATCGCTCATGGGAAGTCCTTCCGAGGAGGTCAGGGGGCCGGCCAGCGTTCCCCCACGACCTTCACGGCCCACGGCTGCCCGGTTCCAGCAAGATACCCGACCGCCCGGGCGGCCTCCGCGGCCGGCACCCCCCGCGCGGCCAGGGCGGCGAGCACGTCGTCGAGGACCTCCTGCGGCGTGGAGACAGTGTCGGACTCGACCCGTTGCGTCAGCACCGCGGAGGCGAGGTCGACGTACGCGGGCGCGTCGAGCGAGCCGTACTCCCAGTCGAAGAGCCACACCCGCCCCTCCGCGCGCACCGCGTTGCTCGGACGCAGGTCGCCGTGGGCGAGGCCGCTACCGCCTGCCGGCCCGGAGGCCATCAGGGCGCGGAACGAGGCCGAACCCGTCGTCGTCGGCGGTTCGACGTCCACGACGTCATCCTGTGACTCGGCAGACCGCGGGCCGGATGTGGCGTCGAGGGGGAGCAGACCGAGGACCTCGTCCCAGGTGAGGTGGGCGCGCGCGGTCGGGATGGGCTCGAGGACGACGGCGACCATCGTCGGGGTGTCGACCAGCGCGAGAACCGCCGGGACCACCACCCCCAGGGTTCGCCGTCCGACCTCGCGGAGCAGCTCGGCCTCGCGACGCAGCTCGGCGCCGTCGTCGTCCGGGCGGGTCGACACCTTGGCGAAGGCCAGCGGACGCCCGTCGGGCGCGGTGACGAAGAGGTAGCGGCGATGGGTGCGGTCACCCGCAGGCCACGCGACCATGACGGCGGCGACCCTCCCGTGCCCGTCCTCGATCGCGCGCAGGCAGGTCGTCACGACCTCGTCGGCCTCGGCTCGGCGGGCGATGAGCGGCAGGGCCCTCACGGTGGTGGCGGCGAGCAGGGCTCCCCGGACGAGACGTCGGCGGGGGGTGCTCGTGTCCAGGGCCCGGACCAGCTCACGGTGGTGGCGTCGGGAGCCGAGGAGGGTGACGACCCGCCGGCCGGCGAGCGTCACGACGTGCCCGTGCACCACGCACCCCCTCTCCTCTGCGGGCGACCCGCGGAACCGTGACAGTATGACCGCTCGGCACGACGGGGACGGTCTCCGGCGAGGGGAGGCGAGTCGCACGTGGCACGTACCGGCGGCAGCCGCGGCGTGGCCCTGGGCGTCGTGGACCAGGCGCTGTCCTCCGCGAGCAACGTCCTCGTCCTGCTGGCCGTCGCACGCACCTCGGACATCGAGCTCTTCGGGCTCGTGGCCGTCCTGTTCCTGGCCGTGTCGACGGCGCTGGCCGCAACGCGCGGCAGCCTCGGCACCCCGATCCTCCTCACCGGTGGTCGCGAGGAGGCCGGCTACCGCACGGAGGTGACCGGCGCGCTCGTCGCCGCGCTGGCGGTGGGTCTGGCGGTCGGGGTGCTCGTCGCGGTGGTGGGGGTGCTCGTGGGCTCGCCGCTGGTCGGTGCCGTGCTCGGCCTCTCCCTCCCGGTCGTGCTGCTGGAGGACGTGGCGCGCTTCGCCGCGCTGGCCCGCGGTGACCAGCTCGGAGCCGTGGTCTGGGACGGGGTGTGGGCGCTCGGGTCGGTGCTGGTCTTCCTGGCGACCGTCGTGCGACCGGACGGCATCGGGCCCGTGACCGTGATCGGCGTGTGGGGCCTCCTCGGCCTCCTGGCCGCGGTCGGTCTCGCGATGCGGGGTCGGTTGTCCCTGCGCCGACCGTCGCTCGGCAGCTGGTGGCGCCGCGATGGTTCGGGTCGCCTGCAGTACGGCACCGAGGGTCTGCTCGGGGCCGTCTCCTCCCTCGCGGTCGTCAGCGGCGCCTCGCTGCTCATCGGGGCCGACGCGTCGGCGGCACTGCGCGGTGCGGGCACGCTGCTCGGCCCGTTGAGCGTCGTGATGGCTGCCGTTCCGCTCGCCGTGGTGCCGCGGGCCGCGCGCGCGTCGGACGACCCGGCGCGGACCTGGGCGACCCTGCGGCGGATCGGCTTCGCCCTGACCGGGTTGGCCCTCACGGTCTGCCTCGTCGCGCTCGTGCTGCCCGATGCGGTGGGACGGCTCCTCCTGGGTGACACGTGGAGCGTCGCCGGTCCGCTCCTGCCCATCACCGGGCTGGAGTACGCGGGCCTGGCGTGGATCTCGGTGACCTACACCCTCTTGCGCTCGCACGGGCAGAGCCGGACCCTGCTGCGCACCCGCGTCGTGCACTCCGTCGCGTCGCTCGTGCTCGCGCTCGGCGCCGCCGCGGTCTGGGGGACCGCGCCGGCGGTGGCCTGGGCGCTGGTCGTCACGGCGGCCGGGGTCGCGCTCCTCGTCCGACGGATGGCCCGGCCGGAGGCCCTCCTAGCGGACTGAGACGCGTGTGCGCGCCGCCGACCCGGGGGCACGTCGTCGACGGCGTCGGAGGCTCTCGGTCGGGCTGGTGGCGAACCACGAGATCCCGAGGATCACCCAGAACGCGCCGATGCCGGAGAGCAGCGAGCCGCGGAGCAGCACCACGCTGTAGGCGGCGACCGCGGGCGTGACGAGCATCGCCCAGGTCACCGACCGTCCGGGCGCCCGTCCTCGGAACCGCTGCGCCCAGGTGGCCGCCATGCTCAGCAGCACGAAGAACGTCGCGACGAGCAGCAGGCCGCCGTCGGTGTAGGTCTCGACCCAGAGGGGGGACGAGACGTTGGTCTGCGGGAACCCGACGAACTGCGTGAGCAACGCGCCGGTGTTGACGGGCTTCTCCGACCAGAGGCTGCGTGGGACGAAGAACCCGGCGACGCCGAGCAGCTGGTGTCCGTGGGTGCCGCCGGTCGCGTCGACGTAGTCGATGACGTTGGACATCTGCACGGAGGCGTCGTAGTCGAGCTTGTTGACGAACAGGTAACCGAGGGGTTGGGAGACCGCCACCTCGTCGGCGTACCGGTAGCGGTCTGCGTACGGGAAGACGACGAGGAGCGCCAGGAGGACGGCGGACAGCGTGACCCGGTACCCCCGAGCCGTGCTGGTGCGGAACAGGCTGAACAGGATGCTCAGGATGATGGTCCCCGTCCAGAAGCGGGGGTTGCTGATGGGGTTGCCCACGAAGAGCGTGACGCTGCCCAGCAGGACGAGCAGGGCGATCCACGACGGCCGTCGACGCAGCTCGCGGTGCGTCTGCAGGACGGCGATCACGGCCAGCAGGGCGACCAGGGGGAGCGCGTTGGTCACGGCGAGAAGGATGCCGCCGGTCACCTTCGACTCATCCGTGATGAGGCCGCTGGCGCTCAGGCCGGCCGTGCGCTGGGACCGCGGCGCCAAGAAGCTCGCCGGACCTCCGAGCAGGAGCACCAGCACAGGCATCGATGCGAGCGTCACCACGCCCAGGACGAGCGTGCGCCCCGGAGACACCCGTCGGCCCTGCGGGTCTGCAGTGGGGAGGTTGCGCGGTTTGAGCAGCACCTTCCCCAGGTCGTAGGCCAGGAAGCCGACGAGGGCGAGCATCGCGGCTCGTTCGTACGTCGAGGTGCTGATCGACACGTCGTAGGGGTTGAGGCGGGCCGTCATCTGCGCCCATCCTGCGAGACCGATCCAGCCGTAGGAGAACGCCCAGAACATCGTGTCGAACCACAGCGGGGCCCCGCGGCGCAGCAGCACCGCGAGGTGCACTCCGGCGTACGCCAGCACCAGCCACTGGCCGACGAGCGCCAGCTCGCTCAGCTCCTGGGTCGCGTCCCCGAGGAAGATGAGGGGCAGGACGAGGCAGAGCAGCGCGATCGCGACGAGGAACAGACCGTCGGCGCGCCTCGGGACGCCGGGCGCGTCTGCGACCCGGTTCGTCGCCAGCTCAGCCGAGACCATGGAGGAACCCTGTCAGGCGAGCGGCCCATTCCGCACGCCGGGCGTCCCGTGTCGCGGCGTCCTCGAGCGCGTGGGGTGCCCGGCCGTCGTACTCGTCGAGCGCCTCGAGGGCGCCGGCGACGGACCGCGGGTCGCTCGAGTCGAAGCGGGGCATCGGCTCGCCGTCGAGCAGCTCGTCGTGCGCCCTGATGCGGCTGCACGCCACCGGGCGGCCGAGCGCCCTCGCCTCGAGCAGCGTCATCGGCGAGGCCTCGACCGACGACGGGAGGAGGACGCCCCGGGACCGCGCCATCGCCCGCAGGGCCCCTGGCCGGTCCACGCCACCTCCGTGGTGGGTCAGACCCTCGACGGTCGCGGCGAGGTCTGCGAGCGAACCGTCCACCGCCGGGCTGCCGGCGCTGGTGACGATCGTGAGACCGGTCCGACCTCCCCGACGGCGGTACTCCGCGTACCCACGGGCGAGTGGGACGAGGTGCCGGTAGCCGTGGGCCGAACCGATGCTCACGAAGTGGTTGCCGGGCGCGGCAGCCTCGGGCAGGACCTCCTCGAAGCCTGTGTCGAGGACGTTGTGCAGGACCTCGCTGGTCGGACGGCGACGCGGCAGGGGCGGAATCGCCCCCGAGATGCGGACCAGAGCCCTGGCCCGTGCCGCGACGAGGGTGGAGGCGAGCCTGAGCGTCCGCTGGAGGGAGCGCTCCTCAAGGGACGGCGGGCCCCAAGGAAGCGCGTTCTGCGGCATCCAGACGAACGGGTGCAGCAGTGCGGACCGCGAGCTCGGAACGTTGCGGGGGACGAGGGGCACGGTGGCGGGACCGGGGGTCGTCGTCAGCACGTCGTCCGATGCCGCCGCGAACGCGAGGTTGGCGATGACGGCGCCACCGCCTCCGGACCACTGGCCCGCGGCATCGACGTGGAAGCGCGCCGTGCTCACGAGGGGCGGATGCCCGCCCAGGCGTGGTGCCGCCGGGCCGTCGAGAGGATGAAGTTGGCGGTGCGCTCGCTCGTGTTGTCGATGAGGTAGTCGTCGGGGGTGAGGTGGCCGACCCCGTCGCGCGTGTGCCCGGAGGCCATGGCCACCGCGACCGCCTCGACGACGTCGTGGGCGTCGAGCCCGGTCATGAGGATGCCGCCGGTGTCGAGGGCCTCGGGGCGCTCGATCGAGTCGCGCAGGGTGACCGCCGGGAAGCCGAGCAGGGTCGACTCCTCGGCGATGGTCCCGCTGTCGGACAGGCAGCACGCGGCCTTGAGCTGGAGGTGGTTGTAGTCGTGGAAGCCCAGCGGGTCGCTGAACGTGACGCCCTCCGGCTCGGACCACTCGGGGAGGGCCTCGAGCCGCTTGCGGGTGCGCGGATGGGTGGATACGAAGACCGGCAGGCCGAAGCGCTCTCGGACGGCGACGAGGCAGTCGAGGAGGGCGCGCAGCCGCTCGGGGGAGTCGACGTTCTCCTCGCGGTGCGCGCTGACGAGGAAGTAGCCGCCCTCCTCGAGCCCGAGCCGCCGGAGGACGTCCGAGGCGAGGATCTGGTCGCGGTAGGCGTCGAGCACCTCGCGCATCGGGGAGCCGGTCTTGATGATGCGGCGGGGGTGCAGGCCCTCTGCGAGGAGGTTGCGCCGGGCGTGCTCGGTGTAGACGAGGTTGAAGTCGGCGACGTGGTCGACGAGTCGCCGGTTGGTCTCCTCCGGCACGTTCTCGTCGAAGCACCGGTTGCCGGCTTCCATGTGGTACACCGGGATTCGCAGGCGCTTGGCCATCACGGCGGCGATGCAGGAGTTGGTGTCGCCGAGGACGACGACGGCGTCCGGGCGCTCCTCGAGCATCACCTTCTCCGCCGCGACCAGCGTGCCGCCGAGGACCGCGCCGAGGGACGAGGTGTCGACGCCGAGCATGTGGTCGGGCTCGCGGATGCCGAGGTCGCGGAAGAAGACCTCGTTCAGCGCGTAGTCGTAGTTCTGCCCGGTGTGCACGAGCACGTGCTCGACGGTGGCGTCGAGGCGGGCGATCACGCGCGAGAGCCGGATCAGCTCTGGGCGGGTGCCGACGACGGTCATGACCTTGAGCATCAGGCGCCGGTCTCCTGGGTGACGGGGTGGGGGAAGGTGTCGGGCGCGTCGGGGCGGAAGAGCTCGTGCGACCAGAACTGGGTGAGGAGCACATCATCCCCGGTGTTCGTGATGTTGTGCGCCCAGCCCACGGGCATGTCGACCGCGCACGGCGCCTCGCCGCTGACGGGGAACTCGACGACCTCGTCGTGGAACATCCGGCGCAGGGCGATGGTGGCCGTGCCCTGCACGACGGCGAAGCGCTCGATCTTGGTCAGGTGGTAGTGCTCGCCGCGGGTGACGCCGGGCACGGTGGTGGAGATGCTCGACTGGCCCTCGCCGCCCCGGCTGCGGACGGTCTCGACGAAGGTGCCGCGGGCGTCGGAGTGCGGCTGGAGGGGGAGCGGGTAGCGCTGCGGGAAGAGCGCGGTGCGGTAGGTGTTGAACAGCGCGATGCGGAAGGGCGTCGAGAGGTCGGGGAACTCGCCCGTGGAGTAGCTCGCCTCGAACTCGTGGAGGAGGTCGAGCACCTCCTGGACGCCGACCTCGGTGCCCCGCGGGTCGAGCCGCTCGGCGTCGGTGGTGAGCGCGTCGAGCAGGCTCTGGGCGGCGTCCTGCACGTGCAGCAGCTCGACGGCGCGGTCGGTGACCTGCGGGGACTCGCCCTTCGCGACCGCGTGGACGAAGGTCGCGACGAAGCTGTTGTACCGGGGCCGTCCGTGCTCGCCGAAGATGTTGGGGAGCCGGACGTCGACGACGGTGTGGCCCTCGGTGCGCAGGGCGGCCAGTCGGCCTGCCGCGCTTGCCTTCCCACTGCCGTAGGGCGTGCCGTTGCCGTCCTGGATGGAGTTGGCGTACACCACGCGCACCGGCCGGCCGGCCGCGCGCACGGCGGCCGCGACGTCGTCGGCGAGCCGGACGTTCCCCTGCTCGACCTCCTCGTCGGTGCCCCGGTTCACGCCGGCGACGTGGAGGACGGCGTCCGCGTCCGCGACGAGGGAGGCCAGCTCGCCCCACGTCTCGCGCGACACGGGGACGACCTCGTGCTCGCCCTGGGCGTGGGCCCGCAGGCGGGTGTGCCAGCCGAGGAAGCCGGCCGCTCCGGTGAGGACGACCTTCATGCGCGGGTGCCCTCGAGCACGGCGCGGATCTCCGGCAGCGTGCGCAGCATGGCCTCGGTGTCCTCGACGCCCATCTGCTCGGTGGTCGTCGAGTCGTACTCGTCGACGACCGCGCCACCCGGCTCGCCCCGCTCGACGTAGATCCCGTAGTCGAGGGCGCGGGCGTCGAGCGAGACGCGGAAGTAGTCACCCTGGTCCTCCGAGCGCGACGTCTCCTCGCGGGTCAGCAGCGTCTCGTACATCTTCTCGCCGTGACGGACCCCGATGACCTGGATGTCGGGCTCGCCGAACCCGAGGACGCGCGAGGTGGCGCGAGCCAGCGTCTCGACGGTGCAGGCCGGCGCCTTCTTGACGAAGAGGTCGCCCGGCACGGCGTGGAGGAACGCGTGCTCGACGAGGTCGACCGACTCCTGGAGGGTCATGAGGAAGCGCGTCATCGACGGGGCGGTGAGGGTGAGGGGTTTCCCGGCTTCCAGGAGCTTCACGAAGAGCGGGATGACCGACCCGCGTGAGTACATGACGTTGCCGTACCGGGTGACCGACACGGTGGTGGCCGACTCGGGGTGGTTGCGGGCGAAGGCCTGGGCGGTCTTCTCCATCAGCGCCTTGGACATGCCCATCGCGTTGACCGGGTAGACCGCCTTGTCGGTGCTCAGGCAGACCACCGAGCGCACCCCGGCGCGGTGCGACGCCTCGATGACGTTGTGGCTGCCGACGACGTTGGTCTTGACGGCCTGGTCGGGGAAGAACTCGCACGACGGTACCTGCTTGAGGGCCGCCGCGTGGAAGACGAAGTCGGCACCGGTGACGGCGTTGCTCACGCTCTCGAGGTCCCGGACGTCACCGACGAAGAACTTGACGCGAGGGTCCCCGAGCCGCTGACGCATCTCGTCCTGCTTCGCCTCGTCCCGGCTGAGGATGTTGATGCGGTCCACGCCGCGGTCGAGCAGGTGGGCGACCATCGTCGAGCCGAACGATCCCGTGCCGCCGGTGATGGTCACGGCGCTGCCGCTGAACGGGCTGGTGCTGGCGTCGGTCATCGCTCTCCTTGGTCGTCTGGCTCTGCCCTGCGCGCGACGGTCTCGCCCAGTCGTTCCCAGTCCTCGATCTGCGTGACGGGCCGCCAGCCGTGGTTCTCCAGCCAGCTCGGTGCCTGGTCCTGACCGAGCCACAGGACGTCGAGCCGGCGCGCCAGGGCACCGATGCGCCCATGGGCCCGCCCGGCGAGCGAGGCCCCGGCGAGCACCGTCCGCGCCACCGGCATCGGTACCCGGCGGGGGCGTGCGCCGCCGCCCAGCAGCTCGAGGAGGTGGCGGGTGGTCACGCCAGCGGAGGGGTGGTGCACGACAGAGGGGAGTGGAGCCTCGATGAGGGCCAGCTCTGCGACGGCGTCCGCGACGTCGGCGAGCAGCGCCTGCGGGCTGTTGGCATCTCCGCTGCCGGCGACCGTGCGGAACGGGCCACGGGCGAGAGAGGTCAGCCGCCTCGTGACCGCCCGGTCCTCTCCGTGGACCCCGGCCGGGCGGTAGACGACCGCAGCCGGGTCGGCCGCGAGGACGAGCCGTTCGCCTTGGGCCTTCGCCCGTGCGTACGGGGTGACCGGCGCGACCTCCCGGGAGGAGTCCAGCACCGGGCGGCGGCCCTGGACCGCCGCGCTGCTGATGTGGACGAACCTCACCCCGAGATCGTGACAGGCCCGCGCGAGCAATCCGGGCAGCAGGGCGTTCGCGCCGAGCAGCGCTTCCTCGTCGTCGGCGCCGGCGTCGGACAGGCCGGCAGCGTTGACCACTACCGAGCATCCGCGAAGCCGCTCCTCGACAGCCGCGGGAAGACCAGCGGTCGCTGCCTCGTCGAGGTCAGCAGGGGAGACCGTCAGGCGAGGTGCGCCGACCGGCACGACCGCGACGCCTCGCCCGCGGAGGGCGGCCGCCACGGCCGATCCGACGAAACCGCTGGCGCCGACCACGGCGACCTTACGCTCAGCCATCGGCCACCGCCTCGCGAAGGACACGGTCGAGCATCGCGCTCACGGTGGCGCGGGAGAAACGGTGCTCGTACGTGCTGCGTGCCGTGCGGCCCATCTCGGCACGAGCTTCCAAGGGGAGCTCAGCGAAGCGCGCGATGGCGTCGGCCAGGGCGCGGGCGTCGCCGGGCGGGACCACGATTCCCGACCCGGAGTCGGCGATCACCGAGGCGGCGTCACCTCGGACCGCGCCGATGACCGGGTGCCCCGCTGCGAGGTTGGCCTGCAGCTTGGACGGGAGTGTTGAGCGGAGCAGCGGGACGTCCTTGAGCGTCACGAGCTGGGCGTCCGCCAAGGCCAGCACGGTCGCGATCTCCTCGAACGGCTGCGGCGGGACGAACCGGACGTTCGTCAGTCCTCGGTCGGTGACCGCGGCCTTGAGACGCGCCTCCGCCACACCCGACCCGACGAGAGCGACCAGGATGTCGTCCCGGTCTCGCAGCAGGGCTGCCGCGTCGACGACCGTGCCGAGGTCCTGGAGCTCGCCGAAGTTGCCCGCGTACATGACGACGGTCGGTGCCTGCAGCCCGAGCTCCGCGGCCAGGCTCTGGGACCGTGGGCGCGGGCCGAAGTGCTCCTCGTCGGCCCAGTTGGGGACCAGGCGCAGCTTGTCGG
This sequence comes from Phycicoccus avicenniae, assembly GCF_050496545.1. Classification (GTDB taxonomy): domain Bacteria; phylum Actinomycetota; class Actinomycetes; order Actinomycetales; family Dermatophilaceae; genus Phycicoccus; species Phycicoccus avicenniae_A. The sequence continues at coordinate 15,737 of NZ_JBNVZV010000027.1, read as the reverse complement.
CTGGAACCCCCCGTTCTTCCAGGATGTCGATCATGCCGGGAGCGGAGACGGCTACCGTCGTCGATCGGCGATAGGTCAGCGCGCAGAAGCGGTGCAGCAGCCTCTCGACAAGGCCGGCCCGCGTGGACGCGACGAAGCCGCTGGCGGTCACGCTGTCGGGCCACAGATCCTGGATGTGCAGCACGACCGGCCATCGGCGGAAGGGCCCGAGCACGAGAGCCGGGAGGGCCGTGGTAGCCGGGGAGGAGTAGACGTACACGACGTCGACACCGCGAGCACCGCGCAGCGTCGTGAGGATGCCGGACAGGGCGAAGCTGAGGTAGGTCGCCATGCGGCGGGAGGCGCGGGCGTCGTGGCTCGGGAAGATCGGGCCGCGGTGCACCGTGACGCCGTCGATGAGCTCGCGCTGGTACAGGCGGTTCCGATACTCCGGAAAGACTTTGCCGAGGGGGTAGATGGGCACGCCGGTCACGACGTGGACCTCGTGGCCGAGGTCGCGCAGTGCTCGGGCCACCACGCCCGGGTGGCCGGCGGCGCCGCCCTCCGGGTCGTACCACTGGGTCAGCATCAGGACGCGCAGGCTCATGAGGCCACCGCCCGGGGAACCACACGCGGCGCGACCACGAGGAACCCGACGACGGCCACCGCCGAGGCCACCAGACCCGGCAGCCAGCCGCCGAGGAAGGCGCCCACGACGACGGCTGCGGCGGCGGCCATCGCGAACGACACCACCCAGTGCGGCAGGCCGTGCCCGTGGACGAGGCGCTGGTAGGCGTGCTCGCGGTGCGCCTCGAGCAGCGGCTCGCCGCGCCGGCGCCGCCGGACGAGGGTCGTGGCGGTGTCGGCGGCGAAGAGGAGGTAGGGGGCGGCGAGGCAGCCGATGACCTCCGGGCGCCACGCGTCGGCGCCGGCGGACAGACCCGCGGTGACCGAGAGACCGGCGAGGCCGCCGAGGAGGTAGCTGCCGACGTCGCCCAGGAACATCCGGGCCCGCGGGGCGTTCCACGGCAGGAAGCCCAGCGCCGCCCCGCTCGTGAGGGCACCGAGCACGGACAGCGGCGCCGACCCGAGGGCCTGACCCGCCAGCAGCGCGCCGACTCCACCGACGACGGCGTGGGCGGCGCAGATGCCGTTGATGCCGTCCATGAAGTTGACCATGTTCACGGCCGCCGGCACCACGAGCGCCCCGACGACGAGGCCGAGCGCGCCGCCCACCACGAACCCGGCGGCGGCGCCGACGACGACCTGGGCCAGCAGCCGGGGGACCGGCGGCAGCCCCCGCACGTCGTCGAGGAGGCCGACCAGGGCGAGCACGAGGGATGCGCCGAGCAGCACCCAGGTGTCGGCGGGCCAGGCGTCACCGGTGAGCGCCACCAGGACCGCGGTGACCACCGTGCCCACCACGAGGGCCAGGCCCCCGCCGCGGGGGGTCGGCACCGTGTGCGAGGAACGGTGGTTCGGCACGTCGAGCCGGTGCCGGAGCACAGGGAGGAGCAGACCGGCGGTCACGGTGGTCGCGAGACCACACCCGACCCCCGTCAGGAGCAGAGACGTCACGGGCGAGAGCTCACCGGCCCGGTCCCCGAGTACGCCACGAGCCAGGAGCGCACCTCGTCCGGAGCGGGGGTGTGCAGCCCCTCGGGGTCGAGTCCCGGTACCTGGACGGCGGTGATGAGCGGGTGGCCCGCGTCGTGGACCTCTTCGGCGGGGGAGAAGAGCTCCTCGCTGAGCTTCTCGCCGGGGCGCAGCCCGGTGAAGACGATCTCGACGTCGCGGCGGCCCGACAGGCCGATCATGGTGCGGGCCATCTCGGTGATCTTCACCGGGGTACCCATGTCGAGCACCATCACCTCGCCGCCGGTACCGATGCTGCCGGCCTGGAGCACGAGCTGGCAAGCCTCCGGGATGAGCATGAAGTAGCGCTCGACATCCGGGTGGGTGACGGTGACCGGCCCGCCACGGCGGATCTGCTCGGTGAAGGAGAGCACGACCGAGCCGCGCGAGCCCAGGACGTTGCCGAAGCGGACGCTGATGTAGCGCGCACCGGGCTCGTGGGCGTCGGCTGCCGCGGTGAGCCGCTCGGCGATGCGCTTGGACCAGCCGAGCACGCACGACGGGTTGGCGGCCTTGTCGGTGGAGATGTTGACGAAGGTCTCGACGCCCGAGCGGCGGGCGGCGTCGATGACGTTCGCCGTGCCGAGGACGTTGGTCTTCAGCGCCTCCTCGGGGTGCCGCTCGAGGAGCGTGAGGTGCTTGAGGGCGGCGGCGTGGAACACGACGTCGGGCTTCGTGCGCTCGAACACCTCGCGGAGCGCCTCGACGTCGCGGATGTCGCAGAGGACGAGGGAGTCGGTGTCGAGGAGGCCGTGGCCCTCGATGGACATCTGGGTGGCGTGCAGCCCCGACTCGTCGCGGTCGAGCATGAAGAGCTGCCCGGGGAAGAAGCGGGAGATCTGGCGGCACAGCTCGGAGCCGATGGAGCCGCCCGCGCCGGTGACGAGCACGCGGCGCCCGGAGAGCTGCTCGGAGATGAGTGCCATGTCGAGGTCGACCGGCTGGCGGCCGAGCAGGTCGGCGACGTCGAGGTCGCGCAGGTCGCTGGCGCTCGGGCGCTGGCCGAAGAGCTCGCGGACCGGCGGCAGGACGAGCACCGAGAGGTTGGCCTCGGCGGCGAGCGCCGAGACCTCGCGGACCACCTCGGCGGACGCGCTGGGGGTGGCGATGACGAGGGTGTCGGCGGCCAGGCGGGACGCGACGGAGACGAGGTCGGAGCGGCCGCCCCGCACCCTCACCCCGGAGATGGCCAGGCGGCGCTTGGCGGGGTCGTCGTCGAGCAGGGCCACGGCCTGGATGCCGCTGCCGGGGTCGCGGACCAGGCTCCGGACGAGGAGGCGGCCCCCGGCGCCGGCGCCGAACACGATTGCGCGGCGGTCCCCGGCGGTCGAGCGGGTGCGCCGGGTCGAGCGGGCGCGGACGAGGAAACGTGCAGCGAACATCGCGGTGAGGGCCAGGACCGTGCCGCTGACCGGCACGCTGCGCGGCAGCTGGATCAGGTCGATGACCGCGACGCAGATCCCGAGGACGATGCCGCTGAGGACGGTGGTGCGGCCGAGCTCGCCGGCCTCCTCGAAGGACCCCAGCTCGTGGCTGACCGCGTACGGGCCGGTGAGCCAGCCGATGGCGACCTGGAGGACGGCGACGAGGACGGTGCCGATGAGCAGCCCCCGCGCGAACTCGTACGGGATGGCGAAGTCGAGGCGGAGGGACGCCGCCAGGGTCAGAGCCGCAGCCCACAGCACCACGTCGACGGCCGTCCAGCGGAGTCGAGTGGCGAGAGCGCGACGGTAGGACAAGTGGTGGGCCCCTAGGTTCGAGAGAGAGTGCGCACAGCGCTGGTTAGGGTTGGGCCTGCTGCCCGTCGGTGACGTGGCGCCCCCTGCTCCGACGTGCGGAAACGATGGTACCCGAGGTGAAGAAGTGAACGGTCGAGGACACGTGCTCGTGGTCTGCACGGGCAACGTGTGCCGGTCGCCCTACCTCGAGCGGCGGCTGCGCCAGGAGCTCGCGGGCACCGGCATCGAGGTGTCGAGCGCCGGGACCCAGGGCCTGGTGGGCCGCGACATGGACCCCGGCAGCCGGGAGCTCCTCGTGCGCGCCGGCGGCAGTCCGGAGGGGTTCGCGGCGCGCCTGCTGACCGAGGAGCTCGTGGCCGGCGCCGACGTGGTCATTACCGCCGCTCGTGAGCACCGGGCGGCCGCCGCCCGACTGCACCCCGCCGCGCTGCGTCGCACCCTGACCCTGCGCGACCTCGCCGACCTGCTCGAGGGCGTCGGGCCCGAGGACCTCTCGCCGGAGCCGACCGACCGATCGTGGGTGCGGCACGTCGTCGATGTCGCCACCGCGCGCCGGGGCCTGGTGCCCGCGCGGCAGGAGGGCGTCGACATCACCGACCCCATCGGGCACGGACCGGCCGTGTTCGAGCAGATGGCGGCCGAGATCGACGCCGCGATCGTCCCCGTGGTCGCCGCCCTGCGGGGCGGCACGCGGGCCTGAGAGCAGCCCGCGGCCCCGGTCAGGCGCGGCCGACCCGGCTGCGGTCGCGGCGCAGGGCGGCGTCGTCGGGCGTCTCGTACGAGTACCCGTAGCCGTAGGTGCCGGCGCCCCGCGGGGGCACGCGGTTCATCACGACGCCCAGCACCTTGCCGTCGACCGAGGCGAGCGTCTCGAGGGTGTGCGCCAGCTGGTCGCGGTCGACGAGGCCGGAACCGGCCACCACGATCGCACCGTCGGCGAGCTTGGAGAGCACCACGGCGTCCGTGACCGGCAGGGTCGGCGGGGCGTCGATGATCACGTAGTCGAAGCGGCGCACGAGGTTCTGCAGGAGGCTCTGCATCGAGCTCGAGCCGAGCAGCTCGGAGGGGTTCGGGGGGATGCGGCCGGCGCCGAGCACCCAGAGGTTGGTGCCGCCGTACGGCTGGATGACGTCGATGACGTCGGCCTTGTCGATGAGCGCGTCGGTGAGCCCGACCGAGCCCTCGAGGCCCATGTACTCGAGCACCTTCGGGCGGCGCAGGTCGGCCTCGATGAGGCAGACGCGCGCGCCGGCCTGGGCCATCGTCAGGGCGAGGTTCGCGGTGAGCGTGCTCTTGCCCTCGCCCGCGAGCGAGGAGGTGACCACCAGGGTGCGGGGGTGGTTCGCGGCGTCGACGAACTGGAGGTTCGTGCGCAGCGCGCGGAAGGCCTCGGCGCGCGGCGAGCGCGGGTCGACCTCGACGATGAGCGGCCGCTTCTGGGCGTCGGGGTCGTGCTGGATGGCGCCGAGGATCGGGGCGTCGGTGATCTGCTTGACGTCGTCGGCGGTCTTGATGCCCTTGTCGAGGACCTGGCGCAGCACGGCGAGGCCGAGGCCGAGCAGGAGGCCGAGCACGGCGCCGAGCGCGACGTTGCGCAGCGGCTTGGGGCTGACCGGGCCGGCCGGCGTGGTGGGCGGCTGGACGACGGTGACCTTGACCGGGCTGGACTTGGCGCCCTGGGGGCTCTCGAGCTCGGAGACGGCCGCGGGGAACTCGGCGGCGATCGCCGTGCCGATGGCCCGGGCCCGCTCGGGGTCGGAGTCGCGGACGGCGACCTCGATGAGCACGGTGTCCGGGGGCGTGGTGGCCGTGACCTGCCGGGCGACCGAGGTGGCGTCGCCGCCGACCGCCTGCGCGACGGGGTCGAGGATGCGCGGGGTGGAGAGCAGCTGGGTGTAGGACTTCACCCGCTGCTGGGTGAAGGTGCTGCCCTGGAGGAGGCTGACGCTGTCCTCGGACCCGGTGGTGGAGACGAAGAACTGCGTGGTCGACTCGTACTGCTTGGTCGAGGTCAGCGTCGCGACCGTCGAGAGGAAGACCGCCGCGAGCACGACGAGGACGATGACCCGCCAGCGCTTGCGCACGACGAGCAGGTAGTCCTGGAGTTCCACGTGTGTCGTCCTCGAGATCGCGTCGGCCCGGGCCCCTGAACCGGATGTCCGTCGTGAATCGTAGCCCCACGCGGCACGCACGTCGCGATGGCCACGGCTTCCTCACGTGTTTGCGTTGAGCGGTGCCCCTCCGTCGTGGATGCTGGCCCGATGGACCGCCGATCGCTGCTCACCGCGGGTCTCGCGGCCTTCTTCGTGCTCGACCTCGTGCTGGTCGTGTGGGCGGTCCGCTGGTCCTCGACGCCGACGGCCGCCGTGGCGAGCCCGGCAGGGGGGAGCCCGACCCCCTCGTCGTCGATGACCACCACCCCGGTCGGGGAGCCGTCGAGCACCCCGAAGCCCACCCCGTCGCCCAGCGCCTCGCCCTCCTCGCCCGCCACCACCACCGCGCTGACCCGCTTCGTGGTGGCCGCCTCCGCCACCGAGGCGTGGGTCGCGGACACCGGCTCGTGCGAGAAGCCCGGCGCGGTGCGCGTCACCGCTGACGGCGGCGACTCGTGGTCGAGCCGGACCGCCCCGGGCGCCGTGACGCGCATCCGGCCGGCGTCGGGCACCGAGGCGTTCGTCATCGGCGGGGACGGTGGCTGCGACCTGCGGCTCTGGACCACCGACGACGCCGGCCGCTCGTGGGGCGACCCCGGCAGCGCGGGCCGCGGGTGGGCCCGCGTGCCCGAGAGCGGCACCGGGGTGCACACGCCCCGCGACGAGGTCGCCCGCCCGTGCGGCAAGACCCGTGTGCTCGACCTCTCCGTCGACGGCGCCACCCGCGCGACCGCCCTGTGCTCGGGCGGGCAGCTGCGCGTCACCACCGACAGCGGTCAGTCCTGGGAGGACGGCGCCTCCGTCGAGGGAGCGGTGTCCGTGGCCGGGCGCGAGGACGGCACGGGGGTCCTCGCGGTCGTCACCGCCGAGTGCCCCGGCACGGTCGTGAGCGCCTTCGAGGGCACCGACGTCACCGAGGGCACCTGCTTCGCGGATGCGGTGCCGGCGGCCGGGCGCACCTCGGTGTCGGTCAGCGGGAAGGCGGTCTGGCTGGTCGCCGGGGACGCCGTGTGGCGCACCACGACCTTCGGCGGCGACTGGGCGTCGGCGGGCTCGTTGCGCTGACGCCGCCCGCCGCTCCGGCGCCGGCGGTCAGGTCGAGAGGTCGGGCGCGTCGAGCGGGAACATCCGCGTCATCACCGTGACGACGCGGAAGTTCGGTGGGGGCGGGGATGCATCCCTGTCGCAGGCCAGCTTCCGCGTCATCACCGTGACGACTCGAATCCTCCGGCTCCGCCGCGGCGAATGCGTCTCGGTCAGGCGCTCTGCAGCGGCTGGATGTCGTCCAGCGCGCCCCCGAGGTGGTCCTTCTCGATCTCGAGGTCGTAGCGGGTCTGCAGGTTGAGCCAGAACCGGTCTGTGGTGGCGAAGTAGCGGGCCAGCCTCAGGGCGGTGTCGGCGGTGATCCGGCGCTTGCCGTGGACGATCTCGTTGATCCGCCGCGGGGGGACACCGATGGAGACGGCCAGCCGGTGCTGGGTGACGTCCAGCGGGACGAGGAACTCTTCGAGGAGAACCTCTCCGGGGTGGATGGGCGCGATGGTCGCCATGTGTGTGCCTCCTTCTAGTGGTAGTCGACGATCTGGACGCCTTCGGGACCGGCGGGGGTCCAGACGAAGCAGATGCGCCACTGCTGGTTGATGCGGATGCTGTGTTGACCGGCGCGGTCACCTTTGAGTGCTTCGAGCCGGTTCCCGGGCGGGACTTTGAGGTCGTCCAGGACTTCGGCGGCATCGAGCATGACGAGCTTGCGAAGGGCGGTGCGTTCGATGCGGGGGTCCAGTTTCCTGGTGCGTTGTCGTGCCCAGAGACGTTCGGTGGGTGCGTCCCCGAACGACCTGATCACCTACTGAGCATAACGCCACGCGTTATGTTCCGTCCATCCGTCGCCGGCCGCCCGTCCGGGTGGTCGGGACCGGTCAGGCCGGGAGGTCGAGGGCGTCGAGTGCCTCGCGCACCGCGCCGGCCACCTCGGGCCGGGCGATGACCAGGTCGGGCAGCCACGGGCTCTCGCGGTTGTACTCCAGCGGCGAGCCGTCGACCCGGGTGGGAGCGAGCCCGTGCCCGAGCGCGACGGCCACCGGAGCGGCCGAGTCCCACTCGTACTGGCCGCCCGCGTGCACATAGGCGTCGACCGTGCCGTCGAGGACGGCCATCGCCTTGACGCCCGCCGAGCCCATCGGCACCAGCTCGGCGCCGAGGCGCTCGGCCAGGGCGACGACGAAGGCCGGGGGTCGGCTGCGGCTGACCGCGAGGCGCACGGGTGACGGGGCGCCGTCCTCACCGGTCGGCCGCTCGGGGAGGGGCGCGGGCCGGTCCATCCGGTGCACGACACCGCGGGCCGGGATGCCGACCGCCCCCGCGACGAGCCTGCCGTCCTCCCACAGCGCGACGTGCACGGCCCAGTCGTCGCGCGGCCGCTCGGAGAACTCGCGCGTGCCGTCGAGCGGGTCGACGATCCAGACCCGGTGGGCCGCGAGCCGGCGTGGGTCGTCGGCGCCCTCCTCGCTGAGCACCGCGTCGTCCGGGCGCAGGCTCGCGAGGAGTCGGACGATCAGCTCGTGCGCGGTCTCGTCGCCGAGGTCCTTGAGCTCGTGGCCCTCGAGGTCGGCCCGCTCGGCGCGCACCGCGACCAGCGCCCGGCCGGCCTCCTCCGCGACGGCGGCCGCCACCTCGTGGTCGTCGGGTCCGTCGGTCATCGGGGTGCCTTCTCGGGGTCGGTGCTGCCGGGGAGGTCGCCGAGGTCGGGGTCGGCGGCGGGGGAGTGGTTGCGGTGCGGGGTGAAGGCCGGGAGCCCGTGCGCGCGGCGCAGGACGGCCCAGGCCAGCGGGCCGAGGACGAGCAGGGCGGCCCCGATGGCGCCGACGGTCATCGGGGGGACCTTGAGCAGGCTGAGGCCGGTGAGCGTCAGCACGATCACGATGCCGCGGCGGATCGCCGACCCGGGCACCCACGCCGCGAGCCGCGCGCCGACGAACGTGCCGGGCGTACCGCCGAGGACCAGCGGGATGAGCACCGCCCAGTCGATGCCCGAGACGATGACGTGCGAGACGGCCGCCGCCAGCACGAGCGGCACGGCCTGCACGAGGTCGGTGCCGACGAGCTTGCGCGCACCCAGGCCGGGGTGGAGCAGGAGCAGCGAGACCATGATGATCGAGCCCGACCCCACGCTGGTCAGGCCGACGAGCAGCCCGCCGATCGCGCCGACGACGACCGTGGCCACGACGCGCACCGGCACCTCGCCGTCGGGCGAGCTGCGGCCCCAGTGGTGGAAGACCGTGCCGTAGATCCGCAGCGTGTACGTGGCGGCGGCGAGCAGCAGGGCCACGCCGATCGCCAACCGCAGGAACGCTTCCCGCTCCTCGGCCGACCCCACCGCATGGACGATGAAGGCGCCGGCGAACGCGAACGGCACCGAGCCGATCATCAACAGGCGGGCCAACCGCCAGTTCGGTGAGCCGTTGCGGGCGTGGACCGTGGCCCCGACCGACTTGTTGATGGCTGCCGCCACGAGGTCGTTGGCCACGGCTGCGGTCGGCGGGATGCCGAGGAAGACCAGCGCGGGAGTCATCAGGGCTCCGCCGCCCATCCCGGTCAGCCCGACGACGATGCCGACGAGGAAGCTGACGGCGAGCAGCGCCAGGGCGGCACCGGAGATCAGGTCATCGGGCACTGCGGTCTCCTGCGGTGAGCGAGTGGAGCAGGGCGAGGACCTCGTCGACGCACTCCTCGACCGGGCGCCCGGTCGTGTCGATGCGCAGGTCAGGGTGCTCGGGGACGTCGTAGGGAGCGGAGATGCCCGTGAAGTCGGGGATCTCGCCGCGGCGGGCGGCGGCGTAGAGGCCCTTGCGGTCGCGGCGCTCGCACTCCTCGAGGGGGGTCGCGACGTGCACGAGGACGAACCGCCCGCCGCGGGCCGCGACCGTGGCGGCGACCTGGGCGCGCACGCCCTCGTGCGGGGCGATCGGGCTGCAGATGGCCAGGCCGCCGTGGTGCGCGACCTCCGCGGCGACCCAGCCGATGCGCCGCACGTTGGTGTCGCGGTCCTCGCGGGAGAAGCCGAGGCCCGCGGTGAGGTGGTGGCGGACGCGGTCGCCGTCGAGGAGCGTGACCCGCGTGCCCTCCTCGACGAGCCGGGCCGCCACCGCGCGGGCGATGGTGGACTTGCCCGAGCCGGAGAGGCCGGTGGCGAGCAGGACGATGCCGCCCGTGGGGGTCGTGGCCGCGGCCGGCGTGCCGTCCCCGAGGTCCTCGACACCCAGCGTGGCGAACAGCGCGCGCAGGCGCTCGTCGTCACCCTGCGGCACCGGGACGACGTGGACGCCGGCGCCCGTGCCGCGGGCGGCCGTGACGGCGGCCCGCACGGTGTCGTTGCCCGAGGCGTCCTCGTCGAGCGAGGTCGAGGCGAGGACGAGCAGGTCGGTGCCGTCGGGCACCCGCTCGGGCAGGTCCGCGGGGGAGGCGACCACGAGCAGGGGCCGGCCGGCGAGCGCGGACGCATCGTGGAGGTGGAGGGACTGGAACGGGCGGGGCGAGGGCTCGGCGAGCCACTCGGGGCGGCCGGTGACGCGGCCGTCGCCGTCGTCCCGGAGGTCGGTGAGCCGGGCGACGGGCACGCCCTCGGGGTCGAGGAGCACGAGGGCGCCGTCGGCCAGGGCCTTCTCGAGACGGTCGGCCGGCAGCGTGAGCGGGCGCGGCCGGGCATCCGGGCCGTAGAGGCCGCGCCGGAGCACGTCGAGGTCGTCGAGGTGCTGGCGTGAGGGAGTGAACACCCCTGCGGTGTCGGTCACGGGCCCAGTCTGCACGGATGCGCGCGTCCAGTCTCCGGATCCGCGTCAGATGGACTCCGGGCCGCAGGTACTGTCGGAGCGCCCGGACCGAGAGGACACACGGTGACATCACCGCAGGCCAGTGCCGACTACCGGCTCTCCCAGCTGGAGGAGCTCGAGTCGGAGTCCATCCACATCTTCCGCGAGGTCGTCGCCGAGCTCGAGCGCCCCGTGCTCATGTTCTCCGGCGGCAAGGACTCCATCGTCATGCTCCGGTTGGCGGAGAAGGCGTTCTACCCCGCGCGGCTGCCGTTCCCGCTGCTCCAGGTCGACACCGGCCTGGACTTCCCCGAGGTGCTCGCCACCCGCGACAGCTGGGTCGAGCGGCTCGGGGCGCAGCTGGTGGTCGCGTCGGTCGAGGAGGCCATCGCCACCGGCATCGTCGTCGACGACGGCAAGACCAGCCGCAACCGGATGCAGACCGCCACCCTCCTGGACGCCATCGAGAGCAACGGCTTCACCGCGGCCTTCGGCGGCGGCCGGCGCGACGAGGAGAAGGCCCGCGCCAAGGAGCGCGTGTACTCGCACCGCGACGAGTTCGGCCAGTGGGACCCCAAGAACCAGCGCCCCGAGCTGTGGTCGCTGTACAACGGGCGGCTCCACGAGGGCGAGCACCTGCGCATCTTCCCGCTGTCGAACTGGACCGAGCTCGACATCTGGCACTACCTGGCCCGCGAGGAGGTCGAGATCCCCTCGATCTACTTCGCGCACCAGCGCCGCGTGTTCGAGCGCGACGGGATGCTCCTCAGCGAGAGCCCGTTCAACCCCTGCCGCGACGGCGAGACCGTCACCGAGCGCACCGTGCGGTTCCGCACCGTTGGCGACCTCAGCCTCACCGGGTGCGTCGAGAGCACCGCGTCCACGCTCGAGGAGATCGTCGAGGAGGTGGCGCTGGCCCGGGTCACCGAGCGCGGTGCCACCCGCGGCGACGACCGGTTCTCCGAGGCCGCCATGGAGGACCGCAAGAAGGAGGGCTACTTCTGATGGACCTGCTCCGCTTCGCCACGGCCGGCTCGGTCGACGACGGCAAGTCCACCCTCATCGGGCGGCTGCTCCTGGACTCGAAGGCGATCTTCGAGGACCAGCTGGAGGCCGTCGAGGCCACGTCGAAGACCAAGGGCTACGACTACACCGACCTCGCGCTGCTCACCGACGGGCTCCGCTCCGAGCGCGAGCAGGGCATCACCATCGACGTCGCTTACCGCTACTTCGCCACTCCGCGACGGAAGTTCATCATCGCGGACACCCCCGGGCACGTGCAGTACACGCGCAACATGGTCACCGGTGCCTCGACCGCCGACCTCGGGCTGGTGCTCGTCGACGCGCGGCAGGGGCTCACGGAGCAGTCCCGCCGGCACGCCGTCATCCTGTCGCTGCTGCGGGTCCCGCACCTCGTGCTGGCCGTGAACAAGATGGACCTCGTCGACTTCGACCAGGAGGTCTTCGAGCGGATCCGCCAGGAGTTCGTCACCTTCACGCAGCGGCTCAACGTGCCCGACCTGGCGGTCATCCCGATCTCGGCGCTCCAGGGCGACAACGTGGTGACGCGCAGCGAGAAGATGCCCTGGTACGAAGGGTCTTCGCTGATGCACCACCTCGAGAACGTGCACATCGCCTCCGACCGCGACCTGCGCGACGTCCGCTTCCCGGTGCAGTACGTCGTTCGGCCGAAGTCGGACGAGCACCACGACTACCGCGGGTACGCGGGGCGCGTGGCGTCGGGCGTCCTGAAGCCCGGCGACGAGGTGATGGTGCTGCCGAGCGGCCTGACCAGCAGGATCGCGGGCATCGACTCGTACACCGACCAGGTGGAGGAGGCGTTCCCGCCGATGTCGGTCGTGGTGCGCCTCGAGGACGACCTCGACGTCTCGCGCGGCGACATGATCTGCCGCGTCAAGAACGCGCCGGAGCCCACCCAGGACGTCGACGCGATGGTCTGCTGGATGACGCGCGAGCCGCTGCGCCCGCGCCAGAAGCTGGCCATCAAGCACACGACGCGCTCGGCGCGGGCGGTGGTCAAGGACATCCAGTACCGGCTCGACATCAACACGCTGCACCGCGATGCCGAGACGCGCGAGCTGGGGCTCAACGAGATCGGCCGCGTCGTGCTGCGCACCACGCAGCAGCTGCTCGTCGACCCGTACGAGCAGAACCGGACCACCGGCTCGTTCATCCTCATCGACGAGGCCACCGGCAACACCGTCGGCGCGGGGATGATCAACTAGGTCCGTGCTCCTCGTCTCCGCCAACGTCAACGGGATCCGTGCTGCGCTGCGGCGCGGCGGCATCGACTGGCTGGTCGCCAGCGGTGCCGACGTGATCGCGCTGCAGGAGGTGCGGGCGGATGACGCCCAGCTGCGAGATGCCCTGTCCGACAGCGTGTTCGCCGGGTGGGAGGTGGCGCACTCCCCGTCGTCCGTGAAGGGCCACGCCGGCGTCGCGGTGCTCACGCGGCACGCGGTCAAGGACGTGCGCACCGGCGTGGGTGACGAGTTCGACGGCCAGGGCCGGTGGCTGGAGGCGGACGTCGTCGTCGACGGCGAGGTCGTCACGGTGGCGTCGGCCTACGTGCACACCGGCCAGGCGGGGACGCCGCGCCAGGAGGAGAAGGAGCGCTTCCTCGCGGCGGTCGGGGACCGGGTGGGGGAGTGGGCGGCCGACGGCCGGCTCGGTGTCGTCACCGGCGACCTCAACGTGGCGCACACGCAGGACGACCTGAAGAACTGGAAGGGCAACCGCGGCAAGGCCGGGTTCCTGCCGGCCGAGCAGGCCCACCTCGACCGCTGGGGCGCCGAGCACGGGCTGGTCGATGTGACGCGCCGGCTGCACGGTCCGGGGCCGGGGCCGTACACCTGGTGGTCGTGGCGCGGGCAGGCCTTCGACAACGACTCCGGGTGGCGCATCGACTACCAGCTGGCGACGGCGCCGCTGGCCGCGCGGGCCGTGCGGGCCTCGATCGGGCGGGCGGACTCCTACGCGGAGCGCTGGAGCGACCACGCGCCGGTACTCGTCGAGTACGCGGTGGGCGCAGGCGCGGTGTAACGCCTTCCGGCCTCTGGTGTTCGGACCGGGTCGAGGTGATGCCGGGCCGTCTGGCGGGGCGGTTCCACCTCGAACCAGCGGTGGTGCGGATCGGGTCGAGGTGATGCCGGACCGTCTCGGGTGCCTCTTTCACCTCGACCCGGAGGAGCTGCCCCTCCCGGAGGTCCCTCATGGTGCACTCGAAGTGCACTATTATGCACTCATGGACGAGCAGGCGGCCGCTCTTGCGGCGACCATCGGGTCCCGTGTGCGCGGGCGCCGACAGGCCAAGGGTTGGACCCTGGACCAGCTGGCAGGCGCCGCCGACGTGAGTCGTCGGGCGGTGGTAAACGTCGAGCAGGGGGTGGCCAACCCCAGCGTCGGGACGCTCCTGCGCCTCAGCGATGCGTTGGGTGTGGGGCTGCCGGTACTTGTCGGCCCCGCGGAGCCGCTGCCCGTGGCGATGACGCGGGCCGGTGAGGGGGCGGTGCTGTGGAACGGCGAGCACGGCGGCCGAGCGGTTCTCGTTGCCGGCACCGAACCTCCGGACGTCGCCGAGCTGTGGGACTGGACCCTGGCCGTAGGGGAGTGCCACGAGAGCGAGGCGCATGCCGCTGGGACCCAGGAGCTCATCCAGGTGCACGCCGGGACGTTGACGCTGGGCGTCGGCGACCAGAGCCTGACCCTGTCGCCGGGCGACGCCGTCGCGTTCTCGGGGGACGTCGCGCACCGGTACGCCAACGAGAGTGGTTCGCGAGTCCAGTTCTCCCTGGCCGTCTTCGAGCCCGGGGTGGGTGCGTCCCCGACGTCGGAGGCATCCCATGGCTGAGCACGGGACCGCTGTGGCACGCCTCGTGGGTGCCCGCGTGAGCGCCGACGTCCTCGCTCTCCGTCCCGACTACCGGGCTCTCCTGCTGGTGGCCACCGGGCTCGTCCCGGGGCAGGGTGAGGCGGGGGCCGAGGCCCTGCTGCGCCGTGCCGAGGCGCACGCCATCACCCTGCTCGAGGACCGGCCGGTCGAGGAGCTCGCGCACGTCGCGTCGTGGCGCGAGGCCTACCGGGCCTTCGGCGCCAAGCCGCAACGCACCCGCAACAGCCTCGAGGCGCTGACCCGACGGGCGCCGAGCGGACTGCCCCGCGTCAACCCCCTGACCGACGTGTACAACGCGATCTCCGTCCTGCACCAGGTGCCCGTCGGCGGGGAGGACCTCGACGCCTACCGGGGCAGCCCGAGGCTGGTGCGCGCCGACGGCACCGAGGCCTTCGACGCCACCTCCGACGGCCAGGAGGTGCTCGAGCACCCGGAGGTGGGCGAGGTGGTCTGGTGCGACGACGCGGGCGTGACCTGCCGGCGCTGGAACTGGCGCCAAGGACGACGGACGGCGCTCCGCGCCGACACCACCAGCGCGCTGTTCATCGTCGACGCGCTCGACGCGGTGAGCGACGCCGACCTCCGGGCGGTCGCCACCTCGCTCTCGGACCACCTCCGCGACCTCGGCCCCGACGTGCGGGTCGCCGAGCGCCTGATCGGTCGGGTGACGCGGACCGACCGGGGCGAGGTGCCGTCGTGATCTGTGTCCAGTTCGTCTTCCGGCCGGGCACCTACGACGAGGTGTTCCACCGCCTCGACGGCGAGATCGACGAGTACGCCCGCTCCCTGCCCGGGTTCGTCCGGACCGAGACCTGGACCATGCCCGACCAGGGGCTCGTCAACGCGATCTACTACTTCACCGACCAGCAGGCCTTGGCACACCTCGCCCGCTTCCCCGCCCACCGAGAGGCCAAGGGGCAGGTGCGCCGCTGGTACGAGGCCCACCACGTCGTCGTCACCGAGGTGAAGGCCACCTACGGCGACGGCCCGTTGACCGGCTGATGCCGTGAGCCGGCAGCGGTCGTCGTCAGCCGTCGCGCCGGGGGTGCAGCGGCCACCAGTGTCGCTCTGCGAGCAGCGTTCTCGCTGATGCCTCGTCGAGCCACCGACCGTCCGGCTCGACGCCCTGCGGGGCTACGCACTGCCAGACGGTGAAGTGCGCGACGGGCACCGGCCACGGGTAGTGCGGAGTGGGGTCGGGGACGGTGTTGCGCACGTACCCCAGCAGCCGTGCGGGCGCGTGGCGTCCGAGCACCCGCTGCGCCAGCCCGGCCAGGGCCTCGTCCGGTGTCTCTTCACCGACGGCGGCGTTCGGGAGGTCGGGGCCTGCCCCGTCGGCTCGGGGCACCGTCAGCACGGAGCCGTCACGGCTGAGGAGGAGCCGCACCACGCACGTGGGCTCGGGCGCGCGGCCCTCAGGGCCGGCCAGGACGACCTCGGCGTGGGGGGGGGGGGGGGGGGGGGGGGGGGGGGGGGGGGGGGGGGGGGGGGGGGGGGGGGGGGGGGGCGG
>NZ_JBNVZV010000026.1:0-65337 GCF_050496545.1 Phycicoccus avicenniae | reverse complement strand
CCCCCCCCCCCCCCCCCCCCCCCCCCCCCCCCCCCCCCCCCCCCCCCCCACCGCGATGGGTCGGCGGGCCGGGGGTCAGCCGGCGTGCGACTCGCGCCAGGCGCGTCGGGCCGCGCCGGCCAGGCCGACTCCGGTCAGCAGGCACAGGGCCACGCTGACGATCGCACTGAGCACGGGGGGCTCCTGCCAGAACGTCGTCGCGAGCACGACGAGGACCGCGACCGGTCCGGCGAGCAGGAGGGCGGCGCGGGTGCGCCCGGTGAGACCCCGGGCCGCCGCGGTGCACACGGTGCCCGCCAGCCAGAACGGACCGAGCAGGAAGACCCCGAGGAAGATCGCCTCGGACGGCCCGAACATGCCGGGGCCCTGACCGAGGGCCGTGACCCGGGCCAGCACCTCGAGGGCGAGGAGCAGGCCCGTCGCCCCGGCGACGAGGAGGGCCCCGGCCCGGATGAGGCCGGGCGTCGGCCGGACGGGTGCCGGGACGAACCGGTGCTCCACCACGCGGGCACCCTCGGCGGGCTGGTCGGCCCGGGCCTCGGCGGCGACGCGCTCCGGCGGGCCGAGGCGCAGCAGGGCGGCATCGACGGCCGCGGGGTCGTCGGGGTGCTCGGCGAGGGTGGCCTCGAGGTGCTCGCGCACGCCGGCCAGGACCTCGTCGCGGTCCTCGGGCGCGAGGTCGGAGAGCATCCGGGCGAGGTCGTCGAGGTAGGCGCTGACGCGGGTGTCGGAGCTGTTCACGGGTGTCCTCCGCGGAGTGTGGTGTCGACCGCGTCCCGGAAGGTCTTCCAGGTGCGCCGGAAGGTGACCAGGGCGTCGCGGCCCCGGGCGGTGAGGGCGTAGTAGCGGCGCGGCGGCCCCGCGCTCGACTCGGCCCAGGTGGTCTCGACGAGCCCCTGCTTCCGCAGCCGGGAGAGCAGCGGGTAGAGCGTGCCCTCGCCGGCGAGCAGCACGCCGTCGTCGCCGAGGCGCCGCGCGATGTCGAGGCCGTACATCGGCTCGGTGTCGAGCAGCGCGAGGACGCAGTGCTCGAGGGCGCCGCGACGCAGGTGCGTCAGGATGGCGCTGTCACCGGGTTCCATGCGTCACAAGGTACCGGTCCGGTCGCGTTCTGGCCAGCGTTTCCCCGAGTCGAGTGCGGACGTGGCCGCTGGAGCGACCATCTCCGCACTCGACTCCGGGGGGGACCGGGGAGGGCGGGCCCGGGCCACCCGGACGCCCGCGGCCGCCCCCGAGCGGCCTCGGTAGGCTTCCGGGCGTGAGCGAGACCGAGCAGCCGACGTCCATCACCTACGCCGGCGCCGGGGTCGACGTCGAGGCCGGCGACAAGGCCGTCGAGCTGATGAAGGAGTCGGTGCGCCGCGCCACCCGCCCCGAGGTGCTGGGCGGCCTCGGCGGCTTCGCCGGGATGTTCGACGCCAGCGCGCTCGCGTCCTACCGCCGCCCGGTGCTCGCCACCTCCACCGACGGCGTCGGCACCAAGGTCGCCATCGCCCAGGCCCTCGACCGGCACGACACCATCGGCTTCGACCTCGTCGGGATGGTCGTCGACGACATCGTCGTCTGCGGCGCCGAGGCGCTCTTCATGACCGACTACATCGCCTGCGGCAAGGTCGTCCCCGAGCGCATCGCCGCCATCGTCGGCGGCATCGCCCGAGCCTGCGAGCAGGCGCGTGTCGCCCTCGTCGGCGGCGAGACCGCCGAGCACCCCGGCCTCCTCGACCCCGACGAGTACGACGTCGCCGGTGCCGCCACCGGGGTCGTCGAGCACGACGAGGTCCTGGGGCCGCAGCGGGTGCAGGCCGGCGACGTCGTCCTGGGCCTGGCCAGCAGCGGCCTGCACTCCAACGGCTACTCGCTCGTGCGGCGGGTCGTCGCCCACGCCGGGTGGGAGCTCGACCGGCACGTGGACGAGTTCGGCCGCACGCTCGGTGAGGAGCTGCTCGAGCCGACCCGCGTCTACGCCGCCGACCTCCTCGACCTCGTGCGCCTCGACGGCGTCGACGTCCACGCCCTCTCGCACGTCACCGGGGGAGGGCTGGCGGCCAATCTTGCCCGCGTCCTGCCGCCGCACGTCCACGCGCGGCTCGACCGTGCCACGTGGACCCCGCCCGCCGTGTTCTCGACCGTCGGTGCGCTCGGCAACGTCCCGCGCGCAGACCTCGAGCGGACGCTCAACATGGGCGTCGGGTTCGTCGCCGTGCTGCCCGCGGCCTCGGTCGACGCCGCGACCGCGCACCTCGAGGCGCGGGGCATCGGCACGTGGGTGATGGGCGAGGTGTCCGACGGCGCGGCCGCCGACGCCGCCACCGGCGAGGTCGTGCGCGGGGCCAAGGGTGTCGACGGCGGCTCGGTCGAGCTCGTCGGCGAACACCCCACCCCCTGACCCCCGGTCCCGACTGATTGCCCAGAACCCACCTCAGGAGGCCGCTTTCGGCCCGCTCGAGGTGGGTTCTGGGCAATAAGTCGAGTGGGAGGGGAGGCACACGAGGGCCGGCCGCCCACCGCGGGTCAGAGGACAGGTCTCCCGCGGTGGACGGCCGGCTGCTTCGGGGGTCGGAGAGCGGTCCGACCCGGGCGGCCCGGGGCCTCAGCCCCAGATGGCGGCCGCCCACTCGGGGTGGTCGATGAACGGGTTGCGGTTGTGCTGCCACGTGGAGTGGATGCGGTCGTTGCGGCGCATCTCGAAGGCGTCGACCGGGTCCTGCGCGTTCCACTGGAGGAGCACCGAGAGCTTGCCGATGTACGGCGCCGTCCCGTTGCCCACGGAGTTGTTCATCTCGAGGTTCGCCCAGCCGTCGTCGCCCTCGTACCGGACGGCCATGTAGAAGATCATCCGGGCGACGTCGCCCTTGACGGCGTCGCGCGGTGCGAAGGAGTCGCCGTCCACGAGGCAGCCGGAGCACTGCGCCACCGCGCCGCCGCCGTTGTCGAAGTCGAGGTTGCCGCGCGTGGAGTTGACGGTGACGTCCTCCGGGCGCAGGTGGTGCACGTCGGTGCCCGGTCCGGTGGCCGTCCCGAAGTCACCGTGCGACTTCGCCCAGACGTGCTCGCGGTTCCACTGGTCGACGCCACCACCGTTGTCGGACTTGGCGATCGAGCGTCCCGAGTAGATCTCGACGACGTTGTTCGTGTTGTTCGGGTCCTGGTCGGTGTCCTTGAGGGCGTCCCAGACCTGGTCGTAGGTGAGCTTGGTCTGGTCGTCGATGATGCCGTGCAGCGACGCCTTGAGGGCCGTGCCGGTCTTGCCGATGGCCGGTGCGTAGTACGTGCCGTCCCACGGGCTCGTGCCCGTCCCGCCCCCGGTGCCGCCGCCGGTGTCGCCGCCGCCCGAGCCGGCCGCCGCCACGGCCGTGGTGCCGGTCATCCCCGGGTGCGAGAAGTACGCGGCCAGCGTGCCGGTGACGTCGACCTGCTTCCCGAGCAGCGTGGGGTTGGACTGCAGGCCCCACTGCGACCGGAGGGCCGTCGGCAGCTGGACGTAGAGCATCCGAGTGGTGCCGGTCTCCGACGCGGTGTCGGCGATGGCGAGCGCGTAGTCGCTCGGGAAGGCCGAGCGCACCACGGTGCTCGTCGCGGTCGGCTGGCCGACGACGTAGCCGCGGACGGTGTGCGAGGCGCCGTCCTGGCCGGCAACGGCCTGCGCGACGGTCAGCGGGGTGGCCGCCTGCGACGCCGGGGCGGAGAGGCCGAGGAGGACGACGAGGGCGGAGGCGAGCGCGAGCCAGGTGGTGGTGGCTCGGCGGCCGCGCAGCAGGGACGGCAGGGGGTTCGGTCGGGTCACGGTCCACGACCCTGCCCGAGCGCGTCCCGCGGATGGGTCTGCCGCGGTCAAGGATTCGGTCAGGACTCAACCACGCGCGGGTCAACGAACGGGTTCCGCCGCACCTGAGTACGGCACCCCATGACGATGGTCACCGGCTCCGACCACGCTGGGGGGATGAGCAGCCACACCCGGCACACGGGGTCCCACCGCGGGCCGGTGCGCTTCGGTCTCCTCGCCCCGAGGCCCGTCCCGGAGCGGGAGGTCCGCCTCGGCACCGCCCGCCGCTGGATGGTCGGCGCGCTGGCCGTCGCGACCCTCGCCCTGCTCGCCGTCGTGCTCTGGTTCTTCAGCGGGTTCGGCGTCCTCGACGACCTGACACCCTCCGGGGCCCTGGGCCTGGCGGGGCTGGTGCTGCCGGGCCTCCTCGTCGGCTGGTGCACCGGGTTCGCGGCACTCGCACTCCTCGTCGGCGACGACCTCGTGCGGCCCCGGGCGGTCGGGCTGCTGGCGGCGTTCGTCGGCTGTGTCCTGGGAGCCGCGCTCCTCCCGCTCGGGGGGATCGGGTGACCCGGGCCTCCGGGAGCACGGCGTCTTGGGTGCTCACCTGGGCCGCGCTCCCCGCTCTGGTCGTCCCGGCGGTCGGGGTCCTCGGCGTGCTGGAGGTGCTCGGGAAGCCACCCAAGGGGCGGCGGGGGCCGTGGCTGGTCGAGGCGGCGGTGCTCTGGGCCCCGTTCGTGCTGGCCGTGGCCGCGGGGCTGGCGGCGGCCCTCCTCCTGGCGCGCCACCACGACCGGTGGAAGGAGCCCTCGGTCGGTGCGGGTGCCGGGTACGCCGCGGTCGGGTTCCTGCTGGGTCTCGCTGTGGGGGTGCCGTCCGTCGTCGCGGCGTTCCTCTGGGTCTGGGGCCGCCACCCCTGACGCGTCGCGCCGGACCGGGTCAGGCGACGGTGACCTGGGGCGCGAAGAGGGCCATGGCGGCCAGTGCCCGCTCGTGGTTCTCCGGCGTGGACCCGGCGCACGCCGGGCCGTCGACGACGACCGTAACCCCGGCGTCGGCCATCGGCAGGACCGTCGAGACGACGCAGCAGTCGGTGGCCACGCCGGCGACCGTCACGTGGGCGTCGGACCCGACGAGGTCGCGCAGCACCGGCCACTTGCCGAACGTCCCCGCCGTGACGACGTGCCCGGCCACGCCGTCGAGCTCGGGCACGACGGCGTACAGCGGGTCGGCGTCGGGCACGAGGGCGAACGGCCACTCCGCGTAGTACGGCCCCCACGAGCCCCCCAACGAGGGGTCGGCGACGAACCTCGTCACCACGGTCCGCTCCGGCCCGAACGCCGCGGCGAGCTCACGCATCCGGCCGACGGCGCCGGCGAACATCGGCGAACCCCACGGGGAGGCGCCGGGGTCGGCGAAGACGACCTGCGGGTCGACGACGACCAGCCAGCCGTCGCGCGCCGCCATCAGGCCACCGGCTCCTCGGTGCGGGCTCCGGCCTCGCGCTCCTGGCGCCGGACCGTGGCGCGCCGCGCGACCAGGGTGACACCGAAGCCGAGCACGAACGCGAGGATGACGCCGATGTTCGCGTACGGCCAGGTGCCGTCCCAGAACGGGGCGCCCTCGCCCTCGGTGACGTAGGTGCCGAGGCCGAGCGGCTCGAGGAGGTAGCCCTGCCAGTTGTTCCACGCCGCGTCCTGCGCGAAGCCGTTGACGACCAGCCCCCAGCCGAGGACCGAGGCCACGACCATCGTCCCGACCGAGACCAGGTCCCAGGAGCCGAAGCGGCCGCGCGCGTCGAAGAACGCGTCGGCGCCGTCCGGGCCCCAGTCGTAGTCGCGGCGGCGCAGGACGAGGTCGGCGATGAAGATGCCGGCCCACGCCGCGAGCGGCACGCCGAGCGTGATGAGGAAGGACTGGAACGGCCCGAGGAAGTCCTGGGCGACGAAGACGACGAAGAACGTGCCGAGCGTGAGGATGACGCCGTCGACGAGGGCTGCGGCCGGGCGCGGGATGCGCACACCGAGCGAGAGCAGCGTGAGCCCCGAGGAGTAGATGCCGAGCACCGCGCCCGAGACGAGGGAGAGGATGACGGCGACGAGGAACGGCACGAGGAACCAGGTGGGCAGGATGCCGGCCAGCGCACCGATGGGATCGCTCGCGATGCCCTCCGCGACGCCGGCGTCGGAGGAGGCGACGAGCAGCCCGAAGGTGACGAGCAGCACCGGGGCGATCGAGCCACCGACGGTGTTCCACAGGACGATCGAGCGGTCCGAGGCGTCGCGGTGCTGGTAGCGCGACCAGTCCGCGGCGATGTTGATCCAGCCCAGGCCGAAGCCGGTCATCACCATGACGAACGCGCCGACGACCGCGCCCGCGGAGCCGGAGGGGACGGCCGAGACCTTGCCCCAGTCGATGGTGCCCTGCGCCAGCACGATGACGACGAACATCACGGTGACGATGCCGGTGAGCCAGGTGAGGACCGACTGCAGCCGCATGATGACGTGGTAGCCGGCGACCGAGGCGCTGACGATGAGCAGGGCGACCACCACGGCGGCCACGACCTTCGTGGCGGTGCCGCCGCCGAACCCGAGGCGCTGGAAGACGGTCGCCGTCGCGAGCACCGCCGTGATGGCGAGGAAGGTCTCCCAGCCGATCGAGGTGAGCCAGGAGATCACACCCGGCACCTTCTGCCCGGTCACGCCGAACGAGGCGCGCGACAGGATCATCGTCGGGGCCGACCCGCGCTTCCCGGCGATGGCGACGACGCCGCAGAGCAGGAAGGAGACGACGATGCCGAGCACCGCGACGAGGACGCCCTGGCCGACGGAGATGCCGAAGCCGAGGACGAAGGCGGCGTAGGAGATCCCGAAGACCGAGACGTTCGCCGCGAACCACGGCCAGAAGAGGTCGCGGGGGGAGGCGGTGCGTTCGGCCTCGTCGATGATCTCGATGCCGGTGGTCTCGACGCCGAGCCGACGGGTCCCGGAAGCGGTGGACGTGCTCATGGGGCGAGCATGGCACGCCGCCGCGGTGCACGGCAGGAGCCGCGCACGCCCACCGACCGGTACGCGGGGCACCGGCGGGTGTCGGGGATCAGGGTGAGGTCAACGCCGTCCGCTCGGCCACTGGCCGTCGTCGTCGTCCTCCCAGCTGCGCTCGTCGGCGGTGTCGCCCGAGTGCGTCTGGGTGTGCAGTTCTCGCTCAAGCGCTGACAGGTCGGTGTCGGGGCTGAAGTACTTCAGCTCGCGAGCGACCTTCGTCTGCTTGGCCTTGGCCCGGCCGCGCCCCATGGCGTGACCCCCTCGTGCGTCTGCCGGGGCGGCATCGCTGGTCGGACGGCCCCGGTGTCGGGGTCATCCCACGTCGCGGAGCGGCTCCGGGAATGGTGTGCATCTCGTGCCGCCAACGATACATGGGTCGGCGGCCCTTCGGCGACGGCACCGTCGAGGTGGCACGCCCCTCGGACGGCCCCGGCCGGCTCCCGGCCGGCTCAGGGGGCGGGCGTGGCCCGTGGCGGCAGCCAGGGGGTGCGGCCACCGGCCGCGATGCGCCGCTCAGCGAGCCGGTCGGCGGCCACCGCGGGCGTGACGCCCTCGGCCTCGGCGAGCCCCAGGACCTCCAGGGTCGTGCCGAAGATGGCCCCGGTGCGCTCGCGCGCACGCTCCATGTCGAAGCCGTGCAGCTCGTCGCCGACCTGGATGACCCCGCCGGCGTTGACGAGGAAGTCCGGGGCGTAGACGATGCCGCGCTCGGCGAGCCGGTCGGCGGTGTCCGGGCCGGCGAGCTGGTTGTTCGCGCCGCCGCACACCACCCGGGCGTCGAGGACGGCGACCGTGTCCTCGTCGAGGGCGCCGCCGAGGGCGTTGGGGCTGAAGACGTCGAGGGAGGTGCGGGCCAGGACGGTGGCGTCCTCGACGGCCTCGACCTCCGGGTGGCGCGCCCGGAGCGCTGCGACCGCGTCGTCGTCCACGTCGGTGACGACCACGTGCGCGCCGTCCTCGAGCAGGTGCTCGGCGAGCTTCGCCCCCACCTTGCCGACGCCCGCGATGCCCACCCGGCGGCCCTCGAGCGAGGGTGCGCCCCACACGTGCTGGGCGACGGCGCGCATCCCCTGGAGGACGCCGTACGCCGTGAGCAGCGAGGAGTCGCCCGCCCCGCCGTTCGCGGGGGACCGGCCGGTGGCCCAGCGGGTCTCCTCGGCGACGACGTCCATGTCGGCCACGTAGGTGCCGACGTCGCACGCGGTGACGTACCGGCCGCCGAGCGACTCGACGAAGCGCCCGTAGGCGCGCAGCAGCTCGGGGGTCTTGTCGCGGTGCGGGTCGCCGATGACCACCGCCTTGCCCCCGCCGTGGTCGAGGCCGGCCAGCGCGTTCTTGCTCGACATCGCCCGCGAGAGGCGCAGGACGTCGGCGAGGGCGGCATCGGTCGACGGGTAGGGGTGGAACCGGGTGCCGCCCAGCCCGGGCCCGAGCGCCGTGGAGTGCAGGGCGATGATCGCGCGCAGCCCGGTCGCGGGGTCGGTGCAGAAGGCGACCTGCTCGTGGCCGGCGAGGTCGATGAGGTCGGTGGCCATGCCCGTCACGCTAGTCCTCGGAGGGCGGTGCCCGCCGGGCGCCGGGGCCCTCAGGAGGCGAGGCCGACGACGAGGTTGATGGTCGCCGCCACGACGACGGTGCCGAGCAGGTAGGACAGCAGCGTGTGCCGCAGGACGATGCCGCGCACGGCCGGGGTGCGCAGGTCGGTGTCGGACACCTGGTAGGTCATCCCGAGGGTGAAGGAGAGGTAGACGAAGTCGCTCATCCGCGGTGGGCCGTCGCCGGGGAAGTCGACGCAGCCGGGCTCCTCGACGAACCAGTGCCGGGCGTAGCGCAGCGCGTAGACGGTGTGCACGGCCAGCCAGCCGGCCGCGACCGAGAGCACCGCGAGGGCCGCCTCGAGGCCGCCGCCACCGCTCGAGACGAGCATGACGCCGACCGCGCCGAGGCTCGCGAGCGCGGCCACGACCACGATGACGTCGGTCTCGGTGCGCCCGCCCTCGGCCCCCTCGAAGTGCCCCGCCGTGGCGTCGGGGTCCACGCGGTGGCACCGCACGAGCACCGGGACGCTGAAGGCGAGGGCGCCGACGACCCAGCCGAGCAGCGCGTGGGCCGCCGCCCCGGTGCCGGTCGGCAGCGGGACGAGCACCCCGACGAGGAGCGCGAGCACCCCTGCGAGGGCGAGGTGCCACCGGGTGTGCCGCACGGCGCCACGCTAGCGCCGAGACCGCCCCGCGGAGGGGGACCGTGCGCCCCTCGACCTTCGCAGCGATTTCGCAGCGCCTCCCGGGAGGCTGGTGCCGACGCACCACCGGGGGAACAGGTGGCGCGTCGCCCGTGTCACCGGGGGGCGGTGGCACGGGACGCACCTCGACGGGGTGCGGACCGGTCGAGGGGGTCGGTCCGCACCCCGACGTGTGTGCCGGGGGTGCGCGGTCGCACCGGTGTAGCAGGATGGCCGCATGAGCGCTGCGCAGGGCATCAGGGTCGGGTACAAGGCGTCCGCCGAGCAGTTCGCGCCGGGTGAGCTCGCGGGCTACGCGGTGCTGGCCGAGGAGCTGGGGCTGGACTCGGTGACCATCTCCGACCACTTCCAGCCGTGGCGGCTCGAGGGCGGCCACGCCCCGAACTCGCTGGCCTGGATGTCGTGGGTGCTGGCGCGCACCGAGCGCGTCATGGTCGGCACGTCGGTGATGACGCCGACGTTCCGGTACAACCCGCCCGTGGTCGCGCAGACCTTCGCGACGCTGGCCTGCCTCGCCCCCGGGCGCGTGATGCTCGGCGTCGGTACCGGCGAGGCGCTCAACGAGATCGCCGTCGGGTCGGTGGCCGAGGGGGAGTGGCCCGAGTTCAAGGAGCGCTTCGGGCGGCTGCGCGAGGCCGTCACGTTGATGCGGCAGCTGTGGACCGAGCCGCGCGTGACCTTCGAGGGCGAGTACTACCGCACCGAGGACGCCGCCATCTACGACCGCCCGGACACCCCGGTGCCCGTCTACATCGCGGCGGGTGGCCCGATGGTCGCGCGCTACGCCGGCCGGCACGGCGACGGCTTCATCTGCACCTCCGGCAAGGGCGAGGAGCTCTACCGCGACCAGCTCGTGCTCTCGGTCGACGAGGGGATGGACAAGGCCGGGCGCGACCACGCCGACATCGACCGGATGATCGAGGTCAAGGTCTCCTACGACCCCGACCCCGAGCAGGCGCTGGAGAACTGCCGGTTCTGGGCGCCGCTGTCGCTCTCGGCGGAGCAGAAGCACTCCATCCACTCCCCGGAGGAGATGGAGCGCGCCGCCGACGAGCTGCCCATCGAGCAGGTCGCCAAGCGCTGGATCGTCGCCTCGCGCCCCGAGGACGTCGTCGAGACGATGCGCTTCTACACCGACCTCGGGTTCGACCACCTCGTCGTGCACGGCCCCGGCCACGACCAGGAGCGGTTCCTGCGCACCTTCACCGAGCAGGTCCTGCCCGGGCTGCGCGAGCTCGTCCCCGCCGCGCGGTGAGCGAGGGTTCGCCCGTCGCCCCGGCCGGACCGCTCGCCGGGGTGCGTGTCGTCGAGCTCGGCGGCATCGGCCCGGCGCCCTTCGCGTGCCTCGTCCTCGCCGAGATGGGCGCCGATGTCGTGCGCGTCGACCGGCCGGGTGCGGTGAGTGACGTCGACGCCTCCGGTGGGCTGCGGCGCTCGCGGCCGAGCATCGCCGTCGACCTCAAGCACCCCGAGGGTGTGGCGGTGGTCCGTCGTCTGGTGGCGGGGGCCGACGTGCTGGTCGAGGGGTTCCGGCCTGGAGTGCTCGAGCGGCTCGGGCTCGCGCCGGAGGACCTGCTCGCCGAGAACCCGCGGCTGGTCGTCGGCCGGATGACCGGCTGGGGGCAGGACGGGCCGTGGGCGCCGCGCGCCGGTCACGACATCACCTACGCCGCGCTCTCGGGGACGCTGCACGCGATGGGTGGTGAGGACCGCCCGGTCGCACCGGTACCGGTGCTCGCCGACTTCGCGGGCGGGGCGATGTACCTCGTCTCGGGGGTGCTGGCGGCGCTGGTGTCGCGTGGTGTGACCGGGCGCGGGCAGGTCGTCGACGCGGCGATGGTCGACGGCGCCGCACACCTGCTGACGCTCGTCCACACGATGCTCGGCGCCGGAGCCTGGGAGGACCGGCGGCGTTCCAACGTCCTCGACGGCGGTGCGCCCTTCTACGACGTGTACCAGTGTGCCGACGGCCGGTTCGTGGCGGTCGGGGCGCTCGAGCCGCAGTTCTGGCGAGAGCTCGTCGGGCTGCTCGGGGTCACGGTCGACGGCGAGCAGTACGACACCGCGACGTGGCCGGCGCAGCGCGCGGCCTTCGAGGCGGCGTTCGCCGCGCGGACCCGCGACGAGTGGGCGGGGCACTTCGAGGGCTCGGACGCCTGCGTGGCACCGGTGCTCTCGCTCGAGGAGGCGCACCGGCACCCGCACCACGCGGCGCGGGACTCCTTCGTGCCCGGGCCGGGCGGCGGGATGGTGCCGCGGCCGGCGCCGCGCCTGTCGGGGACGCCGCTCGGGACGCCCGGGCCGGAACCGGTGCCGGGGCAGCACACGCGCGAGCAGCTGCTGGCCCACGGCTTCGACGCCGCCGAGGTCGACGCGCTGCTGGCGTCGGGGGCAGTCGTCCAAGCCTGAGCGCCCTGCTCCCGGCGAGATGCGAGGGTCCGCGTGCGACCGCGCACGGACCCGCGCATGTCGCACGGAGGGGAGCCGCGTTCAGGCGGTGGGGAACGGGCCGTCGGCGCCGAAGACGGTGCGGGCGAACCGTTCTCCCATCAGCCGGTGCGTCTCCTCGTCGGGGTGCAGGGCGTCGGGCAGCGGGTGGGCCTCCACGTCGCCGGCGCCGTACATCCCGAGCCCGTCGACGAGGTGGAGGTTCGGGTCGTCGGCCCGGCGCTGCTCGACGACGCGCGCGAGCTCCTCGCGGACGATGCGCAGGGTGAGCTTGCCCATCGGCACCTCGGCGGGATCGCCGGCCGCGGTGAAGACCAGACGCCCCTCGCCCAGGGCCGCGGGGTCGATGGCGCCGGGGCCGGGGGTGTCCTCGTGGATCGGGCAGAGCACGGGTGTCACGACGATCAGCGGCGTGCTCGGGTGCCCCTCGCGGATGGTGTCGAGGAAGCCGTGGACGGCCGGCCCGAGGACGCGGCGCCGCATCAGGTCGCCGCCGACGATGTTGATGCCGACCTTGACGCTGAGGAGGTCGGCGTCGAGGTCGCGCATCGTGCGGGCGACGAACGGGTCCAGGACGGCCGAGCCGCCGAAGCCGAGGTTGACGAGGTCGAGCCCGGCGGTGCGCGCGGCCACGACCGGCCACGTGCCGGTGGGGCGAACGGCGTTGCTGCCGTGGCTGA
Source organism: Phycicoccus avicenniae (assembly GCF_050496545.1). Lineage (GTDB taxonomy): Bacteria > Actinomycetota > Actinomycetes > Actinomycetales > Dermatophilaceae > Phycicoccus > Phycicoccus avicenniae_A. The sequence continues at coordinate 53,160 of NZ_JBNVZV010000026.1, read as the reverse complement.
TCGAGCTGCCGTGGTGCACCCACCGAGGGCGGTCGGTGTGCGGCACGGTGGTGACGGGGGCATCGGCACGCAGGGCGACGAGCTCGACGCCCTCCTGGTGCGGCAGCCACAGCTCGACGACCTTCTCTCCGGGCGCCGGCTCGAACCGCACGGTCCCGGCGCCGCCCTGCTCGAGGGTGGTCTGCCCGGTCGTGGGGTCGGTGGTCAACAGGTCCCCGTTCGGGACGACGGCGCCGTCGGTGAGGCGGCCGTCGACGACGAGGTCCACCTGCCCCTGCGCCCGGGCCGGAGCACCGGTCAGCGCCCGGCGGGTGACGACGAGGTCGAGCTCGACGACCGTGGCCGTGGTCCGGACGACGAGGCGGACCCCCGCCGGCTGGCCCTCGTTGACGGCGAGCATCGGGTCGGCGTTCTGCGCGCGGGCCCACGCGGGGAGGCGGTGGGGACGCAGGCCGCCACCCTCGGTGGGCTCGACTTCGACGGCGCCGTGCACGAGGTCGGGAGTCAGGGGGACGTCCTGGAGTGCGGTCACGGGAGCCAAGTCCAGCACGTCCCGTCCGTGCGGTGCCCCGGAGGGTGCGGTTGGATGGCGGGATGAGCAGCGCACGGGTCCGCGTGGAGGCGGACGGATCCATCGGCCGGATCACCCTCGACGCCCCGGAGCGGCTCAACGCCGTCGACCCGGAGATGTGCGCCGCCGTCACCGACGCCCTGCGCCGGTTCGACGCCGACCCCGAGGTGCGGGTCGTCGCGCTGACCGGCGAGGGGCGCGGCTTCTGCTCGGGTGCGCCGCTCACCGCCGAGGGCGCGTCGATGGGGGTGCTCGACGCCGGGGCCGAGCTGGTGCGGGCCGTCGTGGCGTCCCGCACACCGGTCGTCGCCCTCGTCCACGGTGTGGCGGCGGGCATCGGGGTGCCGATGGCGCTCGCCTGCGACTACGTGCTCGCCGCCGACGAGGCGCCGTTCGTCCTGGCGTTCAGCCGGATCGGGCTGATGCCCGACGGCGGCTCGACCGCGCTCGTGGCGGCGGCCGTCGGGCGGGCGCGGGCGATGCGCCTCGCGCTGACCGGTGAGGCGCTGCCGGGGCGCACCGCGGCCGAGTGGGGCCTGGTCGCCGAGTCGGTGCCGGCCGACGGGTTCGCCGCGCGCGCCGAGGAGCTGCTCGTATCCTTCGCCGCCGGCCCGACGCTCGCGCTCGCCGAGACCAAGGCCGCGGTCAACGCCGCGTCGCTCGACCTCGAGGGAGCGCTCGCGCGCGAGGACACCGGCCAGCGCGCGCTCTCGACCACCGCCGACCACCGCGAGGGCGCCGCCGCGTTCGTCGGCAAGCGCCGCCCGGAGTTCCGCGCCCGCTGACCCACTGACCCGCCGGCCCCACGCCACCCGAAGCGACAACAACTGACACATTCGTCGATTTCTGCACGGTCGGGCGGGGTGAGGGTGTGCAGGAACTGACACGTTCGTCGATTCCTGCACGGTCGGGCGGGGTGAGGGTGTGCAGGAACTGACACATTCGTCGATCGGTGGACGCCGGCGCGGGCGTCAGGATGGCGTCAAGACGCCGTCAGCGGCGCATCACCGCGCCCGACCGCGGACCGGCCGGCTGGTGTCGTGGCCGGTATGTGGCAAGACCTCGTCGCGGGCGGAATCGGCCTGCTCCTCCTCGGATACCTGCTCGACGCCCTGATCCACCCGGACAGGTACTGAGGAGCTCTCATGACCATCGCCCTCCAGACGGCCGCGGCCGTCCTCCTCGTCGCGGCCGTCCTGGCCGCCACCCACGTGCCCCTCGGCACCTGGATCCACCGCACCTTCACCGACGAGCGCGACTGGCGTGTCGAGCGCCTCGTGTACCGGCTCGTCGGGGTCGACCCGCGCACCGAGCAGCGCTGGACCGGCTACGCGGGCTCGGTGCTGGCCTTCGCCGTCGTCTCGGTCGCCCTGCTCTTCGCCCTCATCACCGCCCAGGGCCTGCTCCCGTGGTCGCTCGGCCGCTCGATGCACTGGGACACCGCGCTGAACACCGCGGTCTCGTTCGTCACCAACACGAACTGGCAGTCCTACGCGGGGGAGGCCGGGACCGGGCACACCGTGCAGATGGCCGGCCTCACGGTGCAGAACTTCGTCTCGGCGGCGACCGGCCTCGCCGTGGCCGTCGCCCTGCTGCGCGGGCTCTCCCGGGCCACCTCCGACCGGGTCGGCAACTTCTGGGTCGACCTCGTGCGCGGCACCGTGCGCATCCTGCTGCCGCTCGCCGCGGTCGGCGCGGTCCTCCTCCTGCTCGGCGGCGTCATCCAGAACCTCGCGGCGCCGCACACCATCGAGACGCTCACCGGCGCGCAGCAGGTGATCCAGGGCGGGCCGGTCGCCTCGCAGGAGGCGATCAAGGAGCTCGGCACGAACGGCGGCGGGTTCTTCAACGCCAACTCCGCGCACCCCTTCGAGAACCCGGGCCCCTGGACCAACCTCCTGGAGATCGTCCTCATCCTGCTCATCCCGTTCGCCCTCCCGTACGCGTACGGCCTGATGGTCCGCGACCGGCGGCAGGGCGCCGTGGCCACCGGGGTCATGGGCTTCCTCCTCGTCGGCAGCATCGCGCTGACCACGTGGGCCGAGGTGCACGCGGCCGCGGGTCCGCTGGCCTCGATGGAGGGCAAGGAGCAGCGCTTCGGGGTCGTGTGGTCCAGCCTCTTCGCGAGCGTGACCACCGGGACTTCGACGGGCGCCGTCAACTCGATGCACGACAGCTTCAGCGCGCTCGGCGGCGGTGTGCCGCTGGTCAACATGCTGCTCGGCGAGCTGTCGCCGGGAGGTGTGGGAACCGGCCTGTACTCGTACCTCGTCGTCGTCGTGCTCGCGGTGTTCATCGCCGGCCTGATGGTCGGGCGGACCCCCGAGCTGCTCGGCAAGACCATCGGTCGATCCGAGGTCACGAGCGCCGCCCTCGTCACCCTGACGATGCCCGCCCTCGTCCTCGTCGGCACCGGTCTCTCGGTCGTGCTCCCGGTCTCGCTCGACGCCCGGCTCAACGACGGGCCGCACGGACTGTCCGAGCTGATGTACGCCGTCGCCTCGGCCTCGAACAACAACGGCTCGGCGTTCGCGGGGCTCTCGGCCGACCAGCCGTACCTCAACCTGCTGCTCGCCTTCTGCATGTTCGTCGGCCGGTTCCTGCCGATCATCCTGGTGCTCCGCCTCGCCGGATCGCTTGCGGCGCAAGGCAAGCGACCGGTCACGGCGGGCACCATGCCCACCCACACCCCCCTGTTCACCACGCTCGTGGTCGGCACCGTGATCGTCGTCGCCGGCCTGACGTTCTTCCCGTCCCTCGCCCTGGGACCCATCGCGGAGGCTCTCTCATGACGTCGTCCCTCGCGCGCACCGCCTGGCAGAACCTGCCCGCGGCGTTCGCCAAGCTCGACCCCCGCCACCTCTGGCGCAGCCCGGTCATCATGGTCGTCTGGGTCGGTTCGGTCCTCACGACGGTGCTGTCGGTGCTCGACCCGTCGGTGTTCTCGGTCGCGGTCACGGTGTGGCTGTGGGCGACCGTCCTCTTCGCCAACCTCGCCGAGGCCGTCGCCGAGGGCCGGGGCAAGGCCCAGGCCGAGACCCTGCGCCGCACCCGGACCGAGACCTCGGCCCGTCGGCTGCGCGCCGACGGCACGGAGGAGGAGGTGCCCGGCACCGCCCTCGCGCTCGGCGACCACGTCGTCGTCGAGGCCGGTCAGGTGATCCCCGGGGACGGCGACGTCGTCGAGGGCGTCGCGACGGTCGACGAGTCGGCCATCACCGGCGAGTCGGCCCCGGTCATCCGCGAGTCCGGTGGTGACCGGTGCGCCGTCACCGGTGGCACCACGGTGCTCTCGGACCGGATCGTCGTGCGCATCACGAGCAAGCCCGGCGAGACGTTCATCGACCGGATGATCGCCCTCGTCGAGGGTGCCGCCCGGCAGAAGACCCCGAACGAGATCGCCCTGTCCATCCTCCTGACGACGCTGACGATCATCTTCGTCCTCGCCGTCGGGGCCATCCAGCCGATGGCGGCCTACTCCGGGCAGCGGCTCTCGCTCGTCGTCCTCGTCGCGCTCCTCGTCTGCCTCATCCCGACGACGATCGGAGCACTGCTCTCGGCAATCGGCATCGCCGGGATGGACCGGCTCGTCCAGCGCAACGTCCTCGCGATGTCCGGGCGCGCCGTCGAGGCCGCCGGTGACGTCAGCACCCTTCTGCTCGACAAGACCGGCACCATCACCTACGGCAACCGGCGGGCCAGCGAGCTCGTGCCGGTGCACTCCGTCGGGCGTGACGAGCTGGCCCGCGCCGCCTACCTCTCCTCCCTCGCCGACGAGACGCCCGAGGGGCGCTCCATCGTCGAGTTCACGGTCGAGGCGGGAGTGGACGCCGACGCGCTCGGTGACGTCACGGCCCTGCGCCGGGCCGGTGCCGAGGTCGTCGAGTTCAGCGCCACGACGAGGATGTCCGGCGTCGACCTCCCCGACGGCCGTCGCGTCCGCAAGGGCGCCGGGTCCGCGGTGTCGGCGTGGGTGCGCGAGCAGGGCGGCACGGTCGGCGGCGACCTCGAGGTGCACGTCGACGGCATCAGCGCCTCGGGCGGCACGCCGCTCGTCGTCGCCGAGGCCGCTCCCGGCGAGGCGCCCCGCGTGCTCGGTGTCGTCCACCTCAAGGACGTCGTCAAGCCCGGGATGGCCGAGCGCTTCGCCCAGCTGCGTGAGATGGGCATCCGCACGGTGATGATCACCGGTGACAACCCACTGACCGCCAAGGCGATCGCCGAGGAGGCCGGTGTCGACGACTACCTCGCCGAGGCCACGCCCGAGGACAAGATGGCGCTCATCAAGAAGGAGCAGGAGGGCGGGCGGCTCGTCGCGATGACCGGTGACGGCACGAACGACGCCCCGGCGCTCGCCCAGGCCGACGTCGGCGTCGCGATGAACACGGGCACGTCGGCCGCGAAGGAGGCCGGCAACATGGTCGACCTCGACAGCGACCCGACCAAGCTCATCGACGTCGTCGCGATCGGCAAGCAGCTCCTCATCACCCGCGGCGCCCTGACGACCTTCTCGATCGCCAACGACGTGGCCAAGTACTTCGCGATCATCCCCGCGATGTTCGTCGGGATCTTCCCCGGCCTCCAGGCGCTCAACGTGATGGACCTGTCCAGCCCCTCGTCGGCGATGCTCTCCGCGGTCATCTTCAACGCGCTCGTCATCGTCGCGCTGATCCCGCTGGCGCTCAGGGGTGTTCGCTACCGCCCGCTCTCGGCGCACGCGATGCTGCGCCGCAACCTCCTCGTCTACGGGCTCGGAGGGGTGATCGTGCCGTTCATCGGCATCAAGGCGATCGACCTCGTCGTGTCCCTGATCCCCGGCCTCTGAAGGACAGCACCGTGACCACCACCCGACAGCTCGGCGCAGCGCTCAAGGCGCTGCTCGTCCTCACCGTCCTCTGCGGTGTGCTCTACCCCGCGGCGATCCTCGCCGTCGGCCTCGTCGTCCCCGACCGGGCGAACGGCCAGCCGGTCGTCGTCGGCGGTCGCGAGGTCGGCTCGGCCCTCCTCGGCCAGCCGCCGAGCGGCCCGGAGTGGTTCCAGGGCCGCCCCTCGGCCTCCGACTCCTCCGGCGACGTGAGCGGTGGCTCCAACCTCGGGCCGTCCAACCCCGACCTCGCCACCGCGGTGGCGGAGCGCGAGAAGGCCCTGCGCGCCGCGAACCCCGATGCCCCGGAGTCGATCCCGGCCGACGCCCTGACCACCTCGGCCAGCGGCCTCGACCCCGACATCTCGCCCGCCTACGCGCGCTGGCAGGTCTCCCGGGTCGCGGCGGCCCGGGGGCTGGAGCAGACCCGGGTGCTCCGGCTGGTGGACCAGCAGGTCCGCGAGGCCCCGCTCGGCTTCGTCGGCCAGGACCGCGTCAACGTGCTCGAGCTCAACGTGGCGCTCGCCGCCCTCGGCCGCGGGTGAGAATGGGCCCATGGCACGCGGACGGCTGCGGATCTACCTCGGGGCGGCCCCGGGCGTCGGCAAGACCGTCGCGATGCTCGACGAGGGCCACCGCCGCCTCGACCGCGGCACCGACGTCGTCGTCGGCCTCGTCGAGACGCACGAGCGGCCGCACACCTCCGACCTGCTCGCAGGCCTCGAGGTGGTGCCCCGGGCGCGGGTGAGCCACCGGGGCGCGACGCTCGAGGAGATGGACCTCGACGGCCTGCTGGCCCGGGCGCCCAGGGTCGCGCTCGTCGACGAGCTCGCGCACAGCAACGCCCCCGGCAGCCGGAACGCGAAGCGCTGGGAGGACATCGAGGAGCTGCTCGACGCCGGCATCGACGTCATCTCGACGGTCAACATCCAGCACCTCGAGTCGCTCAACGACGCCGTCACCGCCATCACCGGGGTGGTGCAGCGCGAGACGGTGCCCGACGCCGTCGTCCGGGCCGCCGACCAGATCGAGCTCGTCGACATGTCCCCGGAGGCGCTGCGCCGCCGGATGGCGCACGGCAACGTCTACGCCCCGGAGAAGGTCGACGCCGCCCTCTCCAACTACTTCCGCGTCGGCAACCTCTCGGCGCTGCGCGAGCTCGCGCTGCTCTGGCTCGCCGACCGCGTCGACGAGGGGATGGGCCGGTACCGCGCCGACCACGGCATCGAGGCCACGTGGCCGACGCGCGAGCGGGTCGTCGTCGCGGTCTCCGGTGCGGCAGAGGGCGAGACGTTGCTGCGGCGTGGCGCACGCATCGCGGCCCGGGGGGCCGGTGGCGAGCTCCTCGCCGTCCACGTCGTGCGCTCGGACGGCCTGACCGGTCCGCACCTGCCCGACCTCGTGGCGCAGCGCCGGCTCACCGACGAGCTGGGCGGCACCTTCCACACCGTGTCGGGCGACGACCTCGCCGAGGCGGTGCTCGACTTCGCGCGCGGCGTCAACGCGAGCCAGGTCGTCATCGGGTCCTCGCGGCGGCCGCGCTGGCGGACCCTGTTGTCCCCCAGCACGACCGAGGAGGTCATCGCCGAGTCCGGCGACGTTGACGTGCACGTGGTGACGCACCGGTTCGCGGCCGGTCGCGGGTGGCGGGCGCCGCGCGCGGGCCTGCCCCGACGCCGCAAGCTGCTCGGGTACGGCCTCGGCGTGCTCGGGCCGTTCGTGCTCACCGAGGTGCTCGCGGGGCTGCCCGAGGACCCCGACCTGCCGCTCACCGTCCCCCTCTTCCTCCTGCTCAGCGTGCTCACCGCGCTGCTCGGCGGCATGGGACCGGCGCTGCTCGGGGCGGTGGCGTCCTCGCTGTTCCTCAACTGGTTCTTCACGCCCCCGACCGGGGGTCTGACGATCTCCGAGCCCGAGAACGCCGTCGCGCTCGTCGTCTTCGTCCTCGTGGCCGCTGCGGTGGCCTGGGTCGTCGACCGCAGCGCCCGGCGGGCCGACCGCGCGCTGCGGGCCCAGGCCGAGTCGGCCTCGCTCGCCGAGCTCAGCCACACCCTCCTCGGCTCGACCGACCAGATGGCCCTTCTCCTCGAGCACGCGGTCGAGATGTTCGGCGCCGAGGCGGCGGCCGTCGTCCGCCGCCCGGACCGCGAGCACCCCGCAGCCGTGCTCGCCTCCACGGACCCGGTGCTCACGACGAGCGACCTCGGCCGCGCTGGCCTGCCCCGTGAGGAGGCCGACGACGAGCACGACCTCGTCCTCGTCGGCGCCACCGTGCCGGCGGGCCGGCAGCGCCTGCTCGCCGCCTTCGCCGCGCATGCGGGCGCCATCCTCCAGCGCCGGTCCCTCCAGGCCTCGGCGGGCGAGGCGGCGGTGTTGGCCCGTGACAACTCGGCGCGCACCGCCCTGCTGTCGGCCGTCTCGCACGACCTGCGCACGCCGCTCGCCGGCATCAAGGCCGCCATCGGCAGCCTGCGCTCGGACGAGGTGACCTTCAGCCCCGAGGACGAGGCCGAGCTCGAGGCGGCCATCGAGGACTCCGCCGACCGGCTCGACGCGCTCATCGGCAACCTCCTCGACATGTCGCGGCTCCAGGCCGGCGCGCTCGTCGCCCACCCGCGGCGGGTGGACCTCGGGGAGGTCGTGCCGGGCGTCGTCGCGGCCGTCGCCGAGCCGGAGCGGGTCGAGTGGGCGCTCGACCCCGACGCGCGGGTCGTCGTCGCCGACGCCGGGCTGCTCGACCGCGTCCTCGGTAACGTCGTCGAGAACGCCCTGCGCCACCAGCCGTCGCCCGGCCGGGTCCGGGTGTGCACCAGCCCGTTCGGTGACCGGGTGCAGGTGCGGGTCGTCGACTCCGGTCCGGGTGTCCCCGAGCCCGACCGCGACCGCATCTTCCTGCCGTTCCAGCGCCAGGGCGACGTGCCGGCCGGCGACGGGGTGGGGCTGGGTCTCGCCGTCGCCCGCGGACTCGCCGAGGCGATGGGCGGCAGCGTCACCGCCGAGGACACCCCCGGTGGGGGCCTGACGATGGTCGTCGACCTGCCGACGACGGAGGAGGAGGACCGATGAGCCAGCGCGTGCTCGTCGTCGACGACGACCCCACGCTGCGCCGCACCCTGCGCATCAACCTGCGGGCGCGCGGCTACGAGGTGGAAGAGGTCGGGTCCGGGCGTGACGCACTGGCGACGATGCAGGACGCACCGCCGGACCTCGTCGTCCTCGACCTCGGCCTGCCGGACGTCGACGGCGTCGAGGTGCTGCGCCGCATCCGGGAACGGTCCCGCGTCCCGGTCGTCGTGCTGTCGGCGCGCCACCAGTCCGACGACAAGGTCGAGGCCCTCGACGAGGGCGCCGACGACTACGTCACCAAGCCGTTCGGGATGGACGAGCTGATGGCCCGGGTGCGCTCGGCGCTCCGGCGCGGGGGCGGCGAGGACGACGGGCTGGCCTCCGTCGCACCGGTTTCCACGGACGCGTTCGAGCTCGACTTCGCCACGCTCGCCGCGACGCACCGCGGCGAGCCCGTGCACCTCACGCCCACCGAGTGGCGCCTGGTCGCCGAGCTGGCCCGCCACCGCGGCCGGGTCGTCACCCAGGCCGACCTCCTGCAGGCGGTCTGGGGGCCGGGGTACGGCCGCGAGTCGAACTACCTGCGCGTGTACGGGAACCAGCTGCGGCGCAAGCTCGAGGACGATCCCTCGGCACCGCGGCACATCCTCACCGAGCCTGGCATCGGGTACCGCCTCGTCGAGGGCTGACCCGCCACGCGGGCAGGGGTGCTCCCACCCCGCGATCGCCTCGTCGAGGGCGGCGCCCATCACGGTGCGGTCGGGGTCGACCCCGGTCCAGAGCCGGATGTCGACCGCGCGACCGTCGGGTTCCCTGCGGCGGGGCAGGTGAACGACCCGGTGAGCGCCGGCAGCAGGCCGGTCATGGCCCCACGGTAGGGGTCGGTGGGCGTGAGAACGGTCTCGTCACACGATTGGAATACTCGGGGTATCGGTGCAGGTCAGCGGTGGTGCGCAGGGCGATCGAACGCGGGATCCGGGCCGTCCCGGTTTGGGGACGGCGCCCATCGGTGGTCTGGTTGGAAGGTTGACAGGACCGAGTACCCCCGACTTCGAGCATGGACGGAGGCCGCGGCGAGCGCGCCGTGGACGCACCCAGAGTGAGCACAGACACCCGACCGCCGCACGCACCGGACGCACCGCCCACCCCATCCACCACCGCCGACGACGTTCCCCACCCCGTCCTCGGCATCGACGTCGTGGAGCAGACCGCCCGCGGCTCGGCCGTCGACAAGGTCGTCTTCGGCGTCGTCGCCGCGATCGCGGTCGCCTTCGTCGCATGGGGTTTCCTCAGCACCGACACCCTGGCGAGCGCCTCCGGCTCCGCGCTCGGCTGGTCGGTGACGAACATGGGCTGGATGTTCGTCGTCCTCGCGTCGGCGTGCGTCGCGTTCGTGATCTGGTTGGCGGTCAGCCGTTTCGGTGACATCCCGCTCGGCACCGACGACGAGGGGCCGGAGTTCCGCACCGTCTCGTGGATCGCGATGATGTTCTCCGCGGGCATGGGCATCGGCCTGATGTTCTACGGCGTCAGCGAGCCGTTGTCGCACTTCACCACCCCGCCGCCCGGCACCGGCGAGGCCGGCAACCCGCAGGCCGTGCAGACCGCGATGGCCACGACCCTCTTCCACTGGACCCTGCACCCGTGGGCGATCTACGCCGTCGTCGGCATCGCCATCGCCTACGGCGTCTTCCGCAAGGGCCGCTCGCAGCTCATCTCCTCGGCGTTCATCCCGCTCATCGGCGAGCGCCGCGCGACCGGTGGCGCCGGCCGCGTCATCGACATGCTCGCGATCTTCGCGACGCTCTTCGGCTCGGCCGCCTCGCTCGGCCTGGGCGCGCTGCAGATCGGCAGCGGCCTCGAGATCGTCGCCGGCATCGGGAAGGTCGGCAACGGCGTCCTCGTCGCCGTCATCGCGCTGCTCACCGTCGCGTTCATCCTCTCCGCGGTCTCCGGCGTCGCCAAGGGCATCCAGTGGCTGTCCAACATCAACATGGTGCTGGCCATCGGCCTCGCGGTCTTCGTGTTCGTCGTCGGCCCGACCGTCTTCATGCTCGACCTCATCCCCACCGCGGTCGGCTCCTACTTCCAGGACCTCGCGATGATGTCCGCGCGCACCGACGCCGCGGGCGGCGACGGGATGGCCGAGTGGCTCTCCGGCTGGACGGTCTTCTACTGGGCCTGGTGGATGTCGTGGACGCCGTTCGTCGGCATGTTCATCGCGCGCATCTCGCGCGGGCGCACCATCCGCCAGTTCGTCACCGGTGTGCTGCTCGTCCCGAGCCTCGTCAGCCTCGTGTGGTTCGCGATCTTCGGCGGCGCCGGCATCCACGCGCAGCAGGGCGGCACCGACCTCGCGGGCCAGTCGACGTCCGAGGGGCAGCTGTTCGGGCTGCTCGACACGATGCCGCTCGCAGGCGTCACGACCGTCGTCGTCATGCTGCTCGTCGCGATCTTCTTCGTCTCGGGTGCCGATGCGGCGTCCATCGTCATGGGCACCCTCTCGCAGCGCGGCACGATGGAGCCGAGCCGCTGGAACGTCATCTTCTGGGGCGTGGCCACCGGTGCCGTCGCGGCGGTGATGCTGCTCGTCGGTGGCGACTCCGCGCTCACCGGGCTGCAGAACCTGACGATCGTGGCGGCGCTGCCGTTCGCGCTCGTCATGGTCGGGCTGGCGTGGGCGCTGGTCAAGGACCTGTCGCAGGACCCGGTCGTGGTGCGGCGGAAGTACGCCGTCGCAGCCGTCGAGAAGGCCGTGGTCACCGGGGCGACCCGGCACGGCGACGACTTCGCGTTCACCGTCGAGGCCGCCGACGAGCCGGTCATGGGCGAGAGCGACCCGACGCCGAGCGAGGCCTCCGAGGTCGCCCGCGCCTGACCGCGCTACCTCGCCTCGTCCCACCGCGAACGTGTGTGGACTCGCCGGAGACCACCGGCGAGTCCACACACGTTTCGTGCGTCGCGGGGGTGCCTAGGGTGGTGGGCGTGTCCACCGTTCGTTCCGCGCCGACGCTCGAGCTCACCCCCGAGGTCCTCTACGCCCTGATGCGGCTGCGACAGGACGTCTTCGTGCTCGAGCAGGAGTGCCTCTACCCCGACCTCGACGGCCGCGACCTCGAGCCCGGCACGGTGCAGTGGTGGGCGGAGGACGGCTCGGGCGAGGTCGTGGCGACGCTGCGGGCCCTCGACGACGGTGGCGATGTGGTGCGGATCGGCCGGGTGGCGACGGCGCGGGAGGCGAGGGGCGCGGGGATCGCGCGCGAGCTCGTCGTCGCGGTGCTGGCGGCCACGCGCGGGCCGGTCGTCCTCGACGCCCAGTCCCACCTGGAGCACTGGTACGCCCGGCTGGGGTTCGCGCGCGACGGCGCCGAGTTCCTCGACGACGGCATCCCGCACGTCCCGATGCGCCTCGCCCGCTGACGCCCCGGGTGTCGGTGGGGGTCGCTAGCGTGCGGGGGATGACGCACACCCACCACGCCATCGACTACGTCGAGCTGGGCGCGCCCGACCTCGCGCCGACCCGCGCCTTCTACGAGCAGGCGTTCGGCTGGACCTTCACCGAGTACGGCCCCGACTACCTCGGCTACCGCGTCCCGGGGCGGGACGACGAGGCGGGCGGCATCGACGCCGGGCGCGCCCCCGGCACCGGCGGCCCGCTCGTCCTCCTCTACTCCGACGACCTCGACGCCACGGTCCGGGCGGTCCGCGACGCCGGCGGCGCGGTGAGCAAGGACCCCTACGAGTTCCCCGGCGGCCGCCGGTTCTACTTCACCGACCCCGCCGGCAACGAGCTCGGGGCCTGGCAGCCGGCCGGATGACCGTCGCGCTCGCCGACCTGGTCGCCGTCTCGGGGGAGGTCGGAGCCACCCGCTCGCGCACGGCCAAGACCGCCGCGCTCGCCGGGCTGCTCGCGCGCGCCGACGCCGACGAGGTCGGCACCGTCGTCGCCTTCCTCTCCGGTGTCCTGCCCCAGCGACGGCTCGGGGTCGGGTACCGGTCGCTCACCTCGCTGCCCGCGCCGGCGGACGAGCCGTCCCTCACGGTCGCCGACGTCGACGTCGCCTTCGACGGGCTGGCCACTACGGCCGGGGCGGGCTCCACCGCTGCCCGGCGCGAGGCGCTTGCCGGCCTGATGGGCCGCGCCACCGCCGACGAGCAGGCCTTCCTCCGCGCCCTGATGACGGGCAACCTGCGCCAGGGCGCCCTCGACGGCGTCGTCCTCGGAGCCGTCGCCGCGGCGTTCGAGGTCCCCGACGCGGTCGTCCGCCGAGCCGTGATGCTCGCCGGGTCCACGCACGTCGTCGCCGGGATCGCCGCGCGCGGAGGGCAGCCGGCCCTCGAGGAGGTCGGTCTCGTCGTCGGCCGGCCGCTGCGCCCGATGCTCGCCGGCTCGGCCAAGACCACCGCCGAGGCGGTCGACGGGTTCGACGGCGCCGCCATGCTCGTCGACGGCAAGCTCGACGGCATCCGGGTGCAGGTCCACCGCCGCGAGGGTGCGGTCACCGTCTTCACCCGCAGCCTCGACGAGATCACCGAGCGCGTGCCCGAGGTCGTCGAGGCCGTGGCCGCCCTGCCCGGCGGCGACCTCGTCCTCGACGGCGAGGCCATCGCGCTCCGGGAGGACGGCCGGCCGGAACCGTTCCAGGTCACCGGTGCCCGCACCGCCAGCTCGGCGGACGTCGAGCGGCTGCGCACCGAGGTGCCGCTGACCACCTACCTCTTCGACGTCCTGCACGCCGACGGCCGCGACCTCGTCGACGCGCCCGCCCACGAGCGTCACGAGGTCCTCGCCGCCCTCGCGCCGCACCTCCTCGTCCCTCGGCTGCTGACGGCCGACCCCGACGACGCCTCCGCGTTCTTCGACGAGCTCGTCGCGGCCGGCCACGAGGGCGTCGTCGTCAAGGACGCCGCTGCTCCCTACGCGGCCGGCCGCCGGGGCAGCGGCTGGGTGAAGGTGAAGCCGACGCACACCCTCGACCTCGTCGTGCTGGCCGTCGAGCGCGGCTCGGGCCGCCGCAGGGAGTGGCTCTCCAACATCCACCTCGGGGCCCGCGACCCCGCCACCGGCGGCTGGGTGATGGTCGGTAAGACCTTCAAGGGCATGACCGACGAGATGCTGCGCTGGCAGACCGAGCGGTTCACCGCGCTCGCCGACGGGCCCGCCGACGGCTACGTCGTCACCGTCCGTCCCGAGCAGGTCGTCGAGATCGCCCTCGACGGCGTGCAGCGCTCGAGCCGCTACCCCGGCGGGGTGGCGCTGCGCTTCGCCCGGGTGCTGCGCTACCGCGACGACAAGCCGGTCGAGGAGACCGACACCATCGACGCCGTCCGCGCCCTCGGCGGCGCCTGATCCCGGCAGAGCCCGTCCGTCGACCTACGGACGACACGATGCCCATCGCCCCAAACGCCACGAGCACGCACTGCCCCTGGATGACACGCTTCGTGTCGTCGGCCGGTCGGCGCCGCGCTGGCACGATGGCCGGATGGAGCACTCCCGCGGCATCTGGACGAGCACGGCCGATGTCGACCTCCTGCTGCGGCTCGCGGGGACGGGCTTCGACTGGCTCGCCCTCGACGCCCAGCACGGGCCGGTCGACCGGGCGGTGCTCCACGCGGCCGGGCGGGCCCTCGCCGGTGTCCACGCCCCGTTCCTCGTGCGTGTCCCCGCCGTCGACCCCGCGTGGATCGGGGCGGCCCTCGACGCCGGGGCGGCCGGCGTCGTCGTCCCGTCCGTCACGGGCGTGGCCGACGCCGAGCGAGCGGCCCTCGCATCCCGCTATCCGCCTCTCGGAGAACGCAGCTGGGGGCCGTTCCCACCGCTCTGGGGCGGCAAGGCCTCGGACCCCGAGGTCGCGAACGAGCTCGTCCGGTGCTGGGTGATGGTCGAGACGCCCGGGGCGCTCGACGACGTCGAGGCCATCGCGGCCACCCCTGGCGTCGACGGGCTCTTCGTCGGACCGCTCGACCTCGCGCTCTCGCTCGGCACCAGCGTCGACGCGCTGCTCGACGACCACGACCCGCAGGGGCCGCTCGCCCGGGTCGTCGCCGCGGCCGAGCGGCAGGGCATCCTCGTGGGTGCCTTCGCCGGTTCACCGACCGCCGCCCGCCGGCTGCGCGCGCACGGCATCGGGTTCCTCGCCGTGACCACCGACTCGGCCCTGCTCACGGCCGGAGTGCGTGCGGTCCTGGAGGACGACGACGCCTGACGGTGCCCATCCGCCGCCCCTGCCGGCCCCGAACCACGGGGCGTGACCTTCCTCGACGACGCGCAGGCCTGGCTGATGCAGAAGTCGGCGCCCTTCACGGTGCGCTACGGGGACCCGCTGAGGTTCGCGGGGCAGGACCTGCCGGCGCCGGAGCGGCTGCGGGTCCCGACGCGGCACGGTGACGTCCGGGTCGACCTGTACCGGCCCGCACCGCGCCCCGGCCCGGGTGCCCCTCCGCCGGTCGTCGTGCACTTCCACGGCGGGGCCTTCGTGATGCGGTACCCGGAGATGGACGACTGGTGGTGCCGGTACCTCGTGGCCACGGCCGGGGTGGCCGTGGCGAACGTCGACTGGTCGGTCGCCCCGCAGGCGCGCTACCCGGTCGGGCAGGAGGAGGGCGACGACGTCGCCGCCGAGCTGGCCGCCCACGGCGCGGAGTACGGGGTCGACGGGCGCCGGCTGGTCGTCAGCGGGTTCAGCGCGGGCGGGCAGGTGGCTGCCGCCGTCTGCCTCATGGCGCGCGACCACGGTTCCTACGCACCGGTGCTCCAGGTCCTCGGGGTACCGGCGCTCGACCTCGCCTCCCCCGTGGAGGACCGGCCCGGGATGGTGGGGGCCGACCTCCGGCGGCTCGTCCGACGGGTCTACTTCCCCGACGTCGCCCGCCGACGCGAGCCCTACGCGTCGCCACTGCTCGCCGACGACCTGTCGCGCCTGCCCCCGACGGTCGTCCTCACCGGCGGCCGCGACGCACTCCGGCCGGACGGTGACCGGTACGCGGCCCGCCTGCGAGCCGCCGGGGTCGACGTCGTCCACGAGGTCACGCCCGATGTCGACCACTACTTCCTGACCGACGACCCGGAGCGCGCCCGCGTCACGATGGCGATGGTCGCCGAGCAGGTCCGGGCGGCCTGCGGGCTCCTCCCGCGCGGAGTCGCGCAGCCCTGACCTGCGGCGCTCCCGCGCGTGGCGGGGGCGGGTCTACCCTCCGGGGATGAGCCCTCGGCAGGACATCGCCCTCGTGACCGGTACCTCGAGCGGGATGGGGCTCGAGACCGCCGTCGGCCTGGCCCGGGCCGGGCTCACCGTCGTCGCGACGATGCGCGACACCGGGCGCGCCGGACCGCTGCGCGAGGCCGCCGCGGAGGCGGGCGTCGAGCTCGACGTCCGCGCCCTCGACGTCACCGACGCGGACGGCTCGCGCGCCGCGGTCGAGGCCGTCCTCGCCGACCACGGCTCCCTCGACGTGCTGGTCAACAACGCCGGCCGGGGCGCCGTCGCCACCCTCGAGCAGCTGAGCGATGCCCAGCTCCAGGAGCAGCTCGACGTCAACTACCTCGGCGTCGCCCGGATGACCCGCCTCGTCCTCCCGGCGATGCGCGCCGCCGGGCGCGGGCGCGTCGTCACGGTGACGAGTGTCGGCGGGGCGGTGGGCCAGCCGTTCGCCGATGCCTACTGCGCCGCGAAGTTCGCCGTCGAGGGGCTCATGCAGTCGCTCGCGCCCGTCGTCGCGACCTTCGGCGTGACCGTCAGCATCGTCGAGCCGGGCGCGGTGGCCAGCGAGTTCACAGGCAACGTCCACCGGGCCGACGGCGACGGCGCGGAGACCACCGACGACCCCTACGCGGAGCTGCTGGCCGCCTACCTGCACCGCACGGCCGCCGCCTTCGACGCCGCGCAGTCCTCGCGCGATGCGGCGGCGGTCATCGTCGAGGCCGCCACCACCGATGCGCCCCGGTTCCGCTGGCAGACCTCGGCGCAGGCCGAGCAGTTCGTCGGCCTCTCGCTGGGCGACCTCGACGGCTCACGCGTCGTCGGCGCCACCTCGACCTGGCTCGGCTGAGCGGGCCCCGACGCCGGCGTCAGAACCCGGTCGGCCGGCGCGGGGTGTAGGCCTCCTCGAGCGCCGCGACCTCGTCGTCGGTCAGCTCGAGGTCGAGCGCGGCGACGGCGTCCGGCAGGTGGTGCTCCTTGGTCGCCCCGACGATCGGCGCGGTGACGACCGGGTTGCGCAGCACCCACGCGAGGGCGACGGTCGACATCGCGACGCCACGGTCGGCCGCCACCCGCTCGACGGCTCCGACGATCTCGGCGTCGCCCTCCTGGTAGAGCCGCTTCCCGAACTCGTCGGTGCCGGAGCGGTCGGTCTCGCCACCCCACGGCCGCGCGAGCCGGCCGCGCGCCAGCGGGCTCCACGGCAGGGACCCGAGCCCCTGGGAGGCGAGCAGCGGGAACATCTCCTGCTCCTCCTCGCGCATGAGGAGGCTGTACTGGTCCTGCATCGTGACGAACCGGGTCCACCCGCCGAGGTCGGCGGCGTGCTGCATCGTCGCGAGCTGCCAGGCCCACATCGAGGACGCCCCGATGTAGCGCGCCTTGCCCGCACGGACGACGTCGTGCAGCGCCTCCATCGTCTCCTCGACCGGGACCTCGGGGTCGAAGCGGTGGATCTGGTAGAGGTCGACGAAGTCGGTGCCGAGGCGGCGCAGCGAGGCATCGACCTGTTCGAGGATCGCCTTGCGGGACAACCCGCTCCCGCCCGGGCCGTCGTGCATCCGGCCGTGGACCTTGGTGGCGAGCACGATGTCCTCGCGGCGGCTGTAGGTGCGGATCGCCCGACCGACGAACTCCTCGGACGTCCCGGCGCTGTAGACGTTCGCGGTGTCCCAGAACGTGATCCCGAGCTCGACCGCCTGGCGGAAGAAGGCGCCCGAGGTGTCCTCGTCCAGGGCCCACGGATGCGCGCCGCGGCTGCCGTCCGCGTAGCTCATGCAGCCGAGGGCTATCCGGCTGACGGTGAGCCCGGTGCTGCCGAGACGGGTGTACTCCACGGGGATGCTCCTTCGGTCGGGACGCTCCCCGCATCATGCGCCCCGCTGCGGGGCGAGGGCCCCACGGGGTGCACGCGGATCACGGACCGGACCGGTGATGCCTCGCGCCGCCGGGCGACCCACCAGCCGAGGAGCGTCAGCCCGCCGACCGGCACCTCCATGCCGATGACGAAGGCGCGGTAGAGCAGCACACCGGCCGCAGCCGGCGCGGCCGGTGCCCCGAGCGCGGTGAGCGCCCCGGCCATCCCGACCTCGACGACGCCGGTGGCGCCGGGGGTGAGGACGACCATCGAGAGCAGGCGCTCGACGACGAAGGCCGAGGCGACGAGCAGCGGCGCGGACGGCGCGCCGACGACGGCGAGGCAGGCCCAGAGGAGCAGCGCCTGGAACGCCGCGTAGAGGACCTTGCCGCCGAGCATCCGGTGCCAGCCGGCGCGCACGAGGTCGGCGCTCTCGGCGCGGAAGCGGGCGGCGCGCTCGCCCCATCCCTCGGGGGCGTCGGGGAGGCGCGGGTGACGGGCGGCGAGGCGGTCGGCGAGGCCGCCGACCCGCCGCAGGGCGCGGTCGTCGCGCCCGACGAGGACGACCGCCAGGACGAGCACCACGAGGAGGGCCAGGCCGAGCGCACCCGGGCCGGCCAGCCGTGCCGCACCGCGGTCCCCGGCGAGGGCGAACCAGCAGAGGACGACGCCGGGCAGGAGGAGCTTGACGACCGTGTCGGCGAGGTTGGTCACCAGGGCCCAGCGCCCGAACGCGGCCGAGCCGAAGCCCCAGGCCCGGGCCATCCGCCAGTTGAGGACGGTGCCGGCCGCCCCACCGAGCGGCAGCAGGTTGGAGACGCACGAGCCGGAGAGGTTGAGCATCAGCGCCCGGCGGTGCGAGAGGCCGGGGAGGGCGGCGGTGAGCGAGGGGGTGTGCACCCAGAGACCGGCGAGCCAGAGGACGGCGAGCAGGGCCAGCTGCCCCGCGCTGGGGTGGGTGAGCGCGTCGAGGATGGGACGCCACGAGGTGCCCGTCACCCGCGGGAGCGCCAGCGCGATGGCGGCCGCCGCGAGGGCGAGCCCCACCACCAGGCGCGCTCCCGGTCCCCAGATCCTCGTCATGGCCCCCACCGTGTCGTGCCGTGCGCGCGTGGCGCATCAGGGGTGACCCCGATGTCGACCCCGGGATCACGGTAGCGACCCCCGGTGGCCGCCCGCCGGGACACGCCTAGGGTGGGCGACATGGCCGCCGGTCGCTCCCTCGCCGTCGTCGCGGACGTGGGCGGGACCAAGGTGCTCCTGCGGGCGGTCGACGAGCGCGGGACGGTCCGGGCCGAGGAGCGCCACGTGACCGGCCCCGAGGCCGACGGGCCGTGGCTCGACCGACTGATCGGCCGCTTCGTCGACCGCCACGACGAGGTGGGGCAGGTGGCCGTGGCGGTGCCCGGTCTGGTCGACGCCGACCACCGGGTCGTCCTCTCGGACGTGCTACCGCGGCTGGCCGGGTGGTCGCCGGTGCGCGCGGACCTGGTCGTCAACGACGTCCGGGCCGCGCTGGCCGCGGTGCGGGCCGAGGAGCCCGGGGTCGAGGACCTCGCCGTCGTGGTGGTGGGCACGGGCATCGCGGCCGCCGTGCTCACGGGCGGCCGGGTGCTCACCGGGGTGCGCGGATGGGCCGGCGAGCTCGGGAGCGTCCCGGTCGACCTCACGGGTGGCTCGGACCTCCGGCTCGACGACGTCGCGTCCGGTCGGGCGATCGTGCGGGCCCTGGGGGTGACCGGGGAGGAGGTCGCGCGGCGCCTGGCCGGCGGTGACCCGGCAACGAGAGAGGTCGTCTCGGTCGCCGGCTCGGCCCTGGGTCGGGCCGTGGGGTCCCTCGTGACGCTGCTGGCGCCGGCCCGGGTCGTCCTCGCCGGGGGGACCACGCGCTTCGCGGGGTACGCGGAGGCCGCGCTCGCGGCGGCCGCGGACGTGGCGCTGCCCGAGTCGTGGGCGGGCTGCCGGGTCGGGGTCGACGCGGACCCGGGGTCGCTCGTCGTGCGCGGCCTGACCGCGCTCGCCCTCGCCCCCCGGGCCGGGGACGAGGGTGAGGACGGGCACCGGGGTCAGGCGCGGCGCGGGCGGGCGTAGAGCCGCCGGGCCAGCCACCAGCCGACCACCGTGAACACAACGCACCAGCCGGCGGCCAGCCACACGGTCGAGGCATCGACCGGCGTGCCGAGCAGCAGCCCGCGGACGGCGTCCATGATCGGCGTGAACGGCTGGTACTCGGCGAACCAGCGGAGGCCGGCGGGCATCGAGTCGGTCGGCACGAACCCGCTGCCGAGGAAGGGCAGCAGGACGAGCGGCATCGGGTAGTTGCTCGCGCTCTCGACGGTGCGCGAGGCGAGCCCGAGCGCGACCGACAGCCACGAGACGCCGAACGACACCCCCGCCAGCAAGGCCGCCACGACGAGCCAGTCGGTGGCCCCGGCCTGCGGCCGGAACCCAACGGCCAGACCGACGCCCGTGACGACGACCATCGACAGCAGCGACTGGATCGTCGCCGCGAGGACGTGCCCGGAGAGCACTGCTCCCGGTGCGATGGACAGGGTGCGGAAGCGGTCGATGATGCCCTGCGTCGTGTCCATGGCCATCGTCGTCGACGTGCCCTGGGCGATCGAGGCGATGGTCATCACGAGGATGCCGGGCAGGACGTAGTCCGCGTAGGCGCCGCGGCCCGCCCCGCTCGCGCCCGGGACGAGCCCGGCGCCGAGCGCGCCGCCGAAGACCATGACGAACAGGACGAGCAGGATCACCGGGACGAGCAGGACGATGACGGTCAGCTCGGGGTAGCGGCGCGCGTGGCGCAGCTGCCGGTCGAGCATCGTCATCGCGTCGGCGAACGGGCGGGGTCGCGGCAGCGCCGGGGTGGGGACGGGGGCGGTCGTGGCGCTCATCGGGAGGCCTCCTCGGGCTGGTCGGTGCGACGCGGCCCGCCGGTCAGGGCGAGGAACACGTCGTCGAGGTCGGGGGTGCGGATGCTGAGGTCGTCGACGGCGACCCCGGCGGTGTCGAGCCGGTCGAGCAGGGTGCGCAGGGCGGTGACGTCGCCGGTGCCCGGCACGTCGAGCGCGAGCGCCTCGCGGTCGGGTTCGCCGCCGAGGGCGTGCAGGGCTCCGTCGAGCGCGGACTCGTCGGGGAAGGTCAGCCGGACGTGGCCCCCGGGCACGAGCCGCTTGAGCTCGGCCGGGGTGCCGTCGGCGACGACGCGGCCGCCGTCGAGCAGCGAGATGCGGTCGGCGAGCTGGTCGGCCTCCTCGAGGTACTGCGTCGTGAGGAGGACGGTGACCCCGTCGGCGACGAGGTCGCGCACGACGTCCCAGGTGGCCCGCCGGCTGCGGGGGTCCAGCCCGGTCGTCGGCTCGTCGAGGACGAGGACGCTCGGGCGGCCGACGAGCCCCATCGCGAGGTCGAGCCGGCGGCGCATCCCGCCGGAGAACGTCGAGGGGCGGGCACCCGCGACGTCGGCGAGGTCGAAGCGCTCGAGCAGCTCGGTGGCGCGCCGGCGGGTCTCGGCCGGGGGCAGGTGGTGCAGCCGCCCGATGAGCACGAGGTTCTCCTCGGCGGTCAGCAGGTCGTCGACCGCGGCGAACTGCCCGGTCAGGCCGATGCAGGCCCGCACGAGCCGGGGCTCGCGGAGGACGTCGTGGCCGAGGACGGCCGCGGTGCCGCCGTCCGGGGCGAGGAGCGTGGTGAGGATGTTGACCGTCGTCGTCTTGCCGGCGCCGTTCGGGCCGAGCAGGGCGTGGACGGTGCCGGGCGCGACGGTGAGGTCGACGCCGTCGAGGACGACCGTCTCGCCGTAGGACTTGCGCAGGCCGCGCAGCGCGACGGCCGGTGTGGTGGTGCTCATCGGGGGTCCTTCCCTGGTGCTCGGTGTCGGTCGGTGGTCGTCAGACGCGACGCAGGACGATGTCGCCGTAGCCGGCGCGCACGCGCAGCTCGAGGGTCGGTTCGCCCTCGGCGGGGGCGGCGGTGCCCTGCAGCTCGTTGCGGACGGCGCCGTGGCGGGCCTCGACGTCGAGCCAGGCGGGGAGGTCGTCGGCGACGCCGATGTCGACCCGCCCGTAGGAGCTGTCGACGCCGACCACGCCGCCGTGGACGGCGGCGAGCCGGACGTCGCCGGCCGAGGCCTTGGCGGTGACGCCGCCGCGCGCGTGCTCGACCCGGACGTCGCCCGCGGTGGTCGAGAGGTGGAGCGGGCCGTGACCGGTGCCGACGGTGACGTCACCAGCGGAGGTGCGCGCGGTCACCTCCTCAGCGGCCTGCTCGACGTGGATCGCGCCGGCCGAGGTGCGGAGCTCCACGCGGCCGCCGGCCGAGCCCAGCCGGACGTCGCCCATCGAGGTGCGGGCGTGGACGGCCCCGGCGCGCTCGATGCCGATGTCTCCCATCGAGGTGTCGACGTCGACCGCGCCGAGGAGGCCGCTGGTGCGGGTCTCGCCCCACCCGCGGACCTCGAGGGCCGACCCCTCGGGCAGCTGCACGTCGATGTCGACGCGATCGCCCGTGCCGACCATCGCGCGCAGCCGGCTCGCGACCGAGCGGGGGGAGCGGACGGTGACGCGGGTGCCGGAGTGCTCGGCGGTGAGGGCCGCCGCGTGCTCGACATCGCCCCGGCGGGCCGGGTTGTGCGGGCGGATGTCGACGACCGTCTCGTCGGTCGCGGTGGCGTGGACGGTGAGGTCGGCGCCGGCGACGTCGATGTGCAGGGTGACGGGGTCGGGGGTGCTGAACGTGGGCATGACGGATCCTCCCGTGGCGGGTCGGGTTGTGGCTGTAGGGTTCTCGTGGGGCCGGCGCCGGGTGGGCCGGTCGGGTGGGCGGGTCCTAGCGGACCCAGCCGGTCTGGCGCTGCCCGGTGAGGGACGGCGCCGGCGTGGGGACGGTGGGGGTGCTGGGGGTTGCGCGCGGTTCGGCGACGGCGGCCGCGACGGTTCGGACGAGCCAGGCGTTGACCGACAGGCCGGCGGCCTCGGCGGCCTCCTCGAGCCTCGGCTTGAGGCGCTCCGGCAGGCGCAGGCTGAGCCGGGCGGTGCCGCCGGCCTCGTCCTCGTCGGCCGGGTCGGGCTCGACCACGGCGGGGACGGGCGCCGGTGCCGCTGCCTCGGTGGGGGTGCTCACGACGAGGTCGAGGTCACGGCCGCGGAGGCGGACGTCGACCGAGCCCGGGGCCATCCGCTCGGTGACCTCGGCGGCGGCCTCCACGACGGCGTCGAGGAGGAGCATCCGCGCGGAGGGCTCGAGCCCGCCGGCGATCAGCTCGGCCAGCTCGGTCGCCTCGGGGCCGCCGGTGCGGGCGGTCGTGACGAGGTCGCGCTGGAGGCGGGCGACGTAGGGCGTGAGGTCCATGACGCCACTATGACACCAAGATGACGTCATGCGCAACCCCTATGACGTCATGGTGACGTCACGATGCCGCGGCGAGCTCCTCGAGGTAGGCGGCGAGCGTGCCCAGGCCCACGGCCGCCCGGCGCACGTCGACCCGCTCGAAGTCCTCGATGGGTGTCCGCGGGGCCGGGGCGCCGGTGGCGTCCGAGCCCCACTGGGTGCCGTAGACCTGCGGCTGCCCGGTCGCCACGCGCACCCGGTCCAGGAGGTAGGCAAGGTCGCTGGGGTCGGCGTCCCCGCGGCCGACGGCTGCCGTCAGCAGCTCCAGGCCCCGCTGCTGGAGCGGTAGGTCGAGGTCGGCGTGCTGCACGAGGACGAAGGCCGCGAAGGCGCCGTCGGAGCCGACCAGCCGCCACCCCGGCCACCCGTGCTCGTCGAGTACCGCGTGCATCCGCTCGCCGTGGCGGCGGTCGGTCTCGTCCCACGCCGCGGCCAGCTCGTCGGGCGAGCGGGAGTCGCCGGGCGGGGCGACGCCGGTGCGTACGGCTTGGTCCTGGACGAGCATCGCGAGCAGCTCGGTGCGCAGTGCCGGCTCCTCGACGGGTGCCGTGGTCGGTGGCTTCTCGATGACCGCCGGCGCCGGCGCAGGGAGCGGCGAGCCCGTCGGCGCCGGCTCCGGCGTGTCCGGCGGCCCGGTGGGAGCGGGTGTGGCCGGGGCGGAGGAGGGCGGGCGCGTGGGACCGGCGTCCCGCAGGTCGTCGCGCCGCGTGCTGCAACCGGCGGCCAGCGAGGCGAGCAGTGCGGGGACCAGGGCGCAGGCCAGGCCGGCCGTTGCGGTCCGCCCCACGCGTGGCACCCGGCACCTCCTGCCCGCGCCGGACCGGGGCCGGCCGCGGCGCCCTGTCATCATGACCCCGGAGGCACGCCCCATGCACGGGTGCGTCCGGACGGGAGGTCCAGGGTGTTCGGAACCATCGCCGTCACCGACGACGAACGCGCGGCGCCGCGCGAGGGCGACGACCTGGTGCCCGGGGCGGACGTCGTGATGGACCGCGCCTTCACCCTCCGGGCCGCACCGGCCGAGGTGTGGCCGTGGCTGGTGCAGCTCGGCAAGCGCCGGGCGGGCTGGTACCTGCCACGGTCCGTCGAGCGGTTCGTGCCGCCGAGCCGGCGCGCGCTGCGGGTCATCGATGCGCGGTGGCAGGGCCTCGCCGTGGGCGACACCATCCCCGACTACGGCGGCCGGCACGAGACCTTCGACGCGCGGGTCGTCGACCCACCCCGGGTGCTCGTCTACACCTCTCGACGCGGTGCCGTCGACCTCAGCTGGTCGATCACCCTCGTCCCGGTGGGCGAGGGGACGCGCGTCTTCTTCCGGCTGCGTCTGGGTGGCGTGAAGCGGAAACGGCTGGCCGAGACCGCCGGCGGGTTCTTCGACGCGCTGACCCTCGCCGGGCTGGCGGAAGGCTTGGAGGAGCGAGTGACCCCGGGCTCGTCCCGTCGGTAGCGTGGGTGCGCGGCGGCCCGGGGCGGGTCGCGGAGGGAGGGGTGGTCGTGGACGACTCGTCGCACGGGGGAGCGCCGGGTGACCGGCAGGTGCCGCTGCGCCTGCCCGAGCACCGCCGTGGTGTGCGGGATCTCTACCTCGCCGTCTTCTCCGAGCCGCCATGGGGTGAGGGTGCGGACGAGGCCGACGGGTTCGCCGAGCGGCTCGACGCCGAGGTGGCTGCCGGGGCTCGCGGGCTGGTGCTCCTCGACGGCGAGCGCGTCGTCGGGCTGGCCTACGCCGTCCCGACCCCTGCGCCGTTCCCGACCGGCCGCTCGTACGGCCGGGTCGCGCGCGTGTGCGAGGCGCGGCTGCTCGAGGGCACGTGGGAGGTCATGGAGGTCGCGGTGCACCCCGACGCGCGTGGCGGCGGGCGGGCCCGGAGGCTGCTGGATGCCCTGCTGCTCGACTGCTCGCCGGCGTGGCTGCTGACCTCCACCGAGGCGCTCGCCGCGCAGCGGTTCTACGACCGGCAGCCGGGGTTGGTGCGGCTGGGGACCGGCGAGGGGCTGGTCGTCTACGGCACGACCTGAGCACGGTCGCCGGGAACGGGAGAAGCCGCAGGCCAGAGGGTTCTGGGCTGCGGCTTCGGTGGTGGCCAGGGGCGGGGTCGAACCGCCGACCTTCCGATTTTCAGTCGGACGCTCGTACCAACTGAGCTACCTGGCCGGACCTTGCAGGAAAGGGCCGGACGAACCGGCCCTTCCATGAAGGAGCGACCCCGACGGGACTCGAACCCGCGACCTCCGCCGTGACAGGGCGGCGCGCTAACCAACTGCGCTACGGGGCCTTGTGTGTGACGCAAGACCGTATCCCCAACGGGATTCGAACCCGTGCTACCGCCGTGAAAGGGCGGGGTCCTGGGCCGCTAGACGATGGGGACCCGACTCTCGTCGAACCCGCCCGTCGGACAACCCGGGTTCGGATCCGTCGAGGACTCGGAAAGCATAGGGGACGGCGGGCCAGCCACCAAAACGAGGTCGGCGTCGTCGGCGGGCGGGGTCACCCGGCGGGTGCGCCGGACGGTCCGCCGTGCCGCACCGCGGCCCGGACGAGGTCGAGCGCCTCCACCTCGCTCAGCCCGTGCCGGCGGGCGAGCTCGGCGAACGCGTCGGCGGCCCGGCGCACGTCGGCGGCCGGCGGCGCCATGGCCTGCGCCACCACCGTCCCCGTCCGCCGGCGCGTGTGGACCAGCCCGAGGGCCTCGAGCTCGCGGTAGGCCCGGGCCACCGTGCCGCCGGCGATCCCGAGGTCGCCGGCGAGAGCCCGGATGGTCGGGAGCCGGTCGCCCGGAGCCAGCCGGCCCGTCGCGATGTGCCCCGCGATCTGCGCGCGCAGCTGCTCGTACGGCGGGGTGGCGGCGGCCAGGTCGACGGTGAGCGTGGTCGTCATCGGGGGGTGTCCGGCACGGCCGAGGAGGTGCTCGGGCGGGATGAGGTGGCCGTCGGGGCGTCGCGTGCCTCCCAGCGCGGTCGCGCAGGGTCGGCCGACGTGACCGCCGCGACGAAGGCCAGGACCCCGGCGAGCAGCCCGAGCGCGAAGAGGCCGAAGGCGAGGTCCTGGCGCCAGTCGAGGGGCGGGGCCAGGGCCATCGGCGAGTCGACCATGCGCAGCCCCTGGGCGTACTCGTGGAGGGATGACCCCGCCACGAAGGCCACACCGAGCACGGCGAGCCACGTGGTGCACGCGGAGTAGCGGAGCAGCCGGGCGGTCCCCGTGCGGCGGGCGGCGGCATCGACCTCGGCGTGCGCGACGTCGAGCGAGGGGCGCGCCTCGACGACGCGTAGCCCCCAGCCAACGGCCAGCCACAGGAGGCCGAGCGCGGCGACGAGGGCGAGGCCGTACGGCCAGCCCGGGAACAGCCCGTCGCCGAGCAGCGGGAACGCGGTGAGGCCCCGCATCCGCCGGCCGTGGTCGGCGCCCTCGGTCGCCCCGAGGACCGCGGTGAGCCCGCACAGGGCGACGAGCGTGAGCGCCCCGCCGGCGCGGAGCCGGCGCAGACCCGGGCCGACGTCCGGTCGCGGGCGGGCCGTGGCGGTGCGCACCGTGCCGTGGGGCCGCGGCCAGGTCAGCTCGACGAGGGCCGCCGTGACCGCCATGACCGCACCGACGAGGAGCACGCCGACCGACCCGACCAGCGGGTTGCCCGCGGGTACCGGGACGTCGAGGACCAGGAGCGCCAGCACGGCGAGCCCGGCGGCCGCGCCCGCCCCGGCCGTCCGGCGGCGCACGCCACGGTCGACGGGGTCGGTGCCGCGGCCGAGGGTGGCCGACACGGTCCGGACGACGTGGACGAGCAGGACCACGAGCAGCGCCGGGAGGGCGAGCCCGAGCGCGAGGGGGAGTCCCTGCATCGTGCACTCCTGGGGGGCGAGGGAATTCGGTGCGGGGAGCATCCCGCCATTCATCCAATGTGTCAAGTGATTGAGTGAATGCCCGCACGGTCGCCCGGTGACGACGGAGCGCCCGCACCGAGGGGGTGCGGGCGCTCGCGGGCCGTCTGCTCGGCGGGGTCCGAGGTCAGTCGGGGATGTAGTCGAACTCGTCCGGGTTGGGGCCGGTGCGGCCGTCCTCGCCGCGGTCGAGGGCCGAGATGCGGCCGACCTCATCCGGGGTCAGGGAGAAGCCGAAGATGTCGAAGTTCTCGCGCATCCGGGACTCGGTGACCGACTTCGGGAAGACGATGTCGCCCCGCTCGACGTGCCAGCGCAGCGTGGCCTGGGCGGTGGTGACGCCGTGGGCCTCGGCGATCTCGGTGATGACCGGGTCGTCGAGCACACCGCCCTGCGCGATCGGGGACCACGCCTCGGTCGCGATGCCGTGCTCGGCGTCGGCGGCGCGGACGGCCTCGTTGGTCAGGTACGGGTGCACCTCGACCTGGTTGACGGCCGGGATGACGCCGGTCTCGTCGATGATCCGGGCCAGGTGCGCCGGCTGGAAGTTGGAGACACCCACCGAGGCGGCGCGCCCGTCGTCGGCGAAGGAGGCCATCGTGCGCCACGTCGAGACGAAGTCACCGTCGTAGCGCGTCGGCAGCGGCCAGTGGATCAGGAAGAGGTCGACCTGCTCGACCCCGAGCTTCTCGAGGGTCTCGGCGAACGCCTTCTGCGCGTCCTCGGGGCGGTGGAAGCCGTTGTTCAGCTTGGAGGTCACGAAGATCTCCTCGCGCGGGATGCCGGAGCGCGCGATCGCCTCACCAACCTCCCGCTCGTTGCCGTACATCTGCGCGGTGTCGATGTGCCGGTACCCGATCTCCAGGGCCTTGGTCACGGCCTCGACCGTGTCGGCCGGGTCGATCTGGAAGACGCCGAAGCCGAGCTGCGGGATCGTGCGGCCGGTGTTCAGGGTGATCGTCGGAACGCTCATACAGGGGCCAGCGCCCTCGCGCGGGCTGGTATTCCGACGGGTACGGCCACTCCGGACGTCCAGGAATCGACGAATGTGTCAGTTCGTGGACATGCAGCCCCCCGGGCGCCGCTCAGGCCGGCGTCGCCCACTCGCGGACGCGGTCGACGTCCCACGTCGTGACGATGCGCTCGGCCGGCACGCCCAGCCGCTCGGCGCGCTCGCAGCCGTAGGCCTTCATGTCGAGCTGGCCGGGGGCGTGGGCGTCGGAGTCGATGCTGAAGAGGCACCCCATCTCGAGGGCCATCGTCACGAGCTCGTCCGGTGGATCGCAGCGCTCGGGGCGGCTGTTGATCTCGACGGCGGTGTCGT
The DNA here is from genome assembly GCF_050496545.1 of Phycicoccus avicenniae. Lineage (GTDB taxonomy): Bacteria > Actinomycetota > Actinomycetes > Actinomycetales > Dermatophilaceae > Phycicoccus > Phycicoccus avicenniae_A. Next base: position 25,005 of record NZ_JBNVZV010000026.1, on the reverse strand, counting down.
GCTCGGCGCAGGCCTCGAAGACGGCCCGGGCGTCGAACTCGGACTGCGGGCGGGTGCCGCGCGAGCCCTCGACGAGCCGCCCGGTGCAGTGGCCGAGGACGTTGACGCGCGGGTTCGACACCGCGGCCACCATCCGCTGCGTCATCGGCACCCGGTTCATCCGCAGCTTGCTGTGGACCGATGCCGTGACGAGGTCGAGCCGGCCGAGCATCTCGTCGGTCTGGTCCAGCGAGCCGTCGTCGAGGATGTCGACCTCGATGCCCTTGAGGAGCGTGAAGTGCCCTGCGAGGGAACGGTTCACGCCGTCCACGATCTTCAGCTGCTGGCGCAGGCGCTCGACGGTCAGACCGTTCGCCACCCGCAGCTGGGGGCTGTGGTCGGTGAGGACCATCCACTCGTGGCCGAGCTCGACACCGGTGAGCACCATCTCGTCGATGGGCGAACCGCCGTCGCTCCAGTCCGAGTGCAGGTGGCAGTCGCCGCGGAGCATCGCGTAGAGCTCCTCGCCGCCCTCGACGAGCGGGCCACCGGACTTCTCCTGCAGCGACGCCAGGTACGCAGGAACCTCACCGGCCAGCGACTCCTCGATGACCCCGGCGGTCGACTTCCCGATGCCCGGGATCTCCTGCAGCGTCCCGGCCTCGGCGCGCTCGCGCAGCTCGTCGTCGTCGATGCCGCGCAGGGTCTTCACCGCGTTGCGGAACGCCTCGACCCGGTAGGTGCCGGCGCGCGTGCGCTCGAGGAGGAAGGCCACCCGGCGCAGCGCCTCGACCGGGTCGACCGGTGCCTCCAGCGGCTCGAGCAGGGCGACCACGGTCAGCCTCGCGAGCCGATGACGGCCTCGAGGCCGGCGAGCAGGCGCTCGACGTCGTCCTGGCTCGTGTAGGGGGCGAGCCCGACCCGCACGCCGCCGGTGTCGCCGAGGCCGAGGTGGCGCGAGCACTCCAGCGCGTAGAAGCTGCTCGCCGGTGCGTTGACGCCGTGCTCGGCGAGGCCACGGTAGACGTCCTGCGGGTCGACGCCGTCGACCGTGAACAGCAGTGTGGGAGTGCGGCTCTCGGCGTTGGAGTAGACGGTGACCCCGGGGAGGGCGCGCAACGCGGGCTCGAGCACGGCCAACAGCTTCTCCTCGTGCTCCTCGAGGGCGCGGAAGGAGGCGAGCAGCCGCTCGCGGCGGTCGGCATCGGTGACCGGGGTGTCGAGGTCGTCCATCCCGGCGAGGAAGTCGATGGCCGCGCTCGTGCCGGCGAGCAGCTCGTAGGGGAGGGTGCCGAGCTCGAAGCGCTCGGGGACGGCGTCGCTGGAGGGTGCGAGCTTGTCGTTGCGCACCGTCTCGAGCCACGCCGGGTCGGCCGCGAGGAGGCCGCAGTGCGGGCCGAGGAACTTGTACGGCGAGCAGGTCCAGACGTCGACGCCGAGGGCCTCGACGTCGACGGATGCGTGCGCCGTCGCGTGCACGCCGTCGACCCAGTGCAGCGAGCCGACCCGGTGCACCGCCTCGGAGATCTGCCGCACCGGAGGCCGTGTGCCGATCAGGTTGCTCGCGGCCGTCGTGGCCACGAGGCGGGTGCGCTCGGAGAGGACGGCCTCGACGTCGGCGACGGTCAGCTCGCCGCTCGCGGGGTCGAAGTCGACCCAGCGCACCGTGGCGCCGACGGCCTCCGCGGCCTGCACCCACGGGCGGACGTTCGAGTCGTGGTCGAGGCGGGTGACGACGACCTCGTCCCCGGGGCCCCACTGCTTGGCGAGCGCCCGGGCGAGGTCGTAGGTCAGCGCGGTGGCGCTGCGGCCGTACACGATGCCGCGCGGGTCGGCCCCGAGCAGGTCGGCGGCCGTGCGGCGGAAGCGGGACACGACGTCGTCCGCCCGGCGCTCCGACGCGGTGACGGTGCCGCGGTTGGAGATCGACGCGGTGAGGGTGTCGGCGACGGCCTGCCCGACGACGTCGGGGGTCTGGCTGCCACCCGGGCCGTCGAAGTGGGCCAGCCCGGCGTTCAGCGACGGGAAGTGGGACCGGATGCGCTCGACGTCGTAGGCCATGGCGCCATCCTGCCCCAGCCGGTCACCAGGACGAGTGGAGCGGGCGGCCCTCGGCGAACCCGGCCGTGCTCTGCAGCCCGACGGTGGCCCGCTCGTGGAACTCCTCGAGCGTGCGGGCCCCGGCGTAGGTGCACGAGGACCGCAGTCCCGCGACGATCTCGTCGATGACGTCCTCGACGCTCGGGCGGGCCGGGTCGACGTACATCCGGGCGCTGCTGATGCCCTCCTCGAACATCGCCTTGCGTGCCCGCTCGTACGCGCTGTCGGTGGCCGTGCGGTTGCGCACGGCGCGGGCCGAGGCCATGCCGAAGGACTCCTTGTACTGGCGGCCCTTCTCGTCGGTGTAGAGGTCGCCGGGCGACTCGAGCGTGCCTGCGAACCACGAGCCCACCATGACGTTCGAGGCGCCGGCGGCCAGCGCCAGGGCGACGTCGCGAGGATGCCGCACCCCGCCGTCCGCCCAGACGTGCTTGCCGAGCTCGCGTGCAGCGGAGGCGCACTCGAGCACCGCGGAGAACTGCGGCCGGCCGACGGCGGTCATCATCCGGGTCGTGCACATGGCGCCGGGGCCCACGCCCACCTTGACGATGTCGGCGCCCGCCTCGACGAGGTCACGGGTGCCGGCGGCCGAGACGACGTTGCCGGCGACCAGGGGCACGCCGAGGTCGAGGGCCCGCAGCGTGCGCAGCGTCTCGAGCATCTTCTCCTGGTGCCCGTGCGCGGTGTCGATGACGAGGACGTCGGCCCCGGCCTGCGCGAGCGCGGACGCCTTGGCGGCGACGTCGCCGTTGATGCCGACCGCCGCGCCGATCCGCAGCCGGTCGTTCGCGTCGACCGCCGGCGCGTAGAGGTGGGCGCGCAGTGCTCCCGCGCGGGTGAGGAGGCCGACGAGCCGGCCGTCGACGTCGACGACCGGGGCGAGCCGGCGGCGCGCGTGGGACAGGGTGTCGAAGGCCTTCTCGACGTCGACGCCGTCGTCGAGGGTGACCATCTCGCGGACCATGACGTCGGCGAGCTGGGTGTACCGGTCGACGCCCGTCAGGTCGGTCTCGGTGACGACGCCGACGGGGCGCTCGCCGTCGACGACGACCGCGGCACCGTGGGCCCGCTTGTGCAGCAGCACGAGCGCCTCGCCGGTGGTGGTCGTCGGGTCGAGGGTGATCGGGGTGTCGTAGACGAGGTGGCGCGACTTCTGCCAGCCGATGACCTCGGCGACGACCTCGGTGGGGATGTCCTGCGGGATGACGGTCAGCGCGCCGCGGCGGGCCGTGGTCTCGGCCATCCGGCGCCCGGCGATCGCGGTCATGTTCGCGACGACGAGCGGGATGGTCGTGCCGGTGCCGTCGACGGTGCGCAGGTCGACGTCGAGCCGGCTGGTCACCGACGAGCGGTTGGGCACCATGAAGACGTCGTCGTACGTCAGGTCGTGCTGCGGCATGAGGTCGTTGAGGAAGCGCACGGCACCAGCGTAGGTGCGCCGGCGCCGACCGGATGGGGCAGGATCGGCCGGGTGAGCCTCATGGCACCGTCCCCGGCCGACGAGCGGCGTCGCGCCGGGCTGCGCCGGATGCGGCTGCTCGCCCTCTCGCTGCTCGTCCTCGCCGCCGTCGTCTTCCTCGCGACCCTGCGCCTCGACCACAGCGGCGTGTGGGGCTACGTCAACACCGCAGCCGAGGCCGCGATGGTCGGCGCGCTGGCCGACTGGTTCGCCGTCACCGCACTGTTCCGGCACCCGCTCGGGGTACCGGTACCGCACACGGCGATCATCCCCAAGCGCAAGAACGAGATCGGCCGCAACCTCCAGGAGTTCGTCACCGAGAACTTCCTCACCGAGGAGATCGCCCGAGAACGGCTGGCCGCCGCCCACGTCTCCGAGCGGGTGGGGCGCTGGCTGGGGGTGGCGTCGCACCGGCGGCGGGTGCTCACCGAGGTCGTGCGGGTGGCCCGGGCCGGGCTCGGCCGGCTCGACGAGGACGAGGTCCGCCGGCTCGTCGAGGACTTCCTCGTGCCGCGGCTGGTCCGCGAGCCGATCAGCCCGATCGCCGGCGCGCTGCTCGAGGGCGTCGTCGAGGAGAGCACCCACCACGGGCTCGTCGACCTCGGGCTCGAGCAGCTGCACGACTGGCTGCGCGACAACCCCGGTGCCTACGCCGAGGTGCTCACCACCAAGGCGCCGTGGTGGACGCCGCCGTGGCTCGACGAGCGGGTCATCGGGTGGACCTACGACCAGGTGCTCTCCTGGCTCGTCGAGATCCGGCGCGACCCCCGCCACCCCGCGCGGCTCGCGCTCGACGACCTGCTGCGCACCCTCGCCCACGACCTGCAGCACGACGCCGCGGTGATGGCCCGCGCCGAGTCGCTCAAGGAGCGGCTGCTCACCCACCCCCAGGCCGCCGAGACCGCGCTCGGGCTGTGGCGCTCGTTCCGGGCGGCCCTGGAGACGGCGATGGACGACACCGACTCCTACTTCCACCGCCGCGGCGACGAGCTGCTCGAGCACCTCGGCGAGCACCTGGTCGACGACCCCGAGTGGCGCTCGGTCGTGGAGGCCCGTCTCGGGGAGGCGCTCTCGTTCGTCGTCAACACCTACGGCTCCGAGCTCGCCGAGGTCATCTCGGTCACCGTCGACCGCTGGGACGGGAAGGAGGCCGCCGAGCGCATCGAGCTGCACGTGGGCCGGGACCTGCAGTTCATCCGGATCAACGGGACGGTCGTCGGCGCGCTGGCCGGCCTCGTCATCCACGGGGTGGCCCAGCTCCTCACGGCGGCGTAGCACCTCGGCCGAGGGTCGGCATCGTCCTGCGGCTGGGATGATGGACGCCATGACCGCCGACGCCCGGCCCGCCGCCCCGCCGACCCGCCTGCTGCTCACCGCCGCCGGCCTGAGTGCCCTGGTCTTCGCCGTGCTCGACGCCGTCTGGCTGACCACCGGGTCCGGCACCCTCTACGACGACCGCATCGGCCACCTGCTCGCCGAGAAGCCGAACATGGCTGCGGCGGTGGCGTTCTACGTCGTCTACCTGCTCGGCTTCGTCCACTTCGTCGTCCGCCCGGCGCTCGCGGCGGGGTCGGTGCGCCGCGGCGTGCGCGACGCGGCCGCCTTCGGCGCCGTCACCTACGCCACCTTCGACCTGACCTCGATGGCGGTCTTCCGCGACTTCCCGCTCGTCGTCGTGCTCGTCGACATCGCGTGGGGCACGGTGCTCTGCACGGTGACCGCCGCCGTCGCGCTGGGCCTCGCCCTCCGTCGCCGCTGAACCGCCGCGGCGGTCAGCGCTTCTTCGGCGGCAGCGGGAAGAACATCGAGGTCCGCTGCTGGTACTCGGGGTACCCGGGCCGCTTGGCCATCTCCGACTCGAGCAGCTTGGCCCCCGTCGCGAACGCGAGGAAGTAGGTCATCACGACGGGCGAGAGCACGGTGAGCACGCCGGGCCACACCTCGGCCGCGACCACGAACATCCCCCACCAGACGGCGGAGTCGCCGAAGTAGTTCGGGTGGCGGGTCCAGCCCCAGAGGCCGCGGTCCATGACCTTGCCCTTGTTGGACGGGTCGGCCTTGAAGGCCTTGAGCTGGGCGTCACCGACCGACTCGAAGGTCACGCCGACCAGCCACACCACCACACCGATCGCGGCGACCCAGCCCAGCGCGGAGTCGGTGGCGGCGGCCACCTGGAGCGGCAGCGAGACGAACCACGCCGCGAGCCCCTGGACGACGAAGACGCGCTTGACCGCGAAGGCGAACCGCTTCTCCGGCGGCTGCGAGGAGAGCATCTTCTCGTAGCGCGGGTCCTCGCCCTGGCCGAGCGCGCGGCCCCGGATGTGCCACGCGAGCCGCCCGCCCCAGAGCGTGACGAGGACGGCGAGCAGGAGCGAGCGCACCGAGTGCTGGCCGAGGGCGTAGGCCACCCAGCCGATGGCCACGAAGACCAGGCCCCAGGTGATGTCGACGACGGCGACCTTGCCGATCCGCTTCGAGATCGCCGCCGTGACGGCCATCGCGACGGCCGAGGTGAGCAGCGACCCGAGGAGGACGACGACGAAGGTGCCGCCCATGAACGAGGCGCCCATCAGCGGGCCGGGTCCGACACGACGGCCGGCCCACCCGGGCGGCGCAGGAGCAGCTGGTCGACGCCCATCCGGTTGTCCCGGAACGCCTGCGAGCCGCCGACGAGGTAGAGCCGCCAGACGCGGGCGCCCTCCTCGCCGATGAGCTCGACCGCCCGGTCCCAGTTCTCCTCGAGGGTGCGGGCCCAGGCGTCGACGGTCCAGACGTAGTGCTCGCGCATCGCGTGGACCCCGCGGATCTCGAAGCCGGCGTCCTGCAGGAAGTTCAGCGTGTCGCCGACCGGGCGCATCGTCATGTCCGGGGCGATGAACTGCTCGATGAAGGGGCCGCCGCCGGGGTGGTGGCCGGCGAAGCGCGACATCTGCTGGACCAGCACGTAGCCGCCCGGTCGCACCGCGCGGTGCAGCACCGAGGCGTACGTGGCGTAGTTCTTCTCGCCGACGTGCTCGCCCATCTCGAGCGAGGCGACGGCGTCGAACGGCTCGTCCCGCACCTCGCGGTAGTCCTGGAGCCGGATCTGCACGCGGTCCTGGAGCCCACGCTCGCGGATGCGCTCGTCGATGAAGGCCTTCTGCTCGGCGGCGATGGTGACGCCGGTGACCTGCGCCCCGAAGTGCTCGGCGGCGTACAGCGACAGCGACCCCCAGCCGCAGCCGACGTCGAGGAAGCGCATGCCTTCGGAGAGACCGACCTTGCGGCACACCATGTCGAGCTTGGCGGCCTGCGCGGCCTCGAGCGGCATGTCCGGCCCGTCGGCGAAGAAGGCGCTCGAGTAGGCCATGTGCGGGTCGAGGAGGAACTCGTAGAACTCGTTCGACAGGTCGTAGTGGTGGCTGATCGAGGCGCGGTCACGGGCCATCGAGTGCAGCCGCCCCTTGACGACCGCCTGCGTGGCCGGCGGTGCCGGCGGCCGGGCGAGGGCGCCGGTGTCGCGCCCGAGCCGGACGAGGTCGGGCAGCAGCCGCGCCAGCCGCGCCGGCGTGAGCGGCGGCAGGGACCGGGCGGCCACGGTCTCGCGGACGAGGTCGAGGGCGTCGCCGATGTCGCCGTCGACCTCGAGCTCGCCGGTGACGTACGCCTGGGCGGCGCCGAGCTCACCCGGGTGCCAGAGGAGCCGGGTCAGGGCCTGCGGGGTGCGCAGCGTGACGAGGGTGCCGTCGGCCGGACCGGCCTCCGACCCGTCCCACGCACGCAGCCGGACCGGCAGCGGGCCACCGAGCACGGGGCGCAGGGCGGCCTCGATGCGGCCGGCCACGCCGGTGGTCGTCGTGGTGGTGGTGCCGTCGTCGGTCAGCGTCACGTGCTGCTCCTGGGGTCGGGTCGGCACGCGGAGGTCTCCGCGTGGGGGGTCACGCGCGGTGGTGCGCGAAGGTCACGCGCGGCGTTCGGAGTCCGAGGTCGCGGCGGATGTCTCGTCCTCGCGGCTGCGCCGGCGCTCGCGGGCGGCCGTGGTGAGCAGCGCGACGTCGGCGACGAGGTCCGGGCCGAGGTGCTGCGCACCGATCTCCTCGAGCACGCGCGGCGTGGTGCCCCGGCCGGCGAGCCACAACGGGTGGTTCTGGGCGAGGCGGCGCAGCGCCGGACCGTGGGCGCGGAACCCGGACGGCCGCCGCGACGACAGCACGACGGCATCGGGCCGGACGAGGTCGGCCGCCGAGGTGAGCGAGGCGATGGGGGTGTCCGGGCCCAGGTAGCGGATGCGCCAGCCCGCGCGCCCGAGAAGCACGCCGAAGGACAGCGGGATGATGTCGTGGAACTCGCCCGGGGGACAGGCGATCACGGCGATCGGGCCCGTGCCGATGCCCCACGTCAGGGACAGCGCCCCGAGCCGGCGACGGACCAGGCTGCTCGCGAAGTGCTCCTGCGCGATGCCGATGCGGCCGAGCTCCCACATCTCGCCGACGCGGACGAAGAAGGGGACGAGGACGTCGACGATGGCGCTCTCGACCGAGCGGTCGAGGAAGGCGGTGTCGAGGACGGCGTGGGCGCGGTCCTCGTCGAGGGCGGTGATGGCGTCGAGGAGCTGGGCGACGAGGACGGGCGGGTCGGCGCGCATCGTGTCGCGGCGCGGGTCGCCGGTCTCCTCCGAGCCGAGGGCGGGGCCCTCGCCGGTGGCGGCGGCGCCGGCGCGCTCGGCGGCGAGCACCTGCCGGGCGGCCTCCATCGCGCTGACGCCCTGCTCGCGGAGCACCAGCACCTCGCGGACGCGGCGCTCGTCGTCGATGCCGTAGAGGCGGTAGCCGCCGGGGGAGCGGACGGGGTCGAGGAGCCCGTAGCGCGACTCCCAGGCACGCAGGACGTGCGTACTGACTCCCACTCGGGTAGCCAGCTCGCCAATCCGCATCGACGGGGGGACCGAACGCCTCACGAGAGCCACCGTAAGCGCTGGCGGATCATTTGACAAACCTTTGACGAAGGTCGACGAAAGGTTCTACGGTCGTGGCCATGCCCCCCATCTCCTCGACGGAGCGTCCGCACGCCCGCGAACGCGTCGCCGTCGTCGGCGCCGGCGTCTCCGGTCTCACCGCCGCGCACGTCCTGTCGACCCGTCACGACGTCACGCTCTACGAGGGGGAGGACCGGCTCGGGGGCCACGCGCACACGCACACCGTGCCCACCCCGCACGGCGACCTCCGCGTCGACAGCGGCTTCATCGTGCACAACGACCGCACGTACCCGTACCTGCGACGACTCTTCCGCGAGCTGGGCGTCGAGGCGCGCGACACCGAGATGTCGATGAGCATCCGCGACGAGTCCACCGGCCTCGAGTACGCGGGCGGCCGGGGCGTCAAGGGCTTCGTCGCCCGTCCCCGTCAGCTCCTCGACCGCGAGTACGTCGGGATGCTGCGCTCCGTCAAGCGCTTCCACACCCTCGCCACCGCGTTCCTCGAGCAGACCGACGACGAGGACACCACGACCTACGGCGAGTTCATCCGCGAGCACGGCTTCCCCGAGTCCTTCACCCGGCTCTACGCGATCCCGGTCGTCGCCTGCGTCTGGTCCAGCGGTGAGGGCCAGGCCCTCGACTACCCGGCGCGCTACCTGTTCCGCTTCCTCCAGCACCACGGGATGCTCTCCATCGGCGACTCCCCGCAGTGGATGACCGTCGTGGGCGGTTCCCGCACCTACGTCGACCTGCTGGCCGCCCGGCTGCCCGCCGTCCACGTCGGCGACCCCGTGACCTCGGTCGCCCGCACGCCCGACGGTGTCGAGGTCCGCACCGCCGGAGGGCGGCTCGACCGCCACGACCGCGTCGTCGTGGCGACCCACGCCGACGACGCCCTGCGCCTCCTCGCCGACCCCACGCCCGCCGAGAAGGAGGTCCTCGGCGCGTTCCGCTACTCGCAGAACGAGACCGTGCTGCACCGCGACCCGTCGTTCATGCCGCGCGCCCGGCTGGCCCGCTCGTCGTGGAACTACCTCGTCGGCGACGACCCGTCGAAGGGCGCGATCGTCACGTACTGGATGAACCGTCTCCAGGGGCTCCCCGCCGAGGAGCCGTTCTTCGTGACCCTGAACGCCACCGAGCGCATCGACCCCGGTAGCGTCATCGCCACCATGCAGTACTCGCACCCTCTCTACGACGTCGAGGCCGTCCGCGCCCAGCGCCGGATCGCCGAGATCACCACCGGGGTAACGGCATTCGCCGGCGCGTACCAGGGGTGGGGGTTCCACGAGGACGGGTGCCGCTCGGGGGTCGAGGCGGCACGTGCCCTCGGGGTCGAGTGGTGACGCCGTGACCACCGCGGCGGACCTCCCGGTCCTGCCGGCCCTGGTCGTCGGGCGGGTGCACCACACCCGGCACCGCCCGGTCCGGCACTCGTTCACCCACCGCCACACCCAGTGGCTCGTCGACCTCGACGCCATGCCGCGCCTCCCGCGCTGGCTGCGGCCGTTCGCGACCTTCCGCGGCGAGGACCACCTCTCGGGCAACCCCGGCATCGCGGCGCTCAAGGCCAACGTCCTGCGGGTCCTCGAGCGCGACGGCGTCGCCACGACCCCCCACGACCGCGTCGTCATGCTCGCCCACGCCCGCACCCTCGGCCACGTCTTCGACCCGATGAGCGCCTTCTGGGTCCTCGCGCCCGACGGCACCCTGCGCGCCGTGCTCGTCGAGGTCCACAACACCTACGGCGGCCGGCACGCGTACGTCCTGCGGCCCGACGCCGGCGGCCGGGCCGCCATGGACAAGGACTTCTACGTCTCGCCGTTCAACGACGTCGAGGGCGAGTACGCCATCCGCCTCACGATGTCCCCCGGGACCGTGGGCGTGGCCATCCGGCTGCGCGTCCACGACGAACCCCTGGTGACCGCGACCGTGACGGGCACGCCGAGGCCGGCCACGACCTCGGCGGTCGCCCGGACCGCGCTGCGGCACCCGTTGATGCCCCAGCGGGTGAGCGGGCTGATCCGGGTCCACGGCATCTGGCTGTGGCTCCGGAGACTGCCCGTCCGCCCCCGCCCCGAGAACTCCCTGGAGACCGTGCGATGACCACCGCCGACACCACCCGCTTCGAGCTCGCCGCCCCCCGGCTCGACTTCCCGCGCGTGCTGACGCGCGGCGCCGTCGCCAAGGCCATCACCGAGGTCGCCGTGCGGCCGATGCCCGTGCGGATGCGCTACCCCGACGGCACCGTCGTCGGCGCCGGCGGCCCGGACAGCCCGGTGCTCGAGGTCGTCCGGCCGCGGGCGATGTTCCGTCGCCTCGAGGCGCACCCGAAGATCGGCCTCGGCGAGGCGTACATGGCCGGTGACTGGCGGGCGGCCGAGGGCACCGACCTCGCGCAGGCGCTCATGCCGTTCGCCGCGCGGATGGGCGAGCTCGTCCCGAAGCCGCTGCTCTCGCTGCGTGGCCTCGTCGACCGGGCGATCCCGCGCCACCAGCGCAACACCCTCGAGGGCTCGCGCAGCAACATCAGCGCGCACTACGACCTGTCCAACGACCTCTTCGCGGGCTTCCTCGACCCGTCGATGTCCTACAGCTCGGCCCTCTTCGACTCCTCGCGGCCGATGGCCGAGCAAGACCTCCACGAGGCGCAGGTGCGCAAGGTCGAGGCCATTCTGGACGCCGCCGACGTCCGCGAGGGCTCGCGGGTCCTCGAGATCGGCACCGGCTGGGGCGAGCTGTCCATCCGGGCCGCGGCGCGTGGTGCGACGGTGACGTCGGTCACCCTCTCGGCGGAGCAGCGGGCGCTGGCGATGGAGCGCATCGCCGCGGCCGGGTACTCCGACCGCGTCGAGGTCCTGCTCCAGGACTACCGCGAGACCACGGGCCAGTTCGACTCGATCGTCAGCGTCGAGATGATCGAGGCCGTGGGAGAGGAGTACTGGGAGACCTACTTCCAGCAGATCGACGGTCTCCTCGCGCCCGGCGGGGCGGTGGCCATCCAGGCGATCCTCATGGAGCACCACCGACTGCTGGCGACCAAGGGGTCCTTCGGCTGGATCCAGAAGTACATCTTCCCCGGCGGGCTCATCCCCTCCCTCCAGGCCATCCGCGACGTGACGCGTGAGTCGACGTCGCTGCGGGTAGAGAGGGTGCAGGCGTTCGGGCCGGACTACGCGGAGACCCTGCGTCGCTGGCGCGAGACCTTCGTCGAGCAGTGGGACGACATCCGCCACCACGGGTTCGACGAGACCTTCCGGCGCATGTGGGAGTTCTACCTCGCGTACTGCGAGGCCGGGTTCGCCACCGGCTACCTCGACGTCGCCCAGATCCGTTTCACCCGCCAGGAGGACCGATGACCACCACCGTCGAGCGAACGATCCAGACCACCGCCAGCCCCGAGCAGGTCTTCCCCTACCTCGTCGACTTCCGCAACGCGACCGAGTGGGACGCCGGCACGGTCTCGTGCGAGCGCGTCTCCGGCGACGGCAGTCCGGGCACCGTGTACAAGAACGTCTCGAAGTTCGCCGGCAACACCGTCGAGCTCGAGTACACGACGGAGGAGGTCTCCGAGCCCCGCTTCGTCATCGTCGGGCGCAACGAGACCACCACCAGCCACGACACGATCACGGTGCGGCCCAACGGCTCCGGCTCGCAGGTCACCTACCGCGCGGACTTCGAGTTCACGGGGTTCGCCCGCTTCCTCGGCCCGCTGATGACGCCCCTGCTCGGCCGGCTGGGTGACCGCACCGCGGCCCAGCTCAAGGAGGCGCTGGACCGCCGGTGAGCAGCTCCTCCGGCGCCGGCCGCCGCGCCCTCGTCACCGGTGTCACGGGGTACATCGGCTCCCGACTCGTGCCCGCCCTCCTCGACGCCGGCTGGACCGTGCGCGTCCTCACCCGGGACGCCGGCAAGGTCGCCGACCGCTGGTGGGTCGACCGGGCCGAGGTCGTCGAGGGTGACGCCACGTCGCGGGCGACCCTCGCCGAGGCCCTCGCGGACGTCGACGTCGCCTACTACCTCCTGCACTCGATGGACAGCGAGGGCGGGTTCGTCGAGCGCGACCGCGAGATGGCCACGACCTTCGGCCGGGCGGCGTACGAGGCCGAGGTCTCGCGCATCGTCTACCTCTCCGGGCTGCACCCGCACGACGGGCCGCTGAGCGACCACCTCGCCTCGCGCGTCGAGGTCGGCGACCTCCTGCTGTCCAGCGGCGTCCCGACGGCCGTGCTGCAGGCGGCCATCATCCTCGGGTCGGGGTCGGCGTCCTTCGAGATGCTGCGCCACCTCACCTCGCGCCTCCCGGTGATGGTCACGCCGAAGTGGCTCGACAACCGGATCCAGCCCACCGCCGTACGCGACGTCCTGCACTACCTCGTGGGCGCGGCCGACCTGCCGCCCGAGGTGAACCGGACCTTCGACATCGGCGGCCCGGACGTGCTCACCTACCGCGAGATGATCACGCGGTTCGCCCGCCTCGCCGGGATGTTCCCGCGCACCATCGTCACCGTGCCGGTGCTGACCCCGCGCCTGGCCAGCCAGTGGGTCGGCTTCGTGACCCCCGTGCCGACCGGTCTCGCCAAGCCGCTCGTCGAGAGCCTGCTCCACGAGGTGGTCTGCGAGGAGCACGACGTCGACGACCTCGTCGGCCCGCCGCCCGGTGGTGCGCTCGGCTTCGACCGCGCCGTCACCGACGCCATCGCCGGTGACGAGGCCGATCCGCGTCCCGAGCCCGGCACCGTCGACCCCGCCCGCGTCACCGCTGCCGACCCCGCCTGGGCCGGTGGAGGTTCCGGGTCCTGAGTGGTCGGCGTGAGGAGGGCTTCGTGAACCCGGTCGCCGAGCTCCGGGCGTTCGTGCGGGCGGCGCTCGTCGACCCCGTGCCGCGGGACCACACCGAGTCCGACGCGGCGTTCCGTCGCCGCCGGCTCGTGGCCGTGGTCACCCTGCTGCTGGGGGCGGGCATCCTCGCGTACGCGCTGCGGATCGAGCCGGGCGACCCCACGTTCTACGTCGCCACCTTCGCGCTGGCCGCGGTGTGGGCGGTCGGGGCGTTCGCGTCCGGCCCGCTGCACCTCGGGCGGGCCCACCGTCGGGCGGGTCAGGGCGAGAGCCGCGCCGTCGTGCAGTCGCTCGCGCTCGGGGCGATGCTCCTGGTGCTCTTCCTCGCCGGCTCGGTCGTCGTCGCGCAGGTGCCCTTCCTGCGCGACCCGGTGCAGGAGCTCCTCGACCACGCCCGCTTCGGCTCCCTCGGCGTCGTCGCGGTCATCACGGTCGTGAACGGCGTCGCCGAGGAGCTGTACTTCCGGGGCGCGCTGTACGCCGGCGTGGGTCGGCGGCACGCCGTCGCCGTGACCACGGTCGTCTACGCCCTCGTCACGGCGGCGTCCGGAATCCCGCTGCTCGTCCTCGCCGCCGCGCTCGTCGGGCTGGTCGTCGGCCTGCAGCGCCGCGTGACCGGCGGCATCCTCGGGCCGGTCGTCACGCACCTCACGTGGTCCCTGGGGATGCTCTTCCTCCTGCCACCCGTCCTCGACCGCCTCTCGTGAGGAGCCCTCGATGACCTCCGTCCTCTGGTTGCGCCGCGACCTGCGCCGCCGCGACCACCCCGCCCTCGTGGCCGCCCGCGAGGCGGCCGGGGACGGTGACCTCGTGGTCGCGTTCGTCGTCGACCCCCGACTCTGGGACGGTGGAGGGCTCGTCCGCCGGGCCTGGCTGGCCGCCAACCTGCGGGCTCTGGACGAGTCGCTGGACGGTGGCCTCACGCTCCTGCACGGCGACCCGCGACAGGTCGTTCCCGCTCTGGCGCAGCGCGTCTCGGCCTCCTCGCTGCACGTCTCGCGCGAGACCACGCCGGCGGGCGTGCGCCGCGACGAGACCGTGCGGGACGCGCTGGGGGAGGGCGTCGAGTGGGTCGAGACCGGCACGCCGTACGCCGTCGGCCCGGGCCTGGTCACCAACGGATCGGGCGACCCCTACAAGGTGTTCACCCCCTTCGCGAAAGCGTGGCGACAGCACGGATGGCCCCAGCCGGCGCCCACGCCGCGCTCGCTCGAGGTGCGGCACGCCCGCAACGACGCCGACGCCACGGCGGCCCTCGACGCGGCGCTCGGCGCCCCCGACCTCCCCGAGCTCCCGCCGGCCGGCGAGGAGGCGGCGCTGCGCCGCTTCCGGTCCTTCCGCGACGACTCGCTCGGCGACTACGACGGCGACCGCAACCTGCCGGCGGTCGACGCGACCTCCCGGATGTCGCCGTACCTCAAGCTCGGCGTCGTCCACCCCCGCACCCTGCTGGCGGACCTCGCCGACCGCCGCGGCACGGGCGTCGAGACCTTCCGCGACGAGCTCGCCTGGCGCGAGTTCTACGCGGACGTCCTGTGGCACAACCCGAAGAGCGCGTGGCACGACCTGCGCCCGGCCCTGAAGGGGATGCGCTACGACGAGCCGGAGGACGCCATCGAGGCGTGGAAGGCGGGCCGCACCGGCTACCCGGTCGTCGACGCCGGGATGCGCCAGCTGCTCGCCGAGGGCTGGATGCACAACCGCGTCCGGATGATCACCGCGAGCTTCCTCACCAAGGACCTGCACGTCTGGTGGCCCGTGGGCGCGCGGCACTTCCTCGACCGGCTGTGCGACGGCGACGTCGCGTCAAACAACCACGGCTGGCAGTGGGTGGCCGGTACCGGCACGGACGCCTCGCCGTACTTCCGCGTCTTCAACCCGGTGACCCAGGGCGAGAAGTTCGACCCGAGCGGCGAGTACGTGCGGCGCTGGGTGCCCGAGCTGCGCCACCTCGAGGGCAAGGCCGCGCACACGCCCTGGGACCAGCAGGACGGGTACGCCCACGGCTACCCCGAGCGGATCGTCGACCACGCGGCCGAGCGCCAGGAGGCCCTCGACCGCCTCGCCGCCACCAAGCGCTGACCGACCCGCACCCCTCGACCCCTCGACCGCCGACCCCCGACCGCACAACACCTGACGAATGTGTCAGTTGTTGTGCGTCGAAGGGCGACCCGGGCGACGACAACCGACGAATGTGTCACGTGTCGTCGCCGGCGGCGCGTCCTCACCCGTCACGTCGGACCCACCTGTCCCGGGTTTGTCTAAGGTTCGGCGTATTTCCCCACACGGAGTTGGGGAAAGACGGAGCGCCTCGATACGCTTGCCACAGACGAGGGGAGTACTTCCCAAGTCCGCTCCGGTCAGTACGGACACCTTCGGGTGACCCCGGTGCGGCGCCGCCACCGCGGTGAAGGAGACCTCGGGCCTGTTCCGACCATGCCCCGAGGAGTTCCATGTCATCCCTCCCCACCCTCCTGGCCGCGGCCGAGCCCGCCGCCGCCACCGAGCAGTCCGTCGGCACCCCCCTCCTGTGGGGCGTGACCATCGGCGCCGTGCTCGCCCTCTTCGCCCTCGACTTCCTCCTGACGCGCAAGCCGCACGAGGTCTCGATGAAGGAGGCCGTCGCCTGGTCGAGCTTCTACATCGCCCTCCCGCTGGCCTTCGGTGTCTACATCTGGAGCCAGTACGGCGGCGACCGCGGCCTGGAGTACTACACCGGCTACCTCGTCGAGAAGTCGCTCTCGGTCGACAACCTCTTCGTCTTCATGCTCCTGCTCACGGCCTTCGCCGTGCCCAAGGAGCTGCGCCAGCGCGTCCTGCTCATCGGTGTCGCCGGAGCCCTGATCCTGCGCGGCATCTTCATCGCCCTGGGCGCGCAGCTCATCTCGATGTTCTCGTGGACCTTCCTGCTCTTCGGCGTCATCCTGCTCGTCACGGCGGTCAAGGTCCTCAAGGACGCCATGTCGCACGACGACCAGGCCGTCGACATCGGCTCGCTGCGCTCGGTCAAGCTGCTGCGCCGCTTCTTCCCGGTCGTCGAGGACTACCGCGGCCCGAACCTCACCGTCGTGGAGGCCGGCAAGCGCGCCCTGACCCCGCTCGGCCTCGTGGCGGTCGCCATCCTCGGCACCGACATCGTCTTCGCCGTCGACTCCGTGCCGGCCGTCTTCGGCATCACCGGCGACGCCTACCTCGTGTTCGCGACCAACGCCTTCGCCCTGCTCGGCCTGCGCGCCCTGTACTTCGTCCTCGAGGGGGCGCTCGGCTCGCTGGTCCACCTCGGCCACGGCCTCGCCGCGATCCTCGCGTTCATCGGCGTCAAGCTCGTCCTGCACTGGGCGCACGGCATCTGGCCCGGCACCCCCGAGGTCCCGACCCTCGCCTCGCTGGGCGTGATCATCGGCATCCTCGCGATCGTCACGACCACGAGCCTCATCGCCAAGCGGCGGGCCGAGGCGCGAGGCGAGAGCGTCGACGACGAGCCGCTCGAGAGCGTGGAGTCCGGCCGGTCCTGACCACCACGCACCTCACGACGCCGGCCGCCGGAGCACCTGACGAGGAGCTCCGGCGGTCGGTCCGTGGGAGCCGGGTGCCGTGGGCCGTCCCGACGAATACGGTGGGGGCGTGAGCGCGCCCGCACCCCTCGTCCGCGAGGTCAGAACGGACCACTGCACGGCCGAGGTGCTCGACGAGGGCGCGCTCGTCCTCCGGTGGGCGCCGGCCGGTCACGCTCCGGTCCTCTTCGCCCACCCCGCCGTCACGGTGCGCAGCGGGACCTCGCCGCACGCCGGAGTCCCGGTCTGCTGGCCGTGGTTCGGCCCCGGTCGCCGCGGTGGGATGACGCCCTCCCACGGCTTCGTCCGCACGGCCGTGTGGGAGCTCGTGTCCGAGGAGGAGCGGGACGGCACCACGATGCTCCGCCACCGGGTGACGTCGCGAGAGGCGACGAGCGAGGCGTGGCCGCACCCGTACCGGCTCGAGCTCGAGGCGCGGCTGGGCCGCACTCTCGAGCTGCGGCTCACCACCACCAACACCGGCGCCGAGCCCTTCGTCGTCGAGGAGGCCCTGCACGCCTACCTCGCCGTCGGTGATGTCCGGCGGGTGCTCCTCGGCGGCCTCGACGGCAGCACGTTCCACGACAAGGTGTCCGGCGAGGACCGCGTGCAGGAGGGCGACCTCGTGCTCACCGCCGAGACCGACCGCGTGCACCGCAGCGCGGCCGACGTCACCGTCACCGACCCCGTCCTCGGTCGGCGCCTCGTCGTCTCCACCGAGGGCGCCGCGAACCGCGTGGTGTGGAACCCGTGGGCCGAGAAGGGCCCCGGCATCGCCGACGTCGGCGACGAGTGGCCCCACTTCGTCTGCGTCGAGGCGGCCAACGTGCTCGACGACGTCGTCACCGTGGCTCCGGGAGAAAGCCGTTCGATGACCTACCGCCTCACCGTGGAGGACCTGTGACCAGCTGGCTCGACACCCCCACGCACCGCGAGTGGCTGGGGCGCGGCCTCTCCGACGTGCTGGGCTTCGCGCTCGGGTCGATCCGTCCCGAGGGCGGCTTCCACCACCTCGACGGCGACGGCGTCCCGTTGCCCGGCCGCTCACCCCAGCTCTTCCTCACCGCCCGCGTGGCGTACACGGCCGCCGCCGGTGTGCGGCACGGTATCCCGGGGTCCGGTGAGCTCCTCGACCACGCGATGGACTCGCTCGCCGGGCTGCACGCCGACCCGGTGCACGGGGGATGGCTCAGCGAGCCGGGCGCCGAGACCCGGAAGATGACCTACGACCACGTCCACGTCGGCCTGGCCGCCTCCGCAGCCCTCGGCGTCGGGCATCCCTCTGCCGCAGCCCTGCTGGAGCAGGTGGTCGAGGTGGTCGACACCCACCTCTGGGACCCCGCGAGCGGGACGCTGCTCGAGTCCTTCGCCCCGGACTGGTCCGACTCCGAGGACTACCGCGGCGCGAACGCCAACATGCACGGGCTCGAGGCGTTCCTCGCGATGGGCACCGCCACCGGCGACGCCGTGTGGCACGAGCGCGGCCTGGCCATCGCCGAGCGGCTCATCGACGGGTCGGCACGGAGCCAGGGCTGGCTCCTCCCCGAGCACTACTCCGCCGGGTGGGAGGTGCTGCCGGAGTACAACCGTGACGACCCGAACCACCCCTTCCGGCCGTACGGCGCCACCTTCGGGCACTCCCTCGAGTGGGCGCGCTTCCTCCTCCAGCTCGACGACTCGCCGCTCGTCGCCTCGCCCGCCTGGCTCGTCGAGTCGGCGGAGGCGCTGGCCCGGCGCGCCCTCGACGGCGGCTGGGCCCTGGACGGCCGGCCCGGGCTGGTCTACACCGTCGACTGGGAGGGCCGGCCGGTCGCCGACGTCCGGCTGCACTGGCCGGTGTGCGAGGGGATCCAGCTGTGCGCCACCCTCGTCCGCCGGACCGGCGACCCGCACTGGGAGGCCTGGTACCGGCGGCTCTGGGACCACGCGGCCCGCTGGTTCGTCGACGAGCGCGGCACCTGGCGCAACGAGCTCGACGAGCAGATGCGCGAGGCCGGCACCATCTGGCCCGGTCGTCCCGACGTCTACCACTGCGGCGGAGCGCTCGCGGGTCCCCTCGAGGCTTGACCCCGGGGGAGTCCCGGGGCCAGCCTGTCGGCATGGGACTCGTCGACCTCGTGGCCGGTCATCCGGAAGCCACCCCGCACGCCGAGGCGCTCGCACACGCCGAGCAGGGTGTTACCGTCTACTGGCGCCCGGGCTGCCCCTTCTGCGCCCGCCTGCGGACCGCCGTGCGCGGTGACCGCGAGCGGGCCCGCTGGGTGAACATCTGGGAGGACGACGCCGGCCGCGCCTACGTCGCGAGCGTCAACGACGGCAACGAGACCGTGCCGACGGTGGTCATCGACGGTGTGCCGCACACGAACCCGGACCCGAAGCTCGTCAAGGAGGCCCTGCGCCGCTGAGCGCACCGGCCCCCGAGGGGGTCAGAGCCAGCCGGCGCCCTGGGCGATGAGCAGCAGGCCGAAGACGAGGAAGGCCGCGGCCGCGCCGTACTTGATGACCTTCTCCGGCAGCTTGCGGCCGAGCACGGCGCCGACGCCGATGGCCAGCGCGTCCGCAGCGACCATCCCCACGGTCGAGCCGATCCACGTGCCGAGCCAGCCCTCCTGCGTGGCGAGGGTGATGGTGGCGAGCATCGTCTTGTCGCCGAGCTCGGCGAGGAAGAACGCGACGCCGACGGCGAGAAGCGCGGCGCCGGTGCTGCGACGCGCCTTGTCGGCCTCGTCCTCGGTCAGCTCGTCGCCGCGCAGGGTCCAGGCGGCGAAGACGAGGAACGCGACGCCGGCCACGATCGAGATCGTCCCCTGGTACTGCTCGAAGGCGGTCCCGACGGCGGCGCCGATGCCGACCGAGACGAGGTGGACGATCGCGGTGGCGGCGGTGATGCCGATGAGGACGTCGCGGACGCGGTAGCGGGTGGCGAAGGTCATCGCCATGAGCTGGCTCTTGTCGCCGAGCTCGGCGACGAAGATGACGGCGGTACTGAGCAGGAAGGCGTACATCGGTGGTCTCCTCGCGCTCCCGGCCGAGGAGCGTCTGGACGCCTTCGGCCAGGCGCGCCCGTGTCGGTGGGTGCTGCAACTGGCCGAAAGTCTCGTCCGCCACCCGAGGTGGCCCACCGCACCGGACCCGGGGGTCAGTGTGTCGACGCGGCGATTGGGGACTACTCCCTTTCGACCTCCCACGGTAGCGGGCGGGGACCGCGGACGGGAAATCGCCGGTGGGGGTGGTCCCGTAGGTTGGACGGCAGCGGGCGCCGGACGGCGGTGCACCGGTGCAGTGGAAGGGCGTGGTGGTCGTGGCACGGTCGGACGGTCTGTCCCTGGGCTACCGGATCGGCTGGCGCGTGCGGTACGCGCTGACCAGCGTGTTCGGCCCCGCCCAGCTCGGCACCGCCGACGACCCCCAGCAGAAGCTGCGCTGCGAGCGCGAGCGCCGGGTCGAGCAGGCCCGCCGCGAGCGCGGTACCACCGACTGACCCTCGCCACCGCTCCGCTCGGACCCGAGTGGCGCGGCTCACGGCATACCCGGGGCGGTGCGGGTCGTTGGACCTCTTCGTGACCACGACCCAACCCACCCCGGAGGTACCCGTGTCCGACACCGCCACCACCCCGCGCGAGGTCCGCCTCGTCTCCCGCCCCGTCGGCTGGCCCCAGCCCACCGACTTCGAGCTCGTCGCGAGCGAGGTCCCCGCGCTCGCCGACGGCCAGCTGCGCGTCCGCAACGTCGTCATGTCGGTCGACCCGTACATGCGCGGCCGGATGAGCGACGCCAAGTCCTACGCCGCCCCGTTCGAGCTCGGGAAGGCGATGGAGGGCGGCGCGGTCGGTGTCGTCGAGGAGTCCCGCGCCGAAGGCTTCGCGCCGGGCGACCACGTCCTGCACGGCCTCGGCTGGCGCGAGGTCGCCGTCCTCGACGCCAAGGCCGCCCGCGTCATCGACGTCGACGCCGCCCCGGCCTCGGCCTACCTCGGCATCCTCGGGATGACCGGCCTCACCGCGTACGCCGGCCTCACCCGCGTCGCCGCCCTCAAGGAGGGTGACGTCGTCTTCGTGTCGGGCGCCGCGGGGGCCGTCGGTGGCGCCGTGGGTCAGATCGCCAAGGCGCTCGGCGCCTCGAAGGTGATCGGGTCGGCCGGTTCGCCGGAGAAGGTGCGCCACCTCGTGGAGGACCTCGGCTTCGACGAGGCGTTCTCCTACAAGGACGGTCGCGTCTCGGACCACCTGCGCGAGCTCGCGCCGGACGGCATCGACGTGTACTTCGACAACGTCGGCGGTGAGCACCTCGAGGCCGCCATCGGCTCGCTGCGCCTCGGCGGCCGCATCGCCGTCTGCGGGATGATCTCCGTCTACAACGACACCGAGGCCTCCCCGGGCCCGCGCAACCTGGCGCGCCTCATCCAGACCCGCGGCCGCATCGAGGGCTTCCTCGTGGGTGACCACTACGACCTCGCCGGCGAGTACTTCGGCCGTGCCGCCCAGTGGCTGGCCGACGGCACGCTCTCCTCGCGCGAGACCTTCGTCGACGGCATCGACCACGCGGTCGACGGCTTCCTCGGCGTCCTGCGCGGCGAGAACACGGGGAAGATGGTCGTCCGCCTCTGACGATGCGCCCCCCGCCTCGCGCCCGGCCCCGTGGTCCTCGTGACCGCGGGGCCGGGCGTCGCTGGGACGATGGGTCCCATGACCGTCGCGCGCTCGATCGCCCTGTTCGTCCTCGCCGCGCTCGCCGAGATCGGTGGGGCGTGGCTCGTGTGGCAGGGCGTGCGCGAGCACCGCGGATGGCTGTGGGTCGGGGCGGGCGTCATCGCCCTCGGCCTGTACGGGTTCGTCGCCACCCTCCAGCCGGACGCGAGCTTCGGGCGCATCCTCGCGGCCTACGGCGGTGTCTTCGTGGCGGGTTCGCTCGTCTGGGGGATGGTGGTCGACGGCTTCCGGCCGGACCGCTACGACGTGGCCGGGGCGCTGGTGTGCCTGGTCGGGGTCGGGCTCATCATGTACGCGCCGCGGGGCGTCACAGGGTGACGAACCACTCGCCGTAGAACAGGCCGAGGCCGCCGAGCACGAAGATGCCGGCGATGATCCAGAACCGGATGACGATGGTGATCTCGGCCCACCCGACCACCTCGAAGTGGTGGTGCAGGGGCGCGATCCGGAAGACCCGCTTCCCCCGCAGCTTGAAGCTCGCGACCTGGATGATGACCGACAGCGTGATGACGACGAAGAGCCCGCCGAGGACGCCGAGCAGCAGCTCGGTGCGGGTGAGGATCGCCAGGCCGGCGAGGGCCGCGCCGAGGGACAGCGACCCGGTGTCGCCCATGATGATCGAGGCCGGGGCGGCGTTCCACCACAGGAAGCCGAAGCAGGCGCCCGCGACGGCCGCCGCGACGACGGCGAGGTCGAGCGCGTTCGACGTCGGGTAGCAGCTGGGTCCCGGTGCGACGGAGCAGCTCTCGTTGTGCTGCCAGAGGCTGATCATCGTGTAGGCGCCGAACACCATCACGCACGTGCCGGTGGCGAGGCCGTCGAGCCCGTCCGTGAGGTTGACGCCGTTCGAGGCGCCGGTGATGAGCAGGTTGGCCCAGAGCAGGAACAGCAGCGCGCCGACCACGGGGCCGGCGAAGGCGAGGTCGAGCGGGGTGTCGCGGACGAACGAGACGGCCGTCGAGGCCGGGGCCTGCCCGCGGTCGTCGGTGAGCCAGAGGGCGAGGGCCGCGAAGACGACGGTCACGAGCGTCTGCCCCGCGAGCTTCTGGCGCGACGTCAGCCCGAGGCTGCGCTCGGCGCGGATCTTGGTGAAGTCGTCGACGAACCCGACCGCCCCGAGGCCGACGAGCAGGAACAGGACGAGCAGGGCGCTGAGCGAGACCGGGTCGCTGCGCACGCCCGCGAGGTCGACGGCCTCGACGCCGACCAGCGCCAGGTGCGACCCGAAGTAGCCGACGAGCGCCGCCCCGATGATGACGGCGCCGCCCATCGTCGGCTTGCCGCGCTTGACGTGGTGCAGCGTGAGGTCGTCGTGGATGGGCTGGCCGTAGCCGCGCCGGACGAGGAAGCGGACGAACAGCGGTGTGCCGAGGAGGGACACGAGCAGGGCGAGACCGCCCGCCAGCATGACGTTGACCATCGCCGCTCCTTCCCCCGGCCCAGAACCCTAGCCGCGGGGTGGCGCCCGGCCGAGGAGGCTCGCAGGAGAGGGCGAACCACCCCGGCCGGGGCCGTGCCGTCGCTGGGTCGGCCCGCAGGGGGCCGGCCCGGTCAGCCCTTGACGGCGCCCACGGTCATCCCCGCGATGACCTGCTTCTGGAAGAGGGCGTAGATGACGAGCTGGGGGAGCAGCACGAGGGTGGCGGCGGCCATCATCGCGCCGTAGTCGACGGTGTACTGGCCCTGGAACCTCGAGACGGCCAGCGACACGGTGACCATGTCCGGGTCGTTGATGAGGATGGAGGCGAAGGGGAACTCGTTGAAGACGTAGACGACGTTGAAGATGAGGATGGTGGCGATGACCGGGCGCATCAGGGGGAGCACGACCGTCCAGCACAGGCGCCAGAGGCCGGCGCCGTCGATGATCGCGGCCTCCTCGAGCTCGGTGGGGAACTCGCGCAGGAATCCGGTGAGCAGCAAGGTGTTGAACGGGATCGAGACCGCGACGTAGGGCAGGACGAGGGCGGCGTAGGTGCCGAAGACACCGAGGGCGAGGTCCAGCCGGTACACCGGGAACAGGAGGATGTAGACCGGCACGGCGAGCCCACCGAGCACGTAGAAGCGCAGGCTCGACTGGACGCGCGGCCGCCGGAAGACCATGCGGGTCAGCGCGAAGGCGGCCATGAACGAGACGGCCGTCCCCACGGTCACCGAGACGAGCGCGATGAGCAGCGTGTTGCCGTACATGCGCAGCAGCGGCGTGGACTCGAGGACGGCCAGGTAGTTGTCGAGGGTGAGCCCGGAGAACGCGAACGGGTTGCCGAGGATGTTGCCGCTGGGCTGGAACGACAGCAGGACGATCCAGGCCAGGGGCAGGACGATGAGGAAGGTCACGAGGTAGGCGGCCACCCCGGCGACGCGCAGCCCCCGGCGTCGGCGGCGGGGCGGGTCGGCGGTGGGCGACGACGACGGCACGGTGATCCTTCCCGGGGCCTGGTTTGAGCGCGAGCTGGTCGTGGTCATGCCGTCCGCCGTTCCCGGGACACGAGGAGGTAGGCGACCGAGACCACGGCCCCCAGGAGCGTGATGATCACCGCGAGCGACATCCCCAGGCCGTACTTCTGGTTCGTGAAGGTCAGGAAGTACATGTAGCTGACGAGGGTCTCGGACCGGTGGACCGGCCCGCCCCCCGTGAGCATGTACACGAGCTCGAAGATCTTGAAGACGTTGGTGATCATGAGGATCGTGACGATGGCGAAGGTCTCGCGCATCATCGGCACGGTGACGTACCGCAGCTGCTGCCACCCGGAGGCGCCGTCGAGGGAGCTGGCCTCGAGAACGTCCTCGGGCAGGACCTGGCGGCCCGCGTAGAAGATGGTCATCGCGAATCCGATGCTGCTCCAGATGAACACGAGGGCGACGGCGTAGGGCGTCAGGGTGTCACCACCGATCCACTGGACCGGCCCCACCCCGATGCCGGCCAGGGCGCGGTTCAACAGACCGATCTTCGGGTCGAGCAGGAAGACCCAGATGAGGCCGACGAGGATGGGCGCGATGATCGCCGGCGCGAAGACGAGCGCTCGCAGCGCCCCGCCGGCGCGCACGGTGCGCCGCAGCAGGAGGGCCAGCCCGAACGAGCCGGGGACGAGCACGGCGAGGCTCACGACGAGGATGATCAGGGTGTTCTGCAGGGAGCGCCAGAAGAACGGGTCGTCGAAGAGCGCGGCGTAGTTGGCGAGGCCGATGAACTCGGGCTCACCGAAGCCCTGGAACTTCGTGAGGCTGAAGACGAGCGAGTAGCCGAGCGGGTAGGCGATGAAGACCGTGAAGAACGCCAGCGCGGGCGCGAGCATCAGGGCGATCTTCCAGCGGGAGCTGATCCAGACCACGGAGGTGACTTCCTGACGGTGGGCGTGGGGGGGGGGGGGGGGGGGGGGGGGGGGGGGGGGGGGGGGGGGGGGGGGGGGG
>NZ_JBNVZV010000025.1:0-67201 GCF_050496545.1 Phycicoccus avicenniae | reverse complement strand
GCCGCTGTCCGGGCCCGGTGACAGGCCGGTGTCCGGGCGACCACGCAGCTCCTCCACTCGCGGCCTCCTCCCGGCCGCGCCCGCCCGCCGCCCGCGCTCCTCCTCGCGGGCGGCGGGCGCACCTTCGTCCAGGGCCGCGCAAATCCCCGCCGGTGTGCCGCGTGTGACGCGTGAGTCCGGTGTGACCCTCGCGTAGCCTGCGACCATGGCGACACGTACGTCCTCGACGTCCCGGGCGCGGGGCAAGAGCACCCGTCCGGCGACCCGCAAGGGCACCGCGCGCACGCGCCCCACGGCGCGCGCCCCCCGGTCCGGCGGCCTCCCGCTGCCGCTGCGCGCCGCCCAGAGCACGTGGATGGGCCTGGCCCACGCCACCGGCGCGGTCGCCCGCAAGGTCGGCGACACCGGTCGCGACCTCGAGCCGGAGCACCGCCGCGACGGAGTCGGCTTCTTCCTCGTGGCCCTCGCGATCGTCGTCGCCGCCCGCGAGTGGTGGGGGATGCCCGGCGCCGTCGGTGTCGTCGTCCACGCCGTCGTCGCCGGCACCTTCGGCAAGGTCGGCTACGCCGTCCCGCTCGTCCTGCTCGCCTTCGGCATCCGCGTCCTGCGGGCGCCCACCGACGAGGCCGCCACGTCCCGGATGGCCGTCGGCACCACCGCCCTGGCCTTCGCGGCCTGCGGGCTCGTGCACGTCTCGGCCGCCATCCCGACCCCGCCCCAGGGTGCCGACGGCATGCGCGCGGCCGGCGGCATCATCGGCTTCCTCGCCTCCAGCCCGCTCGAGGCCGCGGTCTCGGTGTACGGCACCGTGCCGCTGCTGCTGATCCTCGGCCTCTTCGGTGTCCTCGTCCTCACCGCGACCCCGCTGCACCAGGTGCCCGAGCGGCTGCGCGAGACCCTCGACCGGCTCACCGGCCACACGCCCGAGGCCGCGCCCGAGCCCGAGCCGGCCAGGCCCGCCGGCCGGCGCCCGCGGGGCAAGGCCGCCACCACCGAGGTCGACGGCCCGATGGTCGGCGACGAGGCCTTCGAGCAGGCCGCGGTCGTCGACCCGCGCACCGGGCGCCGCCTGCGCCCGGGCCAGAAGCGTCCCGCCGAGACCGCCGCGCCGGACGCCGACGCCCCGGCCGCGGCGCTGGCCCAGGCCCGCGGCGCGAGCGCCAAGGCGCCCCTCGAGCCGCCCCCCACCTCGCAGCTGCCGCAGCGCGTCGAGCAGCTCTCGCTCGCCGGCGACGTCACCTACACCCTCCCGGACTCCGGCGTTCTCGAGCCGGGCAGCCCGCACAAGGCCCGCAGCGCGGCCAACGACCGCGTCGTGGAGTCGCTGACCACCGTCCTGGACCAGTTCGAGATCGACGCCCAGGTCACGGGCTTCACCCGCGGCCCGACCGTCACCCGCTACGAGGTCGAGCTCGGCCCCGGCATCAAGGTCGAGCGGGTCACCGCCCTCTCCAAGAACATCGCCTACGCCGTGGCCAGCGCCGACGTGCGCATCCTCTCCCCGATCCCCGGCAAGTCGGCGATCGGCATCGAGATCCCCAACACCGACCGCGAGAAGGTCAGCCTCGGGGACGTCCTGCGCAGCCAGGTCGCCCGCGGCACCGACCACCCGATGGTCATGGGCGTCGGCAAGGACGTCGAGGGCGGCTACGTCATCGCCAACCTGGCGAAGATGCCGCACCTGCTCGTCGCGGGCGCCACCGGCGCCGGCAAGTCGAGCTTCGTCAACTCGATGATCACCTCGATCCTCATGCGCTCCACCCCCGACGAGGTGCGTCTCGTCCTCGTCGACCCCAAGCGCGTCGAGCTGACGGCCTACGAGGGCATCCCGCACCTCATCACCCCGATCATCACCAACCCCAAGAAGGCCGCCGAGGCCCTCCAGTGGGTCGTGCGCGAGATGGACACCCGCTACGACGACCTCGCGGCGTTCGGGTTCAAGCACGTCGACGACTTCAACAAGGCGGTCCGGGCCGGCAAGGTCAAGCCGCTGCCGGGCTCGGAGCGGGTCATCACGCCCTACCCGTACCTGCTCGTCGTCGTCGACGAGCTCGCCGACCTGATGATGGTCGCGCCCCGCGACGTCGAGGAGTCGATCGTCCGCATCACCCAGCTCGCGCGCGCGGCCGGCATCCACCTCGTCCTCGCGACGCAGCGCCCCTCGGTCGACGTCGTCACCGGCCTCATCAAGGCCAACGTGCCCTCCCGGATGGCCTTCGCCACCTCCTCGCTCGCCGACAGCCGCGTCGTGCTCGACCAGCCGGGCGCCGAGAAGCTCATCGGCCAGGGCGACGCGCTCTTCCTGCCGATGGGCGCGAGCAAGCCGATGCGCGTCCAGGGCGCGTGGGTCACCGAGTCCGAGATCCACGCCGTCGTCTCGCACGTCACCGAGCAGCTCAAGCCCAGCTACCGCGAGGACGTCGTCGTTGCGGCGCCGAAGAAGCAGGTCGACGACGACATCGGCGACGACCTGGACCTCCTGCTCCAGGCCACCGAGCTGGTCGTCACGACCCAGTTCGGCTCGACCTCGATGCTCCAGCGCAAGCTGCGCGTCGGCTTCGCCAAGGCCGGCCGGCTCATGGACCTGCTGGAGTCACGCGGCGTCGTCGGCCCGTCCGAGGGTTCCAAGGCCCGCGACGTGCTCGTCAAGCCCGACGATCTGCCCACCACCCTCGCGCTGCTGCGCGGCGAGGACGTGCCCGAGGCGGACGTGCCCTTCGACGGGCAGCCGCTCGACGGCGACGCCCACGCGCTCGGGCTCGACGCTCCGGAGGCCGGGCGCGAGGACACCGCCGAGGTCCCGGTGGTGCGCTACGGCGGCGACGCCGTGGCCGAGGACCTCGACCGGTACCCGGTCGCCACGGAGTACCACGACGGCGACGACGACGGGTCCGGCGAGGACGCCTGGGAGCTCACGGGACGTCGCTGACCGGCGCCCCGCGCCCACGGCTACGGTGTGCCCATGACGTCCACGTGGGAGGACCTGCGCGAGCCCCCGTCCCGAGGCGCCCGGTGGCGGGCGACCTTGCGCAAGCAGCCCTCGGCGTTCCTGCTCGCCGTGCAGGTCCTCGTCATCCTCCTGCTGCCGTTCCTCGAGAACGCCGAGGGCGGGCCGTCGGTCATCTCGCTGCTCAGCCTCTCGGCGCTCGTCATCGCCGTCTTCACGGTCCGCAGCACCCCGGCCCTCACGTGGCTGTCGGCGACGCTCGCCCTGCCGGCCGCGGCCTTCGAGCTGTGGTCGCTCTTCAGCGACAGCACGACCGTGCTCGCCCTGGCCCACACCGCGCTGGCGCTCTTCTACTTCTACACGGCGTACGCGCTCATCTCGTACATGTTCGAGGACTACTGGGTCACCAAGGACGAGCTCTTCGCGGTCGGCGCCTGCTTCACCGTGCTGATGTTCGCCTTCGCCTACGTCTACCTCGCGGTGCAGGAGTTCTGGCCGAACTCGTTCACCTCCTTCACGGGTCCGGGCCGGCGCAGCCTCCTCGAGCTGCTCTACTACTCGGCCGCCAACCTGACGAGCGTCGGTCTCTCCGACGTCGTCCCGATCAAGCCGCAGGCCCGGGCCATCGGCACCCTGGAGCAGCTGGGCGGCGTCATGTACGTGGCGATGGTCATCTCCCGCCTCGTCGCGCTGACCGTGATGCGCTCGCGCCAATGACGCCGTGGGTCCTCAGACGGGCACGCCGTCGAGGTCCTCGATGCGGGCCAGCCCCGGACCACGGGTCGCCGCGATCTCGCCGGCCCGCCGCTCGGTCTCGCCGAGCACCCGCAGGGCGTTGCCGCTCGTGAGCGCCCCGAGGTCGGCGTCGCTCCAGCCGCGGTCGGCGAGGGCGGCGAGCAGGCGCGGGTAGCCACTGACGTCCTCGAGCCCCGCGGGCTGGACGTCGACGCCGTCGTAGTCGCCGCCGAGGCCGATGTGCTCGACCCCGGCCACCTCGCGCACGTGCTCGACGTGGGCGACGACGTCGTCGAGGGTCGCGGCCGGTGCCGGGTGGGTGGCCCGGCGAGCCGCCGTGAAGGCCGTGTAGGCGACGAAGTCCGAGGACGAGATGCCCTCGGCCGCCGCGGCGTCGGCGGCCTCGAGGTCCCACTCGCGCACGGCGGGGGAGACGAACTTCGGGACGAAAGTGACCATGCAGACGCCGCCGTTCCCGGCCAGCCGCCCGAGGACGTCGTCCGGGACGTTGCGCGGGTGGTCGCAGACGGCCCGGGCCGAGGAGTGCGAGAACACGACGGGTGCCTCGGCGGTGTCGAGGGCGTCGCGCATCGTGGCGGCGGAGACGTGGGAGAGGTCGACGAGCATCCCGAGGCGGTTCATCTCGCGCACGACCTCGTGGCCGAACGGCGAGAGGCCGCCGAGCACCGGCTCGTCGGTGGCCGAGTCGGCCCACGGGACGTTGTCGTTGTGGGTGAGCGTGAGGTAGCGCACGCCGAGGGCGAACAGCATCCGCAGCGTGCCCAGCGAGGAGTCGATGCTGTGCCCGCCCTCGGCCCCCATGAGCGAGGCGATGCGCCCGCCCGCCAGGGCCGCCTCGACCTCCCCGCGGGTGGTGGCCAGCGCGAGGTCGCCGGGCCAGCGCGCGACCATCGCGTGCACCGCGTCGACCTGCTCGAGGGTGGCGGTCACGGCGGCCTCCCCGGCGAGCGTGGAGGGCACGAACACCGACCAGAACTGGGCGCCGACCCCGCCGGCGCGCAGGCGCGGCAGGTCGGTGTGGGTCGGCAGGTCCCCGGCCGCGAGGTCGAGGCGCTCCCAGTCGTAGGCAGCGCGCTCGCGGGCCTCCCACGGGAGGTCGTTGTGGCCGTCGAGGACGGGGTGGCGCCCGAGGAGGGAGCGGATGCGGGCCGCGGTGTCGTCCGGCATGGCGCGACCCTACCGGGGGTGGCTGGAGGGTCCGCGACCCGCAACTAGAGTGGCGCCCATGACCACCAGTGCGAC
Source organism: Phycicoccus avicenniae (assembly GCF_050496545.1). Taxonomy (GTDB): domain Bacteria; phylum Actinomycetota; class Actinomycetes; order Actinomycetales; family Dermatophilaceae; genus Phycicoccus; species Phycicoccus avicenniae_A. The sequence continues at coordinate 62,256 of NZ_JBNVZV010000025.1, read as the reverse complement.
CCGCGGCAGCGTCGCCCTCGTGACCCTCGGCTGCACCCGCAACGAGGTCGACTCCGAGGAGCTGGCCGGGCGCCTGGCCGCCGACGGCTGGACCCTCGTCGAGGACGCCGCCGAGGCCGACGTCGCGCTCGTCAACACCTGCGGCTTCGTCGAGCAGGCCAAGAAGGACTCCATCGACACCCTCCTCGAGGCCGCCGACCTCAAGGAGACCGGTCGCACCCAGAAGGTCGTCGCGGTGGGCTGCCTCGCCGAGCGGTACGGGCAGACCCTCGCCGACGAGCTGCCCGATGCCGACGCCGTGCTCGGCTTCGACTCCTACGCCGACATGTCCTCGCACCTGCAGGGCATCCTCGCCGGCGCCCGACCGGCGTCGCACGTGCCCACCGACCGGCGCCGGCTGCTGCCGCTCTCGCCGGTCGAGCGCCCGGCGGCCTCCGACGCCGTCGCCCTCCCGGGCCACGACGCCGAGGTGGTGCGGTCCCGGCTCGGCTCGGCCCCGTGGGCGCCGCTGAAGATCGCGAGCGGCTGCGACCGCCGCTGCGCCTTCTGCGCCATCCCGATGTTCCGCGGCTCGTTCGTCTCCCGGCGTCCCACCGATGTCCTCGCCGAGGCGCGCTGGCTGGCCGGGCAGGGCGTCCGCGAGCTGTTCCTCGTCAGCGAGAACTCCACGTCCTACGGCAAGGACCTCGGCGACCTCACCCTCCTCGAGGCGATCCTCCCCGAGCTGACCGGCATCGAGGGGATCGAGCGGGTCCGGGTGTCCTACCTCCAGCCGGCCGAGGTGCGCCCCGGGCTGCTCGAGACGATGGCCGCCACGCCCGGTGTCTCGCCCTGGTACGACCTGTCCTTCCAGCACGCCTCGACCCCGCTGCTGCGCCGGATGCGGCGCTTCGGCGGCACCGAGCCGTTCCTCGGCCTGCTCGAGGGCGTGCGCTCGCGCCAGCCGCTCGCCGGCGCCCGCAGCAACGTCATCGTCGGCTTCCCCGGCGAGACCGAGGCCGACGTCGACGAGCTCGAGCGCTTCCTCACCGCGGCCCGCCTCGACGTCGTCGGGGTGTTCGGGTACTCCGACGAGGACGGCACCGAGGGCGAGTCCCTCGACGGCCACCTGCCCGAGGAGGTCGTCGCCGAGCGGGTCGAGCGCATCTCGGCCCTCGTCGAGGAGCTGACGGCCCAGCGCGCCCTCGAGCGCGTCGGCGAGCCGGTCACCGTGCTCGTCGAGGAGCTCGACGAGGACGACACCGCGGTGGTGGTCGGCCGGGCCGACCACCAGGGGCCGGACGTCGACGGCGTCTGCCACGTGCGGGTGCCGGCCGGTGTCGCCGTGCCCGGGCCGGGGTCCTTCGTCGACGGCATCGTCGTCGGTGCCGAGGGGGTCGACCTGCTGGTGGAGCCGCGATGAGCGAGCCCACCGCGCGCCCGCCCCGCCCCGTGCGCCCGGGCCCGCTCGCCGACGGGCGGATGAGCGACCCGTACCGGGTCGGCATCGACCCCGCGAGCCCGGCCGTCCCCGAGACCGGCCCGAGCGCCTGGAACATCGCCAACTACCTCACCGTGTTCCGGCTGGTGCTGGTGCCGGTGTTCGGGTGGCTGCTCCTGGCCCACGGCGGCACCGACCCCGCCTACCGGTGGGCGGCCTTCGGGGTGTTCGCCGTCGCGATGGTCACCGACCGGATCGACGGCGACCTCGCCCGCAGCCGCGGCCTGGTGACGAACTTCGGCAAGGTCCTCGACCCCATCGCCGACAAGGCGCTCGTCACGATGGCGCTCGTCGGGCTGTCGAGCATCGGCGAGGTGATGTGGTGGGTCACCGTGCTCGTCCTGGTGCGCGAGTGGGGCATCACCGCGGTGCGCTTCTGGGTGATCCGGCACGGCGTGATGGCGGCCAACCGCGGCGGCAAGGTCAAGACCCTCCTGCAGGCCTTCGGCATCGGGTTCTTCTGCTGGCCGCGCTCGACCCTTCCCGTGCCCGGCTTCTGGGACGCCCTCTCGTGGTCGCTGCTGGGGGCCGCGGTGGTCGTCACGGTGGTCACCGGGGTGGACTACCTCGTCCAGGCGCTGCGGCTGCGGCGCACCAGCGAGCGGGCGCTGCGCAAGCGGGCCGAGCGCGCCGCGCGGGCCGAGCAGGGCGCGCGCCGGACGGACCGGACGACGCCGTGAGCGAGGTCGGCCCCGCGGACGTCGTCGGGCTGCTCCGCGAGCTGGGCCTCGGCGTCGCGACCGCCGAGTCACTGACGGGCGGGCTGGTCTGCGCCGCGCTCACCGACGTGCCGGGGTCCTCGGCCGTCGTCCGCGGCGGGGTCGTCTCGTACGCGACCGACGTCAAGGCCTCGGTGCTCGGGGTCGACGTCGGGCTGCTGGCCGCCCGGGGAGCGGTCGACCCGGACGTCGCGGTGGCGATGGCCGAGGGGGTGCGCCGGCTGCTGGGGAGCGACCTCGCGGTCGCGACGACCGGGGTCGCGGGGCCGGACCCCGCCGACGGGCAGCCGGTCGGGACGGTCTTCGTCGGCGTCGCCGGACCGGCCGGAACAGCCGTCGAGCGGCACGCGTTGAGCGGAGACCGGGCCGCCGTGCGGTCGGCCAGCGTGGCCGCCGCCCTCGATCTGGTGCACCGGACCCTTCGAAACCTCCGCGCCGACCGGGGGGTGGAGGGGTACGGTGGTCCCACGACCAGGGTGCCGACGAGACAGGAGGAGGCCCCGTGATCCTGCTCCGCCAGGAGATGGGCGAGGTTCTGCGCGAGGTGCGCACGGGCCAGGGCCGCACGCTGCGCGACGTCGCGGCGTCCTCCACCGTGTCCCTCGGCTACCTCAGCGAGATCGAGCGCGGCACCAAAGAGGCCTCCTCCGAGCTCCTCGGCTCGGTGTGCGACGGCCTCGGTATGACCCTCTCCGAGCTCCTCGGCCTCGTCGCCGAGCGGGTCGAGCGCGTCGAGACCCTCACCGCGCCGGTCACCCTCCCCGTCGGAGCGGCCCGCGCCGCCGACGAGGTCTCCGCCTCCGCGGCCTGACCCACCCCGCACCACCCCCGCCATCCGGCGCTCCCTGCTGTCCGCCTGCGCTGTCCTGCCGGGGTGATCCTGTCTCGCCGGTGCGACCCCGCCTCGCCGGGGTGGTCCCGCGCCGCCGGGGTGCCATGACACGCCGGCGCAGCAACCCGACCCCGGCGAGCTGCGTGGGGCGAGCGATGACGTCCGGGCTCCGGGCGTGCTGCCCGACGGGGCCCGGGTTCCGTGCGTCGTCAGGGGATCGGGGGGCACGGGACGGTCGATGAAGTCCGGGCTTCGTGGGTCAGCACCGATGGGGCCCGGGTTCCGTGGGTCGACTCGCGCGGTTCGGCACGGGCGACGGACGTGCGGTGCGGCTCAGCTCCGGGTGCGGCGGTACTTCCCGCGCGGCGCGCTGCTCGCCGGCCCGCTTCCGAGGGGACGCTGCGGGCGGCCGTCGTCGGTGGGCGCGAGCCCGCCCTGGCACGACGGGCAGGAGAAGATTGTGCGCTCCCGCGGCGGTGTCCCGGCCATCGCCACCCGCACCGTGGTGCCGCAGCGCCGGCACGGGCGGCCGGACCGGGCGTGCACGTAGGCCTCATCGCCGGCCCGCTGGATGCCGGTGCTGCCCTGCCACCCGGTGCGCTCGGCGGCCGCCATCAGCCGGTGCAGGCGGGCCATCAGCCGGTCCAGGCGCTCGGGGTCGACCTCGCGGGCCGGCGTCCAGGGGTGCAGCCGCTCGATGAAGAGCAGCTCGCTGCCCCAGAACGTGCCCACCCCGGCCAGCGTGCGCTGGTCCAGCAGCGCCTCGACGAGGGTCGCCGGGTGGGCGAGCACGGCGTCGCGGGCCCGCTCGGGGTCCCAGTCGGGGCCGAGGACGTCGGGACCGAGGTGCCCGACGAGGTCGCCCTCGCGCGCGGTCGGCACGAGGTCGAGCATCCCGAGGCGCAGCCCCAGCCCGGACCACTCGTCGGTGAGGACGGCTGCGCGCAGGTCGGGGTTGCGCATCCGTCGCTCGGTGCGCGGCCCCGGGTGCTCGACGCGCCACTGGCCCTCCATCCGCAGGTGCGTGTGGAGCGTGGCCCCGGTGTCGAAGCGGTGCAGGACGTGCTTGCCCCGGGCGACCACCTCGAGCGTGGTCGAGCCGCGCAGGTCGACGTCGGGCACCGACGGCCAGCGCAGCTCGGCGTGCGTGACGACCCGGCCGGCCAGGGCCGCGTGCAGCCGGGCGGCCGTGCGGTGGACGGTGTCACCCTCGGGCACGCGCGGTCACCGCCGCATCCGCAGCCCGCGCGGGGTGAGGTGGAAGCCGGCCGCCTCGAGCGCTGCGACGACCGGGTGGTCCGAGCCGAGCAGCTGCCCGCCGTCGGCCTTCTCGACGGTGATCCGCCCGAGGTGGCCACGGCGCACGGCGTCGGCCAGAGCCGCCGCCGCCACGGTCAGCAGGTCGGGGTCGTCGGTGTAGGTGAGCAGGGTCTTGCCGCCGCGCTCGACGTAGAGCGCCAGCTCGCCGTCGACGACGGCCACGACCGAGCCCGCCTTGCGGCCCGGCTGGTGGCGGCGGCGCTTGTCCTCGGGGGCGTCGCCGGCGGACGGCTCCACGGCGCGGTCGGGCCAGGGCAGGGCCGAACCGTACGGGTTGGCGGGGTCGCTGGCCGCGAGGACGACGGCCACCGGCTCGCTCCGGCGCCCCGTGTCGCCGCCGGACCCGGCGCGCAACCGGTCGACGGCCCCGGACGTGCCGAACTGCGAGGCGCCCAAACCCTCCACGAAGTAGCCGCGCCGCACCCGCCCGCTCTCCTCGGCCTTGCCGAGCACGCGGTAGACGCCGGCGAAGCCGCCCGGCACCTCCTCGGCCGCCACGGCCCCACGCGTGACGATGCCGTAGCGGTCGAGCAGGAGCTCGGCGGTGGCCAGGGCGCGCAGGGTGGGATCGTCCTCGGCCGGGGGCAGGAGCGACCATCGGCCGGTCACCCGGGCCGGGCCGGACCGGGCGGGCAGCGCGGGCCGGGACGGTGCCGAGCCCAGTGCCCCGAGCGGGCCCCGGCGCGAGCCGTAGCGGGTCCGCCGGGGGCCAGGCGCCGAGCGCTTATGCGCCGTCCGGCCGCCGGCGAGCAGCGCCCGCACCGGCGCGAAGGTGTCGCCGGTGACCCGGCCCGCCCAGACGAGGTCCCAGAGCGTCGTCGCCAGCTCCTCGTCGTCGGTGCTGCCGACCTGGTCCGAGAGCGAGCGGAAGAAGTGCGCCCCGCCGCCGGCGAGGGTGTCGAGGAGGGCGATGCCGCGCTCGTCGGGCACCCGTTCCGGGTCCGGGCCGGGGAGGGTCAGGTGCGCGGAGTCGGCCAGGTGCAGCGAGACCCAGCCGTCATCGCCGGGGAGTGAGCCGTGGCCGCACCACACGACCTCGCCGCTGGCCATCAGCTCGTCGAGGAGGGCGGGGGAGTAGTCGGCGACGCGGGCCGGCAGGACGAGCGACTCGACCGCGCTGGCCGGCAGCACCGCCCCGCTCAGCTGCTCGACCACGCGGACCACGCCGTCCCGGCCGCGCAGCCGTCCCCCGACGCCCTGCCACTCGAGGACGAAGCGCCCGAACGCGTCCGGAGTGACCGGCTCGACCTCGGCGCGCAGCGCGGCGAGCGAGCGCCGGCGGAGCATCCGCAGCACCTCGGCGTCGCAGAACTCGGTGGACCCGCCGCCCGTCGGCAGCAGCTCGCCCTCGACGACCCGGCCGCTCGACACCAGCCGCGCCAGGGCTCCCGCGGCCACGGCCACACCGATGCCGTACGCCCGCGCGACCTCGGCGGCATGGAAGGGGACGTGCGTGCGCGCGTAGCGGGCGACGAGATCGCCGAGCGGGTCGGCCACCGGTTCGAGGAAGGCCTGTGGCACACCGGGAGGCAGTGAGGCGCCGAGGGCGTCGCGCAGGCGCGAGGCGTCCTCGATGGCGGCCCAGCGGTCCTCGCCGGCGACGCGGACCGGGATGACCTGCCGTGCGGAGGCGAGGTCGGCCAGCCAGCCCTCGACGTCGTTACCGGTGACCCCCTCGCGGCAGCGTTGGAGCACGCCGTCGACGGGCAGCGGGCCGAGGACGCGCATGAGGTCGAGGACGTCGTCGGCGTCGCGCGCGGCCCGCTCGGGGGTGAGCCGCTGCAGCTCGGACTCGGTGCGGGCGACCTGCTCGGCGTCGAGGAGGTCGCGCAGCGCCAGCCCCTCGGAGCCGCCGAGGAGCTCGGCGAGCAGCGAGGGGTCGAGGGCCAGCGCGGCGGCGCGGCGCTCGGCCAGCGGGCTGTCGCCCTCGTAGAGGAACTGCGCGACGTACCCGAAGAGCAGCGACTTGGCGAAGGGCGAGGGGGTGGAGGACTCGACGTCGACGACCGTGACCTTGCGCCCCGCGACGTCGCGCATCAGGTCGACGAGCCCCGGCACGTCGAAGACGTCCTGGACGCACTCGCGCACGGCCTCGAGGACGATCGGGAACGTCGGGAAGCGGCTCGCGACCTCGAGCAGCTGCGAGGCGCGCTGGCGTTGCTGCCACAGCGGCTGGCGCCGGTCGGGGCGTCGACGGGGCAGGAGCAGGGCGCGCGCGGCGCACTCGCGGAACCGGCTGGCGAAGAGGGCCGACCCGCCGATCTCGTCCGTCACCAGGCCGCGGACGTCGTCGGGGTCGATGGTCACGAGGTCGAGGAGCTCGCGGCCGACGCTGCGCCGGTCGATGCCGTCGACGTCGTCCCACTCGAGGTCGGGCAGGCGCAGGACGATGCCGTCGTCGCCGTGCATCGCCTGGACGTCGACGCCGAAGCGGTCGCGCATCCGGGCCGAGAGGGCCAGCGCCCACGGGGCGTGCACCTGCGCGCCGAAGGGGGAGTGGACCGCGATCCGCCAGTCACCGAGCTCGTCGCGGAAGCGCTCGACGACGACGGTGCGGTCGTCCGGGACGTGCCCGGTGGCCTCGCGCTGCTCGCGCAGGTAGGTGAGGAGGTTGTCGGCGGCCCACTCGTCGAGGCCCGCCGCCATGACCCGCTCGCGGGCCTTCGTCGGGGACAGGGCGTCGACCTCGCGGACGAACGCACCGACCGCCCGCCCGAGCTCGGCGGGGCGGCCGAGGGAGTCGCCCTTCCAGAACGGCAGCCGCCCGGGCAACCCCGGCGCCGGCGTGACGAGCACGCGGTCGTGGGTGATGTCCTCGATGCGCCACGTGCTGGTGCCGAGGGTGAAGAGGTCGCCGACGCGGGACTCGTAGACCATCTCCTCGTCGAGCTCGCCGACCCGCCGGCCGGGCCCCTCGCCGGTCGCGAGGAACACGGCGTAGAGGCCACGGTCGGGGATGGTTCCGCCCGAAGTGACGGCCAGCCGCTGGGCGCCACGCCGGCCGGTGAGGGTGTCGGACAACCGGTCCCACGTGATGCGCGCCCGCAGCTCGGCGAAGTCCTCACTGGGGTACTTGCCGGCGAGCATGTCGAGCACCGACTCGAGCACCGGCCGGGTGAGGGTCGAGTAGGGCGCCGCACGGCGGGCCAGGGCGAGCACCTCCTCGACGGTCCACTCGTCGAGCGCGCACATCGCGACGACCTGCTGGGCCAGCACGTCGAGCGGGGTCGAGGGCACGTGCAGCGCCTCGATCTCGCCGGCGAGCATCCGCTCGACGACGACCGCGGTCTGGACGAGGTCGCCGCGGAACTTCGGGAAGAGGACGCCGCGCGAGACGGCCCCGACCTGGTGCCCCGCGCGCCCGACGCGCTGGAGCCCGGAGGCGACCGACGGTGGCGACTCGACCTGCACGACGAGGTCGACCGCGCCCATGTCGATGCCGAGCTCGAGGCTGCTCGTGGCGACGACGGCGGGAAGGCGCCCGGACTTCAGCTCCTCCTCGATCTGCCCGCGCTGCTCCTTGCTGACCGACCCGTGGTGGGCGCGCGCCAGCACCGGTGGCGCCCCCGAGGACTGGCCGGACTGCGCCATCACCTGCGCCGGAGCGCCCTTGAGGACCGCGGGCCGGGGCGCCGCGCCGTCGACCTCGACGGACTCGGCACCTTCGGCGGCCTCGACGCGCTCCTCCCAGATCTCGTTGAGCCGGGTGGTCAGCCGCTCCGCGAGGCGCCGGCTGTTGGAGAAGACGAGGGTGGAGGTGTGGTCGGCGACGAGGTCGACGATGCGCTCCTCGACGTGCGGCCAGATGCTCGCCCGCTGCTCCTGGCCGGAGGCGGCGCCGGCGAGGTCGCCGGTGGGCTGCCCGAGCTCGGCCATGTCGGGGACCGGCACGACGACCTTGAGGTCCCACTCCTTGGTGGACGGCGGCTGGACGACGTCGACCGGTCGGCCGCCGGCGAGGAAGCGCGCGACCTCCTCGACGGGACGGACGGTGGCGGACAGCCCGATCCGCTGCGCCGGCCGCTCGAGGAGGGCATCGAGGCGCTCGAGGGTGAGGGCGAGGTGCGCCCCGCGCTTCGTGCCGGCGATGGCGTGGACCTCGTCGAGGATGACCGTCTCGACACCGGCCAGGGCCTCGCGGGCGGCGCTCGTCATGATGAGGAAGAGCGACTCGGGGGTGGTGATGAGGACGTCGGACGGCGCCCGGGCGAAGGCCCGCCGCTCGTCGGCCGGGGTGTCGCCGGAACGGACGGCGACCGAGATGTCCGGCTCGGGCAGGCCGAGCCGGGTGGCGGCGTGCCGGATGCCGACGAGCGGGCTGCGCAGGTTGCGCTCGACGTCGACGGCCAGCGCCTTCATCGGCGAGACGTAGAGGACCCGGCAGCGCTTCAGCCGCTCCTCGGGCACCGGCTCGGCGGCCAGCCGGTCCAGGGCCCAGAGGAACGCGGACAGGGTCTTGCCGGACCCGGTGGGCGCCACGACGAGCGCGTGGTGCCCGCTGCTGATGGCCTCCCACGCGCCCGCCTGGGCGGTGGTGGGTGCGCTGAAGCTCCCCCGGAACCAGGCGGCGGTGGCGGGGGAGAAGCGGTCGAGGACGTCGGCATCCATGCTGCTCACACCCTCTCACCCGGCGCCGACACCGGCCCCGCCGCGCGCGCACCTGCGACAGTGGTGCCGTGACGGCGCAGCCCCTCCTCGGCTTCGGCCTCCCGGTGTCCGGGCGATGGGCCACGCCCGGCACCGTGCTCCACGTCGCCCGGCGCGCGGAGGAGCTGGGCTGGGCCTCGCTGTGGACCTTCCAGCGCACGCTGTGGCCCGCGGACGGCCGGCTCGGACCGAACCACCGCAGCGTCCTCGATCCCGTCGTGGCGCTCGCGCTGGTCGCCGGTCACACGACCCGGATCGGGCTCGGCACCGCGACGCTCTGCGCGCCCTACACCGCGCCCGCGCTGATGGCCAAGCAGCTGGCCTCGCTCGACGTCGTCTCCGGCGGGCGGCTCACCGCGGGTGTCGGGATGGGCTGGCTGCCCGAGGAGCATCTGACCGCCGGGGTGCCGATGGAGCGACGGGGCGCCCGCTTCGAGGAGTACCTGCGCTGCCTCGTCGCCCTGTGGACGGACGACCCCGTCGAGTTCGCCGGCGAGTTCTACACCGTGCCGCGCTCGCACCTGGGCCCGGCTCCGGTGCAGCGGCCGCACCCCCCGGTCCTCGTCGGGGGCACGGCCGAGCCGGCGCTGCGTCGAGCGGGACGGCTGATCCAGGGCTGGATCGCGAGCAGCACCCACGACCCCGCCCGGCTCGCGCGCGACGTCGAGGTCGTGCGCGACGGCGCGCGGCAGGCCGGCCGTGACCCGGATGCCCTCCGCGTGCTCGTCCGGGTCGTCCCCGAGCTCGTCGCCGCGGACCCCGGTCGCGGCCGGCGGCCCTTCCACGGCACCGCCGACCAGCTGCTCGACGACGTCGCCGCGCTCGGCGCGAACGGCGCCACCGAGGTGCTCCTCGACCTCAACCTCGCGCCGGACGTCGGCACCCCGGACGTCGCCGAGGAGGCCGCGCTGGAGCGGGCCGAGGTGCTCCTCGAGGCGCTGGCCCCCGGGATGCGCTGACCGACGGGCGCCCGTCAGCCCAGGCGCAGGACGAGCTCGTCGGTGTCGGCGCCCAGCCCCGCGGCGAACCCGCGGTCCTGCCCCACGACGACGAAGCCGCAGCGCTCGAGCACGCGCCGGGATCCGGTGTTGTGCACCGCGACCCGCCCGTGGATGGGCCGCTCCGGTTCCTCGAGGAGCAGCAGGCGCAGCGCCTCGGTGGCGATGCCCTCGCCCCAGCGCGCGGGGTCGACCCAGTAGGTGACCTCGCGCTCGCCCTCCATCGTGAAGGCCGCGACCGTGCCGACGAGGACGCCGTCGCGCTCGATCGCCCGGTGGCGGATGCCGGCAGCGGTGCGGACGCGGTGCTGGTGCTCCTCGAAGGCCGCGCGGTCGTCGGGGTCCCTGTGGGTGAACGCGGCCATCCGCACGGCGGCGGGGTCGCGCTGGAAGGCGAAGAGGGCGTCGTGGTCCTCGTCCCGCACCGGGCGCAGGCTCGTGACCACCGGCTCAGGACCGGCGGGTCAGGGTCAGGTGGGTGACGCCGCTCGGCGAGGCCACGGACTCGACGGCGTAGGTGTCCTCCAGCGCCTCGAGCCCGTCCCAGACGCGCGACCCGCGCCCGAGCACGACCGGCACGACGACGAGGTGTGCGTGGTCGACGAGCCCGGCGGCCAGGAAGTCCCGGACCACCGTCGCGCCCCCACCGATGCGCACGTCGAGCCCGCCCGCCGCCTCCCGGGCGACCTCGAGGGCCTCGGCGGGCGAGGCATCGAGGAAGTGGAACGTCGTGCCGCCCTCCATCTCCAGCGGCTCGTGGGGGCGGTGGGTGAGGACGAACGTCGGGGTGTGGAAGGGCGGGTCCTCGCCCCACCAGCCCCGCCAGGCGGGGTCGTCCTGCCACCCGGGCGGACCGAACTTGTGGGCGCCCATGATCTCGGCCCCGAAGCCGGCGCCGTGCTGCTGGGCGAAGGCGTCGTCGACGCCGGTCGCGCCGTCGGGCCCCCAGAAGCGGGTGGCGAACATCCACTCGTGCAGGCGCTGCCCGGCGTGGCCGAACGGTGCCTCGAGCGACTGCGGCTCACCGGAGCCGAAGCCGTCGAGCGAGATGGCGAAGTTGTGGACGCGCGTGCGTGACATCGGTGCTCCTTCGTCCGTCGGGCAGCACTCTGGCAGAGCGTGCCGACAGGACCGACCCGGAGCGCCGGCGGGACTCATCGGTCGAGGGCCGCGGACGCGCCGGGAGGGTGCGGACGAGCCTCCTGCAGGGGGCTCGCGGGCGGGAGACCGGCTCGCGTGGGGCCGCGTGCGTCAGACCCGCGGCTGCTGCTGGGTGATGCAGTGGATGCCGCCGCCGCGCGCGAACAGCGGCCGCGCGTCGACCCCGACGACCTCGCGCCCGGCGTAGGCCCGGCCCAGGACCCCGAGCGACTCGGCGTCCTGCGGGTCGTCGTACGTGCAGGCCACGACGCCGTCGTTGACGACGAGGTGGTTGATGTAGGACCAGTCGACCCAGCCCTCGTCGTCCTCGAGGGTCGTCGGCGCGGGCACCCGCACCACCTCGAGCGCGCGGCCCGCGGCATCCGTCGACGACGACAGCAGCCCCTCGAGCTCGACGGACACCTCGTGGTCCGGATGCGCGCTGTCGCCCTGCCAGTGCAGCAGCACGACACCGGGCGCGCAGAACGTCGCGACGATGTCGACGTGCCCGCGCGTGCCGAACTCGTCGTAGTCGCGGGTCAGGCCGCGCGGGAGCCAGATGCACTGTGTCGCACCGATGGTGCGGTCCATCTCGGCCTCGACGTCGGCACGGGACAGCCCCGGGTTGCGGCCGGGGTCGAGCTGGACGGTCTCGGTGAGGAGCACGGTGCCCTCGCCGTCGACGTGGATCCCGCCGCCCTCGTTGACCAGCTCGGAGCCGATGCGCTCGGCGCCCGCGCGCCCGGCGACGAACGTGCCGACCTGCGCGTCGTGCTCCCACGACGCCCACTCCTGCGCGCCCCAGCCGTTGAAGACCCAGTCGACCGCCCCGAGCCCTCCCTCGTCGGACACGACGAACGTCGGCCCGATGTCGCGCATCCACGCGTCGTCCAGCGGGGCCTCGAGCAGGTCGACCCGGTATCGGCCGTGCCGTCCCTCGTCGAGCCAGTGCCGAGCCACGGGCACGGCCGACGGGTCGACGACGACGGTGACCGGCTCGAAGCGGGAGACGGCCAGCGCGACGTCGGCCCACGTGGCGCGGGCCTCCTCGGCGTCGGACTCGGTGTCCCCCAACGTGTAGCCGGAGGACGGCCAGGCCATCCAGGTGCGCTCGTGCGGTACCCACTCCGCCGGCATCCGCCACGCCACGGGTCAGCCCTCCCGGCGGTGCTCGGGGCGCACCGGCTCGGCGAGCGGGGCGTAGGAGTCGGGGCGCCGGGTGGCGAGGAAGGGGAAGAGGTCGATCCAGTCCTTCCCCTGGGCGAGGTCGAGGTCGGCGACGAGGACGGCCGCCTCGTCGCGCGGCGCCTGCACGAGCACGCGGCCGTACGGGTCGGCGATGAACGAGCTGCCGTAGAACGTGATGAGCCCCTCGGTGCCGTACCGGTTCGGCACGACGACGAAGACGCCGTTGGCGATGGCGTGCCCGACGATCGTGTGCTGCCACAGCGGCTGGGTGTCGAAGTCGGGGTGGTCGGGCTCCGAGCCGATCGCGGTGGGGTACACCAGGACCTGCGCCCCGGCGAGGCCGTAGGAGCGGGCGACCTCGGGGAACCACTCGTCCCAGCAGGTCGGCAGGCCGACGCGCATCCCGCCGACGGCGTCGAGGTCGTAGACGGGGTAGGCGTCCTCCGGCGGGCCGGCGCGGAAGTACTTGTCCTCGTAGTAGCCGGCGGTCACCGGGATGTGGGTCTTGCGGGTGCGGCCGACCAGCGTGCCGTCGGGGGCGACGAGCACCGCGGTGTTGAAGCCCAGGCCGTCGTCGGAGCCGTCCGGGGCCGGTGCCTTCTCGAAGAGGCTGGCGTGCACGTGGGCGCCGGAGGCGGCGGCCGCCTCGCGCGCGAAGGCCATCGTCGGGCCGTCCTCGAGCGACTCGGCGGTGGCGTCGGGTCGCCCGGAGGGGAGGGTGTCGGCGGGGTAGCGCGAGAGCGTCAGCTCGGGGAGGAAGACCACGCGGGCGCCGGCGTCGGCGGCGGTGCGCACGCCGTCGAGGAGGGTGGCGCGCAGCCGGCCCTGGTCCTCGTCCCAGGCGTGCTGCACCAGGCCGACGCGGACCGGGGGCTGGGTGGGCTCGTGGACGCGGGCGAGCGAGGTGGGGACCCCGTCGGCGGTGAGGAGGCGCATGGCGCCAGTATGCCGTCGTCCCGCGGTCGTGCCGCACCCCGCCGGGACATCCCCGACCCGGCGGCGCCTACCATCGCCGGGTGCGTCACTCGAGGTTCTGGGAGCTCATGGCCGAGGAGTTCGGCGGGGCCTACGCGCGCTCGCTCGCGAACGGCCAGCACCTCACCGCGCTCGGGGGGATGACCGCCCAGCAGGCCCTCGACGCGGGCGAGGCACCGCGGGCCGTCTGGGCGGCGCTCTGCGAGCAGATGGACGTGCCCGTCGAGCGGCGCCACGGCCGCGAGATCCCGCCACCCCGCACCTGAGGTTCCCCGTCACCACGGTGACGGCGCGGAAGCTCACGGACGTCGGGGATGCATCCGCGTCCTCGAGGAGGTTCCCCGTCATCACGGTGACGGCGCGGAAACTCCGGTGCCCGGTGTCGGCGCCCTGGGCTAGCGTCGGTCCACGTGAGCGATGACGTTCTCCTGCAGGCCCGGGGGCTGACGAAGACCTTCGGCGACTTCACGGCGGTCGACGGCATCGACGTGCAGGTGATGCGCGGCGAGGCGTTCGGATTCCTCGGCCCGAACGGCGCCGGCAAGTCGAGCACGATGAAGATGGTCGGCTGCGTCTCGCCGGTCTCCGGCGGCGAGCTCAGCATCCTCGGGATGGACCCCGCCACCGACGGCCCCGCCATCCGCGCGCGCCTCGGCGTCTGCCCGCAGCAGGACATGCTCGACGAGGACCTCTCCGTCGAGGAGAACCTCTGGGTCTACGGCCGCTTCTTCGGCCTGTCCCGCAGGGAGGTCCGCGCCCGCACCGACGAGCTCCTCGACTTCGCCCAGCTCACCGAACGGCGCCACGACCGGGTCGAGCCGCTGTCGGGCGGGATGAAGCGCCGGCTCACCATCGCCCGCGCGCTGGTCAACGACCCCGAGGTGCTGCTCCTCGACGAGCCCACCACCGGCCTGGACCCGCAGGCGCGGCACGTCCTCTGGGACCGGCTGTACCGGCTCAAGCGCGAGGGCGTCACGCTCATCATCACCACGCACTACATGGACGAGGCCGAGCAGCTCTGCGACCGGCTGGTCGTCATGGACCACGGCCGGATCGTCGCCGAGGGCAGCCCCCGCGAGCTCATCGACACCTACTCCACCCGCGAGGTCGTCGAGCTGCGGTTCGCCGTCGACGAGCAGGAGCGGCACGTCGAGGCGGTCTCGGGCGCCGCCGAGCGCGTCGAGGAGCTCCCCGACCGGCTGCTCGTCTACACCGCCGACGGCGACGACACCCTGGCCGCGCTCCACGACCGCGGTGTCCGTCCGCTGTCGGCGCTGGTGCGCCGCTCCACGCTCGAGGACGTCTTCCTCCACCTCACCGGCCGCTCCCTGGTCGACTGATGTCCGCCGCCACGACGACCTCCGTCGCCACCGCCCCCAGCGGCCGGCTCGGCCCCGGGCCCCGCCGCCCCACCACGCGGGCCGAGCGCGTCGGGTCCGTCGTCGCGCACCACCTCGTCGTGTACCGGCGCACGTGGAAGGGCTCGATCATCGGGCGCTTCGCCTCGCCGCTGTTCTTCCTGCTCTCGATGGGTCTCGGCCTCGGCGCCCTCGTCGACGAGCGCGCCGGCGGCGTCGACGGCGTGCCGTACCTGCGCTTCGTCGTGCCCGGCATCCTCGCGATGCAGGCGATGATGCTGGCCTTCGGTGACTCCACGTACGCGGTGATGGGCTACATCAAGTGGAACCGCATGTACTCCGCGATGCTCGCCACCCCGCTGCGGGTGGGGGAGGTGCTCGGCGGGCACCTGGCCGTCGTCGCGCTCCAGCTGGCCGTGGCCACTGCGATCTTCGTCGCCGTCGCGGCGCCGTTCGGGGCCTTCGGCTCGTGGTGGGTGCTGCTCGCGGTCCCGGTGGCCGTGCTCACCGGCATGGCCTTCAGCATCCCGCTCTTCGCACTCGCCGCCCGGATGGACACCGACAGCGGGTTCAGCATCGTCTTCCGGTTCGTCATGACCCCACTGATGCTGTTCTCCGGCACCTTCTTCCCGATCGACCAGCTGCCCACGTGGATCCAGCCGGTCGCGTGGGTGACGCCGCTGTGGCACGGGGTCGAGCTGAGTCGTGGCGCCTCCGAGGCGGTCTGGCCGGGCTGGGCCGGGGTGCTCCACGTGACCGTGCTCGCCCTCTACGTCGGCGTCGGCTGGGTGCTCGCCCACCGCGAGTTCGCCCGGAGGCTGCTCTCGTGACCGCCGTGTCGCGCGCGGCCGTCGTCGTGCCCGCCCCGGTCGGCATCGGGCTGGCCCGCCACGTCCTCATGCGCAACGTCACCGCCTTCCGCCGGATGTGGCTGCTCCTGCTCAGCGGGTTCGTCGAGCCGGTCTTCTACCTGTTCTCCATCGGCATCGGGCTCGGCGCGCTCGTGCGCACCGTCACCACCGACGGCGGCACCGTCGTCCCCTACGCCGAGTTCGTGGCGCCGGCGCTGCTCGCGGCCTCGGCGATGAACGGCGCCGTCGCCGACAGCACGTACAACGTGTTCTTCAAGCTGAAGTACCAGAAGCTCTACGACGCGATGCTGGCGACACCGTTGTCCCCCAGGGACATCGCGGTCGGCGAGATCCTCTGGTCGCTGTCCCGCGGCGCCCTGTACTCCACGATGTTCCTCGTCGTCGCGTGGGTCGCCGGGCTCGTCCACTCCTGGTGGGCGCTGCTCGCGGTGCCGGCCGCCGTGCTCGTCGGCCTGGCCTTCGGTGCCATCGGGATGTTCGCGACGACCTTCATGAGCTCGTGGCAGCACTTCGACTACGTCACGCTCGCGGTGCAGCCGATGTTCCTCTTCTCGGCCACCTTCTTCCCGCTGTCCACCTACCCCGACGCCCTCCAGTGGGTCGTCTCGGCGACGCCGCTCTACCAGGGCGTCGCGCTCGAGCGGGCGCTGCTCCTCGGTGAGGTCGGGTGGGGCCTGCTGTGGCACGTGGGCTACCTCGCGGTGCTCGGGGCGCTCGGGGTGTGGGGCACCTCCCGGCGCATCGCCACGCTCCTGCTCACCTGAGCCATTCCCTCGCGGGGGACTTCGGAGGACACTGCGGGGGATGGAGACCACCCCCGGGTCCCTCGCGGCCCTCCACGACCCGGCACTGCGCGGCTTCGTCACCGACGGCGGCCTCGAGACCGACCTGATCTTCCACCACGGCGCCGACCTCCCCGAGTTCGCCGCCTTCCCGCTCCTCGACGACGACGCCGGGCGCGCGATGCTCACGCGCTACTACGACGGCTACGCCGCGGTGGCCGCCGCCGCAGGAGCCGGTTTGCTGCTGGAGTCGCCGACCTGGCGGGCCAACACCGACTGGGCGGCCCGGGTCGGGTACGACCTCGACGCGACCACGCGGACCAACGCCGGGGCGATCGCCTACCTGCGCGGGCTCGCCGGCGGGTACGACGTGCCGGCCGTCCTCGTGGCCGGACAGGTCGGCCCGCGCGGCGACGGGTACGTCGCGGGGGAGGCGCCCGACCCCGAGGAGGCGCGCGACTACCACGCGCCGCAGGTGCGGGCCTTCGCCGAGGCCGGCGCCGACCTCGTCTCGGCCCTGACCATGACGACGCCGGCCGAGGGCATCGGGGTGGTGCTCGCGGCGCGCGAGGCCGGCATCCCGGTCTCGGTCGGGTTCACGGTCGAGACCGACGGACGGCTGCCCGACGGCACGACGCTCGCCGACGCGGTCCGGGCCGTCGACGCCGCCGCTGCCCCGGAGCACTACCTCGTCAACTGCGCGCACCCGACCCACGTGCTGCCGGGGCTCGACGAGGGGGAGTGGGTGCGGCGCCTGCTCGGCACCCGGGCCAACGCCTCGACGATGAGCCACGCCGAGCTGGACGAGGCCGAGGCGCTCGACGACGGCGACCCGACCCGGCTCGCGGCCGACCAGATGGAGGTCAGCCGGCGGCTGCCGGCGATGCGCGTGCTCGGCGGGTGCTGCGGCACCGACGTACGGCACGTCGCCGCGATGTGGGGGGTGCCGGCCCCCACCTCGTAGGCACGTCGGCGTGTCGCGGCGCGTCGTCCCGCCGTCGAACACGTGTTCGTCTACGCTCGTCCACAGGTGGTGGTTCCGGCCCCCTTCGTCCACAGGTCCCCCGGCGGCCCGTGACGGGTGTCGGTGCCTCCGCCTAGCGTCTGACCAGACCTCGCGACGAGACCGACAGCGAGAGCTGGTCGCCGGTGGACGCGCTCGATGACGAACGAAGGAACGGTGTGACATGGCTGGATCCCGCGGAAGCGTGATGCCCAACCCGGTGGCGGCTGCCAACGGTGGCGAGAAGGACAAGGCGATCGCCTCGGTGATGGCCCAGATCGAGAAGCAGCACGGCAAGGGCGCGGTCATGCGCCTCGGCGACGACGTCCGCCCGCCCATCGCCGTGATCCCCACGGGCTCGATCTCGCTCGACGTCGCGCTCGGCATCGGGGGCCTGCCCCGCGGCCGCGTCGTCGAGATCTACGGCCCGGAGTCCTCCGGTAAGACGACCGTCGCGTTGCACGCGGTCGCCAACGCGCAGAAGGCCGGCGGCATCGCGGCCTTCATCGACGCCGAGCACGCGCTCGACCCCGAGTACGCGAAGAAGCTCGGTGTCGACACCGACGCGCTGCTCGTCTCCCAGCCCGACACGGGTGAGCAGGCGCTCGAGATCGCCGACATGCTCATCCGCTCCGGCGCCCTCGACATCATCGTCATCGACTCCGTGGCGGCGCTCGTGCCCCGTGCCGAGATCGAGGGCGAGATGGGCGACAGCCACGTCGGCCTCCAGGCCCGCCTGATGTCGCAGGCGCTGCGCAAGATCACCGGCGCGCTCAACACCACCGGCACCACGGCGATCTTCATCAACCAGCTCCGCGAGAAGATCGGCGTGATGTTCGGCTCGCCCGAGACCACGACCGGTGGCAAGGCGCTGAAGTTCTACGCCTCGGTCCGCCTCGACGTGCGGCGCATCGAGACCCTCAAGGACGGCACCGACCCGGTCGGCAACCGCACCCGCTGCAAGGTCGTCAAGAACAAGGTCAGCCCGCCGTTCAAGCAGGCCGAGTTCGACATCCTCTACGGCCAGGGCATCTCCCGCGAGGGCGGCCTCATCGACATGGGCGTCGACCACGGCTTCGTCCGCAAGGCCGGCGCCTGGTACACGTACGACGGCGACCAGCTCGGCCAGGGCAAGGAGAACGCCCGCGCGTTCCTCAAGGACAACCCCGAGCTCGCCGACGAGCTCGAGCGCAAGATCAAGGAGAAGCTCGGCGTCGGGGTCAAGCCCGAGCTCGAGGCCGTCCCGGACGTCCCCGTCGACTTCTGAGGCACCCCTCCGTGGCCTTCGCCGACGGCACGGCCCCGCCGCCCGACTGGGCGGCGGGGCCCGCCGCGTCCCGGGCACCTGCCGACCTCGACGCCCTGCGGGAGGTCCTGCGCACGGCCGAGGAGGCATCGCCCGCGCCGCCCGCGCCCGAGCGTGCCCGTCGGTCCGGCCGGGGTCGCAGGGGTGCGCCCGCCCCCGCGGACCCCGAGGGCGACCCCCGCACCCGCGGCGAGGAGCCGGACCCCCACGACTGGGCCCGCCAGATCGTGCTGCGCCAGCTGACCGCCGCGCCCCGCAGCCGCTCCCAGCTCGCGCTGGCCCTGCGGAAGAAGGACTGCCCCGACGACGTCGCCACCGCGGTCCTGGACCGGATGGAGGAGGTCGGGCTCGTCGACGACGAGGCCTACGCCGGGATGCTCGTGCGCTCGCAGCAGGCCGGGCGCGGCCTGGCCACCCGGGCACTGCGCCAGGAGCTGCGGAAGAAGGGCGTCGACGACGAGACCGCGGCGGCGGCCCTCGCCGAGGTCGACCCGCACGCCGAGGAGGAGCGGGCCCGCACGCTGGTGGCGAAGAAGATGCGCTCGATGCACGGCCTCGAGCCGCACGTCCAGACCCGGCGGCTGGCCGGGATGCTGGCCCGCAAGGGCTACGACGCCGAGCTGACGATGCGGGTCGTGCGCGAGGCGGTCCGTGACGCGCCCGAGCACCGGCGCGACTGAGGCGCGACCGAGTCCGCGCCCCCGGCTCAGAGCGAGTGCAGTGGGCGCCGGCCCGGGGGGAGCGCGTCCGAGCGCACGATCTCCTTGCCGTAGGGCACGAGCGAGACCGGCAGCATCTTGAGGTTCGCGACCGCCAGCGGGATCCCGATGATGGTCACCGCCTGCGCCACGGCGCTCAGGAGGTGCCCGAGGGCCAGCCACCACCCGGCGAGCACGATCCACACGACGTTGAGGAGCACCGACCCGGTGCCCGCGCCGGGCTTCTCCACGACCGCGCGCCCGAACGGCCACAGCGCGTAGCACGCCATCCGGAACGAGGCGACGCCCAGCGGGAAGGTCACGACGAGCACGCACAGCACGAGCCCCGCGAGGGCGTAGCCGAGGGCCAGCCAGAACCCGCCGAACACGAACCAGATGATGTTGAGCAGCGTGCGCACGGTGTCCTCTCGTGGGTCCGGGGGTCCCCGGCGTTCACCCGGTCGAACGGGCGCCCGAGGCGGGGCGTTCCCAGCGGACCGGCCCGGCACCGACGGACTGGCCCGGGACCGGTGGGTCAGGCCGGGAGGCGGCGGGCGATGACCTCGTCGTCGTCGACCTCGCCGGTCTCGACGAATCCGAGCGAGCGGTACAGGCCGGCGGCCCGGGTGTTCGCCGGCTGGTAGGAGAGGGCGAACCCCGCCGGACCGGCCTGCGGTTCGAGGAGCTCGAGGGCGGCGAGCACGACCGCCCGGCCGATGCCCCGCCCCTGGTGGCCGGCGTCGACGAGGATGCCGCCGAGCCACGTGCTCCCGTCGTCGTCCAGGCCCCACATCAGGAACCCGACGACCTCGTCGTCCACCGTCACGGCAAGGGGGTTCCACACGCCGCCGTACGCGCAGAGCGCGAGGTAGTGCAGCGGAGCGGCGACGAACTCCTCCTGGTCCGGGTGCACCCGCAGCGCGGCCACGGCGCGCCAGGTCTGCGCGTCGACGGGGGAGAGGACGACGTCGGGCGGGACGGTGCGGGAGGTCATCCGGGCAGGCTAGGCCGGGCGTGCCCGGCGAGCCACCGAGATCCGCTCCCGTGCACCGCCCGCCACGTGCCACGCTGGGCGCGTGCTGACCGACGTCCTCGGGTCGCTGCCCGCCTGGCCCCTCGCGCTGCTGCTCGCCGCGTCGGTGCTCGCCGAGTCGGGCACCGTCGTCGGGATGCTGCTGCCGGGGACGACGGCGGTCATCGGCCTCGGGGTCCTCGCCGGCGTGGGGGCGGTGCCGGCACCGGTGGTCTACCTGCTCGCGGTCGTCGCGGCGGTGGCCGGGACCTCGCTCGGGTGGCGCTCCGGCCGGGACGGCGGGGCCGCCGTGCGCAGCTCGAGGCTCGGGCAGCGGGTCGGTGAGAGCCGCTGGGCCCTCGCCGACGACCTGCTCGCCCGGCGGGGGACGCAGGCCGTGGTCGTCGCCCAGTTCGTGGTGGTCGCCCGCACCCTCGTGCCGCGCATCATCGGGATGTCGGGCACCCCGTACCGCCGCTTCGCCCGCGCGAGCGTCCCGGCGGCCACCCTCTGGGCGGTCTCGCTCACCCTGCTCGGCCACCTCGCGGGGTCGAGCTGGGACGCGGTGAGCGCGGTGCTCGGGCGCGCGAGCGTGTCCGTCGCGGTCCTCGCCGGTGTGGTCCTCGCCCTCGCGTGGTCCGGGCGCCTGGTCGCCGGGCACCCGCACTGGCTCACCACCCCCGTCCTCCGGGCGCCGCTCCAGCGCCTGCGGCTCGTCCGCCGTCGCGTCGAGGAGGGCTCGGTCTCCGTCGCCGGCTCCCGGGCCGGCCACGTCGTCTCCGCCCTCCTGTGGTCGGTGGGCGCGATCCTCGTCGGCGTCGTCACGACCGTGGTGGTCCTCGTCGCGGTCGCGCGCACCGGCCTGCGCTCCCTCGACCGCCCCGTCGCCGACTGGCTCGCCGACCACGCCTCACCGGCCGTCACCGACCTCAGCCTCGCGACGGTCTCGGTCCTGCGGACCCCGTTCGTCGTCCTGCTCGCCGCGGCCGTCGCCCTCGGCGTCCTCGTGCGCCACCGGCGCCGGCTCGACGCGCAGGAGCGGCTGCGGGTGCTCATCCCGGTCGCCGGTCTGGCGGCGCTCGCGCTGGCCACCAAGGGCGTCATCGACGCGGTGCAGCACCACCGCGAGGCGCCGGGCGACGCCACCGACGAGACCCTGCGCTTCCTCTTCGTCAACCAGCTCGCCGTCGTGCCGTGCGCGCTCGTGCTCGCCGCCGTCGTCCTCGCGCCGTGGCTGTCGTGGGGGAGGAGGGTCACCGTGTGGACCTCGGTGGCGGTGGTCGTCACCGTCCTCGTCGCGGCCCGCCTGCTCTCCGGGTTCTCGACGATCAGCGAGGCGGTCGTCGCCCTCGTGGTCGGGCTCGCCTGGTCGGTCCTCCTCGCGTCGGCCGTGCGCCCGCCCGCCCCCGCGGAGGACCCCGAGGACTCCCTCGCCGTGGCCGGTCCCGCGTACCCCTGAGGTCCCCTCAGGCGGTGTCGGGCGCGCCGTGGAAGACCGCCTCGACGTTGACACCGTCGGGGTCGGCGACGAACGCCCCGTAGTAGCCGGGGTGGTACTCGGCGTACTCGCCCGGCGGGCGCAGCGTGGTGGCCCCGGCAGCCACCGCGGCCTCGTGGAAGGCGTCGACGGTGGCCCGGTCCGGGGCGGTGAACGCCACGTGGGTGTCGGCGTCGTAGCGGACGGCCTCTCCTGCCACGAGCCAGAAGAACGGTTTCGGGTGGACCCCGAAGGCGTGCATCGCCTTCTGGTCTGCGGCCTCGTCGGCGGGGACCGGGATGAGCGTCGTGATGCCGAGGGGTGCCAGGGCCGCCTCGTAGAAGGCGACGGACGCCGCGAGGTCGGTGACGGGGAGGTTGAGGTGGTCGATGAGCGAACCGGAGAAGTCGGGCACGAGGGCTCCTTCGTCGGGCGGCACGGGCTCGGGACGGCCCGGGCCCGACCCTTCCACCGGGCTCCGACAGCCACCGGCCTCCGGATCGTGACCTCGGGACGGCGGGCGGGATTCTGTCGCGGAGCCCGACGGCTCGTACGCTGGGGGACGCCATGACTGCTGCCAAGACCTACGACGTGCGCACCCACGGGTGCCAGATGAACGTGCACGACTCCGAACGCCTCGCCGGCCTCCTCGAGACCGCCGGCTACGTCGACCTCGCGAGCGTGCCGGCCGAGCGGCGCCCCGACGTCGCGGACGTCGTCGTCTTCAACACCTGTGCGGTCCGCGAGAACGCCGACAACAAGCTCTACGGCAACCTCGGGCAGCTGCGCCCGGCCAAGACCGCCAACCCGGACCTCCAGATCGCCGTCGGCGGGTGCATGGCGCAGAAGGACCGCGAGACCATCGTGAAGCGCGCGCCGTGGGTCGACGTCGTCTTCGGGACGCACAACATCGGCAGCCTCCCGGCCCTGCTCGACCGGGCCCGGCACAACAAGCGGGCCGAGGTCGAGATCCTCGAGTCCCTCGAGACCTTCCCGTCGACCCTGCCGACGCGCCGCGACTCCGCGTTCGCCGGCTGGGTCTCGATCTCGGTGGGCTGCAACAACACCTGCACGTTCTGCATCGTCCCCAGCCTGCGCGGCAAGGAGCAGGACCGCCGGCCCGGCGACGTCCTCGCCGAGATCGAGGCGCTCGTGGCGCAGGGCGTCGTCGAGGTCACGCTGCTCGGGCAGAACGTCAACACCTACGGCGTCGAGTTCGGCGACCGGCTCGCCTTCGGCAAGCTGCTGCGGGCCTGCGGCGACATCGACGGTCTCGAGCGCGTGCGGTTCACCAGCCCCCACCCGGCCGCCTTCACCGACGACGTCATCGAGGCCATGGCCGAGACGCCGAACGTGATGCCGAGCCTGCACATGCCGCTGCAGTCCGGCTCGGACCGCGTGCTGAAGGCGATGCGCCGCAGCTACCGCAGCGAGAGGTTCCTCGGGATCATCGACCGCGTCCGCGCCGCGATGCCCGACGCCGCGATCACCACCGACCTCATCGTCGGCTTCCCCGGCGAGACCGAGGAGGACTTCGCCGAGACGCTGCGCGTCGTCGAGGCCTCCCGGTTCTCCAGCGCCTTCACCTTCCAGTACTCGATCCGCCCCGGCACACCGGCGGCCACGATGGAGGACCAGGTGCCGAAGGCCGTCGTCCAGGAGCGCTTCGACCGGCTCATCGCCCTCCAGGAGCAGGTGTCGTGGGCCGGTAACCGCGAGCTCGAGGGCCGCGAGGTCGAGGTGCTCGTGGCGCCGGGGGAGGGCCGCAAGGACGGCGAGACCGCCCGGATGTCGGGGCGCGCCCGCGACAACCGGCTCGTCCACTTCGCGCTGCCCGAGGGGGCCGAGCGGCCCCGCCCCGGGGACGCGGTGACGGTCGGGGTCACCTACGGTGCTCCGCACCACCTCGTCGCGGACAGCGCTGTGCAGCAGGGAGTCTGGTCACTGCGCCGCACCCGCGGGGGCGACGCCTGGGAGGCGCTCCAGGGCGCCCCGGTACCCGGCAAGCCGGCCGTCTCGCTCGGGATGCCGTCCGTCGGCGTCCCGGCGGCCCCGCCGGTGACCTCGGCGGCCTGCGGCGCCTGAGCTCAGGCGAAGAGGGCGACCGCGCCGCCCACGAGGGCGAGCAGGCCGACCACCGCGCCGACGAGCAGCACCGTCCGCTTGCCCGAGCGCCGGCGCTCCTCGGCCACCGCGTTCTCCGCCACCGTGGTCCGCACCGCGTCGTAGAGCGGGGTCGGGTCGAACGGCTCGATGTCGAGCTTCGGCAACCCCGAGTGCCAGTGCGACACGACGCGTCCCTTCCGAGGAGTGGCTGGTGCTCGTTCGACGATAGGGACGGCTTCGGTGCGGCGCGCGCGATCGACGGGTCGCGACACGAGTCGTGGCCGAAGGGCGGCCGACATCGTGGCCGAACGGACGAGACCCCCGACCGCCGGGGCGGTCGGGGGCCTCGCGGCCTCGGTGGGCTCACCGCTCGCCGATGGCTCCGTCGGCTCGGGTCTGGGCCTGGTCGACCTGGTCGGCGTACTTGCCGCCCGTCATCGAGTCGACGGCGTCGCCGCCGCGCTCGATGGCCTGGTCGCTCAGGGACTCGACCTGGTCCGGGTGCTGCTCGGCCAGCTCGGTGAGCTTCTCCTTGGCGCTGTCGAGAAATCCCACGTGCGACCTCCTTCCGATCGGTGACAGGGCGTGCTCCCGCGGGAGCACCTCCAGTGGACACCCGATCCGGCCGACGCGCCAGCCCCTTTCCCGGCGTCAGGACCCCGCCGCGGCTCTGGAAGAATCCCGCGCATGACCATCCGCCCAGTCGTCATCACCGGCGACCCCGTCCTCCACCGTCGCGCCGAACCCGTCGAGGTGATCGACGACGCCGTCCGCGAGCTGGTGCGGGACATGTACGAGACGATGGACGCCGCCCGCGGTGTCGGGCTCGCCGCGCCGCAGATCGGCGTGGGCCTGCGCATCTTCACCTGGCAGCTGGCGAACGACGACGGCATCCCGCCGCGGGGCGTGGTCATCAACCCCTACCTCGTCGCCGCGAAGCCCGCTGCGGGAGAGCCCGACCCGCACGAGGAGTCCGAAGGCTGCCTGTCCGTACCCGGTGAGTCCTACCCGCTGCGGCGGGGCGAGCAGGCGGTCCTCACCGGGCAGGACCTCCTGGGCAACGAGCTGCGCTACGAGGCCACCGGGTGGTTCGCCCGGATGCTCCAGCACGAGTACGACCACCTCAACGGCTTCCTCTACGTCGACCGCCTGAGCGGCCGCCCCGCCCGCAAGGCGAAGAAGGCGGTCAAGGCCAACGGGTGGGGCGTGCCCGGCCTGTCGTGGATGCCGGGGGAGGACCGCGACCCCTTCGGCCACGACGACGAGACGCCCGACGACGAGCGCGCGGACTGAGGTGGGCAGGCCTCCGGTGGACCCGCTCGAGGACGCCCTCCGGCAGGCGTCCGCACCGGGGTCCGGCCTCGTCGTCGCCGTCGTCGGCCCGACGGCCACCGGCAAGTCCGACCTCGGCGTGGCCCTGGCGCACCGGCTCGGGGGTGAGGTCGTCGGTGCCGACGCCTCCCAGCTCTACCGGGGGATGGACATCGGCACGGCCAAGCTGACGCGCGCCGAACGCGAGGGCGTCCCGCACCACCAGCTCGACGTCCTGGACGTCACCGACGAGGCGACCGTCGCCGGCTACCAGCGGCACGCCCGCGCCGACCTGGCCGGCGTGCTCGAGCGTGGCCGGCTCCCCCTGGTCGTCGGGGGCTCCGGCCTGTACGTGCGGGCCCTGCTCGACCGGCTCGAGATCCCGCCCACCGACCCGGAGGTGCGCCGGCGCCTCGAGGAGCGCGCGGAGACGGAGGGGACGCCGGCGCTGCTCGAGCAGCTGCGGGACCTCGACCCGGAGGCCGCGGCGGCCATCGAACCGAACAACACCCGCCGCGTCGTGCGGGCCCTCGAGGTGGTCGAGCTGACGGGCCGCCCGTTCAGCGCCACCCTGCCGACCCGGGAGTCGGTGCGCCCCACCGTGACCGTGGGGCTGCGCCTGGAGCGCGACGCGCTCGACCGCCGCATCGAGCGCCGCACGCGGACGATGTTCGACGCCGGACTCGTCGAAGAGACCCGCGCCCTCGTGGACCTCGGTCTGCGGGAGGGGCGCACCGCCTCCCGGGCCGTCGGCTACGCCCAGGCGCTCGCCGTCCTCGACGGCACGGCGAGCGTGGACGAGGCGATCGCCGACACCGCCCTGCGCACCCGGCGGCTGGTCCGCCGCCAGGAGTCCTGGTTCGGTGCCGACCCGCGCACCACGTGGGTCGACGCCATCGACCCCCACCTCGCCGACCGGGTGGTCGAGCTCGTCGAGGCGGCGGCCGGCCGGCTGCGCCACGGGGGATGGGACGATGGACCACATGGCTGACCGGCTCGCGTTCACGAAGGGGCACGGGACCGAGAACGACTTCGTCCTCGTGCCCGACCTCGACGGCGCCCTCGGGCTGTCCGCGGGCCGGGCCGCGTGGCTGGCCGACCGGCGGGCGGGCGTGGGCGGCGACGGCGTCATCCGCGTGGTGCCGGCCGAGCTGGCCGACGAGCCCGCCGTGCGCGCCCAGGCCGAGCAGGCCCGGTGGTTCATGGACTACCGCAACGCCGACGGGTCGGCGGCCGAGATGTGCGGCAACGGCACCCGCGTCTTCGCCGAGTACCTCCGCCGCGAGGGTCTCGAGGCCGGCGACGAGTTCGTCATCGCGACGCGGGCCGGGGCCAAGACCGTGCGCCGCGACGGGGACGAGTGGTCGGTGGCCCTCGGGCCGTGGCGGCTGGCCGACGCGCCGACGGCCGAGCGCGACGGCTTCGACGCCCTCGTGCACGTCGGTGGGGGAGACCCGTACTCGGCCCTGTCCGTGGACCTCGGCAACCCGCACACGGTCGTCGCCCTCCCCGAGGAGGTCGAGCTGGACGCCCTCGACCTCACCTCCGCACCGTCCGTGCGCCCCGAGCCGCGGGGCGGCACGAACGTCGAGCTCGTCCGCCCGATGGGTCCCGGCCACATCGCGATGCGCGTCCACGAGCGTGGCGTCGGCGAGACCCGCTCGTGCGGAACCGGGGCCTGCGCGGCGGCCATCGCCACGAGCTTCTGGGCCGGCTCGCTCGACACCGGCTCGACGTGGCTCGTCGACGTGCCCGGCGGCCGGCTCACCGTGCGGCTGCTCGCCGACCACGGCGTCGAGCTGGCCGGTCCGGCCGTGCTCGTGGCCGACGGCTCGGTGCCCTCGGCGCTGCTGCCCGGCTGACCGCTCGCCGCGACAGCGCCGCGACCCGGGGTTACGGTGCCGTGATGGGGACCCCTCGCCGTACCACCGCCGTCCGACCCACCCGCCGCGTCGCGGCCGGCCTCGCGCTGGGGGTCGCCGCGACCCTCGCCGTGGCCTCGCCGAGCGTCGCGAGTGCCGAGCACCACGACCGACCCGGGCACGGTGGCCCGCCACCCGTCGGCCACCAGCTGCCCAAGGTCGCGGTGATGACCGGCTCGGGTGGCGCGGTGGCCAGCGTGGACCCGGTGGCCAGCCAGGTGGGCATCGACGTGCTGAAGGCCGGCGGCAACGCCACCGACGCCGCCGTCGCGACGGCGGCCGCGCTCGGCGTC
Organism: Phycicoccus avicenniae; assembly: GCF_050496545.1. Taxonomy (GTDB): domain Bacteria; phylum Actinomycetota; class Actinomycetes; order Actinomycetales; family Dermatophilaceae; genus Phycicoccus; species Phycicoccus avicenniae_A. Next base: position 34,817 of record NZ_JBNVZV010000025.1, on the reverse strand, counting down.
ACCGAGCCCTACTCGACCGGTATCGGGGGTGGTGGCTTCTTCGTCCACTACGACGCGCGCAAGCACCGGGTCGAGACGGTCGACGGGCGCGAGGCCGCCCCGGCGACGTACGACGCGAACCAGTTCCGGGGCCCCGACGGCACGGCGATGGACTTCGACACGGTCGTGAACTCCGGTCAGTCGGTGGGCGCTCCGGGTACGCCGGCCACCTGGGAGCGGGCCGTGGACCGCTGGGGCACGCGCCGGCTGGGTGAGCTGCTGAAGCCGGCGGAGCGCATCGCCCGCAACGGCTTCGTCGTCGACCAGACCTTCCACCAGCAGACGCTCGACAACGCGGAGCGGTTCTCGACCTTCCCCGAGACGGCGCGCGTCTTCCTCCCCGGAGGCACGGCCCCCGCCGTGGGGTCGGTCTTCCGCAACCCCGACATGGCGCGCGCCTTCCGCGAGCTGCGGACGCACGGTGCCGACGCGCTCTACGAGGGTCGCATCGGCCGCGACCTCGTCGCCGAGGTCCGCAACCCGACGACGGCGCCCGGGAAGAGCGTCCTGAAGGGCGAGCTGACCACGCGCGACCTCGCCCGCTACCGGGTCCTGGACAAGGCGCCCGTGCACTCGCGGTACCGGGGCAAGGACGTCTACGGGATGCCGGTGCCGAGCAGCGGCGGCATCGGCCTGGGGGAGATCCTCAACCTCGTCGAGGCCTACGAGGAGCGCACCGGCAAGGACACCTCGGACGTCGGGCAGGTGCAGTACCTCCACCGCTTCTCCGAGGCCTCCGCGACGGCCTTCGCCGACCGCAACCGGTACGTCGGCGACGTCCGCGGCGTCCCCACGAAGGAGCTCCTCTCGCAGGGCTTCGCCGACGAGCGGGCCTGCCTCTTCTCCGGCGCCGCCGCGATGCCGCGGCCCGTGCCCTTCGGCAGCCCTGACGGCCGCTACACCGACTGCGCGCCGGGCACGCCGTCGGGCATCCTGCCGCACGACGGCACGTCGACGACCCACCTCTCGGTCGTCGACCGCTGGGGCAACGCGGTGGCCTACACGTCCACCATCGAGCAGACCGGCGGCTCGGGCATCACCGTCCCGGGGTGGGGGTTCATCCTCAACAACGAGCTCACCGACTTCGACTTCGTCCCGGTGACCCCCGGTGTGCCCGACCCGAACCTGCCCGGTCCGTCCAAGCGCCCGCGCTCCTCGATGACCCCGACCATCGTCCTCGACCACGGGCGCCTGGACGTCGTCGCCGGCAGCCCGGGTGGTGCCTCGATCATCACGACCGTCTCCCAGATCCTCCTCGGCCACTACGAGCGGGGCCTGTCGATCGGTGACGCCCTCGCCGCACCGCGGCTCTCGAGCCGCAACGGCAGCAGCGAGCAGGCCGAGCCGGCCATCGCCGACGGTGCCGTCGGGGCCGGGCTCCGCGCCCTCGGGCACCAGCTGGCCTCGACCCCCGAGATCGGCGCCGCGACGGCCATCGACGTCGGACGGCACGGTGAGCTGACCGCAGCGGCGGAGCCCACGCGGCGTGGTGGAGGGTCCGCGATGGTGGTGCGGCCCCGACGCTGACGTCGCGGACGACGGACCGGACTAAGTCTGGTCCACTACCGTGAGGTCATGAGCGCACGGCCGACCCCACCCCCGCGCGACCCGCGCACGGCCTCGACGGTCAACGTGCACGAGGCCAAGACCCACCTCTCCCGGCTGCTCGAACGGGTGGAGGCCGGCGAGCGCATCACCATCGCGCGCAACGGCCGGCCGGTCGCCGAGCTCGTCGCGCCACGCCCACAGGGCATCACCCTCGGCCTCGGCAAGGGGAAGATCTTCTACGACCCGGACACCTTCGACGAGCCCGACGAGGAGCTCACCCGGTTGATGACCGAGGGGCCGATCTGATGCTCCTCGACTCACATGTCGCCCTCGCGGCGCTGAGGGACGAGTCCCGCCTCGGTGCCCGCACGCGCACGCGCCTCCAGAGCGACACCGTGTTCGTGTCCGCCGCGAGCGCCTGGGAGCTCACCATCAAGGTTCGGACAGGACGACTCGAGTTCACCGAACCGCTCGGGCAGATGTTGGCGGAGTCCGGCTTCCGCCACCTCCCGGTTCTCGTCGAGCACGGGCTGCGGATCGGGGAGGTCGAGGGCCTCCCGCACGGGGACCCCTTCGACCGGCTGCTGCTCACGCAGGCCCACGTCGAGGGCGTCGACTTCCTCACCTGGGACCGGCAGATCCTCGCGGCGGGGCTGCCGTTCGTCAGGGACGCGCGGGAGTGACCTCGAGCACCCGGAAGCCGCGGACCGACGTGAGGCGCCGGCAGGGCATCCCGAGATCGGCCTCGACCCACCGCTGGAGGCTGTCCGAGCCGAGGTTCTTCTGGACGACGAGGTACGCCGCGCCCCCCGGTGCCAGCCGCGGCAGCCAGGTACGGAGCAGGTCGTGCAGGACCGCCTTGCCCACCCGGATGGGCGGGTTGGACCAGATGAGGTCGAAGCGGACGTCGTCGGGGACCGACTCCGCCGTCCCGGCGCGGACGCCGTCGAGCCCCAGCGAGGCGGCGTTGCGACGGCAGAGGTCGAGCGCCCGCTCGTTGACGTCGACGGCGTGCACCGTCGCGGCGGGCGCGAGCATCCCGAGGGTGAGGGCCACCGGCCCCCAGCCGCAGCCGAGGTCGAGGAAGGTGCCCTCCGGGGGCGGCGACGGCGCCTCCTCGAGAAGGACGCGCGTCCCCTTGTCGAGGCTGCCCGGGGAGAACACGCCGCCGGCCACCTCGACCTCGACGGTGAGGCCGGCGAGCCGCACCCGCAGGGGGCGGCGCTCGCCGTCGCTCGCGGGGGCGGCGGTGAAGTAGTGGTCGTGGTCGCTCATGGCGGGGCCCACGGTAGCGGCGCCTCGGAAGAATGCGGTCGCCGCCGGGCGTTGACCGATGAGACCCTAGGGAGCACATGACTACCGACAACATCCTCTCCGGGCGGGCCGAGGCGCTCGCCGACACCGACACCCACGACGACGCCGGCTTCGTGCTGGACGATGACGCGCTGACCTTCGACGGCGAGCAGCTCGACCGCGAGGAGCGCGCCGCGCTCCGCCGTGTCGCCGGGCTCTCCACCGAGCTCGAGGACGTCACCGAGGTCGAGTACCGCCAGCTGCGCCTCGAGCGCGTGGTGCTCGCCGCCGTGTGGTCCGAGGGCACCCTGGTCGATGCCGAGAACTCGCTGCGCGAGCTGTCCGCGCTCGCCGAGACGGCCGGCTCGGAGGTGCTCGCGGGCGTCATCCAGCGCCGCGCCAACCCCGACCCCGCCACCTACCTCGGCAAGGGCAAGGCCGCCGAGCTGCGCGACGTCGTCATCGCCGAGGGCGCCGACACCGTCGTCTGCGACACCGAGCTCGCGCCGAGCCAGCGCCGCGCGCTCGAGGACGTCGTCAAGGTCAAGGTCATCGACCGCACCGCGCTGATCCTCGACATCTTCGCGCAGCACGCCAAGAGCCGGGAGGGCAAGGCCCAGGTCGAGCTCGCCCAGCTCCAGTATCTCCTCCCGCGGCTGCGCGGCTGGGGTGACTCGATGTCCCGCCAGGCCGGTGGCCAGGCCGCGGGCGGCCAGGGCATGGGCTCGCGCGGACCGGGTGAGACCAAGATCGAGCTGGACCGGCGCCGCATCAACAGCCGGATGGCCAAGCTGCGCCGCGAGATCAAGGACATGAAGACCACCCGCGACACCAAGCGCGGTGGGCGCAGGGCCAACCGCGTGCCCAGCGTGGCGATCGCGGGGTACACGAACGCCGGCAAGTCCAGCCTGCTCAACCGGCTCACCGGCGCCGGCGTCCTCGTCGAGAACCAGCTGTTCGCGACCCTCGACCCCACCGTGCGCCGGGCCGAGACCCCGGACGGGCGCCTCTACACGCTCGCCGACACGGTCGGGTTCGTCCGTCAGCTGCCGCACCAGCTCGTCGAGGCCTTCCGCTCCACGCTCGAGGAGGTCGCCGACGCCGACCTGCTGCTGCACGTCGTCGACGGCTCGCACCCCGACCCCGAGGGGCAGATCTCCGCGGTGCGCGCGGTCCTCGCCGACGTCGACGCCACCGACGTGCGCGAGGTCATCGTCGTCAACAAGGCCGACCTCGCCGACCCCGAGGTCCTGGACCGGCTCCGGCGCCACGAGAAGCACTCGATCGTGGTGTCCGCCCGCACCGGCGCCGGCCTCGACGAGCTGCAGGCGCTGATCGCCGACGAGCTCCCCCAGCCCGATGTCGACGTCGACGTGCTCGTGCCCTACGACCGCGGCGACCTCGTGAGCCGGGTCCACGAGACCGGCGAGGTCCTCAGCAGCGAGCACGTCGCCGAGGGCACGCGCCTGACCGCCCGGGTCGACGCCGAGCTGGCCGAGCACCTCGCGCCCTTCGGGGCCTGACGCGGGGGCGCCTCGCGTGGCTATGCTCGCGAGATGCTGCCCGACTCCGTCGCCCGGTTCATCGACGCGGAGGTCGCCGCCTCCGAGACCGACTTCTCGGACCTGCGAGCGGTCGTCCTCAACGGGACGCTGAAGCGCAGCCCCGAGCCCAGCCACACCGACGGCCTGCTCGCCGTGACGCGGCGGGTGCTCGAGGGCGTCGGCGCCCGCGTCGACGTCGTCCGGCTCGTCGACCACGTGATCCCGCCGGGGGTCCAGCCGGACATGCGCGAGCACGGCTGGGAGCGTGACGACTTCCCCGACCTCTACCGCGAGCTCGTCGAGCCGGCGGACATCCTGATCCTCGCCACGCCGATCTGGCTGGGAGACCAGTCCTCGCTGACCCGCCTCGCGATCGAGCGGCTGTACGGGTGGTCGGGGGACCTCAACGCCGCGGGCCAGTGGTCGTACTACGGCAAGGTCGGTGGCGTCGTCATCACGGGTAACGAGGACGGCGGCAAGCACTGCGCCGCGCAGATGCTCTACGCCCTGTCCCACATCGGCTTCACGATCCCGCCCCAGGTCGACGCCTACTGGAACGGCGAGGCCGGCCCCGGGCCCTCCTACCTCGACGACGACCGAGGGGCCCAGAACCACTGGACGACCCGCAACACCGTGTTCGCGGCCTGGAACATGCTCCACACGGCGCGCCGGCTCAAGGACGCGGGCGGCGTCCCGGCCCACGGGAACGTCACGACGAACTGGGACCTGTCCCAGGCCGACCACCCGAACCCCGAGTACCGCTGAGCTCCCGGCCCCTGTTGCGAACTGGTCGCAATAGGGTGGAGGGGTGACCGCGCCCCGGACTCTCACGACCCAGCGCCTCGTCCTGCGCCCGCTGACGGCCGCAGACCACGACCTGTGGGTCCGGCTGCACACCGACCCGGCGCAGTACCCGTTCGCCCCGTGGGCGGTCAGCGACACCACCCGGGCGGAACGGCTGCTCGCGGCGGCACTGACGCACTGGGACGAGCACGGGTTCGGGTACGGCGTCGTCGAGGACCGCACCTCGGGCGAGGTGCTCGGGGTGGGCGGGGTCATCCACGGTCGCGACCACGAGAACCTCAACCTCTACTACCGGTTCGACGTGCCGCACCAGGGCCGCGGGCTGGGCCCCGAGCTGGCGCGTGCGGTCACCGCCGACGCCCTCGAGCACGGCCCGCGGCTGCCCCTGACGGCCAGCGCGCGCCCGGACCACCGCGCCTCGATCCGCACCGCCGAGCGCTCGGGGTTCACCCTCGCGGGGGCCGCGGAGGCCGGCGTCGAGCTGCCGGGCGTGCCGACGGCCGTGGTCGAGCGGGCCCGGGCGGGCGACCCCGACGACGTGCCCGGACCGGTCGTGCTCGTGGCGCCGCGCGTCGAGGTGCACCGCGAGCCGTTCGACCGGGCTACCCGGGAGGCCGTGCTCGACCTGTGGTGCGCGACCAACGACGCCGGGGGAGCGGTCGGGTTCCTGCCCGGCGCCGCCCGCGAGAGGGTCGGGGCCGCGCTCTCCGCGCACGAGGAGCAGATGGCCGCCGGGAGCGCCGTCGCGGTCCTCCTGAGGGACCCGCACGGTGCCGTGGTCGCTGCGGCCTGGTGGGCGTCGTCGTCGAACCCCCTTCTCGGGCACCGACGCACGGCGTACCGCGTGATGACCGACCCGGAGCGGCGTGGTGACAACCTCGGGCGTCTCCTCATGGCCGCGATGCACCGGGTCGCGCGTGAGGACGGTGTCGACGTGGCCGAGCTGACCGTCCGTGGAGGCACGGGCACGGAGGACTTCTACACGGGCCTCGGGTACGTCGTCGTCGGACGCCTGCCCGACGGCATCCGGGTGGCCGACGACGACCGTCGCGACGACATCTGGATGGCCCGCCGGCTCGACGGGCGGCCGGTGCTCAGCTGAGGCCGACGATGCGCCCGTCCTCGTCGACGTCGATGTGCTCGCTCGCCGGCACCTTGGGCAGGCCCGGCATCGTCATGATGTCGCCGGTCACCATGACGACGAACCCGGCGCCGGCCGCCAGCCGCACCTCGCGCACGTGCACGGTGTGGTCGATGGGCGCGCCCCGCAGGGTGGGGTCGGTGGAGAAGGAGCTCTGGGTCTTGGCCATGCAGACCGGCAGGTGCCCGAAGCCCTCCGCCTCGATGGCCGCGAGCCGCTTGGCCGCCTTGGCGTCGAAGGTGACACCAGCCGCGCCGTAGACGCGGGTGGCGACGGCCTCGGCCTTCTCGGCGAGGGAGAGCTCGTCGGGGTAGACGAGCTCCATCTCGCCGGGGCTGTTCTCGATGGCGTCGAGCACGCCGCGGGCGAGGTCCTGGGCGCCGGCCCCGCCGTCGGAGTAGTGGGTCGCCTCGAAGGCGCGGAAGCCCTCCTCCTCGACGAGCCGCAGCAGGGCCGCGACCTCGGCGTCGGTGTCGGTGGGGAAGCGGTTGAGGGCCACGACCCCCGGGAGGCCGTACACGTCGCGGACGTTGCGCAGGTGCCGGCGCAGGTTGCTCATCCCGGCGGTGAGGGCCTCGACCGACTCCTGCTTGAGGTCGGCGACGGCCATCCCGCCGTGGTACTTCAGCGCCCGGACGGTGGCCACGACCACCACCGCGGACGGGCGCAGCCCCGAGGTGCGGCACTTGATGTCGATGAACTTCTCGGCGCCGAGGTCGGCCCCGAAGCCGGCCTCGGTGACGACGTAGTCGGCGAGCTTGAGCGCGGTGCGGGTGGCCATCACCGAGTTGCAGCCGTGGGCGATGTTGGCGAACGGGCCGCCGTGGATCATCGCGGGCGTGTGCTCGAGGGTCTGGACGAGGTTGGGGGCCAACGCATCCCGCAGGATGACGGTCATCGCGCCGTGCGCCTTGAGGTCGCGTGCGGTGACCGGCTGCTTGTCGCGCGTGTAGCCGACGACGACGTTGCCGAGCCGCTCCTTGAGGTCCTTGATCGAGGTGGCGAGGCACAGGATGGCCATCACCTCGGACGCGACGACGATGTCGAAGCCGTCCTCGCGCGGGATGCCGTTGGCGACACCCCCGAGGCCGACGACGACATCGCGCAGCGCGCGGTCGTTGAGGTCGACGACGCGCTTCCAGGTGATGGTGCGCGGGTCGATGCCGAGGGCGTTGCCGTGGTGGATGTGGTTGTCGAGGATCGCCGACAGGAGGTTGTTGGCCGCCGCGATGGCCGCGAAGTCGCCGGTGAAGTTGAGGTTGATGTCGGTCATCGGGACGACCTGGGCGTAGCCGCCGCCGGCCGCGCCGCCCTTGATGCCGAAGACCGGGCCCATCGACGGCTCGCGCAGGGCCACCATCGCCTTCTCGCCGAGCGAGGCGAGGGCGTCGGCGAGGCCCACCGAGGTCGTGGTCTTGCCCTCGCCGGCCGGCGTGGGGGAGATGGCGGTGACCAGGACCAGGCGGCCCTCCGGGCGCTCGGCGAGAGAGCGGACGTACTCGAGCGAGACCTTCGCCTTCGTGTGGCCGTAGGGCACGAGCGCGGCGGGGTCGATGCCGAGCTTCTCGTGGGCCAGCTCGGCGATCGGCGTCAGCTCGGCGGCCTCGGCGATCTCGATGTCTGCGGGGACGGTGCGGGTCTGCGCGCTCGTGGTCACGCCCGCCATCGTGACACCCGCGGCGTGCTGCGGACAAGAGAACACGGCGCGCAAAACGCAACGTGACGCACCATGCGCAACATGCGGCCGATGGTGTGGGCGGCCTGGGGACGGCACCCCGGCGGGTCGGACCGGAGCGCCTAGGCTGCACCGGTGCCCTCCCTCGACGACCTGCTCCACGCCGCCGTCACCGGGGTCGGGGGCACCGAGCGCCCCGGTCAGGTCGAGATGGCGCGGGCCGTCGCGCACGCCGTCGACTCCGGCGAGCACCTCCTCGTCCAGGCCGGGACGGGCACCGGCAAGTCGCTGGCCTACCTCGTTCCCGCGGTGCAGCACGCGATGGACACCGGGAAGACCGCGATCGTCGCGACCGCCACCCTCGCCCTCCAGGCCCAGATCGTCGACCGCGACATGCCCCGGCTCGCGGAGGCACTGGAGCCGGTGCTCGGCCGGCGCCCGACGTACGCCCTCGTCAAGGGGCGGCGCAACTACGTCTGCCTGCACAAGCTCGAGGGTGGCTTCCCCGACGACGACGCCGACACCCTGATGTCGGTCGGTGACGTCGACCGCGCCGCCTCGCGCCTCGGCGCCGAGGTGGTCCGGTTGCGCGAGTGGGCCGAGCGCACCGAGTCCGGGGACCGCGACGAGCTCGTGCCCGGCGTCTCCGAGCGGGCGTGGCGGCAGGTGTCGGTCAGCGCCGAGGAGTGCCTCGGCTCGCGCTGCCCGATGGTGGCCGAGTGCTTCGTCGAGCGCTCGCGCGAGGCCGCGAAGGATGTCGACGTCGTCGTCACCAACCACTCGTTCATGGCCATCGACGCCTTCGAGGGGCGCCAGATGCTCCCCGAGCACGACGTGCTCGTGGTCGACGAGGGCCACGAGCTCGTCGACCGCGTCACCTCGACGATCACCGACGAGCTCACGCCGGGCACGGTGCGGGCGGCATCGAAGCGTGCCGGCCGGCAGTCCGACGCCGCCGAGGCGCTCGACGACGCCGCCACCCTCCTCGAGTCGGTTCTCGAGCCGATGCCCGAGGCGCGGCTGACCGGCATCCCCGACGCGCTCGCCGTGGCTCTCGGGCGCATCCGTGACGTCGCGCGCGCCGCGCAGACCGAGCTCAAGCCGCAGCAGGGCGAGGAGCCGGACGGGGCCAAGCAGGTCGCCCGGGCGGCCGTCGAGGACCTCTTCGAGACCGCGGCGCGGATGCTCGAGGAGCGCGAGCTCGACGTCGTGTGGCTCTCCAAGGACCCCCGCCGCGGGCCGGTGCTGCGCGTGGCGCCGATGAGCGTCGCGATGCTGGTGCGCGACAAGGTGTTCGACGAGCGCACCGTCGTCATCACCTCCGCGACCCTCGAGCTCGGCGGCTCGTTCGACGCGGTGGCCGGCACCATCGGGCTGCGGGGCGAGGGGTCGCCGGCGTGGCGCGGCCTCGACGTCGGGAGCCCGTTCGACTACCCGAAGCAGGGCATCGCCTACGTCGCGAAGCACCTGCCACCGCCGGGAGGGGACGGCGCCGCGCCGCAGACCCTCGACGAGATCGAGGCCCTCGTGCGGGCCGCCGGCGGTCGCACCCTCGGGCTGTTCTCGTCGATGCGGGCCGCCAAGGAGGCCACCGAGGTCATGCGGGAACGGTTGGAGGACACCGACATCGTCATCCTCTGCCAGGGCGAGGACCAGATCTCGACGCTCGTGCGCGAGTTCGCCAAGGACCCGCGCACCTGCCTCTTCGGGACGCTGTCGCTGTGGCAGGGGGTCGACGTCCCGGGCTCGTCGTGCCAGCTGGTCATCGTCGACCGGATCCCGTTCCCGCGGCCCGACGACCCGCTCGCGTCCGCCCGGTCCCAGGCCATCGCGCGGATGGGCGGCAACGGGTTCATGGCCGTCTCCGCCACCCACGCGGCCCTGCGGCTGGCCCAGGGCGCCGGCCGCCTCATCCGGCGCGGCGACGACCGCGGTGTCGTCGCCTTCCTCGACTCCCGGATGATGACCGCCCGCTACGCCGGCTTCCTCCAGCGCTCGCTGCCGCCGTTCTGGCCCACCGCCGACCGGGCCATGGTGCTCGCCGCGCTCGCCCGGCTCGACGAGATCGCCCCGCCCGTGCTGCCCGTCGCCGAGCCCGCGCTGCGCGGGCTCACCGGTGCCGTCGCCGGGACGTCGATGGCCGTCGCCACCCCCGCGACGTCCACCACGCCCTCGGCCGTCGAGCGGCCGGTCGCCGAGGACCCGCCGCCGCCCGCGTCACCGCGCACGGCCGTCACCCACGGCCACGCGTGGACCGCCGAGCTCGACGAGGAGCTGCGCGACGGCGTCGAGCTGGGCCTCTCGCTCGAGGAGCTCGTCGAGTCGATGGAGCTGCCGCGCGAGGCCGTCGAGGCCCGGCTCACCGGGCTCGGGCTCGAGGCCGGTCGAGGCCCGACGCTGACCTTCGACTGACGCACGAGCCTGCTCCGTCCGGGTCGGTGGTGGGTGGCAGAGTGAGGCCATGACCGAGGACGTCGTCGCCGTGGCCCATCGCGTGCCCCCGTACGTCCTCGTGTCCGGGCCCGAGGGGGTGCTCGCCGAGCGTGCGCTCGCCGCGACCCTCGACGAGCTGCGGGTCACCAGCCCCGACCTCGAGGTCATCCGGGTGTACGCGGGTGCCTACGAGCCGGGCGAGATCGTCCTGCACACCAGCCCGTCGCTCTTCGGCGGCGCCAAGTGCGTCGTCGTCCACGACCTCGACGAGGCGGGGGAGGACCTGCAGACCGACCTGCTGGCGGTGCTCGCCGGCCCGGCGGAGCCCGACCTCACCCTCGTCGTCCTCCACAAGAGCGGCCAGCGCGGCAAGAAGGTCCTCGACGCGCTGCGGGGTTCCGGGGCCCGCGTGCTCGACGCCCCGGCGATCAAGACCGACCGCGACAAGAGCGACTTCGCCGCCCACGAGTTCCGTCGGGCCCGCCGCAAGGCCACCGCCGAGGCCGTGCACGCGCTCGTCGAGGCCGTCGGCAAGGACGTCCGCGAGCTCGCGGCCGCCTGCCGGCAGCTCGTCGACGACACGACGGGCCTCATCGACGAGCAGGTCGTGCTCACCTACCACGGGGGCAAGGTCGAGGCCACGGGCTTCCGCGTCGCCGACGCCGCGCTGGCCGGGGACGCGGGGGAGGCGTTGCGGCTGCTGCGGCACGCCATCGCGGTCGGGGTCGACCCCGTCCCGATCGTCGCGGTGCTGGCCCAGCAGGTGCGCCAGCTCGTCAAGGTCGGGTCCGCCGGGCGGGGCCGCTCCGCCGACATCGCCCGCGACGTCGGGATGGCGCCGTGGCAGGTCGACCGCGCCCGGCGCACGCTCTCGGGCTGGAGCGCCGAGGGCCTGGCCACCTGCCTCCAGGCGCTCGCCGCCGCCGACGCCGAGGTCAAGGGCGGCGGACGGGACCCCGTCTTCGCCGTCGAGCGGGTCGTCCTCACGATGACCCGCCAGCACGAACGCCACCGGGAGGACTGAGGCCGGGGTCCATCGCGGCGGACGCGCCCCGCGTTTTGGCCGGTGATGCCCCCGCTGGTACCTTTGTCGACTGCGTGCGCGTGTGGTCGCGCGCGCACGAGCACCACCCAGCGCGAGTCAACCACGGGTGCCCCACGCCCGGTCCCGACCCGCGTCTGCCGCCCTCTAACGGCAAACCGATCCCGACCGAAGGCAGTTCATCCAGTGGCGAACATCAAGTCCCAGCTCAAGCGCATCAAGACCAACCGCAGCGCCACCGAGCGCAACAAGGCGGTCCGGTCCGAGTTCAAGACGGCCATCCGCCGGTTCCGCGAGGCCGCGGCCGCCGGTGACGCCGACGCGACCGCGAAGGCGCTGAAGGCCGCGTCGACCAAGCTCGACAAGGCCGTGAGCAAGGGTGTCATCCACAAGAACCAGGCCGCGAACAAGAAGTCCGCGATGGCCAAGAAGGCCGCTCAGCTCTGAGCCGAGCAGCCTCGCACCGAGGGCCCGTCATCCCCACCGGGGTGACGGGCCCTCGTGCGTCCGGTCCGGGCGCCGGAGCCGCCGGGGTCAGCCGAGCGCGAGCCGCGTGAGGCCGGCGAGGTCCCCGTTGAACCAGTCCTGGTCGAGCGGGGTGTCGGTGTACTGCCAGAACGTGTAGTAGCCCCACCCGGCGGGGAGGGTGCCCACCGTCGTGTTGTAGCGGGCCACCCACAGGGGGTTGGTCGCCCCGAACGCGCTGCTGTTGCCGGTGCACTGGGTCCACCAGCTGGTCGTCGTGTAGATCACCGCGTCCCGGCCGGTGCGGGCCTTGTAGCGGCTGGTGAAGTCGCGGATCCACGAGACCATCCCGGCCTGGCTCAGCCCGTAGCAGGTGGCGCCGTACGGGTTGTACTCGATGTCGAGGACGCCGGGCAGGGTCTTCCCGTCCGCGCTCCACCCGCCGCCGTGGCCGACGAACCAGTCCGCCTGGGCGGTGCCGGAGGAGCTGTCCGGGAGGGCGAAGTGGTAGGCCCCGCGGATCATCCCGACGCCGTAGGAGCCGTTGTACTGCTGGGCGAAGTAGGCGTTCTGGTAGGTCGTGCCCTCGGTGGCCTTGACGTAGGCGAACTTCTTGCCCTGCGACCAGTACGAGGCCCAGTCGACGTTGCCCTGCCACTTCGAGACGTCGATGCCCGGCGTCTGGGTCACGGCGACACGGCTCCCGGCGGCCGTGCTGTCGTTCGCGCGGGTGCGTTCGCGCCCGGCCGACCAGCCCATGAAGGCGTCGCCGACCTGCTGGATGCCCGCGGCCCGGGCGGTCGGGACGGGCTCGGGTGCCGGACGGGCCTGTGCCGGGGCGGTGCTGACGAGCGAGGCGGCGGCGACGGCGCCGGAGGCCAGGACGGACAGGGCGGTGCGCCGTGCGGTGCGCAGGGTCGACATGGGTTCTCCTGGGTCGGGCGAGTGCCGGGGCGCTCCGACGCTAGGACCGGCACGGTGAGGAGAGGATCAGGGGACGGTAAGAAGTTCCCTCTGAATGGGCAACGATTGTGAAAAAGTTGCAGCCTCAGGAGGCGGCGCGCACGGCGGCGGCGACCCGGTCGAACCGCTCTCGGGGGAGGACGGCCCCCTCGCGGCGGACCCGGTCCGGCGCGACCCGGATGATCCGGTTGACCCGCACCTCGCTCGGGCGGCCGCGGGAGTCCCAGGCGCCGGACCCGATGTCGACCCAGAGCCTCCCGGCCGCGCGCTCCTGGCCGGCGTCGCGGTCGTGGTCCTGGCTCGTCAGCTGGAGGGCGAGCAGCCACGGGCCGTCGCGGCCGACGAGGAGGACGGGGCGGTCCTTGCCCTGGCGGTGGTCCTCCTCGTAGGGCACCCACGTCCAGACGATCTCGCCCGGGTCGGGGTGGCCGTCCGGGTTCGGGGAGTACTCCGGCTCGAGCGGGCCGTCGTAGTCGCCGGGGTAGGTCCCGGACGATGTGTCCCGCGGTTGCGGATGCGGTCGCTCTGCCGCGCCGCCGGGGACGCGGGCGGGCCGCCGGCTCCGTGACGTGACGCGGGACAGCTCGCGCACGGCGGTGTCGAGGACCGGCCGGAGGATGCGCTGCCACTGCATGGGCCCGACCCTAGCCACCCGCGTCGTCCCAGGCAGGGCGCGGATCCTGGCCGGTGACGGGGATGCATCCGCGTCGCGGGACGATTTCCCGGTCATCACCGTGATGGCGCGGAAGCTCGCGGGCCATCGGTCCGTCGCACCCGCCGATCGCGTTCGGCCCGGTCGGCCGGACGTGGGAGACTGGGGCACAGTGCCCTGACCGCCGTTCACCCGGCGGCACCGCCCCCACAGCAAGGAACCGCCCACTCGTGTCACCCCGCGCCAGCACCGTGCTGCAGCCGCACGCGACGCCGCCGGAGGCGATCCGCAACTTCTGCATCATCGCCCACATCGACCACGGCAAGTCCACGCTCGCCGACCGGATGCTCCAGATCACCGGTGTCGTCGACGACCGGGCGATGCGCGCGCAGTACCTCGACCGGATGGACATCGAGCGCGAGCGCGGCATCACCATCAAGTCCCAGGCCGTCCGCATGCCGTGGGAGGTCGCGGGCGCGAGCCACGTCCTCAACATGATCGACACCCCGGGCCACGTCGACTTCACCTACGAGGTCTCCCGCAGCCTCGCCGCGTGCGAGGGCGCCGTACTCCTCGTCGACGCCGCGCAGGGCATCGAGGCCCAGACCCTCGCGAACCTCTACCTCGCGATGGAGAACGACCTCACGATCATCCCGGTGCTCAACAAGATCGACCTCCCGGCCGCGCAGCCCGAGAAGTACGCCGAGGAGCTCGCCGGCCTCATCGGCTGCGAGCCCGAGGACTGCTTCCAGGTATCCGGCAAGACCGGTGTGGGCGTCGAGCCGCTCCTCGACGCGATCGTCGCCCAGATCCCCTCGCCGACCGGGAACGCGGATGCCCCCGCCCGCGCGATGATCTTCGACTCGGTCTACGACACCTACCGCGGCGTGGTCACCTACGTCCGGGTGGTCGACGGCAACCTCAACCCGCGCGAGCGCATCGTCATGATGTCGACCAAGGCGCACCACGAACTGCTCGAGATCGGCGTCATCAGCCCGGAACCGGTGCCCGGCAAGGGTCTCGGCGTCGGTGAGGTCGGCTACCTCATCACCGGCGTCAAGGACGTGCGCCAGTCCAAGGTCGGCGACACCGTGACCAACGCGGCCAAGCCGGCCACCGACGCGCTCGGTGGCTACCGCGACCCCAAGCCGATGGTCTTCTCCGGCCTGTTCCCGCTCGACGGCTCGGACTACCCGGACCTGCGGGAGGCGCTCGACAAGCTCAAGCTCAACGACGCCGCCCTCGTCTACGAGCCCGAGACCTCCGTCGCGCTCGGCTTCGGCTTCCGCTGCGGCTTCCTCGGCCTGCTGCACCTCGAGATCGTCCGCGAGCGCCTCGAGCGCGAGTTCGACCTCGAGCTCATCTCCACCCAGCCCAACGTGGTCTACGACGTGACGATGGACGACGGCACCGAGGTGGTCGTCACCAACCCCAGCGAGTTCCCCGGCGGCAAGATTGCCGAGGTCCGCGAGCCCAAGGTGCGCACCACCGTCCTCGCGCCGAGCGAGTTCATCGGCGCCATCATGGAGCTCTGCCAGGGCAAGCGCGGCACGCTCCTCGGGATGGACTACCTCTCCGAGGAGCGCGTCGAGATGCGCTACACGCTGCCGCTCGCCGAGGTCGTCTTCGACTTCTTCGACCAGCTGAAGTCGCGCACCCGCGGCTACGCCAGCCTCGACTACGAGCCCGACGGCGACCAGGTCGCCGACCTCGTCAAGGTCGACATCCTGCTCCAGGGCGAGACGGTCGATGCGTTCTCGGCGATCGTCCACAAGGACAAGGCCTACGGCTACGGCCTGATGATGGCCGGCAAGCTCAAGGAGCTCATCCCGCGCCAGCAGTTCGAGGTGCCGATCCAGGCCGCCGTCGGCGCCCGGGTCATCGCCCGCGAGAACATCCGCGCCATCCGCAAGGACGTCCTCGCCAAGTGCTACGGCGGCGACATCAGCCGCAAGCGCAAGCTCCTCGAGAAGCAGAAGGCCGGCAAGAAGCGGATGAAGAACATCGGGTCGGTCGAGGTGCCGCCGGAGGCCTTCATCGCCGCGCTGACCTCCGACGGGGCGGGCGCACAGGCCACCAAGAAGTGACGGCGCCCGCGGGCTCCGGCTTCCTGGCCGGCCACCGGCGGGCCCTGCTCGTCCCCTCCGCCGCCCTGCTCTGGGGCACCCAGTTCGCCTTCCTCAACCCGGCGATCGGGATCATCCTCGTCTCGCTGTACGGCGCGTCCGCGGCCGAGGTGGGTGTGGCGCTGGCCGCCTACAACGTCAGCGGGTTCGTCTCGACGCTCGTGGTGCCGACCCGGGCCGACCGGCGCGGCGACTACCTGAAGCCGCTGCTCTGGTGCGGCGGCTTCACGATCGCGCTCACCACCGCCCTGGCCCTCGCGACGACGCTGCCGCTGGCCGTGCTCGCCCTCGTCGCCCTCGGCGGCCCGGCCGGCATCGCCATCGGCCTGCTGTTCGCCTACCAGCGGCACACGGGCGCGAGCGTGCAGCAGATCATGCGCACCCGGGCGGTCTTCTCCTTCGCGTGGGTCGGCGGCCCGCCCTTCGCGGCCTTCCTCATGGGGGTGCTCGGGCAGCGCTCGGTGCTCTGGGTGGTCGCCGCGCTCGGCGTCCTGGGGCTGGCCCTGACCCGCGTGATGATGCACGCGCACGCCACCTCGCCGCACGCCCGGCGTCCGCCCCCGACCGGAGACCCGATGGGGGCCACGTTGCGCCGGCCCGAGGTGCTCGTCCTCCTCGCGACGTTCGTGACCCTCGGTGCGGCGCTCAACGCCGCCGTCTCGTCGCTGCCGCTGCTCGTCACCGACGAGCTGGGGCTCGACCTCGAGTGGAGCGGCATCGCGCTCGGCACCTGTGCGGCCCTGGAGATCCCCATCCTCGTGCTGCTCGGGCGCATCACGGCCCGCTTCGGGCCGCGGCGGGTCGTGGCCGCGGGCTGCGTCGCCGGGCTCGGCTACTACGCGCTGATGGTGCTCGTGCCCTCGCCCGTGGTCCTCGTCGCGGCCCAGCTGCCGAACGCGGTCTTCATCGCGACGATGTCCGGCGTCGGGCTGACGCTGTTCCAGGACGTCATCGGCCGCCCCGGCCTGGCGTCGAGCCTGTTCATGAACACCACGCGCGTGGGCGCCATCGTCGCCGGCCCGGTCATCGCGGTCGGTGGGACGAGCAGCCTGGGGTACGGCGGCGTCTTCCTCGGGTGCGGTGTCCTGGTCCTCCTCGGCCTCGCCGTGCTCGTCGGGGCGTGGTGGCGGACCACGCGGACCACCCGGACCACGCGCACGGCGCGCACCGCCCTCCCGGGCTAGGCGGCCCGGGTCCCGACGTCGGTGCCGCGGACGGGGTCGGCCCAGTCGAGGGGGAGGTTCGCGAACCAGTCCGGGGCGAAGGCGTCCGGGCGGCTCATGAGGACAACGAGCAGCACGGCCCCGAGCACGGCGAGCAGCGCCACGCCGACCCGCCGGTCGGTGCCGACCCGCAGGGCCACGGGGATACCCGCGCCGACGGCCACGAGGACGACCAGCGTGTGCACCACCTCGCTGCCGAGCGATGCGGTGAGCAGCGGCGTGCCGTAGACGACGAGCGCGAGGACGATGAACGGCAGGACGGCATCGACGAGCCCGCGCCGGGGCAGCGGCAGGCGCCCGGGCGCCAGCGCGCGGGCGCTCGCCACGAGGAGCGGCGCCGCGAGGAGCGCGGCCCCGACGACCTGCGTCCCGTGGACCCCGAGGATCGCGCTGCCGTACGACCCGGGGCCCCCGAGGAGGAGCCAGCCGAGGACCGCGGTGCCGGCCAGGCCGAACCCGAGGCCGCGCAGTGCGGCCCGTGGCGCGGTGCCCGCGCGGCTCACCGCGAGGACGAGGAGGAGCAGCACGAGCGTCACGGCCACGGCACCGGTGGCCGACCCGCGGGGCTCGAGCACCAGGGAGGTCGGGGTGGGCGCCGGGAGGTAGCGGTCGACCGTCGTCACGCCGCCGTGGGGGAGGGCGACCACGCCCGGCCGGGTGGGGGTCGCGGTGCGACCCAGCGCCGTCGCCACCCCGAGCGTGGCGCCCATCACGGTCGTCTCGACGACGGCCAGCCGCCACCAGGTCCCGGCCGAGCCCCGCTGGAGCGCGGGGATGCTCCAGCGACGATGGATGCCCCCGAGCCCGACGAGGACCACGAGGAGGGCGACCTTGGCCACGACGAGCGCACCGTAGGCGGAGCGCCAGGCGGGTGCGTCGGCCCCGAGCCGCCACCACGCGGCCAGCAGGCCGGTGACCGTGACGACGACCACCGCCGCGAGCGCGAGCGAGGAGAAGCGCGCGACGGCCCCGGGCAGTGCGGGGGAGCGACCGAGCATCCCGAGCCCGACCAGGCCGCCGACCCAGAGCACGGCACCGAGCACGTGGACGGTGGTGCCGACGCTCACGGCGACGTGCAGCTCGGCGGTCGCGACGTGGCCGGTGAGGGAGGTCGGCAGCGTCGCGACGAGGGCCGTCCCGAGCAGGAGCAGGTGCTCCCCGGGGCCGCGCGCGACGCGGGTCCCGGAGGCCACGAGGGCGGCGAGCACCGCGGTGGACATCAGCGCGCGCCCTCCTCCGAGGCTGGGGACGAAGGCCCAGACCCGCCCCGAGGTGAGGGCGCTCCCGAGCGGGACGGCGAGGGCCTCGGCGCCGGCGGCGACCATCGCGAGCAGTGTGGCGCCCACCCAGACCCAGGCGGCGACGCGGACGGCACGCAGGACCCGGGCCGGCACCGCGCCGGCCCCGACCAGCCAGGCGGGCACGAGCAGCCCGCCGACCACCACCACCGCGGCCACCCGCGAGGCGAGGCGCGCACCGGAGGCGGCCAGCGCCGTCCCGGCTCCGGCCTCAGGGAGCCCCGTGACGACCGGAAGGTCGCGGGCGGTGGCCACGGTCACCGCGACGAGCGCGACGGCGGCGCCGAGCACGGCGGCACCGACGGCGAGCCGGCCGACGTCGGTGCGGTCGATCCGCAGCGAGGGAGCGCTCATCGGGCACCCCCGGGGTCGGGGGCCGGCCGGCGGCGCGCCACCCAGCGGGGGAGGGCGAGGGCGAGCACGAGGAGCAGGGCGAAGGCGGCCCACCCCGTGAACGGTCCGCCCTCGGAGGCGGCGTCCGTGCCGGCCGACTCCGTGGCCGCCAGCGCCGTGGCGGCGACGTCGTCGGTCGGGGTGGCGGCCGTGGTGGGGACGGCGGAGCGCGGTGCGACCGCCGCGCCCGACGAGGAGGAGGCGGAGGGGGCGGGCGACGGTGCGGCGACGGCGCGGGCGGCCACCGTGAAGGTGAGCACGCCCTCGACGGGGTGCCCGTCGTCGGCGACGACGCGCCAGGCCAGGCGGTGACGTCCGGCGGCGGTGCCCTTCGGGAGGCGGAAGGTCACCGAGGCCCCTCGGACCGAGGGACGGGCCAGCTCGACGCGGCCCTCGGGGCCGGTGAGCACGGCCGCGGCGGTGCCCTTCAGCACCGGGTCGGCGAAGTGCAGCCGGACGGGGGCGGACAGGCTGCTCACCGTGCCGCCCTCTCCCGGGGTGCTGCCCTCGAGCCCGGTGTGCGCGGAGGCCACCCCGGCGCCGCCGAGCAGGCCCGCGAGCGTGAGCAGGAGGACGCCGAGCAGGCGCCGGCCGGCGGTCACGACGTCCCTCCGACCCGGTCGAGCGGCCAGACCGTGGCGAGCACCCGGCCCTGGAGGTCGGCCAGCCGCACCGGCCCGAAGGTGCGGGAGTCCAGGGCCTCCTGTCGGTGGTCGGCGAGGACGAGGACGTGACCCTCGGGCACCACACCCATCTCGGTGTAGACCGAGTCGACATCCCCGGGGTCCACCCACGGCTCGTGCACCGCGACGCCGTCGACGGTCAGCACGCCGTCGAGGATCGACACGTCGTCACCCGCGACCCCCGCGACCCGCTTGACGAGCAGCGTGCCGTCGGTGGGCGAGGTGAGGACGACGACGTCTCCGCGGTGGTAGCCGGTGAGGCGCGGGCCGACGTGGTCGACGAGCACGTGCGAGCCGGCGGCGAGCGTCGGCGCCATGCTGCCGCTCGGCACCTCGACGGGTTCGAGCACGAACAGCCGGACACCGACGAGGAGGAGCGCCGCGACGAGCACGATGTCCACCACCCGGCCGCGCCGCCGCACGCGAGGGGCGGCGGCACGGACCGGTGGGGCGGTGAGGGTCACCGCCGTCACCAGGCCGGGTCGCCCGTGATGGGGTCGCACTCGGGGTCGTGGTCGGGGTCGCCCACGCTGAACTGCATCATCATGTCGTGGTCCTCGTGGACCAGGTTGTGGCAGTGCATCATGTAGCGGCCGCGGGGGGCCGCCCAGCCCTCGCCGGCGGAGGGGCCGGCGAAGCGCATCGCCACGCGCACGGTCTCGTTCTCGCCGACGTAGACGACGTCCTTGGCGCCCTTCTCGAAGGGGCGCACCAGCGAGGCCTTGCCGTTGCGGGAGAGCACCTGGAAGTCGACGAGGTGGATGTGCACCGGGTGGAACCAGCCACCCGAGGTGTTCGCGAGCTCCCAGATCTCCACCGCACCGAGGTCCATCTCGGCCATGCAGTGCGTGTAGTTGCTGTCGACCACGTTCTGCCACGTCTCGCCGTTGATCGTCCAGTGGCCGTTCGTGCGGACGAAGGCGAACCGGCGCTGCGTCACGCCCTGGGCGAGCAGGCCCTGCTCGGTCCAGGTCATGCACTCCGGCATCTCGATCGCCGAGTTCCACAGCGTCGGGATGGAGTTGTTCTCGGTGCTCTGGATCGAGCTCTCGGGACCGACGACGAACTGCATCGCGTACTTCACGCTCGCGTAGGCGACGTTGTTCTTCGGCGGGATGTTGTTGAGCGTCAGCTTGGCCGCTGCCTGACCGGGCTTCTGCGCGTAGGGCGCGAAGTCGATGATCACCTCGTAGCGTTCGGCCATGCCGTGCCGGAGCTTGGAGACGACCTGGGGCTGCGGCATGAGGCCGGCGTCGGTGCCGATGACCGTCATCGGGACGGCGCTGGTGCCGTCGTGCAGCTGCCACTCGTACGAGCGTGAGACGGAGGCGTTGAGGATGCGGAACCGGTACTTGCGCGGCTCGACCTGCATCGCCGGCCACGGCACCCCGTTGACGAGGACGATGTCGCCGTACACGCCCGACTCGCCGTTGTCGTCGTAGATGAGGCCGCCGCTCGTGTCGAGCATCGCGTCCTTGACGATGACCGGCACGTCGTAGGCGCCCTGGGGGATGCCGAGGCCGGTCTCCACGTCGTCGTGGAGGATGTACATGCCGGCGAGCCCGTTGTACGCGTTCTGGGACGTGTGGTGCACGCCGTGGTCGTGGTACCAGAGGGTGCGGGCGTCCTGCGAGTTCGGGTAGATGTACCGCTTCCGCAGCCCGGGGAGGGTGACGTCGGAGGCGTAGCCGTCGTACTGGGGGAGCGAGGCCGAGCCGTGCAGGTGGGTGGAGGTCCACCGGTCCATCGGGTCGTCCGAGTACTTGGCGGGCACCTTCGCGTTCGGCGCGCCGGCCGGCGGCTGGTGCAGCCGGTTGGTCTGGTTGACGACGATCGGCTCGCCGCGCCGGGCGACGATGGTCGGCCCGGGGGTGATGCCGTTGTACCCGAAGATCGGGGTCTTGTAGCCCGGCATGATCGACGCGATCGAGAAGGTCTGTGCGACGTCGTAGCGGGTGTAGGTGCGGATCACCCCGTCACCCGTCGTCACGTCCTCGGTCCCCGTCGATGCGAGCACCGGCGGGACCCTGAACGGGAGGGTGAACGGCTTGGCCATCTTGCTCGCCGGCATCCGGTTCACCACCGTGGCGCCGAACACCGACCGTTCGAGCGGGAGCGCAGCGAGCGCTCCTCCTGCAACACCGAGCTTCAGCGCATCACGACGCGTGAGTCCCATGGATCGTCCCCTGCCTTGCCACGATTCCTGAGGCGAGGCCGGACGGCCTCACGGGTTCAGGATGCGACGCCGGCCTTGGGGTTGCCTTGGGGCCGAGAACACCTGGCGCACGGCCCGGATGACGTCCTCGACGGGACCGTCCTTGCGGACGAAGGCGTCGGCCCCCGCCTCGAGGGCGGCGCGCTGGGTGGCCACCCGGCCGTCGCTGGTCAGGACGACGAGACCGGTGCGGGGGCGGCTGCGCCGGATCTCCCCGAGGGCCCACAGGCCGCCCCGGCCCGGCATGGAGAGGTCCAGGAGCACGACGTCGGGGTGGTGGCTCGCGACGAGCTGCACGGCGGCCTCGCCGGTGGTCGCGGTGGCCACCAGCTCGAGGTCGGGCTCGGTCTCCACGAGCGCACCCACACCGAGGTGGATCGCGTCGTGGTCGTCGGCCAGGACCATGCGGATCATCGGTCCTCCAGGACAGGGACAGGGGGACGTGCTGGAACCGATTCTGCGGCCGGGGACTTGGGGAAACCTTCGGGGTTATCCGCTCCCGAGGAGGTCGACAGGGACCCTGGCTTCCAGCAGCGTACCGCCGCCGGGCCGTGGACCGACCTCTAGGGAACCGCCCAGATCCTCGAGGTGGTCGCGCAGCAGGCGGAGCCCGACGTGGCCCTCGGCCGGAGGGCGCGCCGGGAGCGCGTCGACGCCCTCCTCCGCCGAGGCCTCGGGCAGCCCCCGGCCGTCGTCGCTGACGATCGCCCGCACCACCGGGCCGTCGCGGACGACCTCGACCCAGGCGTGCGCGGCGCCGGAGTGCGTGGCGACGTTGCGCAGCGCCTCCTGGATGACCCGGTAGCAGACCCGCGCCACCTCGATGGACCACTCGGGCTGCCCCGGCATGCTGACGTCGACCTCCGGACCCGCGCGGCGGGTGCGCTCGGCGAGGTCCTCGACGGCGTCGCGGAAGGCGGCGCCGGCGAGGCCGGGCGGGTGGATGTCGACGAGCAGCGAGCGCAGGGCCTCCACGTCCCGGCCGAGGATCTCGCGGGACTGCTCGAGCGTGTCCCGGGCCGAGGCCGCCTCGGGTCCGTCCGGCAGGTGCGTCGCGACGAGTGGCAGGGCGTACCGCAGACCCGCGAGGTCCTGGACGACGCCGTCGTGCAGGTCGCGCGCGATGCGCAGGCGCTCGCGGTGGGTCGTGAGGACGGTCTGGCGCAGCAACCGGCTGCGCTGCTGCTCGCCGCGTTCGACGCGGCGGGCCAGCGAGAGCGCCAGGGGGAGGATGGCGGCCTGGAAGAGCAGCAGCCCGCCGAGCGCGACGGGCAGGATGGCGAGCATGATGCGGCGCTCCTGCTCGCGCATGGCGGCGGTCGAGTAGTACGCCTCGAAGAGCAGCGGCACGCCGTCGGCGTCCTCGGTCCCGGAGTAGACCTCGAGGAGCTCCTCGTCGGCCTGCTCGGCGACGTTCTCCGGCTTGTCGAGCGGGGAGAGCTCGGCCGTCGTGCGCTGCGTGGTGAACAGCTCGACGTCCTCGGGGTCGAGCTCGAAGGTCCTCCCGATGAGCGCCGCCTCGTCGGACCACAGGAGTCGGCCCTGGTCGGACCACAGCTTGACGTGCGCGATCGAGCCGGTCTCCATGTTGTGCCGCATGACCGCGTCGAGCCGGGCCAGCGACGCGGGCTCGGCGTCGCGGATCTCGCTGTCCACGAGGGGGGCGGCGACGGAGTCGGCGAGGGTCTCGGCCCGGACCATCGCCCCCATGAGCGCCGCGTCCTGCGCCACCCGTCGGCAGACGAGGTAGGCACCCGCGCCGAGCACGACGAGGGTGATGACGCTGAGGATCACGAAGTGCCGCAGGGCGGTCCGGACGATGACCCGGCTCGGCGGGGTCGGGGTCAGTGCGTCACTGGTGCTCATGCAGCAGCCCCTTGCGCCGGGCCACGGCCACGGCCTCGAGCTGCGTGTGGGCGTCGAGCTTGCCGAGCAGCGCCGCGACGTACCCGCGGGAGGTGTGCCGCGAGATGCCGAGCCGCTTGGCGATGGAGGAGGGGTCCAGCCCCGCCGCGAGGAGGTGCAGCACCTCGCTCTCCCGGCCGGTGAGGTGCACGGGCGGCTCGGACGAAGCGGCGGCCGCCGGCCGGTCGAGGAGGCGGCGCAGCAGCGTCGGGTGCACCTGGAAGCCGTCGCGGCCGTCCTCGCGCAGCGCCGCGAGGAGGTCGTCGAGCCCGCCGTCCTTGGGGAGGAGGGCGTGGGCCCCGACGTCGACGGCCCGGTGCATCAAGGACTGCGTCGCGAAGGCGGTGAGGACGACGACCCGCAGGTCCGGGTGCTCGGTGACGAGGGAGCGGGTGGCCTCCAGCCCGTCGCCCGGGCCGACCTGCACGTCCATCACGACGGCGTGCGGCGCGAGGGCGCGGGTCTGGTGGAGGGCGTCCTCGACGGTGTGGGCCGCACCGACCCATGCCAGGTCGGGCTCGGCGGCGATCGCGCGGCCGAGCAGGTCGGTGAAGGTCCGGTGGTCGTCCACCACGAGGACGCGGCGAACACCATCGGTGTCGCCGCGGGGCTCTGGTGCGGCCGTGGGCGCCCTGTCGCTCACAGGGTCAGTGTGGGGCCGGGAGGCCTCCCTGTCATGAGAATTGAAGGACAGGTGGTGACCTGAAGGTGTCAGAGCAGGCTCAACGCCTGGGTCGCGACGCCCGCGAGCGCGTGGTCGACCGGCGCGGTGTCCAGCCCCGGCACCCGGCTCAGGGTGTCGCGGAGGAGGTCCAGCAGCCCGGTCACCTCGGTGCGCGAGGGACGCTCGGAGCGTCGGCGCTCGTCGGTCGCGACGAGCAGCCCGACGTAGGTGTCGCGCGTGGCCGCGCTGGGCTCGACCCCGAGCTCGTCGACGAGGCGGGCCCGCAGCGCGAGGTAGCACCGCAGCGCCTCGGCGCGCCGGCCGGCGGCGTCCAGGGCGGTCATCCGGACCCGGACGGCGGCCTCGTCGAGGGGGTCCAGGCCGGTGGCCCGCGCCGACAGCTCGACGGCGGCGGCGACGTCGCCGACGGCCACCGCGTGGCGCGCGGCGGACGTGCACGCGGCGACCAGCTGGTGCGCCAGGACGTCACGCTCACGGTCGGCCCAGGCCGCACGGGCCTCGGCCGGGAGGAGCGGCTGGTCCGACAGCTCGAGGGCCGCCCGCACCAGAGCGATCGCGTCGGCCGGGGCCGCGGAGGCCGCCGTGGCCAGGAGCGCGCGGCAGGCGGCGAGGTCGGTGGAGATGCGGGTGGTGTCGAGCCGGTAGCCGGCCGACGTGGTCTGCACGACGGAGTCGCGGCCCGGCCGGCCGCCTCCGATGGCGCGCCGCAGCACGCACACGTAGCTCTCGAGGGTGGCCACCGCCGAGCCGGGGGCGGCACCCTCCCAGAGCATCTCGACGAGGCGGTCCTTCGTGACGGGTGCTCCGTCCGCGAGGGCCAGCACCTCGAGGACCTGCCGCGGCTTGGCACCTCCCAGCGCCGGTCCGTGTACCTCGTGCCCGTCGACGACGACCGTGGTGGCGCCGAAGATCCTGATCCTGTCCATGGCTCAACTACCCCTGCTGTGGCTCCGGCCACCGTCCCCTGCGACGGTGGCCTGGACCGAGTGTGGAGTCGTCGGTGATCCGCCGGTAGCCACACGTGGCGGGGTCCGGCACCCCTCATTTGTGGGGGGTACCGAACCCCGGAGGACCTCGGCGGAGGACGGCGGTGACCCGGACGGTCGGGTCGTCGTGGGCCATCCACGCACCCTGACCTTGGGACGGGCTAGGAGGGGACGAGGTCCATGACGTGCGCCGACCCGTCGACGGAGACCTCCACGGTCGTCCCCACGGAGGGCGGGACCGTGCCCGTCGTCCGCGCGCGCAGGAGGGGCGAGGAGCGGTCGAGCAGGCGCAGCTCGACGAGGGCGTCGTGGCCGAAGAACTCGGTGCGCATCACCTCGGCGCGCGGGCCGCCACCCGTCCCGGCCACGAGCCGCAGCTGCTCGGGCCGCAGCAGCACCTCGCAGCGACCGGCCCCTACGGCCCCGGGCACGGGCAGCGCGCCGAGGGCACAGGTGACGACCCCGTCCGCGAGCTCGCCGGGCAGGAAGCAGGCCTCGCCGAGCGAGGTCGCCGAGCGGCGGTCGGTGGGGGAGCGGTACACGTCGGCGGGCGAGCCGACCTGGACGAACCGGCCGGCGTGCATGATCGCGACCTGGTCGGCGAAGGAGAGGGCCTCGGCCTGGTCGTGGGTGACGAGGACGACGGTGGCCTGCTCGTGCCGCAGCGCCACCGCGACCGCCTCACGGGTGGCGACCCGCAGCTCGGGGTCGAGGGCGGAGAAGGGCTCGTCGAGGAGCACGATGCGCGGGCGCCGGGCCAGCGCCCGGGCCAGCGCGACCCGCTGCTGCTGGCCGCCGGAGAGCTGGTCCGGGCGGCGGCCGGCGAGGTCGGCGGGCAGGCCCACGAGCTCGAGGAGCTCGGCGACGCGCCCGCGGTCCCGCCGGTCGCGTCGCGGCAGGCCGTAGGCGACGTTCGCCGCGATGTCGAGGTGCGGGAAGAGGTTGCCCTCCTGCGCGACGTACCCGAACCCGCGGCGCTCCGGCGGCACCCACGTGCCCGGCCCGGCGACGACCTCGTCGCCGACGCGCACCGTGCCCGTCTCCGGGCGCATGAAGCCGGCGACGACCCGCAGCAGCGTCGTCTTGCCGCAGCCCGAGGGCCCGAGCACCGCGGTGGTCGAGCCCGAGGCCACGGTGAGGTCGATCCCGTGGAGCACCGGGGTGCGGGGGTGCGACGCGCTGACGTCACGGAGCTCGAGGGTCCTCACGGGCGGGCCTCCTCGGTGGTGCCGCGGAGCAGCAGGTAGGTGAGCGGGGCGGACAGGGCGACGAGCGCTGCGGCGTAGGGAGCGGCCGCGGCGTAGTCGAGCGAGGCGCTCGCGTCCCAGAACGCGGTCGCCAGGGTCTCGGTTCCCGTCGGGGCCAGCAGCAGCGTGGCGGTGAGCTCGGTGGAGACCGCGACGAAGACCAGCGCGGTGCCGGCGAGCGTGCCGCGCAGCATGAGCGGCACCTGGACGCGCAGGAAGGCGCGCATCGGCGGGTCGCCGAGGGCGCGGGCGGCGTCCGTGAGCTCGGGGGGGACGGCCGAGACCGCGGACCGGGTGGCCACCATCGCCCGCGGGATGAAGAGCACGACGTAGGCGAGGACGAGCGCGAACGTCGTCTGGTACAGCGGCCGCGCCACCCCGATGGTGAGGGTGATGAGCGCCAGCGCCACCACCACGCCCGGCAGGGAGCTGGCGAGGTAGGTGACCCGCTCGAGGGCGACGGCCACGCGCGAGTGGCTGCGCGCGACGAGCCACGCCGCGGGCAGCGTGGCCGCCGTGGTCACGAGGGCGGCGACGAGCCCGAGGCCGACGGTGGACCACAGCGGCCGGCCGAGGTCGGTGGACGTCATCGCCTCGCTGCCGCGCGACAGCCAGGTGCCGATGCTCCACGCCGGCACCCCGAGGGCCAGGGCGGCGAGGGCGCCGACGGCGAGCAGCGCCAGCGGCATCGAGCGACCGAGCCGCGCCCGGGGGGCCCGTCGGGCCGCGCCGGAGCCCACCCGCACGTGCCGGGCGCGCCCGCGGGCCAGCAGCTCCAGGGTCAGGAACGTCGCCGCCAGGGCCATGAGGACGCTGGCGAGCACGCTGCCGGCGCGGCTGTCGAACGCCACCTCGAACTGGTCGAGGATGGCGGTCGTGAAGGTGGGGTAGCGGAGCATCTCGAGCGCACCGTACTCCGCGAGGAGGTGGAGCGACACGAGCAGCACCCCGCCGAGGAGGGCCGGCCGGACCTGCGCCAGGCCCACGCGGACGGCCGTTCTCCAGGGTCCGTACCCCAGTGCGCGAGAGGCCTCCTCGAGCCCGGGGTCCACCGAACGCAGGAGGGCGGCCACGGGCAGGAAGACGAACGGGAAGTACGAGAGGGTGGTGACGACCACCGCACCCTCGAGTCCCTCGAAGCCGGGCACGAGGGCCGACCACGCGAAGCTGTTGACGAAGGCGGGGACGGCGAGCGGGGCGACGAAGGCCACCCGCCAGAACGCCGCCCCCGGGAGCGCGGTGCGCTCGACGAGCCACGCCGCGCCGACGCCGAGGACGGTGCACAGCGTGCCGGTGAGCACGACGAGGGCCATCGTGTTGCGGAAGAGCTCACCGACCCGCGGCCGCCACACGAGCGAGAACGCCTCGGCCGCACCGGACTCGAAGGCCTTCGTGAGGACGACGGCCAGAGGGAGCAGGCAGACGAGCGCGACCACCAGCGCGGCCGCGCGCAGCGCCGGGGGGCCGCCGGTGCCGCCCGGACCGCTCGTGCGCGAGGGAGCGCTGCGGGACGCCGACGACGGCGCCGGCCCCGTGGGGGTCGGCGCCGTCGGGGCGGGCGTGGCGGCCACCTAGAGCAGGCCGGCCTTCGTCATCAGGTCGATGACCTTGGGTCCGTTGAGCGTGAACGGGTCGATGTCCGGGGCCTGGAGCGAGTCGAGCGGGGGCAGCGCCGGGTCGGACTGCGCGCCGGTGCCGACGGCGTACTCCTTCACGTCGGTGGTGCGCAGGAGCTCCTGGCCCTTGGCGCCGGTGACGAACGCGAGGAACTTCTGCGCGTCGGCCGCGTGCTTGCTCGACTTCAGGACGCCGCCGCCGGAGAGGCTGACGAACGCGCCCGGGTCCTGGTTCTTGAAGTAGTGCAGCTTCGTGTTGCCGCTGCTCGACTTCTGCAGCGCCTGGTCGCGGTACCAGTAGTAGTGGTAGATGACGCCCATCGACGACTGCCCGGCGTTGACGGCCTTCATCGTCGCGATGTTGTTCTGGTAGACCTTCGCGTCCTTCTTGAGCGCCGTCAGCCAGGCCTCGGTCTTCTGCTCGCCCTCCTCGGCCAGCACCGCCGAGACGATGGCCTGGAAGTCGGCGCCCCCGGCCGCCGCACCCCACTGGCCGGCGTACTTCGGGTCGGCGAGGTCCATGAGGCTCTTCGGCAGGTCGGCCTCGGAGATCTTGCTCGGGTTGTAGACGAGCACGGTCGAGCGCGCCGCGATGCCCACCCAGTCCTTCGAGGACGGCACGTACTGCTCGCCGACCTGCCCGATGGTCGCCGCGTCGACGGGCGCGAGCAGGCCGGCCTGCTCGACGGTGGTCATCGCGGGGGAGTTCTCGGTGAGGAAGACGTCGGCGGGGGAGCCCGCACCCTCCTCGACGATCTGCGCACCCATCGAGGAGTCGTTGCCGTAGCGGACCTGGACCTCGATGCCCGTCTCGTCCTGGAAGGCCTTGCCCCAGGCCTCGGTGAGGTTCTCGTGCTGCGCGCTGTAGATGGTCAGCTTCGAGGAGTCCAGGTCGCTGCCGGCCTCCAGGCTGCTCTCCCCGCAGCCGGCGAGGGCCAGCGCGGCGGCGGCCGCGGTGGCGACGAGGGTGGTGCGTCGGGTCACGGGGGTCTCCGGGTCGTCGGGGGCGGTGCTCAAAGGGAAGGCTTGCCTAACCCACGGGAGAGGCTAACGGACGCGGGCCGGCGTCCTCCACCCGCCCCCTGCACTTGCATTAGGCATGCCTAACCTTATTTACTGCCGCCCGTGACGACGACCGCGGACGCCCCACCCGGGAGCGTGACCCTGCCCTGGGTCACGGGGCCCTCGCGCTTCGCCGACCGGCCGGCGCTGCACACGCCCGACGGCACCCTCACCCACGCGGACCTCGCGGAGCGGGTCGCGACGCTGGCGGACCGGCTGGCCGGTCCCCGCCGACTGGTCCAGGTGGAGGCCACCACGTCGGTCACCGGCATCGTGTCGCTCCTCGCGGCGCAGGCGGCGGGCCACGTGGTGCTCCTCGGCGCGCCGGGCGCGGCGGCCCGCGACCTGCGGGCGGTCTACGACCCCGACGTCGTCGTCGGCGCCGACGGTCGGGTGGACGAACGCCGCGCCGCGCCGGCCCACGCCCTGCATCCCGACCTGGCCCTGCTGCTGAGCACGAGCGGGTCCACCGGTGCACCCAAGCTGGTCAGGCTGTCCGCCGCGAACCTCCGGGCCAACGCGGAACAGATCGTCGAAGCCCTCGGGGTGCGCGAGGACGACTGTGCCGCACTGACGTTGCCCATCACCTACTGCTACGGCCTCTCGGTCCTCACCACGCACCTGACCTCCGGGGCGGCCGTCATGCTCAGTGACCGCTCGGTGGTCGACGACGGCTTCTGGCGCGATGCCGCCACGGCCGGCGTGACGACCATCCCCGGTGTCCCGCACACCTTCGAGCTGCTCGAGCGCAGCGGCTTCGCGGAGCGGGACCTCCCCCGGCTGCGGTGCCTGACCCAGGCCGGCGGACGGATGGACCCCGAGCGCGTCCGGCGTCTCGCCGAGCTCGGTCGACGCCGTGGCTTCGACCTCGTCGTCATGTACGGCCAGAGCGAGGCGACCGCCCGGATGACGGTCCTGCCGGCCGACCTCGCGGGCGAGCACCCCGACTGCGTCGGCGCGCCGGTCCCGGGTGCGAGCATCGCCATCGAGTCCGGGGAGATCGTCTTCCGCGGCCCCAACGTCATGCTCGGCTACGCGCACGGCCCGGACGACCTCGGCCTCGGCCGCGAGGTGACCGAGCTGCGCACCGGCGACCTCGGCGAGCTGACGCCCGAGGGGCTGCTCCGCATCACCGGTCGCTGCTCGCGCTTCGTCAAGGTCCTCGGCCACCGCATCGACCTCGACGCCCTGGAGTGCCGGATGCGCGCGGCCGGCCACGACGTCCGGTGCGCCGGACGGGACGGGCTCGTCGTCGTGGGCGCTCCCGGCGCCGCGCCCGGCGCGTCCACGGAGGCGGTGGCGCGGGCGGCCCGCGTCGGGTGCGGCGCACCGCGCGACGCCGTCCGCGTCGTCCCGGTGGACGCGGTTCCTTTGTTGCCCAACGGGAAACCCGACGATGCCGCTCTCCTCGCCCGGGCCGGCGAGGGCGTCGCCGCCGGGGTCGGCGGCGTGGGGGCCCTGTACGAGGAGCTCCTGGGCGGCCCGGTGCCGGACGACGCGACGTTCGTCGGGCTCGGGGGAGACTCGCTGTCCTACGTGGAGGCCTCCATCCGCCTCGAGGAGCTGCTCGGGCGGCTCCCCGCGGGTTGGCACACCGCCACGGTGGCGGACCTGGAGTCGATGCGTCCCACCGTCCACGCGCCACCGCCGGCGGACCGCCGGCGGTGGCGCTCCCTCCCGAGCATCGAGACGAGCATCTGGCTCCGGGCGCTGAGCATCGTCCTGATCGTCGGGACGCACGCACACGTCTTCACCCTGCAGGGCACCGCCAACGCGCTGCTCGTGCTCGCGGGCTACCAGCTCGCGCGGTTCCAGCTGTCCGCGGACGAGCCGCGGGTGCGTGCGCGTCGCGTCGTCGCGGCGGCGGTGCACGTCGTGATGCCGTCGCTCGTCGTCATCTGGGGTGCTCACCTCCTCCTCGGCCGGTACGAGGTGCGCAACCTCTTCCTCGCCAACTGGCTTCTCGGAGAGCCCCGCCTCGGGGCCCCGTGGCGCTTCTGGTTCGTCGAGGCGGTCGTGCTCGCGCTGGTCGTCGTCGCGGCCCTGACGCGCAGCGCGGTGGTGGGCCGCCTGGACCGTCGCTTCCCCCTCGGCCTGCCCCTCGCGCTCACCCTCGTCGCCTTCGTGCTGTTCCGCGTGCCGTGGCTGCCGCTGCCGGTGCCGAGGATGCAGGGCTCGGCGCTCGTCGTCCTCCACCTCTTCCTGCTCGGCTGGGCCGTCGCCCGGGCCGCCTCGACGAGGCAGCGCCTGCTGGTCACCGGCGTGGTCCTCGGCGTCGTCGGGACCTTCTCCGGCAACCACGTCCGCGACGGGCTGACGATCGTCGTCGTCCTGCTCGTCCTGTGGGTGCCCGTCTCCCGCGTGCCGCGGGTGCTGGTGCCCGTCGTCCGGGTGCTCGCCGCGGCCTCCCTGTACGTGTACGTCGTGCACTGGCAGGCGCTCGAGCTGCTGCGCCCGCATCCGGTCGCGGCGTTCGTGGGCTCCCTCGCGCTCGGGGTGGCCTACTGGTGGCTGTGGACGCGTCCGGTCACGCAGGTCGCGCGGTCCGTGGTGGCGCGGGTGCGCTCACGCCGGCAGCGAGGACTCCTCGACCGGGTCGCCCCGGACCGCGCCGTCGCGCCAGTCCTGCGGCCGGTCGACGAGGGCGAGCAGGTCGGGCAGGTCCGCAGGCCAGACCTCGTCGGTGGTGGCGGCCAGCGCGGCTGAGCTCCACCACCGGGTCTCGGCGATGCAGAGCCGCTCCTCCTCGGTGTAGCCCGACGTGTCGACGTCGAAGGCCGGCCCGCGGACGGCGAACCACACCTCGGTCTGGTGCACCACCTTGTCGCTGTAGCCGTGGACGACGAGCCGCTCGAGGACCGGGCCCAGGACGGCGCCGGGGTCCACCTGCTGGCCGGTCTCCTCGGCGAGCTCGCGGACGACGGCGTCGCGGTCGGACTCGCCGGGGTCGACCCCGCCGCCCGGGGTGTCCCACCAGTGCGCGACCGGGTCGAGCCCCAGGTCGGAGTCGAGGAAGAGCAGCAGGCGGTCGTCGGGGTCGAGGACGAGCACGCGCACCGCACGCCGGGTGAGGTGGGGGCGGTCCGCCGGGTCGGGCAGGACGAAGCCGGGCTGTCCCGGGAGCGGGGAGGTCACCCGCGTCACGCTAGGCGACGGATGCCGTTACCGGCCGGTAACCTCGGCGCCGTGACCGACACCATGGACCTGTACCGCCGCCTCGCCGCCCGGCCCGGGGGCCGCCGCGCGTTCTCGGCCCTCTTCGCGCTCAAGGCCCCGTACTTCCGCACCGTGCGGCCGCGGGTTCGCGACGTGGGCCCGCACCGCGCCGAGCTCGTCGTGGCCAAGCGCTGGGGCGTGCAGAACCACATCGGCACCGTGCACGCGATCGCGGTGTGCAACGGGCTCGAGGCGGCGATGGGCCTGCTGGCCGAGGCGACGACGCCGCCGACGCACCGATGGATCCCCAAGGGCATGCAGGTCTCCTACCTCGCGAAGTCGACGACCGACCTGCTCTGCGTGGCGGAGACCGAACCGGCCGACTGGGAGGTCGGCACGGCCGGCGACGTGCCCGTCCGGGTGCGGGCGCTGCGGACCGACGGCACCATCGTGGTCGAGGGCGTGATCACCATCTACGTCAGCGAACGTCCCTCTCGCTGAACGCGACCGGGCGCGTCACGGCTGAGTGAGCCGGGCCCTCAGGCGCTGGACGTCGTCCTCGCTCCAGCCCTGGTCGCGCAGCCAGCCGGCGGCGTCGCCCCACCCGTCCGCGACGGCGTCGAGGATGGTGGCGATGGACTCGGGGCGCGGCACCTGGTCGGCGACGACCTGCCGCTGGAGGGCCGGCCCGTACGAGTCGCGGCTGGCCAGCCGCTCGATGATCGCCTCGATGCGCTCGCCGGTGAGCACGTAGTCGGCGACGATCTCGTCGCGCGGGACGCCCGCGACGTCGAGGGCCATCGCGACGACCGTGCCGGTGCGGTCCTTGCCCGCGGCACAGTGCACGACGGTGGCTCCGCCGGCGTCGGCGACGACGCGGAGGGCGGCCGCCACCGAGTCGGGGCGGCCGGCGAGGTAGGACAGGTAGTGCTCGCCCCAGAAGGCGCCGTCGCGGACCGGCTGGTCGTCCTGCGCCAGGACCAGCGCCCTGCGGGCCACCTCCTCCTTGGACTCCGCAGCCCGCTCGCGCATCAGGGAGTGGTGGTGGTGGGTCAGCGACTCGACGCGGCGCAGCGGCCCGGGGCCCTCGAGGTGCAGCTCGGTCTCGGTGCGCAGGTCGACGACGTCGGTGACCCCGAGCTCGCGGACGAGCCGGTCGACGTCGGCCTCGGTGAGGTCCTGGAGGTTGTCGGAGCGGATCAGGCGCCCCGGCACGGTGCGGCCGCCGTCGGCGGTCGGCAGCCCGCCGACGTCGCGCATGTTGACGAGTCCGTCGAGGTGGATCCAGCGGTCTGTCACCGCCTCATCCTAGGCAGCGGTGGTGGACGCCCGGGGGCGGGGGCGCGCCCGGCGGGTGGACCTTGCGAGACTGGTGGGGTGCCCCGACTGCCCGACGGCGAGCCCGCGCCGCCCTCCGGCGAGCTCCCCGCCGACGCCCTCGCCCGGCTGGGGGAGGGCCGCTTCGGCGTCTACCTCCACGTCCCCTTCTGCGCGGTCCGCTGCGGCTACTGCGACTTCAACACCTACACGCTGCCCGAGCTCGGCCCCGGCGCCTCGACCACCGACTACGCGGGGACGGCGCTGGCCGAGCTCGACCTCGCCGCACGGGTCCTCGGGGACGCCGCCCCGGTCGTCAACACCGTCTTCGTCGGCGGGGGCACCCCGACGCTGCTGCCGCCGGCCGACCTCGTCCGGCTGCTCGACGGGGTGCGCGAGCGGTTCGGCCTGGCCGACGACGCCGAGGTGAGCACCGAGGCCAACCCCGACTCGGTGACACCCGAGGGCCTCGAGGTGCTCGCGCGCGGCGGGTTCACGCGCGTCAGCCTCGGGATGCAGAGCGCCGTTCCGCACGTCCTCGCGACGCTCGACCGCACGCACGACCCCGCGCGGGTCGGGACGGCGGTGGCGGCGGCGCGGGCGGCGGGGCTCGCGACGAGCCTCGACCTCATCTACGGCACGCCGGGGGAGTCGCTGGAGGACTGGCGCACCAGTCTCGAGGCCGCGCTGGCCCACGAGCCCGACCACGTCTCGGCCTACGCGCTGGTCGTCGAGGAGGGCACCCGGATGGCCACCCAGGTCCGCCGCGGCGAGCTCCCGGCGCCCGACGGCGACGATGAGGCCGACAAGTACGAGCTCGCGGACTCCGTTCTCGCGCAAGCCGGCTACGACTGGTACGAGGTGAGCAACTGGTCGCGCACGCCCGAGGGCCGGTGCCGCCACAACGAGGGCTACTGGCGCGGGGACGCGTGGTGGGGCGTCGGACCCGGGGCGCACGGCCACGTCGGCGGGGTGCGCTGGTGGAACGTCAAGCACCCCCGCGCGTACGCGGCGCGGCTCGCGGCGGGGGAGTCGCCCGCCGCCGGCCGCGAGACCCTCACCGTCGAGCAGCGCCACGACGAGGAGGTGCTGCTCGGGGTGCGGCTGCGCGAGGGGCTCGACCTCGCCCGGCTCGACGACGCCGGGCGCACGGCGGTGGCTGGGCTGGTCGCCGACGGGCTGCTCGAGGGGGTGCCCGCGGTCCGGGACCGGCGCGCGGTGCTCACGCTGCGCGGCCGGTTGCTCGCCGACACGGTCGTGGGGGGGGGGGGGGGGGGGGGGGGGGGGGGGGGGGGGGGGGGGGGGG
>NZ_JBNVZV010000024.1:0-67980 GCF_050496545.1 Phycicoccus avicenniae | reverse complement strand
CCCCCCCCCCCCCCCCCCCCCCCCCCCCCGCCCCCCCACCCCCCCCCCCCCCCCGGCCGGGGCCGCCGCGGCGGCCGGGGTCTCGGCGGCGGCCGCCTGGAGCCTGACCGTCATCGGCGCTCCGGTGGCCCCGCGCCAGGGCGTCGTCTCCGGCGCCAGCACGCCCGCGGCCACCGCGCAGCGTCCGGTCTCGCCGCTCGCGGCGAGCGCCGTCGTGTCCGTCCGGTGGACCACGGGCCCCTCCGCGCCCGGTCCGACCGGGCAGCGGGCAGAATCGACCCCATGAGCGAACGGGAGCCCGGGACCGAGGACTGGCAGCCCTGGGACCGGGGCGGGCGCGGCGACGCCCCCGAGCCCGCTGCCGGCAGCGCCCCCGCGGGCGCCGAGCCGGCGCCGTCCGGCGAGACCGCCGCCGACCCGGCTCCCGCCGAGCAGCCCGTCACCGAGCCCGTCCCGGTCCAGGAGCCGCCCGCCGAGCCCGTGTGGGCCAGTGCCGGGCGCGCCGAGCAGACCGCCGAGTACCCGCCCTACGAGCCGCCTCCCCCCGCACCGGCGCCCGCGCCGCAGCCGGCGCCGGCGTACCCGCCGATCGGCGGCTCGTGGCAGGCCGCGCCCCAGGGTCCGCCGCCGCCCACGACCGGCCACCTGTCCGCCCCCGAGCCCAATCGTCGGCGCGGTCCCGGTTGGGGTGCGCTGGTCGGCGCCACCGTGGCGGCGGCCCTCGTCGCGGGCACCGGCGGCGGCATCGTCGGTGGCTACCTCGCCGACCGCGGCACCGGCACCGGCTCCGGCGGCTCGGTCGCCGCCCCGACCCCCGGCGCCGGCGCGACGGCGCGCCCGCAGGGGTCGGTGGCCAACATCGCGGCCACCGCGCTGCCGAGCGTGGTCACCCTGCGCGTCGAGGGCGCCGACGGCGGCGCCACGGGGTCCGGATGGGTCTACGACGACCGGGGACACGTCGTCACGAACAACCACGTCGTCGCGGGCGCGAGCGCCGGCGAGACGATCACCGTGGTGCTCTCCGACGGTCGCCAGGTCGACGGCAAGGTCGTCGGCCGCGACGCCTCCTACGACCTCGCCGTCGTCAAGGTCGACGGTGCCTCGCTGGCGGCGCTGGCCGTCGGCCGTTCCGCCGACGTCGTCGTCGGGGACCAGGTCATCGCGGTCGGCGCACCGCTCGGCCTCGACTCCACCGTGACCAGTGGCATCGTCAGCGCGCTCGACCGGCCGGTGACGCCGGGCGAGCAGGACGACCAGTCATTCATCAACGCCATCCAGACCGATGCCGCCATCAACCCGGGCAACTCCGGAGGCCCACTGCTCGACATGCGCGGGCAGGTCATCGGGGTGAACTCGGCCATCGCCCGGGTGCCCGGCAGCTCCCTGAGCGGCCAGAGCGGCAACATCGGGGTCGGGTTCGCCATCCCCAGCGACCAGGTGCGCACGACGGTCGACCAGCTGATCGCCACCGGCAAGGCCGAGCACCCCGTCATCGGGGTCTACCTCGACAGCTCCTACGAGGGCGAGGGGGTGCGCATCGCCGACGACGGCCCGAACGGCGCGCCCGCCGTTAACCCCGACGGTCCGGCCGACAAGGCGGGCCTGGAGGCGGGCGACGTCATCGTGGCCTTCGAGGGCAAGCCGATCACCGACGACGGCGAGCTGATCGTCAAGATCCGTTCCCGCAAGGTCGGCGACTCGGTCAAGCTCTCCGTGCGTCGCGACGGACGGGTCCGGGATGTCACGATGGTCCTCCAGGGGTCCGAGTGACGCGCTGCCCCGCAGTGCGCGAGGAGAGGAGCGTGACGCCGTGCTCGGCGTGAACGGGTGGGAGATCGTCCTCCTCGCGCTCATCGCGGTCTTCGTCCTCGGTCCCGACAAGCTCCCCGAGTACGCGGCCAAGCTGGCGCACGGCATCCGCAAGCTGCGGGTGATGGCCGAGGGCGCCAAGGACTCGCTGCGCGACCAGCTCGGCCCGGAGTACGAGGACATCAACTGGCGCCAGTACGACCCGCGCCAGTACGACCCGCGCCGGATCGTGCGCGAGGCCCTGCTCGAGCCCCTCGACGACGCCGTGGCGCCGATCCGCGGCGAGATCGACTCGGTGCGCGAGGCGGGCCGGCTGCGCAAGGGCGCCACCGTCGGGGCCGGAGCCGGGGCCGCGGTGGCGGCCGGTGACCCGGTGGACGTCGTCGACGACGACCCCTACGCCGCCACCGCGATCGACGAGGTCGCCGACGAGGACTACCGGCCCTGGGTCGCGCCCCAGACCTTCGACCCGGGCCTCCCGACGCCGTACGACACCGACGCCACCTGAGGCGGGACGGTCAGCGGCCGACGGGGGAGAGGCCGAGCGAACGGCCGGCCAGCCCGCGCGAGCGCGTGGCGAGGCCCTTGGCGATGCCCCGGAGGGCAACGGCCGCAGGGGAGTCCGGCTCGCCGAGGACGACCGGCATCCCCTGGTCGGCCCCCACCCGCAGGCGGGTGTCGAGCGGGATCTGGCCGAGCAGCGGCACCTCGGAGCCGATCGAGCGGGTCAGCGACTCGGCGACCTCGCGCCCGCCACCGGAGCCGAAGATCTCCTCGCGCGTGCCGTCGGGCAGCTCGAGCCAGCTCATGTTCTCGATGACGCCGGCGAGGCGCTGGTGGGTCTGCAGCGCGATCGAGCCGGCGCGCTCGGCGACCTCGGCGGCGGCCTGCTGCGGCGTGGTGACGACGAGGATCTCGGCGCCCGGCACGAGCTGCGCGACGGAGATCGCGATGTCGCCGGTGCCCGGGGGCAGGTCGAGGAGGAGGACGTCGAGGTCGCCCCAGAAGACGTCGGCGAGGAACTGCTGCAGGGCGCGGTGGAGCATCGGGCCGCGCCACACGACGGGCTGGTTGCCGGGGACGAACATCCCGATCGAGATGACCCGCACGTCGTGGCTGACCGGCGGCATGATCATGTCGTCGACCTGGGTCGGCTTGTGCTCGACGCCGAGCATCCGGGGGATCGAGAAGCCGTAGATGTCGGCGTCGACGACGCCGACCGAGAGGCCCTCCTGCGCGAGCGAGGCGGCCAGGTTCGCGGTGACCGAGCTCTTGCCGACCCCACCCTTGCCGGAGGCGACGGCGTAGACGCGGGTCAGCGAGCCGGGCTTGGCGAACGGCACCTCGCGCTCGGCGACGCCGCCGCGGAGCTTCGTCTTCAGCTCGCCGCGCTGCTCGTCGCTCATGACGCCGAGGGTGACGGCGACGTCGGTGACGCCCTCGACCCTCGAGAGCGCGGCCGTGGTGTCACCGGTCAGCTTGTCCTTGAGCGGGCAGGCGGCCACGGTGAGCAGGATGGTGACCGCCACGCGGCCGTCGTCGTCGCAGGTGAGGTCGCCGACCATCCCCAGCTCGGTGACGGGTCGCCGGATCTCGGGGTCGATGACCGTCTCGAGGGCGGCGTGGAGGGCGGTGGTGCTGACCTGCGGCATGCCCTCGAGTCTAGGTCGGCGCCGGCCGATCGCCGTCGTCGGGGCGCTCGTCCGTGGCGGGGGTCACGACGGCGAGCCCGCGCTCCTCCATCTCGTCGAGCAGGTCACGCAGCTCGCTGCGCACGAAGTCGCGGGTGGCCATGTCGCGCAGGGCGATGCGCAGGGCGGCGACCTCGCGGGTCAGGAACTCGGTGTCGGCGAGGTTGCGCTCGTCGCGGGAGCGGTCCTGCTCGGTGGCCACGCGGTCGCGGTCGGCCTGCCGGTTCTGCGCGAGGAGGATGAGGGGCGCGGCGTAGGAGGCCTGGAGCGAGAGGATGAGCGTGAGCAGCGTGTAGTTGAGCGCGCGGGGGTCGAACTGGGCGGCGTCGGGCAGGAAGGTGTTCCAGGCCAGCCAGACGACGACGAAGACCGTCATCCCGATGAGGAAGTACGCCGTGCCCATGAACCGGGCGAACTTCTCGGAGATGACGCCGAAGGCCTCGCCGGAGAACGCCGCGGGCAGGGTGAGACGGCGGCGGGTGCTCTCGCGCGGCTGGTCGATGCGGGCGCGGCGCTCGCGCTCAGCCACGGGTCACCTCCTCGTGGGTGACGACGTCGTGGCGCTCCTCGCGCCAGTCGTCGGGAAGGATGTGGTCGAGGACGTCGTCGACCGTCACCGCGCCGAGCAGGTGCCCCTCCTCGTCGACGATCGGCATCCCGACGAGGTCGTAGGTCGCCAGCGTGCGCGTGACCTGACCCAGGCTCGCGGTCGGCAGCAGCGGCTCGACGTCCTTGTCGAGGATGCTCCCGATGGCCGCGTGCGGCGGGTCGCGCAGCAGCCGCTGGATGTGGACGATGCCGAGGAACTTCCCCGTGGGGGTCTCCAGCGGCGGCCGGCAGACGAAGACCGTGCAGGCCAGCGCGGTCGAGAGCTCCTGGCGGCGCACGACGGCCAGGGCCTCGGCGATGGAGGCCTCGGGCCCGAGGATGACCGGCTCGGTGGTCATCAGGCCGCCGGCGGTGTTCTCGTCGTAGGTGAGGAGCCGGCGCAGGTCGGCGGCCTCGTCGGGCTGCATCTTGGCGAGCAGCTCCTCCTGGCGCTCGGGCGGCAGCTCGGAGAGCAGGTCGGCGGCGTCGTCGGGCTCCATCGCCTCGAGGACGTCGGCGGCGCGGGAGACCTCGAGCCCGACGAGGATCTCGACCTGGTCGTCCTCGGGCAGCTCCTCGATGACGTCGGCGAGGCGCTCGTCGGCGAGGGCGGCGGCCACCTCGGCACGACGCTGCGGGCTGAGGTCGTGGATGACCTCGGCGAGGTCGGCGGGCTTGAGGTCCTCGTAGGTCTCGAGGAGCTTGGCGGCGCCCTGGCCCTCGCTGGGGTCCCGCAGGCCGACGACGTCCTCGATGGGGGCCACGTAGGTCTCGCCGCGGCGCCGGCCGATGCCCAGCCGGCCGGGGCGCGAGGCCGAGAAGCGGACCGCCGCCCGGGTGACCCCCCAGCCGCGCGGGCCGAGCTGCTCGATCCCGACGTCCTGCACGGTGGCACCGACGACGTCGCCGGAGTCGACGCGCACCTGCACCGCGCGCTCGAAGAGCTCGGCGACGACGAGGGTCTCGTTGGGGCGCTGCTCGAAGCGGCGCATGTTGACCAGCCCGGTCGTGATGACCTGGCCGCCCTCGACGCTCGTGACGCGGGTCATCGGGACGAAGACGCGGCGGCGGCCGGGCACCTCGACGACGAGGCCGATGACGCGCGGGCGGCTGCGGCTGGCGCTGAAGGTGACGACGACGTCGCGGACCCGGCCGACCTTGTCACCGAGCGGGTCGAAGACGTCCAGCTCGGACAGGCGGCCGACGAAGGCGCGGGTCGGCGTGCTCACGCCCGACAGGCTATCGGCCGCCCGGGCCGGTGCCGACGCTCAGGCGGTCGTGTTGCGGCGGGCGCCGGCCCGCCCGCGCCAGTGCCACGGCCGCCATCCGGTGGTCGTGCCCGCGGCGGGGCGCACGGGGGCCGCGCCGGAGGCGTCGTCGTGCTGCCCGGGGGACTCGATCGGCCGGCCGTGCGGGCGCAGGACGTGGAGGGTGCAGCCCTGCCGCCAGCGCTCGACGACGTCGCCGGTGCCGTTGAGCCGCTCGGGGCGCAGCACCTCGGCCGCGGCCTCCCACGCCGCGGTGCCGGGGGCCAGCTCCTCGGCGGTGGCGCGCATCGTGAGCAGGCGTCCGCCGGTGTCCTTGCTGCGCAGCACGACCTCGACGTGCTCGGGCAGCCAGGGGAGGTCCTGCTCGCCGGGGCCGGAGACGACGTAGGCCGCCGGCCCGGTGCCGCGCTCGTCGCCGTCGTCGTGCCAGACGTGCCACACCGCGCGGGTCTCGCCGCCGGGGACGCAGACCCACAGCAGGCCGGATTTGCTCGCGGCCTCGTGGACCAGCCGGGTGACGTCGGGGCCGCGCGCCGCGTCGGTGGCCTCCGCGCTCGCCTCCTCGGACATGGCGGCACTCTCCCACACGGCGGGGCCTCGTGGGTCGGTGCTCCTGCGAGGGCAGGGACCCGTCACGGTGGCGCCGGGGAACCTGCTCGACGCTCGACTCCTCACCCGCCGGCTACGAGCACGGGTGGACCGCGCTGTCCGACGTCGTACCGGCGCCGAGGTCGCTGGAAGTCGCTCTGACCCGCCTCCGGTCCGGTCGGTCCGGCGCGCACCGGGGTCGTGGCCACGACGTCCGAGTGCTCCCGATGCTGGGCCATGGCCCAGGGTTCGGAGCATCCGGACGTCGTCGCAGGAGCTTCTGCGGCATCGAGCACGATCTGTGGCATCCCCGTGCCGCGACTGCTGGGCCGGGGCGCCTCCCGTGTGGTTCCATCGCGCATGGAGTCCGCAGCGCAGCGGCGTGCCCCGGCCGACGGTCCGGTGGTCCTCGTCGTCGATGACGACGAGGCCGTGCGCACGGTCGTGCGCTGGCAGCTGGAGGACGACGGCTTCCGCACGGTCGAGGCCGAGGACGGGCCGGCGGCGCTGCGGCGGATCCGGGACGACCGGCCGGCGCTGGTCGTGCTCGACCTCTCCCTCCCCGGCCTCGGCGGGCTCGACCTCCTGCGCACGTTGCGCGGCGGCGGAGCCGGCCGCTCCGACACCCCCGTCATCGTGCTGTCGGGCCGCAACGGCGAGAGCGACCGGATAGTCGGCCTGGACCTCGGCGCCGACGACTACCTCGTGAAGCCGTTCTCGCCCGGCGAGCTCGCCGCCAGGGTGCGCTCGGTCCTGCGGCGGGCCAGCCCCGAGGTGGCCGGTGACGCCGTCACCGTCGGCACGCTCCGGGTCGAGCCGTCCACCCGGCGGGTCGTCCTCGACGGCACCGACGTCGACCTCACGCCCAAGGAGTTCGACCTCATCGCCTTCCTCGTGACCCACCCGCGGCAGGTGTTCACGCGTGGCCAGCTCCTCGACCGCGTGTGGAGCTCGTCCTCGGAGTGGCTGGGCGAGGCGACCGTCACCGAGCACGTGCACCGGCTGCGGCTCAAGCTCGAGGCCGACCCCACCCGCCCGACGCTCCTGCTCACGGTGCGCGGCGTCGGCTACCAGCTGAGCGACCGGCCGTGAGCGCGGCGGGCCTGCCCGAGCCGGGGGACGTGCTGCGCCCGGACGACGTCCGCGAGGTGCTCGAGCGCCAGACCGAGCTGCTCGAGCTGGTCGCCGCCGCGGCGCCGCTGCGCGACGTCCTCGACCGCGTGCTCGTCTCGCTCGAGGAGCTCATCCCCGGTGCGCGGTGCTCAGTGCTGCTCCTCGACCGCGACGCCGGCACGCTCCACCACGGCGCGGCCCCGAGCCTGCCGGCCCCGTACGTCGCGGCCATCGACGGCCTGCCCATCGGCGACGGGGCGGGGTCGTGCGGCACGGCGGCGGCGCTCAACACGGCGGTCGTCGCCCACGACGTGCGCACCGACGCCCGATGGGTCGCCTACCGTCCCGCCGCCGAGGCCGCCGGCCTGCGCAGCTGCTGGTCCACCCCCATCGACGGGCGGGACGGGCTGCCCGTCGGCACCTTCGCCGTCTACCACCCGCATCCGCACCGGCCGTCCGCGCGCGAGGCCCTGCTCGTCGAGCGGTTCACCCACCTCGCGTCGGTCGCCATCGAGCACGCCGACGCCCTCGGCGAGCTCGTCGAGAGCGAGGAGCGCTTCCGCCGCTCCTTCGACGACAACTCGCTCGGGATGGCCATCGTCGGCCTCGACGGACGCGTCGTCACGGCGAACACCGCCCTCGCGGCGGGCCTGGGCGATGCGCAGGATGAGCTCACCGGCCGGCTGCTGGCCGACCTCCTCGTCCCGACCGAGGGGTCGCTCGCCGAGCGGCTCGGGACGCTGGACCACCGGGGGACGGGGCCCGTCGTCTTCGAGGCCACGCTGCTGCGGCCCTCGGGCCGGGCCGCCCGGGTCGAGGTCACGGTCTCGCTCGTCCACGGCCGCGACGGCGGGCCGGCCCAGTACGTCGTCAACGTCTTCGACCTCACCGAGCGCCGGGCCGCCGAGCAGCACCTCTGGGCCCGGCTCGAGGCCGAGACGGCGCGACGCACCGCCGAGCAGCTGCTCCACGAGCGCTCGGCGCTGCTCGCCGCCGTCGGGCACGAGGCGCGCACCCCCATCCAGGCCGTCGTCGGCTTCGCGGAGCTGCTCGGCACGATCGAGCTCGACGAGGCGCAGCGCCGCGAGGCCCTCGACCACATCGGCGCCGCCGCCGGCCACGTCATGGACCTGCTGTCCGACGTCCTCGACCTCAGCCGGCTCGAGGCCGGGGCGCTGAGCGTCGAGCCCGTGCCGGTGCGCGTCGGCGACGTGGTCGCCGAGGTCCTCGGGCTGCTCACCCCGGTCGCCTCCCGTCGCGAGGTGACGCTGGCCGCACACGTCGGCGACGAGGTGGTCCTGGCCGACCCCCTGCGGCTGCGCCAGGTGCTCCTCAACCTCGTCGGCAACGCCGTGCGGCACGGCGCCTTCGGCGGGCTCGTCGCGGTCCGGTGCCGCCCGGCCGAGGAGGGGCACGTCCTGCTCTGCGTCGACGACGACGGGCCGGGCATCCCGCCGGAGGTGCTGCCGCGGCTCTTCACCCCGTTCGTCCGGGCGAGCACGGCGGGTGGTGACGGCGAGGACGGCAGCATCGGGCTCGGCCTCGGCCTGGCGCACGGGCTCGTCGAGGCGATGGGTGGCGAGCTGGCGGTCGGCTCGAGCTCGCCGGCGGGGACCTCGATGGTCGTGCGGCTGCCCGTGCCGTGACACCGCTCAGGCGTCCTCGGAGGCCGCCCAGCCGGTGATGCCCACGACCCGGCAGACGAGGATGCGGTGGAAGGGCTGGTCGGCGTACTGCGGCACCGTGCGCGCCAGGCGCTCACCGAGGTCGTCGGTCAGTTCCGCCGGTGGGTCCGGCACGTGCTCCAGCTGCGCCCGGACCCACCACAGCCGCGACCAGTCCTCGGTCTCCCAGTGCTCGACGAGCAGGGAGCCGCGCGGGTCGGCATCGAGGTTGTCCTCGCGCCGCAGCCGCGAGGAGGACTTCGGCTTCACGCGGTCGATGGGCACGCCGACGTGCTCGCCGCTCAGGGCGAAGACCACCGGCTGGGGGTCGGGGCCGCGCTCGGGGTGCAGGGTCACGAGCACGCCGTGCACCTCGGCGGCCAACCGGGCGCGGGCCTCGTCGGGGTCGAGCTTCATGACCGTCTCCTCGCTCCGGAGGGCGGCACCGACGACGCCCTCGCGCGCTCAGGCTAGGACGCGCTCCTCATCGGACCCTCAACGCATCGTGCGGCCGGCGGCGGGCATACTCGCGGGGACGGAGCACGCACGGGACGGAGGATCGCGATGGCCGGCAGGACGTGGCCCGGGTCCCGCTTCGCACCGGCGCAGCGCGCGGCCGTGATGGACGCCGGGATGGCCCTGTGGGCGGCCCGGACCCGGCTGTGCCAAGAGCTCGCGGAGGGCACCGCCCGCGACGTCCGCATCGGTGCCGTGGGGAACGACGTCAACGAGTGGCTGACCGACGAGGCGAGGACCTGGAGCCACCTGCTGTCGGTGCGCCCGACCGCGACGCCCGCG
This sequence comes from Phycicoccus avicenniae, assembly GCF_050496545.1. GTDB lineage: Bacteria > Actinomycetota > Actinomycetes > Actinomycetales > Dermatophilaceae > Phycicoccus > Phycicoccus avicenniae_A. The sequence continues at coordinate 58,461 of NZ_JBNVZV010000024.1, read as the reverse complement.
CAGCTGCGGATGAGCCTCCCGGGCAACCGCGAGCTCGTGCGGCGCGGGCTGCGGATGGTCAGCGTCTTCGACTACGAGCGGCTCGACGAGGAGTGCCGCCGGATGCTCGTCGCCGAGTCGGTGGGCGACTACCTCTTCGCCGTGGCCGACCTCCAGATGAAGGTCATCGACCACGAGCGCGTCCTCCTCGAGGGCCCGGCGGTGGACGGCAGCTTCTCGGTGATGGTGACGCGCTCGCCGCAGGTGCTCGACCTCGCGATGCGGTACTGGAACGCGGTGCTCGCCTCGGCCTTCGGGTGCGGCCGCGAGCGGGCCGAGGTCTCGCACCTCACCGACCGCCAGCTCCAGGTGGTCGGGCTGATGCAGACCGGGATGACCGACGAGGCCATCGCCCGGCACCTCGAGGTGAGCGTGCGCACCGTGCGCTCCGACGTGGCACGCATCCTCGACGCCCTCGAGGTGCGCTCGCGCTTCTCGGCCGGGTTCCGCCTCGGCCGCGGCGGCGTCACGGGCTGACCGCCCGGTCGGTCGCCCTGTTCCCGTCCTGCGTTGCAGGTTGCTGCAACCCGTTTCCCTGACCCGCGACGCCCCGGGCAGCATGGTGATCGTCTGCGCCGGGGCCGACCCTGCGGGAGGAGGGGCCCGCGGGGAACGGCGCCCATCATCATCGGATCAACGCGGGCTCCGGTGTCTTGACGGCCGGCCCGGGCGCGGCGAGGTTGGGGGCATGAACCTCGCGACGTGGGTGGAGCGTAACGGGCGGCGGCTGCGGGGACGCCCCGCCACCGCCGTCGGCGACGAGGTGCGCGGCACCTGGGACGAGGTGGCCGCCCGCGTGGCGTCGGTCGCCGGGGCGATGCGCGGCCCGCTCGGGCTGGAGCCGGGGGACCGGGTGGCCATCGTGATGGGCAACCGGCCCGAGTACCTCGAGGTCCAGTTCGCCGCGTGGCACGCCGGGCTGGTCGCGGTGCCCGTCAACGCGCGCCTGCACCGCGAGGAGGTCGCGTACGTGCTCGAGCACAGCGGCACCGCGGTGGTCGTCGTGGACGAGGAGCACGCCGAGGTGGTCGCCCCCCTGGTCGAGCGCCTCGACGGGCTGCGCCGCATGGTGGTGGTGCCGGGCGGCGACTGGGTCGAGCTCCTCTATGCCGATCCGATACCGTTGCAGGAGAGAGCATCCGATGACCCCGCGTGGCTCTTCTACACGAGCGGCACCACCGGGCGGCCGAAGGGTGCCACGCTGACCCACGGCAACCTGCTCATGGCCTCGCTCAGCTACTTCGCCGACATCTCGGCGGTGGGGGACCGTGACGCGGTGCTGCACGCCGCTCCGCTCTCGCACGGCTCCGGGCTCTACGGGCTGCCGCACGTCGCCAAGGGTGCGGTGAGCGTCTTCCCCGCCTCGGGTGCGCTCGACGGCACCGAGCTGCTCGCGCTGGTGCGGCGCTGGCCGGGGCTCTCGTTCTTCGCGGCGCCCATCATGGTCAAGCGGCTCGCGACCGACCCGGCGCTGGCCGGCGCCGACCTCTCGGGCCTCGGCACGATCATCTACGGCGGCGCGCCGATGTACCTCGCCGACCTCGAGGAGGCGCTCGCGACGTTCGGGCCCCGGCTCGCGCAGATCTACGGCCAGGGCGAGACGCCGATGACCATCACGGGCCTGTCGCGGGCCGACCACGCCGAGACCGACCACCCGAGGTGGCGCGAGCGGATGGCGGGAGTCGGGTTCCCCCGCACCGACGTCGAGGTGCGGGTCGTCGACGCCGACGACCGCCCCCTGCCGCCCGGGGAGGCCGGGGAGGTCCTCGTCCGCGGCCCGGTCGTCATGGCCGGCTACTGGGAGCAGCCCGGGGCCACGGAGGAGACCCTGCGCGGCGGGTGGCTGCACACCGGCGACGTCGGCAGCCTCGACGACGACGGCTACCTCACCCTGCACGACCGCTCCAAGGACCTCGTCATCAGCGGGGGGATGAACATCTACCCGCGTGAGGTCGAGGAGGCGCTGATGACCCATCCCGGGGTCCAGTCCGTCGCCGTCGTCGGGAAGCCGGACCCGGAGTGGGGGGAGTCGGTCGTCGCCTTCGTCGTCCTCGGCGGTGACGGCAGCAGCCCGACCGCCGAGGACCTCGACCGCACCTGCCTCGAGCGGATCGCCCGCTTCAAGCGGCCCAAGGAGTACCACCTCGTCGACGCGCTGCCGACGAACAACTACGGCAAGGTCCTCAAGCGCGAGCTGCGGACCTGGCTGGAGGAGGGCACGGTGCCGGAGCGGCGTTGAGGAAACCATGAGGAGGGGACCTCTTGTCAGGCTTCGGCACACCGTGTTTCGTGGGAGACGTGGTCGACGCGGACCCTCGACCGGGGTCCGTGCCCCGGCCCGGCCACGACCCGTGAGGAGATGTGTGACCGATGAAGCTCGCGCTCTACCTGCCCAACTTCCGCAACCACGTGACCGTCAAGGAGCTCGAGGACCTCACCGACCTCGCCGAGGAGCTCGACTTCGACTCGGTCTGGACCCTCGACCGGATCATCGTGCCGGAGGCCTCGGACCGCGGTGAGCTGCAGTACCCGTTCGGGATGATGGAGCAGTTCCCGCCGCAGATGCCCGTCGAGTCCAAGGGCAAGTGGTTCCAGGGCTGGCCGCTGCTGCCGTGGCTCGCCGCGCGCACCTCGAAGCTCCGCATCGGCATGAGCATCACGGACACGCCGTACCGCTCGCCCGGTGTCTTCGCCGCCGAGTGCGCGACCATCGACCACCTCTCCGGCGGACGGCTCAACGTCGGCATCGGCGCCGGCTGGATGCCCGAGGAGTTCGACGCCGCGAGCGCCACCCACCTCTTCCCGCGGCGGCACGCCCACGTCCGCGAGACGATCGAGATCTGCCAGGGCATCTGGGCCAACGAGACCTTCGAGTACCACGGCGAGTTCGCCGACTTCGCGCCCTCGGGCTTCGGCCACCAGCCGCTGCAGCGGCCCGGCCCGCCGATCTTCTTCAGCGGCCTGAAGGACCCCAAGCGCTCGGCGCGGCGGGTCTCGAAGTACGGCCTCGCCGGCTGGATCGGTATCCAGGACACGCCTCGCGAGCTCGCCGAGTGGCGCGCCGCCATCGCCCAGGAGCTCGAGGCGCTCGGGAAGTCGATCGACGACCTCGAGATGAGCAGCATGATCTGGTTCACGATCACCGACACCGAGACCGACCAGACCGACAACCGGAAGCTGACCAACATCCTCGTCGGCACCGAGCAGCAGATCACCGACCGGCTCAAGGCGTACAAGGAGGCGGGCCTGACCATGCCGCTGCTCTGGCCGCCCTTCGCCGACGTGCCGGTGTCCAAGACGCTGGATGACCTCAAGCGCCTCAAGAACGACATCATGCCGAAGGTCGAGGCCTCCTGACGGCCGCTCCGGCCACCCCCGGACGCGCGGGTGGGTGACGCGCTCTCGCTCGCCCACCCGCGCTTCCGTGCCCGCCGCGGCGTGGGTCACACCGTGACCTGGCTCATGCGGGGGCGGCGCCTCCCGCTGCTAGCGTCCGACGCGACCGTGCACCCGCCTCGGAAGGCTCGATGATGCGCAGCGCCAAGGACTTCTTCGCCCCCCTCGCCGTGGGGGCGCCGTCGCCGCTCCGGGAGGTGCCCGCCCGCCCGAGCCGGATGATCCACTTCTTCGACCCGAGCAACCCGAAGATGGCCGCGAAGGTCCCCGACATGGTCGGCACGGTCGACGTGCTGCTGGGCAACCTCGAGGACGCCGTCAAGGCCGAGAACAAGGAGGCGGCACGGCAGGGGCTGGTCGACATCGCGCAGGCCACCGACCTCGGCGAGCACACCCAGCTCTGGACGCGCGTCAACGCCCTCGACAGCCCGTGGGCCCTGGACGACCTCACGACCCTGGTCACCGAGATCGGCGACCGGCTCGACGTCGTCATGGTCCCCAAGGTGCAGGGACCCGAGGACATCCACTACGTCGACCGCCTGCTCGCCCAGCTCGAGGCGAAGGCCGGTGTGCAGCGCCCGATCCTGGTCCACGCGATCCTCGAGACGGCGCGCGGCATGGCCAACGTCGAGGCCATCGCCGGGGCGAGCCCGCGGATGCAGGGCATCAGCCTCGGCCCGGCCGACCTCGCCGCCGACCGCCGGATGAAGACCACCCGTGTGGGCGGTGGCCACCCCGGCTACCTCGTGCGCCAGGACCCGCAGGGCGGCGACGTCGACGGCCCGCGCGCGGTCTTCCAGCAGGACCTGTGGCACTACACGATTGCCCGGATGGTCGACGCCTGCGCGATGCACGGGATCTTCCCGTACTACGGCCCCTTCGGGGACATCAAGGACGTCGTCGCCTGCGAGGACCAGTTCCGCAACGCCTTCCTCCTCGGCTGCGTCGGCACGTGGACGCTGCACCCGGTGCAGATCGCCATCGCGAAGAAGGTCTTCAGCCCGTCCGCCGAGGACGTCGCCCACGCGCGACGGGTCAAGGAGGCGATGGGCGACGGCACCGGTGCGGTGATGCTCGACGGGAAGATGGAGGACGACGCGAGCCTCAAGCAGTGCCTCGTCATCCTCGAGCTCGCGGACCGGTTGTCCGCCAACGACCCCGAGCTCGCCGAGCTCTACGCCCCGAGCGCGACGGAGGCCGGCGCGTGAGCGAGGACCTGCGCCCCCGCCGCTCGGTGCTCTACATGCCGAGCAGCAACGAGCGGGCCCTCGAGAAGGCCAAGTCGCTGCCGGTCGACGGGCTGATCCTCGACCTCGAGGACGCCGTCGCCCCGGATGCCAAGCCGGCTGCCCGCGAGAACGCCTGCGCCGCAGCGGCATCGGGGGAGTACGGGTACCGCGAGGTCACCATCCGGGTCAACGGGCTCGGCACCGAGTGGCACGACGCGGACCTCGAGGCCGCCTGTGCCGCAGGGCCGGACGGCATCGTCGTGCCCAAGGTGGGCTCGGCGGACGAGGTGCACCGGCTGGTCGACGCGATGGAGCGCTTCGGCGCCCCGGACCGGACGCGCCTGTGGGCGATGATCGAGACTCCGGGTGCCGTGCTCGACGCCCGGACCATCGCGTCCGCCTCCGACCGGCTGGCCGTGCTCGTCCTCGGCACCAACGACCTCGTCAAGGAGCTGCGCGCGCGGTTCGTCCCGGGGCGGGCGCCGCTGCTGACCTCGCTCGCGCTCGTCGTCCTCGGGGCGCGCGACGCCGGGGTGGCCGTCCTCGACGGGGTCTACAACGACGTCAAGGACCTCGACGGCTTCGCGGAGGAGTGCCGCCAGGGCCGCGAGCTCGGTTTCGACGGCAAGACGCTCATCCACCCGGGCCAGGTCGAGCCGTGCAACGCGGTGTTCTCGCCGTCCGCCGAGGAGGTCGAGGACGCCCACGGGCTCCTCGAGGCCTGGGAGGCCGGCGCCGGCAGCGGGGTCGTCACGTACAAGGGGCGGATGGTCGAGAACCTCCACGTGGAGGTGGCGCGCGGCGTGCTGGCCACCGACGAGGCGGTCCGCGCCCGCTCCTGAGCCGCGAGCGGACCCGTCGTCGCCGCGTCGCTGCACAACGATGCGGTCACGGTGCCGCGCGTCGGTTTGCGGCGAGGGCCCCGCGTGCCGTCTCGTGGGAGGCGATGAGCAGCAGCCCGACCCGCGTCACCGTCCTCGCCGCCGTCACCCTCGCGGTGGCGACGGCGCTCTCGGGCTGCGCGCAGGTCGAGCAGTGGACGGGTGCGGCGCCCGCGGCCCCGAGCAGCCCGACCGCGGCCTCGCCGGACCCGGAGCTGACCCCGGTCCCGACGACCCCGAGCGTCCCCACGCCCGCGCCCGCTCCCACGACGCCGTCGGCCACGCCCACCCCGTCGAGCAGCCCGTCGACGAGCCCGACGCTGACGCCCTCGCCGACGCCGACGAAGCCCCGGACGACGATGCGCTACGGGGACAGCGGCAAGGACGTGCTGGCGCTGCAGCGGCGGCTCACGGACCTCGGGTACTGGCTCGGGGAGCCCGACGGCAGCTTCGGCTCATTGACCCAGCAGGCGGTCTTCGCCCTCCAGAAGGCGGCCGGCATCTCGCGTGACGGCGTCGTCGGCCCGCGCTCGAAGAAGGCGCTGGCAGACGGCGTCCGGCCGCGGAACCAGCTGTCCGGCAACGGGGTCGAGATCGACCTCGACCGCCAGCTGCTCATGGTCGTGCGCGGCGGGAGCCCGGCCATCATCCTCAACACCTCGACCGGGAGCGGCGAGGAGTACACCTCGTCGGCGGGACGCCCCGCCATCGCCACGACGCCGCGCGGCTCGTTCACGGTGTTCCGGCAGGTCGACGGGCAGGACGACAGCAAGCTCGGCGTCCTGTGGCGGCCCAAGTACTTCCACCGCGGGTGGGCGGTGCACGGGTCGCCGAGCATCCCGCCGTACCCGGCGTCGCACGGGTGCGCGCGGGTCAGCAACTCCGCGATGGACATGCTGTGGTCCGGCGGCTGGCTGCCGATCGGCACCCGCGTCCTCGTCCGCTGACGAGGGCCGGCCGGGTCGCCCCGGCCGGCCCCGACGGTGCCACGAGGGCATCAGGTGATGGGCGGGACGTCGTGCAGCGTCAGTCGGCCCACGAGGGTGACGTGGTACGCGAGCCGGTGGATGATCGCGTCGGTGTCGCGGACGACGACGTCGGCGTGCACCCCGGCGAACAGCTGCTGGCGCTGCACCCCGAAGGCGTCGGTCTCCGTCCGGAACGGGGCGGGGCGCCACGCGTCGACGCCGTGGCCGGAGTTGTTCGCGACGTTGCGGTTGAAGTTCGTGGCCGTCGTGACGTGCGGCGCCCACTGCTCGAGCTCGAAGAGCCAGTTGCGGCCCCCGCTGCGAGCCCCCATCCACGAGGCGGCCCACTCCAGCGCCGGGGTGAAGTGCGGCGTGAAGGAGACGGTCTCGTAGCGCCACGCGCTCTGGCTCGTGCCCTGGACGTCGCAGAACACGACGCCGGTGAGGGTCAGCTGCCACAGCTGGTTGCTCGGGTAGGGGACGTCCAGCTCGGCCGCGGGTGTGAGGTCGACCTCGGCGACGTCGCCGGGGACGTGGTGCGGGCCGGCCGTGATGACCGGCGGGCGGAGCCGCGTGGGGCGGCTGACGGGGACGATGGTCCAGTTCTGGCCTGCGTAGGCGTCGAGGTCGATCATGACGGGTCCTTCGGGTCGGCCCGGTCACGGCCGGGCGGTCGGCGAGGGCGGAAGCGCCTCTCCCTCAGCGTCGGTCGCGCCGCGTCCCGCGCGCCACGGACACCGTCCCGCCCTCAGCGGGACCCTGTCCCGGACTCCCCGTGGGTCCGGTGGGCCTGCCGCCCGAGCGGGAGGACGGCCTCGAGCAGGGTGCCCCTGTCGTCGGTCACCACGTCGAACCGCCCGCCCAGCTCCTCGGCCCGGGCCCGCATCGAGGTCGTGCCCACACCGCCCGAGCCGACCGGCCCCGCCCACCCCCCGTCGTCGCGGACCCTCACGTGCAGGTCGTCGGCACGCTCGAGCGCGACCTGCACCCGGTGGGCGCCGCTGTGGCGGGCGACGTTGGTCAGGGCCTCGGCGACGATCCGGTAGGCCGCGACCTCCACGGCCGGGTGCAGGTCGTCCAGCCGTCCGCGGACGTCGACCTCGACGGTGCGTCCGGCGAGCAGCGCCTCGGCCGTTCGGTGCACGGCTCCGGCGAGGCCGAGGTCGAGGGCCGCCGGACGGAGGCCGTCGATGATCTCGCGCACCGAGCGCCCGAGCTCCCCGAGGTCGGCGAGGACCTCCTCGACGACCTGCCCCTCACGACCGTCGAGGTGCGGGCGCGCGGCGTGCAGCTGCATCCGGACCCCGGCGATGACCGGCCCCACGCCGTCGTGGAAGTCGCGCCGGAGCCGCAGCCGCTCCTCCTCCCGCGTCAGCACGAGGCGCTCGCGAGCCGATTCGAGGGCCAGGGTGAGGCGGTGTGCCTCGGCCGCCTCCGCGGCCTGCCGGGCCACCTCCGTGAGGAGGCCGCGCTCCCGGCTCCCGAGGTCGTCACCGCGGCGTCGGGTCCACACGGTCAGCTCGCCGACGCGACCGCCGTCCTTGACGAGCGCGAACGGGACGGGGTCGGTGTCGGCGTGCCCGACGTCGGCGACGACGACCTCCCCGCCGTCGACCTCGACCGCGACCCGGGCCCGCGGGACCCGCAGCGCCTCGACGATGGCCACGGCGCTGGTCCGGAGCATCTCCTCCGGGGTGGCGACGGCGGCCAGCCGACGGCCCAGGGCCGTGAGCACCTCGAAGGGGGCGTCGCGGTCCCCGAAGAGCAGCCGCTCGACCCGGCGCTGGAGCCACGCGCGGGCGGGGTCGAGCAGGACCGCGAGGACGGCGAGGGTGAGCACGGCTCCGGGCCCGACGGACCCGGTGAGGCGCTGCAGCAGGAGGAGCGCGCCGGCGTAGAGCCCGACCACGCCGAGCGTCAGCGCGATCCGCACCGCGCCCCGGGGGACGTCCTGGTCGAGGTCATCGAGGCGGTGCTCGAGGATGGCCGCCCCCAGGCCGACGGGGAGGGCGAGGACCGCAGGCGTCAGGGCGAACGGCACGTCGAGGGCGTCGAGGGCGATGCCGATCGGGAGCAGCGCCGCCGTGGGCGCGAGCCAGAGGACCTGCGCCCGCGTGGCCCCGCGCCGGGCCCGCGCCCGGCGGAGGAGCACGACGAGCGAGGCGAGCAGCCCGGCGACCGACACGGCCCCGAGGACGGCGAAGGTGAGCAGGAGGGGGCGGCAGGGGGCGGGGAGGGCCGCCGTGCTGTCGGTGAGGAGCGTGCGGGGCGCGAGGGCGGCCGCCGCGGCGAGCACGAGGGTCGAGGTCGCTCCGGCGGCGAGCATCCACCGTCCCAGCCGACGGGCCCGGGGCCCGGCGGCGCCGTCCGGGAAGCCGAGCAGGAGGGTGGGCGCCACGGCGAGCGGGGGCCACCACGTCCACTGGGTCGCCCACGCACCGGCCGTCGTCCCGGACCACGAGACGGCAGCGAGGCCGAGCACGGCGAGCAGCCCGGTGAGCGCCGTGAACCGGGCCGTCCGGCTGTGCGGGCGGTGGAGGAGGAGGAAGAGCCCGACCGGCACGAACCCCAGGGCGAAGGACACCCCGAGCCCGAGGGGTGGCGCCAGCCGGGACGGCGGTCCGAGCGCGACACCGAGTGCCGCGAGGACGAGCACGAGGCCCACCGACACGGCACCGACCACGGCCGACGGGTCCCGGTGCCGCACGGCTCAGCCCGTGAGGCGGTGCATGAGGTTGTGGAACCAGCTGCCGTTGTGGGGGACGCCGTCCGGGGAGAGCGGCGGGGGGACCCACGGCGTGAGGGGCGGTCCACCACCTCCCGTCACCGGGCCCGACCCGCCGGTCCCCGGCATCCGTCCGACGAGCAGGCGCACCCGCGTCGTCAGCTCGACGAGCCACCCGCGCAGGCCGGCGGCCGGGACGTGCCGGACGGTCCGCGACGTCCCGCCCGTGCCCTCGAGCAGGGCGAGCACCTCGGGCAGCGACCCGGACGCCCACGGGACGACGCTCGGGGGGACGCCGAGCTCGGGATGGTTCCCCAGGTGCTCGCGGGCCCGGTCGAGGACGCTCGCCACCCGGGCGACGAGGACGTCGGGGTCGGCGTCTCCGGCACCCACCGCGACGAGGGCGGTGCCGTCGTCGGTGACCCGCAGCGCGTGCCCGGCGTCGTCGTAGATCTCGAGCCCGGGGTCGTCCGCGGTGGGTGCCGCTCCGTGCAGGTCGCGCCGGCCGCTCCCGTCGGTGTCCGCGCCGAAGACGTGCTCGAGCAGCCAGGCTCGAGTCCCCGTGTGCACCATCCGGTCCTCGGACGTGATGGCGAGGACGAGGTCGTTGTCGGCCATCGCGGGCTCCTCTGCTCGGGGCGCGGCACCGGCCCCGCCGACCCCTCAGTCTCCTCCGCCGCCCCCGCCCCGACAACAGGCCCGGGCCGGCGGTCAGCCGCGACGGCCGTGCTCGCGGACCAGGAGGGCGAGGTGGACCCGGTCGCGGGCGCCCACCTTGGGCAGGATGCCGGTCAGCAGGTTGCGCACCGTCTTCTCGCTGACGCCGAGGAGGCGGGCGATGGCCGGGTTGGCGAGGCCGTCGGCGACGTGGTGGGCGACCCGGAGCTCGCGCGGGGTCAGACCGGCGAGGGGACCGTCGGCCGTCCCGCCGCCGGCGGCCTCGTCGCCGAGGTGGAGCCGGCCCGCGACGAGGTCCCAACCGAGGACGACGCCACCGGCCGCGATGGTCGCCAGCGCATCGACCACGAGGTCGGGGTCGGAGTCCTTGGCGAGGTAGCCCGCTGCCCCCGCGGCCATCGCCCGGCCGGCGGTCTCGACGGAGCGGTCCATCGTCAGGACGAGGCTGCGGCAACCGGGGGAGCGGCGGGCGAGCTCGGCGACGAGCTCCACCCCGTCGCCGTCGGGCAGCCCGACGTCGACGACCGCCAGGGTGGGCTGGTGCGTCGTGGCGAGCCGCCGCGCGTCGGCCACGGTGGCGGCCTCCACGGGGTCGGCGGCCCAGTCGGTGTCCGCGAGCAGGGCCAGCAGGCCCCGTCGGACGACGGCGTGGTCGTCGACGACGAGGACGCGGGTCCCGGGCGGCGGGCCCATCGCTCAGCCGGCTCCCGTGGCGGAGGTCGGTGCCGGTGCCGCCGTGGTGCCGCGGGCGGCCTGCGCCGCCTCGTAGCTGCGACGGGCCTCGGCCCACGGACCGCGGCGACCGGCGAGGGTGGGCACGAGCGGGACGAGGTCGGCCGAGAACGCCTGGCTGGCCTCGCGGGGGAGCAGCGAGGGCAGGTTGTCGACGGCGATGACGTCGAGCGGTGGGTCGTCGGCCACCCGGCGCACCGGCTCCTCCCACGACGTGATCGAGGTGTTGACCGGGACCAGGTTGTGCTCGGAGGTGACGTCGCACGTGACGTCGGCGACGACGCGCAGCTCGCGGTCGGCCGCGAGGTCGTCGGGACCGACGAAGGGCGGCTGCGGGGTGCTCGACAGCACGCAGTTGACGAGCAGCTCGTGGTCGAGGAGGGCCTCGCGGTCGAGGACGCGGGTGTCCTCGCGGTCCCAGCCGTCGAGGATCGCGCCGGCGGAGATCAGCGCGTCGAGGGCGCCGCGGCCGCTGCGGCCCTGCGCGCCGACGACCAGCGCGGACATCCCGTCGGCTCCGGCGGCCCGGACGAGGGCGTCGAGCTCGGCGCGCTCCATCGGGTGCAGCGGCTCGAGCGTCCCGCGGGTGGCCAGGACGCCGAGGGACGCGCCGACGTAGCCCGCCCAGTAGCCGAAGGCGATGACCCGCCGGCCGTCGACGGTGAGGTACTCGAGGTCCAGCACCTCGCCGCCGCCGGCCGCGAACCGGGCGAGCAGCGCATCGGCGCCGTCCTGGCCCTTGTAGGCGTGGGCGAAGAAGATGTGCGTGTGCCGCAACGCGTCCGGGCCGTCCGGGAGCTCCTTGATGCCGAGCACGTGCGCGTCGTCGGGGGCGTCGCCCCACGAGCCGGAGGGCACGATGCGGCACCCGCCGGACCGGTAGGCCTCGACGTCGAACACGCGCTGCGGCGACTCCTCGACCGTGACCTGCACGCCGTCGGCGACGAGCCGGGCGGCGTCGTGCGGCACGAGCGGTGCGCGGCGCTCGGTGGAACGGGTCTCGTGGCGCAGCCACAGGTGCACGGAGCTCATGGCCTCATTCTCCCGGGTAGACGACACCGACCTGACGGCGGACCTCGTCCATGACCGCCATGACCCTGCGCGTGGCCTCCCGCGGCACCGACCAGGGCTCCGCGCGACTTGCGTCGAGGGCGCGGGCGAACTCCGCGATCTCGAAGCGGAAGCCGTGCTCGGGGTCGTCCGGCTCCCAGGTGTCGACGACGGTGCCGTCGGGGGCGAGGAGCCGCACGGAGGTGGCGGCGCCGTAGAACGCCCCGGGCCCGGTGAGCTCGAGGCGGGTCGCGGTGCCGGCGACGAGCGCCTGGCACGGGGTCGCGGCGGCCATCGTGCTGGTCATCCGGGCCAGGGCCGCGCCGCGCCGGGCCGTGACGCCGACGGTGACGTCGACCCCCTCGGGGCTGAGGGTGCCGCGCGCCGCGACGTCGTCGAGGCCACCGAGGACGTGGTCGGCGAAGGCGATCGGGTAGACGCCGAGGTCCAGCAGCGACCCGCCGGCGAGGGCCGGGTCGGAGAGGCGCTGCGGGCCGTCGGGCCAGAGGAGCTGGCCGTGGTCGGCCTGGACGAGGACGACGTCGCCGAGCGTGCTTGCGGCCACGGTGCGCCGGACGACGTCGTACTGGGGGGAGTAGCGGCTCCACATCGCCTCGGCGACGAGCAGCCCTCGTTCCGCGGCGGCCGCGAGCACCTCGTCGGTCTCGGTCAGGCTGCGGGCGAACGCCTTCTCGACGAGCACCGGCTTGCCGGCGGTCAGCGCGAGGAGGGCGTGGGCGTGGTGCTCGCTGTGCGGCGAGGCGACGTACACGGCGTCGATGCCGGGGTCGGCGACGAGCTCCTCGTACGAGCCGTGCGCCCGGGCCACGCCGTGGCGGTCGGCGAAGGCGCGGGCGCGTTCGATGGAGCGGGAGCCGACGGCGACGACCTCGGAGCGGGTCCGCTGCTGCACCGCCTCGGTGAAGGTGGCGGCGATGCCGCCCGGGCCGAGGACGCCCCAGCGCACCGGCGGGGCGTCCATCGGGTCCGGGACCGTGGGCGCGGAGAGTGCGGGCTTGGTCGGCATGCCCGAACCCTAGAGGGCTCCGGCCTCGTCGACCCGTGCCCGGATCCACCGGAGCTGGGCTCCGCCGTGGCCGCGCCAGTACGCGCCGCTGTGGCCGCCGGCGTCGAGGGAGAGCGCGGCGCCCGGCAGGGCCCTCCCGAAGGCGCGGTTGGCGGCCGCGAAGGGGTCCTCGCGGCCGCAGTCGAGGCGGACGGGCAGGCTCGCCAGCGTCGCTAGCCGCTCGTCGGCGAACACGTCGTGGGCCACGAAGTCGTCGCGGTCGTCGAAGGCGCCGTGGGCCGAGGCGCCGGGGGAGGTCCACAGGGCAGCACTCGAGGTGACGACGGCGGCGACCCGGTCCGGCCCGAGCTCGCTCGCGAGGAGGAGGGAGCCGTAGCCGCCCATCGACCAGCCGAGGAACGCGACGCGCGAGGTCTCCGCGTAGGCGCGGGCCACGAGCGGCAGGAAGTCCTCGAGCACCATCCGGCCGGCGTCGGTGCCGTCGCGCCGGCCGTGCCAGTACCCGTCGCCGCCGTCGACCGCGGCCACCGCGAGTCCCGTGGCCGCGACGTGCTCGGCGAGCCCGAGCAGGGTGAGGGCCTGCTCGGCGTGCCCGCCCTTGCCGTGCAGCACGACGACGGGCGGCCTGGCGGTGTCATCGGCGCTCGGCACGGCGAGCACCCACGGAAGGTCGCGGCCCGGCAGATGGGGTGAACGCAGGGTGCCGCGCTCGACCTCGACGTCCCGGGGGACCTCGGTGCCCGGCAGGTCGCGCGAGCACCCCACCGCAGCGGTTGCGAACACGCCGAGGCCGGCCCCCAGGGCCGTGCGACGGGTGGGACGCGACACGGCGTCAGCGTAGGTGGCCCGTCGTGCGCTCACTGAGGGAACGACGTCTCGGCCAACCCTCACTGGGCCTGTCCCTCGCGAGGTGTCCGCGCGCTCGGTCGGCCGGACGGGCGATACGTGGCCACTGCTGCGGAGCGGCCGGCGGGCAGGATGAGGACGTGCGGACCTTCGATGAGCTGGTCGCCGAGGCCGAATCGGCGGACATCACGGGCTGGGGCTTCGCGTGGCTCGATGGCCGCGCCACGGAGCAACGCCCACCGTGGGGATACTCGCGTCTGCTCGCCGACCGGCTGGCACGGGCCACGTGCGCTCTGGACATCGACACCGGTGGCGGGGAGGTGGTCTCGGAGGCGTCCGTGCTGCCGGAGCGGATGTGCGTCACCGAGGCGTGGGCTCCGAACGTGCAGCGGGCGCGTGAGGTGCTGGGCCCGCGAGGCGTCGAGGTGCACGAGACGAGGCAGGGCCAGTCCCTGCCCTTCCCCGACGGGTCGTTCGACCTCGTGACGGCGCGGCACCCGGTGAGCCCCGACTGGTCAGAGATCCGGCGTGTGCTCGAGCCCGGCGGCCACTACTTCGCCCAGCACGTCGGGCCTGCCTCCGCGTTCGAGCTGATCGAGTTCCTCATCGGCCCTCTCCCCGAGCATCGGCAGGGCCGAGACCCCCGACGTGAGGCAGCACAGGCAGAGCGGGCGGGACTGACCGTCACAGACCTCCGGACGGCCCGCTGCCGCATGGAGTTCCTCGACGTCGGGGCGGTCGTCTGGGTGCTGCGCAAGTGCGTCTGGTGGGTCCCTGACTTCTCGGTCGACCGGTACCGGGCCAAGCTCTTGGTGCTGGACGACCTGATCCGGGACCGGGGGGCGTTCGTGGCCCACTCGACGCGCCATCTCATCGAAGCCCAGCGGTAGGCAGAACACCAGTCAGAAGGGTGGCGCCTCCGGGGCGCTCGACGGGCGTCGTCGTGGGCGGCGGGTGGGGAGGGTGTCGAGGGTCATCCGGACGCGGGGTCGGGTGAGGTGGACGCGGCAGGTCCACACGGTTTCCGGATGGTGTTCGAGGTGGTGCTCCAGGGCGGAGTGGGGTCCGTCGGGCAGGACGAGGGAGGGGTTGCCGGGTTCCGGCGGGGGTGGGTCGGTCCCGGCGTCGGGGAGGGCGATCGGGTGGAGCTGGTCGGGTGGATGGGTGGTGCGGGTGCGGCCGGTGGGGTCGGTCCAGGTCATCGTGGCGTCGGGGTGCAGGGTCACGCGCCAGCCGGGGCGTTGCTTGATGCGGTGGTGGCGCCGGCACAGGCAGACCAGGTTGAGGGATGACGTGGGTCCTGCCGGGTAGGGGCGGACGTGGTCGAGGTCGCAGTAGCGGGCGGCGACGGCGCAGCCGGGGAAGCGGCAGTGCCGGTCGCGGGCGCGCACGAACGTGGCGAGCCGTGGGCTGGGCCGGTAGGCGCTGGTGGTGAGGTCGCCGTCGGGGTCGACGGGTGCGCCGGTGCCGGTGTCGCAGGCCAGGATCCGCGGCCGGCCGACCCGGTCGCGCCCGGTGATAGCGGTCGCGGCCACAGCGCGCTCGAGCCAGCCGCGCTCGACCAGCAGCGGCTCCCCGGCGCGGCCCGTGTCGACCTGCACGAGGTCGGTGGCCGCCCGGCCGGCGACCCCGACAGCCGCGTTCTCGGACGGGTCCGCGGCAGTGACCGCGAACCCGTTGATCCCGGCGCCTGCGGCGGATGCGGGCACGCTTCCGCCCTCGACCGGGGTGGTGAGCACGACCTGGACGTCGATGGTCGCGTTGCTCGTCACCAGGTCGGTCAGCGCCTTGGCCCGCGCCCGGTCGATCCGCGAGCAGACCCCGTCGGCGACGTACTGCTGGGCCAGGGCGTCGATCGCGGCCCACGCGGTGCACGCCTCCTCCGACGGGAACGTCCCCAGCCACGTGTCGACACCCGGCTCGTCGACCCACCGCCGCAACCCGGAGGCCTCCCGCGCCCGGACCGCCCGCTGGCGCAGCAGGTCCGGGCTGATCCTCGCCAGCAGCCGGCGAGCACGCCGGCGCAGGTGGCTGCCGTCCTCGACCTCGAACCACTCCTGCAGCGAGGCCACCACCGTCTCGGCCACCGGGGCGGGGACCTCCTCCAGCTCGTACGCCACCACCTGCGCCGGGTACCCGTCCAACCGGCCCTCGCGCATCGCGGCGTGCAGCCCACCCAGCCCGGTGCACGACGCCGACCCCTCCGCACCGTCCGCAGCCCGACGCACCGCATCCCGCACCCGCCGCTCGGCGTGCACCGCGGACACGTTCAGCACCCCCGACACGATCGACGGGGCATCGAGCGCGACGTGCCCGAAGGGCTCACGGACCTCCACCAGCGTGCCGTCCTCGGCCCACTGCGGCTCCAGCGCCGCCACCGCCACGATCGCCTCGTCCTGCACCGCGGTCGCCACGTCCACCACCTGCTGCAGGACCGCCAGCGCAGCACACCACTCCTCGCGCGAGGCACCGGCCACCGCCCGCGAGGGAAGGCCCGACAGCACACCGAGCGCCTGGTCGGCAGCAGCCAGGACGTCCTGCGGACTCGTCGTGGTGGTCATCGGCTCCCCCTCCCCTCGTACCCCCGACCCTACCGGACAGGCGTTCGAGAGGGAAGGGCCAAGGTGATCGAATTCCCTGTCCGACAGCCTTTTCGGAGAGATCGAGCCGAGTCTCAGAACCGCGACGTGGCCTCCGCGACCAGGTCGGCCACGAGCTCGCCGGCGTCCACCTCGAGCCCCTTGCGCCGGAACCAGGTGACCATCGTCGTGGCGTCCCGTTCGAGGAACTCGAAGCCCTGCGGGTTGCCGATGACGTCGACCACCTGCGGCCAGTCGATGAGGACGAGCCGCTCCTCGTGGACGAGGACGTTGTAGGGGCTGAGGTCGCCGTGGGTCCACCCGTGGTGGGCGAGGGTGAGCATCGAGGTCCGGAGCTGCTCGTAGAGCTCGCGCAGCAGCGCGGGCTCCGGCCGGGTCTGGACGAGCCGGGGTGCCGCGACCGGGGTGTCGCCGTCGGTCGTGCCGACGAAGGACATGAGCATCTCGCTCTCGTCGAGCTGCACCGGGTAGGGGACCGGGAGGTCCAGCTCCCACAGGGCCCCGAGCGCGGCGAACTCGGCTGCGGCCCACTGCCCGGCGATGACCTGCTTGCCGAAGTCGGTGCGCCGGGCCATCGCCCGCATCTCGCGGCTCTTGCGGACCCGGCGCCCTTCGAGGTAGCCGGCGTCGCGGTGGAAGAGACGGTGGTCGCCGGAGCGGTAGCGCTTGGCGGCCATCGTCACGACCCCGGGCTCGCCGGGGACCCAGCGGCGGACGACGTGGACGTCGGCCTCCTTGCCGGTCTTGAGGACGCCGAGGTCGGCGTCGACGGCACCGAGGGCCGTGATGACCCAGTCGGGTCGCGGCTTCGGCCCGTGGGTCGCGCCGTCCCAGGAGGACCAGCGCTGCCCCTCGGGCGGGGCGTCAGGGGAGGTGTCGGTGGAGAAGGCTGCCTGCTTCTCCGGCAGGTGGAACGGCATGTGCGCCAACGGAGTACTCCTGTGCGAGGAAGGGGATCGGGGCCGGGGTACGGCCCGGGACAGTCGTGGACATGTCGGCCTCCTCCTTCGCTCGCGGGCGCGCGGACACGCGCCGTCCCCCTCAGGGTGGCGCAGGCCCGCCCGCCCGCGCCACCGGTTTACGCGTGGGCTCAGCCCGTGGTCGAGCGCACGCGGTTGTTGCGGGGCCCGTGCTCGAGCTCGGCCCACCCGAGCAGCTCGAGCACCGGCGTCACGTAGTTGGCGAACCGCCCGCGGTACCCCTTGCGGAGCCCGTAGTACCCGCCGACGGGGTTGCCGGCGTCCCGAGCCCACGCCTCGACGGTGCCGTCCTTGACCGGCTTGCCCTCGTCGGCGTTGCCGAGGGGCACCCAGTCGCCGCGCTCGGTGAGCATCTCGCGCAGGTCCTCGAGGGCGCGCAGGTGGTACGACAGCCGCGTCGAGCCGACCTGGACCACGAGTGCCGGCGGGTCCGCGGCCTCGTCGCGCCACGCGGAGAACGTGGAGGTGCGCGGCGGCGTCTCGAGCAGCCACGGGTCCTCGGGCGTGCCGTCCCCGTAGGTGACGCTGCTCATCGGGCCACCTCCCGGATGCTGCGCCGCTGGGTCTTCCGGAGCCGTCGGGGGTCGGTCGTCATCACGCGTCGTGCTGCACAGGTCCTCATCGGATCACCTCTTCCGCGGCGGACCGTAGCAGCCATAAGGTGACGTCTCCTGTCATGGTTTCTCCGCCGATCCGGAGGTCCCGGTGCGCGCCTCGCGGCTGCTGCTCATGCTCCTGCTCCTCCAGAACCGCGGGCGGATGACGGCCGACCGGCTCGCCGCCGAGCTCGAGGTGAGCAGGCGCACCGTGCTCCGTGACGTCGAGGCCCTCTCCGCGGCCGGCCTCCCGGTCCTCGTGCGCCCCGGTCGCGGCGGGGGCATCGAGCTGGGGTTCAGCTACCGCACCCGGCTCACCGGCCTGGCCGCCGACGAGGCCGAGGCCCTCGGCGTGCTCCTCGCCCGCCCCTCGCCGGAGCTCGCCGCCCTCGGCCTGGCGGCGCCGGCAGCCCGGGCGGGCGCCAAGCTCCTCGAGTCCCTGCCGGACCCCAGCCGCGCCATCGCCCAGCGGGCCGGCGCACAGTTCCGGGTCGTCCCGGCCGCGCCGCCCGAGGACGAGCGGGTGCCCGCCCTGGTCGATGCCGTGCGCCGGCGCCGGGTGGTGCGCCTGCGGGCCCGGGGCGATGCCGCCCGCACCGTCCATCCGGTGGGGCTGGTGCTGGAGGAGGGGCGCTGGGCCCTGGTCGACGCCCTCGACCCCGAGGTGCCGGTCCCGCTCGAGGAGTGGGGCACCGTCAACATCTCGGCCCGCGGCTTCGGCTGACGCGAACCCGCGTGGGCGCCGTCACACGGTGGGAGGGCTCACACGCCGAGCGCGTTCCGGTCCTCCGCCGCCGCAGGCATACTCGCCTCCATGTCGCGCCTCCAGACCACCGACGGCCTCTCCGAGGAGCAGCACGAGCTCATCAAGCTGGTGCGGGAGTTCGTCGACGAGCAGATCCTGCCCGTCGCCACCGAGCTCGAGCACAAGGACGAGTACCCGACGCAGATCGTCGAGGGCATGAAGGAGATGGGGATCTTCGGGCTGATGATCCCCGAGGAGTACGGCGGCCTCGGCGAGAGCCTGCTGACCTACGCGCTCGTCGTCGAGGAGATCGCCCGCGGCTGGATGAGCGTCAGCGGCATCATCAACACGCACTTCATCGTCGCGTACATGGTGCTCCAGCACGGGACCGAGGAGCAGAAGCAGAAGTACCTGCCGCGGATGGCCACCGGCGAGGTCCGCGGCGCGTTCTCGATGAGCGAGCCGGGGCTCGGGTCCGACGTCGCCGCCATCCGCACCAAGGCGGTCAAGGGCGAGGACGGCGGCTGGACGATCGACGGCCAGAAGATGTGGCTGACCAACGGCGGCTCGGCCAACCTCGTCGCGGTCCTCGTCAAGACCGACCTCGGCGAGTCCGACAGCCCGTACAAGAACATGACCACCTTCCTGGTCGAGAAGGAGTCCGGCTTCGGCGAGACCGCGCAGGGCGTCACCGTGCCCGGCAAGATCGAGAAGATGGGCTACAAGGGCGTCGACACGACCGAGCTCGTCTTCCAGGGCCACCGCACCACCGACGAGCAGATCCTCGGCGGCGTCCCGGGCAAGGGCTTCTACCAGATGATGGACGGCGTCGAGGTGGGCCGCGTCAACGTCGCCGCCCGCGCCTGCGGCCTCTCGCGCCGCGCCTTCGAGCTCGGCATCGCCTACAGCCAGCAGCGCGAGACCTTCGGCAAGAAGATCGCCGAGCACCAGGGCATCCTCTTCCGGCTGGCCGACATGGCCACCAAGGTCGAGGCCAGCCACCAGTTGATGGTCAAGGCCGCCCGGCTCAAGGACGCCGGCCAGCGCAACGACCTCGAGGCCGGGATGGCCAAGTACCTCGCGGCGGAGAACTGCGCCGACGTGGTCGAGCAGTCCTTCCGCATCCACGGCGGGTACGGGTACTCCAAGGAGTACGAGATCGAGCGCCTCTACCGCGAGGCCCCGATGCTGCTCATCGGCGAGGGCACGGCCGAGATCCAGAAGATGATCATCGGCCGCCGCCTCCTCGAGGACTACAAGGCCCGCTGACGCGCCGCCGCTCGCACAGGAGGCGTCCAGCCCACACCCAGCGAACGGTGCGACACTGGACCCATGAGCAGCCAGCCGATGCGCCCGGGCCTGCGCGCCGCCCTGTCGCTGGAGTACCCGATGAGCCTCGGGGTCCACGACACCTACGAGGAGGCGCAGAAGGCCGTCGACTACCTGTCCGACCACGAGTTCCCGGTGCAGGACGTCCTCATCGTCGGGACCGACCTCAAGCAGCTCGAGCGGGTCACCGGCCGGCTCACCCAGGGGCGGGTCATCGGCGCCGGGGCGCTGTCGGGCATGTGGCTCGGTCTCTTCGTCGGCGTGATCTTCGCGCTCTTCGACCCCAGCGGCTTCGCCATCGTCTCGATCATCTCCACGGTGCTGTTCGGTGCCGTGTTCGGCATGGTCTGGGCGTGGTTCGGCTACCGCCTGACCCGCGGCCAGCGCGACTTCACGTCGGTCAGCCAGGTCGTCGCCGCCAAGTACGAGGTGCTGTGCGAGCACAAGCACGTGACGCGCGGCCGTGAGCTGCTCACGCAGATGGACCCGATGAAGGCCGCCCAGGAGCAGGTGCGCCAGGCGCAGGAGGCCGAGCGGGCCCGGATGGCCTCGCAGCCCCCGGTCCAGTCGCCCCAGCAGCCTCCCCAGGCCTGACCCGCGCGCGTATCGTCGGCGCATGGCCGACGAGCGTCCCGACCTCGCGCCCCTCGAGGGCCCCTTCGAGTCCGTCCTCTGCGTCGTGGCGCACCCCGACGACATCGAGTACGGCACGGCCGCGGCCGTCCACCGCTGGGTGGGGGATGGCGCCCGGGTCGCGTACTTCCTGCTGACCCGTGGCGAGGCCGGCATCGACACGATGGACCCCGACGAGGCCGCCCGGGTGCGCGAGGCCGAGGAGCGCGAGAGCGCCCGCCGGGTGGGGGTGGACGTCGTCGAGTTCGCCGGCTGGGCCGACGGTGCCATCGAGTACGGCGTGCCGCTGCGGCGCGAGATCGCCGCCGCCGTCCGTCGGCACCGCCCCGACCTCGTCGTCGGGCAGAACTGGGCCGAGTTCTTCGGTCCGAACATGGTGAACCAGGCCGACCACCGTGCCGTGGGCCTGGCCACCCTCGACGCCGTCGCGGACGCCGGCAACCGCTGGCTGCACCGCGACCTGCTCGACGAGGGGCTCGAGCCCTGGGGCGGGGTGAAGGTCATGGCGGTCGCGGGCTCGCCGCAGCCGAGCCACTTCGTCGAGGTCACCGACGAGCAGTTCGAGGCGTCGGTGCACTCGCTCGAGGCCCACGAGGCCTACAACACGGCCCTGCCGGCGGACTTCCCGGTGCCTCGTGCGCTCATCTCGATGATCCTCGACGGCGGTGGCCAGGCCGCCGGCGTCCCGCGGGCGTGGACCGCCCAGGTCGTCATCGACCGCCGCTGACCGCCGTGGCCGTCGTGCGCCGGCTGACCGACGTGTCGGTCGGGACCTGGCTCGCGGACCGGCTCGACCGGGGCTCCGGCGCGTGGGGGACGGCGGGGTCGGTCGTGCCTGCCGGTTTCCCGCGGGTGGTGCGCGTCCTGCACCCGGTGGGGGAGAACGGGACCTGGGCCTCGGTCGCGGCCCGTACCGGTCGCACGATGCACCCGCTGGTGCAGTGGCGGCACATCGCCGACCACGTCGTCGACGGCCGGTCGGACGACATCGATCCCGAGGAGGGCAGCATCCCGGCGGGGACGCTCGAGGCGGTGCTGCGGCACTGTCCCGCGGACGGCGACGTGGTGCACGCGGTGTGGTCCGGCTTCGGGGGCGTCGAGCCGCCGGAGCCGCTGCTCGTCGGCAACCTGCGCGACTACGCGCTGTTCACCGGGCCGTGCGTCGCCGTCACCGACTGGCCAGGCATGGACACCCCGTGGGGGCAGAGCGCCAACTACCTGTGGCCTTCGGACCGGTCGTGGTGTGCCGCAACGGAGATCGACTGGGACTTCACCCTCGTGGCCTGCGCCGACGAGGTCGCCGGCGCGCTGCTGGCCGACCCGGCGCTCGAGACCTTCGAGGTCGAGCTCGGCGACGACCTCACGTGGGACGGGGACCGGGTCAACGGCCCTGGACGCGCCTGACCCAGGCCTCGACGTCGTCGGCGCTGCGCGGCATCGCGGCCGAGAGGTTCTCGCAGCCGTCCTCGGTGACGAGCACGTCGTCCTCGATGCGCACGCCGATGCCGCGGAAGCGCTCGGGGGCCTTGAGGTCGTCGGCCTTGAAGTAGAGGCCGGGCTCGACGGTGAGGACCATCCCGGGCCGGAGCTCGGCGTCCATGTACTCCTCGCGGGTCGCGAGGGCGCAGTCGTGGACGTCGAGGCCCAGGTGGTGCGACGTGCCGTGCACCATCCAGCGGCGGTGGTACTGGCCGTGCTCCTTGTCGAGGGTGTCCTCGACCGAGACGCCCTCGGGGAGAAGGCCCCACGCGTGCAGGTGCTCGGCGATGACCCGGATGGCGGCGGCGTGCACGTCCGAGAACTTGTTCCCCGGCTTCACCGCCGCGATGCCGGCCTCCTGCGCCGCGTGGACGGCGTCGTAGATCTCCCGCTGGGCCTCGGTGTACGTGCCGTCGACGGGCAGGGTGCGCGTGATGTCGGCGGTGTAGAGGCTGTCGACCTCGACGCCGGCGTCGATGAGCACGAGCTCGCCGGCGCTGACCTCGCCGGTGTTCTTGATCCAGTGCAGCGTGTTCGCGTGGTCGCCGGCCGCGCAGATGGAGTCGTAGCCGACGCCGTTGCCGCGGTGGCGGGCGGTGAGGCCGAAGGTGCCCTCGAGCCAGCGCTCACCGCGGGCGTCGCCGACGGCCTCGGGGAGCGCGGCGATCATCGCCTCGAAGCCCTCGTGGGTGGCCTCGACGGCGGCCCGCATCTGCTCGACCTCGTACTCGTCCTTGCACAGGCGCATCAGCGAGACCTCGTGGGCCAGGGCGTCGTCGGACTCCTGCAGGCCCTCCTCGGCGGCGCCGTTGGCGACCCGGGCGGCGTCGAGGCGGGCGGTGAGCTCGGTGTCGGCGTCGCGGACGACCCGCACCGTCACCTCGCCGGCGTCCTTCGCCACGGCATCGACGAGGCCGTCGACGTGGCGGGCGGTGAGGCCGAGCTCGAGCTCGACGTCCTCGATGCTCGGGCGGGCGCCGACCCAGAACTCGCCGTAGCGGGCGTCGGCGAAGAACTCGTCGCTGTCGCGGTCGGCGAGCGGGCGGAAGTACAGGACCGCCTCGTGCCCGCCGTCGTCGAGGGGCTCGAGCACGAGCACGGCGTCCGGCTCGCGGTCGGCGCCGAGACCGGTGAGGTAGGCGAAGGCCGTGTGCGGGCGGAACACGTAGTCGGTGTCGTTGCTGCGGATCTTCAGGCCGCCGGCCGACACGACGAGGCGCTGCTTCGGGTAGGCCGCGCTGAGGACGGCCCGGCGGGCCGCGGCGTACTGCGCGGACGGCGCCGCCGCCTCGGCGGTGGGGCGGCGCGGCGCCCAGTCCTCGCGGATGAAGGCCCGCAGCTCGTCGGTGGTCGCCCGGGCGCGGTTGTCGGCCTGCTTCTGCTCCTCGCTCACCCGGCCCATGCTGCCACGAGCCGACGTGAGGTCCGCCACGGCGCTGCCCTGCGGGTTTGCGGGCACCCCCGGGCCGTTGAGAGGGTGGATGGATGGGTAGGCACAGCGCACGGCGTCGTCGCGGACCCGCGGCCCTGGCCACGGGCGCCGCCGCGGTCCTGGCCACCGGGGTCTTCGCGACCACGCTGGCCGACGGCAGCCAGGAGCCGCCGCGCGTCGCGGCGGCCCCGCCCGCCACGTCCTCGACGCCCCTCGAGCCCGTCAGCTCACGCACGACCGAGCGCGGGGACGACCTCAACCGGGCCTCGCGGACCTTCCGCCGCACCCCGCCGCCGGACACGGCGTCGGCCCCCGAGGCGCCGGCGACCCCGGCAGGCGCCCCGTCGTCCGGCCCCACCGGCAGCCCGTCCGCCTCGCCGTCCCCCTCGGCCACCCGCAGCGCCGCGCGCACCGGGACCCCGTCCTCGACGCCCACCGCCACCCCCACCCCCACGCCCCGACCGAGCGCGTCGCCGACCCGCCCCGTCCCGACGCCGAGCGGCAGCCCCACGCCCTCCGGCTCCCTCCTCGAGGTCCTCCCCGGGGTCATCGGCGGCCTGGTCCGGTGACCTCCGCCGCGGGGCCGACGCTCGCCGACCGGTTGCGCGAGCACTTCGGCCACCGCGACCACCTGTACGGGGTGCTCCTCGCGGAGATGGCCGACGACTGGGACGAGGGAGGGCTCACCCGCGAGCTCTTCGACGGGTGGGAGGACGCCGAGGCGCGGCAGTTCCCGCAGCTGCGGCTGCTCGCTGGGCTGTTCCGGCTCGTGCTGCGCGGGGAGGCGCCACAGCTCGTGCCGTACTACGCCTGCCTCGGGGGTGACGAGGACCCGGCCGACGCGTGGGCGGCGGTACGGCCGGTGCTCGCGGCGCACACCGAGGAGCTGCGGTCCGCCCTCGACGAGGCGCCGCAGACCAACGAGCCCGCCCGCACTGTCGCGCTGCTGGTCGGTCTCTCGGAAGCGGTGCGGCGCACCGGCATCCGACGCGTCCGGCTGCTCGAGCCCGGCGCCTCGGCGGGTCTCGGACTCCTCCCGGACCGGTACCGGTACGTCGGCGACGGATGGTCCCACGGCCCTGCCGACGCACCGCTGGTCGTGGAGGACTGTGGCGCAGCCGGGTTCGCTCCCGAGGCGTTCGAGGTCGTCGACCGCCGCGGGTGCGACGTCGCCCCGGTCGATGCTTCCAGCACCGACGGCGCCACCTACCTCCGGTCGTTCGTCTGGCCGTGGATGCTCGAGCGGCACGTCCGGCTCGACGGCGCCCTGGCCGCCCTGCGCACGACACCCGTGGCGCTCGACCGGGCGCGCGCGGCCGACTGGGTCGCCGCCCGGCTGGCCGACCCCGTGCCGGACGACGTCCTGACCGTGGTGTGGCACTCCGTGACCCGGATGTACTGGCCGCTCGAGGAGTCGCTGGCACTGGAGGCCGCCGTCACCGAGGCTCGCTCGCGGATCCCGGTGTCGCACATCTCGATGGAGAACCCGTGGGCCTCCGACGCCCGGGTGCCCGACACCACGCCCGGCCGGCTGCCGGTGGTGGAGGTGGACGGCGAGGTGGTCGCGTCGTGCGGCCATCACGGCCCGCCGGTGACGCTGGCCGCCGCCGGCTGAGCACTGGTGCCCCGGCCGGGGCTGTGCGACGATCGCGGCCCACGGGTGAGGGGAGCGGCCATGCCAACGACCGGACCGGGACGACGCGAGCTCGTCGTCGGGGGAGCAGCAGGGACCGTCCTCGGGGTGGTCGGAGCCCTCGCACCGGCGGCACCGGCCGGCGCGGCCGGCATCGCGACGAGGTCGCAGCTGACGGCGGCCCTCGACCGGTACATGGCGACGCGCTCGGGGGTCGCCGGCCTCGGCTACCTGGACAACCGCAACCGCCAGTACTACTTCTGGCGCCCGCGCTCGATGCAGAGCCACAGCACCATCAAGGTCCTCGTCCTCGTGACGCTGCTCAGGCTCGCGGAGCAGAAGAACCGCAGCCTGACCACGACCGAGCGCTCGCTCGCCGCGCGGATGATCCGCTACTCCGACAACGACGCGACGGACGCGCTGGTGCGCCAGGTCGGTGTCACCGCGTGCCGGCGCGTCGCCGGCGAGCTGAGCATGGACCGGACGACGGTCCTCGGCGGCACGGTCTTCCGCTCGAGCACGTGGTGGGGGCACTCGGTCGTCACGACCCGCGACCTCCTGCGGCTCGAGAACTGCCTCGTGTACTCGGGGTACCTGACGCCGGCGAGCCGCGTCTTCGCCCGCCGGCTCATGGAGACCGTGACCTCGAGCCAGACGTGGGGGCTCGGCGACGGGCTGCCCTCGACCGCTCACGTCGAGCTGAAGAACGGCTGGGGTCCGCGGTCCGACGGCTACCGGCTCAACTGCGTCGGGCACGTCCGGGGGAGCGGGCGGAGCTACCAGATGTCGATCCTGTCGCGGTCCGGCGCCGGCTACTCCTACGGGCAGGCCACCGTGAACCGCCTGTCCCGGATCGTCTGGGACGCCCTCGACACCCCGCTCGCCTGAGCCGACCCGTCAGTCGTCCTCGGCCCAGTCGAGGGTGCGCTCCACGGCCTTCTTCCACCCCGCGTAGCCGTCCCGGCGCTGGTCCTCGGACCACGTCGGCTCCCACCGCTCGTCCTCGGCCCAGTTGGCGCGCAGCTCGTCGGTGCCGGACCAGAAGCCCACGGCCAGCCCGGCGGCGTAGGCGGCACCGAGCGCCGTGGTCTCGGCGACGACCGGCCGCGACACCGGGACCCCCAGGACATCGGCCTGCAGCTGCATGCACAGCCGGTTCGCGGTGACGCCGCCGTCGACCTTGAGGCAGGTCATCTCGACGCCGGAGTCGGCCTCCATCGCCTCGGCGACGTCCCGCGACTGGTAGCAGATGGCCTCGAGGGTGGCCCTGGCCAGGTGGGCGTTGGTGTTGAAGCGGGACAGCCCGACGATCGCGCCGCGGGCGTCGCTGCGCCAGTACGGGGCGAAGAGCCCGCTGAACGCCGGCACGAAGTAGACGCCACCGGTGTCCTCGACCTGGGCGGCCAGCCGTTCGACCTCGCTCGCGCCACTGATGATGCCGAGCTGGTCGCGCAGCCACTGGACCGCGCTGCCCGTCACCGCGATCGAGCCCTCGAGGGCGTAGACCGGCCTGGCGTCGCCGAGCTGGTAGGCGACGGTGGTCAGCAGCCCGTTCTTGCTGCGCACCAGCTCCTCGCCGGTGTTGAGGAGCAGGAAGTTGCCGGTGCCGTAGGTGTTCTTGGCCTCGCCGGGCTCGAAGCACACCTGGCCGACCGTGGCGGCCTGCTGGTCGCCGAGGACACCGGCGATGGGCACCCGCGCGCTCCCGCGACCCCCTGTGGTCGTGCCGTAGGCCTCGGCGTGGCTGCTCGGGCTGATCTCGGGGAGCATCGCGCGGGGGATGCCGAAGAAGCCGAGCAGCTCGTCGTCCCAGTCGAGGGTCGTGAGGTCCATGAGCATCGTGCGGCTGGCGTTGGTCACGTCCGTCACGTGCCGGCCGCCGTCGGGTCCGCCGGTGAGGTTCCAGACCACCCAGGTGTCCGGGGTGCCGAACAGGGCGTCCCCACGCTCGGCCGCCTCGCGCAGGCCGTCGACGTTCTCGAGCATCCACTGGACCTTGCCGGCGCTGAAGTACGTGGCGGGCGGCAGGCCGGCCTTCTGCCGGATGACGTCGCCGCGCCCGTCGCCGTCCAGGGCCCGGGCGATGGCGGCGGTCCGGGTGTCCTGCCAGACGATGGCGTTGTGAAACGGCCGGCCGGTGCGCTTGTCCCAGACCACCGCCGTCTCGCGCTGGTTCGTGACGCCGATGGCGGCGAGGTCGGTGCTCGAGAGGCCGGCACTCGTGAGGGCCGAGCCGATGACGGTCTGCGTGCGGTCCCAGATCTCGAGGGGGTTGTGCTCGACCCAGCCGGCGCGGGGGAGCAGCTGCTCGTGCTCGAGCTGGTGGCGGGCCACCTCCTGCCCGTCGTGGTCGAAGACCATGAACCGGGTGCTCGTCGTGCCCTGGTCGACCGCGCCGATGAAGTCCGCCATGCCCCGACCCTAGAGCCCCCGTGTCGCCCCGCGCACGACGCGCTTGTCCGCCCCGGACGCGCGTGTACCTGCGTCCCGCACGGACAACCGCGTCCGTCGGCGACCTGTGGATGACGCGCCGGTCGGCAGTCGCTCCTCGGCCACGATGGACCGATGAACGCCCGACTCATCGCCCTCGCCCGAGCGCGGCACGGAGTCTTCACGAGCGCGACGGCGACATCCGTGGGGGTCGAGGACTCTGCCCTCGTCCGGATGCGGCGGAGCGGCGAGGTGGTCCGGGTCCGCCGCGACGCCTACGTCCTCGGCGAGGTGTGGGCACCGGCCTCACCCGAGGCCCGGCTGGCTCTGCGGACCCGCGCCGTCCTCGCCGCGCGCACAGGAGACGTGGCGACGCACCAGTGCGCGCTCGCCCTGCACGGCCTGCCGCTCCACGGGGTGCCCATGACCGTGGTGGACGCCATGGCCGACGTGAGCCGCGTCCGGCTGCGGTCCGGGTTGCGGACCCACCCACGGCAGCCCACCCTTCCCGTGCTGGACGCCGACGGTGTCGACGTGGTGACGGTCGGTGCGGCCGCCGCCCAGGTGCTCGTGCGGCACGGCCTGCTCGCCGCGCTGGTCCCTCTCGACGCGGCGCTGCACCGGGGTGCGTGCGAGCTCGAGGTGGTGGGCGCCTACCTCGACCACCTCTGCACGACGCCGGGGCTCCGGCGGCTGGGCGAGGTCCTCCTGCAGCGGGCCGACGCGCGGTGCGAGTCGGTGGGGGAGACGCGGACGAGGTCGGCCCTGCTGGACCTGGGTCTCGAGGTGGCGTCGCAGGTCGACGTCCGCGACCGGTCGAGGAGTTTCGTCGGGCGGGTCGACCTGCTCGTCGAAGGACGCATCGTGGTCGAGTTCGACGGCCTCCTGAAGTACGGGGGCGCAGAGGGCCGAGAGGCGCTGGCCGCCGAGAAGTGGCGCGAGGACCGGCTGCGCGCGCTCGGGTACGTGGTGATCCGGGTGACCTGGGCCGACCTCGAGCGACCGGAGTGGCTCGCGACCCAGATCCGTCGGGCACCGACGCAGCTGTCCGCGGTCGTCGCAGGTGTACCTGCGTCCTGACTCGACAACCGCGTCCGGCCTGCACGTGGGGTGTGGGGAAGGGCACGTCGGTGCGGCCTGCCGTGCCCGGCGGCGCCGCGCGAGGATGTGCGGGACACCGGAGCGAAGGAGATCGACGTGCAGTTCGGGCGCAGCTACGAGGAGTTCGAGGT
Organism: Phycicoccus avicenniae; assembly: GCF_050496545.1. Classification (GTDB taxonomy): domain Bacteria; phylum Actinomycetota; class Actinomycetes; order Actinomycetales; family Dermatophilaceae; genus Phycicoccus; species Phycicoccus avicenniae_A. The sequence goes on along the minus strand of NZ_JBNVZV010000024.1, from coordinate 29,801 downwards.
CGGGGCGACGTACAAGCACTGGCCGGGCAAGACGGTCACCGAGTACGACGACCACCTGTTCTGCCTGCTGACGATGAACCACCACCCGCTCCACCTCGACAGCCACTACGCCGAGGAGACCACGCAGTTCGGGAAGAACGTCGTGGTCGGCAACTACGTGTACTCGATCCTCCTCGGGATGTCGGTGGCCGACGTCAGCGGCAAGGCGATCGCCAACCTCGAGGTCGAGAGCCTGCGCCACGTCGCGCCGACCTTCCACGGCGACACCCTCTACGGCGAGACGACGGTCCTCGACAAGCGGGAGAGCACGAGCAAGGACGACCGCGGCGTCGTGCACGTCGAGACCATCGGCTACAACCAGGACGGGAAGGTCGTCTGCATCTTCCGCCGCAAGGTGATGGTGCCGAAGCAGTCCTACCTCGACGCGCGCGGCGGCGAGCAGCCTGGCCGTCCCACGCCGCAGCCGGACCGGAACTGGTCCGGTCCGGCCGCCCCGTCAGAGGGCTGAGGCGCAGCACTCAGTCCGGGTTGGTCCAGGACCCGGCCTGCCCGTCGACCGTCCACGTCACGCGGGTGACCCCCCGCATCGGCTTCTCCGGGCCCTCGGAGACCGCGATGACCGCCAGGCCGGAGCCCCCGAGCAGAGGGGCGGAAGTGGAGGACCGCAGGGTCGCTCCGGCGGCGACCTCGACGGCGACGTCCTGCGCGCCGATCGGGACGATGACGGCCGTGGTCGTGACGAGCGCGCTGCCCGTGGCCCCGCGCGACGTCGCGAGGTGCGGGCGACCACCGGAGGCGGAGAGCGAGAGTGGCCGGGTGGCGCTGCCGTCGGGCTCGACGAGACCGATCTCGTCGGCGTCCTCGTCGACGTAGACGGTGCGGCCGTCGACCGTCGCGCTCGGGACCTCGGTGCCGTCGGCGGCGAAGACGCGCCCGCCGACCGCGTAGTCCAGCCCGGAGAGCGTCGCGTCACCGGGTGCCTTCTCGGACGTGATGACGAAGGCCTTGAACCCGGTGCCGGGCAGGGGCACGTCGTCCGTGGTCGACGTGCCGCCGAGGTCACCGCCGTCGAAGCGGTACATCATCTGGCTGGTGTCGTTCGGCACCACGCCGAGGACGACGAACGGGGCGTCCGAGACCTTGCCCCACGCCGCGCCGACGCCCTCGCGCATCTGCCGCCCGACGAGGGCCGTCGCGGTCGTCCCGCCCTTGCGGTACACGGTGACGGCGCTGCCCGTGGCCTTGTCGAAGCGCACGGCGTAGGTGGCGTCGTCCGGGCCGGGCAGCGTCGCCTCGACGATCCGGCCGGGCGAGACCCGGGTGGCCGGGACCTCCTGGACGGCACGGTCCGTGGTGCCGTCGAGCACGGCCCACGACCCCACGCCGAGGACGGTCACGGCGGCCAGCGTGCCGCCGACGGCCGCCATCCGGCGCCGGCGCACGATGCGCCGGCCGGAGCCGAGGACCTCGGTGGTGTCGATGTCGTGGAAGGCGTGGGACTCGGACTCGGTGGCGCCGAGCAGGCGGGCACGCAGCTCGTCCTCGAAGACGTCGTGGCTCATCGGGTACTCCCGTCGGTCGTGGCGAGCTGGGTGCGCAGGGCGGCGAGGCCGCGCGAGGCGGCGGACTTCACGGAGCCGAGCGAGATGTCGAGCAGGTCGGCGACGGCCTGCTCGCTGAGGTCGGTGTAGTAGCGCAGGACGACGACGCGCCGCTGCTGGTCGGGGAGGCCGGCGAGGAGCCGGACGACGAGGTCACGGTCCTCGCTCGTGGAGGACGGCGCGACGGGTGCCTCGGGCACCTCGCCGAGCACCACCTCGCCCCGGCGGCGGCGCCAGGCGTCGGTCCGCTCGTTGACGAGGATCTTGCGCGAGTACGCGAGCGCCCCCTCCGGACGCACCCGCGGCCACGCGACGTAGGTCTTGACGAGGGCGGCCTGCACGAGCTCGTGGGCTGCGTGGTGGTCGCCGGTGAGCAGCCACGCCGTGCGCAGCAACGACGGTGACGCCTGCTCGACGAAGGCCGTGAACGCGGCGTCGCGATCGGCCCTCACCCGTGTGGTCATGGTCCCTCCTGGTGCTCGGTCACACCCTCTCTACGGGGGCACCCGGGGAAAGGTTGCCTCGGTCGGGCCACCTTCCGCACGCCGGTAGCATCTGCGGGTGATCGACCTGCACGCCCACTCGACCGCGAGCGACGGCACGGAGTCCCCTGCGGACCTCGTCGCCTCCGCCGCGGCGGCCGGTCTGGACGTCGTCGCGATCACCGACCACGACACCACCCTGGGCTGGGCCGAGGCGAGCGCGGCCGCGCGCGCGCACGGCCTGACCCTCGTCCCCGGCATCGAGGTCTCCTGCGCCCGCGGACGCCGCTCGGTGCACCTCCTCGCCTACCTCCCGGACCCCACGCACCCCGACCTCGTCGCCGAGCTCGAGCAGGCCCGCGAGAGCCGCGAGACGCGCCTGGACCGGATGGTCGAGAGCATGGCGGCCGACGGCATCCCGGTCACGGTCGGCTCGGTGCGGGCCGAGGTGGAGGAGGGTGCGACGCCCGGCCGGCCGCACATCGCCGACGCCCTGGTGCGTGCGGGCGTCGTGGGCCACCGCGACGAGGCCTTCGCGCGCTGGCTCGGCGACTCCAGCCCCTACTACGTCGGCCACTACGCCCCCGACCCGGTGCGCGCCGTCGAGGTGGTCCGGGCGGCCGGGGGAGTGCCGGTGGTCGCGCACCCGTCGTCGGCCACACGCACCGGCACCGTCGGCGACGCGCTCCTCGAGGAGATGGCCGCCGCCGGCCTCGCGGGGCTGGAGGCGCGCCACCGCGACCACGCCGAGGACGACGTCCGGCACCTCACGGCGCTCGCGGGCCGGCTCGGCCTGCTGGTCACCGGATCGAGCGACTACCACGGAGAAGGGAAGCGGAACAGGTTGGGCGAGAACACGACCGAGCCCGAGGCGCTCGAGCGCATCGAGCACGAGGCGACCGGGTCGGAGGTGGTGCGGCCGTGAGCTGGTTCGACGTCGCCGCCTTCACGACGACCTTCGTCACCCTCGTCGTCATCCTCGACCCGCCCGGCGCGATCCCCATCTTCCTCGCGCTGACCGGACCGCTGACCCAGAAGCAGAAGGTCGCCGCGGCCCGTCGCGCCAGCCTCGTGGCCCTCGGGGTCATCGCGTCGTTCGCGGTCTTCGGGCAGCGCATCCTGGACTACCTGCACATCTCGCTCCCGGCGCTGCAGGCCTCCGGGGGGCTGCTGCTGCTCATCGTCGCGCTCCAGCTGCTCACCGGCGCCGAGTCCGAGCAGCACGCCGACGCCGGCGTCAACGTGGCCCTGGTCCCGCTCGGCACGCCGCTGCTCGCGGGGCCCGGCGCCATCGTCGCGACGATGCTCGCCGTGCAGGACGCCGACGGGACCGGCGGTGTCGTCGCGGTGGGCACGGCCCTGGTCGCGGCGCTGCTGCTCGTCTTCCTCGTCTTCCGCTTCGCGCTGCCCCTCGCGCGGGTGCTCAAGGACAGCGGCATCGTCCTGCTCAGCCGCATCGCCGGCCTCCTGCTCTCGGCCATCGCCGTGCAGATGGTCGCCGACGCCGTCACCGCCTTCGTCCGGGGAGCCGGCGCGACGGGCTGACAGCCCTCGTCAGGCCCGCTGCGGCAGGGTCAGCTCGAAGACCGCGCCCGGCCCCTCGTCGAGGAGACGCAGGTCGCCGCCGTGCGCGCGCGCCAACCCCCGCGCGATCGGCAGGCCGAGGCCGGACCCGCCGAGGTCGCGCGAGCGGGCGTCGTCGAGGCGCACCATCCGCTCGAAGACGCGCTCGCGGTCGGCGGCCGGGATGCCGGGTCCGTCGTCGCGCACGACCACGCGGGGCCCCGGCCCGACCTCCACGCGCACTGCTCCCTCGGGGCCGGCCGCCCGCCGAGCGTTGTCGACGAGGTTGGCGAGCACCTGGGTGACGCGGTCGGGGTCGGCCTCGACGACGGGCGCGGGGCCGTCGAAGGCCAGCTCGACCCGCGCTCCGGGCACGCGCTGGGCGTCCTCGGCGACGGTCGCGGCGAGGCGGGCGAGGTCTGTAGGGCGTCGGCGCAGCTCCAGCCCGCGGTCGATGCCGGCCATCAGCAGGAGGTCCTCGGCGAGGCGGGAGGCCCGCCGCGCCTCGCGGACCACGCCGGCGGCGAGGCGCTCGCGCTGGTCGCGGTCGTGGTCGCCGACGAGCAGCGCCTCCGCGGCGGCCTGCACGCCGGTCAGCGGGGTCCGCAGCTCGTGGGCCGCCTCGAGGACGAAGTCGCGCACCCGGGCCTCGGCGGCGCGGGCCCGGTCCTCGGCCCCCTCGACGGCGTCGAGCATCTCGTCGAAGGCGCCGGCCGCCCGGCCCAGCTCGCTGTCGGGGCGGTCGGGGCGCAGCCGGCGGCCACGGTCGCCCGCGGTGATGTCGCGCGCCGTGGCGGTCATCGTGTCGAGGGGGCGCAGCAGGCGGCTGGTGAGGAGGGTGACGACGAGCGCGGCCACGGCGAGTACCGCCAGGCTGCTCACCGCGAGGACGACGCGGACCTGGGCCAGGGTCTGGCGCAGGCCGCCCGCGTCGGTCGCGAGGACCAGCCGGGAGGAGCCGAGCTGCCGGTCGATGGAGAAGACGTCGCCGCTCTGGATGACCGTGTCCTGCTCGCGCGGCGGGGCCGGGCGGCCCGGGCCGCGGCCCCCCGGGGTGGGGGCCGGGGTGGCGGTGGAGGTGGCGTCGGGGGCGCCCTCGACCGTCGGGCCCGCGGTGAGCCGGGTGCCGTCGGAGGTCACGAGGACGACCGAGACTCCCTCTCCGCCCAGCCGGTCGACGAGGTCCTGCGCCGGCACCTGGTCCTCGAGGGCCCTCGCCACGGCCAGCCGGTCGAGGAGCCGCTGTTCCAGCTGTCCCTCGGTGCGCGAGCGCAGCACGGTGTCGACGGTCACCGACAGCACGGCGAGGAGCACCACGAGCAGGCCCATCACGGCCACCACGAGCCGGCGGCGCAACGAGCCCGTGCGCAGCCGGGTGGTGGGGTCGGCGCTCACGCCCGGACCACGTAGCCGATGCCGCGCACCGTGTGCAGGAGCCGGTCGCCGTGGGCCTCGAGCTTCTTGCGCAGCGCGCTGACGTGGACCTGCACGAGGTTCTCGGCGACGTCCTCGTACCCCCACACCTGGGTGAGGATCTGGGTCGTCGACATCGTCCGGCCCCGGTTCTCGACGAGGAAGCCGAGCAGGCGCAGCTCGGTGGCCGTCAGCTCGACGCGGTGGCCGCCCCGGGTCACGACCCCGGCCGTGGCGTCGACGACGAGGTCGCCCACCTGGACGGTCGTCGGCACCCGGCCCAGCCGGCGCAGCAGCGCCCGCAGCCGGGCCAGCAGCTCGGCCATCTCGAACGGCTTGGTGACGTAGTCGTCGACGCCGGCCTCGAAGCCGCGCAGCCGGGCCCCGACCTCGGAGCGCGCCGTCAGCAGCACGACCCCGACGTCGCCGAAGGAGTGCACGACCCGCGCCAGCGTGGGACCGTCGCGGCCGGGGAGCATCCAGTCCAGGACCACGACGTCGGGGCGGAAGGCCTCCAGCCGGGCCTCGAGCCCGGAACCGTCGGGGGCCGCCTCGACGGCCCAGCCCTCGCCCCGCAGCGCCACGGTGAGCGCCTCGCGGATGGACTCCTCGTCCTCGACGACGAGGATGCGCGCGGCGGCCATGCGTCCAGTCTGCGGCTCCCACCTCAAGGTTTCCTCAATACCGCTGCGCGGGTGGCCGGCTTGAGGCCCGCTTGAGGATGGGTCCGCAGGCTCGACGTCGACGGCCCACCACCGGGGTGGGCCCCGCACCGAGGAGTCCTCCCGTGGACGAGAACCTGTACCGCAACCAGCCCCACCCCGACGACGCGCAGCGGTGGGACACGCACGAGATGGCCGCCATCGCCGCGGCCCACGCAGCGCCCGCGGCTCCGGTGGCGGAGGCGCCCCGGCGCGCCCGCTCCCGGCTGACCGTCGCGGCCGGGGTGGCCGCGCTCGCCCTGCTCGGCGGCGGGATGTGGATGGGCGCCGCCTACGCCGACGGCCCGTCGACCCCCGGCTCCACGTCCGCCCCCTCGGTCACGGCGCCGTCCGACGCCGGCTCGGGCTCGGGCTCGGGCTCGACGGACGGGACGACGACCTCGCCCTCCGACGGCGGCGCGAGCGCGACCGGGACCGGCTGCGGGTGCGCCGCACCGGCCCCGCCCGCCCCGAAGGACGGCCAGGGCCCGAAGGCCGGCGACGCACCCCGGCCGCCGAAGGCCGGCGAGGCCCCGGCGGCCCCGAAGGACGGGCAGGCCCCGACGCCCCCGAAGGCCGGCGACGCCCCGAAGGCGCCCGAGGCCCCGAAGGCCGGAGCGGCCCCTGCGCCGCCGGCGGCGGGCGCCGACTGCGCACCGGCTCCCGCGCCGTCGGGTGCGCCCTCGGAGACCCCGTCGGACGCGCCCTCGGACGCCCCGTCGGACGTGCCCTCGGGTAGCTGACCGGGTCCCGGTCCGGCGGGCCTCAGGGCACCGCCGGACCGGTCCCGACGCGGGGGAGGAGGCGGCGGCGTGCCACCCGCGGCTGCGGGTCCCGGCCGCCGCGCTCGCGGCGCTCGAGCTGCCGGGCGGTCCAGTCCCGGGGGGTCAGGGAGCCGGCCAGGCCGGGCGTCATCATCGTCATGCCCGGGAGGAGCGGCGGGCGGGCCCGCCTGATACACCCGGGTCAGCCGCGGGCGGAGTCCTCGGGGGTCGCGGCGTGGCCGGGCCGGCCCGCGGTGCGCCGGTCCTCCTTCATCTCGGCCTCGAAGACGTGGCGGCGCCCGCCCATCAGCTCCTCGCGCGCCGCGCGCTCGTGCTCGCGGAAGCGGTCGTAGTAGTCGTCGTCGTACTCCTCGACGACCTGGAAGGACCAGCGCCCGGCGAGCACGTTGCGCCCCACGAGGTCGGTCTCGACCCGGTCCGCGAGCTCGTCGTGACCGGCGTCGCGCAGGGCGTCCACGGCCTCGCCGAGGGTGAGGTCCGCGGTCCCGCAGCGGCGGTGGAAGGCGTAGAGGTGGCCGCGTGCCTCCTCGACGACCTCGAGCGCCTCGGACAGCTTGCCGAGGGCCGCGACGGTCGCGTCGCTCGTGCCGGCGGGGCGGGAGTGGGCGTCGTCGACGGAGTCCGTGGCCATGGCGCCGACGCTACGGGCGCGGGCCTGTGGAAAAGCCCGCGGCGGTCCGGCCGGTTTCGGCCACGCTCACGGCATGAGCTTCGAGGACCTGCCCCCGCACTGGCCCGACCTGCCCCTCGACGACCCGCTCCTCGCGGCCGACGTCGTCGACCTGTTCGTGTCGTACGCCGACCGGGTGCAGGGGTGTGCCGCCTTCCTGTTCCTCGACGACCGGTCGTGCCTGGGGCAGCCGGCCGTGATGGGTGAGATCCCCGAGGATGCCGACCCCTGGGCGCTGCGGGACACCTTCGTGGCGGTCTTCGGCGGCCTCGGGTTCGGCGGCCTGGTGTTCGCGCGCGGGCGGGACGGCTCGGTCCTGCTCACCGACGACGACCGCCGGTGGCACGAGATGGTCCTCGATGTCTGCCGGCGGGCCGGGCTGCCCCTCGTCGGGGCCTTCGTCGCGACCCCGGCCGCCGTGCGCCCCTACCCGGCGCCGCTCAGCGCGGCCGACCACCTCGCGTCCTGAGGCGGTGGGCGGCGGCCTTGACCCGGTTCTGGCAGCGCAGGCCGCAGAAGCGGCGGTGGGTGTTGCGCGAGCGGTCCACCCACACCCGGTCGCAGCCCGGTGCCTCGCAGACCCCGAGCCGCGACCCGAGGTCGCCGCCGATCGCCATCGCCAGGCCGGCCGCGATGCCGGCCGCCCAGCCCCGCGCGAAGGTCGTGTCCGGCCCGTGGAAGTGGATGGCCCACCGCCCGTCCTCGTCGCGGTCGAGCTCGGGGTGGGCGTCCGTACGGCGGAGCATCGCGTTGACGAGGCCCGCGGCGGTGTCCTCGTCACCCGCCCCCAGCGCCTCGACCACCCGACGGGCGGCGTGCACCTCCTCGGCGAGCGCCTCGACCTCGGCTCGCGTCGGGCGGGGCTCGTAGCCGTCGTACCGCACGGCCGCGACGACCGCCTCCGTCAGTGCCCTCCCGGTCGGCACGACCACCTCGTGGCCACCGTCGTGGCCCGGGGTGGTGACGTTGACCAGACGGACGGTGGCGTCGAGCACCGAGTCGACGTGACTGTTGAAACGCATATGGGAGGTTACCTAGTCTCGGGGGCGTGTCACTGCTCACCAAGCCTACGCCAGTCATGTCCACGACGACCGTGCTCGTCCTCGCCCGGGTCGTCAACCGCCTGGGCGGGGCCGGGATGGCCTTCCTCGGGGTCCGGCTCACCCGCGACCTCGGCGCCCCCCTCGCCACCACGGCCACGCTGCTGGCGGTCTTCGGGGCCGCGACCATCCCGTCGAGGGTCCTCGGCGGGATGGTCACGACCCGGTGGGGCCCGCGGGCCGCGCTCGTCGGCGGCCTCGCCGCCGCGGGGCTGGCCCAGGCGGTCGTGGGCCTCGGTGGCTCGCTGGCGGTGGTCGGCGTCGGTGTCGTGCTGCTCGGTCTCGCCTACGAGGTCGTCGAGCCCGCCACCCAGACGGCCGTCGTCGTCGGGGTCGACCCCGCGCGCCGGGCCTCGCGCTTCTCCCTGCTCTGGGCGTGCGTGTCCGTGGCCGGTGTGGTCGCCGGGGGCGTCGCCGCGCTCGTGACGCAGTGGGGCGTGGGCGCCCTCTTCGTGGTCGATGCCGCGACGAGCCTGCTGGCGGCCCTGCTCGTCCTCGTGCTCCTGCCCGCGCTCCCGGTGCGCCGGGTGCCCCGGGTCTGGCGGGCGGCGCTCGGCGGACGGGTGCTCGGCTGGGCCGCCCTGTGCACCGTGCCGTGCACCGTCGTCATGGCCGTCGTCCTCCTCCTCCCGGTCGCCCTCGAGCAGCAGGGCCACCATCCGTCACTGACCGCGCTGCTGCTCGCCGCCGGGGCGGCCTCGGCCCTGGCCACGCAGCGCGCGCTGGCCCGCTGGGAGCTGCACCTGCCGGCCGGGGCGGTGCTCGCCGTCGGCTACGGGCTGCTGGCCGCGGCGCTCGGGGTCTGGGCGCTCGGCACGCTGCCGGCGCTCGTCGTCGGGGCCGCCCTCGAGGGTGCGGCCGGCAGCCTGTTCGTCGGCACCCAGCAGGCCGTCGCCTCCCGGCTGGCCCCGCCGGGGGCCGAGGCCGCGGTGATGACCGTCCAGGGGCTGGCCTGGGGCGTCGCCACCGTGATCGCGCCGCTGGCCGGCGGCGCGCTGCTCGCGCACGGGCCGCACGTCCTCTGGCTGGCCGGGGCGGCCGTCGCGGTGGCCCTGGCCGCCGGCCATGCCCGGCCGCCGGCGCCGGTCAGGCGGTGGGCGACCCCTCGGCGAGCCTGAGGAACTCGAGGTGGCGCTCGTAGTGGTCAAGGCAGTCGTGGATGACCTGGGCGGCCGACCAGCCCATGACGTCGTACCCCTGCCCGCCGTCGGAGAGGTGCACCTCGAGCCGGGCGTAGGAGTCGCGGCTCTGCACCATCCGGCCGCCGTACGTGGGCACCGGCGCCATCTCGACCTCCACCCGGTAGACGAACGGCGGATCGGCCGTGGGCGTCCGCAGGGTCACCGCGGCTGTCGACGGGTCGGGGTCGGCTTCGCACGTGGCCTCGACGTCGTGGCGGCACAGCTCGTCGGCGACCTCGGCCAGGGCGGGGGCCACGACCTCGCGCAGGTGCTCCACGGCGTCGTCACGGTCGACGAAGTTCGTCGCCCGGGCCAGCCGGGCACGCCACGAGGTCGCCCGGTCCTCGCGCCGGGCGGTGGCCGCCCGCGCCGAGAGCAGGCCGTACATGCTCTGCGCCCGGCTGTCCTCGCGCCGTCCCTCGACGCGCAGCGCGCGCACGAGCCCGACCATGACGAGGACCAGCACGACGGCGAAGGGGAGCCCGAAGATGATCGTGGCGTACTGCAGGGCCGTGATCCCCCCGACGAGGAGCATGGCGATGGTCAGCAGCCCCGTGGCCGCGGCCCAGGTGATGCGCAGCCAGCCCGCGGCGTCCTCGGTGAGGTCACCGAGCCGGCTCGTGAGGTTGGCCATGACGAGCGCGCCGGAGTCGGCGGAGGTGACGTAGAACAGCAGCCCGACGAAGAACGCGAGCCCGATGACGACCTTCCCCGCCGGGTACTGCGAGAGCAGCTCGTAGAAGCCGACACCGGTGAAGTCCTGGGCGCTCTGCGCGAAGGCCGTGTCGCCGCCCCGGATCCGCTCGATGGCCGCGTTGCCGAAGACCGAGATCCACATGACGATGTAGGCGAACGGGATGACGAGCGTGCCGAGCACGAACTGCCGGATCGTCCGCCCTCGCGAGATGCGGGCGAGGAACAGCCCGACGAACGAGGCCCAGGCGACCCACCACGCCCAGAAGAAGAGCGTCCACGTGCTCATCCACGTCGCGTTGTCGACGAACGGGAAGGTCTCCATCGTCTTCGCGGGGAAGGTGCGCAGGAGGTCCCCGACGTTGGCCACGGCACCGTTGAGGAGCAGCGCGGTGTTGCCGGTGACGAGCACCCAGGCCGCGAGCCCGAGGGCGAGCAGCACGTTGAGCTGGGACAGGAACCGGATGCCGCGGTCGACGCCGCTCGTCGCCGACACCGCGGCCATGAGCACCGCGAGGGCGGCGAGGGCGATCTGTGCGCCCGTGCCCACCCCGACGCCGAAGAGCACGTTGAGCCCGACGTTGAGGAAGACGACGCCGATGCCGAGCGAGGTCGCGACGCCGAAGATCGTGCCGAGCACGGCCGCGGTGTCGACGGCGTGCCCGAGCGGTCCGTCGATCCGCCGGCCGAGCACCGGTGCCAGCGCCGAGCGGACCGCCAGCGGCAGGCCCTTGCGGTAGCAGAAGTAGCCGAGCGCCAGACCCATGAGCGCGTACATGCCCCAACCCGTGACGCCGTAGTGGAAGAGCGTCCACACGGTCGCGTCCCGAGCGGCGTCGATGCTCTCGGGTGCCGGGCCGCCCTCCGGCGGCGCCATGTACTGCGTCGCCGGCTCGACGACGGAGTAGAACATCACGTCCGTGCCGATGCCGGCGGCGAAGAGCATCGAGGCCCAGGCGAAGGTCGAGAACTCCGGGCGCGAGTGGTCGGGGCCGAGGCGGACGCTGCCGTAGCGCGAGAGGCCGAGCCAGACGACGAAGCCGAGCACCGCCGTCGCGAGGAGCACGTAGAACCAGCCGAACCACTCGGTGGCCCATGTGGTCACGGCGCCGAGGGCGCTCTCGGCCGACGCCGGGGCGAGCAGCGCCCAGAGCGCGACGGCGAGGACACCGACGAGAGAGGCGACGAAGACCGGCACCCGCAGCGGGGGGCCGCCGAGCAGCCCCGGTGTCCCGGCTCCCTGCGGCTCGGCGTCGGGCGGGCTGGTGGGGCGGTCCGTCGCGGTGCTCATGGGTCCTCCGGGGGGTCGGGGCTCGGGGCCTCAGGGGGTCGGCGGGTCCAGCGGGCTCCCGGCGCGCACGTCGTACCAGGGGGCGTCGGAGGGCGGCAGCGGCGTCGCCCCCCGGATGAGGTCGGCGGCCTTCTCGGCCAGCATGACCACCGGCGCGTAGATGTTGCCGTTCGTCACGTACGGCATCGCGCTGGCGTCGACGACCCGCAGCCCCTCCGTGCCGTGCACCCGCATCGAGGTGGGGTCGAGCACCGAGAGGTCGTCGGTGCCCATCCGGGCCGTGCAGCTGGGGTGGAGGGCGGTCTCGGCGTCGGCGCGCACCCAGTCGAGGATCTGCTCGTCCGTCTCCACCTGCGCGCCGGGCGAGATCTCGCCGCCGTCGTACGGGGCGAACGCGGGCTGGGAGAGGATGTCGCGCGAGACGCGGATCGCCTCCACCCACTCGCGCCGGTCCTGGTCGGTCGAGAGGTAGTTGAACTGCATCGCGGGCTTCATCCGCGGGTCGGCGCTGCGGATGCGCAGCCAGCCCCGGGCGTCGGAGTACATCGGGCCGATGTGCACCTGGTAGCCGTGGCCCTCGACCGGGCTCGAGCCGTCGTACCGGATGGCGATGGGCAGGAAGTGGAACATCAGGTTCGGGTAGTCGACGTCGTCGTTGCTGCGGACGAAACCGCCGCCCTCGAAGTGGTTCGTCGCCCCGAGGCCCTTGCGCAGGAAGAGCCACTCGGCGGCCAGCTTCGGCCGGTTGCGGTACGCGAGTCCCGGTGCGATGGAGACCGGCTGGGTCGAGCTGTGCTGGATGTAGACCTCGAGGTGGTCCTGGAGGTGCTCGCCGACCCCGCGCAGCCCGGAGATGACGTCGATGCCGAGCGGCCGGAGCAGCTCGGGGTCGCCGACGCCGGAGAGCTGGAGCAGCTGCGGGGTGTTGATCGCCCCGCCGCAGAGGACGACCTCGCCCGCGCGCACCGTGTGCCGGCGCCCGGCCACGGAGTACTCGACCCCGACGGCCCGGGTGCCCTCGAAGAGCACCTTCGTCGTCAGCGCGAGCGTGCGCACGTGCAGGTTCGGGCGGTGCAGCACGGGGTGGAGGTAGGCGCGGGCCGCCGAGAGGCGCCGGCCGCGGTGGACGTTGCGGTCGAAGGGGGCGAAGCCCTCCTGCCGGTAGCCGTTGACGTCGGTGGTGCGCGGGTACCCGGCCTGGACGGTGGCCTCGAAGAAGGCGGTGAAGAGCGGGTTCGTGGCCGGCCCGCGCTCGAGGACGAGCGGCCCGTCGCCGCCGCGCCACTGGTCGGCGCCGGCGAGGCAGCTCTCCATCTTCTTGAAGTAGGGGAGGACGTGGGCGTAGTCCCACTCGGACATCCCCGGGTCGGCGCCCCAGCGCTCGTAGTCCTTGGGGTTGCCGCGCTGGAAGATCATCCCGTTGATCGAGCTCGAGCCGCCGAGCACCTTGCCGCGGGCGTGGTAGACCCGCCGGCCGTTCATGTGCGGCTCGGGCTCGGACTCGTACTTCCAGTCGTAGAAGCGGCTGCCGATGGGGAAGGGGAGCGCGGCCGGCATGTGGATGAACGGGTCGATGCGCAGGTCGGAGCGGCCGGCCTCGAGGACGAGCACGGAGGTGCCGGGGTCCTCGGAGAGCCGGTTGGCGAGCACGCAGCCCGCGCTGCCGCCGCCGACGACGACGTAGTCGACGCGGTCGGGGACCTCGGCCAGGGTGGTGCGGTCGCGCAGGGCGGCGAGGCGGTCGGTGACGGCGCTCACGAGAACCACCCCGTGGGGGCGGGTGCGGTGTTCTCCCACACGTGCTTGGTCTCCTGGTACTCCTCGAGGCCGAGCTCACCGAGCTCGCGGCCGATGCCGGACTGCTTGTGCCCGCCCCACTCGGCGGGGGCGACGTAGGGGTGGTAGTCGTTGACCCACACCGTGCCGAGGCGCAGCGCGCGGGCCACCCGCTGCGCCCGCTCGGGATCGGAGGTCCAGACCGCCCCGGCGAGGCCGTAGATCGTCCCGTTGGCCAGGGCGACCGCCTCCTCCTCGGTGCGGAACGTCTCGACGGTGAGGACCGGCCCGAAGGACTCCTCCTGGACGACGTGCATGTCGATGCTGCAGCGGTCGAGCACCGTCGGCAGGTAGTAGTAGCCGCTCGCGAGCCGTTCGTCGTCGGGTCGCGCTCCGCCGCACCGCAACCGGGCTCCTTCGGCGAGTCCCTTCGCGACGTAGTCCTCGACCTTGGCCAGGTGCTGGGCACTGGTGAGCGACCCCGTCTGCGCCTTCTCGTCGAACGGCGGACCCATCCGGATGTCCCGCGCGCGCTCCACGATGGCGTCGACGACCTCCTCGGCGACGGACTCCTCGACGAGGAGGCGGGCCCCGGCCGAGCAGACCTGCCCGGAGTGGAGGAAGACCGCCGTCATCGCGTTGTCGACGGCGGCTTCGCGGTCCGCGTCGGCGAAGACGATGTTGGGGTTCTTGCCCCCGAGCTCGAGGGCGACCCGCTTGACCGTGCCGGCGGCCTCGCGCATCAGGTGCTTGCCGACGGCGAGGCTGCCGGTGAACGAGACGAGGTCGACGCGCGGGTCGGTGGACAGCGGTGCGGCACAGCCTGGCCCGGTGCCGAGGACGAGGTTGCCCACCCCCGCCGGTAGGCCGGCCTCCTCGAGCGCGCGCACCATCAGGATGGTCGAGTGCGGGGTGATCTCGCTCGGCTTGAGGACGAAGGTGCTGCCGGCGAGGAGGCAGGGCGCGACTTTCCAGCTGGCCTGCAGCAGAGGGTAGTTCCACGGCGTGATGAGCGAGCAGACGCCGACCGGCTCGCGGACGACGCGGCTGCGGACGTGCGGCTGGCCGGCGTCGACCTCGCGCGGCCGCTCGACGTCCTCGCCCTTCCCGCCGTAGAAGCGGAAGACGCTGACGACGTCCGCGACGTCGAGCTTCGCCTCCTCGAACCGCTTGCCGGTGTCGAGGGCCTCGGCCCGCGCGATCTCGTCGGTGTCGCGCTCGAGGAGGTCGGCGACCCGGCCCAGGAGGGCGGCGCGCTCGGTGGGCGGGGTGTCGCGCCATCGTCCGTCGTCGGCCGCCGCGCGCGCGGCGGCGATGGCGGCCAGGGTGTCGGTCTCGTCGGCCTCGTCGACCTCGCCGACGGTCGTGCCGTCGGCCGGGCAGACGATGGTCCGGCGACCGCCGGCCGCGGCGGCGACCCAGGCGCCGTCGAGGTACAGGTCGGCCATGGTCGTCCTGACTGTCGGGGTGGGGACGGATGGACCAGCCTGTCGGAGAGCCGCTCCGGACGTCAAGGAGCGCAGGTCAGCCCCGTCGCAGGCGGCGGAGCACACTGGGGCGGTGGACCGCGGGTCGGGAGACGTCGTCGCGTTCCGGCTGTGGCCGCCGGTGGCCATCGGCGGACCGTGGCTCCTCGGGGCGCTCGCGACGGCCCGCTGGGGCGACCCCCTCACCCTCGGGGGGTGGCGGGTGGGGACCGGGTGGGCCCTCCTCGCGGCCTTCGCCGTGTGGAACGGCTGGTCCCTCCTGCTGTTCGCCCGGCACGGGACGGGGCTGCTGCCTGGCCAGGCCTCGCAGGCCGTCATCGCGCAGGGGCCCTACCGACTCTCGCGCAACCCCCTCTACGTCGGCCTGCTGGCCCTGCACCTCGGGGCGGCGCTGCTCACGCCGTCGGTCTGGGCGCTCGTGTCCTTCCCGGCGGCCGTCGCCCTCGTGCGGTGGGGTGCGGTCCTCCCGGAGGAGCGCTACCTGCACGCCCGGTTCGGTGCCGAGTACGACGCCTACGCCGCGCGCGTGCGCCGCTGGCTCTGAGCGCGCGGCCGGTCACCAGCCGGCGGGAACCGGGGAGGGCACCGGGTGCGGGCCGAGACCGCTCGGCTGGCCGCCCCACACGCCGGCGACCACGGCGAGGACCGTGAGGGCCAGCAGGAGCGTGAGGAGGGCTCGACGGACGGCGGGCGGAGCCGGGTGCGACACGGGGCGGGGGTGGGACACGAGGGAGCGGTGGCAGGACATGCCGACCACGGTCGCCGCCCACCGGGGCCCGGCGCCTCGGGGCGGACCCGGCGACGCCTCGGGGTTTTCCCTCGTGACGTCGCGGTGGCCCCGCGCCACACTGGTGCCCATGCGGGAGCTCCCCGGTCGGGTCGAGCAGCGGCTCCCGGCCCGGGTCACCGCCGGGGTCGGCGCCGTCCTCGTGGCGTGCACCGTCCTCGTCGCGCTCCGGCTCCACCTGGTCGGCACGGACGGGTGGGCCAACGGCCTGGCCTTCACGGCGATGCTCGTCAGCGCCCTCGTCGTGGCGCGCGAGCCGACCCAGCGCTCGAGCGCGGCCCTGCTCGCGGCGGCCGCCGCCTCCCTCGCCGTGAGCGGGCTGAACGGCGTGAGCGAGGCCGGCTGGGGCGGCTGGTGGACGATGGCCGGCTGGTGCACCACCTGGTGGCCGGTCGCCGCCCTCGTGCCGCTCTTCCTCGTGTACCCGTCGCCCGGGTTCGAGACGGCGGCGGCCCGGCGCCTGTCGCTCGGCCTCGCCGGCGTGGTCGGCGCGCGGGTGCTCTGGTCCACCCTCTGGGACCCCGCCTTCGGCGGCCCCGGCGCGGTCCCCATCCAGTGGGTCAGCGGGCCCTGGGCCTCCGCCGAGCGCCTCTACGCGGTGATGCGGGTCGAGTCCGTCCTGATCGCCGCCGCGATGGTGCTCGTGACCGTGCTCCTCGTGGGTCGGTGGCGGCGCGCCTCCGGGCCCCGGCGCCGGCCGACGCGGGCCGTCGCCGCGGCGGGTGTCGTCCTGGCCTCGGCCGTCCTGGTGCTGCAGCTGGCCGGCCTCGGGTGGCTGGGTCCGGCCGCACCCTACGACGCGCTCCTCGACCTGTCCCTGGTCCTGCTCACAGTGGCGCCCCTCGTCATCCTCGCGGTCGCCGTGTGGTCGGCGCAGCGGCGGGGCCGCCTCGTCGAGGCGCTGCTGCGGGCCGAGGGTGACCCGGCGGGCATCGAGGCGACCCTGCGGGCCGCGCTCGAGGACGAGCACCTGCGGCTGCACCTGCGCGTGCCCGGCGGGTGGGCCGACGGTGCCGGGCGGCACACGTCGACCGGGTCGCAGGCCCCGCTGCCGGACGACCTCGACGGCGAGCGCTACGTCCTCCTCGCGGACGACGAGGGGCCGGCCGTGCTCGTCGACGTGCGGGTGGGTTCGGCCGCCGAGCGGGCGACCGTGGACCGGGTCCTCTCCGAGGCCTCGGTCGCCCTCGACCGCAGCCGCCTGGCGCTGGAGCGCACGGCTCACCTCACCGAGCTGCGGGCCTCACGGGGTCGGGTGGTCGAGGCCGCGCTCGCCGAGCGCCGCCGGCTGGAGCGCGACCTGCACGACGGGGTCCAGCAGCACCTGCTGACCGTCTCGGCGACGCTGGCCCGGGCCCGGCTCACCGAGGACCCGCAGGAACGCGACGCCGTGCTCGCCGACGCCCGGGGGCAGGTGGCGGAGACGATGTCCGAGGTCCGCGGCATCGCCCGCGGCCTCCACCCGACGGTGCTCAGTCAGGGCGGTCTGCCGTACGCCCTCCCGCGGCTCGAAGCCGCCGACCACCGGGTCTCCGTCGAGGTCGGCCCCGTCCTCGCCGCCGCGCCCCGCCCCGACCCCGACGTCGAGGCGGCCCTCTACTACGCCGCCGCCGAGCTCGTCACCAACGCCCTGCGCCACGGCGACCCGCGGCGGGTCGGGGTGGCGGCCGAGGCGACGGCACCCGGCGCCGACACCGGCGCGGGCGTGCGACTGCTCGTCGAGCAGATGCCTCCGGCGCCCGGCGTCGCGGGCGGCGTCGTGCACGTGCGTGACCGCGTCGAGGCGCTGGGCGGCCGGGTCTCGTTCGCGCACAGCCGGACCGGGACGGTCGTCGAGGTGTGGGTACCGCTGGGGCCGCCGGCCCGGACGTGGGGGTGAGGGGTGCGCGTCGTGGTGGCCGACGACTCCGGCATCTTCCGCGAGGGCCTGCGCCTACTCCTCGAGGCGGTCGGGGTCGAGGTGCTCGCGGCCGTCGGCACGGTGCCCGCCCTCGCGGCCGCGGTCGCCACCACCGGGCCGGACGCGGCGGTCGTCGACGTCCGGCTCCCGCCGTCGTTCACCGACGAGGGCATCCGCGCGGCGCTGGAGCTGCGCGAGCGGCACCCCTCCCTGGGGGTCCTCGTGCTCTCGACGAGCGTCGACGAGGTGTCGGCCGCCCGGCTGCTCGCGGGGGTGCCGTCGGGGGTCGGCTACCTCCTCAAGGACCGGGTCGACGACGTGGCGACCGTGACCGACGCGCTCGACCGGGTGGCCGCCGGTGGGGTGGCCCTGGACACGCAGGTCGTCGGGGCGGTCCTCGCGGGCCGGCGGGCCGCGGCACCGCTCGAGCGGCTCACCGCGCGCGAGCGGGAGGTCCTGGCGCTGCTCGCCGAGGGCCGCTCGAACGCCGGGATCGCCGAGCGCCTGTACCTGTCGACCAAGACCGTCGAGACGCACGTCGCGGCGGTCTTCCGGGCCTTCGACCTCGCGGCCGACGAGAGTGAGAACCGCCGGGTGCGTGCGGCCCTGGCCTACCTGCGGCTCTCGCGCGACACGTGACCGAGGATCGTGTCGACGACCTCGTCGAGCGGCGCCGTCGCATCGATGCGCACGCCGGTCGGGACGTCCTCGCCGGTGCGGTGCAGGTGCTCGACGAGCGCGCGCTCCTCCGGCTGCGCGCCGAACTCGTCGGCCGGCCGGGCGTCGAGGCGCTCGTGGAGGGTCGCGGCGTCGACCTCGAGCACGAAGACGCCGTCGAGGAGGCCGACGAACCGCGCGTGGTTGCGCGAGCCCCCGCAGAGGAAGGTCACCGGCTCGGTGTCGTCCGCGACGAGCCGGCGCACCGCGTCGAGGTCCCACACGTGAGTCCGGTGCGAAGGCTCGCCCGCCCAGGGCTCCCCGGTCACCGGGTCGCCCTGGTAGGCGAGGTCGGTGTCGCCGTTGACGGCGTGGAACCCGCGTCGTCGCAGCTCGTGGCACACCGAGGTCTTGCCACTGGTCGAGACCCCCTCGACGAGGTAGTTCATCCGGCCCACGGCCGCGACGCTACCCCCCGCAGGCCTTCCTCGGGCCCGTCGGGCGGCGGTACCGTCGGTGCCCTCAGGCGTCCTGAGGTGTTGGGAGGTGGCCGGCCGTGTCCACGATCGCCGACCGGGTCCGTGAGTCCGCCGCGCGCGAGTTCGTCGGCCGGCGCCGCGAGCTCGACGTCCTCGTCGGGGCGGTGCGCGCCACCGACCCGCCGTTCCTCGTCGCCGTCGTCCACGGTCCGGGCGGCATCGGCAAGAGCAGCCTCGTCCGCCGCGCGCTGGCCGCGATGCCGGCCGACGTCCGGTGCGTCCACCTCGACGGCCGTGACGTCGAGCCCACCCCGGAGGGCTTCTGCCGGGCGGTCGGAGGGGCCCTGGGCATCGCCGACCCCGCGCCGACACCGGCCACCCTCGCCCGCGCGCTCGACGGCCGGCGCACGGTCCTCGTCGTCGACACCTACGAGGTGCTCGGCCTGCTCGACGCCTGGTTGCGCACCCGCTTCCTCCCGGCCATGCCGGCGAGCACCCTGACCGTCCTCGCCGGCCGCGACCGGCCGGCCGCGGCCTGGTACTCCGCCCCGGGATGGGGCGGGCTCGTCACTGAGCTGCCGCTCGGTGCGCTCGAGCCCGACGATGCGGACGCGCTGCTGCGCTCACGAGGGCTCGACGCCGAGCAGGCCTCCCGCGCAGCGGACTTCGCTCGTGGGCACCCCCTCGCCCTCGAGCTGGCGGCTGCGTCGGTGCGCGCCGACCCCGCGGGCGACCGTGACGGGCCGAGCGCGCCGGCGGGGCTCCTCGAGGCCTTCCTCGGCGACCTGTCGGGACCTGTTGTCGAGGCCGTCGAGGCCGCCTCCACCGTCCGACGGGTGACCCAGCCGCTGCTCGCGGCGGTGCTCGGCGGCGCCGACGACCGCTTCGACCTCCTGCGCGACCTGCCCTTCGTGGAGGCCGCCGGCGACGGCCTGCTCCTCCACGACGTCGTGCGCGACACGGTCGGGCAGGACCTCGCCGTCCGCGACCCCGAGCGCCGGCGCACCTACCGCCGACGGGCCCTGGAGCACCTCACGGCGCGGGGTGCCGGGAGCGACTCGTGGCAGCACACCGCCGACCTGATGTTCCTCGTCGAGAACCCCGTGCTGCGCGACGCCTGCTTCCCGAGCGCGCGGCCGGAGCACTGGGTCGAGGCGGCGGGCCCGCAGGACCGCACGGCCGTCCTCGACATCACGGCCCGGCACGAGCCGGAGGCCGCGCGGCGGCTGCTCGAGCAGTGGTGGGACAGGCATCCCGGGTCGTTCTCGGTCGCCCGCGGGGCCGGCGGCGAGGTCGAGGCCTTCGTCCAGATCATCCCGCTCGACGAGGCGGACCCCGTTCTCCTGCAGACCGACCCGGTGGCAGCGGAGTGGGCGGCCCACCTGCGCGAGGACCCGGTGCCGCCGGACGGAACGGTCCTGCTGATGCGGCGCTGGCT
Organism: Phycicoccus avicenniae; assembly: GCF_050496545.1. Taxonomy (GTDB): domain Bacteria; phylum Actinomycetota; class Actinomycetes; order Actinomycetales; family Dermatophilaceae; genus Phycicoccus; species Phycicoccus avicenniae_A. The sequence continues at coordinate 9,797 of NZ_JBNVZV010000024.1, read as the reverse complement.
CGGCCGCGACTCCGGCGAGCTGCGCTCCCCGGCCGTCTCCGCCTGCTGGCTCGACGTCAAGCGGGTCTACATGCAGCAGCGCCCCCGGCTGCGGCGCATCTACTCCGTCGTCGGCGACCTCGGGCGCCTCGGACCCGTCTTCGTCCCGCTCGGGTTCGGGCCGGTCGGCGACGCCGTCGACCTCGGCGGGGGGCCCGTGCAGCCGGTCCGGCTCGACTTCGGCCCGGGCAGCGTCGACGGCTGGCTCGCCCGGCTCGTGGGGTCCGAGGCGGCTGCCCCGGCACCCGGTGACGCGGCGCCGGCCGGCACGGTCGCCGGCCTGTCCAGCCGCGAGCTCGAGGTGCTCCGGCTCGTCGCCACCGGCCGCACCAACCGCGAGATCGGCGGCCTGCTGTTCATCAGCGAGAAGACGGCCAGCCGCCACCTGTCGAACATCTTCGACAAGCTCGGCATCCGCAGCCGGGCCGAGGCCTCGCGCATCGCGGCCGAGAACGGGTTGACCGCGGGCTGAGCGGGGCCGACCCGAGCCGATGGGGCATCCGGGTCACCGGGACGACGTGATCGCCCGATGAGGGGCCCGGGCCGGCGTCCCTAGCGTCGTGGGGGTCAGCCCGTCCCACCCCCAGGAGGTTCCCGTGCACGCCGTCGTCATCACCTTCGACCTGCTCGACATGTCCGCCGAGGAGTACGCCGGCGTCGCCGCCGAGCTCGCTCCCTCGTTCGAGGCCCTGCCGGGCCTGCTCACCAAGGTCTGGCTCCAGGACGAGGAGGGCCCCCACCGGGGCGGGTTCTACCTCTTCGCCGACGCCGCCTCCGCCGACGGCTTCCTCGGCTCCGCGCTCGCCCGTGGGGTGGCCGAGAACCCGCACTTCGCCGGGCTGCAGGCCCGCCGGTTCGCCGTCGACGAGACGACGACGGCCCGGACCCAGCCGCGGGTCACCGTCGTGCCCGCCCCCGTCCGCGCCTGAGCGCGGCCACCGAACACAGCAACCAGCACAGGAGGTCGTCATGCCGTTCATCGACGTCAAGGTCATCGCCGGGGTCTTCACCCCGGAGCAGAAGCAGGAGGTCGTGCGCCGGGTCACCGACGCGATGGTCTCGGTCGCGGGGGAGAACCTGCGCCCGGTCACGTGGTGCGTCGTGGAGGAGGTGCCCAGCGGCGAGTGGGGCATCGGCGGTCAGCCGATGACCACCGCCGACGTGCGGGCCCTGGCCGCCGGCGCCCCCACGGGCTGAGGGACGGGGCGGCCCGGCCTCAGCACTCGATGACGTTGACGGCCAGGCCGCCCCGCGCGGTCTCCTTGTACTTGACCTTCATGTCGCGGCCGGTGTCGCGCATCGTCTTGATCGCCTTGTCGAGCGAGACGACGGCGCTGCGGCCGTCGCCGCGCAGCGAGAGCCGGGCGGCGGTGATGGCCTTGACCGAGGCGACCGCGTTGCGCTCGATGCAGGGGATCTGCACCAGCCCGCCGACGGGGTCGCAGGTGAGGCCGAGGTTGTGCTCGATCCCGATCTCCGCGGCGTTCTCGACCTGGCGGGGCGTGCCGCCGAGCACCTCGGCGAGCGCGCCGGCGGCCATCGAGCAGGCCGAGCCGACCTCGCCCTGGCAGCCGACCTCGGCACCCGAGATCGAGGCGTTCTCCTTGTAGAGCGTCCCGATGGCGGCGGCGGTGAGCAGGAAGCGGACGACGCCGTCGTCGTCGGCACCCGGGACGAAGCGCGTGTAGTAGTGCAGGACGGCCGGGATGATGCCCGCCGCGCCGTTCGTGGGGGCCGTGACGATGCGCCCGCCCGAGGCGTTCTCCTCGTTGACGGCCAGCGCGTAGAGGGTGACCCAGTCCATCGCGGCGAGCGGGTCGCCGGCGTGCTCGCGGCGCAGCTGGCGCACCAGCCGGGGCGCGCGGCGCTGCACCCGCAGGCCGCCGGGCAGGACGCCGTCGGTGCGGCAGCCGTTGTCGACGCACTCCTGCATCACCTCCCAGAGGTGCAGCAGCCCGGAGCGGACCTCGGCCTCGGTGCGCCAGGAGAGCTCGTTGGCGAGCATGACGCCGCTGACCGGGAGGCCGCTCTCGTCGCACTGGGCGAGCAGCTGGGCGCCGGTGGTGAAGGGGTACTTGACCGGGGTGTGGTCGGGGACGATCTCGTTCTGCCCGATCTCGTCCTGGTCGAGGACGAACCCACCGCCGACGGAGTAGTACTCACGGGTGCGCAGCGGCTGCTCGCCCTCGGCCGGCTCGGCCGAGGCCCACGCCGTGAAACGCATCCCGTTCGAGTGGAACGGCAGCGTGGCGCGCCGGTGCAGGACGACGTCGGTGTCGGGGTCGCAGAGGACGTCGCGGACGCCCCCGAGGTGCAGCACGCGGGCGGCGCGCACCTCGTCGACGCGGTCCTCGGCGGCGCGGGGGTCGGTGCTCTCGGGCGCCTCGCCCTCGAGGCCGAGGAGGACGGCCTTGACCGAGCCGTGCCCGTGGCCGGTGGCGCCGAGGGAGCCGAAGAGCTCGGCGCGCACCCGCCCCACCTGGTCGAGCAGCCCCGCCTCGCGCAGGCCGGTGACGAACGTGTGGGCGGCCCTCATGGGTCCGACGGTGTGCGAGCTCGAGGGCCCGATGCCGACGGAGAAGAGGTCGAAGGAGGAGATGGCCATGGCGGGCTCAGTGTGTCACCCGTCGGCGCGTCCTGGGGACGGCCACCCGGGGGCGTCGGGGGGAGCGGCTACGGTCGGGGGCGTGAGCACGACGGGGGAGCAGGCGCAGCCGCAGCAGGCGGCCTTCCCCGGCATGCCCGAGCCGCTCTGGGGCGGCAGCCCCAGCAAGCTGCTCGCCTTCCTCGACTGCCCGCGGCGCTACCGGATGCAGTACCTCGACCGGCCGCGCCCGCCGGCCCGCCCGCAGCGCGCACACACCTCGCTCGGTATCGCCGTGCACAACGCGCTGCGCGACTTCTGGGACCTTCCGGCGCCCACCCCGGAGGCCGGCGGACGGCTGGTCGAGAAGGCCTGGATCGACGTCGGCTTCCGCGACGGAGAGCAGTCCCGCCGCTTCCGGCAGCGGATGCGCGAGGCCGTCACCGGCTACCTCGAGGCGGCCGGGCCCACGCCGCGCCCCGTCGGCATCGAGCGCACGGTGTCCTTCGTCAGCGACGACCTGCGCATCCAGGGCCGCATCGACCGCCTCGACGACCGCGGCGGCGAGCTCGTGGTCGTCGACTACAAGACCTCGCGGCAGGTGCCCACCGACGACGACGCCCGCACCTCGCTGCCGCTGGCCCTCTACGCCGCCGCCGTCTGGAAGATGTTCCGCCGGCCGGTGCGCCGCGTCGAGCTGCACCACGTGCCGTCGGGCACCCTCGCGGCGCACGAGCACACGGGCGAGTCCATCGGCCGGCACGTCGAGCGGGCGCGCTCGATCATGCGCGACGCCCGCCGGGCGGACGCCGACTTCGCGCGGCACGGGGCGGAGTCCTCGATGTTCCCCGCCGTCACCGGCCCGCTCTGCGGCTGGTGCGACCTGCGGGCGCACTGCCCCGAGGGGCAGGCGGCGGGCCCCGAGAAGGCCGACTGGGCCGCGCTCGAGGACTGAGGGGCAGGGCCCGGTCAGCCGAGCTCCTCGAGCACCGCGGGCAGCACCTCGTGCATGTCGCCGATCACGGCGTAGTCGGCCTTGGTGACCATCGGCGCGTCCGGGTCGGTGTTGACGGCGATGATCGTCCGGCTCGACGCGCAGCCCGCCCAGTGCTGGATCGAGCCCGAGATGCCGCACGCGAGGTAGAGGTCGGGGGCGATGCGCGAGCCGGTCTGCCCGACCTGCTCGTGGTGCGGCCGCCAGCCGAGCGAGGTGACCACGCGCGAGACGCCGACCGCCCCGCCGAGCCGGGCGGCCAGGGCGTCGACGGCCGCGAAGCCGTCCGGTCCTCCGGCCCCCCGGCCGGCACCGACCACGACCCGCGCGCCGGTGAGTCCGGAGGTGTCGGCCTGCTCGCGCTTCTCGACGCGCGCCACCTGCGCGCGCAGGTCCTTCGGGTCGACCGTGACCGCGAGGCGCTGCACGGTGGCGGCCCCCGCGGCGTCGGCCGGCTTCGGGTCGACCGCGTGGCCGGCCATCGTCATCAGGCGCACCCGGCTGTCGACGGTGGCCCGCTCGAGCGCCGCGCCGCCGACGACCTGGCGCTGGACGACGAGAGGGTCCAGCGACTCGACGGCGACGACGTTGGCGGCCATCCGCAGGCCCCGGCGGGCGGCCACGTGGGCCAGCACCTCCATGCCGCGACCGGTGCCGGGGGCGAGCACGACGTTCGCGCGGGCGGCGCGCCCGGCGGCCTCCACGACCGCCGCCCAGGCCGCCGCGGCGTACCGCTCGAGGGATGGATCGACGGCCTCGTGGACGACGGCGACGCCGGCCTCGCGGCAGTCCTCGACGAGCGCGGCACCGGCCTCGCCGACGACGACGGCGTGCAGGTCGCCCGCACCCAGCGAGCGGGCGAAGGTGAGGGTCTCGCGCGAGACGAGGGACGCACGCCCCTCCTCGAGCTCGACCAGGACGACGACGCTCATCCCACCACGACCTTCAGCTCGCGCAGCACCGCGACGAGACCCGGTGCGGCAGAGGGTCCTTCGCCGATGACGGTCACCTCGCTCGGCGGGGGCTCGGGCACCGTCAGGGACGCCCGACCGGACCCGGCGGCCGACGCCGCGCCGGCCCAGGCCATCGTCTCGACGGCGGCCTTCTTGGCCCGCATCCGCCCCATGACGCTGGGGTACTTCGGCGCGACGCCGCCCTCGAGCACGGTGGCCACGGCGGGCAGCGCCACCTCGTAGACCTCGGTGCCCTCCGGGCCCTCGGCACGCAGCGTGGCCTGCTCGCCCTCGACCTCCACGGTCTGGACGCCCGCGACGACGGGCCGGTCGAGGTTGTAGGCCAGCCGGACCCCGACCTGGAAGTCGCCGGTGTCGGCGGCGTCGTTGCCCAGCAGGACGAGGCCGTACTCCGTGCCCGCCTCGGACCGGGAACGCACCGCGTCGGCGATCGCCGACGCCACGTCGGCCGGGCCGAGCAGGTCGGCGTCGGCCTCGACGAGGATGCCGTCGGTCGCGCCGACCGCGATGCCGGAGCGGATCTGCTCGATGCTGTCCTCGGAACCCACCGACAGCACCGTGACGGTGCCGCCCGACGGCTCCGCGAGCTGGACGGCCAGCGCCACGGCGGCCTCCTCGTGGGCGCTGGTCGTGTAGCCGGCGAACCGGCCGTCGACGCGCAGGCCGTCGGCCGTGAGCACCACCTCGCCGGTGGGGTCGGGGACGCGCTTGACGCAGACGAGGACGTTGGTCACGCGAGCCCCCGGATGCGGGCGTTCTCGGGGTCGAAGAGCGGCGTCGCGTCGACGGCGGCGACGGTGACCGGGTACAGCTCCTCCATGTACGACACGGCGAGCCCGTTCCCGAGCGTGGCCTCCTCCGGCGGCAGGAAGGCCATGAGCACGTGCTTGCCGAGGCTCGGGGCCGAGCCGGCCGTGGTGACGTACGGGTGGTGGCCGTGGCCGTCGGTCAGCGTGCCGCCCTCACGGGTGAGGATGGGCTCGCCGCCGAGCATGTAGCGCTTCACGCCGCTGGCGGAGGTGTGGTCGTCGACGGTCAGCGAGCAGAGCACGGCCTTGGGTGCCTCGCCGGCCTGGGCGACGACGGCGTCCTTCCCGATGAAGTCCTGCTCCTTCCACTTCGGCCGCGACATGCCGGTCTCCATCAGCGTGCGCTCGGTGTCGAGCTCGTAGCCGTAGGCGCGGTAGCCCTTCTCGATGCGGCCGGTGGTGCCGTAGACGCCGATGCCGACGGGGACCATCCCGAGCGGGCGCCCGGCCTCGAGGAGCTTGTCCCAGAGGGCTGCTCCGGACTCGATGGGGACGTAGAGCTCCCAGCCGTACTCGCCGACGTAGGAGATGCGCGACGCGAGCACCGACAGCACGCCGACCTCGATCTCGCGGCAGGTGCCGAACGGGAACCCGGCGTGCGTCATGTCGGCGCTCGTGACCGACTCGACGATCTCGCGGGCCTTGGGGCCCCAGACGCCGATGGTCGTCCACGCCGAGGTGAGGTCGACGACGACGGCGCCACCGTCCTCGGGCATCCGGTCGGAGAACCACTTCTTGTCGGCCATGCCGTGGGCGCCGCCGGTGACGACGCGGAAGCGGTCGTGGGCCAGCCGCATGACGGTGAGGTCGGAGCGGAAGCCACCGGTCTCGTCGAGCACGGGGGTGTAGACGACCCGGCCGATCCGGACGTCGGCCTGCGCGACGATGATCCGCTGCACGGCCTCGAGCGCCCTCGGCCCGACGACGTCGAAGATCGCGAACGCGGAGAGGTCGACCATCCCGGCGGTCTCGCGCATCTGCAGGTGCTCGGCGTTGATGATCGGGCTCCACCAGCGGGCGTCCCACTCGTGCTCGCGCGGCATGGTCTGCTCGGGGCCGAACTTCTCGACCAGACCGGCGTTCGAGGTGTACCAGTGCGGGCGCTCCCAGCCGGCGGTCTCGTAGAAGACCGCCCCGAGCTCCTTCTGGGACTCGTGCATCGGGGCCAGCCGCACGTTGCGGTTGCTCGCGTACTGCTCGGACGGGTGGACGATGCCGTAGGTCTTGATGAACGACTCACCGGTGCGGGCCTTCACGTGCGCCCGCGTCTTCTGGTGCGGGTGGAAGCGCGCGATGTCGCTGTGCCCCAGGTCGATCTCGGGGTTGCCGTGCGTCATCCACTCGGCGACGGCCCGCGCAGTGCCGGGGCCCTCCTTGATCCAGACCGCGGCCGCGGACCACAGGCCCTTGACCTCGGGGGTCTCGCCGAGGATCGGGTAGCCGTCGGGGGTCAGCGACAGCAGGCCGTTGATGGCGTAGCGGATCTCGGCGCGCTCGTCGCCGAGCAGCTCGGGCATCAGCTCGAGGGCCTGCTCGAGCTGGGGGTCGAAGTCGTCCTCGGTGAAGGGCAGCTCGGTGGGGGAGAGCTTGCTCTGCTCGATGGAGGGGATGTCCTCGGGGTCCCAGAGGATGGCGCGGTGGGCGTAGGAGCCGACCTCCATGTCCGAGCCGTGCTGGCGCTCGTAGCAGAAGGTGTCCATGTCGCGCACGATCGGGTAGCTGATCTCGCCCGGGCGCTCGGCGAGCACCTCGCAGGGGCCGACCGAGATCATCTGGTGCACGGCGGGCGTCAGCGGGATGTGGGCGCCGGCCATCCGGGCGATCTTCGGGCTCCAGACACCGCAGGCGATGACGACGGTCTCGGCCTCGATGGTGCCCTGGTTGGTCTCGACGGCGCGGATCCGGCCGCCCTCGACGACCATGCCGGTGACCTCGACGTTCGGCACCGTGGTGAGCGCGCCCTTCTCGACGGCGCGCTCGCGCATGATCGTGCCGGCCCGGAGGCTGTCGACGACGCCGACGGTCGGGAACCACGCGGCGCCGATGATGACGTCCTTGTCGAGGAAGGGGACCTTCTCGGCGACCTGCTCGGGGGTGACCAGCTCGGCGGGGATGCCCCACGCCTTGGCGCTGCTCATCCGGCGGCGCAGCTCCTCCATCCGCTCCTCGGTGCGCGCGACCTCGTAGCCACCGGACTCGGTGAAGACGTCGAGCTCCTTGTACTGGCGCACGGAGTCGAGGGTGATGTCGGCGAACTCGCGGGAGTGGTCGACGGGGAAGATGAAGTTGCTCGCGTGCCCCGTGGAGCCGCCGGGGTTGGGCAGCGGCCCCTTGTCGAGCTGGACGATGTCGGTCCATCCCAGCTCGGCGAGGTGGTACGCGAGCGAGTTCCCGACGATCCCCGCGCCGATGACGACGCAGCGGGCGGAGGAGGGGAGAGCGGCCATCGGTCGGTCCTTCCGGGCGGTGCCTTCTGGTGCGTCATACGCAACGCGATGCTCATCGTGCAACGCGAGGTCCCAGCATGGCAGACCCGCCCGCCGCTGCCAACCACCCGTCCGGCACCGGGACGGGTGGTCGGCAGCGGCGTGGGGTCAGCCGTCGGTGCGGGCCGGCTCGACGACCGGACGCTCGCCGACGGGCTGCCCCGGGTGCTCGCGCAGGTGCCGGCGCATCGGACCCCGCAGGGTGGACTCGAAGGTCTCCTGGCGCAGCGACTTCCACAGCGAGAAGCAGAGCCCGATGAGCACGACGAGGAACGGGAAGCCGATGATGATCACGCCCGTCTGCAGCGCGCTCAGGCCGCCGGCGAAGAGCAGGACGACGGCGATCGCGCCGGTCGCGACGCCCCAGAAGACGACGAGGCCGCGCCGGGGCTCCTCGTCGCCGTTCTGGCTGAGCATCCCCATGACGATCGACGCGGAGTCGGCCCCGGTGACGAAGAAGATCGCGATGAGGAACACCGCGAGCACGACCGTCACCGTCGAGAGGGGGAAGGAGCGCAGCGTGTCGAAGAGCGTCGTCTCCAGCCCCGCGTCGACGAGCGCCTTCATGTCCTTGCCCTGGGTCAGCTGCAGGTCGAAGGCCGAGCCGCCGAGGATCGAGAACCAGACGAAGGACACGAGCGAGGGGATGGCGATGACGAAGACGACGAACTGGCGGATGGTGCGGCCCTTGGAGATGCGGGCGATGAACATCCCGACGAAGGGGGTCCACGAGACCCACCAGGCCCAGTAGAAGATCGTCCAGCCGTTGAGCCACTCGCTGCCGCCGAAGACGCCGGTGCGGAAGCTCATCGTCGGCAGATGGGTCAGGTACCCGCCGATCGACTCGGTGAAGGTGGAGAGGATGAAGACCGTCGGGCCGACGACGAAGAGGAAGAGGACCAGCAGGGCCGCGGCGATCGCGTTGGCGTTGGAGAGCCACTTGATGCCCTTGTCGATGCCGCTCACCGCGGAGATGACGAAGCAGAGGGTCAGGACGCCGATGACCAGGGCGGCAGCGGTGGTCCCGTAGCCGCTCTGCCCGAAGACGTTGGCCAGCCCGCCGGTGATCTGGAGGGCGCCGAGGCCGAGCGAGGTGGCCGAGCCGAACAGCGTCGCGAGGATGGCGAGGGTGTCGATGCCCTTGCCCGCGGGGCCGTCGGCGTGCCGACCGATGAGCGGGCGGAAGGCGGCGCTGATGAGGTTGCCGCTGCCCTTGCGGTAGGCGAAGTACGCGATGGTCAGGCCGATGACGGCGTACATGGCCCACGGGTGGAAGCCCCAGTGGAAGAACGTGTACTCCATCGCGAGGTGGGCCGCCTCGTCGCTGCCCGGCTCGGCGAGGCCCAGCGGCGGGGTGTTGAGGTGGGTCAGCGGCTCGGCGACGCCGTAGAACATCAGGCCGATGCCCATGCCGGTCGCGAACATCATCGAGACCCACGAGAAGGTGCTGAACTCCGGCACGGAGTCGTCCGGCCCGAGCTTGATGTTGCCGTAGCGGGTCACCGCGAGGAAGACGCTGAAGACGAGGAAGGCGCCGCTGGTCAGGACGAAGAACCACCCGAAGTTGTCGGTGATCCAGCCGAGAGTGGCGGTCGTGGTGTCGCCGAACCCCTCGTTGTCGACCGCCCCGTACACGAGGAAGACCAGGGCGAGGGCCGCGGCGACGCCGAAGACCACGCGGTCGACGGGCCGGTGCGGGGGATGGTGCTCGGACGGGTCCTGCTCGACGCGTTGCGGTGTGGTCGTCGCCATGGTCTGTCCCCTTCGTCGTTGCGCTGGGCGAGACGTCGTGCGCATGGCACAACACAGGCAGTGTGATCCAGGTCACCCACCGCGGTCAACGGCCGAGGGGGGGGGGGGGGGGGGGGGGGGGGGGGGGGGGGGGGGGGGGGGGGGGGGGGGGGGGGGGGG
>NZ_JBNVZV010000023.1:0-70995 GCF_050496545.1 Phycicoccus avicenniae | reverse complement strand
CGGTCGCCGCCGAGCCCGTTCCCGACCGCCGGCCCGAACCGGGGCCGGCCGCGGGCACCCCGTCCGCGCCCGAGCCTGCTGCAACCGAGCCGGCGCCTCCCGCCGCCGAGCCACCGGCACCGACCCATGCCCCGGCCCCGGTTCCCGCGGCCGCCCCGGCGCCGGCCGCCGTGAAGGGCCCGGGCGGCATCGACACCGACGCCCTGCGTCGGTCCTGGCCCGACGTCCTCGACTGGCTCGGCCGCAACAAGCGCGTCACCTGGACGTTCGTGGCCCAGAACGCGCAGGTCCAGGAGTACGACGGCCAGCGCGTGGTCCTCGCCATCTCCACCACGGGCCTCGCCGAGACGTTCCGGCGCGGTGCCCACGCCGAGTACGTGCGGCAGGCGCTCATCGACGTCCTCGGGGTCGACGCCCGCGTCGAGGGCGTGCCCGGCGACGTCGCGCCGCCCCCCGAGCCGGCCGCCGCCCCGGTCCCCTCCTTCGAGGCGCCGCCGCCCGCGTCCGACCCGGCCCCCGTGCAGGATGTCGGCGTCGCCCCGGCGGCCCCGCGCTCGGAGGCGCCCAGCTGGTCCGACGCGCCCCCGCCCCCGGAGTCGGCGCCGTCGTGGGCCAGCCCGCTCGAGCAGGCCAAGGCCGCTGTCGCGGCCGAGCAGGAGCAGGAGGCGGTCGCGCCGCACGTCGTCGACGACACCGCCATCAGCGAGGACGACGAGTCCATCGAGGACCTCACCGATGTCGGGGTGCCCGTTGTCGAGCGCATCCTCGGCGGCACGGTCATCCACGAGGAGCAGCGGTGAGCCGGCTCGCCTACACGGTGAGCCACGGAGCGGTCGCCCCGCTCTCGAAGCTGCTCTGGCGGCCCACCGTCACGGGCACCGAGGGCGTGCCCACCACCGGTGGAGTCCTGTTCGCCAGCAACCACCTCTCCTTCATCGACTCCTTCGCCATCCCCATCGTCGCCCCGCGGCCCGTCGTGTTCCTCGCGAAGTCCGACTACTTCACGGGCACGGGCATCGGCGGCCGGGTGCGTCGCGGCTTCTTCGAGGGCATCGGCGCCGTCCCGGTCGACCGACACTCCTCGCGCGCGGCCCAGGAGTCCCTCGACGCCGCCCTGGCGGTGCTGCAGGAGGGGCGCGGGTTCGGGATCTACCCCGAGGGCACGCGCTCGCGCGACGGCCGGCTCTACAAGGGACGCACGGGGGTCGCGTGGCTCGCGCTCACCGCCGGCGTGCCCGTCGTCCCGGTCGGCCTGGTCGGCACCGACGAGGTGATGCCGGTCGGCTCCAGCTTCCCGAGGGTGGCGAAGGTGCGGGTCGCCTTCGGTCGGCCCATCAGCCCTGCGCCCTACGCCGAGATGCCGGCCGGGCGGGCCCGCCGCCTCCTCACCGACGAGGTGATGGACGCCATCGCCGCCCTCTCCGGCCAGGAGCGCGCGGACACCTACAACGAGCTCCCGCCGGAAAGCACGGGGGCCGCCGTCGGCATCTGAGCCGGTGGGGCGGATACTGGGGGGAGGTATCCATCGAGGAGAGGACGCGGCCATGGCCACGACCCAGGAGTTCCACGCCACCGGTCTCACCTGCGGGCACTGCGCGCAGGCCGTCACCGACGAGCTGACCGCCCTCGACGGCGTCCGCGAGGTCGGGGTCGAGGTGGTCGCCGAGGGTGCCTCGACCGTGCGCGTGACCGCCGACCGCACCCTCACCGACGCCGAGGTCTCCGGCGCGCTCGACGAGGCCGGCGGCTACGTCCTCGCCCGCGCCTGACCGACGCGCTGCCGCCCGGCGCCCGTCCCGGCCGCCCAGGCCGTAGGCTCGGGGCGTGTACGAAGGCGCGGTCCAGGACCTCATCGACGAGCTCGGCAGGCTGCCGGGCGTCGGTCCCAAGAGCGCCCAGCGGATCGCCTTCCACCTGCTCCAGGCCGACCCGGCCGACGTCGAGCGGCTGACCCACGCGTTGTCCGAGGTCAAGGCCCGGGTCCGCTTCTGCGAGGTCTGCTTCAACGTCGCCGAGGCCGAGCGCTGCCGCATCTGCTCCGACACCCGCCGTGACGGCTCGGCCATCTGCGTGGTCGAGGAGCCCAAGGACGTCGTCGCCATCGAGCGCACCCGCGAGTTCCGCGGCCGCTACCACGTGCTCGGCGGCGCGATCAGCCCCATCGACGGCGTCGGCCCCGAGGACCTGCGGGTCCGCGAGCTGCTCGCCCGCCTCGGGGACGGCGAGGTCACCGAGGTCATCATCGCCACCGACCCCAACCTCGAGGGCGAGGCCACCGCGAGCTACCTGTCGCGGATGCTGCGAGACATCGGGGTGCCGCGGGTCACCCGCCTGGCCTCCGGCCTGCCGGTCGGCGGCGACCTGGAGTACGCCGACGAGGTCACCCTCGGCCGGGCGTTCGAGGGACGGAGGCTCATCGGTGCCTGACACCACCACCCCCACGCCGGAGCAGGCCACGCAGGCCGTCGCCGCCGACTGGGCGGCCCTGGCCGAGGAGACCGCGATGGACGCGCGGACCTACCTCACGACGCTGCGCGAGCTGGCCGCCGGCGAGGCGCCCGACGCCGCCCTGCCGATGCTGCTGCTCGCGCTCTCCCAGGTCCTCGTCTCCGGGGCCCGGCTCGGCGCCGTCGAGGACGTCGTGCCCGAGGAGCGCTTCGAGCCCGACACCCCCGACCCCGAGCTGGCCCCGCTGCGCGAGGGGCTGGCCAACCTCTTCGACGGCCTCGACGAGTACGCCGACGTCGTCGACCCGCTGACCACCCCCGAGCTCGGGGTCGGGTCGGTCTCCAACGACCTCGTCGCCGTCGCCGGCGCCCTCTCGCACGGGCTCCAGCACCACGCCGCCGGGCGTCCGCTGGAGGCCCTGTGGTGGTGGCAGTTCAGCTACCTCTCGGACTGGGGCGAGCGCGCCGCCGCGGCGCTGCGCGTGGTCCAGACCCTGCTGGCGCACGTGCGCCTCGACGCCGATGCCGACGTCGTGTCCGAGGCGGAGTTCGACGCGCTGCACCCCTGAGGGGTTCGAGGGGTCAGGGGCCAGCGCTCAGGGGCGCGTCGCCCGACCGCGACCGCCGCGCAGGGCGATGAGCAGCCCGAGCAGGGCGACCACCGGCCCGACGACCGCCCAGAGCGTGACGCCGGTCATCGGGCTGCCGCCGATCCAGCCGAGGCCCTGACCGGTCCAGAGCAGGCCGACCAGCACCAGCACGCCGCCCAGCACGAGCGCGACGGGGCGCGTCATCAGGACTGCTCCTCCGGCAGCTCGCCGGACTCGACGGCCGCCTTGATGGCGTCGCCGGCGTCCCAGTCGTTGGCGTGCATCGCCGCGACGACGTCGCCGTCGCGCAGCCAGAACGCGCGGAACTCGCGGTCCTCGAGGCTGCCGTGGACGACGACCTCGTCCTCGGCCGAGGCATGGCCGACGTACTCCATCCCGAGGTCGTACTGGTCGGTGAAGAAGTAGGGCATCGCCTCGTACTCCTCGTCCCCGCCGGCGAGGTTGTGCGCCGCCACCTTGCCCTGCTTGATCGCGGTGTCCCAGTGCTCGACCCGGATCCGGCGGCCCAGCCGGGGGTGGGCGTGGTTGGCGACGTCGCCGACGGCGTACACGGACGGGACCGAGGTGCGCAGACGCGAGTCGACGAGCACGCCGTCGTCGACGTCGAGCCCGCCGTCGTGGGCGAGGTCGACGCGCGGCCTGACGCCGATACCGGCGACGACGAGGTCGGCGCCCGCGAGGTCCGCGGGGGTCACCTCGGCGCCGAGGCGCAGGTCGACGCCGTGCTCGCGGTGCAGGTCGGCGAAGACCTGGGCGACGGTGGGGCCCAGCACGCGCTGCAGCGGCAGGTCATCCATCTCGAAGACGGTGACGTCGGAGCCGGCCGAGCGCGCGGCGGCGGCGACCTCGAGGCCGATCCAGCCGCCCCCGACGACGACGATGCGCTTCCCCGACCCGAAGGCGTCACGGAGGCGGTCGGAGTCCTCGACGGTGCGCAGGTACGCGACCGGGACGTCGGTCTCCTCGGCGAGCGGGAGCACGCGCGGCTCGGCGCCGGTGGCGAGGAGCAGCTTCTCGTAGGTGACCTCCCCGGCCGAGGTCGTGAGGACGTGGGCGTCGGTGTCGAGGCCGGTGGCGGTCACGCCGAGGCGCAGGTCGACGTCGTGCTCGGCGTACCACTCGGCGGGGTGCACGAGCGCCTTGTCGAAGGGGTCGTCGCCGAGGAGGTAGGCCTTGGACAGCGGGGGCCGCTCGTAGGGCGGGTGGTCCTCGGCGCCCAGGAGGACCACCGGTCCCTCGTAGCCCTGCTCCCGCAGCTCGGTGGCGGCCGTGGCGCCCGCGAGCCCTGCTCCGACGATGACGATCGACATGGCGCCGACGCTACGCGGCGCACGGGCCCGGTGGAAGGTTCGCACCGACCCTCGACGCCGGAGTCGATGGGTGGACGGCCGCGGCGTACAACAACTGACACATTCGTCGAAAGGTGGACGGGCGCGGCGTACGAGAACTGACACATTCGTCGAAAGGTGGACGGGCGCGGCGTACGAGAACTGACACATTCGTCGAAAGGTGGACGGCCGGAGCGCCGGCCGCGCTTCCGGGATGTGGGCGCCCAGTCCGGTCCGTGGACGGCTCGGTAGGGTGGAGGCCAGCCCAGCACCACCGTCCCGGGAGAGCCACCGTGCCCATCGTCGTCCAGAAGTACGGTGGGTCCTCGCTCGCCGACGCCGAGAGCATCAAGCGCGTCGCGCAGCGCATCTCGGAGACGAAGAAGGCCGGCAACGACGTCGTCGTCGCGGTCTCGGCGATGGGCGACACCACCGACGAGCTGCTCGACCTCGCCCAGGACGTCAGCCCGATGCCCCCGCCGCGCGAGCTCGACATGCTGATGACGGCCGGCGAGCGCATCTCGATGGCCCTCGTCGCGATGGCCATCACCGACCTCGGGCACAGCGCCCGCAGCTTCACCGGCAGCCAGGCCGGCGTCATCACCGACTCGGTGCACGGCAAGGCCAAGATCATCGACGTCACGCCGGGCCGCATCACCGAGGCCCTCGGCAAGGGGCACGTCGTCATCGTCGCCGGGTTCCAGGGCGTCAGCCAGGACACCAAGGAGATCACCACCCTCGGCCGGGGCGGCACCGACACCACCGCCGTCGCGCTCGCCGCGGCCCTTGGCGCCGACGTCTGCGAGATCTACACCGACGTCGACGGCGTCTTCACCGCCGACCCGCGCATCGTCCCGAGCGCCCGCAAGCTCGACCGCATCACCAACGAGGAGATGCTCGAGCTCGCCGCCTCCGGCTCGAAGGTGCTGCACCTGCGCAGCGTCGAGTACGCGCGCCGCTTCGACATCCCGATCCACGTCCGGTCCTCGTTCTCGCGCAAGATCGGCACCACCGTCACCGACCAGCCCGCCCCCGAAGGAGACCCCGTGGAAGCCCCGATCATCGCCGGCGTCGCCCACGACCGCAGCGAGGCCAAGGTCACCGTCGTCGGCGTGCCCGACCGCACCGGCATGGCCGCCAAGATCTTCGAGGCGCTGGCGAGCGCCGAGATCAACATCGACATGATCGTCCAGAACGTCTCGGCGGTGGAGACCGGCCTCACCGACATCTCGTTCACGCTGCCCAAGAGCGACGGCACGACCGCCGTGCAGGCCCTCCAGCGCATCCAGCCCGAGGTCGGCTTCACCCAGGTCCAGTACGACGACCAGATCGGGAAGCTGAGCCTCGTCGGCGCCGGGATGCGCTCGAACCCCGGTGTCTCGGCGACGTTCTTCAGCGCGCTGGCCCAGGCGGGCGTCAACATCGAGATGATCTCCACCTCCGAGATCCGCATCTCGGTGGTCACCCGCGACGAGCTCCTCGACGACGCGGTGCGCGCGGTGCACAGCGCCTTCGGGCTCGACTCCTCCGAGGGCGAGGCCGTCGTCTACGGGGGCACCGGCCGCTGACGTGACCTCCACCGACGCTCCTCGCGGCGACCGGCGACCCACCCTCGGCGTCGTCGGCGCGACGGGGGCCGTGGGGAGGGTCGTCCTCCAGATCCTCCCGATGCACCGCCACGCGTGGGGCGAGGTGCGCGTGGCGGCCGGCGCCGAGGACGTCGGCCGGGTCCTGCGCGTCGGCGACGAGGAGATCACCGTCGAGGCCGTCGAGCCCGGCTTCTTCGACGGCCTCGACGTCGCCGTCTTCGACATCCCGCCGACCATCGCCCGCGAGTGGGTCGAGCTGGCGGCGGCCCGCGGGATCGTCTGCATCGACAACTCGACGGTCTTCCGCACCGACCCCGACGTCCCGCTCGTGGTGCCCGAGGTCAACCCGCGACGGGTGTCGGACCGTCCGCGCGGCATCATCGCCAACCCCGGCGCCACCGTGATGACGATGATCGACGTCCTCGCGGTGCTCCACAGCGGATGGGAGCTGACCAGCCTCGTCGTCACGACCTTCCAGGCGGCCTCGGGGCTCGGGCGCGCCGGGATGGCGCGCCTGCACGACGAGCTCGACGTCGTCCACGGCGACCGCGAGCTCGGCACCCGCCCGGGGGATGTCCGGCGCCTCGTCGAGCACGAGCTCGGCACGGAGTCGCCGTTCCCGGCACCGTTGGCGCTCAACGTCGTTCCCTTCGTCGGGCACCACGTGGGGGAGGGCTGGACGTCGGAGGAGACCAAGGTCCGCGACGAGACGCGCAAGATCCTCGACCTGCCGGACCTGCCGGTGTCCGCGACGTGCGTGCGGGTGCCGGTGGTGTCGTCGCACTCGGTCACCGTGCACGCGACCTTCGGCCGTCGCATCAAGGTGGCCGAGGCCCGTCAGGCGCTCGTCGAGGCGCCGGCCGTCGTCGTCCTCGACGACCCCGACGAGCCCGAGTTCCCGACGCCCAACGACGTCGTCGGTGCCGACCCGCGCTTCGCCGGCCGCATCCGCCAGGCCGAGGACGCCCCGACCACCCTCGACCTGTTCATCTGCGGCGACAACCTCCGCAAGGGCGCCGCCCTGAACATGCTGCAGACCGCCGAGCTGGTCGCCGCCACCCTCTGACCGGTTCGCGAGCCGCGTTCCCGCGGCAGAGCCGCCTGCAGGAGGCTCCCGCGCCGGAAGGGGGCTCACGCGCCGGGCGGACGTCCACGATGGTGACCCCGGCCACACCCGCGGCCGCGACCTTGCCAGAATGGGACCGACGCCCCACCCGCCCTCGAAGGAGCGACCCCCATGACCGTCCGCACCGTCGCCATGCTCACCGCCGGCGGCCTCGCGCCGTGCCTGTCCTCCGCCGTCGGCGGGCTCATCGAGCGCTACACCGAGGTCGCGCCCGACGTGCGGATCATCGCGTACACCAACGGCTACGCGGGCCTGCTCACGGGCGAGTACGTGGAGGTGACGCCGGAGGTCCGGGAGAAGGCACACCTGCTGCACCGGTTCGGCGGCAGCCCGATCGGCAACAGCCGCGTCAAGCTGACCAACGTCGCCGACTGCGTGAAGCGCGGGCTCGTGCAGGAGGGCCAGGACCCGCTGCACGTCGCGGCCGAGCAGCTGACCGCCGATGGCGTCGACGTCCTGCACACCATCGGGGGCGACGACACGAACACGACGGCCGCCGACCTCGCCGCGTACCTGCACGAGAACGACTACGAGCTGACCGTCGTCGGGCTGCCGAAGACCGTCGACAACGACATCATCCCGATCCGCCAGTCCCTCGGTGCGTGGACGGCGGCCGAGCAGGGAAGTCGGTTCGCGCAGAACATCATCGCCGAGCACACGTCGAACCCGCGGATGCTCGTCGTCCACGAGGTGATGGGCCGGCACTGCGGATGGCTGACCGCCGCCACGGCCGCCGAGTACCACCGCTGGGTCGGCGAGCAGGAGTTCGTGCCGGCCATCGGCAACGACCCGCGCGCCTGGGACGTGCACGCCGTCTTCGTGCCCGAGCGGCACATCGACATCGCGGCCGAGGGTGAGCGGCTGCGCGCCGTCATGGACGAGGTGGGCTGCGTCAACATCTTCCTGTCCGAGGGGGCCGGTGTGGAGGAGGTCGTCGCGGAGCTCGAGGCCTCGGGCCAGGAGGTCCCGAAGGACCCGTTCGGCCACGTGCAGCTCGACAAGGTCAACCCCGGCGCGTGGTTCGCCAAGCAGTTCGCCGAGGTGCTCGGCGCCGAGAAGACGATGGTCCAGAAGTCCGGCTACTTCTCGCGGTCGGCGCCGGCCAACGAGCGCGACCTGGCGCTCATCAAGGAGTGCACCGACCTCGCCGTCGACGCCGCCCTGCGCGGTGAGCCCGGGCTCGTCGGCCACGACGAGGAGCGCGGTGACGAGCTGCGCCCGGTGGAGTTCCCCCGGATCCGCGGCGGCAAGGCCTTCGACGTCGAGGTGCCCTGGTTCACCGAGCTGCTGGGGTCCATCGGCCAGGCCTGAGCCGGGTTCCGGTGCGCGAGAACGGGATGATCGACGGCTGGTGGGTCGCCGTCGTCATCTACGCGCTCCTGCTGGTCGGCCAGCGGCTGTACCGGGCGCGTTCTTGGCGGCCGCCGGAGTGGCCGGACGCCGACTTCGGGTGGAAGGTCACGCACCTGCACTGGGTGCCGTTCCACGTGCTCGACGTCGTGTTCGGCGTGCCCTTGGTCTTCGCGGTCGTCATCGCGCTGCTGGCGATCTGAGGGGCAGCGGCGGCGGTCCCCCCGCGATGGGTCCCTCGGCCTGACGGCGGGGACCCACCGCGAGACACGATGCGGCGTACCGCGACTCGTGATTGGGTGTGCAACCGTCCCCTGCGACGGCCACCGCTCATGATCCTGTCCCGTCCGGCCCCCGCCTGTCTGTAGCGCGCACCCCCGCTCCGGGGGTGGTGCCTGCACCACCATCACGGGGGCCGCGCCCGTCGCCCCGGTCGTGCTCAGCGGGCGGTCGAGGTGTCCTTGCGGAACCGTCCCTCGACGGTGGTCCCCCCGCCCGGGACCGAGCGGATCTCGAGCCGCCCTCCGGCCGACAGGATGCGGTCGCGCATCCCGGCGAGGCCGTGGGCGCCCCGGTGCCGGCCGACGTCGAATCCGCGGCCGTCGTCCGAGACGCGGAAGCGCAGCACCGGCTCGCCGTCGCGGGCGTCGTCGGACACCTCGACGCTGATGAGCGAGCCCTGCGCGTGACGGTCGGCGTTCTGCATCGCCTCCAGGCAGCAGAAGTAGACGGCGGCCTCGACGTCCGAGGCGTGGCGGTGGCGCAGGCCGTCGACGTCGACGACGCACGCGACGGCGGTGCGGCGGGCGGCCGCCGGTAGCGCCCCGGCAAGCCCGCGCTCGGTGAGGACCGTCGGGTAGATGCCGTGCGCGAGGTCGCGGAGCTCGCGGATGGCGGCCTGGAGCTGGTCGTGCAGGCCGTGCGCGATGGTGCGGGCCCGCTCCGGGTCGGTGTCCAGCGCCCGGGTCAGCCGGCCGATGTCGACGGCCAGGGTCGTGAGGCGCTGCTGCGCCCCGTCGTGCAGGTCGCGCTCGATGTCGCGGCGGGCGTCCAGGCTCGCCGCCGCGAGCCGGGTGCGGGACTCCTCGAGGTCCCGGCTGTGCCGCGTGACGCGCAGCGCGGTGTCGCGGATGCCGACCACGAGGACGCCGGCCACGATGAGCGTGAAGAGGCCGACGAGCAGGCCGAGCACCGGGATCTCGGGGTGGTTGGCGTCCCAGACCTCGCGCCGCGACTCCCCGACGACCACCAGCGCGCCGGTGAGCACCACGGTCGCCGTGAGCAGGACGGTGCGGCTGCGCGGCCCGAAGGCGTCGGTGAGGATCAGGGCCGGGACGTAGAGGACGAGCAGCGCCACCGGCGTCGTGAACGGCGTGGCCCAGGCGAGCGAGAAGGCGACGAGCCACGTGCCCCCCACCGCCACGGCCGCCGCCGGGCCGAGCGCGCCCCGGGTGGCGAGGACCAGGGCCACCGCGTACGCCGCCCCGGCGACGACGAGCGCGACGATGTCGACGACGATCGAGCGCGAGGGCACCTGCTGGTTGAGGACCACGAGCGCGACGACCGAGGTCCAGATCGCCACGAGGTTGACGACGAGGTAGGTGCGGATGCGCTGCCGGGTCGACCCGGGGAACAGCGGGTCCCGGACCGGGGGTTCCCGCCGGCGCGGTGAGATCACCGGACCGGCCCGCCCGCTGCACCCGAGGACCGGCTGTCGCCGAGGTAGAGCAGGACGGCCGCGACCCGCCGGTGCCGGGTGTCGCCCGACGGGAGGTCGAGCTTGGTGAAGATCGAGTTGATGTGCTTCTCGACCGCCCGCGACGTGACGTGCAGGTGGTCGGCGATCGCCGAGTTCGAGGCCCCCGTCGCGATGAGGCCGAGCACCTCGCGCTCGCGGGTGGTCAGGCGCGCGACCGGGCCCTGCTCGAAGCGCAGACGGTGGCGCATCAGCGCGTCGACGACGTGCGGGTCGATGACGCTCTCGCCCCGCTGCACGGCGACCAGCGCTGCGACGAGCTGCTCGACGTCGGCCACCCGCTCCTTGAGGAGGTAGGCGCGGCCGGTGCTGCCCCCGGCCACCAGCTCGAGCGCGCCCTCGGCGTCGGCGTGCTGGGAGAGGACCACGACCCCGAGCCCCGGGTGGCTGCGGCGGAACCGCTCGGCGGCGCGGATGCCCTCGTCGCTGTGGGTGGGCGGCATCCGGATGTCGGCGAGCACGACGTCCGGGCGCTCGTGGTCGACGGCCGCGAGCAGCTCGTCGAGGTCGGCGGCCTCGACGACCTCGTCGACGGCGTCGTGCTCGACGAGCAGCGCCGCGAGCCCCTGCCGGAGCAGCGCGCTGTCCTCGGCGAGCACGACCCGCATCCCTGCCATGGCCGCATCGTAGGGACACCGGGCCGGTCGGCGGGCGAGGTCTCGTATCCCCACCGTTCCGCGCGCGCCCCCGGACCGGCAGGATGGGCCCGATGCTCTCCGACCTCTTCCTCCTCCCCGAGGAGCGCGCCAACCCCCACACCCGCGTCGATGCCGTGCACGGTCCCGGCGTCGCGTGGAGCACGGGGAACGTGGTGCGCCCGCTCGTCCACGGGGCCACCTACTTCGCCGAGCTGCACGAGCGGCTCTCCGCGACGGGGCCGGGCGACCTCGTCCTCTTCGCCGACTGGCGCGGCGACCCCGACCAGCAGCTGACCGACGACCCGGCGGCCACCCTGGGCGCGACGCTGGCCGCCGCCGCCCGGCGGGGCGCCGAGGTCCGCGGGTTGCTGTGGCGCTCGCACTGGCGCCGCTTCGGCTTCCACTCCGAGAAGTCGTGGGAGCTCGCGGCCCGGGTCAACGAGGCGGGCGGGCAGTGCCTGCGCGACATGCGGGTGGCCCCCGGCGGCTCGCACCACCAGAAGCTCGTCGTCATCCGGCACGCGGTGGGTCCCGAGGACGACATCGCCTACGTCGGCGGCATCGACCTCTGCCACAGCCGCCGCGACACCGCCGACCACCGCGGCGACACCCAGGTCATCCCGATGCCGCGGGTCTTCGGGCCCACGCCGGGCTGGCACGACGTGCAGTGCGCGGTGCAGGGCCCGGCCGTGCACGACCTCGAGACGACGTTCCGCGAGCGGTGGGACGACACGACACCGCTGACGAGCAACCCGGGCCGCTTCGCCTCCAGCCGGCTGCAGGGCGAGGACCTCGACCCCCGCCCGCTGCCCGAGCAGGCCCCGCCGCCGCCGTCCCCCGAGGGTGCGCACGAGGCGGTGCAGGTGATGCGCACCTACCCGGCGCTGCTCGCCAAGGGCTTCGACTTCGCGCCGCACGGCGAGCGCAGCGTGGCGCGCGGCAACGGCAAGGCGGTGCGCTCGGCCCGGCGGCTCATCTACCTCGAGGACCAGTACCTCTGGTCCGAGGAGGTCGGCCGGCACTTCGGCGAGGCGCTGCGCGAGAACCCCGACCTGCACCTCGTCGCGGTCATCCCCATCGTGCCGGACGTCGACGGCGCGGTGTCGCTGCCGCCGCAGCTCTGGGGCCGCAAGCTCGCGATGGATCTGCTCCTCGAGGCCGGCGGCGACCGCGTCGCCCTCTTCGGGCTGACCAGCCCCACCGGGTACCCCGTGTACGTCCACTCGAAGGTCTGCATCATCGACGACGTGTGGGCCAGCGTCGGCTCGGACAACTTCAACCGCCGGTCCTGGACCAACGACTCCGAGGTCTCGGTCGCCGTGATGGACGACCGCGGCACCGAGGGTGGCGCCGCCCCCGACACCTTCGCCCTGCGCCTGCGCCGCGAGCTGGTCGCCGAGCACACCGGCCTGGACCCCGAGGACGTCCCGGACGACCCCGACGAGCTGTGGGACCTGCTCGGGCGCACGGCCGACGCCCTCGACGCCTGGTACGGCGACGGCGGTCCCTCGCGCGGCCGGGTGCACGTGCCGAGGCCGCGGGCTCCGTTGCGGGGCACCGCTGTCCGCTGGCGGCGTCGCAGCGCGCCGGCGGCCGGGTCCGCCGCCTCGGAGCGTCCCCCGGGCCGGCTGCGACGCATCGGACCGCCCGAGCTGACCCGCGCCCAGGCCCTCTGGGCGCCGCGCCTCTACGACGTCTTCGACCCCAACGGGACGCTCGGCGCCGACGACGGACTGCCGCCCGTCGACAGCCCCGACGACGGCCCCGGCGACGGCGCGCCCGCGGTGGCCGCCGACCGCTGACCGGCCGCGGCAGGGCGCTGACCAGCGGTTCCGCCGCGTCCGCCCCTTCCCAAGCGGGCGTCCCGGGGTTACCGTCATCGGGAACGTCCGGGTCTGCAGGGGCCCCGGGCACCCTGCCCTCCCCTGCGTGCCCGCACGCCGGAGGGAGGGGCACATGGCATCCGTCGTCGAGCAGCCGCGTGCTGCCCCCGGAGCCCCGCCGTCCGTCGTGGCCGTCCGCCCGACGCGGCTGGCGCGGGTCGTCCCGCGCACCCGGGCGCTGCTGCGCTCCGACGCCCCCGTCCTCCTCGTCGTCGTGGCCACCGGCGTCCTCGTCCGGGCCGTCGGGCTCGCATCGGCCCCCCGCCTCGGTGACGCCGAGGGACGCCTCGTCGCCGCCGCGTGGGCCACGCCGCACCCGCTCACCGACCCCACCGGGTCGGTCCGCGCGGGCGTCGGCCTGGTGGCGCGGCTTCCGGTCGCGGCCTGGCTGACGGTGTCGGGCGCGCTGGACCGCGCCCCCGGGGCGGTGGTCGCCGGGCGGGAGATCGCCCTCGTCGCGGCCGCGGCCACCCTCGTGCTCGCGTGGGTCCTGGCCCGTCGGCTCGGGCTGCCCCGGTGGGCCGCGGCGCTGGCCGTCGGGCTGATGGCCGTCGCGCCGCCCGCCGTGGAGCTGCAGCGCACGGTCTCCGAGGCCGGCTTCGCCGCCCCGTGGGTGCTCGCCGCCTTCGTGCTCGCCCTCGCCGACCGGCGCATCGCGACGAGCCTCGCGGCCGCCGCGTGCGTCCTCGCCGTCGGGGTGCTCACCACCCCGGTGGCGCTGCTGGCGCTGCCGGGCGTCGCCCTCCTGTTCTGGCGGCACCGGGGACGGGACGGCCGCGCCGCGGCCGACGCCGCGGGGGTCTTCGCCCTGGTCGTCGTCGCGACCGTGGTCCTCGCGGCCCTCGTCGGGCTCCCCGTGCTCCTCCTGGGCGGCCCCCGACCCTCTCCCGCCGCCGAACCGGTGGTCCTCGCGCTGCTGCTGGCGGCGGGCCCCGCGGCGGCGGTGCTGCGCCGGCTGCGTCCGGTGGCCATCACCACCGTCCTGCTCGTGCTCTCCGCCACCCTCGGGCCGCCGTCGGTGCGCGCCGGGGCAGCGGTCCTCCTCGTGCCGTTCGCGGCGCTGGCCGTCGCCGGGGTGGCCGACGGCTTCGTCCGCTACCGCCCGACCCGGCTCCGGCGCCGGCGCGTCCACCTCCTCGGTGGGCTGGCCGGCGCGCTCGCGGCCGGGCTGGTGGTCGGCGTCGTCGCGCCCGGATGGGCCGCCGAGCTCGGTGACCTGACGGCTCGCGACGCCCCGCCCCCGCTCACCCGGGCGGTCGCCTGGGTGTCGCGGGCGGTGCCCGCCGACGCGGTCGTGCTCACCGCCACCGCGGCCCGGCTCGACCTGCTGCGCCAGGGACGCGACGCCTCGCGCGTCGTGGCCGTGCGGCCCTCGCCGGTCACCGCGGGCACCGGTGCGTGGTGGGTCGTCGCGAACGCCGACACGCGCCTGGACCCCGACGCGGCAGGAGTCCTGCGCGCCGCCCGCGACCGCGGTGCCCTCGCGGCGGCCTTCGGGTCGGGGGAGCGCCGGGTCGAGGTCCTGCGGGTGCCGGCCGCCACCACCGCACCGCCGTCCGGCACCCCCACCACCCCGACCGTGCCGGACCAGCCCGCCACGCCGGCCCTCCCACCGGCCGCCGAGGACCCCGCCGCGCGTCAGGCCGCCGTCGACGCCCTGCTCGAGAACCCCGCCGTGACGCTCACCGGCGACTCCCGCGCGGTGCTCGCCACCGGACGGGTCGACACCCGGCTCCTCGCGCTGCTCGCCGTGCTCGCCTCGCAGCACGAGCTGACCATCGACGCCCTGCCCGAGAGCACCCCGGGCACGGACCGCCGGGCGGCCCGCATCGTCGCGATCGACGGGCAGCCGGCCGTGCCGGAGTCCCCCGTCGTGGGCGACGTCGCCACCACCCTCGCCGCCCAGCTGCGGCCGTACCGCGCCGAGATCGTGCGGTTCCCCGCCACCGGCGGCGCCCCGGCCGCCCTCGTCCTGTCCGTCCCCGAGCAGGCCCCGTGACCCACGTCGCCCGCCCGCCCCGGCCCACCGGCCCGTCCGCCGCCCAGGAGGCACCCATGCCCGCCACCCGTCCCGTCGCCTCCCGGCGCCGCGTGCGCCACTTACGTCGTCTCGTCCTCGGGGCCGTCGTCCTGTCCTGGGCCGCGCTGGCCGGCGCCCCGGCGCTGGCGGCGCCTGCGCCCGATGCCGTGCCCGCGGCCGCCGGCACCGCCTGGGTCCGGGCGGCGCACCTCGTCCCCGGCGTCGGGACGATGACGGTGCGGCTCGTGCCCTTCGCCGGCTCCTCGCTGGCGGACGCCCCCACCGGGGGAGTGCCCGAGGCGCAGGCCGAGGGCACCACGCGGGTCCTCGAGCCCACGGTCGGCTACGGCGGGATCGGCGACTACCGCCAGGTGCCGGCCGGGCTGTACGCGGTCACCATCCGCCCCGTCGGCTCCGGCACCGACGGGCCGCCGGTGCTGGCCGGGACCTTTCTCGCCAAGGCCGACACCGCGGTCACCCTCGCCGCGCTGGCGCACACGCCGACCCCCCGCATCGACGTCCTCACCGACGACCTCGACCGCCCGGGCGCCGGCACGGCCAGCGTGCGGCTGCTCCCGGCCGTCCCCGACGCGGCGTCGACCACCGTCGTCGCGGCGGACGGGCCCACCCTCGCCGATGCCGCGCCGTTCGGGGAGCCCACCTCCTACGCCGCCGTCCCCGCCGGGCGCTGGACGCTGCGGGTCTCCACCGCCGGCGGCGCGGAGTCCGCGACCCCGACCACCGCGCCCGTTGACGTCGCGAGCGGCGGGGTCTACACGGTCTTCGTGCTCGCCGACGGCAAGGGCGGCGTCGCGGTCAAGCCCGTGGTCGACGCCGTCGGGCTCGGCTCGGCACCGCGCGAGGGCGTCCAGACCGGTGGTGGTGGTGCGGCGGTGGCGCCGGCCGCCCCGGCCGTGACCGGGGGGCTGGCGCTCGCCGGCGCGGGCGCGACGCTCCTCCTCGCCGTCGGGCTGCGCCGGCGCCTGCGGCCGGTGCCGGTCACCGTTCGGTGACCCCCCGGGAGCGGGTGGTCGCGCTCGCGGCGTCCCTGGCCGTCGTCGGCGGGCTGGGGGTCGCCGGCGTCGCGGCGGCCGGTCGCGAACCGGCCCGCCTGCCCCCGCCACCGACCCGCAGCGCTCCGGCCCCGGCGGCCGCGGCGACGCCGTCGACCCCCGCACCGACGGCGACGACCCCGGACGTCCCGGACGCCCAGGTGGTCCGTGACGCCGGTCCCAACGACGCCTCGCTGCCCGTGCCCGCCACCGGCACCCAGGCTCCACGGGCGCAGCGGCCGGCCCGCCTGCGGATCCCGGCCATCGGCGTGGACACCCCGCTCGTGGACCTCGGCATCGCGAAGGACGGCACGATGCAGGTGCCGGCGGACTTCGCCCGGGCCGGATGGCTGACCGCCGCCCCGGCCCCCGGCCAGCGCGGGCCCGCCGTCATCGCCGGGCACGTCGACTCCCACCGCGGACCGGCGGTCTTCTTCCGCCTCCGCGAGCTCGTGCCCGGCGACGAGGTCCAGGTCGTGCGCCGCGACGGCGTCGTCGTCACCTTCACCGTCCGCGGCTCGCTGTCCTTCGCCAAGGACGCCTTCCCCACGGACCGGGTCTACGGCCCGGCACCCGGGCCGGTGCTGCGGCTCATCACCTGCAGCGGGGAGATCGACCCGGTGAGCGGCCACTACGTCGACAACACCGTCGTCTTCGCCTCCTGAGTGCGGGATTCGGCCGCGTCCGGACGGTGGTGGATGATGGGTGGCCGAGCCCACGGCCCCCGACGAAGGAACCCCGCGTGCCCCCTGCCGCCCCCGCCAGCGACTTCCGCCCGGTCATCCTCGGTGGAGACATCACGGCCTACACCCTCGTGCGCACCTTCCACGAGGCCTACGGCGTGCGCCCGCTCGTGGTCAACATGACCGACGGCGGCCCGATCGCCCTCTCGACCCTCTGCGAGCACGAGTACGTCGCCGGCTTCGAGGACCCCGGCACGTTCGTCGCGGCGCTGGAGCGGATCGGCCGCGAGCACGGGGGCGAGGGCCGCCCGCCGCTCCTGCTGGTGGCGGCCGGCGACTGGTACGTGCGGATGATCATCGAGCACAAGGACCGGCTCGGCGCCTGGTTCACGATCCCGTACATCGACCTCGACCTGCTCGACCGGATCGTCCGCAAGGACGTCTTCTACGGGATCCTCGACGAGGTCGGCGTGCCGTACCCCGCGACCGTCGTCGTCGACTGCTCGGGGGAGCACGACGAGGAGCGCGACCTGCCGTGGGAGTTCCCGGTCGTGGCCAAGCCGGCCGACAGCGCGCTGTACCACTACGCGTCGTTCGAGGGGAAGAAGAAGGTCTACGTCTGCGACACCGCCGACGAGCTCGCCGACACCCTGCGCCGGGTGCGCGCGAGCGACTACGACGGCAACTTCCTGCTCCAGGAGTTCGTCCCCGGCGACGACACGAACATGCGGGTGCTCACCTGCTACTCCGACCGTGACGGGACGGTCCGCTTCGGCTCGGTCGGCCACGTCCTCCTCGAGGAGCACCACCCGCTGGCCATCGGCAACCCGTGCGTCATCATCACGACCGAGATCGACGAGGTGGTCGAGCAGGCGAAGCGCTTCCTCGAGCACATCGGCTACGTCGGGTTCTCCAACTTCGACCTCAAGTACGACCGGCGCGACGGCACGTACAAGTTCTTCGAGATCAACGTCCGGCTGGGCCGCTCGAACTTCTACGTGACGGCCGGCGGCAACAACGTCTCCGAGTGGTACGTCCGCGACTGGGTGCGCCACGAGCCGATGGAGGGGCTGACGATCGCCCGCGGCGAGCACCTCTTCGCGTTCGTCCCGAAGTACGTCGTCAAGCACTACGTCCTCGACGAAGCGTTGCGGGACAAGGCGATCGGGCTGATGAAGGCCGGTCGGGCGAGCGACCCCAACGTGTACGGCCCCGACCTCACCCTCAAGCGCCGCGCGTACAACGCGGCGTACCACCTGAACCAGGTGCGCAAGTTCCGCGAGCACTTCACGGACCGTCGATGACGACCGCCGCCGCCCCCCAGGGCATCCTGGTGCACGGGGTGCCCGGTGGGGTGCTCGGCGGCCTCGGCCCGGCCGCGACCGTCCACTTCCTGCGCCGCGTCGTCGAGCTCACCGACGCCCACCGGGACCAGGACCACGTCGACCTCCTCGTCTGGCAGACCGGCTCGATCCCCGACCGCAGCGGGTACCTGCGCGGCGACAACGAGAGCCCCGAGCCGGCGCTCGTCGCGGCGGCGCAGGCGCTCGAGCGCGCGGGCGCGACGTTCGTCGCCATCCCCTGCAACACCGCGATCGTGTGGGTGGAGCAGATGCGCGCCGCGGTCGGCATCGAGGTCCTCGACACCGTCGACGAGACGGTCGCGGCCGCCCGGGAGGCCGTGCCCGGCCTCGCCCGGCTCGGCCTGCTGGCCACCGACGGCACGCTGTCGGCGGGCACCTACGCGGCGGCGGCGCAGCGGGCGGGAGTCGAGCTCGTCCTGCCCGACCCCGACGTGCAGCGCGAGACGATGTCGGTCATCTACGACGGGGTGAAGGCGGGGAACCCGGTGCCGCGCAGCCGCTTCGACGCGCTGGTGGAGCACCTGCGCGCCAAGGGTGCCGAGGCCGTGGCGCTCGGCTGCACCGAGCTCTCGGTCCTGCGGGGCGAGCTGGGTGTGCAGGACCCCACGGTCGTCGACTCCCTTGACGCCGTGGCCGTGGCGACCATCCGCCGCGCCGGCGGCCGCCTGCGCGTCTGAGCACTGCTCCTCAGGCGCGCCGACCCCGGCCGTGGCACGGTGGGGCGATGGTCCGTCCGCTGCGTCCCTACCTCGTCACCCTCGGTGTGCTCTGGGTGCTCCCGGCCGTCCTCGTCGGCGTCCTGTACCTGGTGCTGCCGCACGCCAACGCCGGCGGCCAGTGCGAGGGGATCGGGTTCGGGTGCACCACGAACCCCGCCGACACCGCGCTCCTGCTGGGGATCCTCGCCTCACCGTGGCTGTTCGCCGCGGGCCTGGTCGGCTGCGCGACCATCGCGGTCGTGCGGGGTGTCCGGGCCCGGCGCGAGGCGGACCGGGCCGCCGACGCACCCGCCGGAGCGGCACACCGGGGGTGATGCCCCTCCACCGCGGTCAGCACTCGGTGTCGAGCATCCCCGTCAGCGCGGTCTTCTCCTTGCTGTCGACCTCGAGGTCGTACTGGTACTTCACCTGGATCCACGAGCGGGCGTACTCGCAGCGCCAGCCGCTGGCCGGTGGCTGCCACTCGGCGGGGTCCTGGTCGGACTTGGAGCGGTTGCTCGACGCGGACACCGCGATGAGCTGCGGGATGGCGAGGTCGTTGGCGAACTGCTCGCGGCGGGCATCGGTCCAGAGGTTGGCCCCGGAACCCCACGCCTCGGCGAGCGGGACCATGTGGTCGATGTCGAGGTCCGAGCTGTTCGTGAAGGTGGTGTCGTCGTAGACGCTGCGCCACGTGCCCGAGGTGGCGCGGCAGGAGGAGTCGGTGCCGACGCCCGAGCCGTCGCGCTTGAGCACCGTCTCGCGGGTGTCGCAGCTGCCGCTGATGGTGATCCAGTGGGTGAACTCGGTGCGGTCGTAGCCGACGTTGTCCTCGTAGCCGACGTGCAGGCCGGCGAGCATCGTGCGGGAGTCCGTGACCGAGGGCGGCGCCGGCGGCAGCGCGTTCGCGGTCGTCGCGACGACGGGCGCGGCGGCCAGGGCCAGGCCGAGCGCGAGGCCGGTGCGGCGCATCGCGGCCCGGAGGCGGCCGGCCGGTCGGCGGGTGGACGGGGGCGGCGTGGTCGAGGTGCTCACGGGCGTCGAGCCTGCCCGCCGACCGGTCGGGCGTGGGCAAGGCCCGGGTGAGGAAGCCGTTCGGATCGGGTCAAGCCCGACCCAG
Organism: Phycicoccus avicenniae; assembly: GCF_050496545.1. Taxonomy (GTDB): domain Bacteria; phylum Actinomycetota; class Actinomycetes; order Actinomycetales; family Dermatophilaceae; genus Phycicoccus; species Phycicoccus avicenniae_A. Next base: position 51,330 of record NZ_JBNVZV010000023.1, on the reverse strand, counting down.
GAACGTCAGGTGCGGGTCTTTCGCTCCGTGACCATCAGGGGGCGAGCTCGCGCAGCCGTGCGGCGACCGCCTCGGGCCGGGTGTCGGTGACCCAGCCCCCGGCGCCGCTCTCGGAGCCGGCGAGGTACTTCAGCCGGCCGGGCCCGCGCAGCACGGACATCACCTGGAGGAACAGGCGGGACACCTCGCGCCCGGTGCGGGCCGGCGCCTGGTGCCACGCGGCGATGTACGGCAGCGCCACGGGCTCGCCGCCGTCGGACACGTGGAACCGGTCGAGCCGGCCGAGCAGCTCGAGGTAGGTGGCGGCGAGGTCGTCGCGCTCGGCGTCGTCGAGGGCCACGAGGTCCGGCACGTCGCGGTGCGGCGCGAGGTGGACCTCCAGGGGCCAGCGGGCGGCGTACGGCACGTAGGCCGTCCAGTGCTCGGAGGTGAGGACCACGCGGGAGCCGTCGGCGCGCTCGGCGGCGAGCAGGTCGGCGCCGAGCAGCCGGCCGGTGCGCGCGTGGTGCTCGGTGGCCCGGGTAAGGATCTCGGCGGTGCGGGCCGGGACGTACGGGTACGCGTAGACCTGCCCGTGGGGGTGGTGCAGCGTCACCCCGATCTCCTGACCGCGGTTCTCGAAGCAGAAGACGTGCGCGACGTCGGGGTCGGCACCGAGCTCGGCGGTGCGGTCGGCCCAGACGTCGACGACGGTGCGCACCCGGTGCGGTGTGAGGGCGGCGAAGGTCGACTCGTGGTCGCTCGTGAAGCAGACGACCTCGGTGCGGCCCAGGGCCGGTGCGTGCAGGTAGCCCGGGGGCGCCTCGACGTTGTCGACGGCCACCGGCGCGTACGAGGGGAACCGGTTCTCGAAGACGACGACGTCGTAGTCGGCGTCCGGCACCTCCGACGGCACGCTGCCCCGGCCGGTGGGGCACAGCGGGCACTCGTCGCGGGGCGGGAGGAAGGTGCGGTGCATCCGGTGCCCGGCGACCGCGACCCAGTCGCCGGTGAGGGCGTCGTGCCGGATGTGGCCGGCCGCGGCGCGCTCGCCGAGGTCGCGGGTGTCGACGGCGGTGCGCGCCGGTGCGTCGGGGGTGTCGTCGAAGTAGATGATCTGGCGGCCGTCCGCCAGCCGGGCGACGGTGCGGCGGACCTCGCGGGTCGCCCTCACCCCGCCTCCTCCGAGCGCGGGCCGCGACCGCGGGCGGCGCGGGCGAGCACGAGGTGCTCGACCCCTTCCTCGAGCACCTGGCGGGCCCGTGTGGGGATGCCGGGGTCGGTGATGAGCGTGTCGACGTCGGCGAGGTCGAGGAAGGTCGAGAGGCCGACGATGCCGATCTTCGAGTGGTCGGCCAGCACGCACACCGAGCGGCTGGAGCGCACCAGCGCGCGGTTGGTCTCGGCCTCGACGAGGTTCGGCGTCGTGAGCCCGGCGGAGCGGTCGATGCCGTGCGCGCCGAGGAACAGGCGGTCGACGTGCAGCCCCTGGAGGGCCGAGACCGCGACCGGCCCGACGAGCGCGTCGGACGGGGTGCGCACACCGCCGGTCAGGACGACGACGGGCCGCACGGGGGAGTCGTGCAGGAGCTGGGCCACCGGCACCGAGTTCGTGACCACGGTGAGGTGCGGGACCTCGCGCACGGCGCGGGCCAGCTCGTAGGTCGTCGTGCCGGCGGAGATGCCGATGGTGGCGCCGGGCTGGACGAGCCGGGCCGCCTCGTGGGCGATGGCCTCCTTCTCGGCCGTCATCAGCGTGGACTTGGCGGTGAACCCCGGCTCGTCGGTGACCCGCGGGGCGACGGCCACCGCGCCGCCGTGGACGCGCTCGAGCAGGCCCTCGCCGTCGAGCCGCTCGATGTCGCGGCGGACCGTCATGTCGGAGACGCCGAGCTGCTCGACGAGCTCGGAGACGCGGGCGGCCCCGCGCTCCTCGACGATGGCGAGGATCTCTCCACGGCGCTGGCTCGCGAGCATCTCAGGCCTCCCGGATGACGGCCGCCGTGCGGGCGGCGACGGTGGTGGACGGCCCGACGTCGCGACCGGAGACGAGGTCGTGCCCCGCAACGGTGAGCGTGGTGTCCGTGTCGGTGTGGTTGAGGACGAAGAGCCACGAGCCGTCGGCCGAGGACCGGCGCACCACCTCGACGCCGGCCGGTGCCTCGGCGGCGGGGGCGACGCCGCCGGCCGCGACGACCTGCTCGACGAGCGCGCCCAGCGTGTCGTCGTCGGGCAGCGTCCCGAGGTACCAGGCCGCGCCCTCGCCGACCGGGCGGCGGGTGGCGGCGGGGCGCCCGGCGAGCGGGCCGTCGGCGTAGGTGTGGAGGACCTCGGCGTCGAGGGTGCGGGCGTCCTCGGACCAGACCGTGCCGGAGCCTCCGCCCTCGAGGGCCACCTGCTCGCCGACGCGCAGCGGGAAGAGCTCCTCGACGCGCACGCCGAGCAGCTCGCGGAAGGCGCCGGGGTAGCCGCCGAGGCGGACGTGGTCGTCCGGGTCGGAGATGCCGGAGAAGTACGTGACGAGGACCTGGGCCCCGGCCTCGGCCGCCGCCGCGACGGCCGAGGCCGCGTCGTCGGAGACGATGTAGAGCGTGGGGACGACGACGACGCGGTAGCGGGACAGGTCGGCGTCGGGGTGCACGACGTCGCAGGTGACGCCGCGGTCGCGCAGCAGCCGGTGCACGGCGTGCGCGGCCGTCGCGTAGTCGAGTGCTGCCGAGGGCATGCAGGGTCCGGCCACGGCCCACTGCGCCTCGAAGTCCCAGAGGATCGCGACGTCGGCCTCGACGCGGGAGCCGACGAGCTCGCCGAGCCGGCCGGCGACGGCGCCCAGCTCGCACACCTCGCGGAACCGGTCGGAGTCCTCGCCGGCGTGCGGCACGAGGGCGGAGTGGAACTTCTCGGAACCGGACCGCGACTGGCGCCACTGGAAGAACCCGAGGGTGTCGGCTCCGCGGGCGACGTGGGTCAGCGAGTCGAGGAGCGTGTCGCCGGGCAGCTTCGCCGGGTTGACCGGCTGCCAGTTGACCGCGCTCGTCGAGTGCTCCATGAGGATCCACGGGGCGCCGCCGGCCAGGCCGCGGGTGAGGTCGCCGTGGAAGGACAGCTCGGCGCGGGGGTGCTCGAGGGCGTCGACGACGTAGTGGTCGGTGCTCACGACGTCCTGGTGCGGCGCCCAGTCGTGGTAGTCGAGGAGCCGGAAGGTGCTCATCGTCATGAAGTTCGTCGTCACGCGGACGTCGGGGGAGTGGCGGCGGATGACCTCCTTCTCGGCGAGGAAGAAGTCGAGGAGGGTGTCGGACCCGAAGCGCGAGTAGTCGAGGACGTGGGTCGGGTTGTTGAACGTGGTGCTGAGCCGAGGCGGCAGCACGTCGTCCCAGTCGGAGTAGCGCTGGCTCCAGAAGGCGGTGCCCCAGGCGTGGTTCAGGGCGTCCGTCGTCGTGTACCGGCGCTCCAGCCAGCGCCGGAAGGTGGCCGCGCAGGTGTCGCAGTAGCAGGGCAGGTTGTGGCAGGCGTACTCGTTGCTGATGTGCCACATCGCCAGCGCGGGGTGGTCGTGGTAGCGGGCGGCCATCCGGTCCGTGAGGGCGAGGGCGAAGTCGCGGTAGAGCGGGGAGGACGGGCACCAGGCCTGGCGGCTGCCCGGCCAGAGCGTGCGGCCCTCGCGGTCGACCGGGAGGATCTCGGGGTAGGCGGCGCTCAGCCACGGCGGCGGCGTGGCGGTGGCGGTCGCGAGGTCGACGGCGATGCCGTGGCGGTGCATGAGGTCCATGACCTCGTCGAGCCAGCCGAACTCGTACTCGCCCTTGGTCGGCTCGAGCCAGGACCAGGAGAAGACGCCCAGGGTGACGAAGGAGACGCCGGCGTCGGCCATCAGCCGCACGTCCTCGTCCCACACCTCGCGGGGCCACTGCTCCGGGTTGTAGTCACCGCCGAAGGCGATGCGGTCGTCGGGCCATTGACGCATGGCCGACAGTGTGGGACCCGCCGCCACCAGATGTCAACAGTTTCCAACATCGGGGCCGAGGGCGGCGAAGGCGCGCCATCCGGTCCGCGAAAGGGCTCAGCGACACCGGATCGTGACGTCCAACCGTGAACAGACCCCTTGACACGGCGGCAGGGGGTGGACACACTCGGTCGGCATTGGATGTTCGTTTCTGATCGAAGTTGTCAGAAGCGCCATACGTCAAAGGAGACACCCATGGCACGCCCCGTCCCGCGCGACCCCCGCCTCGCGAGCACCCTCCCCGCGTCCGTCAGCGCCCTCGGTCGCCGGTCCCTGCTGCGCGGTGCGCTCGGCGTGGGTGCCCTGGGCGCCTCCGGGCTCCTCACCGCCTGCGGTGACGACGGCGGCTCGGGTGGCGGCGCCTCCGCCAAGGCCGGCAACGTGAAGTTCGGCATCAACGAGGCCAAGGGCTCCGGGCCGGCCAACGAGCGGCTCCAGGCCATGGCCGACGCGTACGCGAAGAAGGCCGGCGTCACCGTCTCGGTCAACGCGGTCGACCACAACACCTTCCAGGAGAGCATCACCACCTACCTCCAGGGCAGCCCGGACGACGTGTTCACGTGGTTCGCCGGCTACCGCATGGCCCAGTTCGCCGAGGGTGGGCAGATCGCCGACGTCAGCGACGTGTGGCCGCTCGACGGCATCGGCGACGCCTTCAAGAAGGCCTCCACCGCGGCCGACGGCAAGCAGTACTTCGTGCCGGTCAGCTACTACCCGTGGGCGGTCTTCCACCGGAAGTCGGTCTTCGAGAAGAACGGCTGGACCCAGCCGACGACGATGGACGAGCTCACCGAGCTGATGAAGGACATGCAGGGCAAGAAGATGACGCCCTTCGCCTTCGCGGCCAAGGACGCCTGGGCGCCGATGGGCACCTTCGACATCCTCAACATGCGGCTCAACGGCTACGACTTCCACATGGCCCTCACCAAGGGCGAGAAGACCTGGGACAGCCCCGAGGTGAAGAACGTGTTCTCCACCTGGAAGACGCTGCTGCCCTACCACCAGGAGAACTCGCTCGGCCGCACCTGGCAGGAGGCCGCGACCTCGATGGCCAAGGGCGAGTGCGGGATGTACCTCCTCGGCACGTTCGTCGTCGACGGTGTGCCGACCGAGGCCCAGGAGGACCTCGACTTCTTCACCTTCCCCGCGCTCGACCAGAGCATCGGCGCCGACGCCCTCGACGCCCCGATCGACGGCTTCTGCGTCGCCTCGGGCGCCTCGGACGAGGAGGCCGGCAAGGCCTTCATCAAGTGGCTGGCCAGCGCCGAGGCGGCCGACGCGGCGAACAACACCGCCACCGCGCCGTTCATCGCCGCCAACACCGCCGCGAGCACCGCGAAGTACGGCGAGCTGCAGAAGAAGTCGGTCGAGGTCGTCCAGAACGCCAAGTCCATCGCGCAGTTCCTCGACCGCGACACCAACGCCGACCTCGCGAACACGGTGATCACGGCCTCGCTCCAGGAGTTCATCAAGAAGCCGGACTCGATCGACGCGATCACCACCTCCATCCAGCAGCAGGCCAAGTCCATCCTCGGCTGAGGCCGGGACCGGGAGCCACCCATGTCAGCGACGACGTCCGTCCGACGCGCACGACGAACCAGACCCCGTGTCGAGAAGCGGCGCGGGCCACGGGACCGGCTGGTCATCGGCCTGATGATCGCCATCCCCACCGTCCTGGTGGTCTGGCTGGTGTGGCTCCCGGCCCTGGGCTCGGTGCTGCTGTCCTTCACGAAGTGGAACGGCTTCAAGTTCAGCGCGATCCAGTGGGTCGGCACCCAGAACTACGTCGACATCACCACGATCTACCCGCCGTTCTGGCCGGCCATCCAGCACAACCTGATCTGGCTGGTGTTCCTCTTCGTCTTCCCGACCATCCTCGGCATCCTGCTGGCCGTCGTCCTCGACCGCGAGATGTGGGGGAGCCGGTTCTACCAGACCGCGTTCTACCTGCCCGTCGTGCTGTCCCTGGCGCTCGTCGGCTTCATCTGGCAGCTCTTCTACTCGACCGACCAGGGCCTCATCAACGAGGTCTTCGGGTCCAAGGTCGACTGGTACGGCAACCCCGACGTCAACCTGTGGGCCGTGCTCGTGGCCACCGCGTGGCGGCACACCGGCTACATCATGCTCATCTACCTGGCGGGCCTGAAGGGCATCGACGCCTCGCTGCGCGAGGCGGCGGCGGTCGACGGCGCCAGCGAGGTCAAGACGTTCTTCCACGTCATCTTCCCCGTGATGCGCCCGATCAACATGATCGTCCTCGTCATCGTCGTCATCGAGTCGCTGCGCGCGTTCGACCTCGTGTGGATCGTCAACAAGGGCCGCAACGGGCTCGAGCTCATCTCGGCCCTGGTGTCCCAGAACGTCATCGGTGAGGCGACGCGGTACGGGTTCGGATCGGCCCTCGCCGTCATCATGATGGTCATCTCGTCCGTGTTCATCGCGATCTACCTACGCATCGTCTTCCGGGAGGAGCGCCGATGACCACCGCGACCGCACCCACCGCCGTCCCCGCGACGACGAAGAGCCCCCTGAGCGGCAGTGGGGGAGGGGTCATCAACCGCCGGCGCGGCCGCATCGCGACGGGCATCATGCTCGTGCTCGCGATCGTGTGGCTCTTCCCCCTCCTCTGGGCGCTCTACAACTCGTTCCGCGAGTACTCGTACACGCAGACCAACGGGTACCTGTCCTTCGGAGGGTGGACGCTCGACAACTACAAGGACGCCTGGAGCCGCGGCAACTTCGGTCTGCACCTGAAGAACTCGCTGCTCATCACCATCCCGGCCGTCGCGCTGACGCTCTTCCTGTCCTCGCTCGTGGCCTTCGTCCTGGCCCGGTTCTCGTACCGGTTCAACCTCACCCTGCTCGGCATCTTCCTCGCGGCGAACCTCCTGCCGCCGCAGGCCCTGCTCATCCCGGTGTTCCGGATGTTCAAGGAGATCCCGCTGCCGGAGTTCATGAGCTCCTCGGGCACGATGCTCAATAGCTTCTGGGCGCTGATCCTCGTGAACACCGCCTTCCAGCTGGGCTTCTGCACCTTCGTGCTCAGCAACTACATGAAGACGCTGCCGCACGAGATCTACGAGTCCGCCGAGCTCGACGGCGCGAGCGTGTGGCGCCAGTACTGGCAGCTGACCATGCCGCTCGTCCGGCCGGCCCTCGCGGCCCTCGCCACGCTCCAGGTCACCTGGATCTACAACGAGTTCTTCTGGGCGACGGTGCTCCTGTCGCGGGGTGACAAGTACCCGGTGACCAGCGCGCTGAACAACCTTCGCGGACAGTTCTTCTCGGACACCAACCTCGTGGCCGCCGGGTCGATCATCGTCGCGCTGCCGGTGCTCGTCGTGTTCTTCGCGCTGCAGAAGCAGTTCGTCTCCGGCCTGACCCTCGGGTCGACCAAGGGATGACGTCCACCACCACCGTCCTGCGCGGCGGCGGCACCGCCGTCGTGCTCCACCAGGAGGGGGCCGGGCTCCCGGCCGTCCTCCACTGGGGTGCCGAGCTCTCGGACGCCGACGTCGCCGACCTGGTGGCGATCGGCCCGGGACCGGTGCCGCACAACGCCCTCGACGACCCGTGGGAGCTGACGACGCTCCCGACGCCGGCCGACGGATGGCTGGGCACGCCGGGTGTCGTCGTGCACCGGGGCGGTGGGAGCGCCGCCCCACGGTGGACCGCGACGGTGTCGGGTGGCGGCGGCGAGGTACGGGTGGAGGCCGTCGCCGGGTCGGTGGACGTCCGGCTCGAGCAGCGGTGGTCGCTGGACGACCACGGAGTCCTCACCGTGTCCTCGACGCTCACGTCCACCGCGGCCGAGGGTGCGGCGCCGCTCGACGTCGGGGCGCTCCGCGTCCTCCTGCCGCTGCCGGCCCGGGCCGACGAGGTCCTCGACCTCTCCGGGCGATGGCTGCGCGAGCGGACCCCGCAGCGTCATCCCCTCGCCGACGGCGCGCTCGTGCGCACCTCACGGCGCGGCCGGACGGGCCACGACTCGACGCTGCTCCTCACCGCCGGGACGGGTGGCTTCGGCTTCCGGCACGGCGAGGTGTGGACCGTGCACGTCGCCTGGAGCGGCAACCACGAGCACCTCGTCGAGCGGCTGCCCGAGGGTGCCGGCCGGCACGCGGCCGTCATCGGGGGTGGCGAGGCGCTCGCCCCCGGTGAGGTGCGGCTGGGGCCGGGCGAGTCGTACGAGGCGCCGGACCTCGTGGCCTCGTGGTCGCCCGAGGGGCTCGACGGCCTGACCCACCGCCTGGTCCGCCACCAGCGCGCCGGGGCCGACCCCCGCACCACGCGCCCGCGGCCGCTCGTGCTCAACACGTGGGAGGCCGTGTACTTCGAGTCCGACCTCGACCACCTGCGCGAGCTCGCCGACACCGCGGCGTCCATCGGGGTCGAGCGGTTCGTCCTCGACGACGGCTGGTTCGGGGCGCGCCGCGACGACACCCGCGGCCTCGGCGACTGGCAGGTCTCGCGCGAGGTGTGGCCCGACGGCCTCGGGCCCCTCGTCGAGCACGTGACCGGGCTCGGGATGCAGTTCGGGCTGTGGTTCGAACCGGAGATGGTCAACCTCGACTCCGACCTCGTCCGTGCCCATCCGGACTGGGTGCTCGGGCCGGTGGCCGGCCCCACCCCGCCGTCGCGCCATCAGCACGTCCTCGACCTCGCGAACCCGGCCGCGTTCGCGCACGTCCTCGAGGCGATGAGCTCGCTCGTCACCGAGTACGGCATCGCCTTCGTCAAGTGGGACCACAACCGCGACCTCCACGAGGCCGTGCGCACCGACGACTCCGGCACCGACCGACCGGCCGTCCACGAGCAGACGCGCGCCACCTACCGGCTGATGAACGAGCTGCGCCGGCGCCACCCCGACCTCGAGATCGAGTCGTGCTCGAGCGGCGGCGCCCGCGTCGACCTCGGCGTCCTCGCTCGCACCGACCGCGTGTGGACCTCGGACTGCAACGACGCGCTCGAGCGGGTCGGCATCCAGCGCTGGACCGGGCTGCTCGTCGGTCCCGAGCGGATGGGTACGCACATCGGGCCGCCGCGCGCGCACTCCACCCACCGCGACCTCGACCTGTCGCTGCGGATGCTCGTCGCGCTCGGCGGGCACGCCGGCCTGGAGTGGGACGTCACGACCTGCTCGCCCGAGGACCTGGACGCGTTGCGGGCGTGGGCATCGCTCTACAAGGAGCTGCGGCCGCTGCTGCACTCCGGCGACGTCGTGCGCTCGGACCATCCGGACCCGGCGCTCGTCGTCGGCGGGGTCGTGGCGCCGGACCGGTCCGAGGCGGTGCTCACCGTCGTCCAGGTCGCGACGACGCGGGGCGTGACGCCGGGTCGGCTCCCGCTGCCGGGACTCGACCCGGACGCCCGCTACCTCGTCCGCGTCCGCCGGGAGGCCGGGCTGCCCGAGACCGTGCAGACCGCGCCCGCGCCGTGGTTCGGCGCGGCGCTCGAGGAGGGGGTCGAGGTGTCCGGGCGCGTGCTCGGCGAGGTCGGTATCCCGCTGCCGGTCCTCGCTCCCGCGCAGGGCTTCCTGCTCCACCTCACCCGCCGCTGACGACCATCCGCGTCGTTACGGTGATGACGCGGAAAGTCGGCTCCTGACGCGGATACAACCCCGTCCTGCGCGAGTTTCCCCGCCGTCACCGGGACGGTGGGAAGCCAGTGCTCGACAACGCGACCCTTCACCGTTCGCGGCAGTAGCGCGGGGGATCGGTTCTGTCAGCAGCTCTCCTGGACAGCGAGCATCCTGCCCGATCTTCGTCCCTGAACTCGGCCAGGTCGAAGGTACTCGTCGCTGGCCCATGACCTTGGAGGAACTGCTCAATCCGGGTGAACAGCGCTTGGCGCTCCGCCCCGGAGACCTCCTTCGGATGCATGCCGTAGCAGTGGAGGACCCGGACTTCGGGTCGAGCCATGATGCGCCTGGCGCGCTTGGGTTCGAGTCGGTCACCACGCATGTGCCAGCTCACACACCGATTGAATCGCTGTGTCCGCGGCATGAGCGGAAGATTCAGCAGGACTCCTCAATCACGATGAGCACGTTGTGGCTGCTGCTGCGGAAGTCAGCCACAACGAAGTCAGCAAAGGGCTGCGCACGACCGTCGTAGAAATCCTGAAGCGCGTCCAGCACCTCGGTTGCTTCGGTCGCCGGGAGCTCCAGAGGCTCAGTCCCATACACGTGAAGCACCCGGATGTTGGGTCTCCGCAGCAACCGCCGAACCTCGCGTTCGCCGATCGGGCCGCCCCGCATTCGCCACTCCGTACCGTCGTCGCTCACCCACGAATGATCAGCTACCGGAGACGGCCATTGCTCACTCCAGTCGGGGCCGACGGATACGTTCCTCACCACGCGGCCAGTATCACGGCCGTCGCCGGATGGCGTTCTTGATTAGCGGCAAGAGCGGGCGAGCTACTTGCGCAGTCTGCGCCCCTCCCACGCGTCGAAGGCATTGCGGATGGCTAGGCCTGCGGACAGCGCAAGCTCCCGGCCCGCGTAGAACACCCAGATAGCGGCGAAGATCAGCCCGAGAACGGCTATCGCAAGCCCGAGCGGGGCCGGGAACGCGGGGACGAAGGTCAGGATGCCCCACAGCGCGGCGACGGAGACGCCCGCTGCCCAAGAGGCCCACCTCGCCCAGCCCGGCTCCTTGCGCAGCTCCCACGGCACTTGCGACGCGGCGGCCCGTCTCTGCTGGGCGCCGACGCTGGGGCGGCACACGTCGTTGACGGACCGTGTCCCGGCGCTCTCCTCGTGCGCGCAGGAGGCGCACGCAGCGGGTTGGTGCGCAGCCATGGGATGTCCGCAGCGCTGGCACAGCTCTCCCCGCATGGCACCGATTGTGGCACCCGCACCGTCCGGACTCGAGGGCTTTCCCGTCTCGCGCCGGGCCCCTGCCTTGTCCCGCTCGCTGAGCGTCATCAACAGACGACTCAGGCTGGCGGAGCGATCGACTCCGCGTGGAAGTAGGCGACGACCCTACGGCCTTCTGTGATGACCATGACATCCCCCGCGCGAACGAGGTAGGGCGCGTCATTGGGGACCACTAGCCAGCCGGCAGCCGCCGCGGAGCGCCAAGCTGTTCGGTCTTCGGCGCGGAGAACCACAGACGCGAGGCCGGTATCGGCAGTCGCTGGTGGCACGTATCCGGTCGCTGCGTAGTCCTGGCCACTCGGCGTAGCAGGGGGCCCTGAGTCCCGACCTCCTTGCTCGCGAGTCAGCCACACCACGTATCCGCGGAACGGGAGGGGGCCTTCGATTCGCACGGGCTGACTCTGCCTCACGTCCAGCCCGCGCGTACCTGCTCGCGGCGTTTGCGGATCACGGGTTCAGTCGCGATGCAGGTTTACCAGGAGTGGATCCGTGCCGCCGTTTGGCTTCAACGCAGCTCGGACTGCCTGTTTCCAGTCGTCCCAGCGGGCCGGGTCCGACCGCAGGTACTGCTGAAACAGCACAAGGCCGCTATCGGGGCTGGACTCCAGTGCGACGTACATGTCCGTCATGACGAAGGCGGCTCGATACGCCTCGTCCAGCGTCAAGGTCTCAGGTAAGGGCGAGTCGTCGGCCACTCGAGGATGCTCCCAGTTCCGTGCTCGACCATCACGCACATTCGGCAACTGCGACGACTCCCGGTCACAGAAGCTTGCCGCATACCGGCCAGGGCTGTGCACCTCGCTGCGAGTACAGGATCTTCGCGCGCTTCAGCTGCTCCGCCGGCGACGGCAACCCCGTGCCACCCACTGAGTGATACGACGACACGTCGAACTGGCATGACCTGTCACAGCTACATGGCAGCGCGGGCGGTGTCGGTTCACGCGCACAGGGGCATGAGCGGTAATCCGGAGCCGCGTTGCTGTGGCACGCGACCGTCTCTCGACGGCAGCATGTCCGGCATGCAGGTCAACGTGGTGCGCGTCGCCGACTCCCTTGTCGAGTGCGACTCGCCGGCGGGACGGCTAGTCGGTATTTGGCGTAGCGGCACGTTGCCCGTGGTGGGCCAAGTTCATGACGTCGAGCTCGATCTGCTCGGGCGCCTCGAGTGGGGCAGCCACGTCGACCTCGACGATCGCATTGAAGGTATCCATGGCTCCGATGTTGTCGGACGTGTCGAGGGCGTCGACGGAGAGTGCGTGACCATACGGGTCGCTGGGGCTGTCGTCCTCCTTGGCGTCCTAGGAGACCCCCCACTTGCAGTCGTTGGCAAACGAGTGGCCGTCACCCCAGCAGGTCTTGCGCTGTATCCCACGGGCGTCTGATCAACGCACCAAAGGCGGCATGTCCGTGCGTTTCACTCCAACGGCACGGGCAGGGTTTCAGCGATTCGTTCGACCAAGTCCAGCAACGAACGAGCGCCGCCTGAGACGAGCCGCTCCAGCTCTCCGCATGCTTGATCCAAGGCGTCGGCTGCCAGCATGCCGCCAAGGTCCTCGCCGGCCCTCCAACGATCAAGCTCGGGAGCAACGGTGAGGCAGCGTGCGAGTGTTGCTGCACGCTCGGAGGCTTCGATCAGCGCGCGTTTCGTCGCATCCCACTCAGCGTCGTCCATTTCGCCAGCGTACGGACGTCGCATGTCCAGTCCGCGGGGTGAGCAGATGGGTGAGGTCGGCCGGCCCGAATCGCACCCAGGGGTCCCGGCCCCTCACCGTGCCTTCGACCTCACCTCGGACGCTAGCGGTGCCGCTTGTCAACAGCGAGCGAAAAAGGCAGCAGACGATCAAACGGCTCAAGCACCTCGCGGCATAAGCGCACGGTTGGCCCCGAATTCGTGAGGGTTAGGGGCCGCTTCAGGTGTAATGCGTAGGTGGCGACGTTGCCTCCGGAAGATCAGCCTGACGTTCTGAGGATCGGACCGATTGCGGTCCCAATCATCGAGGACGACGATCCGCGCTACCTCGAAGATCAAGCGGCATGGTCGAGCGCCAGGCGAGCTGCGCAGGCTCTGCATACGTGGGACGAGTTGGAAGGCGGGACTCGGCACGCAGACTGGCGAGTTCGCTGCGAAGCGATAGTGCGGTTGGCTGCTCGGTGGCCCGACCACCCGGGGACGCTGTCGCGACTCCTGGCGCTGGCTTCCGCCGACGCCCAGCCTGAAGTGAGGGGCACAGCCGTCATGCGGCTCGTCGACTTCCCGACGCGCGCCGTTCAGTCCAGCCTCGAAGTCGCGGCTTTCGACACGGATCCCGATGTTCGGTGGTCAGCCAACTACGCACTTCACCAGCATGGGTTGCCGTTCGACGAGTACTGGACCGACGGATGAGGTGCGTTCGCATCGGCGCACCACCCAGCGGATTGCGGCGGTTCCGGAAGTTCCGCGTCTTCAACGGGATGACGCGGAAGTCGGCTGGTGACTGAGATGCAACCCCGCCATCTGCCACCTTCCCGTCATCTCTGGGATGACGCGGAAGTTCCCGCTCATCGGCATGAGCGATGGTTCGACGGTCAGGCGGCGGGGGTGCCCCACCAGTCGTGGTCGAAGGGGAGTTCGTCCCACCACTGGTCGAGGTCGTCGTCGTGCTCGGTGTCGGGTGATGGCGGGTGAGTGTTCGGTCGGGGTGGGGGGAGGGCGGCGAGGGCGCGGTCGTAGGAGCCGTGGGTGAGGTCCCAGATGACGTGGCGGCCGCGTTCGTCGGGTTGGTTTCGGACTTCGGCCCAGAGTCGGCGGCGGTGGACGGTGGTGTGGTGGCGCTGGCAGAGCAGGGCGCCGTTGGTGACGTCGGTGGGTCCGCCGTCGGCCCAGTGCTGGACGTGGTGGGCGCGGGTCCAGGCGGCGGGGGCGGTGCAGCCGGGGTAGGTGCAGCGCCGGTCGCGCAGCCAGAGGTGGTGGCGCTGCGGGGTCGTGAACCGGCGCACGGCCGCGCCGAGGGCCAGGGGTGCCCCGGTGAGGTCGAGCAGGTGCGGGACGAGCGTGGCATCGCAGGCCAGGCGCCGCACGGTCTCGGGTGCCAGCAGGGTGCCGCCGGCGGTGGAGGCCAGGACCTGTCCGGCGCCGGTGGTGGGCTGGAGGTCGGTCAGGGTCATCGTGAGGTGCAGCGTGGCCGGCGACCCGGCCTTGGTCCCGGCCGCGACGCCACTGGCGGTCGAGCAGACCTCGGTGAGGGCTTCGACGCGGCGCTGCCCGGCCGGGCGCAGGTCCTTCTCGCCGGTCTCCTCGTTGGGGCGGGGCGCCGACAGTGGCCCGATCGCGGCTTCGAGGGTGGCGGCCTGCTCCGGGGTCATCCACAGCTGGTACTCCGTCAGGTCCCCGGACTCCACGTGTGGCATCGACAGGCGGGCCGAGGACTCCAACCGGGCCTGTAGGTCGTCCAGGGCGCCGTGGTGGCCGAAGTCGGCGAGCAGCCGCGGTCGTAGCCTCCGCATCGTGGACGTCCCGTGCTCGGCCGCCAGCTCGACCAGGCCGGTGGCCACGGTCGGGAGGGCCTGGTCCTGGAGCAGCGGCGTCAGGCGGGTGACCTCCCGCAGCACCGTGCACCCGGTCCCGGCCTCCAGGGCGCCCTCGCGCACCGCATCCCAGACGATCCCGAGCGGGCTGTCCTCGTCCGGGACCGCACCGCCACCGGTCAAGGCCGACCCGCACGCCGAGACGTCCACGGCGATCCGCGCCACCGACGCCGCGCCGCCCTGCCGCAGCGACGGCGCGTGCTGCCGCAGCCACGCCTGGACCTCGGACCCGGCCACCTCCCCCCGCCGGGTCGCCTCCACCGCGAGCGCGACCCGCGCCGCCGAGGCCAACGCCGCCAACCGGTCGGCCACCGCGAGCAGCTCGCCCAGCTCCGCCCCCGACGCGGCGGTCAGCACCTCACCGAACCCGGTCAACGCGTCCCCGGCAGCCTCCATCACGGAGCGACGCTCCGCGAGTTCGGCTGTCCCCGTTGACATGTGACCATCATCCCACCCACCACTGACAGCGCCCCGGGCCCGAGAGCTCGCCTGTGGACGGAGGCCGGGTAGGACCACACCTGTGGATGACCGAGCAGCCCGCGCCGGCCTCCGGCTGGCTAGGGTGAGGCGATGAGCAGCCCCCCGCCCGCAGCCGTCGTGGCTGGCGAACTCGGTCCTCCACCAGATCTACCCGCAGACCTTCGCGGACTCGAACGGTGACGGCATCGGCGATCTCGCCGGCGCACAGCAGCACCTCGACCACCTCGAGTGGCTCGGGGTCGACGCCGTCTGGTTCAGCCCGCTGTTCGCCTCGCCGTTCGCCGACGCGGGCTACGACGTCAGCGACTACCTCAGCGTCGCCCCCCGGTACGGCACCAACGACGACCTCGCGGCCTTCGTCGACGCCGCGCGCAGCCGCGGCATCCGGGTGCTCCTCGACCTCGTGGCCGGCCACACCAGCGACCAGCACCCGTGGTTCCGCGAATGGGCCGACGACCCGAACGACCACCGGTACATCGGCAACGCGAAGGTCGGCCACCCCGCGGGCATCTGGTGCCCCGTCCCCGGCCGCCGAGGCGGCTACTACCAGCTGAACTTCTACCCCTGCCAGCCGGCGCTCAACTTCGGCTACGCCCGCCCGAACGACGCCGAGCCGTGGCGCGACGCCGTCGACGCCGAGGGGCCGCGGGCCAACCGCCAGGCCCTGCGCGACGTCATGGCGCACTGGTTCGACCTCGGCGTCAGCGGGTTCCGCGTCGACATGGCCGGCTCGCTCGTCAAGGACGACCCCGGCAAGGTCGAGACCGGCCGGCTCTGGGGCGAGATGCGCGACTGGCTCGACACCGAGCACCCCGACAAGGTGCTGTTCTCCGAGTGGGGCGACCCCGCCGTCGCCGTCCCGGCCGGCTTCCACGTCGACTTCTTCCTCCAGTTCGACAGGCCGGCTCTGCGATCGCTGTGGCACACCGGGATCGGCACGCACGACCCCAACTGGTCCGACACGGGTCGCTACTTCTTCGACCCCGAGGGCAGCGGCGGCGTCGACACCTTCCTGCGCGAGTGGCGGGCCGCAGTCGAGGCCATCGGCGTCGACGGCGGACACACCGCCCTCCCCACGGCCAACCACGACTACGCGCGCCTCGTCAACAGCCCGCGCACCGCGCAGCAGGCGCGTGCGGCGTTCGCGCTCGTCGCCACCTGGCCGAGCCTGCCGACGATCTACTACGGCGACGAGATCGGGATGCGCTACGTCGAGGGCCTCCCCGACACCGAGGGCAGCATCCTCTCGCCCACGAACAACCGAACCGGTTCTCGCACACCGATGCAGTGGGAGCCCGGCCCCGGCGCCGGCTTCTCCACCGTGCCCGAGGAGGACTTCTACCTCCCCCTCGACCCCTCGCCCGACCGCCCCGACGTCGCCACCCAGCGGGCCGACGAGAGCTCCCTGCTCCACCTCGTGCGGCGGCTGCTCGCGCTCCGGCACGCGACGCCGGCCCTCCAGCCGGGCGGAAGCCTCGAGGTCCTCACCGAGGACTACCCCTTCGCCTACGTGCGCGGCGGCACCCATCTCGTCGTCCTCAACCCCCGCCGCGAGCCGGCCGCCACCGACCTCCCCGAGGGCTGGGACGACGCGCGCTCCCTCGAGGTCGAGGGCGTGCACCTCGCCGACGGTCGCGCCGAGGCATCCGGCTTCGCCTACGGGGTCTTCGAGCGCGCCTGAGCCCCAGCGGTGTCGGGACCGCGCGGGATGCTGGTCGGCATGGAAGCCACCGAGCACCCCGTCCGCCAGCTGCGCGTCGTCGTCGAGGCCGAGGACCACGACACGGCGGTGCACTTCTTCCGCGACGTCCTCGGGATGCCCGAGCTCGCCGCCTTCGCCGAGGGCGGCGACGACCGCGTCGCCATCCTCGATGCCGGCCGCGCGACCCTCGAGCTCGCGAGCCCGGCTCACAAGCGGGCCATCGACGCCGTGGAGGCCGATGGTGCCGTCAGTCCCCACATCCGCCTCGCCTTCGAGGTCGACGACTCCGCCGCCGCCACCGACCGGCTCGAGGCGGCCGGCGCCCACGTCGTCGCCCGGCCGGTGATGACGCCGTGGCGCTCGCTCAACGCCCGGCTCGACGCCCCGGCCGGGCTCCAGATCACCCTGTTCCAGGAGACCGAGACCGCCGAGGAGCGCACCGCCCGCCTGGGGTTCGGCACCGACGCGGGCCGCGACCGACCCACCGGCGGTTGACGCCGCCGGACCCGGGGTAGGGCCCCGGCGGCAGGTCACCGCTCCGCGCCCGGCGGAGGCGGTGCGGGCCTGCCGGGACGGTGGGCGAGCGTGGGCACGGTGTGGCGGGCCGAGGAGTGGGCCGACGACGCCGTCGTCCTGCCCGCGGAGCAGCCGACCCCCGAGCAGGTCCTCGCCGGTGCCGACCGGTTCGCCCCCGTGGCCGCCGGCCTGCGCGCCGACCCCTGGCGCTACCTCGCCGTCCTCGCCACGCTCGGCAGCCTCGACCTGACGGCCGCCCGCGCCCTGGAGCCCCACCTCGACGCGGTCGCGATCCTCGCGCAGGCGGGCGACCCCGACCTCTCGGCGGTCGGCGTGGACGCCACGAGCACGTTCGGTGTCTACGCCGCCCGCGCCCCCGGCACCGGGCTCGTCGCCAGCCGGGGTCGGGAAGGCCTCGACCGCCTCGACGGGACGAAGGCGTGGTGCTCGCTCGCGACCGTCGTCAGCCACGCCCTCGTGACGACGACGCGGGAGGGGCGCGAGACGATGCACGCCGTCGGCCTCCACCGCCCCGGCGTCGCGCACGCCACGTCGTCCTGGGTCTCCCGCGGCCTCGCCGCGGTCACCACCGGCTCGCTCGCGATGGACGACGTGCCGGCGGTCCCCGTCGGCGACGCCGACTGGTACCTCGAGCGGCCCGGGTTCGCCTGGGGCGGCATCGGCGTGGCCGCCGTCTGGTTCGGTGCGGCCGCTGCGCTGGCCGGCGCCCTGCGCGATGCCGCCGAGCGGCGCCCGCCGGACCAGGTCGCCCTGCTCCACCTCGGGACCGTCGACCACCTCCTGCACGGCGCCCTGCTCTCGCTGCGGGCCGCGGCCGACGACATCGCTGCCGGTCGGGCCGACGGGCCTGCCGGGGCGGTGCTCGCCGCCCGCACCCGCGCCGTCGTCACGCGCGCCGCGGAGGAGGTCCTCACCATCGTCGGCCACGCCCTCGGGCCCGCCCCGCTGACCCACGACGAGGAGCACGCGCGCCGCGTCGCCGACCTCACGGTCTACCTGCGTCAGCACCACGCAGAGCGCGACCTCGCCGCCCTCGGCGCCCTGCTGCTCGAGGACCGCTGATGGACGAGCCGTCCGACCCGTCGTTCCTCCACACGGACCCCGGCACGCCCGAGCACGTCTGGCTCGCCGACCCCGGATGGTGGCGGATGCCCCTCGTCGACGTCGATGCGCTCACGGGCCGGTTCGACGAGCTGCTCGTGCTCGCCGCCCACCCGGACGACGAGTCGCTGGCCGTCGGCGGCCTCGTCGCCGCCGCGCACCGCGGCGGGCTGCCGGTCCGGGTGGTCGTCGCCACCGACGGGGAGGGATCGCACCCGGGGGCGAGCGCCTGGCAGCCGGACGCGCTGGCCGCCGTCCGACGCCGGGAGGTGGCCGCGGCCGTCGAGGCCCTCGCACCGGGCGCCGTCGTCGAGCACCTCCACCTCCCCGACGGCGGTCTCGCCGACCACCTCGAGGAGCTCGGTGCCGCCGTCGCCGCGAGGCTCCGGCCCACGACGCTCGTCCTCGCGCCCTGGACCGCTGACGGCCATCCCGACCACGACGCCCTCGGGCAGGTGGCCGCCGACGCCGTCGCGACGGCCGGCGCGACGGTCGCGCACTACCCGCTCTGGTTGTGGCACTGGGGCGCTCCCGCCGACCTGCACGCCGACGTCACCCGCCCGGGCGCCGCCGTCCCGCACGTCGTCGAGCTCGCCCTCGACGACCTGCACCGCAAGACGGAGGCGCTGGCCCGGCACCCCTCGCAGACGCTCCCGCTCGGCCCGCTGCCCGGCGACGGTCCGGTCGTCACCGATGCGGTGCTCCGGCGGGCGCGGCGGCCGGTCGAGGTGCTCCTCGCCCGCCCCGGCACCCTCCCGGTGCGCTCGGCCCGACCGGTCGGCGTCGTCGCCGAACCCTTCGACGCGATGTACGCCGAGGGCGAGCACGACCCCTGGGGCTTCGAGGGCTCGTTCTCCGAGCGACGCAAGCGCGTCCTCACCACCGCTGTCCTCCGCCGCCCGAGGTACCGGAGGATCGTCGAGGTGGGTTGTGCCACAGGTATTTTGACGCGCGAGCTGGCGTCCCGTGCCGACGAGGTCGTCGCCCTCGACGTCAGCGGGGAGGCCCTCGCCGTCGCCCGGCGCGACGCCCCGCCGACCGTCCGGTGGGTGCACGGCGCCGCCCCGCGCGACGTGCCCGAGGGGGAGGCCGACCTCGTCGTCTTCTCGGAGGTCGGCTACTTCCTCACGCCAACCGAGCTGCTCGAGACCCTGCGACGCGTGCGGAGGAGCCTCGCCCCCGGCGGCGAGGTGGTGCTCGTGCACTGGCGGCACCCGACGGAGGGGGTGCCGCTCGACGGCCCGACCGTGCACGACGTCGCCCTGGCGGCGCTCGCGGACCTCGGGCACCGCACCCACCACGAGGACGCCGACGTCCTCGTCGACGTGCTCGGCGGTCCGGAGTCGGTCGCCGCCGTGGAGGGGCGGCGGTGAGGCTGCGGCACGTCGTCGTCGCGGTGCCCGCCCGCGACGAGGAACAGCTCCTGGGCCGCTGCCTCGCGAGCCTGGACACCGCCCGGGCCGCCCTGGCATCGGTCCGCCCGGACCTCGCCGTGCACGTCGTCGTCGTCCTCGACCGGTGCGTCGACGGGTCGGCCGCCGTGGCCCGGGCTGCCGCGGTCGAGGTGGTCACCGGGGACCTCGGCTCGGTGGGCGCCGCCCGGAACATCGGGGTGGGCGTGGGCACGCGGGCCGCGCTGGCGGCCGGTGTCCCTCCCCAGGCCACGTGGGTGGCCACGACCGACGCCGACACCGTCGTCCCCGGCGACTGGCTCGTGCAGCACGTCGCCCTCGCCGAGACCGGGGTCGATCTCGTCGTCGGCACCGTGGTGCCGGACGAGTCGGTCGACCCGCGCGTCCTCGTGGCCTGGCGGGCCCGCCACGAGCTGGGCGAGGGCCATCGGCACGTCCACGGCGCCAACCTCGGCATCCGCGCCGACGCCTACGCATCCGTCGGCGGCTTCGCCCCCGTCCCGCTCCACGAGGACGTCGCCCTCGTCGAGGCGGTGCGGGCGAGCGGCCGGCCCTGGGTGGCCACCGACCGCGCCCGGGTCCGTACCTCGGCGCGCACCGTCGGGCGCGCTCGCGGGGGTTTCGCGAGCCACCTGGCCGCCCTGGCGGCCGTAGGTGTCCCGAGGGCCGCGGGCGGGTAGGTCGTCCCCGGCCGCCCGGGACCCCGGCGACGGCTCCGTGCGCCCGGACCCGCGGGCGCCGGCGACCGGCGGGAGAGCGCGATGACGGCATGGAGCACGGCGGTGCGGGCGACCCACCTCACGACCAACGCGGCGTGGTTCGGCGGCTCGCTGATGGGTGCCGTGGGCCTCAACCCGGCGGCGGCCGAAGGTGATGACGAGCGGCAGCGGGCCGACATCGCCGACGAGGGGTGGACCCGCTGGGGCCCGGTGCAGGGGGCGGCCGTCGCCCTCCACCTCCTGAGCGGCGTCGCGATCCTCGCCGACAACCGCCGCCGCGTGGCGCACCACCGCCCGACGACCGTCGCGGTCGTCCTCAAGACCGCGCTGACCGGGGTGGCGGTCGCCGCGGGCGCCGAGGCCTACCGCGTCGGGGCGGCCTACGGGGACGCGCGCGAGCAGGCCGACCACGACGAGGACGCCCGCCGCCGCGCCAGGGCGCTCGGCGAGCGCCTCCGCCTGCTCCAGTGGGCCACCCCGGTGACGACGGCAGGCCTGCTGGTCCTCGACGCCTACCTCGGTGAGCAGCAGCGGGGCCTCGCCGGCCTCCTCGACCGCCCGTCCACCGCGCCCGGTCGCTGACCCCGGCGCCAGGACCCGGATGCGTGCCGCGCGCGCGTTCGGGTAGGGACCGGACGACCGCCCCGACCCGAGGAGGACCCGATGAGCGCCACCATCCCCGCCCAGTCCCAGGACTGGCCCGGCCGCACCGACGCCCTCGACCCGCGGCCCGACCACGGCGAGGAGTCGTGGACCGGCCGGGCTCGGCTCACGGGCAAGCGGGTGCTCGTCACCGGTGGTGACTCGGGCATCGGCCGCGCCGTCGCGGTGACGTTCGCCCACGAAGGGGCGCGCGTCGTCCTGACCCACCTGCCGGAGGAGGCCGACGACGCCCGCGAGGCCGTCGCCGCGGTCGAGGCCGCGGGCGGTGAGGCACACGCCGTCGCCGCCGACCTGCGCACACACGACGCCGTCCGGGACCTCGTGCAGGAGGTGCGCGAGCGGCTCGACGGCCTCGACGTGCTCGTCTGCAACGCGGCCTACCAGATGACGCACGACGCGCTCGAGGACTTCCCGCCCGAGCAGGTCGAGCGCACCTTCGCGACGAACGTCTTCGCGACTTTCTGGCTCGTGCGCGAGCTGGCGCGCGACCTCGAGGAGTCGGCGGGCAACGTCGTCGTCACGACGTCGGTCCAGGCCTACCAGCCGGCCGACCACCTCCTCGACTACGCGGCGACCAAGGCCGCGCTGACCAACCTCGTCGTGAACCTCGCCCAGGAGCTCGGGCCCCGCGGCGTGCGCGTCAACGCCGTCGCCCCGGGCCCGATCTGGACCCCGCTCATCCCCGCGACGATGTCCGCCGACAAGGTCGAGGGGTTCGGCTCGACCACGCCGCTCGGCCGGGTCGGGCAGCCCGTCGAGGTGGCCGCCGCGTACGTCTTCCTCGCCTCCGACGAGGCGAGCTACGTCTCCGGCACGGTGCTCGGCGTCACCGGCGGCAAGCCCGTCTTCTGACCCCTGCACCGGCGAGGTTCGACAGCCGGGCGTCCGCCGGGCACCGACCGCCGCCGGTCCGCGCCCCGCTGGCTAGCGTCGGCGGGGTCCGCGGTTGAGCAGCCAGCTGGGGCGCGCCCCCGTCGTCCTCACCCGGAGAACCTCATGCCGCTCACCCGCCGCCAGCTCCTCGGTGCCGCCTCCCTGGCGTCCGCCCCCCTCGCCCTGTCCGCCTGCGCCGGCTTCTCGACCAAGGGCGACGAGCCCGCCGCCGCGTCCGGCACGCTCGCCTTCACGACGTGGGGCACGGATGCCGAGCTCGCCGGCTTCCGGTCGGCCATCAGCGCGTTCGAGAAGGCGAACTCCGGTGTCTCCGTGCGCCTGAACGCCGTGCCGTACGAGCAGATGTTCACGACGATCGACGCCCAGCTCCAGGCCGGGACCCCGCCGGACGTGTTCCGCGTGCCGTACTACACGTTCGGTGGCTACGCGGGCCGCGACCAGCTGCTCGACCTCACCCCGCACCTCGACAAGAGCGTGGCGGAGCGGTTCACGCCCGCTGCGTGGCAGGCGGTCCTGCGGGGCGGCGCCCCCTACGGCGTCCCGCACCACACCGACACCTCCGCGATCCTCTACAACAAGCCGATGCTCGCCGCGGCGGGCATCACGGAGGTCCCGACGCGGCTCGAGGACGCGTGGACCTGGGACGAGCTGGCCCGGGTCGCCGGTGCTCTGCGGCGCGAGCTGCCGGACGCGAAGTACCCCTTCGTCTACAACTGGCAGGGCAACGGGGTCACCCGCTGGCTCAGCTGGCTGTTCGAGGCCGACGGCCGCTTCCTCGCCGAGGACCTGACGACGCCGGCGATCGACTCCGACGCCGGCCGGGCCGCCGTCGAGTTCACCCAGTCCTTCTTCCGGCAGAAGTGGGTCCCGCCGAACAGCTCGGTGAAGTCCTCGACCTACGCGGCGGACATCTGGTACTCCCAGACCGCCGCGATGACCTGGGCCGGTGCCTTCCTGCTGCCGGACGCCGACGCCACGCTCGACTTCGAGTGGGGCGCGACCTTCTCCCCGCGCCGGGCCCGCTCGGCCGGCGACTTCGGCGGCAACGCCCTCGTCGCGACGAAGCAGGCGAAGGACCCCGCGCTGGCCGCGTCCTTCCTCGACTTCGTCACCGGCGCCGACCCGATGCGCGAGTTCTGTTCCGGCGCATCGTTGTTGCCGACGCGCAAGGACCTCGTCGAGTCCGGTGTCGACTTCGCGGTCCGTCCCGAGCTCTCGCCGGTCTTCATCGGGCAGGCGAGCAGCGTGCAGCCGCAGGACTCCGGGCAGGTGGCGTCCCCGTCGATGTCCGCGATCATCACGGTCCTCAAGGACCAGCTCGAGGAGGCCTTCGTCGGCGGCCGCTCGGTCGAGGAGACCATCGCCGGCCTGACCCGCGGCATCGCGGACGCGACCTCGCGGTGAGCACGACGCCCGAGCTGCTCGCCGGGTCGCCGGGAGCCGAGGGTGTCCGGCCCCCGGCGGACCGGCCGCGCCGTCGACGGCGCCGGGGGAGGGGCGCCCGCCGGGAGCAGGCGGCGGCCCTCGGGTTCCTCGCCCCGACGCTCGGGCTGCTGGGGCTCTTCGTGTTCGTCCCGCTCGCCGGGGCTGTCGTGCTCAGCCTCCAGCGCACCAACGGCTTCGGCGCCGGCACCTTCGTCGGGCTCGACAACTACACACGGCTCGCGTCCGACCCCCTCTTCTGGCGGGCCGCGCTCAACACGGTGCTGTTCACCGCGATCGTCACGCCGCTCTCGATGGGCCTCGGTCTGCTCATCGCGGTCCTGCTCGACTCGGTGCTGCCGGCGCGCGGACTCTTCCGCGCCGTGGTCATCCTCCCGATGGCCGTGTCCGGGGTCGCGACGGCGCTCATGGGCGTCCTCGTGCTCGACGAGAACAGCGGCATCCTCGACACCGTGCTGCGGGCGGTCGGGCTGCCGGCCGTGCCGTGGCAGTCCAGCGGTCCGGCCGCGTTCGCCTCGGTCGTGCTGGTCACCCTCTGGTGGCGCGTCGGCTTCAACATGCTGATCTACCTGGCCGGCCTGCAGGGCATCGGTCCCGAAGTGCGCGAGGCCGCCCTCCTCGACGGGGCGAACGCGTGGCAGCGGCTGCGCCACGTCATCGTGCCGATGCTCGGCCCGTCCTCGTTCTTCCTCGTCGTGCTCAACGTCATCTACTCGTTCCAGGTCTTCGACGTGGTCTTCGTCCTCACCGGCGGCGGCCCGCGCAACGCGACATCGGTCCTCGTCACGTACGCCTACGACAACGGGTTCGTCGTCCGCGACCAGGGCTACGCCTCGGCCATCGGCGTCGTGCTGCTGCTCGTGAGCCTCGTGTTCGTCGCCGTGCGCTGGCGGCTCAGCCGGACCCGGGACCTCGCCGGATGAGGCGCCGCGACCGCTGGCTCCCGGTGCGGCTGCTGCTGGCCGTCCTCGTGAGCGCCGTCCTCCTCTTCCCGCTCTACTGGATGGTCGTCGTGGCGTTCTCCTCGCGCGCCGAGCTGCTCGGCGGGGACCTGCGGCTGTGGCCGCGCACGTTCACGCTCGTGAACATGGAGCGGGTGTTCTCGGCCTTCCCGGTGCTCACCTGGGTCGGGAACTCCGTGGCCATCGCCCTGACCGTCTCGCTCGTCACGGTGGCGGTCAGCATGCTCGGCGGGTACGCGTTCGCGCACCTGCGCTTCCGCGGCTCCGGGGTGCTGTTCCTGCTGGTCGTCTCGACCCTGATGATCCCGCTGCAGGTGATCATGGTGCCGCTGTTCCGGCTGGTCACCGGGCTCGGCCTCCAGGGCAGCTACTGGGCCGTCATCCTCCCGACCGCGGCCTCGGGGTTCGGGGTCTTCCTCGCCCGCCAGTTCGTCCTCGCCATCCCGCGCGAGCTCATCGACGCCGCCCGCATCGACGGGGCCGGCCACCTGCGCGTCTTCTGGCAGATCGTGCTGCCGCTGAGCCGTCCGCTCCTCGCCGTGCTCTTCTTCATGACGCTGCTCCAGTCGTGGAACGACTTCGCGTGGCCGCTCATCGCGCTCCAGGACAACGAGCTGTACACGCTGCCGATCGGGCTCCTCTACCTCCAGGGGCAGTTCGGCTCGGACTACGGCGGGACGATGGCCTTCGCGCTGGTCAGCGTCACCCCGATGGTCGTCCTCTTCCTCGGGTTCCAGCGCTTCTTCGTCCAGGGGTTCGCCCGCAGCGGCATCCGCTGAGTGCCCCCGAACCCCCGGGGGTAGGGCCCCGGTCAGGGGAGCGTCAGGACTTGGTCAAGAGATGGCAATCCGACGGCCGGGCGGGACGGGGCGGGGTGAAACTCGTTGCGGAGGTTGCGTCGGCACGGGGCGGGGCGGTCACCACCGCTCCGCCCCGTCACCTTCGAGGAGTTGCTGCAGTTGTCTCTCGCACCCAGCACACCGCGACCGGCCCTCGCCCGGGTCCGCGCGTCCAGCGTCCCCAGTCGCCCGCGCGCGGCCGTCGCGTCGGCGCTCCCGATGCTTGCCAGCCCGCTCGCGCCGCGGCTCACCGGCATCAGCACCAGCCCGGAGTGGGTGATGGCCCGCCGCGCGGCCCTCGGCTCCAGCTTCGTCGTCGCCGAC
Organism: Phycicoccus avicenniae; assembly: GCF_050496545.1. Taxonomy (GTDB): domain Bacteria; phylum Actinomycetota; class Actinomycetes; order Actinomycetales; family Dermatophilaceae; genus Phycicoccus; species Phycicoccus avicenniae_A. The sequence continues at coordinate 25,828 of NZ_JBNVZV010000023.1, read as the reverse complement.
GAGATCCGCCGCGTCGGGGTCCCGGCCTGGCTGAACGCGCAGTTCCGCCCGGACACCATCGCCGAGCCGTTCCTCGCGCAGGCGGCCTCGAAGTACCCCGCCATCTGGTCGACCACCCCCGAGGGCGACGCCAAGGCCGGGTACGGCGGCATCTCCGAGGGGATCATGGCCGAGCAGATGATGCGGGTGCACGTCCTGCGGCCGGTCTACACCAAGCGCCACCTCCAGACGACGATGGCCGACTTCTGGCTCGACTACTTCTCGCTCCCGTACGCCGAGAACAAGATGACGGGGCAGGCCCGCCAGCTCGACGCCCTCGCCCGGCGGATGGCCTTCCGGACCTTCTCCGACGTCCTCGTCGCCTTCACCTTCAGCGCCGGGATGCTCTCCTACCTCGACCAGTACGGCTCGAACCGCGCCCACCCCATCGAGAACCTCGCCCGTGAGGTCATGGAGCTCTACTCGGTCGGGGTCGGCCACTACACGGAGGCCGACGTCAAGGCCGCCTCCAAGCTGTTCTCTGGTCTCTGGGGCGGCACGCGGGCCGACGGCACCGTGGCGCTCGGCGTGCACGAGGCCAACCACTGGTTCGGGGCCGTGACCATCCGCGGCCGGCGCTACGCGAACACCCCGTGGAACGGCGGCACCACCTCCGGGCCGAAGGACATGGTGCGCTTCGTGCGCGACCTCGCGAACGACCCCGTCACGCGGGCCGCCGTCTGCCTGCGCATCGCCCGTCGTTTCGTCAGCGACTCGCCGCCGGCGGCGATGGTCACCGCGATGCAGAAGGCCTGGGTCGCCAAGGGCGGCAGCATCGAGCACGTCCTGCGGGCGATGTTCACGCACCCGACCTGGCTGAGCACGGCCGGGCAGAAGTGGCGGCGGCCGGCCGAGACGTGGGCCGCGGTCGCCGCGACCGCCGGCGTCCAGTGGACCCACACCCGCCGACCGGCCGACCTCACCGACAAGCCGGTCCCGACGACCTACGAGGCGATCAAGGCCGCCGGCCAGCCCGTGCGCGACTGGCCCTCCCCGCAGGGCATGCCGGACCGGAGCACCCACTGGATGGGGACCGCCTCGGTGCTCGGTGGGTTCAACGTCGCCGACGCCGTCCTCTCCGACGCGGACCCGCACCTCACCTGCCCGCGCGACCTCGCCGGCCGGCTCGGCATCACGGCGTCGATGACCTTCGCCGACGCGGCGATGCGCATCCTCGAGCGGGTCACGGGCTACCGCGTGCCGGCCACGCACGCGCTGGTGCGCACCCTCGCGGTCCGCCTCGCCGGCGGTGGCGCCCCGGCCCGGCTCGACGCCCCGATGGGCACCGTCGCCGGTGTCGAGCGGGCCGTGCACGCGGCCATGACCAGCCCCCTGATGTTCCTGCGGTGACGGAGACCTCCCCATGACCGACCACAGCTACCTCCTCGACGACGAGATCCTCCCGCTGCACCACCACGACGACGACCGCAAGGACGCCATCGCGGTGCCCGGGCCCGACGGCTCGCTCACCGTGCACACCGGTGCCGGCGCGCAGGACCGCGCGTCCCGGTCGGCCACGGCTCCGGTGGCCGACCTGGTGACCGAGTTGTCGGAGAACGGGATCGCCGGCGGCTGCGACGAGCAGCGCCGGAGCCTGACCCGGCGCACCACGCTGCGCGGGGCCCTGGCCGCCACCGGGGCGATGCTCGCGCCGTCGGTGCTGCCCCGGTACGCGCTGAGCAGCGCCCACGCGGCCACGCGCGGCACCGTGATCGTGGTCTTCATGCGCGGGGGCGCCGACGGCCTGTCCATCCTCGCCCCGCTCGGCGACCCCTGGTACGGGCGCCGGCGGCCGGCCGTCGCGCTCGCGGACGCGCAGACCCGTCCGCTGACCTCGATGTTCGGCCTCAACGCCGTCGCCGACCCCTTGATGAAGTACTGGGACAGTGGGCAGCTCGCCTTCGTCCACGCCACCGGCAACACCTCCCCGACCCGCTCGCACTTCGAGAAGCAGCTGCTGTGCGAGAGCGGTGCTCCCGTGGCGACAGCGTCGGTGCGCAGCGGCTGGCTGGGGCGCCACCTCACCACGGCGGGGGCCGACCAGTCGACCTTCCGCGCCTTCACGATGGGCGGGGCGAGCGCCTATGCGCTGTCCTCGACCCTCCCCACCCCGGCGATGGCCTCGCTCGGCTCCTTCGCCGTCACCTCGGCCGACGGGGTGCAGGAGCAGGTGACGAGCGACATCCGCGAGATGTGGGCCGCGGCGGGCGGACCGGCCGAGGCCGCCGCCACCCGGACCCTCGACGCCGCCCGGCAGGCCACGCAGGCCGCCACGAAGAGCGGGCCGCCGACGGTCTCGGGGTACGGGGGCAGTGCCTTCGGCCAGGCGATGGGTGAGGTGGCGCGCGTGCTGCGCGCCGGCGTGACGCCCGAGGTCGTGTGCGTCGACTCGTACGGGTGGGACACCCACGTCAACATGCGTCAGGGCGACGGGCGGGTCCTCCCGTACGTGCTCAAGGACTTCGCCTCCACCCTCGACGCCTTCGTCACCGACATCGGCCCGGAGGCCATGTCCCGCACCACGATCGTCGCGATGACCGAGTTCGGCCGCACCGCCGACCAGAACACGTCGGGCGGCACCGACCACGGCTTCGGCTCCACGATGATCGCCCTCGGGGCGGGCGTTCGCGGTGGGCGCGTGCTCGGCCGCCACCCGGGCCTGACCGCCAGCGCGCTGAACGGTGGCGCGCTCGCCATCGCCACCGACTACCGCGACGGCCTCGCCGAGCTGGTCTCCCAGCGGCTCGGCAACGGGGCGAACCTGGCGACGGTCTTCCCCGGCTACACCCCGAAGCCGCTGGGGCTGTTCACCGCCGCCTGACGCCGGGGTGCCACACTCGGCGGATGGCCGAGGTGCGGGGGTGGGACGAGCGGACCGACGTGACGGCCGTCGTCCTCGTCGGGGGCCGCTCCCGCCGCTTCGGGTCCGACAAGCTCGCGGCTCCGCTCGATGGGACGAGCGTGCTCGACCGCCTGCTCGCAGACCTCCCGGCCTCCTGGCCGCTGGTGCTCGTCGGGCCCCGGCGCGACACGGTTCGGGACGACGGTGTCTGGACGGTCGAGGACCCGCCGGGGGGTGGTCCGCTCGCGGCGGTCGCGGCCGGGCTGGCGGAGGTGGACACCGATCTGACGGCCGTGCTCGCGGGGGACATGCCGTACGCGGCGGAGGCGCTGCCGCTCCTGCTCGCGGCCCTCGGGACCAGGTCCGAGGAGCCGGCGGTCGCGGCGGTCGCGGTCGACGAGGCGGACCGCGCCAACCCGCTGCTCGCCGTCTACCACCGCGCCGCTGTCGCGCACGTGGTCACCGGGGTCGCGGCGGGGGAGCCCGCGCGGCGCCTCCTCGAGCTGCCGCACCGCCGGGTGCGGGTCGCCGGGGCGGCCGCTCGCGACATCGACACGCGGGCCGACCTGGACGACCTCACCGGCCCCCGCTGAGCTCCGACGACGGATCCGGGCAGCCCTGTCCTGCAGGGCTGCCCGAGCCGTCAACATCGCCGGGCGACTACGGCCGGACGGTCCAGGTGCTCGTCGCATCCTGACCGCTCGCCCGCCGCCAGGCGTCCAGACCGACCCGCTCCGTGCCGTTCCAGACGAAGACCGCCTCGGACGCGGGCACCGGCCCGCCGTAGGAGTTGCCGTCGAGCACCAGCGCCCGGTTCCTGGCCGCGGTGCCCGCCGGCCGGACGCGGCTCACGAGCAGCGGGTAGGCGGGGTCGGTCGCGGTGACGGTGTTGCCGGAGATCCGCGTGTCGTGGACGAAGTACTGCAGCAGGACCTCGGGTGACCCGTCGCGCAGGGTGTTGTTGTTGCGCAACGTGTTCCCCGTGACGGTGATGTCGTACGCCTCGCCCCGTGCCGTGTCGTACCCGCCGAGCGCGACGCCGGTGTACCGGCTGTCGGTCACCGTGTTGCCCTGGACGAGAACGCCGTTGGTGCGACCACGCGCCCACTCCGACGCGACCTCGATGCCGATGTCGGCCTGGCGCACGGTGTTCTGCTCGATCGTCACGTTCAGCGCACCGTCGAGGTAGATGCCGCCGGCGCAGTTGCAGTACTGGCCGTCCTCGAAGTAGGCCGGGTTGCCCTCGCTGCGGATGCGCGTCACCGTGTTGTCCGCGATCCGGCCGTTGCGCGCCCGGTTGACGTCGGTCCACCGGGCGGCCCCGCCGATCGTCCCCTCGAACCCGATGGCGTCGATGCCGATGTTGTTGGTGTCGTGCACCGAGTTCCCGGTGACCGCGAAGCCGTCGACGTTGCCGTTGAGCACGACCGCCTCGCTCGCACCGAGGACCAGGTTGTCGACCTCGTTGCCGCTCACCGTGACGTCCCTCATCGCGGAGGTCGCGGACCGCCCGTAGACGGCGATGCCGTGGGCGTTGGTGTCGAAGCTGCCGAGGGTCGGGTTGTCGTTGCCGAGGTGGTGCACGTGGTTGCCCACGACCCGCAGCCCGGCCGTGGCGCCGGTGGCGTAGATGCCGACGGGGGTGGCCGCGGTGGACCGGGTGCGGTACCCGGTCACCGTGAGGCCCTCCACCGCCACCCGCGCGCCGTTTCGGACCTCGACGACCCCGGTGGTTCCGGCGGGGACGACCGAGCCGGTGAGGTCGAGCACGGGCTGCTCGCCGGCGGCCGCGCGCACCGTGACGTCGGTGCGGTTCGCCAGCACGATGCGCTGGCCCCGGTAGGTGCCGCCGCGGAGCACGACGGCACCCCCGGCGGCGCCGAGCCGGTCGACGGCCACCTGGGGGGTGCGGAGCGGAGCCGACTCCGTCCCGGCCGCCGCGTCGCTGCCGGTCGGGCTGACGTAGAACGTCGTCGCCACCACGGCGGCGGAGGCCGTGCCGGTCGCCGGGGTGCCGGTGGCCGCGGCCGTCCCGGTACCGGTGCAGGACAGCATCGCCATCGCCAGGGCGACCGGGAGGACGGTCGCCGGCGGGCGCAGGATGCGGTGTCGGATGGGTGACATGGGGTCTCCTCGTCGAGGGATCAGGGAGCCGCCACCGTCCCGCACCCTCGATGACGCCCCGATGACGCGGTCTCAGGCGACGCCGGCCCCGAGGAGCGGCAGCACGAGCGTGGCCGCGGCCCCGCACCCGTCGTCCCCGGGGCCGAGCTCGAGGCGGCCGCCGTGCCGGTCGGCCACCCACTCGACGAGGGAGAGCCCGAGGCCGGTGCCCGGCCCGGACCCGGCGTAGGGGAGGCGCACGTCGAGGTCGTCGGGGAGGCCGGGGCCACGGTCGACGACGCGCACGAGTGCCTGGACATCGTTGCGCCGCACCTCGATCCGGACCATCTCCTGGGGGCCGCCGTGCAGCACGGCGTTCTCGGCGAGGTTGCCGAGGGCGTGCCGGAGCAGGGCCTCGTCGCCGTCGACGACCACCGCCTCGTCGACGACGGCGACCACACCGGGGTGCCGCAGCTCGAGGTCGGAGGCGAGCCGGTCGAGGCGCACGGGTCGTCGGACGAGTGGCACCTCCGCGTTGTCGATCCGGGCGGCCAGGAGCAGGTTGCCGACGACGGTCGATGCGCCGTCGGCGTCGCGCAGCACAGAGCGAGAGGTCGACCACGCCGGCGAGCCGGGCGGCTGGCCGGTGCCCAGCGCCTCGGCGGCGGCCCGGACGTGGGCCAGCGGGGCCTTGAGCTCGTGGGCCGCCGTCGCGAGGAACCGCTCGCGCTCGGCGGCCGCGTGCACGGCCGGGCGCAGGCTCCGGTCGGTGAGCAGCCAGCCCAGCGCGGTGAACAGGGCGAGCAGACCGGCGCCCGAGGCGAGGATCGGGACGAGCAGCGGACTGGTCCGGGGGCGCGCCCCTCCCTCGACGGCCAGCGCGACACCGGCCACCCCGTCACCCGAGAACCAGGGCATCGCCGCCACGCGCCGGGTGCCGGTGGGGAGGGCGACGTCGGCGAGCGAGCCGACCTCGGCCGTGTCCGCCCGGGCCCGGTCCACGAGCGCCTCCAGCGGCCGCAGGGAGGTGGGGCCGTCCGCCGCGGGGCGCGAGTCGTACAGCACGGTCGTGGGGCCGGACCCGGCGGGACCGGCGAGGACCAGGATGCGCTCGGACCCTTCGACGACGTCGTCGTCGGACACGGCGTCGGTGCGCGGCAGCTCGTCGTCCCCGAGGTAGACCAGGGCCGCCGACCGCGAGGCGACCCCGAGCAGGTCGCTGTCGGCGCGCTCCCGCGAGAGCTGGACGTCGCGGGTCACGAGCACGATGCAGGCCGACCCCACCCCCAGGGTGACGACGACGACCACCGTCGCCAGCAGGCGCCGGCGCAGCCCGCGCAGGACCCGGTGCTGCGGCGTGCCACGGGTGCCGCCGACCGTCACGCGTCCTCCCGCGCCACGTACCCGGCCCCGCGCACGGTGTGGATGAGCGGCGGGTCACCGAGCTTGCCGCGCAGCAGCCGGATGCGGACGTCGACGACGTTGGACGACGGGTCGGCCAGCTCGTCCCAGCAGTGCTCGACCAGCTCGGAGCGCGAAACCACCCGTCCGGCGTGGCGCAGGAGGTGCTCGAGCAGGGCGAACTCCTTGGCGGTCAGCACCAGCTCGCGCCCGCCGCGCGCGGCCGTCATCGACGCGGGGTCCAGCGTGAGGTCGGCCAGCGCGACCACGGGGGCGGCCGCGGCGCGGGGGCGCCGGGCGAGGGCGCGGATGCGGGCCAGCAGCTCGGGGAGCGCGAAGGGCTTGGTGAGGTAGTCGTCGGCGCCGGCGTCCAGCCCGTCGACCCGGTCGGGGAGGTCGGCGCGGGCCGTGAGCAGGATGACCGGGGTGCTGTCGCCGCGCCCGCGCATCCGGGCCAGGAAGGGCAGCGAGTCGCCGTCTGGGAGCATCCGGTCGAGCACCACGACGTCGTAGTCGTTGACCCACGTCTTCTCGTCCGCCGCGGCCACCGTCGCGGCCGCGTCGACGCTCAGCCCGCGCTGCGTCAGGGCAGCGCCGAGGTGCTTCCCCAGGCGTTCGTCGTCCTCGACGATGAGCAGCCGCATGCGGGCAGTGTGGCAGCGCCGCGCCGACGGGCACCCGGGCCCCGCGAGGGCGGCACGACGGGTGGTCCGCCCGCGGCGCCGAACGGTCCCGGGTCCCGGGCAGCGGTCGGCATCCGCTCGGTCGCTCCGGGAGCGGGAAGGGGACCGGGTATCAACGACGGACCCGCCGGCTCTTCGGACGTGGAACCGCCACATCGCCCCCCAGGAGGAGCCATGCCACCGCCCGACCAGACATTCCACGAGCGCCCGCCGATCGCGCTCGGCCCGATGATCGAGAACATCCGCGAGGCCGATGCCGCGCTGGCCGCCAAGCAGGGCGAGCCGTCCGTCGCCGCGCTGCTCGGCGGTCCACCCGCCGCCGACGACGCGCTGGCCGGAGGCGCGTGGCGCCGCCGCTTCCCGGGCGCCGACCTGTACTGGGGCCACGACGTCGGCGCCCACGAGGTGCACGGCGACATCCGCGCGAAGTACGACGTGCTCGGCGGCCCGACCGGGCTGCTCGGCCTGCCCGTCACCGACGAGACCGGCACGCCCGACGGTGTGGGTCGGTTCAACCACTTCCAGGGCGGCTCGATCTACTGGACGCCGCGCACCGGTCCCTTCCTCGTCCACGGCGGGGTCCGGGACACCTGGGCCGGCCTCGGCTGGGAACGGGGGTGGCTGGGCTACCCCGTCGCGGACCAGAAGACCCTCACCGGACTGTCCCCGGGCGACCACCCGACGGTCGGCTGGACGCTCTTCGAGAATGGTGCCGTCGTCCAGACCAAGGACGGCCACGCGCCGGCGGTGCACGCCGACATCACCCCGGAGGACCTCAAGGCGGTCGTCCGCCGGTTCGTCGACGACGGGGTGCGCGCGTCGCCGGACAACGTTGGGCTGCACCCGCAGTCGGAGATCGTCGGTGTGTCCGACTGGTCCTGGGACTTCCGGTCGTCGACGCCGAGGGCGGTCACCTACGCCGTGCACGGCTTCCACGACAACGGCCTGTGGGCCGACACGGACTTTAAGATCCTCCTGACCCTCTCCTTTGGGCTGGTGTGGGCCGACAGCACGGTCGAGCCCGGCACCAAGACGGTCGTGGCGCGGCTGCGCGACGTGCAGGTCGTCGGCGAGAACAACGCGGCGCTGGGTGGCGGCGTCGCCGAGGGCCCGGTGGTCCGCGGCGTCCGGGACGCCATCCGGGGCAGGTTCTTCCGCGGCGGACCCGACCCGGCCGCCCCCGAGGTGCCCGACGGTGCGGTGCGGCTGACCGACTTCCGGACGGGGGTCAAGCAGACCGGCGACGGCGACACCGACGTCATCGACCTGCAGGTCACCGCGCAGGGCGGCCTGCAGGTGCTGCTCAACCCGCTCCCGCTGTGGCCTCCGGTCGATGCCGGGCTGCTGCGCCGGCTGGTGGCCCAGAACACCCTCGATGCCTTCGTGAACCCCTGATCGTGTCGCTCCAGGACGTCCCCGTCCACCGGCGGTGAGGTCGGGGAGAGGCGCCTCGCGTGCCGGGGTCGGGGTAACAGGACGCCGCGGGTCGAGCCACCTCGTCCCTCGGTGCCTCGACCCGCTCCCGGCATCCTGTCCCCCGACAGCGCGAAGGCCGTCCGACGGAGTCGGACGGCCTTCGCTGCTGTCGGGGTGACAGGATTTGAATTCCTCACGCGGGGGTGGACAGAAGGGGCCACCCGTGCCCTTTAGTCCCCTGAACTGGGACTTTTCCACAGACGCTCCAACTCCTTCAGGACACGGACGGCCGGAAGTAGCCTCCAGTTATGCCCCAGTTATGCCCAAATCCCGCAGGAGGCGAGGAGGTATGACGCGAGCCAAGCGCGACTTCGGCAGCATCCGTCGGCGCTCGAACCGTCGCTATCAGGCCTACTACGTGGGACCCGATCAAGCGACGCATCGAGCTCCCTCGACCTTCGAGGCGCGCGCGGATGCCGAGGCCTGGCTCGCTGACGAGCGTCGCCTCATCCAGCGTGACGAGTGGTCCCCCACACGGTTTCGGCGAGCTCGCAGGCAGAGGGCCTCCCAAGCCTTCGGTCCCTACGCGGAGTCGTGGCTGGCATACCGCGACATCAAGCCGCGAACGCGCGTCCTGTACCGCCGCCAGCTCGACCGGTTCATCCTGCCGGCGTTCGGGGACGTGGCGATGCGCGAGATCACACCGACCGCGGTGCGGATCTGGCACAGCGGCCTCGATCCGAGCAAGCCCACACAACGCGCCCACGCCTACGGTCTCCTGCGTGCGATCCTCACGACCGCTGTGACCGACGAGGTCATTGCCACGAATCCCTGTCGCATCCGTGGAGCGGGGACATCCGCCTCCACCCGCAGGGTCGAACCCGCCTCCCTCGAGGAACTGCGAGTCGTCGTCGACCACATGCCTGAGCGGTACAGGGCGCTCGTGTTGATCGGCGCCTGGTGTGGATTGCGGCTGGGCGAGATGTCGGAGCTGCGACGCTCAGACCTCGACCTTCGGCTGATGGTTCTCAGGGTGCGCCGCGGTGTCGTGCGCGTTGAAGGCCAGGTGTCAGTAGGCCTTCCGAAGAGTTTCGCCAGCATCCGTGACGTCGCGATCCCGCCTCACCTGATCCCCGTGATCGAAAATCATCTCGAGCGCTTCGTGAGGCCTGAAACGGATGCGTTGGTGTTCCCCTCCGTGGGTGACCCGTCCATCCAGGTACACGCGAACACGCTGTACAGACATTGGTATCGCGCACGTCTGGCGGCGGGCCGTCCAGATCTGCGAATCCACGACCTACGGCACACCGGAGCCGTGCTGGCGGCCCAAACGGGCGCCACCTTGGCTGAGTTGATGGCGAGGATTGGCCATTCCACCCCCCAGGCCGCTCTGCGCTACCAGCATGCAGCGCGAGGGCGGGATGCCGAGATCGCGGCGGCTCTCTCTCGCCTCGCCGAAGGCAGGTGACGGCCTCGCCACCGAGAGGCCTTCGATGCCACGCGCTAGTCGTTGAACGAGCGCGCGGTCTGCCTCAGGCTCTTGTGAGGGTCAAGGGTGTTGGACGGCTCTTGTCGAAGGCAGGCTAGCCAGCGATGTGCAACGCACAGCGTGTCCGTTGAACCCACAGATCCCGCAGGCGCGCCGAACCCGTCTCAGTGCTGGACATCGTCACCTAGTCCGACGGCGAGCAGGCCTGAACCTCTCGGGCCTTCGGTCCTGGCTCGCCTTCTGACAGCGGCGCCCGCTTCGTTGCGAGCGCTCAACGAAGCGCACGTGGTCGCGACATCGCGACGCGGCACGACCGGTCTGAGGGGACTTGGGCATCGTGTGGACATCTAATGGCGCATCGTTGAGGACTGACATTGTGGCTAACGCTCCGCGGAGGGTTATCAGCAGCCAACCAACCCCATGCCTGAGTGACAGGCGACTTCCCTGCAACCGGTCGTTCGCTTCAAGTCACCGAGTAGCTAGCGATCCGCAAGACCCAAGGACGCACGCGCGCTGACAACTGCGCGGACCTCGCGAGCCTGGGCCCACTCGATGGGAGGGCGGGGCTTGCTCAGAGCAGCGTGGTCCACCAGCAGCGGTTGTCGACGGAGCGTGAGCCAGTCGGCAGATCCTGGCTACATGCCATTGAAGCCGTCGCCGGTGTCGATGTGGCGTGGTCGGCCCGCCTTGGTGCCCGGCAGATCCTCTTGTCGAGCGGCCCCCTGCGACCCGCGAGCGCGGTCCAACCCGAAGGCCGCGAGCGCAATCACGGCCAACGTGACAACGAGAAATAGCAACCACATGAGGTTCGCCTTCCTACTCGGACGTCCCGAACTCAGTGTGAGACCTGTTGCCGTCATCGACCATGGCCCGACCGAACTAGCCCCCGATCGCTGGGTGTCGCTTCGGGCTCGCCGCGACCCCAGCGGAAAAGTTGTGCGCTTTCCATGTGGCCCGCTCCGTCGCGACCGTCCCCGACAGCGGTTCACGATCTGAGGTGAACGGACTCGTCAGAGGGTCCTTCGCGACTCAACCCGGGCTCGCGGGCTGCCTTCGAGCTGGTAGCGCCGGAGCAAAGAGGGAGGAGCGAGACCCAACGCGAGCAGTTCCTGTACGGGTCGCGTGCGCAAGCGGCGCCGCTTGCAAACGGGGTGTCACGGACGGATGTAGCGGCGTTACTCGGCGGCTTCCCATCCGTCGTCGAAGCGGCTGACGAGCTGACTCGTGATCTCGGCGCTTTGGAGGATGACCGAGACGTCGTCGAAGCCGGCGAAGGACCCACTGGACCAGTTGTGGGATCCGAGGACGACCCTGTCGAGGTCCACGATCACAAACTTGGAGTGCAGTAGTCGGTGGGCAGGGTCTTGGCGCACGCGGACACCCCCGGCCTGTAGCAGCCGGCGAGCGCGGATGTTGACCACATTGGAGTTGTACGGGTCCTTCGGTCGGTCGCGGTCGAGCAGGACGCGAACCTCGACGCCACGGTTGACGGCGCTGGTGAGGGCGTCCATGAGTGTTTGAGTGCGCTGCCCGGCAGCGATATGGAACATGCAGACGTCGATGGCCTGCGACGCAGAATCCAGAAGATTGGTCAGCGAGAGGGGGTACTGACCGTCGGACAGGACCGATACGTCGCTGGGCTTCCACTGCAGAGCGTCGAGGGCTTGGCGTGGGGTAACGCGAGTGTGGCTGCGTGACGAATGAGCGGGGCTCGGGTGACCGGCGCACCAAGTGGCCAGCGCTTCCAGTGCTCCGAGGATCGCGTCGCCGCCGGTCGTCGCGACAGCGCGGTCTCGGACCGCCAGAAGGGCTTCGGTAGCACCTGCTGAACGGGGGACTGGACACGGGTTGGTCGTGTCGAACGCCAGAACTCCAAGAAGGCGGGCGGCATCTCTCGATCCGAGGCCGTCCACTCGTGCGGCGAGATCGTCCGCATCGGCGTACGGTCCGCCGGTGCGCCGTTCACGCACTATGCGTTCTGAGAGAACCGCCCCGATGATGGGAAGTTGTGCCAGTTCGCCAGCGCTTGCCCAGTTCACGTAGGTGATCGGAGACGAGGTCGCGTGCTCGATACTGCGGGTTGGGCTCGGGGTCCGGCTAACGCCGGACGGCAGGCGCGTGGCCGGCTGGTTGTGGGCGTGTAGGTAGGCCGTGCAGGCGTCGCGTAGTAGGTGTTCGGCCACGACGCTCAGATCTGGTTCTGTGCGTGAGACCGGCACGCCTCCGGCGGAACGAAAGACAGCACCGAGCGCACGTCGAGCGGGATCGAGAGTCGAGGGGGCCGGCTGCCCGCCCGCTTGGTACAGCGCAGCCGCGAGTCGGCTCGTTGCCAGCTCGGCCCAGTCCCATGTCGAGGCCATCACAGCCCCCCGGCCCGATGCCACTGGTCCTCGAACTTCTCGTGCAGGACACCGGCAAGCGCAGGGGAGTCGATGGCGACGCTGTCCTGCATCTGGGTTCCGGAGAAGGCACCCGGGGTCCAGTTGTGTGATCCCAGGAGCGCGATGTCGTCGGTGATGAGGAACTTCGCGTGGCTGCCGGTGGTGGGTGAGGCGGTGAGCCACCGCGCGGGCACGTTTGCCGCTATGAGAATGGCCCGGGCGGAGACCGCTGCTTGGGCGATGGGGAAGTTCTCGCGTGAGCCGCCGAGCACAACGCGCGTGTGCACGCCGCGCCAAGAAGCCGCAGACAGTGCCTCCACGAGGTCTTCGGTCCCCGCGTCTTCCTCGCCGGTGAGCTCGACGATGAACATGCTGAGCAGGCAGCGGGAGCGGGCCGCGTCGATCAGCGCGCGTGCCACCCCGGGATAGGCCGCGTCGCTGACAAGGGCCGCCCGAGCCGCGCCGGCCGATACGTGATTTGTCATGTCAGCGCCAACCGGCGATTCCGGCTTCGTCGAGTGCATGCCGGTGGGCCGCGTCTAGAAATGTGATCAAGGGGGGAATGCCCGGCCACCCTGCCTCAGCGATCGCCTGCCGACGGCGCAGCTCGATCCGGAACCGAATCTGGCGAGGAGTGGGAGGTGTGGGGATGTCCGCGAGGAGTTCATCGAGAAAGACTTACGTGGCCAAGAGCGCGATCAGCCGTCGGCGGTAGTGGATGAGGGCTCGGCGCCGTTTCTCGGCTCGCTCCCAGCACAGGGTTTCGCTTGATGTCAGCGTGCGCATCGCTCAACCTCCCTTGGACATCCACGGGTAGCTCGGCATGTCGCTCGGGGCGCCGGACTCCGTGGGGTTCTCGCAACCCTCGGCCAAGTCTTGCCCCACCCCAAGTCCGACGCTGCCGACCTCCCACTCTTCCTGGAAGTCGGGCATCTCCCATCCCAGCTGCTCCACCGTTGCGTGCAGCCCTTCGTGGATGGCCACGTTGATCGCGTCCTCAGCGTCACCAAAGAAGATGTCGGGGTTGAGGTGCACGGTGTCGTCGTTCGAGGTGTAGACACCTGCAGCGTCCTCGTACCCCGGTGGCATCTCATCGCTCCAGTTGGGGGCGTCGAACCCCCAAGACTCCAGCAGGTCGTTCACGAAGTCGCGCAGGTCCTCGAACTGCCCAGAGTTCGGCCCGTCGTCCCATCCATCGAGGACGTCGCAGATCCCCATCGGGAAAGTATCGAGCCCTGGCCGGGCTCTGTCCATGCCCCGAAAGAACCACCACGAAGTCCGTCGCCAAAGGTGCGAGCACGCTCGCCCAGAAGGGGTCGGCGCGCTGGGACGAAGGAACGTCGAAGAGTGAGGGCCGCACGGTCTTCGCTGCTCAGCGTCACCGCCTCGTCGTTCGGCAACAACCGTCGGCCTCCAAGCGTCGAGTCTCACGGCGCTTCGCCGTGCTCGTCCGTTACCGATCGGCGCCGACCTGTGGGGCCAGTTGCCTCTCCCGCCCTCAGAGCCCCGCCTGTTCTCATTCCTGGTGCTCACCAGGATCGACTCTGGAAGGGCCAACGCCGAAACCATAGTGGCCTTCGATCCTGAACCGACCGGGCACCGGTGGTCCACCACGAGAGGTTGCCCGACATCGCGACTTTGCTTCGGCACGCGTAGGGGCGTCGAGATTCTGCAGGCTGGCGGCTCCGTGACCGGCCTAACGACACCTGGAGAAGCGCGGAGATCGTGTACGGCGTGGTCGAGTTGTTCGGGGCCAACGGGGACCGACCTTGGCCTCTTACCTCGCAACCCACCAGCGGACGCGCCGAGGGCCACCGAGGACGACCTCGAGTCGACAGACCGTCAGGCTGACAGCGTGATGCGCCGAGTCGCCCAGTCCAACGACTGCACTTGCTCCCATGCCGACTCGGTGTCGTGGCGGTGCCACCGACGCAGTGCCTCGCCGAGCAGGAACGGCGCCATGGCCTGGTCGTCACGGTAGCCGAGCCCACCGCCGAGGCGCCGCGGCCCGTGCACCACGGAGGTGACGACCAGCGTCCCGACCCGCGACTCCCGGGGTGAGTCCTGGGCCGCCCGCACCTCGACGACCCGGCCGCTCTCCGAGCCGTCGTCACGGACCACCGCCGCGCCGAGCAGGTCACTGAGCAGACGGGCGCCCACCGGCAGCGTCAGGGCGGTGTCGTCGCGGGGGTGCGGGGCGAGGTCGCCGCCGAAGCGGTGCTTGCCCCCTCGGGCCCCGGGGATGCGACCGACGAGGTGGCGGCGCAGCCAGAGCTCGGCGTGGTCGCTCGCCGCCAGGTACTCCTCGGCCCAGCCGTCCACATGGACGGCCGACCCGATGGCCAGCACGTGGTCGAGAGGCAGGACGAGGGGACGCGGGTCCTCGGCTCGCTCGAGCCGGCGCCACACCGCTCGTCCCCACCGCCCAAGGGCACCGGGCTGGCGGTGCGACCAGGCACCCGGACCGCGCAGCACCGCCGTGGCGACGAGCCGTCCGTCGCGCTCCTCGAGGGCCACGTCGTCGACGTTGCCGAGCATCTCGAGCTCCCGGCCGAGCAGCTGGTGGTCGAGCAGCCGGAGCCCGAGCGAGAGCGGCGAGCCCGCCTCGAGAGGGCTACCGGGGGCCGGGTCGCGGGTCATGCGCCCGCCCCCGTCAGCAGCATGAGCGGGATCGCGGCCAGCGACGCCACGACCACGATGACGAGGTAGCCGGTGCCGAGCGCGTTGGCCAGCCGGCCGTTGACGTGCCGCCCGAGGTAGGTGCGGTCGTTGGCCACGACGAGGATGGGCAAGTAGGTCAGCGGTAGTGCGAGGGCACTGAACACGACTGAGTACTCTGTGACGAGGACGGGGTCGACGGTGGTCAGGAGGATGCCGACGCCGGCGATGCACGAGAGCAGCACGACGGTGTGGAAGCGCGCCGCCCGCAGCGGCTCGACGAACTTCCCCCACTGCCACCCGAAGTACTGCGAGACGCTGTAGCCCACGGACAGCCCGGTCTCGCACGCGGCGCCGAAGGTCGCAGCGAAGATCCCCACGAGGACGAGGACGAGCCCGAGGGTGCCGACGCCCGATAGGACGGGGAGGGCCACCTGGCCGAGGTTCGTGACCTCGATGCCGTGCGGCCGCAGGACCACCGCCGCGGCGGCGGCGATCGCCAGTGACAGCAGGCCACCGAGGGGAAAGCCGATGAACACGTTCGCGCGCATGGTGCGCAGGCTGTCCGGGCCCCAGTGCTCCTCGACCCCGCCGGAGGAGAAGAAGAACACCTCGTACGGTGTCATCGCGGCACCGAAGAGCGCCACGGCGTAGTACCAATAGGTCGTCCCCTCCTCGCTGCCGGGCACCGCGGGGTGGAGCGCGCCGGCGGCGAGGTCCCCCCAGTCCGGGCCGAGCCGCCAGACCGTCACCGCGAACACGATCAGGCACAGTCCGGCGAGACCGAACGCGTTCTCCAGCACAGAGAACCGCACCCGCCACAGGACCACCCATACGAGGACCCCCACGACCGGGACCCACAGGAGGTAGTGGATGCTCGTGGCCAGCTCGAGGGCCAGCGCCACGCCGCCGATCTCCGCCGTCAGGGTGAGGAAGGTGACCGCCATCGACCCCATCAGGGCCAGAAGGCCGACGCGCGGGCCGAGGCGCTCCCGGATCAGGTCGAAGGTGGCACGGCCGCTGACCGCCGCCACGCGTCCGCTCATCTCCGCGAAAACGCAGATGCCCAGGACCCCCACGGCGACGACCCAGGCGAGCGAGAGGCCGAAGCGCGAGCCCACCGTCGCGTTGGTCACGAGGTCACCGATGTCCACGAAGCCGCCGATGGCCGTCAGGACGCCGAGCGCCACGGCGAAGAGCCGCTTCACCCCAGCTCCTCGGCGAGGGCCTCGACCATGGCGGTGGCCGAGCGCAGCCCGGCGAGCGCGGTCCGTGTCGCGTCACGGTCCGAGCGCTCGACGGCGATGCGGAGCTCCTCGACGGCGGACGAGGCCTCGTCGAGCGCGTCGTTCGTCCGCTTCCGCAAGTCCTCGGACCGGGCGTCCGGTGGCTGCTGCCCCGCGAACCACTGGGACTCGGCTCCGACACCCTCCTCGCTGTCGGAGACGACGACGGACGTCACGGCGTGGGTCGCCCGGCCGTCCATCCAGAGCCCACCGGCCAGCTCGGCGGTCCGGGCCTCGCTGAGCGTGGACTCCAACGAGGCCTCAACGGCTTCCCGGTACGTGGTGAGGTCCATCGACGAGCAGGACGTGAGACCCAGGCAAAGCAGGACCATCAGCGGGATGCCGCTCAGGCTCGGGAGCCGCCCTGTCTTCATCACCCTGAAGGTCTATCGCCACCGAGGGTCCGACCGGGCCCTCGCGAGCGGACAGATTCCGACAGCCGGGAAAGGCGGGTGCTGACTGCTCGCCCGCCTTTAAGGACATCTCGCCGCGTGCGAGCCGACGGAGGACGTCAAGCAGATCGCGACTTCGGTCCGGTCTGTAGGCCATACCTGTGCGGTTCCCATGCAACCAGCCGGGGGTCCAGCGGCGACGGCTGAGCCGCAGTTACCGCGACGGGCCCTCGACCCCGGACATCCTGAGGCCCAGGACTCCACCGAAGGGCACGACGGTCGTCCAAGGGGTCGGGTGTCCGCCGTGGGCGAGGGCGGCCCGTATGACACCGAGGTGGGAGACGACGACGTCTCCCGGGCGGCAGGAGCCGAGGCCGGTCGCCACCCGAGTGGCCAGGTCGCTCACGCTCTCGCCGCCATGACCGCGGTACCGGAGCAGGTCGGCCGCCCACTGGTCGAGCTCCGCGCGGGGGATGTCCTTCCAGAAGCGTCCTTCCCAGGACCCGAAGTCGATCTCGGCAAACCGAGGGTCGACGACGATAGGGAGCCGAAGGTCGTCGGCCAGCAGCTGGGCGACGACGCGGGCGCGACGCAGCGGGCTGCTGACGACCCGCACGGTGCGGTGGCTGGGTGACTCTCCGGTGCCGGCAGTGAGCCGGTCCCGCAGCGCCGCGACGGCCGAGGCTGCCCGGCCCGGGTCGACCGCGAGGTCGGTTCGGCCGTAGCACCGACCCGCAGCCCCCTCGGGTTGCGGGTGTCGCACGAGCATCACAGGCACGCCAAGACCCCAAGCAGAACGCCCAGCTCACTGCACTGTTGCACCGCGCCCAGGCAGTCGCCGGTGTACCCGCCGAGCCGGCGCTCGTATAGGCAGCGCATGCCCAGGTGCCCCACGGTTGCACCGGCGGACCCGACGAGAGCTGCGTCCCATCCGGCGACGGCACCGAGCACCACCAGACCCGCGGCGGCACACGCGAGGTTCAGCGTTACGCCCAGCCCTCCGGCTCCCTGCGCCACGGGTTTGCCGGTGCCATGGTCACGCAAGTAGCGCGAGGTCTCCACGGCCAGGACGACCGATGCGCGGCTCATGGTATGGCCGGCCACGAGGGCCACGGCGGCGGCGCCCGCGGTCATCGACCCGAGCGTTAGGACCTTGGTCAGGAGGACGAGAACGAGCGCGACGGCACCGTAGGTGCCGATTCGGCTGTCGCGCATGATCTCCAGTGTTCGCTGACGGGTGCTACCGCCACCCAGCCCGTCTGCGGCGTCGGCCAGGCCATCCTCGTGAAAGGCCCCGGTCAGCAGCAGCACGGCGCCGGTCGAGGCCGCCGCGGAAACGAGCGGCGGCAGCACCAAGGAGGCGAGCCAGAGCACCCCGGCGCCAACACCGCCGATCAGCAGCCCGACGCATGCGAACCAGCGGATGGTGGCGGCCTGTGCCGCCTCGCTCCACGCAGGCCGGCCGACGGGCACGCGGGTGAGGAACTGGACCGCGAGACGGATGACGTCCCACTCCCTCACCCGGGCTCGATCCCTAGGTCCTCGAGGTCGGCCATGCCCGTCAGCATGGCCGCTGCCGACTGCAGCAGAGGCACGGCCAGCAGCGCTCCGGTTCCTTCGCCGAGCCGCAGCCCGAGGTCGAGGAGCGGATCGGCTCCAAGGGCCTCGAGCACGGCAGCGTGTCCGGCTTCGGCGGATCGATGCGCGAAGACGAAGGCGGAGCGGAGGGAGGGGTCGATGTCGAGCGCCGCGACCGCCGCGGCCCCGGCGACGAACCCGTCGACCAGCACGAGTCGGTTGCTCCGGGCGGCGCCGAGCATGGCGCCGGCCATCATGGCGATCTCAAACCCTCCGACCTCGGTGAGTGCCTGCTCGGCGGGCAGCTGCACTCCGCCGGTCGAAGTCCGGGCGGTGATGTCCGCAGCGCGGGCGACGCGGGCCACGACGCGCTCGAGGACCGCACGCTTTCGGGCGAGGGAGTCGTCGTCGATGCCCGTGCCCCGGCCGACGAGCGACGCCACTGGCAGGCCCAGCACCGTCGCGCAGACCAGGCTGGCGGCGGAGGTGTTGGCGATGCCCATCTCCCCGAACGACGCGATGTCGGTATCTGCTTCTGCGCCGAGGGTCAGTCCGGCATCGAGGGCGGCTCGGCACTGGTCGGGCGTCATCGCCGGGCCGGTCACGCTGTTGGCGGTGCCCGAGCCAATGCGGCGTGAGACGAGCCTCGGGTGGTCGAGTGGCGGACCGGATACACCTGCGTCGACGACCCGCACCTCGGCTCCCACCACGCGGGCAAAGACACTGGCTGCGGCCCGTCCGTCGAGGAAGGTGGCCAGCATGAGGCGGGTCACCCCGGCGGGGTACGCCGAGACGCCCTCGGCCGCGATGCCGTGGTCAGCGGCGATGATGGTGTGCAGACAGCGCGCGGCGCTGGGGGTGGTCGTGCCTTGGAGGGTGCCGAGCTGGACGGCGAGGTCCTCAAGTCGGCCCAGCGACCCGAGCGGTTTCGTCTTGCCGTCCACCAGGGCCCGGAGTCGATGCGACAGCCGGGAGTGGTCGGTTGGGTCCCGCGTCAGAGAGTGCGCACCGGAAGGCGTCCGCGTCATGGAGGTCACCGTAGTGTCACCCGTCTCGTGCCTGTCAGGGGCCAGGTCGTGCGCAGCCCACTGCGGGTTGTTCCTGCGCGAGGTGCGGCCAAGCCCGGCCGCGTCATCAGGATCGCGGGCTTCGAATGAGGGCCTCGATACGGGACAGTCGGGTCCGAGGGCTGGATGCATCGAGGACCGGGCGCAGGAGCTGCCGTCGCCGGGGAGGGGAGAGGGACTCGAACCCGGCGAGCACGTCTGCAGCGATCAAGGCCTCTCGGACGTCGTCCGGGATCGGTACTTCGTCGGGATCGACGGGGCGGAGGCGGCAACTGACCAAGTCACCAGGCCTGGCGTCGAGGCGGCGGAGGAGGGCTCGCCCGACATACACGAAGCTGTGGGGGATGACGTCCGCTCGGTTCACGCCGACGTTTACTGCGACACCCTCGAGGGCGCCGTGCACTCGACGGGTACGGGCATGTCGTGCCGCAAGGGCGAGGTCGTCATCCATCCTCAGGACCGTGTAGTTGTTGCGCCCCCACGGCAGCACCTCGAGCACAGAATCGAATTCGAACCACCGATCTGGGTCAGTCATGGGCAGCCCGGCGCTCGGATTGCTGGGGGAGCGGATCAGATCCACCACGATGACGGACAGGGTGACCGGTCATCGGTCAACCGACCCCGGGTTCGGGTCGTTGTGCCATGTCACGAGCAGCCGGTCACGGCTCAACGGGTGAGCCGCCAGCTCGACGAGACCCTGCACGCGGCCAGCTGTCGTGGTCTCGACATACGGTGTCCTCGGTCCGAGGTAGGGCTGCTGAGTGGAGAGTGCGGTTGCGTAGACATCCCATACCCCGCTCTCGAGCAAGCCGGGGTAGAGCCCGAGGAGGCGCCGCCCCGTCATGGTGGCGGTGCGCCGACCATCCAGGTCGACGGCCGCGGGATTCGCGTGCTCGACCAGGAGGTCGATCATGCGGCCGTCGGGGTCGCGCACGGCCGCCAGCAAAAGCGCAGGTGTCAGCATCATGTCGATGACCCGGTGGACGAGGAACGGTTGGTCCGGGTCTGCTTGAGGTCCTCGCGCGTCCGTCACGATGTCCGCGGCTACCTCGACCGCCTTGCGGTTCTGGTTCTGCGACAGGCGTGAGAGCTCGTCGAAGGCCTCGTCGGCGTCCAGGCCGTAACGTGCCATGAGGACGCCCTTGGCCTGGTCGAGGACGGCCCGGCGGGCCAGCGCGTCGGCGGTGCTAGGGCGGAGCGGTACCACCCAACCGGGCAGCACGTCGGCTCCGGCCGACGCTCCGTCGAGCAGAACCGCCGTGCTGAAGCGACGCCCGCCAAGAGCTGGCCACGCCAGGTCGATGAGACCGCCGGCGGCGCGGGCAGCGCCGCACGATTGCTGCAACCGCTCGAGCAGCCTCGCACCAGGTGTGCCGCCGTCGGATGCCAACGCCTGTAGAGAGTCCCAGGGGCCACGGCCGGCTTGGTCGGCCCAGCGCAGCCGGTCGGCGCCGGGGTCCCACGTGACAGGACCCCCGGCCGACCGTCCAGTCGTGGCGTCTGGGGCGCTCACCGGCAATCACCTCCCTACCCGAGGATGGCAGAGTCGGCAGTTCAGGTGTGAGCCGTTCTTCTGGTTCGTGGTCCGTGCAGGATCGACAGGGCACCGACGGGATGGGTGAAGCGGGGACGGTCGGCCCTCGATGTCACCATCAGGCCGCCTGTGGCGGGTCGGGGTGCTGAGTCCACCATCAGGTCGCGCGGGCGGCGGTGCCGGGTGAACGCGGCGAGATGGTCGGTAGCTCGCCGGTGTCCGCCACGTCGGCGGCAAGGTCGCGCAGCTTGACGTTGAGGTGCTGACTCGCTGTCCGCAGGAGTTCGAAGCCGGTGTGCCGGTCGACCTGATGGCGAGCCATGAGGATGCCGACCGCTATGCCAATGAGACGGCTGCTGTCGAGCGCGCGCTCGAGATTGGCGACATCGCCAGCACGGAGTGTCTGCTCTAGGGATAGGGCTACGTACGGCGCGAGTATTGAGCTGACGCCGACATCGAGGTCGTCGAACGCGCCGGGCGAGGGTGCATAGAAGTTGAGCGCCCCCCGGTCCCCGCCGGAAAGGTCGAGGCGGACGGCAAGCATGCTGGCCACTCCCTGTTCCTTGGCGCAGCGCGTGACGAACGTCGGCCATCTGGCGTCCGCGACCAGATGCGGGCTACGGACGACATCGTGCCCGGTGGCGGCGTCGAGGCAGGGCCCCTCGCCCACCGAGTACTGCAGCGTATCGACGGCTCTCGGCAGCTCGTCGGTGGCGGCGATCGTCCTCGGACCTCGGTCCCGTCGGATGAGGGTGATCCCGGCGTGGTGGCTGTGTGGGAGGACCTCCGCAGCCAAGGCCACTAGCCGCTCCGGTTGCAGGCGACCGTCGTGGGCGAGGCGCTCCCGGAGCTGGCCGAGGAGCGGTGACCAGGGATCGGGCGCGGGCGCGGTGTCTCTGGTGGGGTCGAACATGAATCATCCTGACGTACACCTGGTCCTGGCCGTTGTTGCGACCTCCAGATCAGCTCCGACATTACGGCACGACAGTAGGGACCGCCCAACGTGCTCGGACCACGGAACGAGAGCCAGCTGAGGGCGCCGTCGGCAGTCTGAGTGCGCGTCGTCCAGCCCTAGGAGGCGAGGGCATGCTGCAGGACGTCGTCGACGTCCGGGGCTGTTCTGGCTCCAAGGTTGCAGGAGTTTGCGAGGCTCCGCTGCGAAGGTCTGGCCGAACGGGCTGAGGCGCAGTAGCCGACCACGGCCGCGTGAGGGGTCAGGGTGCGACTTTGCGCACCTCTAGGCGCACCGGCCCGGTGACAAGGTCCCGCCTCCTGGCGGATGGTGCCGAGGCGCCGCATCAACTTGGCCCCGTCCGTGCGCTGTCGTGCGTCGGGGTCACGTGGCGTCTCTACCGATCGGGTTCTGTGTCCGCCCCCGGCGGTGGGTTGGGTGGACTGTTGTCAAAGCGATCGACCAGCCGAGGAAGCGCCGCCCAGAGGCCCGTGAGGACAATGAGTGCCACGCCGCCCGCGATGAACGACTCGGTCGCTCCGACGACGACGTCGACGACGAGAGTGACGACCCCAGATACCGTCAAGCTCAACGTCGCAAGCCCGGCAATCGCAAGTCGGTTCCCCGACTACACAAGTAGCTCCCGACGTCGTCGGCGGAAAAGCACTCGGTGGAACGCGACCGGCGCCACAACGAGCCCGGTGCACAGGACCGACCCGAAGAGCACCGCGAGGTAGAGACCTCTCTGGAAACCGGTCAAGCCGTCGAACCGAGATGAGAACGGCACCGTGAGGAGGAGCCCGGTGAGGATCTGGACACCGGTCTGGGTGACCCGGATCTCTTGGAGGAGCTCGTCCCAGTTTCGAGTCAAGGTCCCTTGCGAGGGTGGTGCGTCGTCGGCGCTCTTGTCTGCTTTGCCGCGGCATCCGTCGCTTGTGGACATGGGCTATTGCGGTCCTCGTGGTCGTTGGCGAGCTGGCTCTTGAGCGCCGGCGCATGGTCGGAGATGCCGTGGCCGCGAGAGCCCCTGTTTTCGTCCGGCCACCGTAGTCGGTCGCGGTGCCATCGCCTGGCCTGGTCGCGGCCTAGGCACTGGTGCTCCTCAGGTGCTGACGATGGACAACGTCGTTCTACCCCCCCATGACTGGAGGATTGCGCGTGGAGGGAAAGCGTTGAAGCCGATCGTGCTCTGCCAAGTCGCCGAGTCATGCACGGGCCGGTCAAGCGACGGGATCTCGAGGAGTAGTGGTGCACTGTGACGTCGTCACTGCGAAAGCAGAAGGTCGAGACGATCGAGCAGTGCCTCGAGAGCACGCTCGAACTCTTCGTCGGTGTGGTCCTCCGACAGCAGCGCGGCAGTGCGCATGATGGAGGGGTAGTCCTCGACGGAGGGGCCGTCACCGGGTGGTCGGATGTCGGCACCGCCCTCGTCCAGTGGCTCCTCCACGGGTGAGGTGGTCGCGCCGAGGGTGGAGACCTCGAGCAGGAGGTGGCCGAGCAGAAAGCTGGTGAAGATGCGGTAGGTCTCGACAGCTTGCGCGTCGGTGAACCCCCGGCGGGTGAGGCCCTCGAGGAACTGATCGACCACCCGCAGGCTGCGCAGCGGCGGGCGCAGCCATGGCGCTGCCGGGTGCCGGGTGGCCACGAGTGGGAACACGGCCGGATGTGCCGTGGCGACGGCTCGCACCGAATGGGCCATCCACTGCAGGAAGGCCTGCCACCCATCGGCCGGCTCGAGGACCCGGCCGGGGTCGACGGCGATGCGGTCGACGAGCGTGTCGACCACGCCTTCGAGAAGGTCCTCGCGCCCGTTGACGTAGCGGTAAAGGGCCATCGCCTCAACGCCCAGGCGCCCCCCGAGCGAACGCATGGTCAGCGCCCCGAGTCCGTGGTCATCGATCATCGAGATGGCCTCCTCGATGATTTCTTCGCGGCCTAGGGCGCCTCGCGCGAAAGCCCGCTCTTCCAAGGTGTCGCGCTCATGGTCACTCACCGCTTCTCCCTTCGACCCTCTGTGTACGACCACCGTGCCACTACCCGGACCCTCTCGGTACGACCATCGTGCCACTACCCGGAAGGTCGGCGCCCGACGCGTGCATGCGGGCCATAGCCCTGCACGAAGGCGTGGTTTACAACGTAAACGCGAGGGGTAGAGCGTCGGGGTCGCGCCGACCGGCGCCGAACCCACGCGCCTCTCGGCGAGTGGGACGACCTCGAAAGGGAAACCATGACCGACGCACTGTCCGACGCGCTGGCGGCTGTAGCCACCTTCGTCCCTCGACTCTTGCTGTTCCTCGTCATCCTCGTCATCGGGTTCATCGTCGCCAAGGTGCTGTCCAAGGCCGTGGCCACCATCCTCGGCCGGGTGGGCTTCGACCGAGCCATCGAGCGCGGCGGCGTCGGCCGGGTCCTGGAGTCATCGAAGTACGACCCCTCGGACATCCTGGCCAAGCTCGTCTACTACGCGGTCTTGCTCTTCACCCTGCAGCTGGCCTTCAGCGCTTTCGGCCCCAACCCGATCAGCGAGCTGTTGACCGCGATCATCGCCTTCCTCCCCAAGGCCTTTGTCGCGATCGTCATCATCGTGGTCGCCGCGGCGGTCGCGGCTGCCGTCAAGGGCCTGATCCAGAACACCATCGGCGGCCTGTCGTACGGCAAGACCCTCGCCACCATCGCCGGAGTCTTCATCCTCGGGCTCGGCATCATCGCCGCGCTCAACCAGGTCGGCATCGCCACCACGGTGACCACCCCCGTCCTCATCGCCGTCCTCGCCACCATCGCCGGGATCCTCGTCGTCGGCGTGGGTGGCGGTCTGGTCAAGCCGATGCAGTCGCGCTGGGAGGACTACCTGAGCAAGGCCGAGGAGGAGGCGCCCCGGATGCGGGCGCACGCCGCCGGCGCCCCGAGCGTCAAGGAGCAGGCCCAGGACGCAGCCCAGCAGGCGCGCGTCGGCACTCAGCGTGCACGTCGTCCGATCACCGGCTCCGCCGGGCAGGGGACCGCCAGCCCGGACCCCGCCTCTGCCCCGCACCGCCCGTGACGGGCCCACCGGCCCATCACCTTCGGAAGGACCCGCCATGGAAAATCGAGACACCATCCACGACACCACCGCGAAGCGGCACGACGTCGTGCGCGCCGAGAAGGAACAGTTCGGAGGGATCAAGTTCGGCGCCGCCTTCTTCGGGTGGTTGACCGCCACCGGCACCGCCGTCCTGCTTACGGCGCTGGTCGCCGCCGCCGGCGCAGCCGTGGGCGTCGCCACCGACACCGACGTGAGCACAGCGACCGACCAGGCCACCAGCGACCCCGGCACCATCGGCCTCGTCGGCGGGATCGCCCTGCTCGTTGTGCTGTTCGTCGCCTACTACTGCGGCGGGTACGTCGCCGGTCGCATGTCCCGCTTCAACGGCGCCAAGCAGGGTGTCGCGGTCTGGCTGTGGTCGATCGTCATCGCCCTGGTCCTCGCCGCGGTCGGCGCCGTCGCGGGCGACCAGTACAACGTCCTCGGCAAGCTCAACAGCTTCCCGCGGCTCCCCGTCGGCGAGGGCGACATCGGCACCGCAGGGCTCCTCGCGCTCCTCGGTGTGGTCGTCGTCAGCCTGGTCGGCGCCGTCCTCGGCGGACTGGCCGGGATGCGCTTCCACCGCAAGGTCGACCGAGCCGGGCTCGGCGACTGACCCACCCGTCCGGGCCGACCCGGTCCGGCCGATCGACACCCAACGAAGGAGATCACATGCAGCTCGACAAGCAGCAGATCATCGACGCCCTCAAGAACCGCGGCGACCACGACCAGGCGCAGCAGGCGCAGGACGACCTGCCGGACCAGGTCGACACCGACCAGCACTCCGACCTGCTCGCCCGCTTCGGCGTCGACCCCGGCGACCTCGGCGGAGCCGCCGGCGGGCTCGGCGACAAGATCGGCCTCTGAATTCCTGGGGTGGGGGGGGGGGGGGGGGGGGCGGGGGGGGGGGGGTGTGTGGGGGGGGCGGGGGGGGGGGGGGGGGGGG
>NZ_JBNVZV010000022.1:0-71808 GCF_050496545.1 Phycicoccus avicenniae | reverse complement strand
CGCCGCCTTGTAGAACTCGCTGGACTCCTTCTTCCACAGCAGGAAGACGATGTAGCCGCCCAGCAGGATGCTCACGATGCTGAGGATGCGCGACAGCAGGGCCGTCGGCTGCGCCAGGCCGATGAGGAAGAAGACGAGCGAGACGGCGAAGAGCACCGTCGAGACGATGCGTGCCCACGACTTGCCCTTGCCGTTGGCCCAGGCCATGAACAGCCAGAGGCCGGCACCGAGCAGGCCGAGGACGACACCGAAGACGATGCCGATGGTCACGGCCGCGTCGACGACCGTGGGGTCGACGGTCTGTCCCTGCTCCTCGAGGGCCTGGCGGGCCTGCTCGCGGATGTCACCGGTGGTGGCGAAGCTGAGGATAATCGACAGGACCGAGAGCGCCGCACCGACCCGCATGAGCAGGACGGCCATGTCCATCGACTTCGGCCGGGTCACCGGACCGGCGGCCGGGGCCTGCGAGTACGCCGGCGCCGAGCCGTAGGGGTTCGGCGCGGCCGGCGGCGGGGCGGAGCCGTACGGGTCCGCGGGCGGAGCCGGGGGCGGCGTGGAGCCGGGGGCCGGCTGGTCCGGCGGCGGGGGCGTGCTTCCGTGCTCGGTCATGGTGTTCCCTCCTCGTGAGCGGCGGCGGTGTGCCTGGTGTGGTCCGCTCGACCCCGATCGTGGCACAGGGCCGCGCCGGCCTCACGGCGGCACGCCCCGGAGTCCGACCGCCCGTCCGGTGGGGATCCCGGTCAGGACCGGCGGCGCCGCGCGACCTCGTAGAGCGTGACGCCGGTGGCGATGCCGGCGTTGAGGGACTCCACGGCCGAGCTCATCGGCACGGAGACGATCTGGTCGCAGGTCTCGGCGACGAGCCGCGAGAGCCCCTTGCCCTCCGAGCCGACCACGACGACGAGCGGCTCGGAGGCCAGCTCGAGCTCGGGGAGCTCGACGTCGCCGTCCATGTCGAGGCCGATGACGAAGAACCCGGCCTTGCGGAAGTCCTCGAGGGCGCGGGTCAGGTTCGCGGCCTGCGCGACCGGGATGCGGGCCGCGGCCCCGGCGGAGGTCTTCCAGGCGCTGGCCGTCATCCCGGCCGAGCGGCGGCTGGGCACGACCACGCCGTGCCCGCCGAACGCGGCGACCGAGCGGACGATGGCGCCGAGGTTGCGCGGGTCGGTGATGCCGTCGAGGGCGACGACGAGCGGGATGCCCGGCTTCTCGGGGTCGACGAGGTCGCGAGGGTGCGCGTACTCGTAGGGCGGCACCTGGAGGGCCAGGCCCTGGTGCACCGCACCGTCGGTGATCCGGTCGAGCTCGCCGCGCGGGGTCTCGAGGATGGGGATGGAGCGCTCGGTGGCGGTCTTGATCGCCTCGCGCACACGGTCGTCGGAGTCGATGCGGCCGGCGACGTACATCGTCGTTACGGGCACGTGCGCGCGCAGGGCCTCGACGACCGAGTTCCGCCCGGCGACGACCTCGCTGGAGGCGGGGCCCTTGCGCGAGCCGGAGCGTCCGCCGCCCGAGGGGCGCCGCTCGCCGCTGCGGGCAGCCGCCTTGTGCGCCTTGTGGTTCGGCCGGTCGGTGGCCTTCGGCGTCGGGCCCTTGCCCTCGAGCCCGCGGCGGCGCTGGCCACCGGACCCGACGGTCGGACCCTTCTTGCCGCCCTTGCGGACGGCTCCACGGCGTTGCGAGTTGCCGGCCACGTCAGTCTCCCTTGGATCGGATGAGGGACCAGCGGACGCCGGCCGCGGTGTCCTCGAGGGCGATTCCCGCCGCAGTGAGCTCGTCGCGGATGGCGTCGGCGGTGTCGTAGTCGCGGGCCGAGCGGGCCGCCGACCGGGCGGCGATGCGCTCCGCGACGAGCGCGTCCAGGGCGGACGACGCGTCGTCGGCGTCGTCGCCACCCGAGGACCAGGCGGGGTCGAGGGGGTTGACACCGAGGACGTCCGTCATCGCGACGACCTGCCGGGCGATGGCCGCGGCGTCGTCCTGGTCGCCGTCGTCGAGGGCGATGTTGCCCGCGCGCACGGCCTGGTGGATGACGGCCAGGGCGTCGGAGACCCCGAGGTCGTCGTCCATCGCCTCGCGGAACTCGGCGGGGAACTCGGTGCCGGCGTCGGGAAGCATCGTGCCGACACCCGGTAGGGCGCGGCGCAGGAAGCCCTCGATGCGCTCGACGGTGGTGGCGGACTCCTCGATCGAGCCCTCGTGGTACTCGACCGTGCTGCGGTAGTGGGCGGCGGTCAGGTAGTAGCGGACGGCCAGTGGCCGGTACTCGTCGACGACGGTGCTGACCCGCAGCGAGTTGCCGAGCGACTTGCTCATCTTCTCGCCGCCCATCGTCACCCAGGCGTTGTGCAGCCAGTAGTTGGCGAAGCCGAGACCGGCCGCGCGCGACTGGGCGACCTCGTTCTCGTGGTGGGGGAAGCGCAGGTCGACGCCCCCGCCGTGGATGTCGAAGGTGTCGCCGAGGTACTTGCGGGCCATCGCGGAGCACTCGAGGTGCCACCCGGGGCGGCCGGTGCCGAACGGCGTGGGCCAGGACGCGGTCGCGGGCTCGTTCTCCTTGCGCCCCTTCCACAGGGCGAAGTCGCGGGGGTCGCGCTTGCCACGGGGGTCGGCGTCCTCGGCGTCGCTCATGTCCTCGACGCTCTGGTGGGTCAGCTCGCCGTAGGACGGCCAGCTTCGGACGTCGAAGTAGACGTCGCCGGACTCGTCGGTCGGGGCGTAGGCGTGACCGCGCTCGACGAGGGTCTCCATCAGCTCGACCATCTCGGTGACGTGGCCGGTCGCGCGCGGCTCGTACGTGGGCGGCAGCACCCCGAGGGCCTCGAGGGCGTCGGCGGTCTCCATCTCGTTGCGGTAGCTCAGGGCGAACCACGGCTCGCCGGCCTCGGCCGACTTCGCGAGGATCTTGTCGTCGATGTCGGTGACGTTGCGGATGAGCGTGACGTCGTAGCCGTGCCCGCGCTCGAGCCAGCGGCGGAGCACGTCGAACGCGACGGCGAAGCGCACGTGGCCGATGTGCGGCGGCGCCTGGGTGGTGAGCCCGCAGATGTAGATCCCCGCCTTGCCGGGCACGACGGGGACGAAGTCACGCAGCTCGCGCGTGAGGGAGTCGAACAGCCTGAGGGTCACCCGCGACAGGCTACCGGCCGGGCCACGACCACCCCGCATCCGTCGCCCCCGCCCGAGCATCCCCGTCATCACCGTGATGACGCGGATCTTCGCCACGGACGGGGATGCATCCGCGTCCCGAAGGATCTTCCGCGCCGTCACCGTGACGACGCGGAAAACCCGACCAGCCCCGCGCCGGGGCCTGTGGATGACGGCGCCGGCACCACCCGCCGACCGGGCACCATCGACGGATGTCCGACCGACTCCTGACCCTCGGTGCCGCGCAGCACGACGTCCTGTCCACGCGCGACGCGACCCGGCTCGACGTCGACCCGAACTCGCTCGCCGAGCTCGTCGACGCGGGGACGCTCGTCCGCGTGCGCCGCGGCGCCTACGTCCTGGGCTCCACGTGGGCGCAGGCCACTCCGGAGCGCCGGCTCGACCTGCGCGCCCGGGCGGTGCTCCACGCACGGGGTCGACCACACGAGGCCGCCACCCACCAGAGCGCGCTGGCGGTCCACGGCCTGCCACTGCACGACGCGCCGCTCGACGTGGTCGACCTCTGCGGGCACGTCTCGCGCGTCCGGACGGCGTCCGGGCTGCGCCTCCACCCGACCGACGTCGAACTCCCGGTGGTGGTGGTCGACGGCTGTCGATCGGTCTCCGTCGACGTCGCCCTGGCGCAGGTCGCCCTCCGGGAGGGGCGGGAGGCGGTGGTCGTCGCCGCCGACCGGGCACTGCGCGAGGGCGCCACCGACCTCGAGCGGGTGACGAGCCTGGTCGCGCGGCTGGCCGAGTCACCGCGTCGGGCCGCCCGTGCCGTGACGTGGCTCCGGCAAGCCGACCCGCTCAGCGAGTCGGTGGGCGAGACCCGCACCCGGTTGCTGCTCCTCGACCTGGGACACCCGGTCACCAGCCAGGCCCGGGTCGCCGACGAGCAGGGCCGGGTCTTCGCCCGGGTGGACCTGATGGTGGCGGGACGGGTGGTCGTCGAGTTCGACGGCCTCGTCAAGTACGAGGGTGCCGAGGGTCGCGCCGCGCTGGCCGCCGAGAAGGCGCGCGAGGACCGGCTGCGCGCCCTTGGCTACGAGGTCGTGCGCATCACGTGGGTCGACCTGGAGCACCCCGGTCGGGTCGCCGCCCTCGTCCGCGCGGCGCTGGCCCGGGCCGCGGCGCGCGAGTCCCGACCCACCGCCTCCTGAGGATCCGCGTCGTCACGGTGATGACCGGGAAGCTCGCTCATGACGCGGATGCATCCGCGTCCTGGGGGGAGTTCCGCGCCGTCACGGTGGCGGCGCGGAACCTCAGTGGCCGCGGTCGAGCCATTCCTGGAGGTGCGGCGCCTCGTCGCCGATGCGTGTCGGGTCGCCGTGGCCGGTGAGGACCACGGTCTCCTCGGGCAGCGACAGCAGCCGCTCCCGGATCGAGTCGACGATGGTCGGGAAGTCGCTGTAGGAGCGGCCGGTGGCGCCGGGCCCGCCCTGGAACAGGGTGTCGCCGCTGAACAGCACCCCGAGCGTGGGCACGTGCAGGCAGCACGCACCCGGTGCGTGACCGGGGGTGTGCAGCACCGTCGCCTCGACGTCGCCGACCGTGAACACCTGTCCGTCCGCGAGCTCGCCGCCGGGCGCCTCGTCCTGGCTCTGGTCCCAGAGCACGCGGTCCTCGGGGTGCAGCCACGCCGTCGCCCCGGTCTCGGCGACGAGGTCGGCGACGGCGTTGACGTGGTCGTTGTGCCCGTGCGTGCAGACGACGGCCACCACGTGCCGGTCGCCCACCGCGGCGAGGATGGCGCCGGCGTCGTGCGCGGCGTCGACGACGAGCACCTCGCGGTCGTCGCCGAGCAGCCAGACGTTGTTGTCGACCTCCCACGCGCCGCCGTCGAGCTCGAAGAGCCCCGAGGTGACGACCCGTTCGACGCGCACCCCTCCGGCGGAGGAGGGGAGGTCGAGGCCGGGGTCGGCGCTCACGCGGAGCCCCCGAGGACGACGACCGAGCGCAGCACCTCGCCGCCGTGCATCCGGTCGAAGGCGGCCTCGACGTCGCCGATGCCGATCTTCTCGGTGACGAAGGCGTCGAGGTCGAAGCGGCCCTGGCGGTACAGCTCGACGAGCATCGGGAAGTCGCGCGAGGGCAGGCAGTCGCCGTACCAGCTGGACTTCAGCGCCCCGCCGCGGCCGAAGATCTCGATCATCGGCAGGGTGACCTCCTTGTCCGGGGTCGGGACACCGACGAGCACGACGGTGCCCGCGAGGTCGCGCATGTAGAACGCCTGCTCGTAGGTCTCGGGCCGCCCGACCGCCTCGACCACGACGTCCGCGCCGTGCCCGCCGGTGAGCGCCCGGACCGCCTCGACCGGGTCCTCGGTGGAGGCGTCGACGGTGTGCGTGGCGCCGAAGCGGGTCGCGGCCTCCAGCTTCCGCGCGTCGACGTCGACGGCGACGATGGTCGTCGCCCCGGCGATGCGGGCCCCGGCGACCGCCGCGTTGCCGACCCCGCCGCACCCGATGACCGCCACGGAGTCGCCGCGCCCGACGCCGCCGGTGTTGACGGCCGCGCCGAAGCCGGCCATCACGCCGCACCCGAGCAGGCCGACCGCTGCGGCATCGGCCTCGTCGACCTTCGTGCACTGCCCGGCGGCGACGAGCGTCTTCTCGATGAACGCGCCGATGCCCAGGGCCGGTGAGAGCTCGGTGCCGTCGGTGAGCGTCATCTTCTGCGTGGCGTTGTGCGTCGCGAAGCAGTACCAGGGCTTGCCCTTGAGGCAGGCGCGGCACTGCCCGCACACGGCCCGCCAGTTGAGGATGACGAAGTCCCCGGGCGCCACCTCGGTGACGCCCTCGCCGACCGCCTCGACCCGCCCCGCGGCCTCGTGCCCGAGCAGGAAGGGGAAGTCGTCGTTGATGCCGCCCTCGCGGTAGTGCAGGTCGGTGTGGCAGACGCCGCAGGCCTCGACGGCCACGACGGCCTCGCCGGGCCCGGGATCGGGGACGACGACGTCGACGAGCTCGACGGGAGCCCCCTTCGATCGCGCGATGACACCCTGGACGGTCTGCGGCACGGTTCCTCCTCGGTCGAGCGGCTCTGCTGGTCCGCGGCCCACGCTAGTGCGGCCGGCGCCGCCACCGGGAGCCCCTGCCGGGCCGGGACACCATCGATGCTGCGGCGCCCGTCGAACTCCCCTTTCCCACGGGGAAAGCCGACGTATCCTGACGCCATGCCGTACCCGGTGTTCGACGACGTCATCCACGAGCCGCACCGGCTGCGCATCTGCGCCTACCTCGTGCCTGCCGCCGGTCGCGACTTCGGCGAGGTCCGCGACGCGATGGGCCTCTCGGACTCCGCCCTCTCCAAGCACCTCAAGGCCCTGAGCGCCAAGGGCTACGCCCGCCTCGAACGGGGTGCGCGCGACGGCCGGCAGGTGACGCGGGTGGCGCTGACCGCCTCGGGGCGCGAGGCGCTGTGCGGCCACGTCGCCGAGCTGCAGCGGATGGCGCGCATCGTCGGCGCCGACCGCCGCGAGAGCCCACGCAGCCGCTGAGCCGACCCGTCAGTCGCGCGAGACGACGAGGGCCGTCGCGATGGCCGCGGCTCCCTCACCCCGACCCGTGAGGCCCAGGCCGTCGGTCGTCGTACCGCTCACCGACACCGGTGCCCCCACGGCGGTGGAGAGCACCGCCTCGGCCTCGGCGCGCCGGGTGCCGACCTTCGGCCGGTTGCCGACCACCTGCACCGCCACGTTCCCGATGTCGTAGCCGGCCTCCCGCACGAGGCGGGCCGCCTCGGCCAGGAGCGTGACGCCCGAGGCCCCGGCCAGCTCCGGACGACCGGTGCCGAAGTGCGCCCCGAGGTCGCCGATGCCCGCAGCGGAGAAGAGGGCGTCGCACGCGGCGTGCGCGGCGACGTCAGCGTCGGAGTGGCCGTCGAGCCCGCGCTCGCCCGGCCAGTGCAGACCGGCCACCCACAGCTCGCGCGTGGAGCCCTCGGGCGCCAGCGCGTGCACGTCGACGCCGACTCCGACACGAGGCAGGGCGCTCATGCCCCGATGCTAGGGCGCGTCCGCGGCGAGCATCCGCTCGGCACGGTCGAGGTCGTCGGCGGTCGTCACCTTGAACGCACGGGGGTCGCCCTCGACGACGAGCACCCGGTGCCCGAGCGCCTCGACGAGCGCGGCGTCGTCGGTGGCGCCGAGACCGGACGCGTGCGCGGCGTCGAGCACCGCGCGCCGGAAGCCCTGCGGGGTCTGGACCGCCCGAAGCGCCGCCCGGTCCGGGGTGCCGGTGACGAACCCGCCGGCGTCGACGGTCTTGACGGTGTCGACGACGGCCAGCCCAGGGACCACCCCGTCGGCCCCGGCCCGGACGGCGGCCACCACCCGCTCGAAGACGGCCGAGGGCGTCAGGCACCGCGCGGCGTCGTGGACGAGGACGACGTCGCACCCGGGGTCCAGCGCCGCCAGCCCCGCCGCCACCGAGGCCGTGCGGTCCGCTCCCCCCGCGACGACGACCGCCGGGTCCGGCAGCCCGACACCGGCCCAGGCGGCGTGCGCGGTGTTGACCAGGCCCTCGGGGACGACGACGGCCACGGACCGCACGCCGGGCAGCTGCCCAAGCGCGTCGAGGGCCCACCCGAGCAGCGGCCGACCGGCCAGGGGCACGAACGCCTTCGGGAGCGAGGCCCCGAGCCGTGACCCCGACCCGGCCGCGACGACGACGACGCCCACGCCGCGCGGGGCGGCGTGGGCGTCGGTCACGTCAGTGATGTCCTCGCCCGGGGGCGAGCGACGGCGTCAGGACGCGAGGACCTCGTCGAGGATGGTCTCGGCCTTCTCCTCGTCGGTCTTCTCGGCGAGCGCGAGCTCGGAGACGAGGATCTGGCGGGCCTTGGCCAGCATGCGCTTCTCGCCGGCGGACAGGCCGCGGTCCTTATCGCGGCGCCACAGGTCGCGGACGACCTCGGCCACCTTGATGACGTCGCCGGAGGCGAGCTTCTCGAGGTTGGCCTTGAAGCGGCGGGACCAGTTGGTGGGCTCCTCGGCGTACGGCGTGCGGAGCACCTCGAAGACCTTGTCGAGCCCGGCCTTGTCGACGACGTCACGGACGCCCACGAGGTCGCAGTTCTCGGCGGGTACCTCGATCACGAGGTCGCCCTGGGCGACCTTGAGCTTGAGGTAGAGCTTCTCCTCTCCGCGGATCGTGCGGGTGTTGATCTCCTCGATACGTGCAGCCCCGTGGTGCGGGTACACGACCGTCTCGCCGACCTTGAAAACCATGTGGTGTTGTCCCCTTTCGCGACACTCAGGATACCACGACACGCCGGGCGCTCCCAATGGAGAGAGTTGACGTTTGCGCAGGTCAGAGGCCTGCAAGAGGTGTCCCTGAGAGAATTTCAGGGGTTGACAGACCGGGCGCCGGCATGCTTCACGCGCGCGCCGGGCGCGGGCGCCGCGCGGGTGTCGACGGACTCCTCCGCCGGGGCGCGCGGGGCCGCCCGCCGGCCCGGGCGGCCCTGCGCCGGACCCTCCACGACGCCCCGCTATCCTTGGCCGCGTGAGCACCCGCGCCGCCTCCGCCCTCCGGTTCGCCGGCCTCGCCGCCGCCACGCTGCTCGCGTCCGGCTGCGCCGTGTTCTCCCCGACGCAGACCGACTACCCCTACATCCCCGCCGACGGCGTCGACCTGTCGATGCCCGGCCTCGAGCTGCGCAACGTCGCGGTCGTCGCCTCGGCCAAGGGCTCCCCGGGCGTGCTGGTGGGCCAGGCCGTCAACCGGGCCGCCGACAGCGTCGAGGTCACCTTCGGGCTCGAGGGCGAGCAGGGCGGCACCGCCTCCGTGCCGGCCTTCTCCGGTGAGTCGCTCTCCGGTGGCTCGACCACGGTCGACGTCGGTGCCGTGCCGGTCGAGCCCGGCGCGATGGTCACGCTGACCGTCAGCACGAAGGAGGCGGGCCAGAACGTCGTGCTCGTCCCGGTGCTGGCCCCCGAGCGCTACTACGCGGACCTCGAGCTGCCGTCGGCCTCGCCCTCGTCGAGCCCCTCGGCCTCGCCGTCCCCGTCGCCCTCCTCGAGCTGACGCCGCGAGGCCTACGCCTCGGACGTGTAGCCCAGGCCCCGCACCGCACCGTCAGGCCTCGAACTTGTAGCCCAGGCCCCGCACCGTCAGGATGTGCGCCGGGCTCCCCGGGTCGGCCTCGACCTTGGCCCGCAGCCGCTTGACGTGCACGTCGAGGGTCTTGGTGTCCCCCACGTAGTCGCTGCCCCAGACCCGGTCGATGAGCTGCATGCGGGTGAGCACCCGGCCGGTGTTGCGCAGGAGCATCTCGAGCAGCTCGAACTCCTTGAGCGGGAAGCCCATCTGCTCGCCCCGCACGGTGACCACGTGGCGCT
The DNA here is from genome assembly GCF_050496545.1 of Phycicoccus avicenniae. Classification (GTDB taxonomy): domain Bacteria; phylum Actinomycetota; class Actinomycetes; order Actinomycetales; family Dermatophilaceae; genus Phycicoccus; species Phycicoccus avicenniae_A. The sequence continues at coordinate 62,315 of NZ_JBNVZV010000022.1, read as the reverse complement.
CGACGTCCATCCGCACCGGGCCGGCCTCCAGGGTGGTGGGCAGCAGCTCCTCGGGCTCGGCGCCGCGGCGCAGGACGGCCTTGATGCGGGCCAGCAGCTCACGGGACGAGTACGGCTTGGTGACGTAGTCGTCGGCGCCGAGCTCGAGGCCGACGACCTTGTCGATCTCGCTGTCCTTGGCGGTGAGCATGATGACGGGCACGTTCGAGCGCTGGCGCAGCGCGCGGCAGACGTCCACCCCGGACAGCCCCGGCAGCATGAGGTCGAGGAGCACGAGGTCGGCGCCCGCGGAGTCGAACTCGCTCAGGGCGTCGTGGCCGTTGTCGGCCACCGACACCTCGTAGCCCTCCTTGCTCAGCAGGTAGGACAGCGGGTCCGAGAACGACTCCTCGTCCTCGACGATCAGGATGCGCGTCATGCGGTGCTCTCTCCTCGGGCGGCGGCGGCCACGCCGGGTGCTTGGTCGGCCGCGGGGTCGGGGTCGCCGGCCTGCGGGGCGGCGACGGGGAGGCTCATGGTGAACGTCGAGCCACGGCCCTCCTGGCTCCACACGCTCACCTCGCCCCCGTGGTTGGCGCAGACGTGCTTGACGATGGCCAGCCCGAGGCCGGTGCCCCCGGTGGCCCGCGAGCGCGCGGCGTCGACGCGGTAGAACCGCTCGAAGATGCGCTCCTGCTCGGTGGCCGGGATGCCCTGGCCCTGGTCGGTGACGGCGATCTCGACGGAGTCGCCGACCAGCCGGGCGCCGATGCCGACGCGGGTCCGCTCGTCGCTGTAGTTGACGGCGTTGGTCAGGAGGTTGGCGACGGCGGTGGTCAGCAGCTCGGCGTCGCCGAAGACCTTCAGGCCGCGCTCGGTCGCGAGCCCGAGGTCGATGTCCTTGGCCTCGGCGGCGACGCGGACGCGGTCGAGGGCCTCGACGAGGACGGTGCCGATGTCGACGAGCTCGGGCTCGTGGAGGGTGTCGGCGACCTGGAGCCGGGAGAGGTCGACGATCTCCTGGACGAGCCGGCCGAGCCGGGTGGCCTCGACCCGGATGCGGGCGGCGAAGCGGGCCACGGCCTCGGGGTCGTCCTTGGCGTCGAGGACGGCCTCGGCGAGCAGCGAGATGCCGCCGACCGGGGTCTTCAGCTCGTGCGACACGTTGGCGACGAAGTCGCGGCGCACCTCCTCGACCCGCCGGGCGTGCGTGTGGTCCTCGGCGAGGATGAGGACGTGGTGCAGGCCGAGGGTGGCCACGCGCACGCGCATCACGACGCTGGCCTCGGGGGACGGACCGCGGGCGAGGTCGAGCTCGGTCTCGCGGATCACGCCGTCGCGGCGGACCTGGCGGGCCAGGTGGCGCAGCTCGTGGTGCACCAGCTCGCCGTGGCGGACGAGGCCGTAGGTGAGCGCCGGCGCGGAGGCCTTGACGACGGCGTCGGAGGTGTCGACGACAACGGCGATCGAGCGGAGCACGGAGAGGACGTCGCCGACCCCGCGGGCGAGCGGCGGCTCGGGCTCGGGCCGGGTCTCGGTGAGGCTGCGCTCGGACCAGCGCCCGGCGAGGACGCCGACGGCCCCGATGACGAGGCCGGCGGCCCCGCCGAGCGTCGCCGCGATCGTCGCATCCACCCGACCAGCGTACGGGCGCCCACCGGCCCTCCCGCGCCACCGCACCCGCTCCCCCGAACCCGGTCGCCCGAAGTTCACCTCGCCGGTGCCGACGGTTCACCGGGGGGTGCGATGGTTCAGCGGCGGCGCCGCCACCCCGCGGTGGTCGCCGCGTGCCCGACCCCCACCGGAGGAACCCCAGCCGTGATGCGCAAGGCCTACCACGAGGAGCTCGACCGGATCGCCGAGAGCCTCGTCGACATGACCCACCTCGCGGCGTCGGCGATGAGCCGCGCGACGACCGCACTGCTCGACGCCGACGTCCACCTCGCCGACTCCGTCATCGCCGCCGACGCCGACATCGACGCCCGCCGCGAGCAGATCGACCTCCTCTCCTTCGACCTGCTCGCGCTCCAGCAGCCGGTCGCCACCGACCTGCGCGTCGTCGTGACGAGCATGCGGATGAGCAGCGACATCGAGCGGATGGGCGACCTCGCCCGGCACGTCGCCAAGGTCGCCCGGCTGCGCTACCCCGCCTCCGCGGTGCCCCCGGAGCTGCGCGGCACCTTCCGCGAGATGGGCTCGGTCGCGGAGAACATCGTCGAGAAGACCGGCTCGGTCATCGCCCGCCGCGACGTCGAGGGGGCGCTGCAGATCGCCCGCGACGACGACGCGATGGACCGCCTGCACCGCGACCTGTTCGCACAGGTGACCGGCCCGGACTGGCCGCACGACACAGAGACCGCCGTCGACATCACCCTGCTGGGGCGCTACTACGAGCGGTTCGCCGACCACGCGGTCTCGGTCGCCGAGCGCGTCGTCTGGATCGTCACCGGCGAGTGGGGCAACGAGGCCGCGGGCAGCCACGACGACGCCGGCGACGCCGCAGCCACGTCCCGCGCCTGAGCGGGAGCCGGGAACCGGTCGCCGACACCGGATCTTGACGGGGTCGGCACCGGGTCGGCACCGCAGCCCCTGCGGGCCCGGGAGGGCGCGGCGGAGGATGGAGGCAGCACCTCCAGCAGCACCTCTCGCAGCACCAGGAGCCGCACCATGGACCTCCACCCGGCACCCCGCCGCCCCCGCCGCCCGCGCCGCCCGGGCCGCACCCTCCACCGCTCGCTCGGGCACCTCCTCGCCCTCCTGGTCCTGGCCGTCGGCGCCGCACTCGTCGCCCCCGCCCCGGCCGCGGCAACCACCGCGCGGACCACTCCCACCAACCCGCTGACCGCCGTGGCGCGCCAGCGGCCCGTCGTCCTCCACCGGGTCGCGGCCGTGCACGCCGCCCTGCACCGCGCCGGCGCCGCGGCCCTAGCGGCCGGCATGCCCGCCGAGCAGACCCTGCGGCGCACGCAGCAGCTCGCGCTCGCGCAGCGGCACCTCACCGCCGCCGCGGGCCGGGTGCGCTCCGCCCGGACGACCACCCAGCTCGGGCTGGCCGCGACGCTCGTCGAAGAGCTGGCGAGCGAGGCGCTGCCGAGCGCGCCGGAGGCCCTCGCCCGGGCGCAGGGCGTGCTCGACGCCGTGGCCGCGCTGCAGCCACGGCTGGAGATCCTCGAGGAGCGGGCCCAGATGGGCGAGTACTGGGGCTTCGACGTCAGCGCCTGGGCCGTGCCCGAACGGCAGGCGAGCGCCGAGGCCGCCGAGGCCACGTCGCTCGCGGGCGCGGTGCTCGCCGCCGTCACGGCCTCGGGCACGGTGACCGACCGGGACGCCGCCGACCTCGCCCGGGCCGAGTCCCTCGTCGCGGAGTCGACCACCCTCGGCACCACGGCCTGGGACGCGTGGTGCGGTGCCAACGCCAGCTGATGCGGGGTCGCGCACCTCACCCCGTCGACCCGGTGACCGGGCCGACCCGCGGCGATACGCTCGCGACGTGGACGAGGAGCGCCGGTCGGTGACCGAGGACTACACCGAGGAGCTCGAGGAGCTCGAGGAGCTGCACGAGCTCTCCGAGCCGGCCCACCCGGACGCCCCCGCGGACAAGCCGTGGCGGCACGGGTACCCCTACTCCCGCAAGCTGCCCCGCGCCGAGTACGAGAGCACCAAGCGCCTCCTCCAGGTCGAGCTCCTCAAGCTGCAGCTCCACGTCAAGGAGACCGGCGCCAAGGTGCTCGTCGTCTGCGAGGGCCGTGACGCCGCCGGCAAGGGCGGCGCCATCAAGCGGTTCATGGAGCACCTCAACCCGCGTGGTGCGCGGGTCGTCGCGCTCGAGAAGCCGACCGAGGTCGAGCAGACCCAGTGGTACTTCCAGCGCTACGTCGAGCACCTGCCGAGCGGCGGCGAGATCGTCTTCATGGACCGCTCCTGGTACAACCGGGCGGGCGTCGAGCGGGTCATGGGCTACTGCACCCCGACCCAGTACCTCGAGTTCATGCGCGAGTGCCCCGAGCTCGAGCGGATGCTCGTCAACTCCGGCATCCACCTCGTCAAGCTGTGGTTCTCGGTGAGCCGCGAGGAGCAGGCCGCCCGCTTCGCCTCCCGCCAGAACGACCCCGTGCGCCAGTGGAAGCTCTCCCCCACCGACCTCGCGAGCCTCGACAAGTGGGACGCCTACACCGAGGCCAAGGAGGCGATGTTCTTCTACACCGACACCGGCGACGCCCCGTGGACGGTGGTCAAGAGCAACGACAAGAAGCGCGCGCGCCTCGAGGCGATGCGGGTGCTGCTCGGCGGGATCGACTACGCGAGCAAGGACGCGGCGGTCGTGGGCGAGCCCGACCCGCTCATCGTCGGCCCGGCGTCGCGCATCTTCGAGCAGGGCGAGCACACCGACCGCGTGCTCCCCCGGCTCTGAGTCCTCGTCCCTTCGGATGACAAAGTCCCCGTATGTCCTCGGTTCGCCTGCGCACGAACCGTTCCCGGGTGATGCTGTGCGCACGAGCTGGTTCGACCCGGTCCTCGACGCATCGCCGCGACCCGGCGCCGCCGTCGTCCGGACCGCCATCGGGGGATGACGATGACGGAGTACGACCTGGTGCTGGACGTCCTCCGGCACCGCCCGCGCCCGAGGGCGCTGCACCACCGTGCGGGGCCCGTCCCGTTCGACGACGAGGCCTGGAGCCGAGCCGCGGGGAGCCGCTGGGCGTACGACGTCCTTGCCGGGCTCCCCGACCTCGCCGAGCGGCTCGGGCTCGACCCGCCGCGCGGTGCTGTCGCGGGCACCTGGACCGCCCTCGCCGACCTGTCCGCCGCGTGCGGCGGCCTGCCCGACCCGGGCGCCGGTGACCCCGACCCCGAGACCGAGGCCCGCGCCCTGCTGCTGCGGGCCCGCGCCGCGCTCCTCGGCACGGTGCTCGACGAGCGCGAGCGCATGCTGCTCCGGCTGCGGGTGGCGCCCGTCCACCCCCGCACCCTCGCCGAGGCCGCCGTGGCCATCGGGATGACGCGCTACGAGGCCCACCGTGCGGAGAGGGAACTGCTGGCGCGGCTGCGCGGGACCGCTCCGCCCTCCGGCGGTCTGCCACCCCCGGCCACCGGGTCCGCACCGGCCGGTGGGGTGTGCGTGGTGCCGTGACGGATCGCGGCCGGTGCCGCACGATGGGCGGGTGGACATGACCGGCGGGGCGGACGCCGACGCCTTCGTGGCGGCGCGTTGGTCCGACCTCGAGGCGGTCGCGCTCGTCGCCACCCTCGACGAGGGCGCGGCCCGCGAGGCGACCACGGCGGCGCTGGCCGCCCTGCGCCGCCGCTGGGCCGAGGTCCTCGAGGAGGGTTCGCCGACCACCGCCGCGCGCCGGGCCGTCCTCGAGCGGGTCGCCCCGGCTCCCTCGCGCGGCCCGGGCCGAGGTCGCCGGCCGGTACCCGCCCCGGCCCTTCCGGACGCGCTCCCGCCCCTGGACCCCGACGACGCCGCGCTGCTGCCGGCCCTCACCGCCGAGACCCCGGAGGTCCGGGCGGCGCTCGCGGCCGACGTCGTCTGGGACCAGCCGCCGGCCGAGACGGCCGCGCTGCTGCGGCGACCCGACCTCCCCGCCGCGGTCGAGGCCGCGCGCGAGCGGCTGCTCACCGCGCACCGGGCCGCCCGGGCCGTGCAGGGCCTCGGACCGGCCGACCACGCGCTCGACCCCGACCTGACCGACCTCGTGCACGCCCTCGGGACCGGTCGCGGCGACCCCCCGGAGCCCGCCTCGGTCGTCGAGCAGCGGGTCCGGCGGGTGAGGCGCCGGTCTGTCCTGCTCGGCGGTGGCGTCGCCGCGGCCGGCGGGGCGCTCGCGTGGTGGCAGCTCGCCCCCGACGGCTCCGCGCCGGCCGCCACCGCCCCACGTCCGGTCCCGTCGCGCACCACACCGGGCCCGGACTCGCCCGTCTGGGCCTCGACCGCCCTGTGGCCGCCTCGTGGCGTGCTCGCGAGCGACCTCGGGGTCCAGGCACTCGTCGCGCGGGGCGCCCCGGGCTCGCGCATCCTGCTGGCCGACGACGTCGCCGGCGTGCGGACCGTGCTCGCCGCGAACCTCGCCGCGATGGGGGTCGAGGACGTCGGCACGGAGGTGCGGCTCTGGGCGGGTGCCCTCGGCGCCCCGGCCGAGCAGCTCATCGAGATCCCGATGTCCCTCACGACGGTCTACGGCGTTGCCGACTTCGTCGCGGTCGGTGTCCCGCACCCCACCGGTGCCCTCGTCCTCGTCCTCGCCCGGCCGGATGCCCCACCAGCGGAGCTGTCACTCTTCGCCCGACCCGCGCCGTCCGGGGACGTCGAGCGCGAGTGGGAGGACCTGCCGCTGCAGGACGGCGTCGCGGTCCGCCTCCTCGACGCCCCGCCCAGCCCGGCCGTTCGCATCCGCGGCTCGCGCTACGACGGCCCCCTCCCGCGGCCCGAGGCGTGGGGGTTCGCGGAGGGCGGTCCGGTCGAGCAGGTCGCCGCGATCACCGGCATCCCCGCGCGGAGCCTGCGCTCGCGGGTGGTGTCCGCCCGCCTGCCCGGGGGCATCACCCTCCCGAACGCCGGCTCCCCTCCGTCTGTCCTGAGCATGCACCTCGTCACCACCCCCGACGGCGGGGTCGTGCGCACGATCGGCGCCGCCGACGGCCTGGTGTACGACGAGCCGACCGTCATCCCCGCCGCCCGCGCGGAGGGTCCGTACCTCACCCGGCTCGACGACTACTCCACCAGCGAGGGCCTCTACCTGGTGCTCGTGGAGTCCGGTGCCTCGAGCGTCGAGCTGCGCAGCGGGGGGAGCCGCGTGGCGCCCGCCGTCCGGGTGCGCGACCGGCTCGCGGTCGTCCGGGGCCCAGCCGTGGACGACCTCCGAGGCGTCACGCTGCGCGTGCGGTCCTCGACCGGGAAACTGCTCTGGGACCGGCCCTCTGTCACCGGACGCAACGCCTACGACGTCTACCCGCCGGAGATGTTCGGCTGACCCGACGGTGTCCGCCAGGACGCTGGGGCCGCGCCGGGACCGGCCGCGGGGTGAGACTGGTGCGGTGACGACGACGCTCGAGGAGGACTTCGAGGGCTTCGTCGCGGCCCGGTGGCCCGACCTCGAGGCCGTCGCGCTCGTGGCCACCCTCGACCCGCCGCGGGCCCGGAGCCTCACGACCGCCGCGCTGGCCTCCCTGCGCCCCGGGTGGGCCACCACCCTCGAGAGCGGCGCACCCACCGCATCGGCCCGCCGGGCCGTGCTCGAGCAGGTCGTCGCCCCGCGGCGCCCGGACGCCACGGCCGGCTCACCGGCCGGGCTGCGTCCCCTCGTCGGCGACCCGGAGTCCTCCGTCCCCGCCGCCCTCCTCGACGCCCTGGCCGGCCGCACCCCCGCCGCCCGCGCCCTCCTCGCCGCCGGGGCCCTCTGGGAGGTGACCGACGACGAGCTGCTCGCCCTCGCGCCGGGTCCCGTCATCGACCTCGACGCCGAGCGGGCCGCGCTGCTGGAGGCCCACCGGGCGGCACGGGCCACCGACGGGCTCGGCCCGGCCGACCACCTCCTCGCCGAGGACCTGGTCGAGGTGGTGCACCGGCTGGCGTCGGCCCAGCCCGACCCCCCGGACCCTGCGGGTCTCGTCCTCGAGCGCGCCCGCTCGGTGCGGCGGCGCTCGCTCGTCCTCGGGGGCGGGGCGGCGGTGCTCGCCGCCGGCGCCTCCGGATGGGTGGTGCTGCGGGACCGGGGTCGCGCGCCCACGGCCGGGTCGTCGACCGCCGACCCGACCACCGCCGGCCCCGACGACCCGGCCTGGGCGAGCACGGCGAGCTGGTCGGCCCGCGGCCCGCTCGCCGCCGACCTCGACGTCCAGGCGCTCGTCGCACGCTCCGGCCGCGGCGCCCGACTGCTGTGGGCCGCGGACCTGGCCGATGTCCGGGTGGTCGTCGCGACGAACGCCGACGACCAGTACCCGGACGGCACCTCGGTCCGCGCCTGGACCGGGCGACCCGGGACGCCGCCCGCCCGGCTCGCGGAGGTCCCGCTCGGCTTCGACGCCCTCCTCGGCACCGAGGACCTCGTGGCCGTCGGCGTGGCCCGACCGGGCGGCTCGGCGCTCGTCGTCCTCACCCGCCCCACCGTGGGGTCGGTGGACTTCTCGCCCGTCGTCCACCCCACGACGGCGGGCTCGGTCGAGCGCACGTGGACGCGGGTGGGCCTCGCCGACGGGGTCGGCACGCTGCTGCTGCCCGCCGCCTGGGGACAGGCCGCGCGGGTGCGCGCCGAGCGGTGGGGCGGGCCCCCCGTCGGTCCCGCCACGTGGGGCACGTCCGGCCGGCTCACGGTGGGCGACGACCCCCTCGACGCCCTGCTCGACGCCGTGGCCTCCTCCACCGGGGTCGCGCGCGCGGACCTGCGCGGCGACGTCCTCACCGACTCCCCCACCGACGGCAGCGTCCTCGACCCCACGGCGGTGTCGGCTCAGGGCGGCGACGGGCGGGCCGTCCTCACCCGCGTCCGCACGCCGGACGGCGCGGTGGTCCGTGGCCTCGACGTGCGCGACGACGGCCGCGCGGGCGGGAGCTTCCTCAGCACCTCACCCCTCGTGGTCCCGGCCGAGGCCGCGTCGGCACCGCTCGTGCTCCCCCTCGACGGTGGGGGCGACGGCCCGGGCCGCTACCTCGCGGTCGTGCCGTCCGGCGGGGCGAGCGCCCGGCTCGTCGCCGCCGGCGGGGACCGCGGGCCCGCCTCGACGGAGGTCGCGATGAAGCGGCGCACCGCGGTGCTGACCGTGGCGGGCGCGCGCGGGGTGGCGGGTGGCCTGCGGCTCGTCGTCCGCGACGCGCGCGGGCGGGTCACCTACGACGACGTGCCCCCGGCCGGGCGCGACCTCGCCGGCGACGAGGAGGAGGGCACCGGCTGGCTCGGCCTCCCGCAGCCCTACGAGTGAGCGGGCGGGCGACCAGCCGTCGTCAGCGGCCCTGGTTCGCGACTGCGGCCGCGGCCGCAGCGGCCGCTTCGGGGTCGAGGTACTCGCCGGCACCGGTGGGCATGAAGTCCTCACCGAGGCGGTAGACGAGCGGCATCCCCGTGGGGATGTTCAGGCCGGCGATGTCGTCGTCGCTGATGCCGTCGAGGTGCTTGACCAAGGCGCGAAGCGAGTTGCCGTGGGCGGTGACGAGCACCGTGTGGCCGGCGGTGAGGTCGGCCTGGATGTCTTTCTCCCAGTAGGGCATCATCCGCGGGATGACGTCCGCGAGGCACTCGGTGAGGGGCACGTCGACGCCGGCGTAGCGCGGGTCGTCGGTCTGGTCGAACTCGCTGCCGGCCTCGATGGGCGGCGGCGGGGTGTCGAACGAGCGGCGCCAGAGCATGAACTGCTCGTCGCCGTACTTGTCGCGGGTGGCGGCCTTGTCGAGGCCCTGGAGCGCGCCGTAGTGCCGCTCGTTGAGCCGCCAGCTGCGGCGCACCGGCACCCAGTGCCGGTCGGCGGCGTCGAGGGCGAGGTTGGCGGTGGTGATCGCCCGGCGGAGCACCGAGGTGTGCACGACGTCGGGGAGCAGCCCGGCGTCGCGCATCAGCTGCCCACCGCGGACCGCCTCGGCCCGGCCCTTGTCGGTGAGGTCGACGTCGACCCAGCCGGTGAAGAGGTTCTTCTGGTTCCAGTCGGACTCGCCGTGGCGCAGGAGGATCAGCGTGTGCTCCGTCATGTCGCCAGCCTAGCGACGGCGGGGCGCGGCTCCCCGCGGTGTCCCATCCGCGCCCGGTCCGGTCAGGAGGACTCGCGGGGCGGGTCGCCCGGGCGCTCGAGGATCGAGCGGAAGGCCTCGAGGTTGCGCAGGCTCTCGCCGCGCGAGACGCGCCACTCCCACTCCTTGCGCATCGAGGTGAGGAAGCCCATGACGAGCAGCTCGTTGAAGGGCTCGTCGACCGCGGTGAGCACGACGCCCAGCAGCTGGTCGAGGGTGTCGGCATCGACCCCGGCCGCCGGCACCCTGCCCGTGACGAAGACGTCGCCGGAGCGGTCGACCGCATACGCGAGCCCGGGGAGCCGCAGGTTGCGGCTGAGCAGGAACCGGTAGACCTCGCCGTGGTTCTCGTCGGGGTTGCGGATGACGAACGCCGACACCGACAGCGCGGTGTCGGAGCAGACGAGCGAGACGACGGTCTTCAGCTTCTTCTCGCCAGGGAGGGAGACGACGAGCTCGTCGTCGCGCGCGCCCTGCTCCCACTCGAGGCCGGTGTCGTCGAGGACTCCACGGACGAGCGCGGCGAGGTCGGCCGCGCTCACGGGATGACCGCCCGGGGGACGTCGGCGATCCGCTCGGCGTCGTCGATGGAGACGTCCTTCGGTCGGGTCAGCGCCTCGCGGTAGACGGCGAGCAGCCGCTTGGCCGTGCGGGCCCATCCGAAACCCTGGGCGTGCTCGGCAGCCCTGCGGGACAACGTCGCTCGCAGCTCCGGGTCGAGCGCAACCCGCCCGAGGGCGGTCGCCCAGTCCGCGGTGTCGTGCCCGTCGACGAGCAGGCCGCCCGGACCGACGGCGGTCGGCAGCCCGCCCACGTTCGCCGCGACCACCGGTGTGCCGCAGGCCTGGGCCTCGACGGCGACCAGCCCGAAGGACTCGCTGTGCGACGGCACCGCGACGACGTCGGCGGCGCGGTACCACTGCGCGAGCGTCGGCCGGTCGACCGGCGGCACGACCCGCAGCCGGTCGCCGATGCCGAGGCGCTCCGCGAGGTCGTCCAGCCCCATCGGGCTGCTGACGCCGGTGCCGCTGGCGCCGCCGAGCACCCCCACGACGAGCCGCTCGCGCAGCTCCGGGCGACGACGCACGAGCTCCGCGGCAGCGCGGACGAGGACGTCGGGACCCTTGAGCGGCTGGATGCGCCCGACGAAGAGCAGCAGCACCGCATCGGTGGGAAGGCCGAGGGCGGCGCGCGCCTCGGCCTGCGAGCCCGGCGAGAAGACGACGAGGTCGACCCCGGGCTCGGCCACCGCGACCCGCGCCGGGTCCGCCCCGTACAGCTCGACGAGCTCGGCGGCCTCGCGGTCGGTGTTCGCGACGAGGCGGTCGGCGGCCTCGACGACCTGGGCCTCGCCGATCTCGCGACCGCGGGGCTCGGGGGCGTCGCCGTCGGCGAGGTGGAGGTTCTTGACCCGGGCCATCGTGTGCATCGTGTGGACGAGCGGCACGCCCCAGCGGTCGGCGGCCAGCCAGCCGACCTGCCCCGAGAGCCAGTAGTGGGAGTGCACGAGGTCGTAGTGCCCGGGCGGGGCGTGGGCGGCGACCCGCATCATCCCCGCGGCGAAGGCGCACAGCTGGCCGGGCAGCTCCTCCTTCGAGAGGCCCTCGTACGGGCCGGCGGCCACGTGCCGGACGACGACGCCGGGCTCGACCTCGACGTCGTCGGGCTGGGCGGCGCTCGTGGTGCGCGTGAAGAGGTCGACCTCGGTACCGAGCCGCGCGAGCTGCCGGGCCACCTCGAGGACGTAGACGTTCATCCCGCCGGCATCGCCCGTGCCGGGCTGCGCGAGCGGCGAGGTGTGCACCGTGACCATCGCGACCCGCCGGGGCCGGCGGGCGCTGGTCGGGTCGGTCATGGGGCCGAGTCTTCCACGGCCGGACGGGGCGTGTCCGTGACCGTCACCACGGCCCGCGGCGACCAGACGTGGATGGCGATGCGGCCGTCCTGGCGCAGGTCGACGGCCCGCGGGACACCGACCGGACCGATGGAGACGTCGGTGCCGAGGACCCACGTGAAGGCCGGCTGCTCGACGACCGTCGGGTCGACCCAGTACGCCTTCTCCTTGAGGTTGCGGGCCGGCAGGGCGGGCTCGATGCCCGTGGTCGCCGGGCGCCAGTCGAGGTTCACCGCCACACCCGACGCGCCCTGCACGGCGACGTCCATCCGGATGCGACCGTCGGTGGGCTCGAAGATGATCCGCAGCGGCAGGCTGTGGACCTCGTCGTGGACGACCCCGCTGTAGGTGACGGTCTCGTCCTCGCGCCGCACGGCGTCGATGCTGACCGCGGTGAGGGTCGAGGTCAGCTCCTCGCGCGGGTGGTCGCCCGAGTCGTCGACGGTGCCCACCACGGCCGTCACCGGGGCGCCCTTGGTGACGGTGTCGGCGAGCACGGTGCTGCCGCGCGACAGCCGGAAGCCGCGGTCGTAGAGCGTGACGGTCAACCCGGCGCCGAGGGACTGCACCCCGAACGCGTTCTGCGACACCTGGAGCAGACCGGGCTCGACGTCGATGATGCCGATGTCGCGCGCCAGCACGCTCGGCACCCACGTCGTGAGGCCGAGGGTCAGGGCACCCGCGAGGGAGGCGACGAGGGCGACCATCGACAGGCTCGCCGACCCCTCGCGCCCCTGCGCACGCAAACGCTCCAGCACGGGGTCAGGGTAGTCGGGCCGGCTGGGTGCCGTGCCCGCGGCGCCTACGCTGGGCCGGTGCCCGTCCAGCGTCCGGTGGGGGTCGTCACCCGAGGGACGACCAACCCCAACCGCCTCCGCCGCTGCGACCGGTGGCTCGCCGGGCCCGAGGCGTGGCGGCTGCGGCAACACGCGGGGCCGCCGGTCGTGGTCGACCTCGGGTACGGAGCCTCCCCCGTCACCGCCGTCGAGCTGCACGACCGGCTGCGGCGGGTCCGCCCGGACGTGGAGGTCGTGGGCGTCGAGATCGACCCCGCCCGGGTGGAGGCCGCGCGCCCGCTCGAACGGCCGGGGCTGCGGTTCGTGCGCGGCGGGTTCGAGGTGCCGGTCCCGGGCGGAGCGCGGCCGGTCCTGGTCCGGGCGTTCAACGTGCTGAGGCAGTACGCGGAGGACGAGGTGGCCGCCGCCTGGCGGACGACGACCGAGCGGCTGGCGCCGGGCGGTCTGCTCGTCGACGGCACGTGCGACGAGCTCGGCCGGCTCGCGGCCTGGGTGGCGGTGGACGCCGGCGGCCCGCGCACGCTCACCCTGTCGTGGCGGCTGCGCGGGCTGGAGCGGCCGGGCGTGGTCGCCGAGCGGCTCCCGAAGGCGCTCATCCACCGGAACGTGCCGGGCGAGCGGGTCCACACCCTGCTCGGCGCGCTCGACGGCGCGTGGGAGCGGCAGGCCGCGCTGGCGTCCTACGGGGTGCGGCAGCGGCTCATCGGCACGGTGGCGGCGCTGCGGGACGAGGGCTGGCCGGTGCTCGGCGGTCCCTCACGCTGGCGGCTCGGCGAGCTGACGCTCGGCTGGGACGCCGTGGCGCCTCACCAGGGGCCGTAGGGACCCTGCCGGCCGCTGCCGCCGCGGCCCATCACCTGGTCCAGCGCCGGCTTGACGTCGGCCAGGTACACCCCGGCCGCGACGATGCCGACGATGGCCAGCAGCCCCAGCCCGCCGAGCGCGACGATGCCGAGCAGCACGGCGATGCCGGTGACGAGCATCCAGAAGTTCTTGGTGCGCTTGCCCGCGGCCGTGAACGCGTCGGGGCGGCGCCGCACGCAGTCGACGAGGGCGTAGACCTCGACGGCGAGGGCCGCCACCGAGAGGGCGAGGACGATCCAGGACTGGAGGGTGCCGAGGGCCTGCATGGGGACAGCGTAGGCGTCAGACCTCGAGGACGATGGTGACCGGGCCGTCCCCGACGAGCTCGACGTCCATGTGCGCCCCGAACCGGCCGGTCGCGACCTCGAGCCCCTTCTCGCGCAGGGCGGCGACGACGGCGTCGACGAGCGGCTCGGCCACGGGCCCGGGGGCGGCGGCGTTCCACGACGGGCGGCGGCCCTTGCGGGTGTCGGCGTAGAGGGTGAACTGGGAGACGACGAGGACGGGCGCGCCCTCGTCGAGGGCCGAGCGCTCGCCGTGCAGGATACGCAGCTCGGCGATCTTGCGGGCTAGCGTCGCCACCTGCTCGGGGCCGTCGTCGTGGGTCGCCCCGACGAGCGCCAGCAGGCCGGGCCGGCTGATCTCGCCGACCACCTCGCCCTCGACCGTCACGCTCGCCCGCGAGACCCGCTGCAGGACGGCCCTCACGCGGGCGGACCTCCCGCGATGCCGACCGCGACGACGGCCCCGACCGGCTCTCCGTGCCCGAGCACGGGGGCGTCCTCGAGCCGCGCGTAGGCCTCGGAGGCGACCCCGAGCCGGCGCAGGACGGCGGCGAGGACGACGGTCCGGGCGCGCGCGCCGCCGTCGGCGACCTTGAGGGCGATGCCGCGGCCGTCCGGCAGGCCGACGGCGTAGACCGCCTCGGCCCCGTCCTTGGCGAGGACGCCCTCGGTGCCGCGGATCAGCGCGGTGACGTCGCGGCGGGTGCCGCCGAGCAGCTCGGGGTGGGCGCGCACGGCAGCGGTGATGCTCGCCTCGTACGAGCCGGCGGGCGCGCTCGCCATCCGGCCGAAGGCCCGCGCCAGACCGGCGAGCGGGACGGCCATCACGGGGGCGCCGCACCCGTCGACGGCCGTCGCGGCGACCGGCGTGCCGGTGAGGTCCTCGAGCGTGGCGGCCATCGCCCGCTGGAGCGGGTGGGCGGGGTCGAGGTAGGTGGCGGTGTCCCAGCCGGCGACGCGGCAGGTCGCGAGCATCGCCGCGTGCTTGCCGGAGCAGTTCTGGGCCAGGGAGCGCGCGCTGCGGCCGGCGGCGACCCAGGTGTCGCGCTCGACCTCGTCGTAGGGCAGGTCGGGGGTGTTCTGCAGGTCGGCCTCGGTGAGCCCGGCGTCGGCGAGCATCGCGCGGACGCCGTCGAGGTGCATCGGCTCGGCGCTGTGGCTGGCGCAGGCCAGCGCCAGGTGCGGCGGCGGGAGGCGCAGGCCGGCGCGGAGCATCGCCAGCGCCTGGACCGGCTTGTTCGACGAGCGCGGGAAGACCGGGTCGTGGGGGTCGCCCCAGGCCTCGAGGACCCCGCCGTCGGGGGCCGTGACGGCGACGCTGGCGCGGTGCACCGACTCGACGACCCCACCGCGCACGACGTGGGCGAGGACCGGGGCGTCGGCCAGGGCGGGCGGGGTGGGCAGCTCGGTGGGGTGCGGCACGCCAGCGACCCTAGCGCCGCCGTCCCACCCGGCCGCGCCCCTCCCCTCCCGGTCGAGAGACGAGAACATGCCGCACACCCCGAGGGGTGCGCGGCATGTTCTCGTCGTTCGTCCGGCTCAGTCGCCGACCTTCTCGGCGGCCTTCTTGGTGGCCTTCGGGGCGGTCTTCGCGGTCTTGCGCGCGCTGGTGGTGGCGCCCTTGGCCGAGGAGGTCGTCTTCTTGGCGGCCTTCTTGGTCGTGGTCGTGGTGCGCTTGGCGGCGGTGCGGGTGCGCTTGACGGAGGCGGCGACCTCGGTCTGGGCGACCTTGGCCTCCTCGGCGACCGAGTCGGTGAGGACGGTGGCGACCTTGGTCGCCTCCTTGCGGCCGGTGGTGACGGTGGCCTTGGCGGAGCGCTCGATGTCGGCGGCGGCCTTGCGGGCCGTGGTGACGGCGCCCTTGGCCTGGGCGACGGTGGTCTCGGCCTGGGCGACGAGGTCCTGGGTGGCCTGCTGGGTGCGGATGCGCTTCACGATGCTCTTGCCGCGGAGGACGAGGTCGTCGTAACCCTCGGAGACCTTGCCGCCGACGACGAGGCCCTGGTTGAGGGCGAGCGCCGGGAGCTCCTTGACCTGGCCGGCCACGGTGGTGACGCGGGCCTGGAGGGCGGCGGGCTGGAGGTCGGCGCGGGCGGCCTCGGCGCGCTTGGCCAGCTCGGTGCGGCGGGCCTCGGCGCGCTTCTGGGCCTCGCGGACCTTCTCGACCGCGAGGTCGGTGGCGCCGGCGAGGGCGTAGAGCGGGGTGGTGTCGATGCTGGTGCGGAGGTCGTCCTTGACGGCCATGGCGGGCTCCTTCGTGGTGACGGTGGTGCGGGTCGTGGTTCGGTGGCCCGGTCGGCGACGCTGCCGGGGGCGGTGCGGCGTCAGCGCCGGGCGTCGTCCTCGACGTAGGACTCGTAGATGTCGAGGAGGGTCTTCTTCTGGCGCGCGGTGAGGAGCGGGTCCTCGGCGAGTGCGCGCCGGACGTCGGGGGCGTCCGTGCTCGCGGTGGCGTGCTCGGCGTCGAGGATGCCGGCGCGCACGTAGAGCGACTCGGCGGAGACCTCGAGGCCCTTGGCCAGCTGCTGGAGGATCTCGGCGCTCGGGCGCTTGAGGCCGCGCTCGATCTGGGAGAGGTAGGGGTTGGACACCCCGGCGAGCTCGCTGAGCTGACGCAGGGAGAGCCGGGCGGACCGGCGCTGCTCGCGCAGGTACTCCCCGAGGCTCTCGCCCAGGTCGTTCAGCGGGTTCTTGCTCATGCCCCCATTCTGCTTGCTCCAGTTAGCAAAATGCAAACTGAGGCAAGCGTGAGGCCCGCCACAGCCTCGGAGGGACGTGGCGCGGGGCGGGAGGCGGCGCCGGGGTCACGTTGGGGCCGGCACGGCGCGCCGCCGCGGGCGAGGCCGCCGCGGGGGGGAGAAGGGTGGGTGCGTGACGTCCATGTGCTCCGACCCACGGACCACCCGTCCCGACACCCGGACCCCGTGGCCCCGTCAGTGCACTGTGGCCCCCGGACGCGGGGCACCCGGCCACGTGCTCCGAGGCGTGAGCAGGTGGCCCGACACCCGGAGCACATGGACGTCGCGCTCACCACCACCGTCGGCCGGCGTGGCCTCCTCGCGGCTCAGGCGGTCGGCAGCGGCTCGCGGCGGCGCAGGGAGATGTCGTTGCACGCGGCGCAGGTCTCCTCGGGCACGACGCCCCAGCGCATCAGGTAGCCGAAGACGAAGCAGCCGGCGCAGAACCCGACGACCGACTCGAGGGCCGCGAAGACCAGCAGCACGGCGAGCAGCACGACGGCGACCGTCGGCGCGCCCAGCACGAGGGCGAGCGTCGCGGCCGCGGTGAAGGCCAGCCCGACCGCCTGCGCGAACCGCTTCGGCGGCCCGGCGACCAGCACCGGCTCACCCAGCCGCGGCGCGATGACCTTCGTCGCCAGCTGCCCGAACGGGTCGAACCGCGGACCGGCCGCGAC
Organism: Phycicoccus avicenniae; assembly: GCF_050496545.1. GTDB lineage: Bacteria > Actinomycetota > Actinomycetes > Actinomycetales > Dermatophilaceae > Phycicoccus > Phycicoccus avicenniae_A. The sequence continues at coordinate 45,364 of NZ_JBNVZV010000022.1, read as the reverse complement.
CCGGAGCGCGAAGCCCACGGCGAGCACGGCCGCCAGCCAGAGCCATCCGGTCGCGAGCGCCAGCGCCGTCACGACGACGACCTGGCCGGCGACGGCCCGGGCGGCCTTCTCGTTGACGACGGCCGGGAAACCGATCAGAGAACGCATGGCAGCCATAACCACGGATTATGAGTCCGCCATTCCCGCCGACCCAGCACCGTCCGCCCCTCGGACCGCGACGGCCCTTCGAACCGCGAACGTGTGGCGGTGGGGCCGTTCAGCGGCCGGCCCGGCGCTCCTTGACCGCCAGCAGCGCGCGCGTCTCGTCGCACGACAGCGGCGGTCGCTGCATCACCGTCGCCAGCTCGGCGGCCCGGGCGACGAGCTCGTCGTTGTGCTCGACGACCTGCCCGCGCCGGAACACGACGTTGTCCTCCATGCCGACCCGCAGGTGCCCGCCGGCCGAGAGCGCCGCCGCCATGACCGGCAGGTGCCCGCGCCCGATGCCCGTCGCCGACCACGAGGTCACCTCCGGCGGCAGCATCGAGACCCCCGCCATCAGCGCGGCCGTCGTCGCCGGCATCCCACCGGGAACGCCCGTCACGAAGTCGACGTGCACCTTGCCCCCGAACGGCAGCCCGTGGGTGTCGAGCAGCCGGGCCAGCGCGTGCACGTGCCCGAGGTCGAAGAGCTCGAACTCCGGGACGACCTCGCGCTCCTGGGCCTGGACGTAGAGGTCGCTCATGAACCCCCACGGGTTGAGGAAGACGTCGTCGCCGAAGTTCGTCGTGCCGCAGGTGAGCGAGCAGGAGTCCGGCTCGGCGTCGAGGACGGTCAGCCGCTGCTCGAGCGGGTCGTGCACCGATCCGCCGGTCGAGAGCTGCACCACGAGGTCGGTCGCCTCGCGCACCGCGTCGACCGCCGCGCGCAGGAACCCCCCGTCCAGCGTCGGCCGGTGCTCGTCGTCGCGGATGTGGAGGTGGATGAGCGATGCCCCCGCCGCCTGGCAGCGCACGGCCGTCGAGACGAGCTCGTCCAGCGTCGTCGGCAGCTGCGGGAGGTCGGCCTTGGCGTGCTCGGCCCCGGTGGGCGCGACGGTGATGAGGGTGCCGGTCACCCCGGCGGACGGCGTCGTCATGGCGCCCATCCTGTCAGCACCGGCCGGTCGGCGTCCCACCGACCACCGCAAGATCTGCGGCGGTCAGCCGCGGACGACGACGATCTGCGTGCCGGCGATCCCGTCGACGAGGAACTCTGCGTCCTCCGGCACCGACCGCTTCACCACCGCGAGCGCCACCGGGCCGTCCTCGTGGTGCCGCGCGACGCTCGTCAGCCGCCCGACCTCGCGCCCGCCCACCTCGACCGGCGACCCCGCCTCGGGCAGCACGTGCCCCGACCCGTCGAGGTGCAGGAACACCAGGCGCCGCGGCGGCCGCCCGAGGTTGTGCACCCGCGCGATGGTCTCCTGGCCGCGGTAGCAGCCCTTGTGCAGGTGCACCGCGGTGCGCAGCCAGTCGACCTCGTGCGGGATGGTGCGGTGGTCGGTCTCGGCGCCGAGGCGCGGGCGCCACGCACTCACCCGCAGGGCCTCCGCGGCCCAGGTGCCGGCCAGCGGGCGGTCACCGACCGCCGCCTCCAGGTCACCCCGCGGGACGAGCAGCTCGCGCCAGGCCCGTCCTTCCCCCGCGTGCCCCTCGACCGGACCGTAGGCGACGGTGTCGCCGACCAGGGCCGGCCAGGCATCCACCCAGGCGAGCGGCTCGCCGTCGACCGACTCGGCACCGATCGGCTCGCCGAGCACCGCCCAGTCGTCGGTGACGTCGGTGACCTCGACCCGCAGCATGAAGCGCATCGACGCCAGCCACGCCACGAGGGCCGGCGCCGTCCCCGGCTCGACCGTCACCCACAGCGCCTCGCCGTCGTCGACGAGGTGCAGCGCGTGCTCGACGTGCCCCTTCGGCGACAGCACGAGCGACTCGCGGGAGGTCCGCGGCGCGAGGCCGGTCAGCTCCTGGGTGGTCATCGAGTGCAGCCAGGTGAGCCGGTCCGGGCCGGCGATGCGCACCACCCCGCGGTGCGAGAGGTCGACGACGGCCAGCCCTTCGGCCAGCAGCCGCTGCTCGCGCATCGGGTCGCCGTAGTGGGCCGCGACGCCGGCGTCGGCACCCTCCCCCTCGACGGCGCCGTGCCGCCCGAGGAGGACCGAGCGCGGCACGGCGGCCGGCTCGGCGGGGGTGAGGGGGGCGGGTGAGGTGGTCATCGGTCCTCCCGGCAGGTGCGGCACAGCCCGTGGACGGCCGCGTGGCTGACGTCGGCGGCGAAGCCGAGCCGCTCGTCGACGCGCGCGACGAGCTCGTCGGCGGCCTCGAGCGGCACCTCGCCCACCCAGCCGCAGCCGCGGCACAGGACGTGGACGTGGGTGGCGTGCTCGGCGAGGTGGTAGCTGGGCGCCCGGTGGTCGACGTGGGTGTGCGCCACGAGCCCGAGCTCCTGGAGCGCGTCGAGGGAGCGGTAGACGGTGGAGACGGGCAGCGCCGCGCCGCCGTCCGCGCCCACGGCCTCGGAGATCTCGTCGGGGGTCGCGTGGCCGAGCCGGCCGACGGCGGCCAGCACGCGCTCGCGCTGCGTGGTCAGGCGCTTGCCCTGCGCCCGCAGCCGCTCCCCGAGATCACTCACCCCTCCAATGTAGGCCGGTCCGGGGACGCCGTCCGCACCGCTCCTTACACTGACGAGGTGACGGACCGCGACTTCGACCTGCTCGACCTCGACCGCGAGCCGCCGGAGGACGACCCCGCCGACGAGGCGCCCGCGCGTCCGCACCGGCGCCGGCGGCGGGTCCTGCTCGTCCTCGGCACGCTCGTCCTCGTCGTCCTAGTGGGCGTCGGCGGCTTCATCGGCTACCTGGGCTGGCGGGTCGACAGCAACGTCACCCAGGCCGAGCTCCTCCCCACCGTTCCGCCGCCGAGCACCGCCCCCGACGGCACGCCGATCCAGGTCCCCACCTCCGGCAACGGCACGAACTTCCTCGTCGTCGGCGCCGACAGCCGCGGCAAGAACGACCGCGGCCGCGCCGACGTCATCGTCCTCGTGCACGTCCCGGCCGACCCGACGACCATCCAGATGATCCACTTCCCGCGCGACCTGTTCGTCGACATCCCGGGCCACGGCAAGAACAAGATCAACGCCTCGTACGCGTTCGGCGGCGAGCCGCTGCTCGTCGAGACCATCCAGAACCTCGTCGGCATCAAGATCGACCACGTCGCCCGCACCGACTTCAACGGCTTCAAGGACATGACCGATGCCGTGGGCGGCGTCCGCGTCTACGCCGAGGAGGGCAACGACGCCTCCGGCAACGGCGGCGCGGCCATCCGCAAGGGCTGGAACGACCTCGACGGCACGCAGGCGCTGGCCTTCGTCCGCGAGCGCTACGAGCTCAGCCAGGGCGACATCTCCCGCGGCCGCCGCCAGCTCGCGTTCGTCAAGGCCCTGCTGCTCAAGGCGACGAGCAAGGAGACGGTCACCAACCCGCTGGCCGTCGCCCGCTTCGCCGACGCCGCGACGAAGAACCTCGTCGTCGACAAGGGCCTGTCGATCGGGACCATGAAGGACTACGCCCTCGCCCTGCGCGGCATCCGCGGCTCGGACGTCGTCTTCGCCACCGCGCCGTTCACCGGCTTCGGCACCGATCCGAACGCGGGCAGCATCGACATCGTCGACACCAAGGGGATGAAGCTGCTCGGCGAGGCGCTGCGCAAGGACCAGATGGACGGCTACCTCGACGTCTTCCAGACGCCCTGATGCCGCCCGCCGGTCGCCGGGGTGCCCGGCGGCCGGGACTCACTCGACGCGCTTGAGCTCCGCGGAGACGTGCGACTGCAGCGGCTGCCCCACGGCCGCCATGTCCATGACCCACATGAGGTTGCTGTTGACGTACCCGTAGAGGCGGTGCGCCGCGGTGTACTCCTTGGCCTCGGGGCTGCGCATCACGCCGTCGGTCCGCAGCTCGACCTTGGCCGGCTCGGCGACGCCGGCGTACATCTCGACGAAGCCGGTGGGGTGGGCCAGCAGCAGCTCGACGTTCGTGCCGTCGGTGGACTCGGTCACCGGGCGCCAGAAGCCGGTCTCGGTGGCGAGCGGGCGGACCTGGTTGCCGTCGTCGTCGAGCAGCCAGGTGCGCGAGTCCCACCGCAGGAACCGGCGGCCGTCGTGGCTGCAGACGACCTCCTGCCCGAAGCGCTGGGACTCGATCGTCGGGTAGCCGACGAGGCCGGCCCCGGCCCAGGTGCCGACGAGCCAGGCGAGGGGGGCGAGATCCTCGTGGAGGGAGGTGTCGAGCGTGAAGACCATACGCTCCAGTCTATGGATGCTCCGGCCACCGCCCTCGTCGTCAAGGTCACCTGCGGAACCGAGGCCCTCGAACGGCTCTCGCAGGGATGGACGGTCGCGGCGACGGCGCTGGCCTCCGGGCTCGACGTCAGCGTCTGGCTCACCGGGGACGCCACGTGGACGGCGGTGGCCGGCCGGGCCGAGGAGGTGGCGCTGCCGCACTCCCCGCCGCTCGCCGAGCTCCGCGATGCCGTGCTCGAGGGCGGGCGGGTGACGGTGTGCGGCCAGTGCGCCGCCCGGCGCGACCTGACCGAGGACGACCTCCTGCCCGGGGCGGGCATCCGCGGGGCGGCGGCGTTCGTCGAGGAGGTCGTGGCGCCCGGCGCGCGGGCGCTCGTCTACTGAGAGGGCGCGCCGGTCAGCCGACGAGGGCCAGCGAGACGCCGTACGCGACGACGCCCGGCACCAGCAGTCCGGCTGCGGCACTGGCCAGCTGGCAGCGGATGGCGGTGACGGGCGGCAGCACGACGAGGACGCGGCGCATCGCGTGCGAGACGGCCGCGGCGAGCAGGCCCACGAGGGCGGCGGTGGCCGCGCGCGGGGAATCGAGCAGGGCGCCGGTGACGATGGCTCCGCAGGCGCCGAGGACCATCGCGACGGGCAGCAGCCACGGGCGCAGCAGCTTCACGCCGGCGCCGAGGTCGGCGAGCGCCCCGACGGCCACCGCGACCAGGGCCGCCGTGGCGAGGTCGGTGGGCCGGGACTCGCGGGACAGCGGCAGCCACGTGGTCCCCAGGGCGAGCAGCGCCAACCCGAACGAGGTGACCCCGATGGAGTCGGTGAGGCGGGGCCGCCCGTCGCGCCGGACGATCTGGTGGCCGAACATCAGCCCCAGGCCGACGGCCAGGGCGACCGGCACGAGGCGGAGGTACGGCTCGTCGGTGGGCGCGACCGCGGCGGCGGGGGCGAGCACCGCGGTGACTCCGACGGCCAGTGCCGACCCGAACCGGCTCGAGCTGCCCAGCAGGCGCGGCCAGCCCCAGGCGAGGACCAGGCCGGTCCAGGCCAGCCCCGCGGCGAGCACCAGCGGGTCGGTGCGCAGGGCGAGGACGAGCAGGGCCGCCAGGACGACGGTGGCGACGACGACGACGGGGCGCACCACCGTGGCCATCTCGGGCAGGACGGGGTTGCGCAGCAACGCTTCCCGACGCGCACGGCGCTGGGCGCGGGTCTCGCCCTCGGGGGCGCCGGCGCTCAGGTCGGTGGTGGCGGGGTCGGGGTGCTCGGCGTCGTCCGCGACCGCGACGGCCTCGACGGCCTCGGGTCCGGCGGCGTCCCGCTCCGACTGCTCCTCCACGTCGGGCATCCTCGCATCACCCACCGGCGAAGGGCGGCAGCACCTCGACGACGGCGCCGGGCGGCAGCGGGTCGGCCCCGGATGCGGCGAGCCCGTCGACGAGCACGGAGCAGACCGGCAGGACCTCGACGAGGCCGGGTCGGGAGGCCGCGAGCGCGTCGACGAGGGCGCCGACCGTGGCGGGTGCCGCGACGACGTCGCCGTCGACCCCGGCGGCCGCGCGGGCGCCCGCCCAGTACCGCACCGTGACCGTCGCGTCGGCGGAGGTGCCCGGGGCGGTCGCCGCGGACGGCGTCCCACCGGGGGCCGGTGCCCCGTTGCCTGCGTCCATGACCGCCTATCCTGTGGGGCGATGGCCCACCTGTTGCTGTTGACGAACACCTTGGCGCCCAGCGCCGAGGTCCTTCCGGCGCTCGGGCTCCTCAGCCACCATGTTCGCATCCTCCCCGCCGAGGCGTCGGCGCTGGTCGACGCGCCACCGGCGGATGCCGTCCTCGTCGACGCCCGCCGCGAGCTCGCGATGGCCAAGTCGCTGTGCCGGGTGCTGACGACCACGGGCCTCTCGGCCCCGCTGGTCGTCGTCGTCACCGAGGGCGGCCTCGCGGGCCTGGCCGCCGACTGGGGCGTCGACGACGTCGTCCTCGACACCGCCGGCCCGGCCGAGGTCGAGGCCCGGCTGCGGCTGGCCCTCGGCCGGCGCGCCGACACCCAGGAGGACGAGGCCGGCCCGATCACCGCCGGCGCCCTCGTCATCGACGAGGCCACGTACTCGGTGCGGCTGCGGGGGCGGCTGCTCGACCTCACGTACAAGGAGTTCGAGCTCCTCAAGTACCTCGCGCAGCACCCCGGCCGGGTCTTCACCCGCAGCCAGCTGCTCCAGGAGGTGTGGGGGTACGACTACTTCGGCGGCACCCGGACGGTCGACGTCCACGTCCGCCGGCTGCGCGCCAAGCTCGGCACCGAGCACGAGCTGCTCATCGGCACCGTCCGCAACGTCGGCTACCGGTTCGTGCCGGAGGCCGCCGAGGAGGCCGAGGCGCTCGAGGAGGTCGAGGGCTGAGGTGGCCGTGACCGAGCGGCTCGAGGCCGTCGACGACTCCACCGCGCGCGAGGCCCGTGACCTGTGGCAGCGCGCCGAGGCCGCCGACGGCGTGGGCGCGGTGTCCGAGGCCTTCCGGCTCGCGCTCGGGCCGGCCCGCGCCGGGGTGGTGCACCTGCTGCGGCGCGACGACGCCGGGCGGCTCGTCGGCTACGCCCAGGTGGCGGCCGCAGGGTCTTCCGACGCCGTCGCCGAGCTGGTCGTCGACCCCGCGGCGCGGCGGGTGGGGCACGGTCGCGCGCTGCTCTCGGCGGCCCTGGACGAGGGGGCACGCAGCGTGTGGTCGCACGGCGACCTCAAGGCCGCCCGGGGACTGGCGGCATCCGCCGGGCTGGAGCGCACACGGGAGCTGTTCCGGATGGAGCGGCCGCTGAGCTCGGCCGATGCCACCGACCCCGTTCTGCCGGAGGGCTACTCGGTACGGGCGTTCGAGCCCGGGCGGGACGACGAGGACTGGGTGCGACTCAACGCCGCCGCCTTCGCGAGCCACCCGGAGCAGGGGCGGATCACCACCTCGGACCTCCACGAGCGGATGACCCAGGACTGGTTCGACGCCGGCGGCTTCCTCCTCGTCGAGCGCGAGGGGAGGGTCGTCGCCTTCCACTGGACCAAGGTCGAGCCCGGATCGACCGCTGGTGAGGTCTACGTGGTCGGGGTCGACCCGGCCGAGCAGGGCCACGGCCTCGGCGGGCCGCTGACCGGCCTCGGCCTGGCGCACCTCGCCCGGCAGGGGCTGGCCACGGTCGACCTCTACGTCGACGGTGACAACACCGCGGCGCGGCGCACCTACGCCCGGCTGGGGTTCACGGACGCCGCCGTCGACGTGCAGTACACCGCCCCGACCCGCTGACCCCCCGGTCACCGCGCGAACGTGTGTGAACGCGCCGGGATCCTCCGGCGTGTTCACACACGTTCGCGGAGGGACGACGGCCCTCCGGTGGCGCCCGCCCCCCGCCGGGTGGAGAGTGCCCGCATGCGCCGACCCCGCCCGCTGACCCTCGCCCTCGCCTGCGCCGCCGCGCTGGCCTCCTCCGTCGTGGTGGCCGGCCCGGCCGGAGCGGGAGGCCATCCGGACCGCTCGCACACCCCCCGCTTCAGCACGACCGTGCTCGACCCCGACCAGTCCTTCCGCGGCCTCGACGCCGTCGACAGCAGGACGGCGTGGGTGACGGGCGGGAGCATCTCGGGCGGCACCGGCGGCGTGTGGCGCACCACCGACGGCGGCCGGCACTGGCAGGACGTCTCCCCGCCGCAGACCGAGGGCCTGAACTTCCGCGACGTCGAGGCGCGCGGCACCCGCGAGGCCACGGTGCTGGCCATCGGCGAGGGCGAGGCGTCACGCATCTACCGGACGACCGACGGCGGCCGGAGCTGGACCGAGACCTTCCGCAACACCGAGCCGACCGCCTTCTACAACTGCCTCGCCTTCTTCCCCGGCGGCCGGCACGGCCTGGCGGTCAGTGACCCCGTCGACGGCCGTTTCCGCATCGCCGCCACCGACGACGGCGGCCGCTCCTGGCGCGTCCTGCCGAGCCGCGGGATGCCGGACAGCACCGGCGAGGCGAACTTCTCGGCGAGCGGCGACTGCCTGACGGTCTCCGGCCACGACGCGTGGTTCGGCTCGGGCGGCGAGCGCTCGCGCGTCTTCCACTCCACCGACCGCGGCCGCACGTGGACCGCCACCGACTCGCGCATCCCCCCGGGCGAGGCGGCCGGCGTCTTCGCGCTGGCCTTCCGCACACCGCGCCAGGGCATCGCCGTCGGCGGCGACTTCAGCGCCCCCACCGACGGCGTCGATGCCGTGGGCTCCACCCGCGACGGCCGCACGTGGCGCGGCGCGGGCGACCTCCAGCACCTCGGGGAGGACGTCGCGTGGCTGCCGGGTACCCGCAGCGGCGTGCTCGTCGTGGGTGAGTCCGGCGACGTCGGCGGCGTCAGCGCCAGCCTCGATGCCGGCCGCTCATGGACCCGGCTGTCGAGCACCGGCTTCCACACCCTCGACTGCACGCCCGACGGCTCGTGCTGGGCCGCGGGCGGCAAGGGACGCGTCGCGCGGGCGTCGCTGCGCTGAACGCATCGTGAGCGCCATCTCACCGGACCCGCCGACCTGACAGGATGGAGGCCATGACGGACGAGTCGGGTGTGGGCGTGCACGACACCACCGCTCGGGACGCCGCGGCGGAGGCGTCGGCCGAGGGCGCCATCGTCAGCGAGGTCTCGATCGCGAGCGCCTCGGCCACCGAGACCCGCCAGCAGCCCCGAGGCACCAACGGCCGGTTCGTGCGCCCCGCGCACCAGCCGGAGGAGGAGGCCGAGGGCCTGCCCTCCGACCGCTTCCTCGACCGCGAGATCTCCTGGCTCCAGTTCAACGAGCGGGTCCTCCAGCTCGCCGGCGACGAGAACGTGCCGCTGCTCGAGCGCGCCCGCTACCTCGCGATCTTCGCCTCGAACCTCGACGAGTTCTTCATGGTCCGGGTCGCCGGGCTCAAGCGGCGCATCGCCACGGGCATCGCCGTGCGCTCGGCCTCCGGGCTCGAGCCGCGCGAGGTCCTCGAGCAGATCTCGCTCGTCGCCCACGAGCTGATGACGATGCAGGCGCGCGTCTACGCCGAGCAGGTCCGGCCGGCGCTCGAGGGCGAGGGCATCACCATCGTCCGCTGGGACGCCCTCTCCGACGAGGAGCGCGACCGGCTGGCCCGCGTCTTCACCGACCGGCTCTTCCCGGTGCTCACGCCGCTGGCCGTCGACCCCGCCCACCCGTTCCCGTACATCTCCGGGCTCTCGCTCAACCTCGCGGTCATCCTCGTCAACCCGCGCTCGGGCAAGGAGCACTTCGCCCGCGTCAAGGTGCCGCCGATGCTGCCGCGCCTCGTGCGTATCGAGCCCGGGCCCGACGAGTCGCCGCTCGCCGACATGTACGACACCCGGTTCGTGCCGCTCGAGGACGTCATCGCGGCGCACCTCGACCAGCTCTTCCCCGGGATGGACGTGCGCGAGCACTTCACCTTCCGCGTCACGCGCAACGAGGACCTCGAGGTCGAGGAGGACGACAACGAGAACCTCCTCACGGCCCTCGAGCGCGAGCTGACGCGGCGCCGCTTCGGGCCGCCGGTGCGCCTCGAGGTCGAGGAGGACATGGACGACCACGTCCTCGACCTCATCGTCCGCGAGCTCGGGGTGGCCTCGTCCGAGGTGTACCGGCTGCCCGCACCGCTGGACCTGCGCGGCCTCAACCTCATCGCCGACCTCGAGCGCTCCGAGCTGCACTTCGAGCCGTTCGTCGCCCGCACCAACGCCGACCTCGCCCCGACCGAGTCGGCCAAGGCGCGCGACATCTTCGCCTCGATCCGCAAGCAGGACGTCCTGCTCCAGCACCCGTACGACTCGTTCTCGACGTCGGTCCAGGCCCTCCTTGAGCAGGCCGCCGCCGACCCGCACGTGCTCGCCATCAAGCAGACCCTCTACCGCACCAGCGGCGACAGCCCCATCATCGACGCCCTCATCGACGCCGCCGAGGCCGGCAAGCAGGTGCTCGCCGTCGTCGAGATCAAGGCCCGCTTCGACGAGGAGAACAACATCTCCTGGGCCCGCAAGCTCGAGCACGCCGGCGTCCACGTCGTCTACGGCATCGTCGGGCTGAAGACCCACGCCAAGCTCTGCCTCGTCATCCGCCAGGAGGCCGAGGGGATGCGCCGGTACTGCCACGTCGGCACCGGCAACTACAACCCCAAGACCGCACGGCTCTACGAGGACCTCGGGCTGCTCACCGACGACGAGCAGGTGGGCGAGGACCTCAGCAAGCTCTTCAACCAGCTCTCCGGCATCGCGCCGCGCAGCAAGTTCAAGCGTCTGCTCGTCGCGCCGCGCTCGGTCCGCTCGGGTCTGCAGGCCCACATCGACGCCGAGATCGCCCACGAGCAGGCCGAGCCCGGTAGCGGCCTCATCGCGTGGAAGGTCAACTCGATCGTCGACGAGCAGCTCATCGACGCCCTGTACCGCGCCGCGCAGGCCGGCGTGCGGGTGCAGCTGTGGGTGCGCGGCATCTGCGCGCTGCGGCCGGGCGTGCCGGGGCTCTCCGAGACCATCGAGGTCCGCAGCGTCCTCGGCCGCTTCCTCGAGCACTCGCGCGTCTTCTGGTTCGGCGGCGGCGGAGAGCCGGTGGCCTACATCGGCAGCGCCGACATGATGCACCGCAACCTCGACCGCCGCGTCGAGGCGCTGGTCCGGCTCACCGAACCCCGTCACCTCGAGGACCTGCAGTCCCTGCTCGAGCGGGGCATGTCCGACCGCTACTCGCACTGGGCACTCGCCGGCGACGGCCGATGGACGCGCCACCACCTCGACGAGGAGGGCCAGCCGCTCGAGGACCTGCAGAGCGCCCTCGTCGACATGCACGCCAAGCGGCGCCGCAAGGCCCGGCGGCGCTGACGGCCGGGCCACCGTGCCGACGACGATCCCGGCCGCCGGGACCCTCCCGTGGCGGGTGCGCGAGCACGGCCTCGAGGTCGCCCTCGTCCACCGCCCGCGCTACGACGACTGGTCGTGGGCCAAGGGCAAGCTCGACCCGGGCGAGGAGTGGGCGCCGGCCGCCGCCCGCGAGACCCTCGAGGAGACCGGGCTGCGGGTGCGGCTCGGGGTGCCGCTGCCCGAGGCCCGCTACACGCTCCTCGACAAGGACGGCCGCCCCGGCGACAAGGTCGTGCGGTACTGGGCCGCGTCGGTGACCGGTGGTGACGGGCGCCTGGTCAACGAGATCGACGACGTGGCGTGGCTGGACCCCCGCATCGCCCACGACCGGCTCGACTACGCCCGCGACCGCGAGCAGCTGCGAGCCCTCGTCCGCCACCACCAGGCCGGCACCCTCGACACCTGGCCGCTGGTGGTCGTGCGGCACGCCCACGCCGTCGCCCGCGGGTCGTGGGAGGGCGAGCTCGACACGCTGCGGCCGCTGGACCGCACCGGCCGCGAGCGCGCCGCCGGGCTGGTCGGGGTGCTGGAGGCGTACGGACCGGAGCGGGTCGTCTCGTCACCCTCGCTGCGCTGCGTCGACACCGTCGTGCCCTTCGCCGCCGCGTCCGGGATGAAGGTGCGCACGCGGAACGGGCTGTCCGAGGAGGGATTCGCCGACGACCCGGCCAAGGCGGTGCGCCGGCTCCAGAAGATCGTCGAGCAGGCGCGCCCCACGGTGCTGTGCTCCCACGGGCCGGTGCTCCCGGCGCTCGTCGAGGTCCTGGTCGGGCTGGCCGGCGCGAGCGAGGACGAGCAGGTCGCCCGGCTGCGGGACGCGGGGCGCGAGAAGCTCGTCAAGGGCGAGGCGCTGGTCTGCCACCTCGCCGGGGCCGGGGCCTCGGCGCGCGTCGTCGCCGTCGAGCGCCACCTCCCCTGACCCGGCGGGCGACGACAACTGACGAATGTGTCAGTTCTCGTCGCCCCAGCCTTGGGTCTCGGCGACCACAGCTGACGAATGTGTCAGTTCTCGTCGCCCCTGCCCTGGGCCGCGGCACCGGCGGCTGACCGTCCCGTCGACGAGTGCTCGGGTGACGTTCACGCGGCGTTCACCCGTGACGGGCCACCACGTCATCCGGCGTCCCTACCGTCCGGAGCGTCGGTCACCGATGACCGGCGCCCAGACTCCCTTGACCTCCGAGAGGTACACCTGTGAAGACCCTCCGCTTCGGCCAGATCGCGAGCATCGCCCTGGTCGGCTCCATCGCCCTCGCGGGCTGCGGTACGGACAACAACGCGGCTGCGGGGACCACCGCGGGCAGCGGTTCGAGCGGTTCCGCCGCCGCCGCGGACTGCTTCGACGGCACCCTGAACGCCGAGGGCTCCTCCGCCCAGAAGAACGCCTTCGACGAGGCCGCCGCCTCCTTCAAGGCCGCCTGCTCCGGCGCCCAGGTCAACTACAACCCGACCGGCTCGGGCGCGGGCATCAAGCAGATGATCGCCGGCCAGGTCGACTTCGCGGGCTCCGACTCGGCGCTGAAGACCGAGGAGAAGGACGGCGTGGTCGAGGCCGACGCCGCCGCCGAGACCTGCGGCTCCCCCGCCTGGAACCTCCCCATGGTCACCGGCCCGATCGCGATCGCGTTCAACGTCCAGGGCGTCGACTCGCTCACCCTGACGCCGGCCGTCGCCGCCGACATCTTCAACGGCAGGATCACGACCTGGAACGACCCGAAGATCGCCGCGGTCAACCCCGGCGTCACCCTCCCGTCGACCGCGATCAAGGTCTTCTTCCGCTCCGACGAGTCGGGCACCACCGAGAACTTCACCAAGTACCTCGCGGCCGCCTCCGACGGTGGCTGGACCGCCGAGCCGGCGAAGAAGTGGACCGGCAAGGGCGAGGGCAAGGAGAAGTCGGCCGGTGTCGCCGAGGGCGTGAAGTCCACCGACGGCGGCATCACCTACGTCGAGTGGAGCTACGCCAAGGACAACGACCTCGGCGTCGCGAAGGTCGACAACGGCGGCGGTGCCGTCGAGCTGACCGGTGAGACCGTCGGCAAGGCCGTCGAGGCCGCCCAGCCCGACGGCGAGGGCAACGACCTGCGCCTCAAGCTCGACTACGCGACCAAGGAGGCCGGCGCCTACCCGATCCTCCTCGTCACCTACGAGGTCGTCTGCTCCAAGAACAAGGACGCCGAGAAGGGCAAGAACATCAAGTCCTTCCTCAAGCACTTCGCCTCCGCCGACGTCCAGAAGAGCCTCGAGGAGATCGGCTACGCCCCGCTCCCGAGCTCGGTCCAGACCAAGGTCGAGGCCGCCATCGAGGCGCTGTCCTGACCACCCGGGAGCAGCGGCCCCGGCCGCTGACCTGACCGCGAGGGGGCGGACCGCGACCCGGTCCGCCCCCTCGGCACGGCCACCGACCGACCCCGACGACAGGAACGACGAGGACCCTCGTGACGACCTCCATCACCGGCCACTCGGCCAGCGACGAGCTACCCGGCCCGGACGGCCGGGCCCCCCTCCACGGCGACGGTGCCGGCACCGGCCGGATGGGCGACCGGCTCTTCGGCGGGGCCGCGACGGCCTCCGGGATCCTCGTCATCGCCCTCGTGACCCTCGTCGGGGTCTTCCTCGTCGCCCAGGCCATCCCGGCCCTCCAGGCGAACCAGGCGAGCTTCCTCACCTCGCGCGAGTGGTCGACCGCCGGCGCGGACCCGCGCTTCGGCATCGTGGACCTGCTGTGGGCCACGGTCGTCACCTCGATCATCGCGATGGCCATCGCCGTGCCGCTGGGGGTCGCCATCGCCCTCTTCATCACGCAGTACGCGCCGGCCTGGCTCTCCCGGCCCGCCGCGGCGACCATCGACCTGCTCGCCGCCGTCCCCTCGATCGTCTTCGGCTTCTGGGGGCTGACCATCGCGGGGCAGTACTTCGAGCCGTTCGCGAAGGTCGTCGACGGCGCCCTCAGGTGGCTCCCCTTCTTCTCCTACGACGGGACGCCCAGCGCGAAGAGCACGCTCGCCTTCGCCGGCGTCATCCTCGCGATCATGGTGCTGCCGATCGTCACCGCCATCTCGCGCGAGGTGTTCGCGCAGGTGCCCACGCCCCACAAGGAGGGCGCGCTGGCGCTCGGGGCGACGCAGTGGGAGATGATCCGCACCGCCGTCCTGCCCTTCGGCAAGCCGGGCGTCATCAGCGCCGCGATGCTCGGCCTCGGGCGCGCGCTCGGCGAGACGCTCGCGGTGACCATCCTCCTGTCGGCCCTCAACGACGGGTCGGCGTTCTCGTCCTCGATCTTCAACGGCGGCGCGACGTTCGCCTCGAAGATCGCCCTCGGGATCCAGGAGGCGAACACCGCGACGAGCACCGGCGCCCTCATCGCCGCCGGACTCGTCCTCTTCGTCCTGACCTTCGTCGTCAACGCGATCGCCCGCATCGTCATCGAGCGCAGGAAGGCCTTCTCCGAATGAGCACCATCGAGCTCGAGACGAGCACCCGCGGCAGCGGGCCGGCCACCGGTCCCCCGGAGGACCTCGGCGGCAAGTCCGGCTCACGGGCGGTGCGGGACAACCTCGCTCGCGTCGTGATGTGGACGGCGTTCGCGCTCGGCGTCATCCCCCTGGCGTGGATCCTCGTGTCGACCATCCTCAAGGGCGGCTCGATGCTGCTCGAGTCGCAGTGGTGGACCAACTCGCAGTCCGGCATCACCGACCGCCGCGTCGGCGGCGGAGCGGTGCACGCCATCCAGGGCACGCTCATCCAGGCCGCGGTGACCGCCGCGATCTCGGTGCCCATCGGCATCATGACCGCCATCTACCTCGTCGAGTACGGCCGCGGCCGGCTGGCGCGGGCGGTCTCGTTCATGGTCGACATCCTCACCGGCATCCCGTCCATCGTGGCCGCCCTCTTCGTCTACGCCCTGTGGGTCTCGACGTTCGGCTTCCAGCGGGTGGCCTTCGCCGTGTGCCTCGCCCTCGTCCTGCTGATGATCCCGACGATCGTGCGCTCGACCGAGGAGATGCTCAAGCTCGTGCCGAACGAGCTGCGCGAGGCCTCGTACGCGCTCGGGGTGCCGAAGTGGAAGACGATCTTCAAGGTCGTCCTCCCGACCGCGTTCTCGGGCATCGTCACCGGCGTGCTGCTCGGCGTCGCCCGGGTCATGGGCGAGACGGCGCCGCTGCTCGTGCTCGGCCCGTACACGCCCGTCATCGTCACCGACCTCTTCGCCACGAACATGGCGACCCTGCCGACGATGATCAACCAGAGCCGCAGCGAGAACCTCCAGCCGGCGCTGGACCGGGTCTGGGGCGCCGCGCTCACCCTCATCCTCCTGATCTTCCTGCTCAACCTGCTGGGCCGCTTCATCGGGCGCTTCAGCAAGGTCAAGAGCTGAACCCCCTCTCCCCCAGCCGAACCCGCGACCACCCCCACCGGGACGAAAGAGACACCGACACCATGGCCAAGCGCATCGACGTCAAGGACCTCGACATCTACTACGGCGACTTCAAGGCCGTCGAGGGCGTGACGATGACCGTGGAGCCCCGCTCCGTCACCGCCTTCATCGGCCCGTCCGGCTGCGGCAAGTCGACCGTGCTGCGGACGCTGAACCGGATGCACGAGGTGATCCCCGGCGGTCGCGTGCACGGGTCGGTGATGCTCGACGACCAGGACCTCTACGCCTCCTCGATGGACCCGGTGGCGGTGCGGCGGACGGTTGGCATGGTGTTCCAGCGTCCGAACCCGTTCCCCACCATGTCGATCCGCGACAACGTGGCGGCCGGGCTGCGGCTCAACGGGATCAAGAAGAAGTCGGTGCTCGACGACGTCGTCGAGAAGTCGCTCCGGGGCGCCAACCTCTGGACCGAGGTCAAGGACCGGCTCGACAAGCCGGGGGCGGGACTGTCCGGCGGCCAGCAGCAGCGCCTGTGCATCGCCCGGGCCATCGCGGTCAACCCGCAGGTGCTGCTCATGGACGAGCCGTGCTCGGCGCTCGACCCGATCTCGACGCTGGCCATCGAGGACCTCGTCAACGACCTGAAGTCCGAGTACACGATCGTCATCGTCACGCACAACATGCAGCAGGCGGCACGGGTCTCGGACCAGACGGCGTTCTTCAACCTCAAGGCGACGGGTGAGCCGGGGCGCCTCGTCGAGGTCGGCGACACCCAGCGCATCTTCTCCAACCCCACCGAGAAGGCGACCGAGGACTACATCAGCGGCCGCTTCGGCTGACCCCCAATCCACCCGACTTATTGCCCAGAACCCACCTCACGAGGCCCACCGGCGGCCCGTCCAGGTGGGTTCTGCGCAATCAGTGAGGTCGCGGTAGCAGCACGAGCACACCAGCCGCCCCCGGAACAGCTCCGGGCGGGCCCGCGCCGCAGCGGCCCGCCAACGCACCTCCAAGCGGTCGTCCCCGCTCAGCGCATCCGAGGTGTCCCAGCGCACCACCTCCAGCCCGAGGTCGCGGATGCGGCTCTCCCGCACGCCCTGCGCGACCACGCGGCGGGCAGCGAGCTCGTCCAGCGGCTCCCCGGTCGGCGCGTCGGCGAGGTACTTGCCCCGGCCGTCGGCCTCCCCGATGACGCCCTGCTCGGCCCACGCGACATCGGTGCGCCCGACGAAGTGGCCCCGCTCGTCGAGGACCACGACCTGGGGAACACCGGCTGGCAGGCCCTGCCGGTGGAAGGACCACGCGCTGACGGACTCCAGCCACGACTCCCGACGCCCGTCGGCGAGGGCGAGGATGTCGTCGGCCACCGCGATGCCGGGCCATCGCCGCTCGTGCTCGCGCATCGCGCGAAGCCCCGCCGTGGTGACGACGCCACGGCGTAGAGCACCGTCGACGACGGCCAGCGCGTCCGCGGCCGGGAGCTCGCGGAGGCAGTCGACGGCCGTCCTCGCCGGGACCAGGTGCGGCGTCCCGCCGCGGATCCAGACGTGGGCCGGCGGGGTCCGTCCACGGTGGAACTGCCGCCAGGCGTCGTCCCGTGAGGTGCGGGAGTCGTCGAGCAGCGTCATCGTCGCTCGCTGCGGTGGCGTCGGCGGCATGGGCAGCCCCAGCAGCGCCGCCGCGCTGGCGTGGCTGACGATCGCGTCCGGGGTGGCGCGAGCGGCGGTGCGGGCGAGGGCGAGGTGCCGTTCCCACGGACGCAGCACCTCCCAGACCGGCGCCGGCGCGTAGAGCCCGGGCGCGACGCGGGTGAGCTCGCCGCGTCCCAGGGCTCCGTCGATCCGGCGCTCGGTCCATCCGGAGGCGAGTCCCTCGGCCCGGGTGAACGGCGGCGGTGGCGTGGGGTCCATCGACCCACGGTCGACGTCGACGGGCCCTGCGTCGAGGGGGGTGGGGCGTCCTGTGGACGGCTGCGGCCGTGCACCCACCCTGTGGACGACGCCGAGACCGACGTATTGCCCAGAACCCACGCCGACGGGGCGAATTTCGGCCCTTCGACGTGGGTTCTGGGCAATAAGTCGGGTGCCGGGGGGTCAGGTGAAGGGGGAGAGGACGAGGTAGACGAGGGCGGCGGCCAGGCCGGCGCCGGGGAAGGTCAGCACCCACGCCACGACGATCGAGCGCGCCACGCCCCACCGCACCGCCTTGGCCGACCGGGTCGACCCCACCCCGGTGATGGCCGCCGTGATCGCGTGCGTCGTGGAGATCGGTGCGCCGGTCATCGTGGCCACCCACAGCACCGACGCCGCCGCCGCCTCGGCCGCGAAGCCCTGCGGCGGGTCGAGGTGGATGATGCCGCGCCCCAGCGTCCGCATGATGCGCCACCCGCCCGCGTACGTCCCGGCCGACAGCACGACCGCCGACAGCGCGATGACCCACCACGGGATCGACCCGTCCGCCGCCGACCGGTGCCCGCCCGCGACGAGCGCCAGCGCCACGACGCCGGCCGTCTTCGACGCGTCCTGCATCCCGTGCCCGAAGGCCATCGCGGCCGCGGACACGGTCTGCGCGTACCGGAACCCGCGCACCGCCGGCCCCGGCCGCGCCCGCCGGAACAGCCAGAGGATGAGCGTCATCACCCCGAAGCCGCCCACCAGCCCGACCACCGGTGACACGATCATCGGGATGGCGACCTTGTCGATCACGCTGTCCCACTTGACGGTTGCCCCCGCAGCGAGCGCCGCCCCACCGAGCCCGCCGATGAGCGCGTGCGTCGACGACGACGGCAGCCCCCGCCACCACGTCAGCAGGTTCCACCCCGTCGCCCCGACCAGCGCACCCACGCACAGCACGATGCCCGTCGCCCCCGCCGGCACGGACACGATGTCCCCGCCGATGGTCTCGGCCACCCGCACCCCGACGAAGCCGCCGAGCAGGTTCATCACGGCCGCCAGCCCGAGCGCGATGCGCGGCGTCAGCGCCCGCGTCGACACCGACGTGGCGATGGCGTTCGCGGCGTCGTGGAAGCCGTTCGTGTACGTGAAGCCCATCGCCAGGACGACGACGAGCGCGGCGGGCAGCCACTCCACGACCGGTCAGGACTCCCGGACGGCGATCGCCTCGACGGTCAGCGCGACGTGCTCGAAGCCGTTCGCCGTCGCCTCGAGCGCGTCGATGATGTCCTTGTGCTTCATCACCGTGATGGCATCGGCCTTCTTGGCGTTGAAGAGCTCGGCGAGCATCCGGCGGTACTGCTTGTTCGCCCGGTTCTCGAGCCGGTTGATCTCCACCCAGTAGGCGCCCATCTCCTTCATCGAGCGCAGCCGCGGCATGGCGTCGTGGGTGAGGTCGGCCATCCGTGAGATGACCTCGACCTGCTTGGCGACCCGCGGCAGCACCTCGTCGACCTGATACAGGACGATGAGGTCGACGGCGGCCTCCATCAGGTCGACGCACTGGTCGAGGGCGACGGCGAGCGCGTGGATGTCGGCGCGGTCGAACGGCGTGACGAACGAGCCGGCGACCTTGCGGACGATCGCGTGCGTCGCGTCGTCGGCCGCGGCCTCGATCTCGTGCATCCGCGACAGGATCGCCTCGCGCTCAGCGGCTTCCGCGCCGAGGAGCGCCGTCAGCGCCCCGGCCCCCTCGACCAGCTGCTGCGCGGACGCGGCGAACAGGTCGTAGAAGGTGGGGTCCTGGGGGGTGAGGCGAAAGCCCACGATGCGCACTCCGGGAGGTCGGCCTGGTCTGGGTACAGGCTAGGGCCCCGCCGGGTGCGGCACGCACGGGACCCGGCATCCGGCGTCCCGTCGTCCTCAGCCGTCGGACGGCTCCACCGGGGTCGCGGCGGCCGGCTCGTCCCCGTCGTCGTCCTCGACCCCGAGGATCTCGTCGATGCGCTCCTGCGTCATCGGGCCGTCGGACTCGCTGGCCTCGAGGACGAGCGCGCCGACGAGGTCGATCTCGCGCTGGAGATCGGCGTCCGTGAGCGACGGGTCCTCGGGCATGGACCCCACCGTAGGGCCGGGGTCTGGGAGGACGCCGGATGTCCACAGGGAGTTTTCCGCCGCGTGGAAGGACGGTGGCGGGTGCCGGACCGGGAGCGCCTCACGGCGCGTGGCCGCTCGTAGCGGCTGATGTTGGGACCCGGGGCTGCCGCGGTCCGGCACCCACGGAAGACCCTAACGCGAACCTCCCCCGAGGGTGTTCCCGACAGCGGATGTTCCTCGCGCCGCAGGCCGTCCCCGCAGGTCAGGGCCCCGTCGCCGGCGACGCTCAGTCGAGGTCGCCGGAGCGCCAGAGGTTGGCGCAGGCGCGCAGGTCCTCCCCGGTCGCCAGCAGGGCGGCGCCGGTGCGGGTGAGGTCGGTGGCGCCGGAGGGGTCGAGGACGTCGCTGTCGTGGGCGAGCTCGGCGCGGCCCGCGGCGATGACGGCGCAGAACGCGGCCGCCCGCTCGAGCGCGACGGCGAGGTCGCCGTCGAAGACGCCGGCCAGGATCTGGTCGGCGACCCGCTGCAGCTCCTCGGGCAGAGGCGGCTCGGCGATGCCGGCCACGGCGTGGGCGACATCGGTGAACCTGATGCCCGAGCCGTACTCGCGGCTGGCCTGCTCGGGGCTGCGGCGCACCCACTCGCGCAGCGCGTACAGCCGCCACAGCGCCCCCGGCAGCGAGCGCGCGGGCCGGGCGGCCCACAGGTCGGCGACGGTCGAGAGCCCGAGGTCGTCGACGAGGCCGACGAGGCGCGAGGTGACCTCGGGGTCGTGCGCCGAGCGGCCGGCCCCGACGAGGATGGCGGCGGTCTGGTGGGCGACCTCGGTGGTCTCGGCCGGCCCGGGCAGGGTGCCACCGTGCGCCTCGAGCGCGTCCGGCCCGAAGCGCACGGGTCGGCGCGGCAGGGGCCGTCCTCCGTCGCTGCTCACCCCGGCAGTCTCGCAGGTGGTGCCCGCGCCCGCGGGTCCCCGGGTCCACGCGACCCTCACCTGCGCGGATGCTCCCGCACCGGGCTAGGTTGGGTCGGACCGGGGAGGCCGCTGCCGCCCCACCGCCCACCGTGAGGACGTCATGAGCACCGAGGGAGCCACCGCGGAGCGCACCCGCCGCGCACCGACGGCCGCGCGCTCCGGCCGCGCCTCGGCGGGGTCGGGTGGCGGCAAGGCCGACTCGCCCACCGAGGTCAGCCCCCGCGGGTGGCGCACCACGGCGACCTCCGCCTTCGCCGAGTTCCAGCGCGACCAGTGCACCGACCTCGCCGCGGCGCTCACCTACTACTCGGTGCTCGCGGTCTTCCCGGCGATCCTCGCGCTCGTCTCGCTGCTCGGCGTCTTCGGGCAGGGCGAGTCCACCACTCAGGCGCTCCTCGACGTCGTGCGGCAGCTCGGTCAGGGCGACGCCGCCGACCAGCTCGAGGACCCCATCCGCTCGATGGTCGGCGCCAGCGGCGCCGGGTTCGCCCTCGTCCTCGGCATCGGCACGGCGCTGTTCTCCGCCTCCGGCTACGTCGGCGCCTTCGGCCGGGCGATGAACCGCGTCTACCAGGTGCCCGAGGGCCGCCCGGTCTGGAAGCTGCGCCCGCAGCAGGTGCTCATCACCCTCGGGCTCGTCCTCATGGCCGCCGTCGTGCTCGTCGGCCTCGTGGTCAGCGGCCCGATCTCGACGGTCGTCGGGGAGCGCATCGGGCTGGAGGCCGCCACGGTCACCGTCTTCGACGTCGCCAAGTGGCCGGTGATGCTCGGCGTGGTCGTCGTGATGGTCGCCGTCCTCTACTACTGGACGCCCAACGTGCGCCAGCCGCGATTCCGCTGGGTCTCGGTCGGGGCGGCCGTGGCCATCGGCGTGTGGCTCGTCGCCTCGGTCGGCTTCGGCTTCTACGTGACGACCTTCGGCTCGTACGCCAAGACGTACGGCTCGCTCGCCGGCATCGTCGTCTTCCTCCTCTGGCTGTGGATCACGAACCTCGCGCTGCTCTTCGGCGCCGAGGTCGACGCCCAGCTCGAGCGGGTCCGTGAGCTCGAGGCCGGCATCAAGGCCGAGCACACCCTCCAGCTGCCGCTCAAGGACTCCTCGGGGGCCGACAAGGCGCAGGAGAAGTACGACGACCGGGTCCGCGAGGGCCGGCGGATGCGTCGCCGCGCCGGCGAGCCGGCGCCTGCTCCCGAGCGGTCGGGGAGCGGCCACGACGTCGTCCTCGAGCCCCTCCCGTCGCAGGCGTCCCGCGCCCACCGCGGCCGCTGACCCGGCCATCCGGGCAGGTTTCGACAAACTTTCGACATCGCAGGTCAGGTCCGGCATGTCAGGGCTCCGGCGGCGGGTAGCATCGCGGCGTGCGAACGGGACAGCGGTGAACCGCCTCGAGCAGGGCTACCTGCTCGGGGAGCGCTACCTGCTCGGGTCCCGCATCGCCTCCGGCGGCATGGGCGACGTGTGGCAGGCCGAGGACCGCACCCTCGGGCGCACGGTCGCCGTCAAGGTCCTGCGACCGAGCATCGAAGGTGAACCGCTGTTCGCCCGCCGCTTCCGCGCCGAGGCCCTCTACACCGCGGCCCTGTCGCACCCGAACATCGCGACGGTCTACGACTACGGCGAGGAGGGCACCCTCGCCTACCTCGTGATGGAGCTCGTCGAGGGCGAGCCCCTCTCCGCCCTCGTGCGCCGCGAGGGGGCCCAGACCACCGAGAAGGTGCGCTCCGTCCTCACCCAGGCGGCCCTGGCGCTCGGCGCCGCCCACGAGGCGGGGGTCGTGCACCGTGACGTCAAGCCGGCGAACATCCTCGTCCGCGACGACGGCGTCGTGAAGCTCACGGACTTCGGCATCGCCCGGGCCCTCGACGGCAGCGGCCACACCCTCACCGGTGAGGTCCTCGGCACGCCCCACTACCTGTCCCCCGAGCAGGCCCTCGGCGAGCCGGCCACCGGCGCCAGCGACCTCTACGCCCTCGGGGTCGTCGCCCACGAGATGCTCACCGGCAAGCGGCCGTTCGACAAGAACACCCCGGTGGCGACGGCCCTGGCCCAGGTCAACGACCCGCCTCCGCCGCTGCCCGACCACGTCACCGGGTCGCTCCGCTCGGTCATCGAGCAGTGCCTGGCCAAGCGCGCCGAGGACCGCCCGGCGAGCGCCCGCGAGCTCGGCGAGCGGCTGGGCCTGCCCGATGCCCACCCGGGCCGCGCGCCGGCCGCGCTGGAGGTCGTGGGCGCCGCTCTCCTGCGCGAGCAGCCGGACGAGTCGGTCATCGCCGGGCAGCGTTCTCCCGCAGCCACTCCGGTCTCCGACGAGCCCCACACGCCGTCGGCACCGTTGACCTTGCCCCGCCGTCTCCGGAGGGCCGAGCGAGGGCACGCGCGCCGCGAGGCCGCCACCCGTCACGTGCACTGGGCCTGGGTCCCGACCGTCGGCCTGCTGACCGCGCTCGCCACCGCCCTCACCCTGGGGCTCGTCCGCTGAGCCGGGGTCGTCGCCGGGTGCCCTTGGTCCACCGACGACGAGGACGGGAACACACGGGCACCATCCCTTCGTTCACACGCCGACAGGACCTTCACCCCACCGCCGACACCGTTCGACAGCAGGCCCTCAGACCCACGGGCCCGGACCATCGTCCGGGCCCGACGCCACCACCGAAAGGTCCCCGATCATGGCCACCGACTACGACGCTCCCCGGGTCCGCGAGGGCGAGGAGGACAAGCCCGACAACCTCGTCGAGCTGAACGCCTCCCGCGCGCGCACCGCCACCGACCTCCTCGAGGAGGACACCGAGGCCGTCGACGGGCACACCCTGCCCGGCGCCGACCTCTCCGACCTCTCCCTCGAGGTGCGGGTCATCCCGCGCCAGGCCGACGAGTTCTCCTGCATGAGCTGCTTCCTGCTCGTGCACCGCTCCCAGGAGTCCAAGCCGGGCACCAGCATCTGCCTCGACTGCGCCTGACCTCCACGAGGGTCGGCTCCTAGACTGCGCGCATGGCGGCCACCGAGACGCGTCTGCTCCTCCTCGGCTCCGTCATGATCTTCGAGCCGGTCAACGGCTACCAGATCCGCCGGGAGCTGCTGTCCTGGAACGTCCAGGAGTGGGCGCACGTCAACCCCGGTTCGATCTACTCCGGGCTGGCGACGCTCACGGGGCGGGGGGAGCTCGCCCGGCACGACCTCGTCGACGGGAGCCGCCCGGTCGCCGTCTACACCACGACGGAGACCGGGCGCCACGCGTTCGCCCGGATGTGGCGGGCTGCGATGGAGACCGTCGACCTCCTCTCCCCGCTGGGGTTCCACACCGCGCTCGCCCTGATGGCCCTCGTGCCGCGCGACGAGGTCGCCGAGGCGCTCTCCGCCCGACTGGCCGCCCTCGACGCCGGGGTGCGCCGCCAGCTCGCCGAGCAGGGGGGCATGGAGCACTCCCCGCCCCACGTCCGCGCGATGGCCGACCTCTGGATGGGGCTCGCGCAGACCGAGCGCGAGTGGCTCGTCACGACGCAGCAGCGGGTCCGGGCCGGTGAGCTCGACCTCCTCGGCGAGCAGCCGAGCTGGGTCCCCCGCGACGACGACCCCGGCTGGGTGATGGCCCGCGACCGCGCGCGCTACCTCGAGCTCATCGCCCGCGGCTGACGCCACACCGCCACGGCACCCCCGCCGCCCGCGGCATCCTGCCCCCGAACCGCGCGCGCCCGGACCGATGAGTTCCGCGGCCGGCGCCGGTCCACCCTCCCGTGCACACCACCCGGCGCGCCCCGCGCATCTCGCTTGACGCCGCCGCGAGCCCGGCCGCACACTGTCGATGTTCAAGGTTGAATACCCATCGGGAGGGTTCATGATCACCGCACGAGGACTCGTGCAGACCTTCGAGACGCGCGAGGGTCGCCAGAAGAAGGAGGTCCGCGCCGTCGACGGCGTCGACCTCGACGTCGCGGAGGGTGAGGTCGTCGGCTTCCTCGGCCCGAACGGCGCCGGCAAGACGACGACCCTGCGGATGCTCACGACGCTGCTGCGGCCGACCGCCGGCACCGCCACGGTCGCCGGGTACGACGTCGTGCGCGACTCGGCGGAGGTCCGCCGGCGCATCGGGTACGTCTCGCAGAGCGGCTCCACCGGCAGCTTCGCGCGCGCCGGCGACGAGGTCGTCGACCACGGGATGCTCTACGGCCTCTCCAGCCGGGAGGCCACCCGCCGCGGCAAGGAGCTCTTCGAGCAGCTCGACCTGCCCGGCCTCTGGACCCGGCAGCCGAAGTCGATGTCCGGTGGCCAGCGGCGCCGCCTCGACATCGCGATGGGCCTCGTCCACGACCCCACGCTCGTCTTCCTCGACGAGCCGACCACCGGGCTGGACCCCCAGGCCCGGGCCAACCTCTGGGAGCACATCGCCGACCTGCGCCGGCGGCGCGGCGCCACCGTCTTCCTCACGACGCACTACCTCGACGAGGCCGACGCGCTCTCGGACCGCATCGTCATCATCGACCACGGCACGATCGTCGCCGCGGACACCAGCGACAACCTCAAGGCCCAGGTGGCCGGCGACCTCGTCGACCTCGAGGTCACCGACCACCAGCGCGTCGGTGAGGCCGCCGCACGCCTGGAGTCCGTCGCCGGGAGCGTCGAGGTCGAGGGCGCACACGCCCGGGGTCGCGTGCCCCGGGCCGCGCAGGTCGTGCCCAGCCTGATGGCCGACCTCAGCGGCGCGGGCATCGAGCTGTCGTCCCTCGAGGTCAAGCGGCCGACGCTGGACGACGTCTTCCTCACCCTGACCGGTCGCTCGCTGCGTGACGCCGAGTCGACCTCCGCCACAGCCGATCCCGTCGAGGCAGGAGTGCCCGCATGACCTTTCTCCGCGAGTCCTTCATCGTGTTCCGGCGCCAGCTGCGGATGAACCTGCGCAACCCTGCGTGGGTCCTCATCGGCCTCATGCAGCCGGTGCTCTACCTGTTCCTCTTCGGTCCGCTGCTCGAGCCCATCGCGAAGCAGTTCGGCTACGCCAACAGCTGGACCTTCTTCGTGCCGGGCATGCTCGTGCAGCTCGGGCTCTTCGGCGCGTTCTTCGCCGGCTTCGGGCTCATCTCCGAGTGGCGCGACGGCGTGGTCGAGGCCGAGCGGGTCACGCCGGCGAGCCGCGTGGCCCTCCTGACCGGTCGGCTCTGGCGCGACCTGCTCCAGCTCTTCGTCCAGGCGCTCGTGCTCATCGGGCTCGGGTACGTGCTCGGGATGGACGCCTCGGCGGGCGGTGCCGCGCTCGGCGTCGTGCTGACCATGCTCATGGGCGGAGCCTGCGCCGCGGCATCGAACGCGCTGGCCCTGACCACGAAGAGCGAGGACGTCATGGCCCCGGTCATCAACGTCGTGATGATGCCCGTGCTCCTGCTCTCGGGCATCCTCCTGCCGATGACGCTCGGCAAGCAGTGGCTCCAGAACGTCAGCGACTTCATGCCGGTCAAGTGGATCACCGACGCCGTGCGCTCGACCTTCCTCGGGGACTTCGGCAACGACAAGGTGCTCTTCGGGTCCCTCTGGGCCCTCGGCCTCTTCGTCGTCGCGATGTGGTGGGGCACCTCGACGTTCCGCAAGGAGGATGCCTGACCCGGCCGGTCGCCGAACCGGGCCGGTCGGGGGCTGGACCGCGAGCCCCCCGGGGCGCGATCCTCGGGTGAGCGGTCCCGGGCGGGGCCGGGAGGAGGTCGTGACGATGACATCCGCCGGACCCGGCGGTGCCGGATGAGCGCCCGCCGCCTGCCCCGTCGCCGGTGGTGGCGGCGCGCGCTCGCCGCGCGGCCCGCCG
This sequence comes from Phycicoccus avicenniae, assembly GCF_050496545.1. Classification (GTDB taxonomy): domain Bacteria; phylum Actinomycetota; class Actinomycetes; order Actinomycetales; family Dermatophilaceae; genus Phycicoccus; species Phycicoccus avicenniae_A. The sequence goes on along the minus strand of NZ_JBNVZV010000022.1, from coordinate 19,009 downwards.
TCGTGAGCGCCCTGGGGCGGCCCGACGACGCCATGGCCGCCGTCGAGGCGGAGTACCGGGCCGTGCTCGCCGACCGGCCCGAGTGGGCGGACGACTCGGCGGTCCTGCGGTTCCACCTGGAGCAGTCCGTCGCACCGGCGCTCGGGGTGTACCGCGCCCTGCGTCGGGCCGGGACGGACGTCGTCCCGGCCCGCGCGGAGGTCATGGCGCTCGTCGAGGCGCAGATGGCCCCCGCGCTGGCCGTCGTCGGCCTGCTCGACCGGATGCACCTCCCCTTCCGCTCGTTGCGCGCCCTGACCCGCCGGCTCGTGCCCCGGATGTTCCCGGCCGCCGGCTTCACCATCGACTGGACCCGGGACGACGACCGCGCGCTGGCCTTCGACTTCTCCGCGTGCCACTACCTGCGGCTCCTGCGCCACTACGGCGCCGCGGAGCTGACGCCCGTGTTCTGCCACGGCGACGAGCTCGCCTACGAGCGGATGCCCCGCTCGGTCCGGTTCACCCGACTCGGCACGATGGCCACCGGGGCGCCGCGCTGCGACTTCACCCTCCGCCCGGCCCGGCCGGGTGGTGCGGGCGCTCCCCCGTGACCGCGCCCACCGGCGCGGGCCCGCCGTGGGTGGTCCGGGCGGCGGACGGGTCCGAGGACTCGCTGGGGTACCGGCACCTCGAGTCGGCGACGTGGCGGGTCACCGAGCTGCCCCGGGGGCGACGTCGTGTGACGATCGTGCACCGGCCGCTCGCCGGGCTCGAGCCCGAGGACCTGCTGTGGTGGTTCTCGCACATCGGGGGCAGCTGCCACGTCGACGGCGAGGAGACCTCGCGCTACCGCGCCTGGCACCCGCGTGACCACCTGCACTGGGCGCTCGAGCGTCCGGGCCACGGCGGTGGGGCCGACGAGGGCGCGCGGTTCCGCATCGTCGAGGCCTTCGGGGCGGTGCAGCAGAACCTCATCGACGTCGTCGAGCGCGTGGAGAAGCTCGATGCGACGGGCATCCGTCTCGTGCAGCGCCGGCTCGGGGTGCGGGTGTTCATGCTCGAGCACACGTGGTCACCGGGCGTCGAGGGCACGCACTACGTAAGCACGATGGAGATCGGCTCGGTGCTCCCCGGGTGGCTCCCGGTCAACTGGTGGCTCACCCGCCGGGTCATGCCGGCGCACCGGTGCCGGGCGTGGGTGCGGCACAACGTCGAGGAGGTCGGTCGCCTCGAGGGCCTCGTACCCCTCGTGCGCGGCCAGTCGCCCGCCGACTGAGCGCCGGCGGCACCGACCCTCAGTCGCCCGTGACCCCGTCGGCCAGCTCGCGGAGGATGTCGAGGTGCCCGTTGTGGCGGGCGTTCTCCTCGATGAGGTGGAGCACGACCCAGCGCAGCGTCGGGTGCTCGCCGCTGCGCAGGGGCGTGACCGAGCGGTCGTCGAGGTCGAGGTCGGCGATGATCGCGTCGGTGGCGCGGGCCTGCTCCTCGTAGCCGGCGAGGACCTCCGCGAGCGGGAGCCGTGCGCCGTCGAGGAACTCCTGGTCGGGGGACTCGTCCGTCCACGGACCGCGGTCGGGACCACCGACGAAGCGGTTCTCGACCCACGAGTGCTCGACCCACCGCAGGTGGTTGACGACGCCGCCGAGGGTCATCAGCGGTGAGGTGCCGAGCGGCGCCTCGCCCGCGCCGTCGTCGGCGAGGCCCCGGCACTTCTCGGCCGCGGTGTCGCGGGTGTACTGGAGCATCGTGAGCAGGGTCGTGCGCTCGTCCCAGGCGTCTGGCGTGTCGGTGCGCGGCATGGCGCCACCCTAGGGCGGCCACCCGACGGGGCTATCACCCATTTCCCTGGTCGGCCGGGCCTGCGAGGATCGCCGCATGGGCACCCTACGGGTCGGTCGCAGCCGGTGACGACCGCGCGGTCGGACGGCTTCGACGACTTCGTCGCCGCCCGGTGGGAACAGCTGGAGTCGGTCGCGCTCGTCGCCACGCTCGATCCGGCGCGCGCCCGGGGCATCACCACCGACGCGCTGGTGGCGGTCGGCGGCCGCTGGGGCGACCTGGTCGAGGACGGCCGGCCGGGCGAAGCCGCGCGCCGTGACCTGCTGGAGCGGCTCGTCGGCGGTCGGGCGCGTGGACACGACGGGACGCCGGGCACGACGGTGTCGCCGGCGGTCCTCGAGGCAGCAGCCGGCGACCCGGTCCACGAGGCGCTCGTCGAGGCGCTCGTCGAGGCGCTCGCCGACCTCGACGAGCCGGTGCGGGCCCTGCTGGCCGCGGAGGCGGTCTGGGGCGTGGATGCGGGTGCGCTCCTTCGCCAGGCCACCGGGCTGCGCCCGACCGAGCGGACCCGGATCGCGACGTCGACCGCCGCCGCCCGTGAGCACCTGCGCGAGACGCATCGTGCCGCGCTCGTCCGCGAGGGCCATCGGCCCGATACCCGAGAGCTCGAGCCCGAGTTGCGCGCACTCGCCGAGAACCTCTGCGCCGCAACGGGACCGGCGCCCCATCCGGACGTCTTGGTGGCCTCGAGCACTGCCCGCGTGCGACGCAGGGTCCTCGTCGGCGGTGGCGGCGGCGCGCTGGCCGTCGCCGCCCTGGCGTGGTGGGGTGTGTCGGCCGACCCGACGACCGGGCCGCCCTCCACGCCACGCGCCACACCGACACCCGCCGGCCCGAGTGCTGCCGCCTGGGCCTCGACCCGCACGTGGGACGCCCGCGGCAGGCTGGCCCGGGACGTCGGGGTGCAGGCGCTGGTGGCCCGGGCCGGCCGCCCCGGCGGACGGCTGCTCTTCGCCGACGACGTGGAGGGCCTCCGGCTGGTGGTCGCGACGTGGGCGCAACCGGGCGACGCGCAGGGCACGAGCCTGCAGGTGTGGTCCGCGCCGGCCGGGACCGCCGCCCAGGGACTGGCCGAGCTGGAGCTGGCCTTCGGTGGCGTCTACGAGGTCGACGACGTGGTGGCCGTCGGCGTGCCGCGCCCGGACGGCGCGCTGCTGTTCTTCGCCTCGCGCCCGACCGTCGCGCTGGCCCAGTACTCGGCGTACGCACGACCCACGCGGGGTGGGCTGGTCTCGCGGGTCTGGCGCGACGTCCCGATGACCGACGGCGTGGGGTGGGCCGTCGTCGACCACCCCGGGGGGCCGGCGCTGCGGGGTCGGTGCCGGGCCTACGACGGACCGGTCCCCGGGCCGATGGAGTGGTCGCCCGGCTCCCGGGGCTTCGCGCCCGACGAGGTGCGGGCGTCCGTCTCGGCAGCGACCGGCTTCCCCCTCTCCCGTCTGGCCGTCCGGGTCGACCGAGGGGTGGTGCCTCCCGATGTCCGCGTCCTGCCCTCCGGCGCAGCCGAGCTGGAGCTCCGCCTCATCACCGTGACGACTCCGGACGGCGGGGTCGTCCGGACGCCGGTGTTCGGGGAGCAGGGGGACGACTCCCAGGTCGTCACCGCCCAGGAGACCGTGATCGTGCCCGCGGACCGGGCGCGCACGCCGGTGCTCGTCCGCGTCGACGACCGCAGCTCATCGCGGGCCCGGTTCATGGTGCTGGCCCCGGACGGCGGAGGCAGCGTGCGGCTCACCGCGCCCACCGGCGCCGGGCTCTCGCCCCGCGTTCCGCTGCAGGAGCGCACAGCCGTGGTCACGGTCGCGGAGGACGCCCTCCTCGGCGGCTTCGACGTCGTGGTCGAGGACGCGGCCGGGCGGTCGGTGTCGCGAACCCCCGTGCTGTCGGGCCGGTCGCTCTACGACCTCTCGCCGTCCAACGAGTCCGGGACCCCGGTCTGACGGAAGCTCACTCGCAGACGACGCCGTCGCCGTCGCGGTCCCGGTACCAGGCGTACTCCGGGTCGGACCCCGAGCGGTACGGGCCGTACCCGGCCGCGACCGCCTCACGGCAGGTCCCGAAGCGCGGATCGGTGCGCGAGGCCGGCGGGGTGCTCTTCCGTGGCGTCGGCGTCGTGGTCGTGGGTGTCGCCACCACGCGACCGCCCCCGAGTGGGACGGCCTTCGCGGTCGGCAGGGTCTGCGACGGGCACGTGCGCAGGACGCGCTCGATCGCGTCGCGCTCGGCGGCCGTCACCCAGAGGCCGTAGCGGACCTTGACCGCGACCTGGCGGGCCACGTAGGAGCAGAGGTACGCCTTCCGCGGCGGCAGCCACGTCGCGGCGTCGCCGTCGCCCTTGGACTGGTTGGTCGGTCCGTCGACGGCGAGCAGGTTGAGCGGGTCGTTGGCCAGGGCCGTGCGCCGGATGGCGTCGAGCCGCTGGGCGCCCTTCTGCCACGCGTCCGACAGCGCGACGACGTGGTCGACCTGCACGGCCGATGACGTGCCGGCTCCGCGCACGAAGGCCTTCGCCCGGCCCGTGTAGGGGTCGGCCAGCGTGCCCCGCAGGACGAGGCATCCGTTCGTCCCGGCCTTCAGGGTGAGGCCCCGGAGGTCGCGCCGGAGGACGTCGTTGCGGGTGTCGCAGCCGTTGCGGTCGACATCGGCCCAGGCCCGTCCGAACTGCCCGCGGGCGTAGCCGGTCTTCGGCGCGCGCCCCTTGACCGGGAGGCCCGCGAGCGCGTCGAGCGCGGTGCCGCGGGCGGGGGCCGAGGTGGGGGTGGGCCGCGGCGACGGCGGGACGCTGGGCGTTGCGGCGACGCTCGGGGTCGGGACCGCCGTCTGGGACGAGGTCGACTGCGCCACAGGCGATCTCGGAGAAGCCGACGTCGAGGCGGAGGGGCGTTCGGCGACCGGTGGCGGTGCATCCGCGCGGCCCACGGGGTCGGCCACGGCGCCCGCGACACCGACCACGACGACGACCAGGCCCGCGAGCCCGCCCCATCCGAGGACGGCGCCACGTCGTCCACGACCCCCGGTGCGCCCCACCGGCACAGGATGCCCTCCCGTACCGGTACGCGTCGCCCGACAGGCCGAGGTCGGACCGAACGACCGACCCGGTGACGTGATCCGCCTCGCACGCCCGGTCGGGTGCGAGCGGGCGGCGGGACACTGGAGGCGTCCGGTTCACGGTGAGGAGCGGTCGGTGCAGGTGGTCCTGGGTCAGGGTCCGGTGGGCGTCGAGGTCGCCCGTCAGCTCGTCGCACGCGACGAGGAGGTCGTGGTCCTGACCCGCGCGGGGCGCACGAGCGTGCCGGGAGCGGCGGCCGTCGCGGTCGACGCCACGGACGCGGCGGACCTGACGGCGGCCTGCAGCGGCGCCACCGTCGTCCACGCCTGCGCCAGCCCCCCGTACCACCTCTGGGACCGGGACTTCCCCGCCCTGGCGGCCTCGGTGCTGCACGCCGCGGAGTCGGTCGGGGCGGTGCTGGTCCTCGCGGGCAACCTCTACGGCTACGGGCCCGGGCCGCGCGTCCTGGACGAGTCGCTGCCGCTCGTCGCAGCCGGCCCCAAGGGGCGCACGCGCGGGGACATCTGGCGCCGCGCGCTGGCCGCCCACGAGGCGGGCCGGGTGCGCGCCACCGAGATCCGCGCCAGTGACTTCTTCGGTCCCGGCGTGACGACCCAGGGTCACCTCGCGGGGCGCGCCGTCCCGCGGGTGCTGGCCGGCCGCCCCGTGCCGGTCATCGGCGACCCTGACGCCTTGCACACCTGGACCTACGTCCCGGACTTCGCCGCCGCCATGGTCCGGGCCGGCGAGGACGAACGCGCCTGGGGTCGGCCCTGGCACGTGCCGAGCGGTCCGCCGCACTCGCTGCGCCAGATGCTCGACGCCATGGCCGATGCGGCCGGCGTGCCGGCGGTCCCGGTACGGCGCACGCCCTGGCCCGTGCTGCGGGTGCTGTCGGTCGGGGTCCCGGCGCTGCGGGGCCTCGAGGAGGTCCGCTACCAGCTGGACGAGGACTTCGTCATGGACTCGTCCGCGTTCACCGGCACGTTCGGGTCGCACGCGACGAGCCTGCGCAGGGCCCTCCACGAGACGGTCGAGTGGTGGCGGTCGCGGGCCGATGCGGGCTGAGCCGGCGCGGGTCGAGCGGTCGGCGCAGGACCCGCACCGTCACTCCGCCCGGTCGACGGCGAGCCGGAGGCTGCGTTCCATCGTCTCGTAGGTGAGGGCGAAGTGCGCAGTCGCGACCCGTTGTGCCCGTTCGGGATCCGCGTCGACGACCGCGTCGACGAGCTCGCGGTGCTCGTGCAGGGCGCGCTCGAAGAAGTCGGTGGCGTAGGGCTCGGCGCCGAACCCGAGCGTGGCGGCGGCGGTCAGTCGGGCGCTCATCGTCACCAGGTGTGGGTTGCGCGTCGCGGCCCCGACCAAGCCGTGGAGGCGGCGGTCGAGCGCCCGGGCGACCACCATGTCGGCTCCGGCGGCGGCGAACTCGTCGAGCGTCGCGCGGAGGGCATCCGCCTCCTCCTGGGTGCGGCGCTCGGCCGCGGTCCGCGCGACCAGCCCCTCGAGCAGGCAGCGGGCGTCGAAGAGGTCGCGCAGCCTCGGCAGCTCGACCTCGAGGGTGCGTCGGGCCTGCTCGGGGGCGACCTTCTCCCACGACTGCGTCGTGACGAACGTGCCGCCGCCCCTGCCCCGTCGCGACGCGATGAGGCCGAGGTCCGCGACCTGCTGGAGGGCCTGGCGCAGCGTCACCCGGCTGACTCCGAGGAGCGCGGCCAGCTCGCGCTCGGCGGGCAGCCGCTCGCCCGGGGAGTACGTGCCGACCGCGATCGCGGTGACCAGCCGGCGCGCCACGTCCTCGGCCATCGAGGGCCGGGAGACCTCGACGACACCGCGCAGCGGATCCACGTCGTCCAAAGGTATTAAGACCAGACCTTTCATGTGCTTGACTCGCACCGCGCCGCGAAGGCTCGCGACGGAAGCAGTCTAGGAGCCGGTCCCGAGCGGCCGGCGGGGCCAGGAGGACCGCGTGACCGAGACGCCGGAGCAGAAGGTCACCGAAGGGACGCTCCCGTTCCTCGGCCACCGCACGTGGTACCGGGTGACCGGCGAGATCGGGAGCGGCAGAACGCCTCTCGTCGTCCTGCACGGAGGACCGGGTGCAGCGCACGACTACACCCTCGCGATGACCTCGCTCGCCGGCGACGGCCGGGCCGTCGTCCACTACGACCAGCTCGGGTGCGGGCGCAGCAGCCACCTGCCGGACGCCGACCCCGCCTCGTGGACCGTCGACCTCTTCGTCGAGGAGCTGCGCGCGCTCGTGGAGCACCTCGGCATCGCCGAGGACTTCCACCTGCTCGGGCAGTCGTGGGGCGGCATGCTCGGGCCGGAGGTCGTGCTCGCGGACGCCCGCGGCATCCGGACGCTGACCATCTGCGACAGCCCGGCGTCGATGGCCCTGTGGGTGGCCGGCTGCGACGAGCTGCGCGCGCAGCTGCCGCCGGAGGTCGAGGAGACGTTGCGCCGGCACGAGGCCGCGGGGACGACCGACGACCCGGAGTACGTCGCGGCGATGGACGTCTTCTACGCCCGGCACGTCTGCCGGGTGCAGCCGCTGCCGCCCGAGGTCGCCGCATCGTTCGCGCAGATCGACGCCGACCCGACCGTCTACCACACGATGAACGGCCCCAGCGAGTTCCACGTGACGGGCTCCCTCGCCGACTGGTCGGTCGTGGACCGGTTGGACCGCATCGACGTGCCGACCCTGGTCGTCGCCGGGCGCCACGACGAGGCCGTGCCGTCGGTCTGGGCGCCGTTCGTCGAGCGCATCCCCGACGTGCGCAGCCACGTCTTCGCCGACTCCAGCCACATGCCGCACGTCGAGGAGCCCGCCGAGTTCACGCGGGTCGTCGGCGAGTTCCTGCGCGCCCACGACGACCACTGACCGCTACCCACCGAGGAGGAGGACCCCGTGACCACCCAGCCCGCGGCCACCCCGGACGACGCCGAGCGCGAGCTCGCCGAGTTCGGCTACAAGCAGGAGCTCGACCGCTCCCTGTCGACGCTCGACCTCATCATCTACGGCCTGGTCTTCATGGTGCCCATCGCGCCGTGGGCCATCTTCGGCGTCGTCTTCAACGCCTCCAAGGGCATGGTGGCGCTGGTCTACCTCATCGGCCTCGTGGCGATGATCTTCACGGCCCTGTCGTACGCGCAGATGTCGCGCGCGTTCCCCGTCGCGGGCTCCGTGTACTCCTACGTCGGGCGCGGCCTGCACCCGACGCTCGGGTTCTTCGCGGGATGGACGATCCTGCTCGACTACCTGCTCGTGCCGACCCTGCTGTACGTCTTCGCGGCGGAGTCGATGTCCGGCATCTTCCCCGGCGTGCCGAAGCCGCTGTGGATCGTCGTCTTCCTCGCGATCAACACCACCGTCAACTACATCGGCATCTCGTTCACGGCGATCGTCAACCGGCTCTTCCTCACCGCCGAGCTGGTCTTCGTCGCGATCTTCGTCGTCATGGCGGTCGTCGCCATCACGCGGGGCACCAACGGCGCCGAGTTCTCGACCCGCCCGGTCTTCGACGCGGCTTCCTTCACCCCCGGGCTCGCCGCGGCCGCCCTGTCCATCGCGGTGCTCAGCTTCCTCGGGTTCGACGGGATCGCGACGCTCAGCGAGGAGGCCAAGGGTGGGCGCCGGTCGGCCGGCGTCGCGATGATCAGCGGACTGCTGCTGGTCGCGCTGTTCTTCGTCACCCAGACCTGGCTGGCGGCGCTGCTCGTGCCGGGGCGCACCGAGTTCGCGGAGGACGAGGCGAACAACGCCTTCTTCTCCATCGTCGAGTCGGTGAGCAACCACGGGTGGCAGGTGGCCTTCCTCGCGATGAACACGCTGGCCGTCGGCATCGCCAACGCCGTTGCGGCACAGAGCGCGACCTCACGGCTGCTCTTCTCGATGAGCCGGGACCGACGGCTGCCGCGGTTCCTGTCGCACGTCAACCCGCGGACCAAGTCGCCGGAGCGGGCCGTGCTCGCCGTCGGCGCCCTGACGTTGGTGACCGGGCTGTTCTTCGTCGGGCAGATCGACGTCATCTCCACCCTCGTGAACTTCGGAGCGCTGACCAGCTTCCTGCTGCTGCACGCCGCGGTGGTCGGCCACTACGCGATCAAGAAGCGGAGCCGGAACGTGTTCCTGCACTGGGTCTCCCCGGTGCTGGGCTTCCTGATCATCGGCTACGTCCTGTGGAACGCCGACGCGTCGGCGAAGATCGGCGGCATCGTCTGGTTGGTCATCGGCGCCGGGGTCCTCTGGTACTACTCGCGCCAGGGCTCGGGGGTGCTCGCCGAGCACGCTGCCGACCCGTTCGGCGCTGACGGCGCCGGCGAGCCCGCCGGGCAGCGCACGGGCACGGAGGCCGGCGCGTGAGCACGCACCTCATCGGCAAGGAGCACGCATTCGGCACCTTCAGTGCGGCGCACCCGCCGGCGCTCACGGTCCGGCCGGGAGCGGGCGACCTCGTCACCTTCGAGACCGACGACCTCGCCTACGCCCAGATGGAGGAGCTGCGCGACCTCGGCAAGGTCACCGCGACCATCAACCCCGTGACCGGCCCGCTCCTGGTCGAGGGGGCCGAGCCCGGGGACGCCCTCGCGGTGCACATCCACGACATCGAGCTGGCGCCGTCGGGGTGGTCGGTGTCGATTCCGGGGGCCGGCGCCCTGGCCGAGGTCATGGGGCCGGAGTTCATGGTGCGCCGGATCCCGGTGTCGGACGGCCGGGTCCGGCTCACCGACACCCTGGACTGCGCGGTCGCGCCGATGCTCGGGTGCATCGGGCTGGCGCCCGCCGACGGCGAGGCGTCGTCGGTCATGCCGAGCTACCGCAGCGGCGGCAACATGGACCTCACCGATGCGCGGCCGGGGTCGACGGTGCTGCTGCCGGTGCAGGTGCCCGGCGCCCTGCTGTCGATCGGCGACATCCACGCCGTCATGGCGCGCGGCGAGTCCTCGTTCGTCGCCATCGAGATCGCGGGGCGGGCGACGGTCAGCGTCGACCTGCTCAAGGGCGTCGACCTGCGCGCGCCCCAGGTCGACACCGGCGACGAGTGGGTCTGCGTCGGGCTCGGCGACCCGGTGCAGGACTCGATCGTCATGGCGTACGAGTCGCTGCACGCCGTGATGCTCGAGCACGGCTGGTCCCGCGACGACGCCTACGTCGTCCTCAGCGCGCTCGGCCACACCGAGCTCGGCGGGCCGACGGGCTCGGTCACGCCGGACCCGCTGCACCCGTTCCGGCCGGTCGGCGCCGTGACGCTGGCCCGCATCGCGCAGGACGTCCTCCACCACCCGAGCCGGTGAACAGCGCGGCCCGTGGTGCCGTTCGGCCGGCTCAGAGGGAAGGTGAGTCATCCGGGCGAGGAATTCTGCGAGCCCGGGCGGCGGGGCGGTCGGTCCGCTCAGGGCGTGCGGTAGTGCGCGTAGAGCAGGCCGCTGGCGAATGCACGCTGCTCGACGAGCTCGAGCTCGAGGCGCACACCATCGGGGAAGAAGCGCCGACCTCCGCCGACGACGGTGCTGGTGAGGAACAGGTGGTACTCGTCGACGAGCCCGGCGGCGATGGCCTGGGCCGCGAGGGTCGGGCCGTCGACGGTCAGGTCGTGCGGGGACTCGTTCTTGAGCCGGCGAACCGCCTCGGGGTCGAAGTCGCGCTCGATGCGGGTGCGCTCGCTCGAGACCGCGTCGAGCGTCGTGGAGTAGACGACCTTCTCCGCGGCCTGCCACGTGCGGGCGTAGTCGACGATGTGCGGCGGTGCGTCCGGATCGGCGTGCGCGGTCTCCCAGAAGACCATCGTCTCGTACATGCGCCGGCCGTACAGGTACGTGCCGACGTGCCGGAAGCGCTCCTCGATGAAGGTGTGCACCTCCGGGTCATCGGCCGCGCCCCAGCCGAGGTCGCCCTCGCTCGCCGCGGTGTAGCCGTCGAGCGAGGTGATCATCGAGTAGACGAGCTTGGCCATCGGGTCTCCTGTGGTCTGCGGCGTGCGTTCGGCACCGTGCAGAGGCTGACCGCCGGCAGGCCATCAACTCATCGGTCCCGCAGGCCCGGGCACCCGTCGGTCGCGGAAGCCGGTCGCCCTGCTCGCGATAGCCTCGCCCTGCGGAGACGGACGACCGAGGGATCTGCAGGATGATCCTCGGCCTCCCCCTCCGGGGCCTCTAGCTCAATGGTCAGAGCTGCGGACTTTTAATCCGTAGGTTGTGGGTTCGAGTCCCACGGGGCCCACCACGTCCGGCCTCGACCTGTGCGGGTCAGCCGCAGCAACAGGCGTCGCCCGCGCAGCAGCCCTCTGCATCCGTCTGCGCGCCGGCGACCGGGGCGCAGCAGCCCTCGCCGCGCCAGGCCTGGCGCCCCTCGCGCACGGCGACGGCGGCGATGACCAGGCCGGCGACCGGGTCCGCCCACCACCACCCCAGGGCACTGTTGAGGAGCAGCCCGACCAGGAGCACCGCCGAGAGGTAGGTGCACAGCAGGGTCTGGGTGCCGTCGGCGACCACCGCGTTCGAGCCGAGCGCGCGCCCGGTGCGGCGCTGGGCCACCGACAGCGCAGGCATGATCAACAGGGACAGCCCGGCGAGGACCAGGCCGACGGTGGAGTGCTCCGGGGTCGCGCCGGACAGCAGCGCCCGGGCCGACTCGACACCCACGTACGCCGCCAGCGCGTAGAAGGCGAGCGCCATCAGGCGCAGCGCCTGCCGTTCCCGGGCCTCGGGCAGGTGGTGCCGGAACTGCCACAGGACGATCAGCCCCGACGACACCTCCACCACCGAGTCCAGCCCGAAGCCGACGAGCGCCACGGACCCTGCGGCCAGCCCCGCCGCGACGGCGATGACGGCCTCGACGACGTTGTACGTGACCGAGGCACCCGCGAGCAGGCGGGCGCGGCGCTGGAGGGAGGCCCGGTCCGCACCGGCCACCGGGGTCAGACCGAGCGTGTTCACCGGCCCGCCCCGTCCACCACCGCGGCGCCGTGGCGGGGGCAGGCCACCATCTGCTCCGCGGTCAGTCCGAGCAGCGCCTCGGCCGCCGCCCACAACCGGTCGAGCTCCTCGGAGTGGGTCAGGGACCACAGGCTGGCGCGCCCCTGCGGACGGCACGACACCAACCCGCAGTCCCGCAGACAGGCCAGGTGCTTCGACACCGTGGACTGGGCCAGCCCGAGGTGCTCGGTGAGGTCCACCACCCGGTGCTCCCCCGCCGCGAGGTGCCGCAGGATCGCCACCCGGTGGGGATCGCCCAGCCCGTGGAAGAGACAGGCCGCCGCCACGTCACCGTCGAGACGCTCGACGGGATCCGCCTTCGCCGCTGTCATCGCCATTCAGCGATGATAGTGGTCCGGCTCCGCGCCGGGGAGTCAGGGCGTGGCGACGAAGGACATGTTGCCGCCGGTGAGGTCCTGGAGCTGGGCGGCCGTTCCGGACCAGAGGACCTTGGTCGCCGTCGACGCGGAGTCGAGGACGTGCCGCACCCCCACGTTGGCCACGACCTTGTTCGTCATCAGCTGGTTGCGCGCACCACCCTTGACGAGCACGACGGTCGGCGTCGCACCGAGGGGCACGATGCCGGCCGGCGGCACCTCGAAGGAGAAGGTGTTGGCCGTGACGGAGTTGTCGTTGCCGTTGACCTGCACCATCCCGTAGAGGTCGTCGTTGCGCGCCGGCCCGCCGTCACCGGAGATCCGGCGGAAGTGGTTGCCCGAGATCAGCTGCTCGTGGCACGCGGTCTCGTGGACGATCATCCCGGAGAAGTTGCTGACGAACTTGTTGCCGGTGATGACCGCCCGGTGGACGTTCTTGAACTGCATCCGCGCACCCCACAGCAGGCTGTTGCCGCTGATGACGCAGTTCTCGTTGTTCTCCATGAACAACGAGTTCCCCGCCCACGCGCTGATGAGGTAGTTGTTCGTGATCTTGCCGACGATCGAGCTGCCGATCATCTGGATCGCGTTGCCGCACTCGCCGATGAAGTTGTTGGTGATGTTGAAGGCGTCCGCGTTGCGGACGACCAGCGCGTTGGCCAGGTAGACGAACCCCATCCCCTCGATGCGGACCGCGTCGGTGTCGTACTGCACCCGGATGCCCGTCTTGCCGTTCCCCGGTAGGTAGGGCTTGCTGCTGCTCACGCCGTCGATGCAGAAGTCCTGGAAGACGATGGAGTTGAGGCGGCCGTTGGTCCCCGGGTCGGCAGTGCGGTCGACGAGGAAACCCACCTGGTTGGCGTTCGCGACCTGGACGTGGCTCGAGCCCGGCAGGGTCTCGATCCACGCCGTGGTATTGGCCTCGTCGCGGATCGCCTCGGACATGAACCCGTGCCCGGACCCCTTGATCGTCAGGAACCCGATGTCGATCTTCGCGGTGGTCTGCAGCGTGTAGTGGCCCGGGGGGATGTAGATGACCGCGCCCGGCCTGGTGGTCTTCGTCGTCTGCTGGGACTTGATGTCGGCGATGATCTGGTTGATCACCAGGCCGATGTCGGCGTAGGGCGACACGGTCGCGCCGGGCCAGGTCGTCACGTCGTACACGGTGGGTGCCATCAGGGATCCTTCGGTCTGGGGAGGGTGCTCAGAGGACGCCGACGACGCGGTCGTAGGCGGGAGGTGGCTGCCAGGCGGCCACGAGGACGGTGGGGGCCGGGACGGCCGTCGCGGACGGGACCGGGGTGAGCACACCCTCGCCCGCGGCGACGGTGAAGCCGCCGACCGCAGCCAGCCGCAGGACGCGACGTCGGGTGGGCCGCGTCGCCTTGCCGACGGGACGCTCCGACGGGGTGTCCATGACGGTCACCGGGCCAGGGGGTGGACGACGTCCGCCCCGTCGATCGCCAGGGCGGCACCGGCCGGCGCGGCGACGAGACCGAGCAGCCCACCGGCACAGGAGATCTCGGCCACCTGTGCGTCCAATATGACGCGGACCTCCTCCCCGTCGCAGGGCAGGTGCCACACCTCGTCGCCCACGCGGGCCTCGAGACGGCCCCCGGACAGCCGGAGCTCCAGCATCGTCTCGCCGGCGCTCGACACCGCGAGGGGCGCGCCCTCACGGGGCGACCACAGGACGTCGGCCGCGAGCCCCGGGACGACGCCGTCGGCGACCGGCGCCTGCCGATAGCGCTCGACGTCAGGGTGGGGGGAGGCCACGAGCCGGTCTCCCTCCACGCCGAGGACGTACGGGACGCTGTGGGCACTCGCCCATCCGGCCTCGGCGTCCTCGACGCCACGCATCCAGAAGAGGAGGCACGGCCTCCCGGCGGCGTCACGGAAGAAGGACGGCGCGTAGTAGCTCGGTCCGTGCGTGAGCCGGCCGAAGGTCTTGGCGTCGAAGTGGCCCGTCGCGTAGCTGCCGAGCGCGTAGCCGGCGTGGTGCAGCACGTCGTCGTCCCAGACCGACGAGACCATCACGTGGGTCCCGTCGACCTCGGCGACCTGGGGGCACTCCCACAGCGCCCCGAGCCAGACCGGGTCACGCTCGGTGGTCGAACGGGACAGTGCGACACCCTCGTACGTCCAGTCCGTGAGGTCGTCCGACCGGTACGCGAGGGCCATCGCCGTCCCGTCGGACGCGCCGGCGCCGACGAACATCCGCCACGCGTCGGCGTCGCGGACCACGAAGGGGTCCCGGTAGGCGATGAGGTCGAGGTCCGCCGGCGCCTCGGCGACCACCGGTCCCTTCGACCAGCCGACCCAGTCCTCGTCCGTCGGGGTCGCGACCCGGACCCGGCCCATGCCGATGTCCGGCTGCACCGTCGAGGTGTAGAAGACGCGGGCCTCGCCGGCGTCGTCGCGGACCAGCGACCCGGTCCAGATCCCGTCGTCGCCCTCGCCCGGGGCGATCGCGACCGGCCTCTCCGCCAGGGACAGGAGGTCCGCCCCGACCGCGTGGCCCCAGTGGCAGTTCGGCGCCCACGTGGTGCGGCCCGGGACGTACTGGAAGAACACGTGGTAGCCGTCGTCGCGCACGGTGATGCCGTGGGGGTCGTTGACCCAGCCGCTCTCGGCGGTGAAGTGGAACGCGGGCCTCATCGCCCGGCCTCCGCGTCGTAGCGTGCCCGGACGTCCCGGGCGATACGGATGTTGCCCGCCTCCCACTCGTCGATCTGCCGGCGACGGTTCTCGCGCAACGCATCCCGCCGCGCGACGAACTCCTCCATCCGCCGGGCAGCAGCCGCCCGAGCCTGCTGCTGCTCGTCCGTCAGCTCGGGTAGGGGGGCCTCGATGACGCGGTCGACCGGCCGCAGCGGCAGACGCTGCTCGACGTCGGGAATCTCAAGGACCGGCGAGGGGAGGGTCTGGTACCAGTACGCCGTCGAGGACCAGTCGTCGGACAGGTGGTTCCCGTGGCCGTGCTCGAAGGTCACCCTGATGCGACGCTCGAAGCGGATCGGGTCGGCCATGTGGAACCGGTAGCTGTGGTGGAAGCCGGGCACGTCCTCCTCGTGGACGATCGTGCCGTTGAACTGGAAGGCGTTGCGCTGCATCCCCCAGGCGTGACCGAAGTAGTCCTCCATGCCCGTCCCGTGCAGGCTCGGCGGCCACGTGTCGTCGTCGATGAAGATCATGTCGTCGCCCTCGCCCCACCAGGAACCCTGGAAGTGCCGGACGGCCAAGGTGCACCCGACGTAGTGGCCGCGTCCCTCGGTCTCCAGCGCGACGTAGTTGTCCTTGCCGTCGAGGTTCGCCACCGTGGTCTCGATGCTGTTGGCCTGCAGGTCCGGCCCCCATCCGCGGTTGGGCAGCGCCCGCCGCCAGTGCGCGTGGAAGTAGAGGCTGTCCTCCGGCAGCGGGTCCTTGACGAGCTCGTAGTCGATGTAGAAGTACTGGAGGTAGGGGATGTCGTTCTGGTTCTCGACGACGATGCGGGCCCGCGAGCCGAACGGCATCCGGAAGTAGCTGTTGAACGCCGCCGAGCCGCCGAAGGTGTGCAGCTCGGGCTCTTTGGCCGAGACCGACAGCGGGAGCGAGTCGTAGGTGCCCGAGAGCGAGTTCATCAGGCCGAAGAAGTCCCCGAGCGGGGCGACGACGCTCGGCGTCTCCTGGTCGTCCCAGTACATCTTGAGGACGACCTTGCGGTAGTAGTCGGGGTCGACGACCTCCCAGCTGACGCCGAGCGCGTTGTGGATCTCGAGCATCGGCACTCCGACCACGGCGGGGTCCACCTGACCCGGTCCGGGCTGGACCCGGCACGACTGCGTCATCCAGATGTGCGTGATGAAGCCGGGGCCCTCGATGTCCGCGAGGGTCCGTGACTCCCCCGGCATCACGATCCAGTTGTCCTGGTTGCGCCCGGTCTGGTCGAAGCTCGAGACCCGGGCCGTTCGCGCCGGCCGGGCGCGGGTCAGGTCCCCGAGCAGTCCCGCCGGGGTGTGGAGGTCGGTCACGTCGTCCCCTTCCATGGGCCGCGCGACCAGCAGGCGTCGCGGCGTCGAAACGTTTGCGTGCCGTGATGCTAGAGGCGGGGTTCGAACTCCGCAAGAGCCGGGGTCGCACGGGCTCGAAAACCGAGCCCTGGCGCAGGTCGAGGCCCGTACCCCTACACTTGCGCAAACGATCCCCAGGAGGACCCCCATGGCCACGATGGTCGACGTCGCCCGACGCGCCAAGGTGTCGGTCTCGACCGTCTCCCACGTCCTCAACGGGACCCGGAACGTCGAGCGCGAGACGCGGCAGCGCGTCCTCGACGCGATCACCGCGACCGGCTACCGCCAGGACGCCCTGGCCCGCGCCCTGCGCCGCTCGCGCACGGACAGCATCGGGCTGGTGGTCTCGGACGCCGGCGAGCCGGCCTTCGCCGCGATGGCCCACGGCGTCGAGCACGCGGCGGTGGAGCACGGGCTCACCCTCGTGCTCGCGAACTCGGCCGAGGACGTCGAGCGCGAGCGCAAGGCCGTGCAGACCCTGCTCAACCGCCGGGTCGACGGGCTGATCCTCGCCCGCGCCGCCGAGTCCGACCCGGGGCTCGTCGACTCGCTCGAGGACGAGAAGCCGCCGATCATCCTGCTCGACCGGATCTTCCCGTCCCTCCCGTTCGACCAGGTGGGCGCAGACAACCGCGAGACCATGCGCACCCTGACGCTCCGCCTGCTCGAGCAGGGGCACCGCCACGTCGCGGTGGTCGCCGGCGACACCCGTGTCCCCACGCTCCGCGAGCGCCTCGACGGGTTCACGAGCGCCCTGCTCGAGGCGGGGCACCCCCTCGGCGACCACCACGTCATCACCGGGACGGACGACGACGAGCTGCGCTCGGCCCTGCAAGCCGCCCTGGCGAGCGGCGAAGCCACCGCCGTCGTCGCGGGGAGCACCCCGCTCGCGGTGCTGGCCCTCACGGCCCTGGCCGCGGCCGGCCTGCGGGTCCCGGAGGACGTCGCGTTCGCCACGTTCGACGGCTTCGACAACTCCGACCTCTTCCGACCGCAGCTGACCACCGTCCGACAGCCGGCCTTCGACATGGGAGTGGCCGCGGTGCAGCTGCTCGTCGAGCGGCTGCGCACACCGGACGGCAGCCCTCGAACGGTCCGGCTGCGTCAGCGCATCGACTGGCGCGAGTCGACCGAGGCGTGGCCCGGCACCGCCTGAGCGACCGGACGGCGAACCGATGCTTGACACCCCGCGAGGCCACCTTTATGGTCGGCGAAACGTTTCGCGCAAACGTTTCGCTGACAGGGCCCGATCCGGGCCCCTCACGATCCACCGGCACCGCCCCGAGGCCCCGGCGCCTCGCTCATCGAAGGAGATGACCGTGTCCATCCCGCCCCTCGGCCCCGGACCCACCAGACGCCGCGTGCTCGCGGCCCTCACCGCCGTCACCCTGGCAGCCGGGCTGGCCGCCTGCGGCTCCGGCTCCGGTGACAGCGCCTCCGGGAAGACGACGATCACGCTGTCCATGCAGAACCCCGACGTCAAGACCGCCGACCCGGCGACCTGGGCCATCATCGAGGCCTTCGAGAAGGCCAACCCGGACATCGACGTGGAGGTGTCGGGCGAGGCCGTCGCCGAGCACCTGCAGAAGCTGTCCATCGCGGCGCAGAGCAACACGCTCCCCGACGTCTTCTGGGTCTACAAGGCCAACGCCGAGGAGATGGTCAAGGGCGGGAAGCTCCTCGACCTCAAGCCGGTCCTCGACGAGCTCGACCTCTCGGCCTCCTTCCCGCAGACCACGATCTCCAACTTCACCGCGGGCGACACCGTCTACGGCGTGCCGTACCAGGGCCTGCTCACCGGGCTCTGGGTCAACACGAAGATCCTCGCGGACAACGGTCTCGAGCAGCCGAAGACGTTCGACGAGCTCCTCACCGTGTCCCGGGCCCTGCGCGCCAAGGGCATCACGACGATCTCGAACGGCGCGAACCAGTCCGCCTTCAGCGTCTGGAGCTTCCTCACCGACCTCAGCCGCTTCGGGTTCGCCGACAAGGTCGACGCGATCCTCGCCGGGAAGGAGAGCTACGACAACGCGGACTTCCGGCGGCTCTACGAGCACATCGCCGAGCTCCGTGACGCCGGCGCGTTCGCCTCGAACGTCTCCACGCAGACCTACCAGCAGGCGGTCGACCAGTTCACGAGCGGCAAGGCGGCCATGCTGGACGCCGGGGTCTGGGCGTCGAGCGCCATCCAGGAGTCCTCCGTCGCGGGGAACGTCGACTTCTGGGCCGGCCCGCAGTTCTCCGACGGCGTCGGTGAGCAGAACATCATCATGAACGTGGCCTCGGCGCCCCTCGTCGTCAGCGCCCAGGTCGGCGAGGACGAGAAGAAGCTGGCCGCTGTCAAGAAGCTCATCGCGTTCTACTACAGCGACGCCGCCCAGCAGCTTCTCGTCGACAACGGCCAGCCGCCGGTCACCACGTACGAGCCGAAGGTCGACCCGACCACGCAGAGCGCCCTCAAGGCGGCGCTCGACGCGGCGAGCGCTCCCGGGGTCACGAGCCCCGCGTCGCAGCCCGACCTCCTCGTGCCGACCGCCGTGGCGAACGCGATGTACGACAGCATCTACGGCGTCATCCAGAAGCAGCTGAGCCCCGAGCAGGCCGTCCAGCTCGTCCAGACTGCGATCACCTCGCAGTGAACCCCGTGGGGGGGGGGCCCCCCGGGGGGGGGGCCCCCCCCCCCCCCCCCCCCCCCCCGCGCCCCCCCCCCCCCCGGGGGGGGGGGCGCCCCCCCCCTC
>NZ_JBNVZV010000021.1:0-72903 GCF_050496545.1 Phycicoccus avicenniae | reverse complement strand
GGGGGGGGGGGGGGGGGGGCGGTGGGCCACCCCCCCCCCCCCTCGACCCGGAGTGCTGACCGTTCAGCGACCGGTCCTCGTGCACCGGGTGACGGCGCGGGCCCCGCTGGTTACCCTCGGGTAATGCCCGACGTCATCGCCGACCCGGAGACCGACCCCCGCGCCACGTACGCGGTGGACCCCGCGCGGGTGCGCGCCCTCACGGCGGGCGTCGTCGCCTCGGGGGAGCCGATGACGACGCACACGCCGATGACCGGCGCACCGCTGGCCGTCCTGCCCACCTCGACCGCCGCGGACGTCGGCGTCGCGGTCGACCGGGCCCGGGCCGCCCAGCGCCGGTGGGCCTCGGTACCGGTCGAGCGGCGGGCCCGCATCCTCCTGCACCTGCACGACCTCGTGCTCGAGCGGCAGGGCGAGCTCCTCGACCTCGTGCAGCTCGAGTCCGGCAAGGCCCGCAGCCACGCCTTCGAGGAGGTCGCCGACGTCGCCATCGTGTGCCGGTACTACGCACGCCGCGGGCCGGGGCACCTCGCGCCCGAGCGGCACCTCGGGGTCTTCCCGCTGCTCACCCGCAGCACCGAGCACCACCGGCCCAAGGGCGTGGTCGGCATCGTCTCGCCGTGGAACTACCCGCTGAGCCTGGCCGTCACGGATGCCCTGCCGGCCCTGCTGGCGGGCAACGCCGTCGTGCTGCGGCCGGACCCGCAGGGCTCTCTGACCGCGCTGGCGGCCGTGCGCCTGCTCGTCGAGGCGGGTGTCCCGGACGACCTCGTCCAGGTGGTGCTGGGGCCGGGTGACCCCACCGGCGCGGCGGTCGTGGAGCGCACCGACTACGTCTGCTTCACCGGGTCCACGGCCACCGGCCGCACGGTCGCGGCCGCCGCCGGGCGCCGACTCGTCGGCGCCAGCCTCGAGCTCGGCGGCAAGAACACCGTCTACGTCGCGGACGACGCCGACTTGCGCCGCGCGGTGCCCGGCGTGCTGCGCGCGTGCTTCGCCTCGGCCGGGCAGCTGTGCGTCAGCGCCGAGCGGCTCGTGGTCCACGAGGCCGTCGCCGACGCCTTCCTCGAGCGCTTCCTCGATGCGGTGCGCGCCGTGCGGCTCTCGACCGGGCTGCACTGGGACGCCGACATGGGCAGCCTCGTCGGCCCCGCCCAGCTCGAGCGGGTGCTCGGCCACGTCGAGGACGCCGTCGCCAAGGGCGCCACCGTGCTCGCCGGCGGGCGGGCGCGCCCCGACGTCGGGCCGTTCGTCGTCGAGCCGACCGTCCTCGCCGGCGTCACCTCCGCGATGGCCTGCCGCGACGAAGAGACCTTCGGCCCGGTCGTCGCGGTCTACCGGGTGCCCTCCGACGACGCCGCGGTGGCGCTCGCCAACGACACCGAGTACGGCCTCAACGCCTCGGTCTGGACGCGGGACACCGCCCGGGGGCGCTCGCTCGCCGCGCGCATCTCCGCGGGCACGGTCAACGTCAACGAGGGCTACGCCGCCGCCTGGGGGAGCATCGGCTCACCGATGGGCGGGATGAAGGCCTCCGGGCTCGGCCGGCGGCACGGGCGCGAGGGCGTCCTCAAGTACACGGAGGCGCAGAACGTGTCGGTGCAGGGGCTGGTCAACATCGCCGATGTCCCGGGGCTGCAGGGCGCGTCGTACGCCCGCGCTCTCACCGGTGCGCTGCGGGCGATGCGCGCCGCGAGGCTGCCGTGAGCCCCGCGGCAGAGCCCGACGTCGACCTCGTCGTCATCGGGTCCGGCTTCGGCGGCTCGGTGGCGGCGCTGCGGGCGGCCGAGAAGGGCTACCGGGTGCTCGTCCTCGAGGCGGGAAAGCGGTTCGAGGACAACGACTTCGCGAAAACCTCGTGGGACCTGCGGCGCTTCCTCTGGGCGCCCCGGATCGGCTGCTACGGGGTCCAGCGCATCCACCGGCTGCCCGACGTCGTCGTGCTCGCGGGCGCCGGGGTGGGTGGTGGCTCGCTGAACTACGCGAACACCCTCTACCGGCCGCCCTCGGCCTTCTACCGCGACCCCCAGTGGCGCGACCTCGCCGACTGGGAGGCCGAGCTCGCGCCCCACTACGACACCGCGAGCCGGATGCTCGGCGTCGTCACCAACCGCTGCGACGGCCCCGTCGAACGCGCGATGCGCGGCGCCGCGGAGGACCTCGGCGTCGGGGAGTCGTTCCGGCACACCCCGGTCGGCGTGTACTTCGGGAAGCCCGGCGAGACGGTCGACGACCCGTACTTCGGCGGCGCCGGGCCCCGGCGCACCGGCTGCACCGAGTGCGGCAACTGCATGGTCGGCTGCCGGGTCGGGGCCAAGAACACGCTCGTGAAGAACTACCTCGCGCTCGCCGAGGGCCTCGGGGTGGAGATCCGCCCGATGCGCACCGTCGTCCGGCTCGGCGAGGTGCCCGGGTCGGCGGCGGGTGACGGCGAGCCGTTGCTCCGCGTCCTCCACGAGCGCACCGGTCCGCGCGGCGGACGGGGCCGCCAGGTGGTCACCGCCCGCCGGGTCGTCGTGGCCGCCGGCGCCTGGGGCACCCAGACCCTGCTCCACGCGATGCGTGACGAGGGCGAGCTGCCCTCCCTCTCACCGCGACTGGGGCACCTCACACGCACCAACTCCGAGTCCCTCGTCGGGGCGATGACCGAGCACGCCCCGCGGGACGCCGACCTCACCCGCGGCGTGGCCATCACGACCTCGTTCCACGTCGACGCCGACACGCACGTCGAGAACTGCCGGTACGGCGTCGGCTCGAACGCCATGGGCCTGCTCGCCACCCTTGCGGTGCCGGGTGGGGGAGACCGGCCGCGGTGGCTCGAGTTCCTCCGGATGGTCGCCCGCGACCCCCGGCCGCTGCTCCGGATGCTCCCCACGACCCGGCGCTGGAGCGAGCGCATCGTCGTCGGCCTCGTCATGCAGAGTCGCGACAACTCGCTGCGCGTCTCCGGCAGGCGGCGGTTCGGCCGGCCGGGACTTACCTCGACGCAGGGCCACGGCGAGCCGAACCCGACGTGGATCCCGCAGGGGCAGGCCGCGATGGCCGCGCTCGCCGACCGGGTCGCGGCCGCCACGGGCGAGTACACCGTGGCCGGCGGCTCGTGGCCCGAGGTCCTCGACGTGCCGATGACCGCGCACTTCCTCGGGGGCGCCGCGATCGGCGGGTCCCCCGAGACCGGTGTCCTCGACCGCTACCAGCGCGTCTGGGGGCACCCCGGCATCTCGGTGCTCGACGGCTCGGCGATCTCGGCCAACCTGGGGGTCAACCCGTCGCTGACCATCACCGCGCAGGCGGAGCGGGCGATGGCGCACTGGCCCTCGCCCGGCGCGCCGGACGAGCGGCCGACCCAGAGGGCGCTGCTCGCCGACGCGGTGTCGGTGCCGCGTGCCACCGTGGGGGCGTGAGCGGGCGACATCCCGGGGAGTGGCGCTTCAGCGCGCCGTTGTGGCGCTGGCGCGAGGGGTCGTGGCACTTCGTCACCGTCCCGCAGGACGTCAGCGACGAGGTCGACGCCCTCGTCGGTGACGCCACCGGCGGGTTCGGCTCGGTGCGCGTCGAGGTCACCGTCGGCGCCACCACGTGGCGCACCAGCCTCTTCCCCTCGAGCGAGGAGGCCGCCTACGTCCTGCCCGTCAAGAAGGCGGTCCGCAGCGCCGAGGGGTGGGCCGAGGGCGAGCCGGCGCAGGTCGGCATCCGCGTGCTGACGGGCTGAGGTCGGGCCGGTGCGCGCCGTCCCGTAGCGTTGGGGAATGGAGAGCATCACCGGCCCCGTCGTCGACGTCATCGGCGCCGTCGGGGAGGTGGGGGTCGGCGCGCTCATCGCGCTCGAGACCGTGCTGCCCCCCATCCCCTCCGAGGTGATCCTCCCGTTCGCGGGGTTCGCCGCGGCCGACGGCCGGCTCAACGCCCCCTTGGCCTGGGCCTGCGCGACCCTGGGGTCGCTCCTCGGGGCGGGGCTCCTCTACTGGTTCGGGTACGCGCTCAGCTACGAGCGGCTGCACCACCTCGCCGGGAAACCGTGGTTCTTCCTGTTCGGCCAGCGCGACCTCGACCGCGGCTTCCGCTTCTTCGACCGGCACGGCTCGGTCGTCGTGCTCGTCGGGCGGTTCGTCCCGCTCATCCGCTCGATCGTCTCGGTGCCCGCGGGCATGGACCGGATGCCCCTGCCGCGCTTCCTCGCCCTGACCACGCTGGGCAGCGGCATCTGGAACGCGGTGTTCATCTACCTCGGCTTCCGCCTGCGCGAGGACTACGAGCTCGTCGAGCAGTACATGGGGCCGGTGAGCCGCGGCGTCCTCGCGATCTGCGTGGTCGTCCTCGTCTGGCTCGTCGTGCGGCGCGTGCGCGAGCGCCGGTCCGCCGCGGGCGCTCCCGAGCCGGAGCCGTTCCACCCCGGTGAGGACCGCCGCGTCGGCGCCGACGACTGAGCGGTGACGACGCCGACGCCTGAGCGGTGACGACACCGACGCCTGAGCGGTGACGACGCAGGCTGCATGCGTTGCGCATGCTTCTATGCTTGCTGCATGTCCATGCTGCAGATCCGCAACGTGCCGCCCGACGTCCACCGCCGGCTGAAGGCCCGCGCGGCGATGCAGGGCGTCTCGCTCTCGGAGCTCGCACTCACCGAGCTGCGCCGGTCCCTCGACCGGCCCACCCGTCAGGAGCTGCTCGCCCGCGTCGCGGCGCGCGCGCCGGCGGATGTCACCGAGACCTCCGCCGAGGCCGTGCGGGCCGAGCGCGACGCGCGGTGATCGTCCTCGACGCCTCCGCCGTCGTCGAGCTGCTGCTGGGCCTGCCGAGAGCCGCCTCGGTGGCGGACCGGATCGCCGACCCGGACCTCTCCCTCCACGCCCCGCACCTGCTCGGTGTCGAGACCGCCCAGGTGGTGCGTCGGTTCGTCCGCGCCGGAGTGGTAACCGCGGACCGCGGCGCGCAGGCCCTCGTCGATCTCGTCGACCTCGACGTGGAACGCCACGAGCACGAGCCTCTCCTGCCGAGGGTCTGGGAGCTCCGCGACTCCGTGACGGCGTACGACGCGACCTACCTGGCGCTCGCCGAGGTCCTCGACGCCCCCCTGCTCACCCTCGACGCCCGGCTGGCGCGCTCGGCGGGTCACACGGCCGCGGTCGAGCTGCTCTGATCCGGCCCGACGGGGTCGGACGCTCAGCCCTCGTCCCGCCAGGAGCGCCAGAGCGCGGCGTAGGAGCCGTCGGCCGCCAGCAGCTCGTCGTGCGAGCCGAGCTCGGCCACACGCCCGCCGTCGACGACCGCCACCCGGTCCGCGTCGTGCGCCGTGTGCAGCCGGTGGGCGATGGCCACGACCGTCCGGCCGGTGAGCACCGCCCCCAGCGAGCGCTCGAGGTGGCGGGCGGCCCGCGGGTCGAGGAGCGAGGTGGCCTCGTCGAGGACGAGCGTGTGCGGGTCGGCGAGCACCAGCCGGGCCAGCGCCAGCTGCTGGGCCTGGGCCTCGGTCAGCTCGTGGCCGCCGGAGCCGACCCGGGTCGCGAGCCCCTCGGGCAGGCGCTCGGCCCAGTCGAGCGCGTCGACGGCGTCGAGGGCGGTGAGCAGGTCCTGGTCCGACGCCTCGGGCCGGGGCAGGCGCAGGTTCTCGGCGAGGGTGCCGACGAAGACGTGGTGCTCCTGGGTGACGAGCGCGACCTGGCCGCGCAGGTCGTCCAGCTCGAGGTCGACGAGCGGGACGTCGCCGACCGTGATGCGGCCGGTGCGCGGGCCGTCGACGCCGGCCATCAGCCGCCCGAGGGTGGACTTGCCGGCCCCGGACGGACCGACGACAGCCAGCCGCTCACCCGGCCGCAGGTCGAGCGAGACGCCGTGGAGCACGTCCTGACCCTCCCGGTACGCGTACCGGACGTGCTCGACGGCCAGCCGGTCGTCGGCCGGCACGGCGCCGGTGGCCACTCGGTCCGGGGGCACCTCCCCGACACCGAGGATGCGCGACATCGAGGTGGCGGCGAACTGGATCTCGTCGAGCATCCCGACGAGCTCGCCGAGCGGGTCGAGGAGGCGCTGCACGTAGAGGACGACGGCGGTCGTGGTGGCGACGGGGATGACGCCGTCCCAGGCGAGCCAGCCGCCCCAGAGCAGCGCCCCGGCGACCGGCGCGAAGAAGCCGACCTCGAGCCAGGGGAACCAGCGCAGCCGCAGGCCCACCGTGTAGCGCTCGGCGTCGTGGCTCTCCCGGATGGCCTCGGCGAACCGCTCGCCGCGCTCGTCGGACAGCCCGAGCGCGTCGACGGTCGCGGCGCCCTCGACGGTCTCGGCGGCCACGCCGTTGAGCCGCGCGTAGCTGGCGTGCTCCCAGAGGTAGCCGGGGCCGGCGAGGCGCAGGTAGCGGCGGGTCGGCAGGAACCAGACGAGCGGTGTCAGCAGCAGGGGCAGCGCGGCGAGCGGTGAGGCGAGGACGGTGGCGACGCCGGTGACGAGCACGGTGGTGATCGACACGACGATCGTCGGGATGCCGAACCGGATGACGTAGCTGATGGCGTCGATGTCGTTCGTCGTCCGGGCCAGAAGGTCGCCGGTGCCGGCCCGCTCGACGGTCGAGAGCGGCAGCCGCACGGCGGAGGCGACGAAGGTCTCGCGCAGCCGTGCGAAGACCTGCTCGGAGAGCACGAAGGAGCTGCGCCGCGCCACCCACGTCGCCCCGGTCTCGGCGAGGACGGCCGCGGCGAGCAGGCCGACGAGGACCGGGACCGCGGTGATGGTCGCGCTCCCGGTGGTGACGAGGCCGACGACCTGCCCGATCACCCACGGCCCGACGAGCCCGACGACGGCGGCCACGAGGTGCCAGAGCAGCACCCATCCGAGCGGGCGGCGGTGGTCGCGCAGCAGGACCCGCACGTGCGCGCGCACGACGGCCCCCGGCGCGATGGGCAGCGTGCGGCGGGCGTGATCGGTGCGCAGCGACAGCGGCGACATCAGTCCTCCTCCCCGCGGACGACGACGGCGTGGTAGGCCGGGTGGCTGCGGGACAGCTCGCGGTGGGTACCGGTGGCCACGACCCGGCCGCCCTCGACGAGGTGGACCACGTCGGCGTGGTCGAGGAGCAGCGGGCTGGCCGTCACGACGACGGTGGTGCGCCCCTTGCGGTGCTCGGCCAGGCGCACGGCGATGCGCGCCTCGGTGTGCGCGTCGACGGCGCTCGTCGGCTCGACGAGGACCAGCACGTCGGGGTCGCGCAGCAGCGCCCGGGCCAGGACGATGCGCTGGCGCTGCCCGCCGGACAGCGAGCGGCCGCGCTCC
The DNA here is from genome assembly GCF_050496545.1 of Phycicoccus avicenniae. GTDB lineage: Bacteria > Actinomycetota > Actinomycetes > Actinomycetales > Dermatophilaceae > Phycicoccus > Phycicoccus avicenniae_A. Next base: position 65,640 of record NZ_JBNVZV010000021.1, on the reverse strand, counting down.
TCGACCTCCCCGTCCAGCCCCTCGTCGACGGCGGCGAGCGCGTCGTCGGCATCCGCGACCGCGACCGCGGCCAGGCGCTGGTCGTCGTCGGCGCCGCCGAGCTCGCGGCGGAGCGGTCCGCTGAAGAGGCGGGGGTCGGCCTGCGAGACGAGGATCCGCGCGCGGACGTCGGCGAGCGGGAGGTCATCCAGAACCGTTGCGCCCCAAGTGACCCCGTGCCGTCCCGGCAAGGTGCGCCCGAGGCGAGCCGCGACGGCAGCGGTCTCCTCGGGGCGTGCGCCGACGAGGGCGGTGAGCACGCCGGGCTCGGCGGTGACCCCGGACGTCGGGTCGGTGAGCACCGCGTCCGGCGGCGTCCAGCCGCGAGCCGGCAGCTCGGGGTGGTCGGGGTCGGTCGCGAGGATGCGGGCGATGCGGCGCGCGGCGACCCGCGTCGTGATGAGCTTGTCGGCCATCTCGACGGCGGTCTGGAGCGGGATGGTCAGGAAGGCGGTGTAGCCGTAGTAGGCGACCAGCTGGCCGGGGCTGATCTCGCCGTTCACCGCGAGGTTCGCGCCCACGCCGGTGACGACGAGCACGAAGATCCCGGGCAGCAGCACCTGGGCGGCGTCGAGGGTGGCCTGCGTGCCGGCCACCCGCACACCGGCCCGGCGGACGGTCTGCGACTGCTCGCGGTACCGGTGCAGGAAGGAGTCCTCGCCGCCGATGCCGCGCAGCACGCGCAGCCCGGCGACGGTGTCGGCCCCGAGCGCGGTGAGGCGGCCGGCCTCCTCGCGCTGCGCGCTCTGCCGGCGCTGCAGCGGCTTCATGACGAAGGCCAGCGAGGCGACGAGCAGCGGTCCGCCGACGAGCATCACCATCCCGAGCAGCAGCGAGCCGCGCAGCAGGATGACGGCGACGACGACGAACGAGGCGACCGCCCCCATGAACCGGGCGAGGACGTCGAACGAGTGCCCCATCCGGCCGAAGTCGCTCGTGAAGCTCGCGAGCACCTCGCCGGCCGGCATCGTGCGGGTCAGGGCCGGCCCGCTGCGGCGGACGGCGCGGTCGGCGACGACCCCGGCCCGGAAGGCGGCCGTCAGCCAGTTCTTCACGGCGAACCAGTGCCGGCCGTTGCCCGCAGCCGCCGACACCAGGCCGAGCCCCACGACTGCCAGCGACCACAGCACCAGGGCCCGCCCGTCGCGCGCGACGATGCCGGCGTCGACCGCGCGGCCGACCGCCGCCGGGACGAGGGCGACGGAGAGCATCCACGGGATGCCGAAACAGGCCCCGGCCACGAGCGTGCGCCACTGCCGGCGCGCGAGCCACACGAGGAGGCGGTCGGCGTCGGCCGGTGCCTGGTCGTCGGGTCGCACGCCGAACGTCCACGGAGGTCGGCGGCTGGGCATCGCCTCCACGCTACGACCCGGACCGGGCCCCCGGCGAACCGTTTTCGCCCTCCCTCCCCGCGGTCGAGTGCGGAAGTGGTGGTCCCGGCAGCCACTTCCGCACTCGACTCCGGGCTAGCGTGCGAGGCATGCCGATCCGACTGGAGAACGTGGCCATCGCCGTCCGTGACCTCGCGGCGACCATCGCCTTCTTCACCGACCTCGGGCTCACCGTGCTCGGGCGCGACGAGGTGAGCGGGGAGTGGGCCGACACCGCCGTCGGGCTCGACGGCAACCACGCGAAGATCGCGATGCTGCAGACGCCGGACGGCAACGGCCGGCTCGAGCTCTTCGAGTACATCCACCCGGACGCGATCGAGACCGAGCCGACGCTGCCGCACGAGATCGGGATGCACCGCGTCGCGTTCTCGGTGGACGACCTCGACGAGTCCCTCGCGGTCGCCGCCCGCCACGGATGCCACCCGCTGCGCGGCGTCGCCACCTACGAGGACGTCTACCGGCTGACCTACGTCCGCGGCCCGAGCGGCATCATCGTGATGCTCGCCGAGGAGCTCCGGAAGGGCTGAGCCGCGCGCCCGTCAGGGGAGACGGGGCCGCGGCGGAGCGGAGGCCGCGATGCGGGAGGCGGCGGCCCGTTCGGCGGCCTCCGCCGGGTCCGACCGCAGGGCGACCGCGCTGTCCCCGAGGGCGATCCGACCACCCTCGACGACCCGGAACACCGTGCCCGCCCGGTCGTGCAGGGCCGCGGCGGCACCGGGGGCGATCTCGTCGTCGAGGATGCGGCACGGCGCCGCGATGCGGACCACCTCGAGCAGCACCGGGCCGAGGCGCAGCTGCTCGCCGGGGCGGGCGGGGACGCGGCCGTGCGAGAGGGTCACGTTGCGCCGCGTGCCCGCCGGGGGCACCTCGGACCCGAGCCGGGCCGCCCCCTCCGCGAGCTGCTCGGCCGACTGCACGGTCACGTGCCGGTGGCGCGAGCCGTGGTACCGGTCACCGACGAGCCCCGCGCCGGCCTCGGCCTCGACGGCGTCCACGGCCCGCATCGGCAGGCGTCGGCCGGGCGCGATGTGGATCGCGGTGACGACGGGGGCGTCGTCGGCGGGCTCGGGCACCCCGTCATCCTCGCCGACCGGCGGCCCAGGCGGCTCACGTACCCTCGAAGACGTGCTCCGGACCGCCCTGACCCCGCGGTTCCTCGGCCTGCTCGCCCTGGCGCTCGTCGTCGGCGCCGTCTTCGTGCAGCTCGGGCGCTGGCAGCTCGGCGTGGCCGAGGGGTCGGCGCGCCAGGACGCCGTCGAGGCCGCCCGCGCGCAGGCCCCGGTCGCCCTCACCGACGTGCTGCGGCCGCACACGGCCTTCCCCGGTGAGCTCTCGGCCCGTCCGGTGACCCTCAGCGGGCACTACCTGTCGGACGGCCAGCTGCTCGTGCCGGACCGCCGCCTCGAGGGCCGCGCCGGCTCGTGGGTGATCACCCCCTTCGTCGTCGACGGCACCGGAGCGACCCTGCCGGTGCTCCGAGGGTTCGTCACCGACCCGGCGCAGGCGGGGACGCCGCCCACCGGGGACCTCGCGCTGGCCGGTGGCATCGCGCCCCCGGAGTCGCCCGCCACGACGGCGACCGGGCCGGGGGAGATCGGGTCGGTGGACACCTCGGTGCTCGCCAACACGTGGGACGGCGACCTCTACAACGCCTTCCTCTTCCTCGCCGAGGAGTCGCCGGCCACCGGCGAGCAGCTGGCGAAGGTGCCGACCCCGCTCCCCCCGACCGGCCTCAGCTGGCGCAACGCGGCCTACGCGGTGCAGTGGTGGGTCTTCGCGGCCTTCGGCCTCTGGCTGTGGTGGCGGATGGTCCGCGAGGAGTCCCGCCGGGGCGGTGGCGCCGACCTCGTCGCGGCGGGCGACAATGGAGCACGTGAGCACTCCTGAGGCCCGGCCCGCCACGACCATCGCGCCCGAGGACGTCGACGCCGTCCGCCCGCGCCTGACCTTCTTCAAGGTGATGGCCTTCGTCGTCGGCGTCGGCCTGCTCGTGCTCGTCGTCGAGATGGTGCTCTCCTACGGCTTCGGCATGAAGGGCACCGACAACCCCCTGTACTGGTGGCCCCAGCCGCACGGCTTCATCTACATGGTCTACCTCGTCGCGACCGCCCTCCTGGGGTTCAAGGTCGGCTGGCCGCTGGGGAAGATGGTGCTCGTGATGCTCGCCGGCTGCGTGCCGTTCCTCTCCTTCTGGGTCGAGCGCCGCGTGGCCCGGGAGGTCGAGGACGGCCTGGCCGCCGCGCGCCGATAGCCTTGGCCGCGTGAGCGACGCCCCGGAGCTGCCCGCCGACCCCTCGCCCGTCGACCCGTCCCACGCGGTGGTCGAGGGCGGGGAGCCGATCCACCTCGCCGACCGGCCCGTGCTCGTCGTCGACTTCGGCGCCCAGTACGCCCAGCTGATCGCCCGGCGCGTGCGCGAGGCCAACTGCTTCAGCGAGGTCGTGCCGTCCTCGATGAGCGCCGAGGACATGCTGGCCAAGGACCCGGCGGCCATCGTGCTGTCCGGTGGGCCGTCGTCGGTGTACGAGGAGGGCGCACCGCGCCTCGACCCCGCGCTGCTGCAGGCCGGCGTCCCGGTCTTCGGCATGTGCTACGGCTTCCAGGCGATGGCCCTGGCCCTCGGCGGGGTCGTCGAGAAGACCGGGCTCTCGGAGTTCGGCGCGACGCCGGCGACCGTCCTCGATACCTCCTCGACCCTCTTCAACGGCCAGCCGGCCGAGCAGTCGGTGTGGATGAGCCACGGCGACTCCGTGGCCGAGGCGCCGGACGGGATGCGCGTCACGGCCACGACCTCGGGCGCCCCGGTCGCCGGGTTCGAGGACGACGAGCGGCACCTCTACGGCGTGCAGTGGCACCCCGAGGTGATGCACTCGACCTTCGGGCAGCGCGTCCTCGAGAACTTCCTCGTCAAGGGCGCCGGGCTGTCGGGGGAGTGGACGGCGGCCAACGTCGTCGAGGAGCTCGTCGGGGCCGTCCGCGAGCAGATCGGCGACAAGCGGGTCATCTGCGGGCTGTCCGGCGGGGTCGACTCGTCCGTGGCCGCCGCGCTCGTGCAGCGGGCCGTCGGCGACCAGCTGACCTGCGTCTTCGTCGACCACGGCCTGCTGCGCGCCGGCGAGGCCGAGCAGGTGCAGCAGGACTTCGTCGCGGCCACGGGGGTCGACCTCGTGACCGTCGACGCCGAGGAGCGCTTCCTCGCCGCCCTGGCCGGCGTGAGCGACCCCGAGGAGAAGCGCAAGGCCATCGGCCGCGAGTTCATCCGCGTCTTCGAGCAGGCCGCCCGAGACATCGTGGGGTCGCACTCCGGCGCCGAGGACCACCCGGTCGAGTTCCTCGTGCAGGGCACGCTCTACCCGGACGTCGTCGAGTCCGGCGGCGGCACCGGCACGGCGAACATCAAGTCGCACCACAACGTCGGCGGGCTGCCGGACGACCTCCAGTTCACGCTCGTCGAGCCGCTGCGGCTGCTCTTCAAGGACGAGGTGCGCCAGGTCGGGCTCGAGCTCGGGGTGCCCGAGGGCATCGTGTGGCGCCAGCCGTTCCCGGGGCCGGGGCTCGGCATCCGCATCGTCGGCGAGGTGACGCACGAGCGGCTCGAGGTGCTGCGGGCCGCCGACCGCATCGCCCGCGAGGAGCTGTCGGCGGCCGGGCTGGACCGCGAGATCTGGCAGTGCCCGGTCGTGCTGCTGGCCGACGTGCGCTCGGTCGGGGTGCAGGGCGACGGGCGCACCTACGGGCACCCGGTCGTGCTGCGGCCGGTGTCGTCCGAGGATGCGATGACCGCCGACTGGACCCGCCTGCCCTACGAGGTGCTGGCCAGGATCTCGACCCGCATCACCAACGAGGTGCGCGAGGTCAACCGGGTGGTCCTCGACGTCACGAGCAAGCCGCCGGGCACCATCGAGTGGGAGTGAGCGCCGGGCGCTGAGCCCGTCGCCCGGCGCGTGAGGCCGCGGCGGGGTCGCGCCCCGGTCAGGCCGGGCGAACTCTTGTCTCCCCAGAACTCCGGTCGCTGTGACCGGGATACCGGACGCGGTGAGCGGGATCGCGGACTGACCGACCGGTTTCGCAGTCGTGGTGACCGGGATCGTGGTCGCGACGACCGGGATCGTGGTCGCGACGACCGGGATCGTGGTCGCGGTGACCGGGATCCCGGTCGCGGCGACGAGATTCCCGGGAGAACACTCCATCGGGGCGGGCCCGGGCCTGGCCTCCGGCCGCGGCGCGCGGGTCAGCCGGCGAAGAGCCCCGCGGCGACGGCGAGGACGACCAGCAGCAGGGGCACGCCGATCAGCACGCCGAACACCCACGCCCCGGGACGCGTCTGCTTCTCGTGGCCCATCGCGCCGCGCGTGAACTGGTGCCAGGGCACCGCGTAGTGCACGGGCACGACCCCGCCCGGAGGCACGTCGAACTCCAGCGACGCCTGCCCGTACCGGCGCATCCACTGCGCGTGCGCCTCCACGCGGTTCGGCCCGGCCCAGACGGGGACGTCCTGGGTGCCGAAACGGGCCCGCACCGGGTGCCCGCTGACGACCACGGTCGGGGTGAGCCCGACGGTCATGACGTTGCCCTGGACGGTGAGCCGGACGGTGCCGGTCGGGTGCGCGGGGGCGGCCTGGCCCCCCGTGGCCTGAGACATGGCGCCGACCCTAGCGACCGGGCGGCCCGGGCGTGGCAGTCTTGGGCCGAGTACCCGCCGGTAACCCACCGGCGACCCATCCCCGAGGACGGCCCCCATGGACAGCTCGACGACGAGCGTCACCGCCACCGACGGCACCGCCGTCTTCACGCACCGCTGGCTGCCGGACGGCGACCCGAAGGCCGCCGTCGTCGTCGCGCACGGGATGGCCGAGCACTCGGCCCGGTACGCGCGCCTGGCCGAGGCCCTGACCGCCGCCGGCTACGCCGTGTACGCGCCCGACCACCGCGGGCACGGACGCACCGCCTCGGCCGCCGACCACGGCTACTTCGCCGACGCGCAGGGCTGGGAGGCCGTCGTCTCCGACCTGCGCGCCGTCACCGCCCTGGCCCGCAGCGAGCAGCCCGGCCGCCCGGTCTTCCTCCTCGGCCACAGCATGGGGTCCTTCCTCTCCCGCGCCTACGTCATCGAGGACTCGCGTGACCTCGCCGGGCTCGTGCTGTCCGGGACGGCCGGCGACCCCGGCGCCCTCGGCAAGGTCGGCGCCGGCATCGCCGCCGCCGAGGCCCGGCTGCGCGGCCGCCGGCACACGAGCACGCTCCTCGACAAGCTGACCTTCGGCCAGTACAACGCCGCCTTCAAGCCCAACCGCACCGCCTTCGACTGGCTCTCGCGCGACGAGGCCGAGGTCGACGCCTACGTGGCCGACCCGTTGTGCGGCAACACCTTCACCTCCGGGTTCTTCAAGGACCTGCTCGGCGGGCTGGCCGGCATCAACGACCCGAAGCGGGTCGCACGGGTGCGCCGCGACCTGCCGGTCCTGCTCGTCGCGGGGGACAAGGACCCGGTCGGCGACGGCGGCAAGGGCCCCCGGGCCGTGGCCCAGCAGTACCGCGAAGCGGGCGTCGCCGACGTCACCTGCACCCTCTACCCGGACGCGCGGCACGAGATCTTCAACGAGACCAACCGCGACGATGTGACCGCCGACGTCGTTCGGTGGCTCGACGCCCACCTCCCGGCCTGAGCGCCGGGACGGACCGGATGCGGGAGCACCCCGCTCGGCTGGCTAGGGTTGGCGGATGCTGAGAACGGCCGCCGCCGTCGTCGCGGGCAAGACCGTCCGGGCCCTGGCCCGCCGTCGCGGGGGCGGCTCGGCCTTCCCCGGCCTCGTGGCCGAGCGGATCGACCCCGGCATCCTGCGGCACGCCCTGGCCGACGTGCGCGGCGGCATCGTCGTCGTCAGCGGCACCAACGGCAAGACGACGACGACCAAGATGCTCGTGGCCCTGCTGCGGGCCCACGGGCGCAGCGTGTTCACCAACCCCACCGGCTCGAACTTCACCCGCGGCGTCCTCTCCGAGATGCTCCCGCAGCTGCCCGCGAGCGGGCGGCTGCGCAGCGACATGGCCGTCGTCGAGCTCGACGAGGCGCACGCGATGCGCTTCATCGCCGAGGTCCCGCCCACCCACTCGCTCCTGCTCAACGTGGCCCGCGACCAGCTCGACCGGTTCGCCGAGATCGACCACACCGCCGACCTGCTCGCCCGGCTCGGCGCCGCGAGCACCGAGGGCGTCGTCGCGAACTGCGACGACCCGTTCATCGCCCGCGCCGCCGACGCCGTCGACGTGCCGGTGCGCTGGTTCGGGCTCGACGCGTCCATCGCCGACCGGCTCCCGGAGCTCACCGAGCACGACGCCCGCTTCGACGACGAGCCGACCGTCCGGCACCCGGGTGCCGGCGACGCCCGTCTGCGCCCCGCCGACGAGCGCGTCTTCGACGTGGTCTTCGACGACCTCGTCGTCGGCCCGGTCACCCTCCAGCAGCGTGGGCTCGCGGCGATGATCAACGCCACCGCCGCCACCACCACCGCGCGCCTGCTGCTCGGCGACGCCTTCGACGCCACGACCGCCGCAGAGGCTCTGGCCGCGGTCCGCCCGCCGTTCGGGCGCGGCGAGGTCGTCATGGTCGACGGCCAGCCGCTCGAGCTCGTCCTCGTGAAGAACCCCGCGGGCTTCGGCGTCGCCCTGAGCACCTACGGCTCGACGCCCGTCGCCACGATGGTCGCCATCAACGACAACGACGCCGACGGCCGCGACGTCTCGTGGCTCTACGACGTCTCCTTCTCCTCGCTGCGCGAGCGCGGTGTCGCCCTGACCAGCGGCGTGCGCGCCTACGACATGGCGCTGCGCCTGCACTACGACGACGTCCACACCGACCGCGTCGTCCCCGACCTCGACGAAGCCCTCGACGCCTTCGTCGCCGGCCACCCCGACGAGCCCAAGCGCATCTTCTGCACGTACACGGCGATGATGGCCCTGCGCCGCACGCTGGCCGCCCGCCACGGACTCGCCCACTTCGGAGAGGACGCCCCGGCATGAGCACCACCGAGCGCTTCGAGCCCGACGGCCCGAGCAAGGGCACCGTCACGGTCGTCCACCTCTACCCGCGCGAGATGAGCATCTACGGCGACCGCGGCAACACGCACGCCCTCGCCCGGCGCATCCGGCGGCACGGCTACACCGCCGAGGTCGTCCTCCACGACCCCGGCAGCGACTTCCGGCGCGACGCCCACCTCTTCACCGGCGGTGGCGGCCAGGACTCGGGCCAGGCGCGCGTCGAGGCCGACCTCGAGGCCATCGGCCCGACGCTCAAGGCCCTCGCCGACGACGGCGCCCCGATGCTGATGATCTGCGGCATGTACCAGCTCTTCGGCAACAGCTTCCACACCGTCGGCGGCCAGGTGCTGCCGGGCCTGGGCATCCTCGACGTCACGACCCGCGGCAACGACAAGCGGATGATCGGGCCGGTCTGCCTCGAGACGGAGTTCGGACAGGTCGTCGGGTACGAGAACCACTCCGGGTCCACCGTCCTCGCGCCGGGGCAGGAGCCGTTCGGGCGGGTGCTCGCCGGCCACGGCAACAACGGCGAGGACGGCACCGAGGGGGCGCGCCGGCTCAACGTCATCGGCAGCTACCTGCACGGCCCGCTGCTGCCGGCGAACCCGATGGTCTCCGACGCCCTCATCGCCGTCGCCGCCGAGCGCGCCACCGGCCGCCCCTTCGAGCCGGCCGACCTCGAGGACCCGCTCGCCACCGAGGCCCGCGAGCGCCAGGTGCGTCGGCTCGTCGGCACCCGCTGACCCACCACGACACCGACTGACTGCCCATCCGCCACCCGGAGGGGCCCGATCCGGGCCCTTTCAGGTGGCGGATGCGCAAGAAGTCGGGGCGGGGGGCTGCGCGGCGCGCGTGGCTGACAGGATGGCCGGATGAGCACCGCCGCCGCCCGCGACCGCCACGACAGCCTCGCCACCGCGTTCGACGGGTACGTCACGGCCTCGCCCACGGCCTTCCACGCGGCGGCCGTGGCCCGCGACCACCTCGTCGCCGGCGGGTTCACCGAGCTCGACGAGACCGCCGCCTGGCCGAGCGAGCCCGGCGGCTACGCCGTCGTCCGGGACGGCGCGGTCATCGCCTGGCGGGTCCCCGCCGGTGCCTCCCCGACCACCCCGTTCCGCATCCTCGGCGCGCACACCGACAGCCCGACCTTCCGGCTCAAGCCGAACCCGGTGGTGCGCGAGCACGGCTGGGAGCGGCTCAACGTCGAGGTCTACGGCGGCCCGACCTTCCCGTCGTGGTTCGACCGCGACCTCGCCGTCGCCGGCCGGGTCGTCGACGCCGACGGCGGCACCCGGCTCGTGCGCTCCGGGCCCGTGGCCCGCATCCCGCACCTGGCCATCCACCTCGACCGTGCGGTCAACGACGGCTTCGCCCCGGACGTCCAGCGCCACCTGTCGCCGGTGGTGGGCGCCGCCGACGGCCCGGACGCCGGCGACCCCGCGCACTGGCTGCGCGAGCTGGTCGGCGACGCCGTGGCCTGGGACCTCTTCCTCGCCGACACCCAGGCGCCGGCGCGGATCGGGGCCCGCGAGGACCTGTTCGCCTCCTGGCGGATGGACAACCTCACGAGCGTCCACGCGGGCCTGCTCGGCCTGCTCGACGCCCCCGGAGACGCCGGCCACATCCCGGTCCTCGCCGCGTTCGACCACGAGGAGGTGGGCTCGGCGTCGGTGACCGGCGCGGGCGGCCCGTTCCTCGAGGACGTGCTCGGCCGGGTGCTCGAGGGCCTGGGCGCCTCCCGCTCCGACGCGGCCCGGGCCTTCCGCGCGTCCTGGCTGCTGTCGAGCGACGCCGGGCACCTCGTCCACCCCGGACACCCGGAGCGGCACGACCCGACGAACCGCCCGCGCCCCGGCGGCGGGCCGCTGCTCAAGGTCAACGCCCGCCAGCGGTACACCACCGAGGCCCGTGGCGAGGCGCTCTTCGCGGCGGCCTGCGAGGCGGCGGGCGTCCCGTTCCAGTACTACGTCAACCCGAACTCGATCCCGGGCGGCTCGACCATCGGCCCGATCGCGGCGACCCGGCTCGGCATCCCGACGGTGGACATCGGCGTGGGGCTGCTCTCGATGCACTCGACCCGCGAGCTCGTGCACCTCGACGACCTCGCGGCGCTGCACGGCGCGGTCGCCGCCTTCCTCGCCGGATGAACGGCCGGACCGGACGCCCTCAAGCCGGTCGGGCGAAGACGGGCTCCTCGCCCTCGGCGGGCGGCTCGGCCTTGGTGCTCAGCGACCACAGCAGCCAGCCGAGCCCGCCGAGCGGCACCTCCATGAGGTGGGTGATGATCGAGAAGAGGACCACCCCGGCGGTCGCCTCGGCGTTTCCGGCGCCCCACCCGACGAGCACGATGGTCGTCGCCGCCTCGGTGACCCCGACGCCCCCCGGCGTGATGCCGACCGCGGTGAGCAGCCGGCCGATGGCGTACGCGGCGAAGAGCAGGTTGAGCGGCAGCATGACGCCGGTCTCGCGCATGACGAGCACGAAGAGCACGTAGTACGCGCCGAAGAAGCCGACCATCCCCAGGGTCATCGACCACCAGCGCCAGCGCACGACGTCGATGATCCGGGCCCGCAGGTCGCCGACGACGTCCTCGACGCTCATCGTCGAGTCCGGGCGGCGCCGGCGCACGAGCGGCCCGACGACCCGGTCGACGAGCCGGCCCAGCCGCTGCGCCACCCGCTCGCTGGCGAGCATCCCGGCGACCGCGGCGATGATGCCCAGCCCGGTGATCGTGCCCGCGACGGCGAGGTCGGTGAGCGCCTTGGGCAGGGTGACCCCGCCGGCCATGAGCACGAGGATGGCCACGACCGGCAGCGCGATCCGGGCCAGCACGTTCCAGACGCCGGTGACGATGGCCGAGGTGGACGTCGCGCGGCGCGAGAAGCCCCACGAGCGGCACATCGCGTAGGTGGCGGCCAGCCCGACCGCGCCGCCACCCGGCAGCAGGTTGGAGACCGAGGACCCGCAGAGGTTGATGATGAGCGCCCGGCCGTGGGTCAGCCCGCGCAGCGAGCCGGTGAAGGTGAAGGTGTAGCAGTAGAGCCCGGCGAGCATGAGCAGCTGGAAGCCGACGACGTGCAGCGGCGGAACCCCGCGGATGACGTCCCAGATGTCGCCCCAGGAGGTCTTGGCGAAGTACGGCAGGCCCCAGACGAGGAGGACGACCGCGAGCCCCATCCCCAGCCCGAACTGGAGGAGCTGGCGGCGGTGCGTGGGCACCTGCACCCCGGCGGGACGGACGGGCGTCACGGCAGGCCCTCGAAGACGTCGGTGCTCACGGGACCCCCTGGCGTACGTGTCGGGTCGCGGAACCACTCCCGACCGAACACCAGATCGTAGAGGGGCCGGGGGATGCGCAGGAACGCCCCGAGGGTGCGGTCGCCCGTCTGGCCGCCCTCGCCGACCTCCGCGGCGCCCCCACCGGTGGCCTGCGAGGCGTGCGCGCGCATCGAGGCCCGCTTGGCCGCGACGTACCGCCGGACGTCGACGCGGTGGGTGATCTCGGCCCGCGCGGTGAAGGCGCGCTCGAAGCTCGTGGGGTCGAACTCGGCCGGGAAGCGGTAGACCCGGCCGACCAGCCGGATCGCCCGCACGATGGTGTCGCGCGGGACGGTGGCCTCGAGGACGCGCGGGGTGCCGGCGATGGCGGCGGCCCGGGCCGCGACCTCGTGGACGCGGCGGTGGTCGCGGTGCCCGTAGCCGCCGTTGGCGTCGTAGGAGAGGAGCACGTCGGCGCGCTCGGTGCGCAGCACGGCCGCGAGCCGCTCGGCGGCATCCTCGAGCGGCGCCCGGCAGAACCGCGCGGCCCCGGGGGCGTCCGGCTCGGGCTCCGGGCCGCTGCCGCTGTCGGCGTACCCCAGCCACTCGATCCGGGCGACGCCCAGGGCCGCGGCCGAGCGCTCGGCCTCGGCGAGCCGCCGGGTGCCGAGCGAACCGTCGCGCCGCAGGTCCTCGGCGGCGAGGCCGGCGCCGCCGTCGGTCGCGAGGACGAGGACGACGCGGTGCCCCTCGGCAGCGGCACGGGCCATCGTGCCGGCCGTGAGCAGGGCCTCGTCGTCGGGATGGGCGTGGAACGCCACGAGCGTGCGGGACATCGTCGACCATCCTCGCGCATGGCAGGGTGGACCCTCGTGAAGGTCGCCCTCCTGTCGGACTGCTACCCGCCGCGGCTGGGGGGCATCGAACGGCAGGTCCACGACCTCGCGCACCACCTCGCGGCCGCCGGGCACGAGGTCGAGGTCTTCACCGCCACCACCGGCCCGCACGACGAGCGGCACGGGGTGCGGACCGTCGAGGAGGACGGCGTCGTGGTGCACCGGATGGCCATCCCCCTGCCGATCGGGTTGCCGGTCAACCCGTTTGCGCCGAGGGAGGTGCGCCGGCGCCTCGAGGCGGGACGGTTCGACGTCGCCCACGCGCACCTCGGCGTCGTCAGCCCGTTCGCGACCGACCTCGTCCGGACGGCGCTGTCCGCCGGGCTGCCCGTGGCCGCCACGGTGCACTGCGTCATCGACCGCTCGGCGCCGCTGTTCCGGCTCGCCGGCCACCTCGGCCGCTGGGCGCGTCGCGGCGTGGCGCTCGGCGCCGTCTCGTCGATGGCGGCCGGGCGGGTGCGGGCCGCCGCGGGCGACGTCGAGGTCGGGGTGCTCAACAACGGCATCGACGCCGCGTGGTGGGCGCCCGGCCCGGACGTCGCGCCGCGGGACCCGGCGGCCGGCGTCCACGTCGTCACCGCGATGCGCCTGGTCCGCCGCAAGCGCCCGCTCGCGCTGCTCGGGGCCCTCCACGAGGCGCGCCGCCTGCTCGACCCCGCGGTGCCGCTGCGCGCCACGCTCGCGGGGGAGGGGCCGCAGCGCCGGGCGATGGAGGGCTACCTGCGGGCCCGCGGGATGGGCTGGGTCTCGATGCCCGGCCGGCTCGACCGCGAGGGGCTGCGGGCGCTGCACCACTCCGGCGACGTCTACGTCAGCACGGCCCGGCTCGAGGCCTTCGGCATCGCCGCCCTCGAGGCGCGGGCGGCCGGGGTGCCGGTCGTCGCGCCGCGCGGCACGGGGGTCGACGACGTCGTCACGGACGGTGTCGACGGCCTGCTCGCCGCCTCCGACGAAGGGGTCGCGGCCGCCGTCGCCCGGCTCGCCGCCGATGCCGACCTCCGCACGGGGATGCGCGAGCACCTTCGCACGCACCCGCCGCGCCAGGACTGGGCGGCCACGGTCGCCGCCACGCTCGCCGAGTACCGGAGGGCGGGGGCGCCGGGGTGATCGTCGTCCGGGGAGAGCGGGGCGGGACGGAGGTCGTCGACTTCCGGCTGGCCCACGGGGAGGACCCCGCGGCCGGGCTGGCCGCGCGGGGGTGGAACGGGCGCAGCACCGGCGTCGAGGGGGTGCTCGGCGACCTCGTGCTGCGCTACGAGGTGGTGCCGGTGACACCGCTGCGCTCGCGGCAGCGGCCCCACGGACCCGGCCTGGACGACGCCGAGCGGGCCCGGGTCCGGCCGCACCAGCGGGTGGCCGCCTACGCCGTGGTCGTCGCCGACGAGCGGCTGCTCCTCACCCAGCTGGCTCCCCGCACGGGGGCCGCCGGCCGCTGGAACCTGCCCGGCGGTGGCCTGGAGCCGGGAGAGTCCGCCACCGCGGCCGTCGTGCGGGAGGTGCTCGAGGAGACCGGCCAGGTCGTCGACACGGTGGACTTCGTCGACGTGATGACGCAGCACTGGCTCGGCCGGTCCGGGCGGGGTGCCGAGGACTACCACGCGGTGCGGCTCGTCCACACGGCCCGCTGCCCGCGGCCGACCCGCCCCGTCGTGCACGACGTGGGCGGGTCGACGTCCGACGCGCGGTGGGTGCCGCTCGCGGACCTGGGCTCGGTGCCCGTGGTGGCGAGCATCCCGTCGGCCCTGCGCGCCGCGGGGGTCCCGGTGCCGGGGACCTGGCCTCAGTCCTGAGCCCTGCTCAGTCGCGGGCGCGGCTGCCGCGCAGGCCCACGAGGCCGACGAGCAGCACGACCGCGCCGCCGCCGACGACGGTCCACGGGCCGAGGTCGTCCCACGGCACCGAGAGGTCGGTCAGCTCGGTGAGCAGCACGACGCCGGCGGTGACCAGGCCGAGGATGCCGAGCAGCAGGGCGAAGGGGGCCGGGCCGCTGCGGTAGCGCGGGCCCTCGGCGACCGTCGCCTCGGCCGTGGTGGTGGCGGGGGTGGTGGTGCTCGACGTCGCGTCCTGCGGGGCGTCGGGCTGCTCGCCGAGCCCGAGCCGGGTGTCGAGCGGGCGGGTGGTGTCGTCGCTGGTCATGGTCAGCTCTCCTCGATGATCGTGATGTCGCCGATGCCGACGTCGGTCGTGACGACGAGGGCCGGGGCGCCGTCGCCGACGGTCACCACCTGGCGGTAGTCGGTGCCGGAGCGGTTCTCGACCGTGGCGCGGCCGCCGGTGGGGTCCTCGATCTCGTGGGTGACGTCGCCGACCCCGACCTGGCTCTCGACCCGCACGGTGAGCCCCTCCGGGACGAGCACCTCCAGCCCACCGGCGCCGACGCTGACGTCGATGCTCGCCGGGCTCGGGGGAGCCGGCAGGCCGGCGAGGGCGCCCAGGTCGAGCGTGGCGTCGCCGACCCCGAGGTGGTAGGTGGCGGGGAGGGTGGTCGTCGTCGGTGACCAGACCCGGTCCCCGACGCCGTTGGTCGCGGGGCTGTGGGACGCGAGGGTCGCGAAGACCGTGCTCAGGCCGAGGACGATGACGAGGAAGCCGCTGAAGCCCGAGGCCCGACCCCGCAGGGCCAGCCCGAGGACGACGGCCGAGGCACCGGCCAGGGCGAGGGCGAGCCCGAGGACGGCCGGCTCGCCGGCGAACCCCATCGGGTCGGCGAGGGCCACGCCGAGGCCGACGAGGACGATGACCATCCCGAGCGTGGCGAGGCCGGTGAAGCCGCTGGGGCGCCGGCGCCGCGGGGCGGGCGGGGGCGGCGGGGCGAGCGGCCGCGGCGGGACGGGCGGCACCGGTGCACCGCCGTACGGACCGGGCGGGGGGCCGGCCGGCGGGGCCTGCGGGGGCCCGGCGACGGGGGCGCCGTAGGGCGCGGGCGGGTAGCGGTAGCCGGCGGCCGGACCGGTCGGGGAGGTGGGGGCGGCGGACATCGGGGCTCCTCCGGGCGGTGGGGGCGGGGGGTAGGCGGGGGCGCCCGGCCACGGGGCGGGGGCGCGGCTGCGCGTGGCGAGGAACCAGACGACGAGGGCGACCGGCAGGAGCAGCCAGAACGAGCCACCCCACGCGTCACCCCCGGTGCTGAGCGAGACGAGCCCGCCGAGGACGACGACGCCGGTGACGACGACGAGGACGATGGCCCACGCGTCGCCCTGGCGCAGGGCGCGCTCGGCGAGGATCTCGCCGCGGCCGTCCGGGAGGAGCAGCCACAGGGCGAGGTAGACCGGGATGCCGACGCCGCCGGCCACGGTGAGCGCGATCGCGGCGGCCCGGATGAGGAGGGGGTCGACGTCGAAGCGGGCGGCGAGGCCGGCGCAGACGCCGCCGAACCAGCGGCGGTCGCTGTCGCGCCGCACGCCGAGGCCGCGGAGCCGGGCGAGGTTCTCGTCGAGCAGGCCGGGGCCGCCGGGGGCGGGCGGCGGCTGGGAGGTGGAGGTGTCCGTCATGGCACACACTCTCGTGCCGGGCGGGCGGACCCCGCCATGAGGGTCGACCCTGAGCACCCCCTGACCGGACCCCGGGAGAGGGGTGCGCGCCGTCGTGCGTGCGTCAGGATGGGGGTGTGCCCACTCCCTACGAGCCCGCGACCCGCGTGCGCCCCGGCCCGCCGCCGACCCCGGCGTCCCTGCGGCCCGGGCTCGTCCGCGTGCGCGAGGCGGGATGGACCCCCGGGGTCTGCGACGCGGTGGCCCGCCACCTCGGGCTCTCGCGCCGGCTCGTGCGGCTGGCCTTCGTCGTGCTGGCCCTCTCGGGAGGGGCCGGCGTCGCCGCGTACGTGTTCCTCTGGGCGCTGACGCCGGAGGGGGAGGCGGGCGTCAGCCCCGTGCCGCCCCGGCCGTGGTCCGAGCGGCGGCGGTGGAGCGTCCTGCTCGTCGCCGGGTTCGTCCTCGTCCTCCTCGGCGGCTTCCTCCTCCTGCCGGGCATCGGTGTCTCGGTGCGCGGCTCGGTGCTGCTGCCGCTCTTCGTCATCGGCGTCGGCGCGGTCGTCGCCTGGTCCAACCTCGACCAGGCGCAGCGCTCGCGCTGGCTGACCGGCGGCCGGGACGGGATGGGCTGGGCGCGCGTCGCCATCGGCACCGTGCTGGCCCTCGTCGGCATCCTCGTCCTCGTCACCCGCGGCAGCTCGGTGAGCGTCCTCTGGGACGCCGTGCTCGCCGCGCTCGCCGTGCTCGTCGGGGCGCTCATCCTGGCCGCGCCGTGGGCCGTGCGGCTCTGGGCGGACTTCCGCCGCGAGCAGGTGGCGGCCGCGCGCGCGACCGAGCGGGCCGACATCGCCGCGCACCTCCACGACTCCGTCCTCCAGACCCTCGCCCTCATCCAGCGCCAGTCCGCCGACCCCGCCGCCGTCACCCGGCTGGCCCGGGCCCAGGAACGCGAGCTGCGCACCTGGCTCTACGACGGGCCGCAGGGCTCGCAGTCCTCGCTCGCCGCGGCCGTCACCGAGGTCGCCCACGAGGTCGAGGACCTGCACGGCGTGCCCGTCGACCTCGTCGTCACCGGGGACCGGCCCTTCGAGCAGCACGGGGCCGCGCTGTCCCGGGCGATGCGCGAGGCGCTGCTCAACGCCGTCCGGCACGGGGCCCCGCCCGTCACCGCCTACGTCGAGATCGGGCCGACCGGGGTCGAGGCGTTCGTCCGCGACCGCGGCGCCGGCTTCGACCCCGACACCGTCCCCGAGGACCGCCTCGGCGTCCGCCAGTCCGTCCTCGGCCGGATGGAGCGCCACGGCGGCGCGGCCCGCATCCGGCAGCGCGAGGACGGCACCGAGGTCGAGCTGCGCCTGCCGCCCATCGAAGGAGAAGCACCATGACCAGTCCCGGCACCCCGGCCACGCCGGCGCCCATCCGCGTCGTCCTCGTCGACGACCACCGGATGTTCCGCACCGGCGTGCGCGCCGAGCTCACCGAGGCGATGGCCGGCGGGGGAGCGGTGTGCGAGTTCGTCGGCGAGGCCCCCGACGTCGACAGCGCGATCGCCGTGATCCGCAAGGAGACCCCCGACGTCGTGCTCCTCGACGTGCACCTGCCCGGCGGCTCGGGCAACGGCGGGGGCGACGTCATCCGGGGATGCGCCGGGGTCGAGACGGCCTCCGGTGCGCCGGTGCGCTTCCTCGCGCTGTCGGTCTCCGACGCCGCGGAGGACGTCATCGCGGTCATCCGGGCCGGCGCGCGCGGCTACGTCACGAAGACCATCAACGCCCGCGACCTCGTGACCGCGATCCGGCGGGTGGCCGACGGCGACGCGGTCTTCTCGCCGCGGCTGGCCGGCTTCGTGCTCGACGCCTTCGGGGCGGCGGCCGGCGAGATCGCCGAGGTCGACGAGGAGCTCGACCGGCTCTCGGCGCGCGAGCGCGAGGTGATGCGCCTCATCGCCCGCGGCTTCCAGTACAAGGAGGTCGCCAAGGAGCTCTTCATCTCCGTCAAGACCGTCGAGACCCACGTGTCGTCGGTGCTGCGCAAGCTCCAGCTCTCCTCGCGCCACGAGCTGACCGCGTGGGCGATGGGCCGCCGGCTGGTCTGAGCGGGCTGCCCCTACGCTGTCGCCATGGAGTTCGTCGAGCACGTCCTCGTCCTGCTGCACCTCCTCGGGATGGCGGCCATCATCGGCAGCGCCGTGTTCGTGGCCCGCGGTGCGGCCACGCCGGCGCTCGTCTGGGGCGCCCGGGCCCAGCTCGTCACCGGGCTGCTCCTCGTGGGGATCCTGGAAGCCGGCGACGACCCGGTCAACCACGCGAAGATCGGCGTCAAGCTCGTCGTGGCGGTCGCCGTCGCGGCCTGCGCCGAGATCGCCGCCGGCAAGGCCCGCAAGGGGGAGGGCGAGCGCCCGCAGCTCGTCACGGCCGCCGGGGCGCTGGCCGTGCTCAACGCCGCCGTCGCCGTCCTCTGGACCAGCGGCAGCTGACCCCGCCAGAAGTGGAGCCCCGGGTCAGGGGAGGAGCAGGAGCTTGCCCTGGGTGCGCCGGCCCTCGAGGTCGCGATAGGCCTGCGCGGCCTCGGCCAGGGGGTACCGCCCGCCGACGCTCACCCGCAGCGAGCCGTCCGCGATCGCGCCGAGCACCTCGCGCGAGCGCCACGCGAGCTCGTCGCGGTCGGCCACGTGGTCGGCCAGCTTCGGGCGGGTGACGAACAGCGAGCCGCCGGCGTTGAGCCGCTGGAGGTCGAAGGGCGGCACCTGGCCGCTGGCCCCACCGAAGAGCACGAGGGTGCCGCGTCGGCGCAGCGCGGCGAGCGAGGCGTCGAAGGTGTCCTTGCCGACGCCGTCGTACGCGACGTCCACGCCCCGCCCGGCCGCCTCGCGCACGGCCGCGGCGAGGTCGTCGACGGCCCGGTAGTCGATGACGTGGTCCGCGCCCAGCGCGGCCGCGGTCCCGCACTTCTCGGGCCCACCGGCCGTCGCGACGACCACGCCGCCCCGGGACCGGACCATCTGGACGAGCAGCTGCCCCACGCCGCCGGCCGCGGCGTGCACCAGCGCCACCGTGCCCTCGGAGACGGCGAAGCTGCTGGTGACGAGGTAGTGCGCGGTGAGGCCCTGGAGCATCGCGGCGGCGGCGACGTCGAGGTCGACGTCGTCGGGCACGCGTACGAGCTCGTCGGCGGGCTGCTCCGAGAACGCGGCGGCGCTGCCGAGGCCCCCGCACCAGGCGACCCGGTCACCCACCGCGAGCCCCTCGACGCCCTCGCCGGTGGCCACGACCGTCCCGGCTCCCTCGTTGCCGGCGACGAAGGGGAGGTCCATCGGGTAGACGCCCTCGCGCTGGTAGACGTCGATGAAGTTGACGCCGGCGGCGGCCACCTCGACGAGCACCCGGCCGGGCCCGGGGTCGGGTGCCGGGCGGTCCTCGACGACGAGGACACCGGCGCCGCCGGTGGTGGGGACGACGAGGCTGGGGCCGTGGCGGTCGCTCATCCCGCCAGCCTAGGTCGGCCTCAGGGGCCGGCGGTGAGCCAGTAGCGGCGCTTGAGGTGCCGGACGTCCTCGAGCACGCCACCACACGCCTCGATGACCCGCCGCGACCCCTCGTTGTCGACGTCGCAGGTGAGCAGGACAGGGTCGATGCCGAGGGCCGCCGCCTCGGACAGGCCCAGGCGCAGTGCCGCGGTCGCGACACCGCGCCGGCGCGCGGACGGGCGTACCGAGTAGCCGATGTGCCCGCCGACCTCGAGGAGGAACGGCGTCATCCGCTGCCGGATCGAGAGCGAGCCGAGGTAGGTCGTGGGCTCGGCGTCGTCGACGACCCAGAAGAAGGTGCAGGGGACGTGGCCGGGCGTGCGGGGGGCGTCCTCGCGGGCCTGGTCGCGGCGGTGCGCGGCGAACCGCTCGAAGCCCTCCGGCGTCTCGAGCTCCTCGCGGGTGAACTCGACGCCGGCGTAGTCGCCCTCGGGCGCCTCGACCCACACGCCGTCCCCGTCGCGGTGGCCCTCGCCGACGGCCAGGAACTCGTCGTGCGCGTCGAGGTACGAGCGCTGCATCCGGGCGTGGGGTGTGGCGAGGGCGATCATCCGTCGACGGTAGCGACGCGAGCCGCTGCGGGCCAACGGGTTACGCGCGCAGGCCGACGAGCACCTCGTCGAGCATCGCCGGCGTCAGGCGTCCGGTGAAGGTGTTGTGGGGGCTGACGTGGTAGCAGCCGACGAGCCGGACCGACCGTCCGTCGGGCGTGGTCAGGGCGACCTCGGCGGCGTGCCCGAACCGCGGCTTCGGGCGAGGCACCTCCCACCCGAGGGCGCGGGCGGCGGCCAGGGCGGCGTCCCACCCGATCGAGCCGAGGCAGAGGACCGCCCGCAGCCGCGGGGCGGCGAGGGTGAGGTCGCGCTCCAGCCAGGGCGAGCAGGCGGCCCGCTCGGCCGGGGTCGGCTTGTTCGCCGGGGGTGCGCACCGGACGGCCGCGACGATGCGGAGCCCGGTCAGGGCCTGCCCGTCGCCGGCCGCCACCGAGGTCGGCAGCGCGGCGAAACCGGTGCGGTGCAGGGCGGCCCAGAGGAAGTCACCGGAGGAGTCGCCGGTGAACATCCGGCCGGTGCGGTTCGTGCCGTTGGCGGCGGGGGCGAGCCCCACGAGCAGCGCCTCGGCCTCTGGGTCCCCGAACGACGGGCCGGGGCGCCCCCAGTAGGGCTGGTCGGCGAACGACGCCCGGCGTCCCGTGCGCGCCACGTCCTCGCGCCAGCGGACGAGGCGGGGACAGGCCCGGCACACCGAGATCCGCGCCTGGAGCTCGGGGACGTCCGCCGCGCCCGCCGCCAGCCGGCGGACCCGGGCGGCGGTCGTCGCGACGGGGGTGTCCGCGTGGGCCGGGTCGCCGGGCCAGCCGGCCCCGGGCGGGACGGGGGAGGGGAGCGGCTCGCCGGTGACCGGGTGCGGGTCCAGGTGCTCCATGGGCCGACCCTACGGGCGCCCGGCGTGGCGAGCGCCGTCGCGGGCCCGCCGTGGCGACGATGGGCCCGTGGCACGGGTGACGGTGGTCGGTGGCGGCGTCGTGGGTCTGACCTCGGCGCTGCGGCTCGCCGAGTCCGGGCACGACGTGCGGTGCGTGCGCGACGTCCCGGCCGCGGGCACGGTCTCGGCGGTCGCCGGTGGCCTGTGGTTCCCGTACCACGTCGAGCCGCGCGAGCGGGTCGTCGCGTGGGGCCTGGTCTCGCTCGAGCGGTTCACGGCGCTCGCCGACGACCCCGGCAGCGGGGTGGCGCTGCGCGAGGGCGTGCTGGTCGAGCGCACCGGCCCCGACCGCTGGTGGACCGAGGGGGTGCGCGGGTGGCGCGACGCCCGGCCCGACGAGCTGCCCGCGGGTGCGCCGTCCGGTGTCGTGGCGCGGCTGCCGCTCGTCGCCATGCCGGTCCACCTCGACTGGCTCGAGAAGCGCTGCGCCGCAGCCGGAGTCGACGTGGTGACGGGCAGGGTCGGCGACCTCGACGAGCTCGAGGACGACGTCCTGGTCCTCGCCACCGGGCTGCGCGCCGCCGAGCTGCTGCCGGGCCTGGACGTGACGCCCTCCCGCGGTCAGGTGGCGCTGCTCGCCAACCCCGGGGTCGACCGCTGGCTGGTCGACGACGACGCCCGCGGCGGGATGACCTACGTCCTCCCGCACCCCGGCTGGGTGGTCTGTGGCGGGACGGACGTGCCGGACGCGTCCGACGAGCCCGACCCCGCGGTCCACGCCGCGATCGTCGCGCGCTGCCGGGAGGCCGTCCCCGCGCTGCGCGACGCCGAGGTGCTCGGGTCCCGGGTGGGGCTGCGTCCCGTGGCCGCGGCGGTGGACCTGCGGGTGCGTGAGCACCACGGTCGCCCCGTCGTGACGAACGTCGGCCACGGCGGCGCCGGCGTCACCCTCTCGTGGGGCTGCGCCGAGGAGGTTCTGCGGCTGGTGGACGGCATCCCCGCCTGAGTCCCTGCGAGTCAGACGAGGATGCCGAGGGCCGGCTTCGGCTCCGGGACGACCCGTGCGGGATCCACCCGGAGGACCTTCTCGGCCACCTCCGCGTAGATCGAGCGGAAGTCGGTGCTCGCCCGCAGGTCGCCGTCGTCCAGGTCCGTGAGCGAGGGCGGCTCGCCGTGGTGGCCGCCGTTCACCCCGGACCCGAGGACGAGCACGACCGAGGCGGTGCCGTGGTCGGTCCCCTCGCTGGCGTTGGCTCGCACGCGACGCCCGAACTCGGAGTGGACCACGACGACCACGTCGTCACGGCGTGGGTGGTCGGCCAGGGCCCGGCGGAAGCCACCGAGCGCGGTGTCGAGCCGACCGAGCAGGAACTCCTGCTGGTTGCGCAGCTGCGTGTGTGCGTCGTACCCGGCGTCCGACACCGCGTAGGCGCGGGTCGGGACCCCGGCGCGGATGCAGCGGGCCACGAGGTCGAGCTGGGTCCCGACCGACGAGCCGTTGCCCCCGGTGCCCGTCGCCGGGGTCTCGCCCGCATCGGGCTCCTCCTCGTCGCCGGCGGTCGAGCGGATGCGGGAGAAGGCCTCCTCGCACCGCCCGAGCGCACTCCACGCCGCGGCCGCCTCGGCCGCCGCGGGTGGGTCGCCGGGGTCGGCCGGGGCGAAGCCGCGCACCACCGGGCCGACCCCGCCCGGTGCGCGCCCGGTGCGCAGGCTCAGCGCTGCTGCGGTCGAGCGCGCACCGACGGCCAGTGGGGGCAGGGTCTCGCCGAGGCTGACGGCGAGCATCGGGTCGCCGTCCTCCGCGTCGAGCCATCGGCCCAGCCACCCTTGCGTCGAGGGTGACTCCGGGGTGGCCGTCTGCCAGATGTCCATGGAGCGGAAGTGGCTGCGGTCGGGCCGCGGGTAGCCGACGCCGTGGACGATCGCGAGGTCCTCCTGGCCCCAGGCCTCGGCCAGTCCCTTCAGGGCGGGGTTGAGACCGAACCGGTCGTCGAGCCGGAGCACGTCCTCGGCACCGTAGGCCAGCTCGGGTCGCGCGGCCCGGTAGGCGGGGTCGGCGTAGGGCACCACGGTGTTCAGGCCGTCGTTGCCGCCGTACAGCGTGACGAGCACGAGGATCGGGGTGCCCCGGGGGCCGCCGTCCTCGGAGCCCCGGGCCAGGAGCTGGTGCAGGCCCACTCCGGCTCCACCGGCGAGCAGTGCGCCGGTGCCGACGACTCCCGACGCGCGGAGCAGGGACCGCCGGGTGAGCCCGTCGAGCGGCTTGGACGGGTCGTACGGAGGGCGAGGCATCAGATCACCAGGTTCTCGGGAGAGACGAGGGCCGCCGCGACGAGGGCGCGGGGGTCGTCGACGAGGGTGGACAGGTGGTCGGTCGTCCTTGGGGCGACCTCGGCGAGGCCGAGCATCCTCACCACGGCCTCCACGCGGTTCGCCCGCGTCGTCGAGGTCACCGGCGCGAGGTCCGCTCGGTCGGCGAGGACGCGCGCTAGGGTCGCTCGCTGGGTCAGGCCGCTGGTGCTCAGCCAGGCCCGCCCCCGGGGCCACCCGCCGACGCTCGGCGGACGGAAGGGCTGCTGGCCCAGCCGGGTGAGGGCGGGGACCACCCGGGCGAGCAGGTCCTCGTCCGGCTCGATGGCCAGGCACCGGAGGGCGGTGACGGTCCACGGGACCGGCTCGGCGACGAGGGTTCCGCGGGAGGAGGCGAAGGCCTCCTCCGTCACCATCGCGGCGAGCATGGCTGCGGTGTCGCGGGCCTCCCCGGCTGCGGTCAGCACCCGGTCGAGGGCTGCGGCGTCGGGCGGCTCGGGTGAGACCACGCGACCCCACCACCGCGTGGCGACGAAGGGCGCGGACTCCGGCCGGGCGAGGACGGCATCGACGAAGCCCGTCGTGTCCAGTCGCGCCGTGCGCCCGAACAGCGTGACCGGGTCGTCGGCGTGCCGGTCGGGCGACCACGTCACCTGCCCGGAGCGTCGCGCGTACACCCACCCCGTGAGCGCTCGGGCGCCGGCCTTGACGTCGGACTCCGTGTAGCCCCCGCCGAGGCAGAACAGCTCCATCAGCTCACGCGCGAGGTTCTCGTTGGGTGCCTTCGCGGTGTTGCGCACGCCGTCGAGCCACACGAGCATGGCGGGGTCCACCGCCATGGCGTGGGCGAGGTCGCCGAAGGCCCCGAGGGCCAGCCGCCGGAGGGTCTCGTTCTGCCGGAGGACGAACGAGGGGTCCCGGACCTTCACGGCGGAGGTGGCGAAGTGGTCGTGCCAGCCGAAGGTCACCCTCTCGAGCACGGGGTGCGGTGTGGTCGCCATCTCGGTGAGCCACCACCGCACGAGGGCCGACACCTCCTCGCGCTGCTCCTTCCGGACGGCCCGGCGCTCCTCGCGGTCGGCGCCCTGTGGGAGCTGCTCCGAGCCGCCGACCGACGGCGGTGCCGCGCGGGGCCCCTGGGCGCGCGCCGCGGCCAGCGAGGACTCGGCCCAGTCGGGGACGCCGGCCCGGACGACCTCGTCGACGACCTCGGCGGGGCCGCCGAACCCGAGGGCACGCAGGGCCCGGGACGCACTCGCTCGGTCGCTCGCCATGGCCCCCACCCTGCGGGCCGACCTTCGGGATCTCCTGGAGAGAAGGTCAGGGTCCGGTCAGGACTGTGCCGAGGAGGTCGTCGGGCCGGTCGGGCCCCTCGGTCGATGGACCCCGCGCGCGGTCCCCTGCAGGGCTCAGCGGGCGGCGGTGACCTCGGCGGTCGCCATCCGCCTGCGGACCCACGGCACCAGGGCGAGCATCACGGCCGCCACGGCGAGGGTGATCGCGGCGTTCACCAGGTAGTAGGCGGTGTCGCCGAGCCCGCTCATCGCGGTGATGAGCTGCGCGGCCACGGCCTGGCCGGCCGCCGTCGCGAGGAACCACAGCGCCATCGCCTGGCTCGCGAACGCGGTCGGGGCGAGGCGGGTCGTCGCGGAGAGCCCGACGGGGGAGAGGAACAGCTCGGCCACGGTCTGCAGCACGAAGACACCGCCGAGGACCCACACCGGCGAGGTGTTGCCCTCGTACGTGGCGAACGCCCACGCCATCGCGAGCGCCGAGACGCCGATGAGGGTGACACCGATGGTGAACTTCATCGGGGTCGAGGGGAAGCGCCCGGCCCGCTTCACCCAGAGCAGCCCGAAGAGCGGCGCGAGCGCGATGATCGCGAGCGGGTTGACCGACTGGAACCACTCCGGGTTCACCTGCACGCCACCGACGGAGGTGACGGTGCGCTCCTGCGCGAAGAGCGCCATCTTGCCCGCGGCCTGCTCGAAGATCATCCAGAAGACGACGGCGCCGACCCACAGCGGGATGTACGCCGCGAGGTGCGTGCGCTCCTGCGCGTCGACCTTGCGGCTGCGGAACATCACGACGAAGTACGCGACCGGGGTCGCGATCGCGAGGATCGAGATGGCGTCGATGACGGCCAGCAGCACGCTGTCGCGCCAGGTCGAGGCCAGGGCGACGAGGACGGCGACGGCCACGACCGCGCCGAGCGCGAGCAGGGGAAGCCGCCGGCGGTCGTCGGCGCCGAGCGGGTTGGGCACGTCGTCACCGGCACCGCGCAGGGTGCGCCGGCCGATCACGAACCAGACGAGCGCGACCCCCATCCCGACGGCCGCGGCCGAGAAGCCGGCGTGGTACCCGTAGCGGTCGCGCAGGAAGGCGACGACGAGCGGCGAGAAGAGCGCGCCGAGGTTGATGGACATGTAGAAGATCGAGAAGCCGGCGTCGCGGCGCGGGTCGTCGGTGGCGTAGAGGCGCCCGACGATGGCCGAGATGTTCGGCTTGAGCAGACCGGTGCCCAGCGCGACGAGGGCGATGCCCAGCCACGCGGTCGGCGTCGCGGGCACGGCGAGGCAGACGTGGCCGGCCATGATGACGACGCCGCCGTACAGGGTCGAGCGCCGGGCACCGACGAGCCGGTCGGCCGCGTAGCCGCCGAGGACCGAGAGCAGGTAGACGGCCGAGCCGTAGATCGCCACGACCGAGGTGCCCGTGGCCTCGTCGATGCCGAGCCCGCCGTTGGCGGCGGTGTCGACGAGGAAGTACAGGAGGATCGCCCGCATGCCGTAGTAGCTGAAGCGCTCCCACAGCTCGACGAAGAACAGGGTCGAGAGCCCCGTCGGGTGGCCGAGGAAGCCGCGATCGGCGCGGCTGCTCTCGGCGGTGCGGGTGGTCACGGACATCGGGGGCCTTCCTCTGGACAAACCCGTCGACCGTAACCCCGGGCCCGCCGGATGGCCGAATCGCGCAGGTCAGGCCTCGGGGGACGGGCGCCCGCGCGCGGCCTTGGTCTCCCCGCGCCGGCGCTTGGCGTCGAGCCGTCGGCGCACCGAGCCGCGGGTCGGCCGGGTGGCCCGCCGGGCGGGCGGCGGCGGGGCCAGCGCCTCACGCAGCAGCGCCGCCATCCGGTCGCGGGCCGCGACGCGGTTGCGGCGCTGCTGGCGGTGCTCGGAGGCGGCGACGACGAGCCGGCCGTCGACGAGCCGCGTCCCGAGGGCGGTGAGCGCCCGCCGCCGTTGCGCCTCGGTGAGGTGCGGGGTGGCCGCGAGGTCGAGCTCGAGCTCGACCCGGCTGTCGGCGGTGTTGACGCCCTGGCCGCCCGGCCCGGAGGAGCGGGAGAAGCGCTCGACGAGGTCGGCGGCCGGGATCGTGATGCCCTGCGGCACACCGGGTCCCGGCGGGATGACGAGGTCCATCAGGGCTTCCCGGTGTCGTCCTCGGGCTCGGGCGGAACCTCGGCGCCCTCCGCCTCGTCGCGCTCGGCCCACTCGAGCAGCGGCGCGATGTCGAAGACGGCGTCGTCGATGCCGGCGTGGAGGTCGCCGAGCTCGGCGTAGCGGGCGGGCATCGTCGCGATGGTGAAGTCGTTGGGTTCGGCGTCGTCGACCTCGTCCCAGCGCAGCGGGGCCGAGACGGTGCCGATCTCGTTGCCGCGCACCGAGTACGCGGCCGCGATCGTGTGGTCGCGGGCGTTCTGGTTGTAGTCGACGAACACGGCCGCGGGGTCGCGGTCCTTGCGCCACCACGTGGTGGTGACGTCGTCGGGCAGCCGCCGCTCGACCTCGCGGGCGAAGGCCAGGGCGGCACGCCGGACGTCGGGGAAGCCGTGGACGGGGGCGATGCGGACGTAGACGTGCAGGCCGTGGCCGCCGCTGGTCTTCGGCCAGCCGACCGCCCCCAGCTCGTCGAGGACCTCGTGCGCCACGTGCGCGGCCCGCCGCACGCGCGAGAAGGGGGCGTCGGGCATCGGGTCGAGGTCGATGCGCCACTCGTCGGGCTGCTCGGTGTCGGCGCGCCGGCTGTTCCACGGGTGGAACTCGACGGTGCTCATCTGGCAGGCCCAGGCGACGTCGGCGAGCCGGGTGACGCACAGCTCGTCGGCGTGAAGGCCGTAGCGCGGGAAGTGCAGGCGGACGGTCTCGACCCAGGGCGGCGCGCCCCGCGGGAGCCGCTTCTGGTGCACCTTGTTCCCCGCGATGCCGTCGGGGAAGCGGTGCAGCATGCACGGTCGCTCGCGCAGGGCGTTCACGATGCCGTCGCCGACCGACAGGTAGTACTGCACGAGGTCGAGCTTGGTCTCGCCGCGCGCCGGGAAGTAGACCCGCTCGGGGCTGGAGACGCGCACGTCGAAGCCGTCGACGTCGAGGACGACGGGCTCCCCGAACTCACCCTTGCGCGAGGCCATGGCCCCACCGTAGGGGGCCGGGCCGACGGCCGGGTGGTGTCATGCCGCAGCGCGGCAGTGGATGGCATCGCCGACTAGTTGACATTCCGATCTAGTGGGGCGATGCTTCCCCCGTGTCCCGTCCCGTGCCGCGCGCCGACCGCGAGAGCCAGTGGCTCAAGGGGGTCCTCGACCTCGCGGTCCTCGCGGCGCTGGCCCGCGAGGGGTCCGCGTACGGGTACGGGCTGCTGGGGTCGCTGGCCGAGGCCGGGCTGGCGGGGCTCAAGGGGGGCACCGTCTACCCCGTGCTCGGCCGGCTCGAGGACGAGGGCCTCGTCCGCAGCGAGTGGGTCGTCGGGGGCGCCGGCCCGGCCCGGCGCTACTTCTTCCTCACGGCCGCCGGCCGTGCGGCGCTCGACGAGGGACGCACCGGGTGGACGGCCTTCGCCGGCCGGATGACCACGGCACTGGAGGGGTGACATGGAGGGGATGAGACCGCTGGACCCGATGCGCGTGGACGCCGGCGTCTACTGCGGGCTGCTCGCCCAGCAGCTCCGCCTGGCCGGGCTGGCCGAGGCGCGCGTGGTCGAGGTCGTCCACGACGTCATGAGCCACGGGCGCGTCACCGGCGAGGATCCGGTCGAGGCCTTCGGCCAGCCGGCCGACTACGCCGCCCAGTGGGCCGCTCCGCCCTCGATGGGCTCGATCCTCCTGCGGCTCCTCGTGCGCCTGGTCGCCGCCACCGCGCTCGTCGTCGGCATCACGGCCCTCCTGGCGGGCGGCGCGTGGACGCACGACGTGGGCATGACGCTCGAGGACGCGCCCGGCGTGGTCCCCTTCGTCGTCGTCGTGGCCGTCCTGCCCTGGACCCTCGAGCTGTGGCTGGTCCGTCGCGCCGGACGGTCGGTGGGCCGGGGCAACCGGGTGCCCGACTGGGTGGTCCGAGGGCTGGTCGTCGGCGCGCTGATGGTCCTCTTCGGCGGGGCGGCTGCCCTCCTCCCGGACCCGGGGGCCGGCCGGGCGAGCATCCTCGACGCACCCCGGTGGCTGCTCGTCCTCGTCGGGTCGGCGGGAGCGGTCGTGGTTCTCCGGCAGGACGTGGGTCAGAACGCAGGGGTGCCGAAGCCGCCGGGGTCCCGACCCACCCTGTGGTCCCGGGTCCGGGGCCTGGGGTGGACCCCGGGGCGGCGGCCCTGAGGTAGGTCAGCCCGTGGAGAGCGCGGCGCCGATGCCGACCGCCGCGATGCCGGCGACGAGCAGGCCGAGCAGGCTGAAGCGCTGCCAGGCCGTGGGTGCCGGCAGCTCGCCGTTCCCCAGGGTCAGCGCCTGCTCCGGGCTCAGGTCGCGGTACGACACCGAGCCGTCCTCCTGCACCCGGGCCAGCGCGTACTTCGCGCCCCAGGTGACGGTGAAGACGAAGAACAGGCTGAAGTAGGCGAAGTTCACGAGCAGCGCCTGCGCCGCGTCGACCTGCCGGCTGCGGGACTTGCGTCCCCATCCCCAGATGAGCATGTGGTTCCCCTCCGTGTGACGCCCCCGGCTCCGGGGGCCGGGGCGACGCTAGCAGCGGCCCGGCCGGGCCACGGGGGAATGGGCGGGGAGCACTCCCCGGGCGACCGGAGATCACCTAGACAAACCCTAGACACGGCCTCGTCGGAGCGCTACATTCTCCGGTGACGCCCCCCGTGGCCCCGACCGGACCCCCCTGCACCGGTCAGCGGCCCGGGGGGCTTTCCACGGGTCGGAGGGCCGTCGGGGCCGGGACGTAGGGTGGACCCCGAGATGAGCACCCTCTTCGACGGCCTCGACTTCGGTACCGGCCAGCCCCCGCACGTCGACCCCGCCACCCACACGAGCGCCCACGCGGCCCTCGTCAACGCGGCGGGTGTCCCGACGTGGGCGGAGGCGGCGGCCGAGGGGCGTGGGCCCGAGGGCGGGCCGGGTGCGCGCCCCCGGCTCGACACCGGCGAGCTCCTCGCCGGCCTGAACCCGCAGCAGCGCGAGGCCGTCCTCCACGAGGGTCCGCCGCTGCTCATCGTCGCCGGTGCCGGCTCCGGCAAGACGCGCGTGCTCACGGTCCGCATCGCCCACCTGCTCGCCGACCGCGGGGTCCAGCCCGGCCAGGTGCTGGCCATCACCTTCACGAACAAGGCCGCCGCCGAGATGCGCGAGCGGGTCGCCGACCTCGTGGGTCCGCGCGCCAAGGCGATGTGGGTGATGACCTTCCACAGCGCCTGCGTGCGCATCCTGAGGCGGGAGGCCGACAAGGTCGGGCTGCGCTCGCAGTTCTCCATCTACGACGCCGCCGACAGCCAGCGGCTGATGGCGATGGTCCTGCGCGACATGGACCTCGACCCCAAGCGCTACAACCCGCGCGCCTTCGGCCACCAGGTGTCCAACCTGAAGAACGAGCTCGTCGACGAGGAGACCTTCGCGCGGCGCATCTCCGAAGAGGGGACGCACCAGGAGCAGGTGCTCAGCGAGGCCTACACCGAGTACCAGCGCCGGCTGCGCCAGGCCAACGCCATGGACTTCGACGACCTCATCATGACGACGGTCCACATGTTCCAGGCCTTCCCCGACGTCGCCGAGCACTACCGGCGCCGCTTCCGGCACGTGATGGTCGACGAGTACCAGGACACCAACCACGCGCAGTACCAGCTGGTCAAGGAGCTCGTCGGCTCCGACGAGACGCGGACCGAGCACGGCGTCGAGCCCAGCGAGCTCGTCGTCGTCGGTGACGCCGACCAGTCGATCTACGCGTTCCGCGGCGCCACGATCCGCAACATCGAGGAGTTCGAGGAGGACTACCCGCAGGCGCGGACCATCCTCCTCGAGCAGAACTACCGCTCCACGCAGACCATCCTGCGGGCGGCCAACGCGGTCATCGCCCGCAACGAGGGCCGGCGCGCCAAGAACCTCTGGACCGACAGCGGCGACGGCTCGCGGATCATCGGGTACGTCGCCGACAACGAGCACGACGAGGCCTCGTTCGTGGCCCGCGCCATCGACCGCCTCGGCGACGACCACGGTGTGCGTCCCGGCGACGTCGCGGTGTTCTACCGCACCAACGCCCAGAGCCGTGCGCTGGAGGAGGTGTTCGTGCGGGTCGGGTTGCCCTACAAGGTGGTCGGCGGCACGCGCTTCTACGAGCGCCGCGAGGTCAAGGACGCCCTGGCCTACCTGCGGGTGCTCTCCAACCCCACCGACACCGTCAACCTGCGGCGCATCCTCAACGTGCCGAAGCGCGGCATCGGCGACCGGGCCGAGGCCTGCGTCGCGGCGCTGGCCGACCGCGAGCGCATCCCCTTCGTCGCCGCGCTCGGCCGGGCCGAGGACGCCCCGGGCATCGCCACCCGGTCGGTCGCCGCCATCGCCGGCTTCACCGCCATCCTCGAGGACCTCGGGAAGGTCCGCGACGACGAGGAGGCCGGCGTCTCCGACCTCCTCGAGGCCATCCTCGACCGCAGCGGCTACCTCGCCGAGCTCCGCGACAGCCGCGACCCCCAGGACGAGACGCGCGTCGAGAACCTCGCCGAGCTCGTCGCCGTGGCCCGCGAGTTCGACGACGCCCGCCGCGAGACCGGCGAGGTCATCGCCCTCGAGGACTTCCTCGAGCAGGTCTCGCTCGTCGCCGACGCCGACGAGATCCCCGACACCGAGGAGGCCGAGCAGGCCGGGGTCGTCACGCTCATGACGCTGCACACCGCCAAGGGCCTGGAGTTCCCCGTCGTGTTCCTCACCGGGATGGAGGACGGCACCTTCCCGCACCTGCGCAGCCTCGGCGACGCCAAGGAGCTCGAGGAGGAGCGCCGGCTCGCCTACGTCGGCATCACGCGCGCGCGCGAGCGGCTGCACCTGTCCCGCGCTGCCGTCCGATCGGCCTGGGGCTCACCGCAGTACAACCCGCCGTCGCGCTTCCTCGACGAGATCCCCGCCGAGCTCGTCGAGTGGGAGCGTGAGCTCTCCGGCGCCGCGGCGGTCGGCCGGCGCGACCAGCGCCCCGCGGTCGCCACGCTCGCCGCGCGCCCCGGAGTGCGCTCGCCCGGCAACCGCCCGATCATCCAGCTCGCGCCCGGTGACCGCGTCACCCACGACACCTACGGCCTCGGCTCGGTCGTGCGGACGATGGGGGAGGGCGACAAGACCCAGGCCGAGGTCGACTTCGGCGGCGAGCTCGGGGTCAAGCGCTTCGTGCTGCGCTTCGCGCCGCTCGAGAAGCTCTAGCCGCCCGGGAGACGACGAGACCCCGGCGTGGTGCGCCGGGGTCGTCCGTCGGGTGGGGGTGCGGTGCGCACCCCGGGGCTCACCAGAGCCCGTGGTCCTTGAGCCAGGGCACGGGGTCGAGGGGGCTGTCGCTGGCGGTCGTGCGCTGGAACTCGAGGTGCAGGTGCGAGCCGAAGCTGTGGCCGGTGTTGCCGACGAGCCCGACCTGGGTGCCCGGGAGGACCTCCTCGCCGGACTGGACGTCGATGCGGCTCATGTGGCCGTACCAGGAGATGCTGCCGTCCCAGTAGAGGATCTCGACCTTGTAGCCGAAGCTGTCCTCCCAGCCCGCCTTGATGACGGTGCCCTTGGACATCGCGTAGAGCGGGGTGCCGGTGGGGGCGCCGAGGTCGATGCCGTCGTGCGTCTTGCCCCAGCGCCAGCCGTAGCCGGAGGTGATGTTCCAGGTGTGGATCGGGCGGACCCACTTCTTGGCGCGCTTGGCGGCCTCCGCCTTGGCCTTGGCCTCGGCGTCGGCCTTGCGCTGCGCGGCGCGGGCCGCGCGGACCTGGGCCTCGACCCGGCCCTGGAGCGCCGCGGACTGCATCGCGGCGTCCTGGCGGCGGGAGGCGATCTCGGTGACGGCCTGGTCGGCGGCAGCCTCCTGGGTGCGCGCCATGGCGGTCTGCTGGCCGGTGAGGTCGAAGGGCTGCGGGGCCGACTCGGCGACGGTGGCGCCGGTGGCGGTCACGACGAGGGCTGCGGCGGCGGTCGTCGGCAGGACGAAGCCGGAGCTCAGTGCTCGGGGGAGACGCGCACGACGCTGCTGGACGCGGTGGCGTCCGGCGTAGTGGCGCCCGGTGTAGTTCCGGGAACTCACGACGAGGTGGACCTTCGGGTGGGGGCAGGGGACCTGGCGGGGCCGGTACACCGTACCGTGACCATTCCGTGACACAAACCCGTGTCCACAGGGACGGGCGGGACGGGCGAGGTGTCGAACCCCTGACCCCCCGCCTGACCTGCGCAAACGCTCTCGCGACGTGGTGCAGGTCACCTGAGAGCCGCTCTCAGGAATTTTCCACAGCGTGGATATCCGGGGGTGTCGCCGGCTCCGACGGCACCGCCCGAGGCGTCAGCGACGCCGGCCGAGCGGGGTGACGCCGCGTCGCAGCGTGGCGCCGTCGACGTCGAGCTGCGCCAGGGCGGCCGAGATGCCGTGGACGACGTCCCCGAGCATCGGCAGGGTCAGGTGGCCCGCGCCGTGCAGCCGGACCGTGCGCGCCGCGAGGTCGGGGTGGCGCAGCGCCGCCGACTCCCGCGGCACGATCGCCACGTCGCTGTCGGACCAGTAGGCGACGAACCGGGTGCGGCAGCCGCGCACCGGCCGGGCCAGCTCGCGCATCAGCCCGCTGCCGGGTCGCATCTGGCGCATCAGCCGGGTGGGGACGGCGTAGGCCGCCCAGGTGCCCTCGTGCGGGGTGCCGAGGGTGACGAGGGTGTGCACGCGCGCGTCCCCGCCGAGGCGGGTCACGTAGTACCGCGCGATGAGGCCCCCGAGGCTGTGGCCGATGACGTGGATCCGCTCGAAGCCGGTCTCCGCGCAGACGGCCTCGACCTCCTCGGCGAGGCGCAGGGCCGCGGTCCGGACGTCGGTGGCCAGGGTGGCGTAGTTCATCGCGTAGACGTTGGAGAACCCGCGTCGGGTGAGGCCGCGGCGCAGCACGGTGAAGATCGAGCGGTTGCTGACGATGCCGTGCACGAGCAGGATCGGCGTCCCCGCCGCCTCGACGTCGGAGACGAGCAGGCCGCGCTGCACCGGCGGCAGGTGCTCGAGGCGGTAGGCGGGTCGCCCGCGGTCGGGCCCGCCCTGCACCAGGCCGACGGGCCAGGTGAGCAGGTGGGCGCCGAGCCAGACCGCCTCCACGGCGGCCCCGGCCAGCACGGCCGGGTCGGCGAGGTCCCGGACCGCGCGGCCCAGGCGTGCGGGCAGCCGGGCCGGCGGGTCCGCGACCGCACGGGTCACGGACCCGACGTCACGATTCTCCTGCGCGGCACCGGGCATGGCGGGTTCACTGTAGGTGTGCCACGACGGGTCCGGTAGAGCCGGTCCGTAGGTCAAGGTCTCGTCGGGCAGCAGTAAAGAGTTCCGTCGCCGGGGTCAATTCTTCGCAAGAAGTGTTGTCCTGGAGCCTGTCGCAGGACGAGGTTTCCCCTCGTGCCCGGACCCGGGCGCACTACCCGAAGGAGAACCCCGACCGTGAGACGACTCACCACCGGCCTTGCCCTGGGCGCGGCCCTCACGACCCTCGTCGCCGGCGTGCCCGCCGCGACGGCCGTCGGCACCACCCCTGCCGCGGCGCGCCCGGCGGCCGCCACCCCCGGCCCCGACCACGCCGCCCTCGGCCTCGCCTCGGGCGAGAAGCTCGTCCCCCGAGCGGTCCTCACCGACCGCGACGGCACCACCCACACCCGGTACGACCGCACCTGGAACGGCCTGCGCGTCCTCGGCGGCGACCTCGTCGTCGAGAAGAGCAAGGCCGGCGCGCTCGAGGAGGTCCGCTACAACGCGGGCCGCAAGAGCGTCGCGGCGAAGACCACGACGCCGACGGTCTCCCGCACGACCGCCGTCGCGGCCGGCACGGAGCGCTCGAAGGCCCGCGGCGAGAAGAGCCAGGGCGAGCTCGTCGTCTGGGCCGGCACGGGCACCCCGCGCCTCGCCTACGACGTCGTGACCACGGGCGTCAAGGCCGACCAGACCCCCAGCCGCCTGCACACGGTCGTCGACGCCGGCTCCGGCGCGGTCATCACGAGCTGGGACGAGATCGTCAACGGCACGGGCAACTCCCAGTACTCCGGCACGGTCACCCTCAACACGATCCAGAGCGGCACCACCTGGCAGCTCAAGGACAGCCGCGGCAACTACACGACCGACCTCAACGGCTCGACGAGCGCGACGGCCGCCGGCACGCTCTTCACCGACGCGGACAACGTCTGGGGCAACGGCACGACGACGAACCGGCAGACCGCCGGGGTCGACGCGCAGTACGGCGCCGAGAAGACGTACGACTACTACAACACCGTCCTCGGGCGCGCCGGCATCTGGAACAACGGCACCGGCGCCCGCAGCCGGGTCCACTACGGCAACGGCTACGTCAACGCCTTCTGGGACGGCACCCAGATGACCTACGGCGACGGCGCGGGCAACACCAAGCCGCTGACCTCGATCGACGTCGCCGCCCACGAGATGAGCCACGGCGTCACCGAGAACACCGCCGGTCTGGTCTACTCCGGTGACGCGGGCGGCCTCAACGAGGCGACGTCCGACATCTTCGGCACGGCCGTGGAGTTCTACGCCAACAGCACCGCCGACCCGGGCGACTACCTCATCGGCGAGAAGATCAACATCAACGGCAACGGCACCCCGCTGCGCTACATGGACAAGCCGTCCAAGGACGGCGCGAGCCAGGACTGCTGGACCACGGGCACGAAGAACCTCGACCCGCACTACTCCTCGGGCCCGCTGAACCACTGGTTCTACCTGGCCTCCGAGGGCTCGGGTGCCAAGACGGTCAACGGTGTCTCGTACAACAGCCCCACCTGCAACGCCTCCACCGTCGTCGGCGCGGGCCGCGCGAACATCGAGAAGGTCTGGTACCGCACCCTCTCGACCAAGCTGACGTCGACGAGCAACTACCAGGCCGCCCGTGAGGGCGCGATCGCCTCGGCCAAGGAGCTCTTCCCGACCAACGCCGCGGTCTGCACCGCTGTCCAGGGTGCGTTCGACGCGATCTCGGTCCCGGCCGGCACGCAGTCCTGCTCCGGCGGCACGACCCCGCCGCCCACCGGTGGGAACCTCCTCCAGAACGCGGGCTTCGAGTCCGGCGCGACGGTCTGGTCCGGTACCGCCGGTCCGATCACGAACAACACCGGCCGCCCGGCGCGCTCGGGCACCTGGAAGATGTGGCTCGGCGGCAACGGCTCGGCGACCACCGAGACCGAGAGCCAGACGGTGACCATCCCGGCGAGCGCCACCTCGGCGGCGCTGACCTTCTGGGTGCGCATCGACACGGCGGAGACGACCACGTCCTCGGCGTACGACACGATGAAGGCGCAGGTCGTCGTGAACGGCACGACGACGACCCTCGGCACGTACAGCAACCTCAACAAGAACGCCTCGTACGTGCAGAAGTCCTTCAACCTGACGGCCTACAAGGGCCAGGCGGTCACGGTGCGCTTCACGAGCACCGAGGACGTCACGCTCCAGACGTCGTTCGTCGTCGACGACACGGCGCTCACGGTGAGCTGACCGACCCACCACCACCGCTCCACGACGGGCCGGCGCGCCACCGCGCGCCGGCCCGTCGCCACACCCGCGCCCACCCGGCGCCCCCAGCCGAAGGACTCCCCATGCCCGCACGCCCCCACGCCCCGGCCCTGATGGCCGCCGCCGGCCTCGCCGCAGCCCTCGTCGTGGCACCACTCACCGCGGCCGCCGCCGCACCCACCGACCGGGCGGCTGCGCCCGCCGCGGCACCCGCCGCCGCGCTCGCCGACCCCGACATCGACGTCGCGAAGGTCCGCGCCCACCTCGACCGGCTCTCGGCCATCGCCGCCGCCAACGGCGGCAACCGCGCCACCGGCCGGTCGGGCTACCAGGCCTCGGTCGACTACGTGAAGGCCACGCTCGACGCGGCCGGCTACACGACCCAGGTGCAGTCGTTCTCGACGTCGTCGGGCACGTCGTACAACGTCGTCGCCACCCTCGCCGGCACCGACCCCAGCCGGGTCGTGATGGCCGGTGCCCACCTCGACAGCGTCAGCGCCGGCCCGGGCATCAACGACAACGGCAGCGGCACGGCCGGCGTGCTCGAGACGGCGGTGCAGTACGCGGCCTCCGGGCAGAGGCCCCGCAACACCCTGCGCTTCGGGTTCTGGGGCGCCGAGGAGCAGGGCCTGCTCGGGTCCAAGGCGTACGTCGCGAGCCTCTCGGCCGCCGAGAAGGCGAAGATCGCGCTGTACCTCAACATCGACATGATCGGCTCGCCCAACCCCGGCTACTTCGTCTACGACGACAACGCCGCCGGCAACGCGGTGCGCGACGAGATCACCGCCTGGTACACGGCCAAGGGCATCCCGTCGGAGTACATCGACGTCCAGGGCCGCAGCGACCACGCCGCCTTCCGGGCCGCCGGTCTCCCGACGGCGGGCATCTTCAGCGGTGCCGAGACCCTCAAGACCACCGCCCAGGCGCAGAAGTGGGGAGGGACGGCCGGGCGCGCGTTCGACCCCTGCTACCACCGCTCCTGCGACACCCTCGCCAACCTCGACACCACGTCCCTGGACCGCGGTGCCGACCTCGTCGGGGCGATCGTCACGCGGTACGCCGCGAAGGACTACGGCACGACGATTCCGCCGACCGTCGGCAACCTCCTCCAGAACGCCGGGTTCGAGTCCGGCGCCACCGTCTGGACCGGCACGGCGGGGCCGATCACGAACAGCGCGTCGCGCCCGGCCCGCACCGGCAGCTGGAAGCTGTGGCTCGGAGGCAACGGCTCGGCCGGTACCGAGACGGTGAACCAGACCGTCACCGTCCCGTCGACCGCCACGGCGGCGGCCCTCACCTTCTGGCTGCGCACCGACACCGCCGAGACGGGCACCACCGTCTACGACACGATGCGCGCCCAGGTCGTCGACGGCTCCACGGTGACGACCCTCGGCACGTTCTCCAACGTCGCGCCCAACGCGACGTACACGCAGAAGTCCTTCAGCCTGCTGCCGTGGAAGGGCCGCGCGGTCACCATCCGGTTCACCGCCACCGAGGACTCCTCGGCGCAGACCTCCTTCGTCGTCGACGACACGGCGGTGACCGTCGGCTGACGCCGCACACCCGAGGACTTCCTGAGAAGCCTTCAGCCGCACCGGATGCGGATGCCCACACCCCGATTCACGATGAACCGCGTCGCGACCCGCGACCCCCACCCACAGGAGAGTCCATGAGTTCTCGCCTCGTCACCGGTTCCGTCCTCGCCGCGGCGGTCGCCGCCGCCGTCGTCGGATCCGTCCCCACGGCCGCTGCCGCCCCGAGCCCGCGCCCGGACACCGCCCGGGCCGCCGAGCAGCAGGACGCGCCCGCCACCGGCCGCGCCCTCGGCCTCGGTGCAGACCAGCGCCTCACGGTGCGCTCGGTGCTCACCGACGCCGACGGCACGCGGCACGTCCGCTACGACCGCACGGTCGACGGCCTGCGCGTCGTCGGTGGCGACCTCGTCGTCGACAAGGACCGCGCGGGCACGGTCCGCTCCGAGCGCCTCGCCGCCGGACGGTCGGTCGCCCCGGCGAGCACGACCCCCACGGTCGCGGCGAGCGCAGCGGAGGCGACGGCCCGCAAGGGCGCGGGCTACCGCGTCGACGGCGCGAGCAGCGAGCTCGTCGTCCACGCCGCCTCGGGTGCACCGCGGCTCGCCTGGGAGGTGACGACGACCGGCGTGCGCGCCAGCCAGACGCCCAGCCGCCTCCGCACCTGGGTCGACGCCCGGACCGGTGCCGTCATCGACAGCGCCGAGACCATCGTCGAGGGCACCGGCAACACGCAGTACAGCGGCACGGTCACCCTCAACACGACCGGAACCGCCGGCGCGTACAAGCTGCGCGACACCCACGGCAACTACACGACGGACCTCAACGGCGCGACGACCGGGACCGGCACCGAGTTCACCGACGCCGACGACGTCTGGGGCACCGGCAGCGTGAGCAGCCGTCAGACCGCCGCCGCCGACGCCCAGTGGGGTGCGCAGGAGACGTACGACTACTACAGCTCGGTCCTCGGCCGGGCCGGCATCTGGAACAACGGGACCGGTGCCCGTAGCCGGGTCCACTACGGCAACGCCTACGTCAACGCCTTCTGGGACGGCACCCAGATGACCTACGGCGACGGCCAGGGCAACGTCAAGCCGCTGACGTCGATCGACGTCGCGGGGCACGAGATGAGCCACGGCGTCACCGAGAACACGGCGGGCCTGAACTACCGCGGTGAGTCCGGCGGCCTCAACGAGGCGACCTCGGACATCTTCGGCACCGCCGTCGAGTTCCACGCGGCGAGCGCCGCCGACCCGGGCGACTACCTCATCGGCGAGAAGATCGACATCAACGGCAACGGCACCCCGCTGCGCTACATGGACAAGCCGAGCCGTGACGGCCGCAGCGCCGACTGCTGGAGCAAGTCGGTCGGCCGGCTCGACGTCCACTACTCCTCGGGCCCGCTGAACCACTGGTTCTACCTCGTCTCCGAGGGCTCGGGCGCCAAGACCGTGAACGGCGTGGCCTACAACAGCCCGACGTGCGACGGCTCGACGATGGCGGGCGTCGGCCACGACGTCGCCGAGAAGGTCTGGTACCGCACGCTGAGCACCAAGCTCGTGTCGTCCAGCAACTACGCGTCGGCGCGCGAGGGCGCGATCGCCTCGGCCAAGGAGCTCTACGGCCGCGGCAGCGCCCAGTGCCTCGCCGTGGAGAAGGGCTTCTCGGCGATCGCCGTCAAGGCGGGGTCGCAGACCTGCAGCAGCTGACCCGTCCACCCCGCCGGCCGGCGCGTCCTCCTCGGAGGGCGCGCCGGTCGCCGCGTGAGGGAGCCGCCCGGCGTGAGATCGGCCCCATCGGGCTCCCCGGGTCGGCCCCGTGGCCCGGGCCGCACTAGAGTCCCCTGTCGGACCACCCACCGCCGACAGTGAGGACGGATCGCCTCGTGGACCTCTTCGAGTACCAGGCCCGTGACATGTTCGAGAAGCACGGTGTGCCCGTGCTCGCCGGGGCCGTCGCCACGACGCCCGAGGAGGCGAGGGAGGCGGCCGAGCGCATCGGCACCGCGAGCGGCGGCGTCACCGTCGTCAAGGCCCAGGTGAAGACCGGTGGGCGCGGCAAGGCCGGTGGCGTGAAGGTCGCGAAGTCCACCGACGAGGCGGAGGAGCACGCGCGCGCCATCCTCGGCATGGACATCAAGGGCCACACCGTGCACCGCGTGATGATCGCTCAGGGCGCCCGCATCGCCGAGGAGTACTACTTCTCGATCCTGCTCGACCGCGCGAACCGCACCTACCTCGCGATGTGCAGCAAGGAGGGCGGGATGGAGATCGAGCAGCTCGCCGTCGAGCGCCCCGAGGCCCTCGCGCGCGTCGTCGTCGACCCCAACACCGGCATCGACGACGCCAAGGCCCGCGAGATCGTGGAGGCCGCCGGCTTCGAGGGCGACGTCGCCGCGAAGATCGAGCCGGTCCTCAAGACCCTGTGGACCGTCTACCGCGACGAGGACGCCACGCTCGTCGAGGTCAACCCGCTCGTGAAGACCGAGGACGGCGAGATCGTCGCCCTCGACGGCAAGGTCTCGCTCGACGCGAACGCCGACTTCCGCCACCCCGACCACGAGGCCCTCGAGGACTCCGCCGCCGCCGACCCGCTCGAGGCCGCGGCCAAGGAGAAGGGCCTCAACTACGTCAAGCTCGACGGCTCGGTCGGCATCATCGGCAACGGCGCCGGGCTCGTGATGAGCACCCTCGACGTCGTCGCGTACGCCGGCGAGGAGTTCGGCGGCCAGAAGCCGGCCAACTTCCTCGACATCGGCGGCGGCGCCTCCGCCGAGGTGATGGCCAACGGGCTGCACATCATCCTCGGCGACGAGCAGGTGAAGTCGGTGTTCGTCAACGTCTTCGGCGGCATCACCTCGTGCGACGCGGTGGCCAACGGCATCGTCGGTGCGCTCGACGCCCTCGGCGACGAGGCGACCAAGCCGCTCGTCGTCCGGCTCGACGGCAACAACGTCGAGGAGGGCCGCCGCATCCTCGCCGAGCGCGACCACCCGCTCGTCACCATCGAGGCGACGATGGACGGCGCCGCGCGCAAGGCCGCCGAGCTGGCCTCCCAGAACTGACCCCGAGCGAGCGAGAAGAGAGAACAGACACCCATGGCCATCTTCCTCACCGCGGACTCCAAGGTCATCGTCCAGGGCATGACCGGCTCCGAGGGCATGAAGCACACGCAGCGGATGCTGCGCTCCGGCACCGCGATCGTCGGCGGCGTCAACCCCCGCAAGGCCGGCACCGACGTCGAGTTCGAGGGCGGCGTGTCCGTCCCGGTCTTCGGCACGGTCGCCGAGGCGATGGAGAAGACGGGTGCCGACGTCAGCGTCGCGTTCGTCCCCGCCGCCTTCACCAAGGCCGCCGCCGTCGAGGCGATCGACGCGGGCATCCCGCTGCTCGTCGTCATCACCGAGGGCGTCGCCGTCAAGGACACCGCCGAGTTCTACAACTACGCGCAGGAGAAGGGCGGCACCCGGATCATCGGCCCGAACTGTCCCGGCCTGATCAGCCCCGGTGCGTCGAACGCCGGGATCATCCCCGCCGACATCTCCGGCTCGGGCCGCATCGGCCTGGTCTCGAAGTCCGGCACGCTGACCTACCAGATGATGTACGAGCTGCGGGACTTCGGCTTCTCCTCGGCCGTCGGCATCGGTGGCGACCCGGTCATCGGGACGACGCACATCGACTGCCTCGAGGCCTTCGAGAACGACCCCGAGACCGACGCCATCGTCATGATCGGCGAGATCGGCGGCGACGCCGAGGAGCGCGCGGCGGCCTACATCAAGGACCACGTGACCAAGCCGGTCGTCGGTTACGTCGCCGGCTTCACCGCCCCCGAGGGCAAGACGATGGGCCACGCCGGCGCCATCGTCTCCGGCTCGTCGGGCACCGCGCAGGCCAAGAAGGAGGCCCTCGAGGCCGCCGGGGTCAAGGTCGGCAAGACGCCGTCGGAGACCGCGGGCCTGATGCGCGAGATCATGCAGGGGCTCGGCGCCTGACGCCGCCCCACCCGGCGGACGAACCCGTCGAGAGTACAGAACACGCCGTGTGCGCCGAGGTGCATGCGGCGTGTTCCGTACTCTCGACGGGTGGGGTCGCGGCGCGGCTCCGACGCGGCGCGGGGCCGGTGTCGCAGACTGGTGCGCGATGACCGTGACCGACCGCCTGCGTGCCGCCCTGCCGGGGTCCGACGACCCGCCGGAGGGCTCCGGCTCCCCGTGGGGGCCCGGCTGGCGACGGTCGGGCCTCATCGGCGTCCTCACCGGTCTGGTCAGCGCCCTCGTCGTGGTCGGGCCGGTGCTCCTCGCGTGGAGCACCGACCCGCGCTCGGCCGCCTCCGCGGGTGACGCCGCGGCCGTGGGCTGGGCCCTCTGGCTGCTCGCCGGCGGTGCCCATCTCGGCGTCGGGGGAGCGACCGTCTCGATGGTCCCGCTGCTCGCCCTCGGCGTGCTCGTGCTCCTGGCGCGGTTCGGCGCCCGCGAGGCGATGGTGCAGGTGAGCACGGAGGGCGAGCACTGGGCGGGGGTGCTGCCGCGCCCGCTCGCCGCCTCCGTCTCCGCCTGGTGGGCGGGGTACGCGCTCGTCGTGGCGGCGGGGTGGCTGCTGGCCGCCCAGGGCCCGTTCGTGCCGCGGCCGTGGAGCGTGCTCCTGCCGCTCGTGGGGGTGCCCGCGCT
Source organism: Phycicoccus avicenniae (assembly GCF_050496545.1). Lineage (GTDB taxonomy): Bacteria > Actinomycetota > Actinomycetes > Actinomycetales > Dermatophilaceae > Phycicoccus > Phycicoccus avicenniae_A. The sequence goes on along the minus strand of NZ_JBNVZV010000021.1, from coordinate 23,169 downwards.
CGCCCTGGCGGTGGCGCTGCGGGCCGTGGGGCGTGACGACCCGGACGTCCTCGGCCCGCGCCTCGTGCCGGTGCTCCCCGACACCGTCCGCCGCGCGGTCGGCCCGGGGCTCGCCGGCGCAACCCTCCTCGTCTCCGTCGGGATGCTCGTCGTCCTCGGCGCCACCGCCCTCGCGTGGCCGCAGGTGGCCGCCGTCCAGGCCGAGCTCGGCGCCACCGGCGGCGGGTCGGCGGTGCTCCTCGGCGCGCAGGCGGCCGGCCTCGCGAACCTCGGCACGTGGGTCGTCTCGTTCGTGGCCGGACCCGGGTTCTCCGTCGTCGACGGCGCGAGCGTGTCGTGGGACGGCAGCGAGGGCGGCCTGCTCCCGATGCTCCCCGTCCTCGCCGCACTGCCGCAGCCGGGACGCTTCCCGGGCATCGTCGGCGTGGTGTGCGTGCTCCTCGTGGTGGCGGCCGGGGTGTGGGTCGGGCGGCGCGCGGTCGCCACCGTGGCCCGCCTGTCGCGGCTGCGCACCAAGGTCGCCGTCGCGACGTCGGCCTGCCTGGTGACCGCCGGGGCCATCGGGGTCCTCGACGCCGTCGGCGGGGGTTCGCTCGGGCAGTTCCGCCTGTCCTCCATCGGTGCCCCGGGTGGTGAGCTGGCGCTCGTGCTCTTCGCCGAGCTGCTCGTCGGGGCGCTCGCCTACGTCGCGCGCGACGCCTGGAGGCTGCGCCGGTGAGCGCCGGGCCGCTGCGCCTCGCGGTCCTCGTCTCCGGTTCCGGGACCAACCTGCAGGCCCTCCTCGACGGGGTCGCCGGTGGCGACGCCCCGTTCTCGGTGGTCGTCGTCGGGGCCGACCGGGACGGCACGGGGGGCGCCGAGCGCGCCGAGGGTGCGGGCATCCCGACCTTCGTCTGCCCCGTGGCGGACTTCGACGCGCGCTCGGAGTGGGATGCCGCGCTCGCCCGGCTGCTGGCGGAGCACGCGCCCGACCTCGTGGTCTCGGCCGGGTTCATGAAGGTCCTCGGGCCGGCGGTGCTCGATGCCTTCCGCGTGGTCAACACGCACCCGGCGCTCCTGCCGAGCTTCCCCGGCGCGCACGGGGTGCGCGACGCCCTGGCCCACGGGGTGCGCGTGACCGGGTGCACCTGCCACTGGGTCGACGCCGGTGTCGACACCGGGCCGATCATCGACCAGCGGGCGGTACGGGTCGAGGACGGCGACGACGTCGGGTCGCTGCACGAGCGGATCAAGGTGGAGGAGCGGGCGATGCTCGTCGAGGTCCTGACGGCGCTGGCGCGGGACCGGTCGTGGCGCTGACTCCCGCCGAGCTGCCCTCCGCGGCAGTCGAGTTCATGCGTGAGCGGCACCTCGCGACGCTGACGACACTCCGCCGCGACGGCAGCCCGCACGTCGTGCCGGTCGGGTTCACCTGGGATGCGGAGGCCCTCGTCGCCCGGGTCATCACGAGCCGGACGAGCGCGAAGGCGGTCCAGGCCCGCGCGGGTCGGCGGGCCGCGATCTCGCAGGTCGACCGGCGTCGCTGGCTCACCCTCGAGGGCGTCACGCGCGTGCTCGAGGACGCCGAGGCCGTGCGGGACGCCGAGGAGCGCTACGCCGTGCGCTACCGGCAGCCCCGGCCGAACCCGGAGCGGGTGGTCGTCGTGCTCGAGGTGGACCGGGTCCTCGGTGCCTCCTGGCCGGACCCGCTGCCCCCGTCCCCGTACGCCCGCTGACCCACACCCTCCCCGGAGTCGAGTGCGGAGGTGGCTGCCGGGGCGACCACGTCCGCACTCGACTCCGGGGATGGCTAGACTCTCGCTCGACGACTGGCGCGGGTGGGTCACCACCGGGGAGTTGAGCTGTCGGGGCATCGCCCGCCTGGGTGCCCCGGGCCGACCGCCCGACCCCGCAAGGAGCACACCATGTCCGCCGCCGTCTCAGCCCCCTGCCCCTCTGAGGACGTCCGTCCCGTCCGCCGCGCGCTCGTCTCCGTCTACGACAAGACCGGCCTGGAGGACCTCGTCCGCGGCCTGCACGACGCCGGGGTCGCCCTCGTCTCGACCGGCGGGAGCGCCGCGCTCATCGAGTCCCTCGGCCTGCCGGTCACCCGCGTCGAGGAGCTCACCGGCTTCCCCGAGTGCCTCGAGGGCCGGGTCAAGACCCTCCACCCGATGGTGCACGCCGGCCTGCTCGCCGACACCCGCAAGCCCGACCACCTCGCCCAGCTCGAGGACCTCGGTGTCGAGGCCTTCGAGCTCGTCGTCGTCAACCTCTACCCGTTCGCCGCGACCGTCGCCTCGGGAGCGGGCCCGGACGAGGTCGTCGAGCAGATCGACATCGGCGGCCCGTCGATGGTGCGCGCCGCCGCCAAGAACCACCCGAGCGTCGCCGTCGTCACCGACCCGTCCACCTACGGCGCCGTCCTCGACGCCGTGCGCGGTGGCGGCTTCACGCTCGAGCAGCGCAAGCGCCTCGCGGCCGAGGCCTTCGTGCACACCGCGACGTACGACGTCCACGTCGCCTCGTGGATGGGCAACGCCTACGTCGACACGAGCGACGGCACCGGCTTCCCGGCCTGGATGGGCGCGACGTGGAGCAAGTCGGCGACGCTGCGCTACGGCGAGAACCCGCACCAGCGAGCCGCCCTCTACACCAACGGTTTTCAACCGCAGCCGGCCCTCGCGCAGGCGAACCAGCTGCACGGCAAGGAGATGTCGTACAACAACTACCTCGACGCCGACGCCGCCGTGCGTGCCGCGTACGACCAGGGCGACCAGCCGACCGTGGCCGTCATCAAGCACGCCAACCCGTGCGGCATCGCCGTCGGCACGGACGTCGCCGACGCGCACCGCAGGGCCCACGCCTGCGACCCGGTGAGCGCCTTCGGCGGCATCATCGCGACCAACCGCCCGGTGACCGCCGAGATGGCGCGCACGGTCGCCGACATCTTCACCGAGGTCGTCGTCGCCCCCGGGTTCGAGCCCGAGGCGCTCGAGGTGCTCACGGCGAAGAAGAACATCCGGCTGCTCGAGTGCCCGGCGCCCGTGCGGGGCGGCGCCGAGGTCCGTCCCGTCTCCGGGGGACTGCTCGTCCAGCAGCGCGACACGGTCGAGGCCGAGGTCCGCGACGAGGACGGTGCGGTGACCGGCGGTGACGACGCCGCCCACTGGCGGCTGGTGGCCGGCGACGCGGCCGACGACGCCACCCTCGCCGACCTCCAGTTCGCCTGGCGCGCAGTCCGGGCCGTGAAGTCCAACGCCATCCTGCTGGCCCGCGACGGCGGCTCGGTCGGCATCGGCATGGGTCAGGTCAACCGCGTCGACTCCTGCCACCTCGCCGTGTCGCGCGCGGGGGAGGAGCGGGCCCGGGGCTCGGTCGCCGCCTCCGACGCGTTCTTCCCGTTCGCCGACGGGCTGCAGGTGCTGCTCGACGCCGGGGTGCGCGCGGTCGTGGCGCCGGGTGGCTCGATGCGTGACGCCGAGGTCGTCGAGGCGGCGCAGGCGGCCGGCATCACCCTCTACTTCACCGGGACCCGGCACTTCGCGCACTGACCCCGGTGCCGGGACGGGCGCGGGTCAGGTCGCCGTCGACCGCTCGCGCTCGTCCTCGACCCGCGGGGCGGAGCGCACGAGCCGCAGGAAGGTCACGAGGCCGACCCCGCCGGCGATGTTGCCGAGGCTCGCCCAGACGAGGGCGCCGGCGAACTGGGCGAGCGTGATGTCGGAGCCGGCGATGGCGGCGCCGATGATGAGGATCTGGTCGAGGACGGCGTGGAACAGCTCGGCGCCGACGAGCACGGCGCTGAAGAGCACGGCCGGCACGATCTTCACGCCCAGGCTGTCGGTGCCGTTCTGCATCCGCGTCATCAGCGTGATGACGAGGCCGCCGAGCACGGCGAGCATGAAGCTCTGCGCGGTGATGCCCAGCTCCGCGTAGTGCTCGCCGGTCTCGCGCGCGACCTCGGCGAGGTCGGGGCGCGCGACGAGGATGATCCACATGACGAGTGCGCCCCCGGCGATGTTCGTCACGAGCGTGACGGCCCACAGCCGCAGCAGGCGACCCCAGTTGCCCTTCTCCGCGACGGCGGTCGTCACGGGCACGAGGAAGTTCTCGGTGAAGAGCTCGCTGCGGGCGAGCAGCAGCGCGACGAACCCGACGGAGAAGGCGAGGGCGGCGAGCAGCTGGTTGCGGGTCTCGTGCTTGACCACGAGGTAGGCCAGGATGCCGACGCCGACGTCGATGCCCCCGAGCAGGCCGGTCGGGAGCAGCGTCCACAGGGGACGCTCGAGCCGGTCCCGGCCCTCGTCGAGGAGGCGCTCGAAGGCCTCGTCGATCTCCTCGTCCGGTTGCTCCTCGTCGACGTGCACCAGCGGAATGTAGCGCGCCGGGAGCGTGCCGACGAGCGACGACACCGCTGAGGACCGCGACGGTCAGTGCGGGAGCAGGCCGTCCGTGCGGGCCCCGAGCAGGCCGCTCCACTGGCAGCCGGTCCACAGCTCGAGCCGGGCGGGGTCGCGGGGTGACGGGTACCAGCCCGGGGGGTGCGGTGTGGGCAGGGGCGCGGCCCGGACCTCGCCGGAGGGCCGAAGGAACCAGAGCCCCGAAAGGTCCCAGACGACGGAGTGCCCGCGCTTCGGGCCGTTGCGCAGCCACCACGACGCGGTCCGCGGTCGCGAGGTCGTGTAGCCGAGCTCGATCTCGGTGACGAGCAGCCGGCCCCACCGGCGCAGGAGCAGGACGATCCCGGCCGCCGCCAGGACGAACCCGGGCAGCACGAGGGCGACGGCCGAGCCGGCCGACACCGTGGTCCGGCCCATCGCCTGCAGCCCCACGACGAACAGGACGAAGAAGGTGACCACCGCGAGCCCCACGTGGCGCAGGGCCGAGGCCGACGCCGGGCGCACGGTCACGGCCGGTGGCGTCGTCGGGACGCGGGGCGCGGTGGGGATGCGGGTGGGCGCGCCGGCTCCGGCCGGTCGGTGCGGGTCGGGCTGCGGGCCCAGGGTGGTGGTCACCGGCAGATCATCACCGGTGCCTGCCCATCCCGCAGGTGGTTCGGCGCGAGGCGGGCCGTTCAGCCGTCGAGTGCGGACGTGGCTGCCCCGGCGACCGCGTCCGCACTCACCACGTCAGCCGGCGCGCTCGACCCGCGTCAGCCGGCGCGCTCGACCCGCAGGTCGATGGGCGTGCAGGTCCCGTTGTTGGACTTCTCGGCCGAGCACGCGGTGACGCCGGCGACGAGGGGCACCCGGGCCTCGATGGTGAAGCGGTCGCCGGGGCGGGTCGGCGGCGGGTCGATGTGCAGCTCGCCACGCTCGTCGGTCCAGACGTCCATGAACACGTTGAGCGTCACCCCGATCCGGTCCGGGTCGACGCCGTACGGCTCGAGCGCGCCGACGAGGTTGGCGAAGCAGCTGGGGTGCGGGGCGCCGCCGAGGTCGGGGTAGAGGACGTCGAAGGTCGCCTGGCTGCAGGGGGTGAGCGTCAGGTCGTGGACGCCCACGGTGTCGTCGACGACCTCGGCGAGCCGTGTGCTGCGGTTGCTCCACAGCACCGACCCCGTCGAGACGTAGACCGAGTTGCCGAAGTCGGTCGTGCGGCCGGAGGAGAACTGCTCGGCGACGTCGTCGGCGGCCACCAGGTAGAGGTCGCTCACCTGCTCGCCGCACGGGTCGAGCAGGGTGAGCCGGTCCCCGGGCGCGAGCTCGACCGCCAGCCCGGTCTGCGGGGGGATGCGCCACCAGCCGTCGGCGGGACCGTCGGGCCCGCCGGCGTAGGGCGGCGCCTGCTCGGCGCGGGGGTACCGGGTGCGGGCGGGGTTCATGCGGGCTCCTCGTCGAGGGTGCGGGGGTGGAACGGCGGCGTCCAGCCGGCCGGGACCTGGCGGCCGGAGTACTGGAGCGCCTCGGACGACAGGCCGTGGTCGGCGACCATCGGGTTGATGCTGCCCTGGAGGTCGGTGTCCCGCCGGCGGATGGTGTCGCGCATCCGGGCGTAGCGGCCGTCGGCGCGCATCCGCTCGAACTGCTCGTGGAGGTTGAAGACGAGGGTCGGGACCGGCGCGCGCCGGGCGATGCGGGAGGCGTCCGGGTGCAGGCCGACGACGAAGAACGGGGTGCCGCCGACGCTGAACGCGAAGTGCGGGTCGACGGGGTCGTCGGCGACGGAGCCCGGCCACGGGGAGTCGTCGTGCTCGTGGAGGTGGCGCAGGGCCGCCCAGAGGTGGGTCTCGAAGGCGCGCTCTCCGGCCGGCGCCGGACCCCGGAAGCAGGCGACGAACGAGACGAGGTCGCCGGTGGGGTCGGCGGACGCTGCGAAGGCCCGGAGCCGGTCGCCGAGGACGTCGAGCGAGCCGCCGGGGGTGGTGTCCGTGAGGTCGTCGAGGACGACGGAGGTCACCGCGGATCGGCGGAAGACCGACCGCGCGCCGAGGCAGGGGTACTCGGGGTGGGCGACCATGGCCGCGAGGGACGAGACGACGCCGTCGGCGGGCGCCTCCTCGAGGTGCTCGAGGCGACGGTCGGCGAGCACCTGCTCGAGCGGAACGGGGGGCGGGGCGGGGAGGGGGACGGCGTCGGGGAGGGCTGGCACCCCAACGTCCTACCCACGGGTATCGCCGCTCATGCGGGCGTCGCCGCAGGTCAGGACCGCGACGGGCGGTCAGGCCCCCGCCTCGCCACCAGGCAGGCCTCCTGGCAGCCGAGGTGGGGTGATCGCCCCCAGCAGGCCACCAGGAAGGCTTCCTGGAGAGGGAGGGTGCCGCGCGCCGGCGGTCAGGGGCGGTAGCCGGTGGGGTCCTCGCCGAGGTCGACGATGGCCGCCACCGGCCCACCGCCGTCGGGGCCTTGGTGGGCCGCCGACACCGAGACGAACACCGCCGGGTCACCGGTCACCGCGGCCGTGACGCCACCGACCGCGGCCTTGATCTGCCGGTGCCAGTGCACGTCGGAGTCGTCGAGCATCGCGTTGCGCCGCCCGCGGACCCGCCCGTCCTGGCTGGCCTCGCACTTGAGGAAGAGGTTGACCAGCCGGCCGTCGAGGTCCGAGTGGTGCGGGCGCTCCGGCAGGTCGAGCCCGGCGTCGCGGATGGCCGCCCACAGCCCGTCCTGGTCGAGCGCGTCGGTCATCACCGAGTGCCCGATGCGGTACCGCCCCCCGACCCCGCGCGCGTTGCCCACGACGACGACCTGCGCGCGGTCCAGCTCGACGCCCGACGAGCACGACGCCACCGACGAGTACAGCGACCGGTCGCGCAGCACGTCCTCGTCGCGCGGCATCTCGATCTCGCCGAGCGCGACGGCGATCCCGAGCGCGGTGCCGCCGTTGGAGACGTCCATCGAGGTCAGCGTGTCCTCCGTGAAGACGTCGTGGCCGCGCTCCTTGGCGTCGCGGATGGTGTCGATGGTGAGCAGCGGCGTCTTGGTCTGCACGTAGTGCACGTCGGCGGCGTCGGTGATGCCGGCCCGCTCCATCGCGACCTTCACGGCGTCGGCCACCTTCGAGACCATCGCGGTGCGGCCGATGTCCTCGGGCAGCAGCTGCTCGCTCATCGCGAAGCCGACGGTCAGCCGGGGCTCGTCGGTCTGCTCGGCCCGGTCGGCGGGCACGGTCGCGAAGATCGTGGCGTGCGGGCTGATGACGCCGTCGGTGCCACCGGACCAGACGATCGGCACGTCCTTGACCCGCTCGGGGTCGGCGCCCTTGCTGACGAGCAGCTCGCGGAAGGCGCGGTCGGCGATGATGCGGGTGTAGTCGTTGACCCCGCCGTTGCCCTCGGTCTTGCCGATGACGGCGATGACCCGATCGGCCTCCAGCACACCGGCGTCGATGAGGGCGCCGAGCTCGGAGGCATCGGAGACGGAGTGCAGCGGGACCTTGCGGACCTCGATGGCGTCGGGCACGGTCATTCCTCTCGGTCGGGCTCGACGACGGTGCCGAACGCACCGTCGACGGCGTCGGTGATGTGGGTGAGCGAGGTGATGACGCCGCGCGGACCCCCGGCGGCGACGAAGCGGCGGACGGCCTCGACCTTGGGGCCCATCGAGCCGGAGGCGAACTCACCGGCGTCGGCGAGCGCGTGCAGCTCGGCGAGGCCGACCCGTCCGAGGTCGCGCTGCGCAGGAGTGCCGAACCCGACGGCGGCGTGGTCGACGTCGGTGGCGATGACGAGGACGTCGGCGTGCAGCGCCCGGGCCAGCAGCGCGGCGGTCAGGTCCTTGTCGATGACCGCCTCGACGCCACGCAGCGTGCCGTCGGCGTCACGGACGACCGGGATGCCCCCGCCACCGGCCGTGACGACGACGTGGCCGGCGTCAAGCAGCGTGCGGGCCGGGCCGACGTCGAGCACCTCGAGCGGCTCGGGGCTGGCCACGACCCGGCGCCAGCCCTTGGCGCCGCGGTCCTCCCACACCTGGCCGTGCTCGACCATCCGGCGGGCCTGGTCCTCGGGCAGGTAGCGGCCGACCGGCTTGCTCGGGTGGGTGAACCCGGGGTCGTCGCGGTCGACGAGGGTGCGGGTGACGAGGGCCGCGACCGGCCGGGGCGCCCCGACGGCAGCGAGGGCGCCGTCGAGCGCGTCGAGGATCGTGAACCCGAGGGTTCCCTGCGTCTGGGCGCCGCACCAGTCCAGCGGCACGGGCGGGACGACGTGCGCGGCGAGCTCGTTCTTCACGAGGAGGTTGCCGACCTGCGGGCCGTTGCCGTGGGTGACGACGAGCTCGTGGCCGGCGGCGACGAGCCGCGCCGCGGCCGCCATCGCGCCGGTGACGGCGGCGATCTGCGCGCCGGGGGTGGCGCTGCCGTCGGGGCCGGTCATCGCGTTGCCCCCCAGGGCCAGCAGGACCCGCATGCCACCTCGCCTCCGCCGTCGCCCGGGCGCCGTGCCCGGGACTCGACCCTAGGGACGCGGGCGCGGCGCCCGCGTTGTCAGGTTCTGCCCAACCCGCGCCCCTGCGTTGGCACCGGTCCGACGTGCGGGGAGGGGGTGTCGGGGAACGGCATCCGTGGGGGATGCTGTGCCCCATGCCCCGGACCGGATCTGACCGCACCTGGCTCGTCGCCCTCGCCGCCTCGCTGTGGGGGCTCTCCTCCCTCTGGCGCGGCCCGCTCTCCCAGGAGTACCCGGCGCTGGCCGTCGTCTTCTGGGAGCACCTCGTCCTCGTCGTGCTGACCCTCCCGTGGCTCGTACCCGCCGCGCGCCGGGTGATGGCCACCAGCACCCGGACCAAGGTGAGCGTCCTCGTCATCGGCGCCGGCTCCTCCGCGCTCGCGACCACGCTGTTCACCGCGGCCTTCCGCACCGGCGACCCCATCACTCCCCAGGTGCTCCAGAAGCTGCAGCCGGTCATCGCCATCGCGCTCGCGGCCGTCGTCCTCGGCGAACGGCTGCGCCGCAGCTTCCTCTGGTTCGCGGTGCCGGCGCTGGTCGGTGCGTGGCTGCTCGCCTTCCCCGACCCGCTGGGCGTCACCCTCTCCAGCGCCACCGCCGCGCTGCTGGCCATCGGGGCCGCCGCGCTCTGGGCCGCCGGCACCGTCCTCGGCCGGGCGGCCTCGGCCGAGCTGCGCTTCTCCGACCTCACCGCGCTCCGCTTCGGGGTGGGGCTGGTGACGCTGGCGGTCATCGCTGCCGTCACCTCGACGCCGCTCGCGCTGGGTACCGACGCGATCGGGAACATCCTGCTCCTCGCCCTCGTGCCGGGTCTGCTGGCCCTCGTCCTCTACTACCGGGCGCTCGGGCGCACGCCGGCGTCGCGGGCCACGCTCGCCGAGCTCGCCTTCCCGCTGTCGGCGGCCGTCGTCGGCGTCACCGCCCTCGGGGCGCGGCCGAGCGCGACGCAGTGGGTCGGCTTCGCGGTGGTGCTCGTCGCGGTCGTCGGGCTGGCGCTGCACGAGCAGCGTGGCCGGCGCCCCGCCGTCGTCGCGCCGGTGCGGGCCGAGGAGGCCGTGGCCCGGTAGCCGGTCCGCGTCAGGCCGGCCCGGCGGCGTCCTGCTCGTCGAGCCAGGCGCGCACGGCGGCGCCGTGCTCGTCGAGGGCCGGGGGAGGCGAATGTGTCTCGCGGCCGCCGGCGAAGGCGTTGTCGTCGAACCGGATCGGCGGCCCGGGCAGCTCGATGGTGCCCAGCACGGGATGCTCGACCTCGATGACGAGCCCCTGCGAGCGGGTCTGGTCCCAGTCGTAGACCTCGTCGATGGTGCGCACCTTGCCGGCCGGGATGCCGAGCTCGGCCAGGCGGGCGAGCAGGTCCTCGGCGGCCCACGCCGCGAAGGCGCCGTCGATGACCTCGACGAGGTGGTCCCGGTGGGTGACCCGGGCGCCGTTCGTGGCGAGCAGCGGGTCGGCGGGGTCGATGCCGAACGCCTCGGCGAAGCGCACCCAGAGGCCCTGTGAGCCGACGGCCACCTGCACCGGCCCGTCGGCGGCGTGGAACAGGCCGTACGGCGCGAGCGCCGGGTGGTGGTTCCCCTGCGCCCGGCCGACCTGCCCGGCCACGGTGTACGCGCTGCCCTGGAAGGCGTGGACCCCGACGACCGAGGCCAGCAGCGAGGTGCGCACGACCCGGCCGCGGCCAGTGACCTCGCGCTCGCGCAGGGCCGCCGTGACGCCGAGCGCCCCGTGGAGACCGGCGAGGAGGTCGGCGACCGGGACGCCGACGCGCTGCGGCTCGTCCGCCGTCGGGCCGGTGACCGACATCAGCCCGGCCTCGCCCTGGGCGATCTGGTCGTAGCCGGGGCGCCCGCCCTCGGGACCGTCGTGGCCGAACCCGCTGATGGCGAGGACGACGAGGCCGGGGTTGAGCGCGTGCAGGTGCTCGATGCCGAAGCCGAGCCGGTCCATGACCCCGGGCCGGAAGTTCTCGACGAGCACGTCGGCGTGCCGGACGAGCCGGGTGAGGGTCTCGCGGCCGTCGTCGGACTTCAGGTCCAGGACGACCGACTCCTTGTTCCGGTTCGCCGCCAGGAAGTACGTCGAGACCGGGTCGTCCTCGGGGCCGACGAAGGGCGGCCCCCATCCCCGGGTGTCGTCACCCCCGGCCGACTCGACCTTGACCACGCGGGCGCCGAGGTCGCCGAGGACCATCGTCGCGTGCGGGCCGGCGAGGGCGCGGGAGAGGTCGACGACGGTGATGCCGTCGAGCGGTCCGGTCACGGGCGGTCCTTCCTCGGGGGCGGGCTGGCGCCACCCTAGCCACCGGGTCGCGGCGTCGGGTTGAGCATCTGCTCAAGTTGAGCGTATGCTCAAATCCATGAACGATGCCTGGCCGTCTCCACTCCCGCCGCAGCCCGACCCGCCGGTGCCGGCGCAGCCCGGTCGCGGGCGCACCCTGGCGCTGTCGGCGGTGGTGGTGGCGGTGGGGCTCGCCGGTGTCGGCATCGCGGCGGTGACCGACCGACTCGACACCGCTGTGCTCTTCGTCGGGGTGCCGTGCCTGCTCGCCTTCGCGATCGGGTCGGTGCGCGGGAAGGGCGGAGGGGGCCAGCTCTTCCAGGTGCTCACCGTGGTGCTCCTCTTGGCGGCCGCGCTGCTGCAGGAGGGCGCCATCTGCGTGCTGCTCACCGCCCCGCTCGTCTACGGCATCGCCGGGCTGGTCTACGCGGGGGTGGCCTACGAGCGGCGGAGCAGCGGTTCGCTCGTCCTCCTCCCCGTCGTCGCCCTCGTCCTCGTCGAGGGAGTCCTGCCCGGCACCCGCATCCACCCCGACCAGCAGGCCGGGGCCGAGCGGGTCGTGGCCGCCCGGTGCACCGACTTCGAGGCGGCGCTGGCACGCGGGCCGCGCATCGACCCGGGCACCGATCGCCCGCTCCTCCTGCGGGTCCTGCGCTACCCGACGCCCACCGCGGCGCACGGTGCGGGCCTGGCCCCGGGCGACCGCTGGACCTTCACCCTCGCCGACGGCGAGGTGCGCACGCGGGTGACGGCCCGGGATGCCTCGAGCCTGAACTTCGCCCTGGAGGAGGACACCACCAAGCTGAAGCGCTGGGCAGCCGTGCGCGGAGGCGCGCTCGCGTGGCGGGAGGGCCCCGACGGCTGCCGAGCCACGCTGACCATCGACTACGAGCGCCGTCTCGACCCCGCCTTCTGGTTCGGCCCGGTCACCGCCGCGTTCATGGACGCCGGGGCATCGACGCTCCTCGCCGGGCTGGACTGACCCGTGGGAGCCGCGGCCCTGCGCAACCTCACCCTGCTCGTCCCGGTCCTCGCCGTCGTCGGTGCCGCGGTCCTCCGGCACGGGCGCGGCGACCTGCGCCCGCGCGTGCCGGCGGCGGTGCTCGCGACCCTGCTGGCGTGGGTGGGGGTCCTCGCCGTCGAGGCCGCCGGTGCGTGGTGGATCTTCGCCCCGGCGCCGACGACGGTGCTCGGGATGCCGGTCGAGACCAGCCTCGGCTGGGCCCTGGTCTGGGGCGCGCTGCCGGTGCTCGCGGGCGGCCGCCCGGTGCTCTGGTGGCTCGGGCTGGCGTGGGTCGACGTGCTCGTCGTCCCGCAGCTGGACCCGCTCGTGGCCCTGGGCGACGGGTGGCTCGTCGGCGAGGCCGTGCTCCTGCTCGCCGTCGCCGCACCGGCTCTCGTGCTGGGGTGGGCCACGTTCGAGCGGCGGTGGCTCGGTGCCCGGGTCGTGCTCCAGGGGCTGGTCTTCACGGGTCTCTTCGGCTGGGTCGCCCCCACCCTCGCCCTCGCCCGGGACGGCCTCGTGTGGCGCGACGTCCTGGACCACCCGATGCCGGTCCGGGTCGTGCTGCTCGTGGCCCTCGTGGCGTTCGGCGTGCCCACCCTCGCCGCGGTCGCCGAGCTGTGGCGGGTCGGGCGCGGCACACCGTTCCCCTGGGACCCACCGGCCCGGCTCGTGACCACCGGGCCGTACGCGTACCTCCACAACCCGATGCAGGCCGGCACCGTGGCGCTCCTCGGGGTGCTCGCGGCCGCCGCGGGATCGGTGGCCCTCGCGCTCGGCGTCCTCGTCGCGCTGGTGTTCTCGGTCGCGGTCGCCGAGCCGCACGAGCGGTCGGGCCTCGCTGCCCGATGGCCGGGGCACGCCGCCTACCGGGCCTCGGTCCGCGGATGGCTGCCGCGGTGGCGGCCCGTCGTCACGACCCCGGCGACGCTCTGGGTGTCCCGCTCGTGCGGGCTGTGCCGCAGCACCGGTGACGCGGTCCGGGGGCTCGGCCCGCGCGGGGTCGTCCTCGGGCCTGCCGAGGAGGCGCCGGTCCGGCTCACCCGGATGCGGTTCAGCGAGGAGGGTTTCGAGGACCGCGGTGTCGCGGCACTGGCCCGGGCGCTCGAGCGCGTGTCGTTGCCGTGGGCGTGGGTCGGGTGGCTCGTCCGGCTGCCCATGCTCGACCGGGCGGTGCAGGTGGTCGCCGACGCCTGCGGCCTCGGCCCGCGGGACCTGCCGGCGCCGGTGCGTACGGTGGCCCCGTGAGCAGCACGACGAAGCAGGACCTCCTCGACGCCGTGGTCCGCCTCACCGCCACCGCCGGGGCGCGAGGGCTCACGGCGCGGGCCATCGGGGCGGAGGCGGGCGTCAACCAGGCGCTGATCTTCTACCACTTCGAGTCGGTCGAGAACCTCCTGCGCGTCGCCTACGCCGAGGCCACCGCGGCCATGGTGCGCGACTACGCGACGGCGCTCGGCGCGGCCCGGACCTTCGAGGACCTCTACGCCGTCGGGGAGCGGCTCGGCGCGAGCTCGCGCGAGGACGGCAGCGCGGCCCTGCTCACCCACGTGATGGCCGCCGCCCACCACGACGAGCAGATGGCCGCGGCCCTCGCGGCCTCCCTCGGCACGTGGCGCGAGGTCGTCACCGACGCGGTCCGGCGGGTGGTGGTCCACCACGGGCTCGACGGCGTCGTCGATGCCGACGCCCTCGCCGCGGCGCTGGCCGCCTCGACCATCGGGATGGTCGCCGTCGACGCCCTCCCGGGGGCGCCGCTCGGCGCGACGATGCGCTCGATCGAGCCGCTGCCGCGGGTCGTCGACACCCTCGCCGCCCGCTTCCCGCGGGCGCTCGCCCGGCGCATCGCCCGGTCGCTCGGTCCGCGACCCTGAGCCGCGAGGACGCTGCGCCGCAGGTCAGGAGCCTTTGCCGAGAATTGACCAAGTCCTTGCTCTTCTCAGGTTCTTCTCAGGGAGCCGAGCGGGTTGGGTGGACGGATGCGACGGGGCCGGGGGCCCACCACACCGTCGGGGCCGGGTGACCGGCCGCCGACCTCCCGGCGCCTCCCGTCGTGCCACCCACACGGAGGAGCACCCGGGATGAGACCCATCAACCGCGCCAGGAGGGCGACCGCCCTCGGCGCGACCGCCGCCGTCGCCCTGAGCATGGCGGTCGCCGTGCAGCAGTCGGCCACCGCCGCACCCGCCCCCGCAGCCGGCGGCCACGAGTCGCAGGCACCGGGCGACCACGAGCACGGCCTGCCCGACCTCGACGTCCGGCGCGGCACCGCGGCACCGGCCGCCGAGCAGCGCACGGCCGCCCAGCGCTCGACCACGACGGGCCGCGCATCCGGCGCGAAGACGGTGTCCTGGAACCGGTTCGGTGGCCCCGCCAGCTACGTGCTCGACGGCGTCTCGCCGGTCGCCCGCGGCCTGGCCAAGGACCCCGAGCGGGCGGCCCTGGACTTCGTCGCCGGCGAGCGGGCCACCTTCGGCCTGAGCGCCGCCCAGGCCGAGGCCGTCGAGGTCATCGGCACCAACCGCATCGGCGACGCCACCGTCGTGTTGCTGCGCCAGACCTTCGGCGGCGTGCCCGCGGGGCTCGACGGCACCGCCGCCGTCGCCGTCCAGGACGGCGCCGTCCGCTACGTCAGCTCGACGCTCACGCCCGATGCCCAGGCGCCGGCCGCCGCGACCGTCGGCAAGGACGCCGCCGTCGCCGCCGCGGCCCGCAGCGTCGAGGCCGACGCCGGCAAGCTCGTGTCGGTGCGGACCGACGAGGTCGCCGTGCCCTTCCCGGGCGAGGCCCCCCGCCGCGCCTGGCGGGTCGAGATGCAGGTCGACGCGGAGACCGCGTACACGGTGCACGTCGACGCGCGCTCGGGCGAGGTCATCGCCCGCGAGAACCTCGTCGACGCCGACAGCGACAACCCGCGCTGGAAGGTGTTCACCGGCACGCCGAGCACCGACCGGTCCTCGACCGACACCCGCGTGACGTTCTGCTGGGTCGCGGCCGACGGCTGCGACGAGGTCGTCGGCAGCCCGGCGTCCCCGAAGGCGTGGGACGTCGACCCCGCGACCGACCTCAGCACCTTCACGACCAACGGCAACAACGCCCTGACCTACGAGCAGTGGCGCACGACGCCCGGCCCCACGGCGTCGCCGCGTTCGGACCGGAACTACGTCTACCCGTGGACCAACGTCTGGCAGACGAGCAAGTGCGACCCCGCCGCGTACACGAGCCCGACCCGCAACGACATCGACGCGGCGACGGCCAACCTCTTCGCGATGCACAACCGGATGCACGACTGGTCCTACCGGCTCGGGTTCACCGAGTCGGCGTGGAACCTCCAGCGCGACAACTACGGCAAGGGCGGCGTCGGTGGTGACCCGGAGCAGGGCCGCGCCCAGTCCGGTGCCCAGGTCGGCCTGCGCAACAACGCGAACCAGCTGACCCTCGGTGACGGCGGCACGGTCTCCAGCAACATGTACATGTGGCAGCCGGTCGCCGGTGCGTTCTACGCGCCGTGCGTCGACGGGTCCTTCGACATGTCGGTCATCGGTCACGAGTACGGCCACGCCATCAGCAACCGGATGGCCGGCGGCCCGGCGATGGGTCTCTCCGGGCTCCAGGCCGGGGCGATGGGCGAGAGCTGGTCGGACCTCATGGCGATGGAGTACCTGCAGGAGAACGGCTACGCGCCGCTCGGCGGTGAGGCGACCCCGATGGGCGCCTACGTCACCGGCAACCCGCAGCAGGGCATCCGCAACTACAACATGGGGCAGAGCCCGCTCAACTACTCCAACGTCGGCTACGACCTCACCGGCCCGCAGGTGCACGCGGACGGCGAGATCTGGTCGGCCACGAACAACGACATCCGCGCGGCCCTCATCGGGCGCTACGGCCTCGGTGACGCCGCGACGCAGAAGGCCTGCGCGAACGGCACGACCCCGGTGGCGCAGTGCCCGGGCAACCGGCGCTGGATCCAGCTCGTCTTCGACGCCTGGCTGCTCATGCCGAGCGGCTCGGTCTCGATGGTCGACGCGCGCGACCGGATGCTCGCCGCCGACCTGCTCCGCTTCGGCGGCCGCAACCAGGACCTGCTGTGGAACGCCTTCGCGAACCGCGGTCTCGGACAGGGTGCCTCGTCGACGAGCTCGTCGGACTCCACGCCGGTGCCGAGCTTCTCCTCGGCCTACGCGGGAGACGCCACGCTGCGCTTCTCGCCGACCGACGAGGAGGGCCGCCCGGTCGTCGGCGCGAAGCTGTACGTCGGTGAGTACACGGCGCGCTCGCGCCCCGTGGCCGACACCGACCCGGCGACCGACCTGCCCGACACCTTCGCGATCGTGCCGGGGGAGCGCACCTACACGGCCGCGGCTCCCGGCCACGGCCAGGCCCGCGTCACCCTGACGGCCAAGCCGCGCCAGACCCGCGACCTCCCGGTCCGGCTGCGCGACAACCTCGCCAGCACCACGCGGGGCGCGACGATCAACGGTGAGGGTGTCGGCCTGACCAAGCTGGTCGACGACAACGAGGGCACGACCGGCACGACGGTCGACCAGCCGAGCGCGGCGCAGAAGGTGTTCACCGTCGACCTCGCCGGCGGCCGCCAGGTCGTCCGACGGGTCCAGGTGAGCGCGCTGCCCGAGCCCGGGGCGGTGGCCCGCTTCCAGGCCCTGCGCCAGTTCCGGGTCTGGGCGTGCGACGCCAAGGGCCGGGTCGACTGCTCGCAGGACGCCGACTACCGCGCGGTGTACACCTCGCCGGCCGACGCGTTCCCCGCCGGGGTCCCGCGGCCGACGGCACCGACCCTCAAGATGCGCTCGTTCGACATCCCGCAGACGGCGGCGACGCACCTGCGGCTCGAGGTCGTGGCGAACCAGTGCCAGGGCGGCCCGCTGTACACCGGGGACCAGGACCAGGACCCCGCCAACAACAGCGACTGCGTGACCGGCTACTCGGGCGCGCAGAAGGTGGGCATCACGGAGGTGCAGGTCTTCCGCCGCTGACGCCTCATCGCACGACCCGCGGGTGCGGGCGTGGCCGGTCCGCCGGTCGCGTCCGCACCCGCGGCCGTGCGTGCCCCCGACCTCCCGGTGTCGAGTGCGGACGTGGTTCCCGGGGCAGCCGTGTCCGCACTCGACCCGGACGCGGGTGGGGTCAGGGGGCCGGAGCGGCTGCGGCAGCCGTGAGCGTCTCGGCCCACGACGTGGGGCGCCGGCCGAGCAGCGCCGTGAGGTCGGCCGGGTCGCCGACGAGGCCGTCCTCGTCGTAGGCCGCGAACATCGCCGCCAGCGCCTCGCGGGCGGGGGCGGGCAGCCCGGCGCCGGGGCCGTCCGCCCATGCGCCCGGGGTGCCGACGTCGAGCCGCACCGGCCGGCCGAGCACCTGCTCGGCCCGCGCCACCATCTGGCGGGTGGTCAGCACGTCCGGGCCGACGAGGTCGTGCACCTCGCCGTCGCGCGCCGGGTCGAGCAGTGCTCCGGCCGCGGCCTCGGCGACGTCGGTCAGCGCGACGGTCGTGAAGGGCGTGTCGGCCGAGTAGGGCAGCGTGACGGCGCCGGCCAGCACCTGGGGGAGGAGGTTCTCGTGGTACGCCGACGGTCGCAGCACGACGAGCGATGCCGGGACGCGCCGGCGCAGAACGGCTTCGGCCGCGCCCTTGCGCAGGTGGTGGGGCATCCGGGCGTCGTCCGGGTGGAGCACCGAGTGGAAGACCAGGTGCGGCAGGCCCGTGCAGCGCGCGGCGTCGCCGACCCGCCCGGCGATGCCGACCTCGTCCGGGTGGACGTTGGGCGCCAGGTGGTAGGCGGCCGCGCACCCGTCGAGCGCCGCGTCGAGCCCGCGGCCGTCGACGAGGTCGACCGCGACGGCCCGGGTGCCCGTGGGGGCCGAGGCCTCACGTCCGGGTCGGACGGCCGCCCGCACCGTGGCCCCGCGGGCGAGCAGGGCCGCGCACACGGCCCGGCCCGTCTTGCCGGCGGAGCCGACGACGAGGACCGGGCCCGTGGGCATCAGAGCCAGTCGACGTCGGCGGAGGTGGCGCCACCGGCGAGGCGGGCGTACCCGGGGCCGCGGTCGAAGAACGGCTCCTCGCCGCGGGCCGAGCGGCGTCCGGCGCGCAGCGCGTCCGACGCGGCGACGTCGAGCACCGGCTCGTCCTTCGTGCCGGTCGCGAGCACGCCGTAGTCGCGCTCGGCGCCCTCGAACGACACCTTTCCCCAGCGCAGGTCGCGCTCGACCTCGTCGTAGGGGCGCTCCAGCGGGTCGCCCCAGCCGCCGCCGCCGGTGGTGCGGATGCGGATGAGCTGGCCGGCGCGCACCGGCTCGGCGTCGGCGAGGGCGTCGACGACCCGCTCGTCCGGGCCGCCGAGGTCGACGGTGACCTCGAACGGACGGCCGGCCTTCCCGCCCTTGACGCCCCAGCAGGCGAGGATCGAGCGGTCGGCGATGGACATGAAGTGCGCGTCCTCGAGCATCCGGAGGTGCTTCTCGTAGCCCAGGCCGCCGCGGTACCGGCCGGCGCCGCCGGAGTCGACGGCCAGCCCGAGCCGCTCGACGCGGAACGGAAAACGGCTCTCGGTGAACTCGGTCGGCAGGTTCCTGCTGTCCGGCACCACGTGGATGGTGTCCTCGCCGTCGGCGTAGTAGCGCCCGCCGGAGCCGCCGCCGAGCACCTCGCGCATCAGGTAGTCCTCGCCGTCGGCGTCCTTGCCGTACACGCCGGTGTAGCGGATGGTCTCCTGGTCGGCAGGCATCCGGCCGTCGACCGCCTTGGCGACCACGCCGGCCAGCACCCCCAGCAGCCGGAGGATGACGAAGGTGCGCGCGTTGGTCGGTGCGGGGTAGACCGGCGTGAGCAGGGTCCCCTTCTCCGGGAAGCGCATCTCGATGAGCGGCACGACGCCCTCATTGACGTCGAGCTCGGCCATCCGCTCGGGGGAGTCGGCGAGGTTGCGCAGGACGGGTGCCAGCCACTTGACGAGGAAGTTGCCGCCGACGTAGTCGCCGCAGTGGTTGATCGGGCCCTTGGCCTGCGGGCCGGTGCCGGTGAAGTCGATGACGAGCCGCGGGCCGCCGTCCCCCGGGCCGGGGCCGCCGGTGCTGGTCTTGGTCAGGGTGATCCGCTGCGTGTGGAGCATCGGCTCGTCGACGCCGTCGTGCTCGGCGTAGTCCTCCCAGACGTAGGTGCCGTCGGGGATGCGGTCGAGGACCTCGCGCCGGTAGGTCTCGGTCGTGGCGTCGAGGATGGCGTCGAACGCGGCCTCGACGGTGTCGCGGCCGTAGCGGGCGAACAGCTCGCCGAGGCGGCGGGCGCCCATCAGGCAGGCCGAGCACTCGGCGTCGAGGTCGGCAGCGAGGCTGTCGGGCATCCGGCTGTTGCGGGTCATGATGCGCAGGGCCGCGCGGTTTGGTACTCCGCTGTCCCAGAGCTTGATCGGCGGGACCGAGAGGCCCTCCTCGAACACAGTGCGGGCGTTGCTGGGCATCGACCCGGGCACGGCGCCGCCGATGTCGTCGTGGTGCCCGAAGGCCTGGACGAAGGCGACGACCTCGCCGTCGTGGAACACCGGCACGGTGACGCAGAGGTCGGGGAGGTGGCCGATGCCGCCCTCGGACTCGTAGACGTCGTTGTGGAAGAAGACGTCGCCCTCGTGCATCTCGTCGATGGGGAAGTCGCGCACGATCGGGTGCACGAGAGCCGAGTACGAGCGGCCGGTCAGCTTGCGCAGCTGCCGGTCGTGGATGCCCGCCCGGAAGTCGTGGGCGTCGCGGATCATCGGGGAGCGGGACGTGCGCGCGATGGCCGTCTCGACCTCCATCTCGACGCTGGCCAGCGTGCCCTGGACGATCTCGACGAGGATCGGGTCGACGGCGGTGCCCGGTGCGGTGAGCCGCCCGCCGTGCTCGTAGGCGGTGGGCAGGCCGGCGGGGTTCGCCGGGGCGCTCGCGAGGTAGGCCGCGGTCTCCTCGGGGGTGCGCGGGGTGCTGGGCGTGGTCGGTGCGGGGCTCATCGGGTCTCCTCCTTCGTGACGACGAGGTTGCCCCACCCGTCGACGCGCACCGCGAAGCCGGGGTGGACGGGGACGGTCGAGCCGAACTCCTCGACGACCGCCGGGCCGGCGAAGGTGTCGCCGGCGCGCAGGTCGGGCCGCCAGAGGATCGGGGTGTCGACGTAGCCGTCGTCGGGGTCGAAGCAGACCGGCCGCACCGACCGCTGCCCCGGCAGCCCGTTACCGGCGACATCTTTCGACGAATGTGTCACTTGTTGTACGCCACCGGCGACGGGAAGTGACACATTCGTCGATTGTTGACGCTCGGGGAGGGGCTGGAGCTCGGGTCGGGTGATCGGGCCGACGCCGGTGACGCGCAGGTTGACCCACTCGACACGCTGGCTGGGGTCGTCGCGGAAGTCGTACCCGTAGAGCTGGCGGTGCTCGTCGTGGAAGCGGGCCGCCACCTCGGCCGCCCAGGCCTCGTCGACCACCCCCGAGCCGGCGGGTACCCGCACCTCGTAGGCCTGCCCGAAGTAGCGCAGGTCGACGGTGCGGACGAACTCGTGCTGCTCCGGCGCGAACCCCTCGGCCGAGAGGGCCGCGGCGCCCTTGGCGGTCAGGGCCTCGAGGACCTCCCGCACCTCGTCGAGGTCGAGCGACTCGTGCCGGGCGACGTGCGTCTGCACGTAGTCGTTGCGGACGTCGACGGTGAGCAGCCCGAAGGCGCTGAGGTTGCCCGGGTTCTGCGGCACGACGACCCCGGCGAGGTCGAGCACGTCGACGAGCCGGCAGGCCAGCAGCGACCCCGACCCCCCGAACGTCGTCAGCATGAAGTCCCGGACGTCGAGCCCGCGCTTCACCGACACCTGGCGCAGCGCGTTCGCCTGGTTCCACGCCGAGATCTCGAGCACGCCTGTCGCGCAACGCTGGAGGTCGAGACCCAGCCGCTCGGCCAGCGCCTCCAGGCCGACGCGGGCGGCATCGACGTCCAGCGGGATCTCGCCGCCCAGTAGGTGCGGGGGGATGCGGCCGAGGACGATATGCGCGTCGGTGATGGTCGGCTCGGTGCCGCCGCGGCCGTAGCAGAGCGGCCCGGGGTCGGCGCCCGCCGACTGCGGTCCGACCTTGAGCATCCCCTCGGGCGAGACCCAGGCGATGGACCCGCCGCCGGCGCCCACCGTGACGACGTCGATCATCGGGATCTTGCTCGGGTAGGCCCCGACCGACCCCTCCGTCGTCAGCGTCGGCTCGCCGTCGAGCACGACCGAGACGTCGGTGGAGGTGCCGCCGCCGTCGCACGTCAGCACCTTCGGGAAGCCGGCCCGCTCGGCGATGAGCGCCGCCCCGAGGGCCCCGGCCGCCGGGCCCGACAGCACCGTGGTGATCGGCTGGTGCACGACCTCGTCGGCCGACAGCACACCGCCGTTGGACTTCATGACGTAGAACGGCACCGGCCGACCGCCGGTGAACCCGTCGAGCCGCTCGTGGATGTTGCGCACGTAGCGGCTGACGTTCGGCTTGACGGCGGCGTCGACGAGCGTGGTCATCGCCCGCTCGTACTCGCGGTACTCGCGCAGCACCTCGCTGCTGATCGACACGACCGCCTCGGGGTGCTCGCGCCGCAGCACCTCGCGCATCGCCAGCTCGTGCGCGTCGTTCGCGTAGGAGTGCAGGAAGCAGACGCCGATGGTCGTGATGCCCCGGTCGCGGAAGAACTGCGCGGCGGCGACGGCATCCTCCTCGGAGAACGGCCGCACCTCGGCACCGGTGACGTCGAGGCGCCCGCGCACGGTGCGCACGGCGTCGGCGGGCACGATGCGCGGCGGCTTGACCCAGAAGTAGGAGTTGCCGTAGCCGTCGGGCACCGCCTGCCGGGCGATCTCGAGCATGAACTCGTAGCCCTCGGTCGTGACGAACCCCAGCCGCTCGACCTTGCCCTCGAGCAGCTTGTTCGTCGCGACGGTCGTGCCGTGCGAGACCGCCGTGAGGTCGTGACCGCTCGCGCCCATGAGCCCGAGGATCTTCTCGATACCGGCGATGAAGCCGTCCGCCGGGTTGGCCGGCGTGCTGGGGGTCTTGGTCGTGACGACCTCGCCGGACTCCTCGTCGACGGCGACCACATCGGTGAAGGTGCCCCCGGTGTCGATGCCCACCCGGATCCGTCGCCGCTCGGCGCTGCGCTCGGTCATGCGCACGATCCAACCGTCCCGGCGCGGACGCCCGCGTTGGCAGATGGTGCCGACGGACCGCCCACCCGACGGCGATCCTCGCCCAGCGGGCTCAGGAGCCGGAGACGACGTCCAGGTCCACCGGACCCTCGATGCCGTCGACGGCCGCCCGGCTGCTCACCTGCCACCACGCCCAGCCGTCGTCGGCCGGGCGGAGGAGGAGGCGGCGCACCCAGCGGTCGCGGTCGGCCAGGCCGTCCGGGAGGGGGTACGGCTCCGCGAAGTCGTCGAGCAGGTAGAGCCGGACCGGTTGGCCCGTCTCCTCCTCGACGGCGGCGACGAACGCCGTCAGCCGCTGCTGCACCACCTCGACGGGCGGGCGGTCCGCGCAGTTGCCGCTCAGCTCGAGGTCGACGACGGGTGGCAGGGCCGAGGCCTCGGCGCCGACCGCGCGCAGCCGCCCGAGGAGGTTGGCGGCCTGCTCCTCACCCTCCTTGCACAGCGTGAAGAAGTGGTAGGCGCCGACCTCCAGGCCGGCCGCGCGTGCCCCGCGCCAGTTGTCGGCGAAGCGGTCGTCCTCGAACGTCGCGCCCTCCGAGGCCTTGAGGTAGGCGACCTCGATGCCGTCGGCGGCCACGGCGTCCCAGTCGATGGCTCCCTGGTGCGCGGAGACGTCGATGCCGTAGGACTCGCCCGCCTCAAGGGTGGGCCGGTAGGTGGGGAGGACGTGGGTCCAGGCCAGCCAGCCGCCCCCGGCCACGAGCACCGCCACGACGAGAAGACCCGTCCCCCACCGCACCACGCCCCGGACCATCGCAGCAGGCTAGTGGGACCGGCCGTGGGGGGGGGGGGGGGGGGGGGGGGGGGGGG
>NZ_JBNVZV010000020.1:0-86562 GCF_050496545.1 Phycicoccus avicenniae | reverse complement strand
CCCCCCCCCGGGGGCGGGGGGGGGGGGGGGGGCCCCGGCCCCCCCCCCCCCCCCCCGACCCCGGGACAATCGGGGTGACCGTACTGCAGACGGGCAGGTACGGTGGTCGGACCATGGACAGCTGACCCACGCATCCCGCTCGCGCCCGAGGCCCCGCCCGGCGAGCACCCCGGCCACCGCGTGGAGTCCCCCGTGTCACCGTCCTCCCCCGTCCTCGTCCGCGACCTCACCGTCTCCTTCGACGGCCCGCCCGTCCTCGACGGCGCCTCGCTCACCGTCCCGCCCGGGCACCGCATCGGGCTCGTCGGCGAGAACGGCTCCGGCAAGTCCACCCTGCTCGCGTGCCTCGCCGGCCGGATCACCCCCGATGCCGGCACGCTCGCCGTGCCGGACGACCTCGGCTACCTGCCCCAGGACTCCGGGCTAGACCCCGCCAGCACCGTCGCGGACGTCCTGCGCGACGCCCTCGCCCCGCTGCACCGGCTCGCCGACGCCGTCGAGCGGCTCGCCGCCACGCTGGCCGAGCATCCCGACGACCCGGTCACCTCCGCCGCCTACGACGACGCCCTGGCCCGGGCCGTCGCCCGCGACGCCTGGGACGCGGAACGCCGGGCCGAGGTCGCCGCCCACGCGCTGGGGCTCGAGCACATCGCCGCCGACCGGCCCGTCGCGGCGATGAGCGGTGGCGAGCGCACCCGGCTGGCGCTGGCGGCCCTGCTCGTCCGGCGGCCGGATGCCCTGCTGCTCGACGAGCCCACCAACCACCTCGACGACGCCGCGCTGGCCTTCCTCGAGGCCGAGCTCGTCGCGATGCCGGGCGCCGTGCTCGTCGCGAGCCACGACCGGGTGCTGCTCGAGCGGGCGTGCACCGGTGTCGTGGACCTCGACCCGCGCCACCGCGGCACCGACGGCCTCGGCGGCGGCACATGGACGGGCTCCTTCGCCGAGCACCTCGCCGCGAAGGCCGCCGCCCGACGCCGCTGGGAGGAGGAGTGGCTCGAGGAGCGCGAGCTGGTCGCCGAGCTCCGCGACCGGTCGGTGACGCGGGAGGGCTCGGTCGCCTACGGGCGCGGCCCGACGGACAACGACAAGTTCATCCACGCCTTCAAGGGCTCGCGGGTGCAGACCGCCGCCCGCCGCCGGGCCAAGGACGCCGAGCGGCGGCTCGAGCGCATCGTCGCCGACCCCGTGCCCCGGCCACCGGCCCGGCTGCGGCTCGACGTCGACCTCGGCCGCGAGGGCTCGGCGTCCTCCGGGGTCCGGGTGCGCGACCTCGACGTCCCCGGACGGCTCCGGCTGGCGCGGCTCGACGTCGCCGCGGGCGAGCACCTCCTGGTCACCGGGCCCAACGGCTGCGGCAAGTCGACGCTCCTGCGCGCCCTCGCCGCGCCCTCGGAGCACCCCGGCGTCGACGTCGGCGGACGCGTGGCGCGGCTGGCGCAGGACACCACGTTCGAGGACCCCCGGCACAGCCCGCAGCGGCTCGTCGCGGCACAGCAGGGACTCCCCGAGGAGGAGGCGCGCGCCCTGCTGCTGCCGCTCGGCCTCGTGCACCCGCGGGACGTCGCGCGGCTGGTCGGCGACCTCAGCCTCGGCCAGCAGCGCCGGCTGGCGCTCGCCCTCGTCGTCCTCGCCCGCCCCGACGTGCTCCTCCTCGACGAGCCGACGAACCACCTCTCGTTGGCGCTCGTCGACGAGCTCGAGGACGCCGTCGACGCGTCGCCCGCCACCGTCGTCCTCGCCTCGCACGACCGCTGGCTGCGACGGAGGTGGACCGCGCGCGAGCTCGCCCTCGACCCCTGACCTCTGGAGTCGAGTGCGGACGTGGTTGCCCTGGCGACCACTTCCGCCCTCGACCCCAGGGCGGACGTACGGTGAGGGGGTGAGCCGGGGCGAGGAGCGGGGCGCGCGATGGCGCGGATGACCCGCAAGGGCGACCTCCCGACCAAGGTCTGCGCGACCTGCGGCCGCCCGTTCACCTGGCGGAAGAAGTGGGCGCGGGACTGGGACGAGGTCCGCTACTGCTCCGAGGCCTGCCGCCGCGGCCGCACTGGCAGGGTGGAGGCGTGACCGGCACCGACGTCCTGCTGATGAGCGACACCCACCTGCCGAAGCGCGCCAAGGACCTGCCGGCCCCCCTGTGGGAGGCCGTCGAGCGCGCCGACCTCGTCGTGCACGCCGGCGACTGGGTCGACGAGGCGGCGCTCGACGCGCTCGAGGCCCGCAGCGCGCAGCTGCTCGCC
The DNA here is from genome assembly GCF_050496545.1 of Phycicoccus avicenniae. Taxonomy (GTDB): domain Bacteria; phylum Actinomycetota; class Actinomycetes; order Actinomycetales; family Dermatophilaceae; genus Phycicoccus; species Phycicoccus avicenniae_A. The sequence goes on along the minus strand of NZ_JBNVZV010000020.1, from coordinate 84,319 downwards.
TGCTGGGGCAACAACGACGGACCCGGGCTGCGCGCCCGGCTGCCCGAGGTCGCCCGGGCCACCGTCGAGGGGGTGCGCGTCGCCGTCGTCCACGAGACCGGCGGCCGCGAGCGCCGCGAGCAGCGGATGCGCGCCGAGTACCCCGACGTCGACCTACTCGTCTTCGGGCACAGCCACATCCCATGGGACACCGAGCACGACGGGCTGCGGCTGCTCAACCCCGGCTCGCCGACCGACCGCCGGGCGCAGCCGGACTTCACGTGGATGACGCTGCGCCTCGAGGCGGGCGGCATCCACGACGTCCGGCTGCACCGGCTGGCGCCCGGGGCGACCCGTCCGGGTCAGGCCGGGGCGTCGGCGAAGCGCAGGTAGGGCTTGACCTCGTCGACGTTCGCGAAGCGCTCGCGGGCGTCGTCGGTGGAGACGGTCGGGGCGACGATGACGCGCTCACCGGGCGTCCACTCGGCCGGCGTCGAGACCGGCGCGGCATCCGTCGTCTGGAGCGCGTCGAGGGCCCGGAGGATCTCGGCGAAGTTGCGGCCCACCGACTTCGGGTAGGTGATGGTCAGGCGCACCTTGTCGTTGGGGTCGACGAGGAAGACCGAGCGGACGGTCGAGGTGTCGCCCTCGCCGGGGTGGATCATGTCGTAGGCCTGCGCGACGGCGCGGTCCTGGTCGGCGACGATCGGGAAGTCGACCGCGACCCCGCCGACCTCGGCGATGTCCGGCACCCAGCGCTGGTGGTCCTCGACGGAGTCCACCGAGACGGCGATCGGCTTCGCGTTGCGCTTGGCGAACTCGCCGGAGAGCGCCGCGGTGCGGCCGAGCTCGGTCGTGCACACGGGCGTGAAGTCGGCCGGGTGGCTGAAGAGGACGGCCCACGAGCCGGACTTCCAGTCGTGGAACGAGATCTCGCCGGCGGTGGTGTCGGCGGTGAAGTCGGGGGCGGTATCGCCGAGGCGGAGGGACATCGATAACTCCTTGTTGGGGAACGTCTGCCCTCACGTTATCGGTCGTGGTGCGCGCCGTCTCAGCGTGCCCGCAGTGCGGACACCGCGGTCGGTGACGCGGGCGGGCTCGGAGCCCCGAGCACGCCTCGACCGGTCTAGGGTGCGCGGGCATGGACATGCTCTCGGGGGACGAGGTCGACGCGGCGGGCCTGACGGACTGGCGCCGGCTGGCGCAGGGGCTGCACGCCCGCTACCGGGTCGACGACTTCGCCGCCGCGGCCCGGTTCGTCACCGCGGTCGCCGAGGCAGGGGACGCCGCGGGCCACCACCCCCGCGTCACGATCGGCCCCGGCCAGGTCGACCTCAAGCTGAGCAGCGAGGACGCGGTCTACCGGGAGGACGACGGCACCGAGCACGTCGTCGAGTGGATGACCGCGCGCGACGTCGACCTGGCCCGGCGGATCACCGAGGTCGCCGCGGCGCAGGGGCTGACCCCCGACCCGGCCGGCGTCAGCGTGCTCGAGCTCGGCCTCGACACCCCGGACGCCTCGCGCATCGCGCCGGTGTGGGCCGCCCTGCTCACCGGCGACCCCGCGAGCCGGGGCCGCGGGACCCCCGGCGACGAGGTGCGCGACGCCGCGCAGCGCATCCCCAACCTGTGGTTCGACGACCCGGGCGAGGGCGCCTCCGCCCAGCGCTTCCACGTCGAGGTCTACGTCGCGCCCGAGGTGGCCGCCGAGCGCATCGCCGCCGCGGTGACGGCCGGCGCGAGGGTCGTCGACGACAGCGAGGCGCCGCGGCTCGTCGTGCTCGCCGACCCCGACGGCAACCGCGGCGTGGTGTGCGCGCCGGCCGCCACCGGCTGAGCCCGCCCGGCCGACGTGGCGCTCAGGCGCGGGCGGCCCGCTCGGGCTCGTCGGCCGACCGATCGTCACCGGCCCTCCGCTGGCGGTACACGCCGAGGGCCACGATGACCGCCGCCGACGCGACCGAGAGGGCGATGGCCTGCTGCTGGTCCGGGTCGAAGGCCATGAGGCCGATGACCACGACGATGAACCCGATGACGACCATCGTCAGGCCCGGGAAGAGCCACATCCGCACCGGCGGGCGCTCGCCCTCGGCGCGCATCCGGCGTCCCAGCACGAGCTGGCTGACGGCGATCGCGAGGTAGACGAAGAGGGCCACCGCACCGGACGTCGCGAGCAGGTAGCCGAAGATCTTCCCCGGCAGGACGTAGTTGCCGACGACGGCGAGGAAGCCCAGGACCATCGAGGCGAGGATCGCGACGTACGGCACGCCCTGGGCGTTGACCCGACGCACCACGCGCGGGGCGTCGCCGCGGTCGGCGAGCGAGAAGACCATCCGCGAGGCCGTGTAGAGCGCCGAGTTGAGGCACGACGCGACCGCCGTCAGCACCACGATGTCCATGATGAGCGGCGCCCCCGGGATGCCCATCGCCTGGAGGACGGTCTGGTACGACCCGTCATCCAGCCGGTCGTACGGCACGAGCGAGACGATGACGGCGATCGAGCCGAGGTAGAAGATGACGATCCGCCAGATGACCGAGTTGACGGCCTTGGTGATGCCCTTGGCCGGGTCCGGCGACTCGGCGGCGGCGATGGTGACGATCTCGGTGCCCATGAACGAGAACATCGTGGTGAGCATCGCGGCGACGACCGCCCCGCCCCCGCCGGCGAAGAACCCGTCGGGCTCCCAGAGCTTCGAGACCCCGCTGACCTGCGAGCTCGGCAGCACGCCGAGGATGGCCAGCACGCCGAGCGCGATGAAGGCAATGATCGCGACCACCTTGACGAGCGCGAACCAGAACTCGAACTCGCCGTAGTTCCCGACCGAGACGAGGTTGGTGCCGGTGAGCAGCAGCGTGACGAGCAGGGCCCACACCCACTGGTCCAGCCCCACCAGGCGGCTGAGGATGTCGGCCGCCGCCGTCGCCTCGACGGGGATCACGAGCACCCAGAACCACCAGTACAGCCAGCCCACCGAGAAGCCCGCCCAGCGCCCGAGCGCGCGCTGCGAGTACACCGAGAACGACCCGGTGTCGGGGTTGGCGGTCGCCATCTCGCCGAGCATCCGCATGACGAGGACGACGAGGGTGCCGGCCATCAGGTAGGAGAGGAGGACGGCCGGGCCGGCCTGCTCGATGGCGGTCGCCGAGCCCACGAAGAGCCCGGCGCCGATCACCCCGGCGATCGAGATCATCGTGATGTGGCGCGGCTTGAGGCTGGTCCCGAGGGAGCTCTGGTCGGTCGAGGTCACCCGGTCGTTCCTACACCGTCCCGACACCCCGCGCGCGTCGAGGGTGCGGGCGTTCCACAGGAGGCTCTCGGGCTGGGAGGATCGACCGATGGGGATCGACGAGGTCGCGGCCGACCTCTACGCACTGGCGCCCGAGGAGTTCACCGCGGCGCGCAACGCCCGTGCGGCGGAGGCCAAGGCCGACGGTGATGCGGCGCTGGCCGCCGTCGTGCGCGGGCTGCGCCGCCCGACGGTCGGGGCGTGGCTGCTCAACCGGCTGGTCCGCGAGCGCGGTGAGGAGGTCGAGCAGGTGCTCGACCTCGGCGCGCGGCTGCGGGCCGCCCAGGGCACCCTCGGGGCCGCCGACCTGCGGGCCCTCGATGCGAGCCGCCGTCAGCTGACCCGGGCGGTCGCCGCGCAGGCGGTAGACATCGGGCGGGACAAGGGGCGGACGGTCTCGGCAGCGGTGGCCGCGGCCGTCGAGGAGACGCTGCGCTCGGCGATGGTGGATCCGGAGGCCGGTGCCGCCCTGTCCACGGGTCTGCTGACCGACACCTTCAGCGCCAGCGGGCTCGACCCGGTCGACCTCTCGCGGGCCGTGGCCGTCGGCGGGGGAGGGCCGGCGCGCGAGAGCGGTTCGGGCAGGGCGAAGCTCGCGTCGGTCGAGTCGGCGGAGCGGCACGAGCGCGCCCTCGTCGCTGCCCGGAGGAGCGCCGCGGAGGCCGAGGCCGCCCGGCGGTCCGCCCACGAGGCGGCGGAGGACGCCCGCAACCGGGCGGTCGCCGCGCGACGTCGCCACGACGAGCTGCGCGCGGACGTCGAGGACGCCCGCCGCCGGCTGGCCGGGCTGGAGGAGCGGCTGCCCGAGGTGGCCGAGGCCGACCACGTGGCCCGTCGTGCGCAGCTCGCCACGACGCGGGACGAGCGGTCGGCGACCGAGGCGGCCGAGAAGGCGGCGCGGCGGCTCGCGGAGCTGCTCGAGGAGTAGCGCGAGCGAGCGGTCAGGGGGTGAAGACCGACCAGCAGAGGGCGTTGCGGCGGCGCTGGTCCTCCAGGACGAGCTCGCGGACCGCATCCGGTAGCCGGTCGCGCTGCCACGCGCACTCCTCGACGCGGGCCCGCTCGGCCTCTGTCGGCGCGGCCGCTGCCACCACCGCCTTGATCGCGTAGGCGGCCGCGCCCAGGTCGTGCTCTGCCACGTGGGGCACGCAGGCCGCCTGGCCGACGGCGTACGCGGCGAACCGCGGTGCACCCGTGAGTGGTCGGGCGGCGCCCATCGCGTGCCCGCCGGCGGCTCGCGAGCGCATCATCGGGACCTCTGCGGCCACCCAGCCGCGGACCGCGGCGAGGGCGTCGCGAGGTCGCGGGTCCTCCGGGACCGCGGTCTCGAAGAGCCAGAGCACGTGGTCGGCGCACTCGGCCGCCCACAGGGCGAGGAGGTGGTGGTCGGCGTCGGTGAGGCTCCCGCCGCGCCGGACGGTGACCATCCGGGGGTCGCGCACCGCGGGCAGGATCACGAGTGCGCCTCGGGGACAAAGGTGCTGGCGTCGGTCAGCCGCCCGGCGAGCGCGGCCACGGCCTCCCGCAGCTCCGGACCGCCGACCACCGTGAACGGCACCGGCACCTGGGCCAGATCACTCGCGTAGCCGCGCAGGTTGCTTGTCGTGCCCACGAGCCGGGTGGTGGAGGCGTCGACGGCCTCGAGCCGCCCCAGGGTGCGGGGCAGCCAGGCCACCCGCTCGAGCGGGGCGTCGAGCAGGACCTCGGTGGGATGCTCCCAGCCGGCGGCGAGGTGCTCCTCGAGGGAGGCGACGGGGTCGAGGTCGTCCGGAAGGCGGAACGCGGTGTCCAGCAGCTCGACCCGGTGGACGCGGTCGACCCGGTAGGTGCGCACGGACCCCGAGCGGGTCGAGCGGCACAGGAGGTACCAGCGGCCGTGGCGCACGACGACGGCCCAGGGCTCCACGTCGGTCGTGAACTCGCGGCCGTTCTCCGAGCGGTAGTGCACCGTGACGCAGCGCTGTTCGCTGCGGGCCCGGACCAGGGCCACCGTGGTCGCGGGGTCGGGTCGGGCGGCGCCGCGGTCGGGAGCGGCCTCGGCCATCCGCCGCACGACGTCGGCCTGCTCGGCGACGTGCTGGGGCATCGCGCGCAGCAGCTTGGCCACCGCGACGCCCACGGGGTCGGTCGGGTCCGCGGCGGCGTGGTGGCCGTCGAGCACCGCCATGACCAGCCCGAGCGCCTCGGCGCTGCTGAACACGAGCGGGGGGAGCCGGGTGCCGCGACCGAGCCGGTAGCCGCCGGCCGGCCCGCGCACCGACTCGACGGGGATCTCGGCGTCGCGCAAGATGCCCACGTACCGGCGCACCGCCCGCGCGGTGACCCCGAGACGCTCGGCGAGCCGGTCGGCGGTGATGCCCGGCTCGTCCTGGATCGCCTCCATCGTGATCAGGGCCCGGGCGGCAGGGCTGGTGTCGGGGCGCACCCGGCCATCGTCATCCGGACGCGTTCCGTCCGCAACCATCCCTACGGTGGGGTCCCATGACCGAGATGCTGCTGCTGCACCACATCCAGGGCCTGACCCCCGGGGTCGTCGCGTTCGCCGACGCGCTCCGGGCCGGTGGCCACACCGTGCACACCCCCGACCTCTTCGAGGGCCGGACCTTCGCCTCCATCGACGACGGCGCCGCGTGGTGCCGCGAGCTGGGCTTCGACGAGGTCCGCGCGCGGGGGGTGGCGGCGGCCGACGGGCTGCCGGACGGGATCGTCGTCGGGGGGATCTCGCTCGGCGTGATGGCCGCCCAGCAGCTCGCGCAGAACCGGCCCGGGGTGCGGGGAGCACTGCTCTACGAGGCGTTCGTGCCGCCGGAGGAGTTCGGCGCCTGGCCCGACGGCCTTCCGGTGCAGGTGCACGGCATGGACCACGACCCGTTCTTCGGCGAGGAGGGGGACCTCGAGGCGGCGCAGGGGTTCGTCGAGGGCCGGGAGGGCGCCGAGCTGTTCGTGTATCCGGGTGCCGTCCACCTGTTCACCGACTCCTCGCTGCCGTCGTCCGACGTCGAGGCGACCCGGCTCGTCATCGACCGCTCGCTCGAGCTCCTCGGGCGGGTCGGATGAGCGCGGGCGAGGGCTTCGTCCCGCCACCGTGGGAGCCGCCGCTCGCCGGCACCGAGGCCGAGAACCTGCTCGGCTCGCTCGACCGGCTGCGCGCCACCTTCCGCTGGAAGGCCGACGGGCTGGACGCGGAGGGGCTGGCGGCGGGCATCCCGTCGTCGTCCCTGACGCTCGGCGGCCTGCTCAAGCACCTCGCCGTCGTGGAGGACTTCTACTCGACCCAGAAGCTGTCGGGCACACCGATGCCGGCCGTCTGGGACGACAACGGCTGGGACGACGCCGACGACTGGGAGTTCACCTCGGCCGCGGACGACCCGCCCGAGCAGCTCTACGCGCTGTACGACGCTGCGGTGGAACGGAACCGGGCGCTGGTGCGGCAGGCGGTCGAGGAGCGGGGCCTCGCCGGCGAGGCGCATGTGTCGACGCCGGAGGGTGCGCACGCGAGCGTCCGGCGGCTGCTCCACGACCTGCTCGAGGAGTACGGCCGGCACACCGGGCACGCGGACCTGCTCCGTGAGGCGGTCGACGGGCGAACCGGCGAGGACCCGCCGGAGGACTGGCGGCCGGGTCCGGCCTGAGCGTCCGGTCCGCGCCTCCCGCACGTGGTGCGCTCCCGAGAAGTGGTCGCAACGACCGGGATTCCCGTCACGACGACCGGGATCCTGGTCACCACGACCGGGATCGTGGTCACCACGACCAAGATCCCTGTCACGAGGACCGGGATCGTGGTCATCACGACCGGGATCGTAGTCACCACGACCGGTGTCCCCCGAACTGCCTCCACCGTCGGAGCGATTCGCCCCTGTCCCGCGAGGACCTGGGGGACGCGCTGTGCCACCAGGCGGGGCCGGGCCCGGCAGGTCAGGACCGCGGGGCACCCACCCCGCGCCGCCACGCCGTGAACGACTGGACGGAGGTGTCGCGCGGGGGCACGAGCCAGGGGTAGGGGTGGATCTCGACCGGCCGGATCGCGTCCCGGCGCCGGACGAACCCGGGCACCGGCGCGTGCGTCACCGCGAGGCTGCGCCCGGCGAGCTCGTCGGCGACCGGCCCGAGCCGCACCTCCACCGAGCGGCGGGTCGCGAGGTCGCCGAGCGTCTCGGCGAGGAAGACCAGCCGCTTGCCGGAGAGGCGCAGTCGCGCGAGCAGGGGTTCGTCGAGCACGAAGACGGCCGGGCGGGAGGGGTCGGACGCCAGCGCAGGGTCGGCATCACCCAGCGACTCGGCGGTGAGCCACACCTCCTCGGCGCCGCCGCCCTCCACCTCCAGCGGTCCCGCGGGGACCGGCGCCCGCCCGAGCGGTGGGCCGTCGACCGGACCGCCGACCCCCTCGTCGGGCCAGCCCTGCACGGGGCAGGCCGACGCGAGGGCACACCCCCGGCAGAGGGATGGTGCCCGCTTCTCGACCTGCCAGCGGCTGAAGCCGTACGGCCGCCCCGAGCCCGTCCCGACCGTCCACTGCCACCCGAGCCGGTTCGCGGCGCGCGAGCCGTCGAGCAGGTGGGCGAAGAAGACGTCCTCGTCGACCCGCCAGTCGGCCCCGGCGCGCACGGCCCACTGGGAGGCCAGCCACATCCGCGTCTGGTTGACGATCCACCCGTCGTCGACGAGCTCGGTCGTCGTCGCGGCTATGCAGGCCATCTCGTCCGGCCACGGAGTGGGCCATCGATCGGCGGTGCGGGGCTGGTCCCGGCGCAGCGGGCGGCCCAGGGCCGGGCCCACCCGGGCGTAGAGGTGGCGGGCGTACTCCTGCCAGAGCAGCTCGTCGCGGTACTTCACGCGGTCGCGGGCCGGCGCGTCCGCGACCGCGTCCCACGCGTCGCGCAGGGTCACGAGGCTGTACCGGAGGTAGGGCGACATCCGGCTGGCCCCGCGACGCTCGACCGGGAGCACCGTGCTGCGCCGCGACGCGTACCCGGCGACGTCGAGCAGCGCCAGGGCCGTGTCGGCGGCGGTCTGGCCACCGACGTGCCCGCCGCGTCGGGCATCGTGGGCACCCTCGCGCACGAGGTGGCCCAGGTGCTCCGTCACCCACGCGACGGATGCGTCGTCGCCGGGCGGCGGCGGGGTGGGGAGGCGCATCTCCCTGTTCTACCCCGCCGCCGCGGTCCCGGTGTGGCTCAGCACTTCTCCCAGTACCCGGCCGAGGTCTCCCTGAGCGTGGAGCTGTAGAAGGTGTTGTAGAGGCCCAGGTTCTGGTTCGACCCGTTGGCGTACGCGTACCCTCCCGACGAGTGGGCCCGGCCGGCGCTCACGTGGGCGTAGTTCGACGCCGTGACGCACGTCGGGCTCGCGGTCGCCGTGGGGGTGGGTGTGGGCGTGGGGGTCGTGGTCGGGGTGCCGCTGGGCGTCGGGGTCGAGCCGGTTCCGTCGTCGAGGCCGAAGAACAGGACGTCCTGGTACGCGGCGCACACCGAGGTGTCGATGAAGTACGCGCCGGCCGTCCCGCACTGCGTCGTCCCGGTGCCGGGGTCGACGGCGGTGCCGTGGCCCATCCCCTGGACGCGCTGGACCCGTACCCTGCCCGCGTAGTCCTCGAAGGTCACCCCGCTCGCCACCGTGCCGGTGCTCGTCGGGCTCTGGGAGACGCCCGCGACGTCGGTGAACTGGTCACGCAGCTCGGTGGCGTTGGCCGGCGCGACGGTGGTGTCGGACGTGCCGTGCCAGACCGAGACGAGCGGACGCGGTCCCGTGTAGCCGGGGTCGGCGGCGCGCACGAGGTCGCCCCACGCGGACGGGCTCTTGTCGACACCGGGGTTCATGCAGGAGAAGGCATCGAGGGTGCTCGTCGCGCACCGGTACGGCAGACCGGCGTTGATCGACCCACCCGCGTAGGTGTCGGGGTAGGTGGCGAGCATCACCGACGTCATGGCCGCCCCGGCCGAGAGGCCGGTCACGTAGACACGTGATGAGTCCAGCCCGTACGTCGACACGGCGTAGTCGGTCATCTGCTTGATGCTGAGCGCCTCGCCCTGGCCGCGCGCCGTGTCGGCGGACTGGAACCAGTTGAAGCAGGAGCTCGAGTTGTTACTGCTGCTCTGCTGCGCGAGGACGAGCGCGAAGCCGTACCGGTCGGCCATCTCCCGCCAGCCCGAGCTCGCGAAGTACGTCGAGGCGTTCTGGGTACAGCCGTGCAGCTCGACGACCAGCGGTGCACCGGAGGGCAACCCGTCCGGGCGGTACGAGTACATGGCGAGCGCACCGGGGTTGCTGCCGAACCCGGTGACCTGCTGGAGGGTCGCGGCGCGGGCGGGCGGCGAGCCGGCCACGAGCGAGACCGCCCCTACGAGGGCCAGGGCCAGGGTCGCGACGAGCACGCGGGCCGCGCGCGTCGACGCGAGTGCCGCTGCGGCGGTGGTGGATCGGGTGGACGTCATCGTCTTCGCCTCCGTTTCCCGGCGGCTCCGTCGACGCCGGACCGCGGTCACGCTGCCACCACGGTGAGGCGGCCGGGGTGGCGGCAGGCCCCAGGACGAGCGGCGCTGCGTGGGTCCGCAGCCCATGGCACGGGCCGGGTTGGGCATCGCACCGGCACGCGAGCCGCTTCCCCGAGCCCGAGCCCTTCTCGGCGGCTCGCGTCCACCGTCGGGGCTCGCGTGGCGCCTCCGGGCCGTCAGGTGTGGTCGCGAAGGTACCGGCCGAAGTGCGGAACGGTGAAGGCGATGAGCCCCCGCTCGCCCGAGTAGATGAGGCCCTTCTTGAGCAGGGCGTCCCGCGCCGGCGACAGCGACTGCGGCTTGCGCCCCAGGTGGGCGGCGACCTCCGCGGTCGCCACGGACTCCACCTCTCCGCCCTCGGCCGCGGCGGCCACCTCGGCCATCGCCCGCAGGTACTCCCGTTCGCCGGGCGTGGCCCGCTCGAACCGCGAGCCGAAGAAGCCGACGGCGAGCTCGGAGTCGGCTTCCGGCGCCGCCACCTCGACGTCGGCCGCGGTGATCGGCGATCCGGGCGCCCTGTCCCACACCGCCTTCCCGTACGCCTGGATGAAGTACGGGTACCCACCGGTGGCGGCGTACATCGTCTCGAGGGCAGCCGGCTCGTACTCGGCTCCCTCCTCCTCAGCCGGGCGCACGAGGGCCGCATCAGCCGCCGCCCGGTCGAGCCGATCGATGCGCGAGTAGCGGAACAGTCTCTCCGAGTACGACTTCGACGCAGAGAGCACCGCCGGCAGGTGCGGCAGGCCGGCGCCGACGACGATGAGCGGCAGGCCGGTCTGGCTGATCTCGTGGGCGGCGGCGCAAAGGGCCGAGACGTCCTCGGGCCCGAGGTCCTGCATCTCGTCGATGAACACCGCGATGCCGCGCCCGGTGTCGGCGGCCATCCCCCCGAGGTCGGAGAGCAGCTCGACGAGGTCGATCTCGATGTCGCCGCTGTCCGCGCGACCGCTGACGGCGGGCACGGAGATCCCCGGGTTCCACCGATCGCGCAGCTTCGGGGCGCCGCGCCCCGACGCGGACCCGGCGGGCTCGCGCTGGGCGAAGGAGCGGACGACCCCGAGCGCGTGGTCGCCGCTGCCCCCGGCCGGCCCGAGCTCGCGCACCGCCTGGTGCACCGCCGAGGACAGCGGCCGGCGCAGCGACTGGTCCGGACGCGCCTCGAGCTTGCCGGTGCCCCACCCGGCGCGCACCGCCGCCGAGCGCAGCGCATTGAGCAGGACGGTCTTGCCGACGCCGCGCAGCCCGGTGAGCACGATCGAGCGTTCGGGACGACCCCGGGCGACGCGCTCGAGGACGACGTCGAAGGCGTCGAGCTGCTCGTCGCGGCCGGCCAGCTCGGGCGGGCGCTGCCCGGCGCCGGGGGCGTAAGGGTTCCGGATGGGGTCCACGATCGCAGCGTATGCGGTTCTCTAGCGCAGATCCGATACGTCGCCAGACAGGGCCATCGTGTCGCGGCCGGACAAACCCGCCGTCATGTCAGCGCGGACCACGGGCCGGGCGACCGCTCGCACCATCATGGCGACCGTTCGCCGACGTCAGCGGGGTTACCCGTGGGTCGCCGGAGGCCCGCGGGAATGGTCTGTGCGGCCCCGGGACCACCACGACGACGTGAGGACCACGACGATGACCGACCACGTACCCACCGGACCGACCGGCCCGCGCCCCACCCGACGGCTGCTCGGCCGCCGCACCCTGCTCGCCGGCGCCGGGGGCGCCGCCACCCTCGCCACGACCGGGCTCGTCTCCGGCAGCGGGGCGCTCGCCCGCCCGGCGACCGTGCCGGCGGCGACCGCGGCACCGACCCCGCTCGCCCTCCTCCGCCGGATGATCTCCTTCGACACCCAGAACTTCGGCGAGGGCGGGAAGACCCGCGCCCACGCCGAGTGGCTCAAGGGCGTCTGGGACGCCGCCGGAGTGCGCTCCGAGATCATCCCGACGCCCCAGCCGGACAACGTCCATCTCCTCGCCCGGATCAAGGGCACGAGCTCGGCCCGCCCGCTCCTGCTCCTCGGCCACTCCGACGTCGTGCCGGTCGAGCGCGAGAACTGGTCGGTCGACCCGTTCGCGGCGGTCGTGAAGGGCGGCGAGATCTACGGGCGCGGCGCGCTCGACATGAAGGGGGCCAACGCGGCCTCGATCGCCGGGCTGCTCCGGCACGTCAAGGAGGGCCACCGCTTCGAGCGCGACATCATCGTGCTCACCGACTGCGACGAGGAGGCCGGCAGCTACGGCTCCGGATGGCTCGCCGAGCAGCACTGGGACAAGCTCGACGCCGGGATGGTGCTCACGGAGGGCGGCTGGTTCCTCGCCCAGGCCGACGGCACGACACCGATGCTCGTCACGGTGACGCGCCAGGACAAGGTGTACTTCAACCTCGACCTCTACGCCTCCGGCACGGCCACGCACTCGTCGAAGCCCATCCCCGACTCGGCGATCGTCTCGCTCTCGCGCGCCGTGGCCGACATCGGCGACGACCTCGCACCGGTCCGCCTCACCGAGGTGACGCGGGCCTACTTCTGGGCCCTGGCCCGGGCCACCGACGACCGCCGGCTGGCGAGTGCGCTGAAGCTCCTCCTCACCACCCGCAGCACGACGGTCCGGGAGCGGGCGGCCGCCCTCGTCGTCAAGTACTCCGACTACCCGTACCTGCACTCGGCGCTGCTGCGCACGACCACGGCCTTCGTCATCGAGGACGCCGGATACAAGGAGAACGTCATCCCGTCGGAGGCCCACGTGCGGGTCAACTGCCGCGGCATCCCGGGGGGCGAGAAGCCTCGTGACTTCGTCGCCCGCCTGCGGAGGACGCTGCGCGGCAGGGACATCGAGGTGAAGCTCGGTGCGCCCGAGGGCGTCAGCGAGGCGGACTACCTCGACCAGCTCGACGAGACGTGGGCGACCGAGCCGGCCTCCCTCGACACCCCGCTCTACGACGCCATCGAGCGTGCGGCCCGGCGGACGTACCCGAAGGCCGTGTTCTCGCCCGCGCTGTTCGAGGCCGGCACCAGCCTCGGGCCGTGGCGCGAGCGCGGCATCCCGGGGTACGGCGTGTACCCGTACGTCATCGACAACGACCAGCTCGTCGGGATGCACGGCAACGACGAGCGCATCTACACGGCTGCCCTCGAGCGCGGGACCGACTTCATGTACCGCGTCTTCGAGGGCTTCCGCGCCTGACCGCGGCGTTGATCACCTCGTCTCGGGTCGTCTAGCCCGCCACCTAGACGCCCCGAGACGAGGACATCGAGGCGGGTTTGCCCCGGCGCGCCGGGCGTGCGACCCTCGGAGCAGAGCCCGTCACCCGGGCTCCCGGACGATGGGTGCCGTACCCGGCGACGCGACAAGACGGCCCGCTGGAGCACGTCATGTCGTGGATCGTCCTCGTCCTGTCCGGGGTCCTGGAGTCCGTCTGGGCCACCGCCCTCGGCCGCTCGGAGGGCCTGAGCCGCCCGGGGCCCACCGTCGTCTTCCTGCTCGCCCTCGTGGCGAGCATGGGCGGACTGGGCTGGGCGATGCGCGAGCTGCCCGTCGGCACCGCCTATGCCGTATGGGTCGGCATCGGGGCGGTGCTCACCGTCGGCATCGCGATGGCCACGGGCGAGGAGCCGGTCTCCCTGCTGCGGGTCTCGTTGGTGCTCGGCATCGTCGGCTGCGTCATCGGGCTCAAGCTCGCGTCCTGAGCCCCACCCCGTCGCGGGCGGTCAGGGGACCTGGGCCTCGCTGCCGTCGGCGGTCTCCATCGGGCGGCCGGCGGCGTGCCAGGCGCGCATCCCGCCCTCGAGGTTGGCGACCTCGTAGCCCTGCTGGGCCAGCCACGGCATGACCCGCTGCACCCGCCCGCCGGAGCGGCAGGTGACGACGAGCGGCTCGTCGCGGTCGAGGAAGGGGGCGAGCTCGTCGAGTCGCTGGGGCAGCTCGCTCATCGGGATGTGGACGGCCGAGGGCGCGTGGCCGCGGTCCCACTCGTCCTGCTCACGGATGTCGAGCACGACGGCGTCGTCGGGCAGGGCGGTCACGGGCACGTCGGGGAACTCGCTCATGGCCCCAGCATGGCAAACCCGTGGCCTCTCTCCCGTGTCGAGGGCGGACGTGGTCGCCGGGGCGACCACCTCCGCCCTCGACTCCCGGGGATCGGCCTACTTGAGGAACTTGCTCGTGCGCCGGTCGGCGAGCGGCTTGCCGCCCGTCTGGCAGGTGGCGCAGTACTGGAGCGAGGAGTCGGCGAAGGAGACCTCGCGCACGACGTCGCCGCACTCGGGGCACGTCTCGCCGGTGCGGCCGTGGACCCGCATCCCGGCGCGCTTGGCGTCCTTGAGCTCCTTGGCCGGCTTGCCCGACGCGGTGGCCACGGCGTGGGCGAGGGTCTCGCGCAGCGCCGTGTAGAGGCGGGTCACCTGCTCGGGCTCGAGCTTCGCGGCGAGCGCGAACGGCGAGAGCTTGGCGACGTGGAGGATCTCGTCGGAGTAGGCGTTCCCCACCCCGGCGATGATCGACTGGTCGCGCAGCAGCCCCTTCACCTGCATGCGGTGGCTCGCGAGGATGCCGGCGAAGACCTCCTCGGTGAACGCGTCGGCGAGCGGGTCGGGGCCGAGCGAGGCGATGCGCGGGACGTCGGCCACCCGGTTGACGACGTAAGCCGCCAGCCCCTTCTTCGTGCCGGCCTCGGTGAGGTCGAAGCCCGAGCCGTCGTCGAAGCGGACCCGGAGCGCGATGGGCGACTTCCCGGGCCTCAGCACGGTGGCGGGCATCGCGTCGGACCAGCGCAGCCACCCGGCCCGTGCAAGGTGGAAGACCAGATGGGTTCCGCCGCAGTCGAGGTCGAGGAACTTGCCGTGCCGGTGCACGCCGTCGACGGGCGCGCCGACCAGCGCGTCGGGTGGCGGCGTGAAGGTCTTGAGGACCGCGAAGGACCCGAGCTCGACGCCGGTGACGACGAGCCCGTCGGTGCGCTGGGCCAGGAAGTCGGCCAGCGCCTGCACCTCGGGCAGCTCGGGCATGACCCCGACGCTACCGAACGCCACCGCCGGCGGCGGCTCGCACGAGCGGGTCAGGCCGACCGGCCCGGCATCCGCTCCGACTCGTCGGGCCAGCCGCGGGCGGCGAGCACCGGGCGCAGGACGGCCTCCACCTCCGGCGTGACGAACCACCGGCGCAGCGGATGACCGAGCGCGTGGGCGAGGGAGGCCAGCACCATCGACTGGTCGAGGACGAGGTACCGGCCGGCCGTCCGCCGCGACGAGAGCGCGACGACGTCGACGAAACCCCCCGGGCCGTAGCAGCCGAGCTCCTCGAGCCGGGCGAGGCAGGCGGTCGCGGCGTCGGGGTCGTGCAGGAGGGCCATCGCCGCCGCGTGCGGCGTGACGACGGGGTCGCCGTCGAGCGTGCTCGGGTAGCCGCGCTCGAGCCAGGCGACGGGGTCGACCCCCCACTCCAAGTACCCCTCACCGGGCTTCGCCGCCGGGGACCACCCCCACGCCTCCCACCCGTGGTCGGCCGCCCACCGGCGGTGCGCCGCAACGGTGGCCGGATGGTTGCGCCTCCAGAGGTCGGGCGACCACTCCTCCTCCGGCACGAGGAGGTCGGGCATCAGCGCCTCGAACATCGAGCCGCCGAAGGTCGGCACGACGTCGTTCCCGCCGTACGACAGGAGCGGTGCGGACAGCGCCGCGTAGTGCTCGGGCGGCACCTGGCCCGCGACGATGCCGACGTAGGAGGCGATGCGCGGCTCGGAGTTCAGCAGGTCGTAGTGGTGGACCGTGTGGTGCACCGGCGGACCGGACGAGTACGAGGCGAGCACGGTCGGATGCCCCGGGTCCTCCGGCCAGAAGCCACCGCGCAGCCGCCCTCCCGGCCCGGCGGGCCCGGCCGCCGCGTCGTGGAAGGCGCCGAAGTCCATCCGCACGCGCAGCCGGCGGGCATCGGCCGCGAGCTCCGGCACCGCCCCCTCGACGACGAGGAGGCCGGCGGCCAGCCAGCCGTTGTCGACACTCGACATGAACGGCAGCACCGGGCCGCCGTCCGGCATCTCGAGCAGGAGCTCGCCGGTGGCCTCGGAGTACCAGTTGGCGAGCATCCCGCTCGGCTCGTGCCGCTCGAGACGCTCCAGCGTGGACAGGGTTGCCGTGCAGCGGTTCCGGCACTCCTCGCCCGTCACCAGTCCCAGGTCGCGCGCGGCGACCGTGCTCCACAGCAGGCCGCCGATGTTCGTCGGTGACGTGTAGCCGGAGCGCGTCGCGGGGTCGAGGTCGGCGGCCAGCCAGTCGGCGGGCAGGCCGGTGCGCTCGTCGGTCGCGGCGTCGAGGCAGCGCCAGGTGTCGCGCGCCCAGCGGGCCGGCAGGTCGGCGTCAGGCATCGGCGGCCCGAGGCGGCTGGGCGAGCGAGGGCCCGTCCCACGGGCATCCGCAGGACCCGCGCAGCACGATGCGGGTCGGGATGACGAGCGGCTCGACGTCCTCGGTGCGCCCCTCGATGCGCTCGTGCAGCCGGATCGCGGCCCACCGGCCGATGGCCCGGGTCGGCTGCTGGGCCGTCGTCAGGCCGGGCTGCACGTACCGCGAGGTCATGATGTCGTCGAACCCGGTGACCGCGAGGTCCTCCGGGACGCGCACCCCGCGGCGCGCCAGCAGCGCCATCACCGACACGGCGAGCTCGTCGTTGGCGCACAGCAGGGCGTCGACCGGCTCGGTGGAGGACAGGACGGTGTCGACGACCTCGGGGGCCGAGTCCTCCTCCAGCCGGACCCGGATGGGTGGTGCGGCCTCGAGGAGGCGCCGGCGCCGCAGCGCCGCGACGAACCCGTCGTAGCGCTGGCCGACGTCGTGGGAGTCCGCCGCGTCCCCGACGAACACCAGGTGCCGGCGCCCGTGCTCGACGAGGTGGCTCGTCAGCTCCGCCGCGCTGCGCTCGTTCTCGGCGAGGACGGCGTCGCACCCCTCGACGGGCGTACGCGCCAGGAGCACGGTCGGCGTGGTGCGCGAGATGGTGCGCACGACCGCGTCGTCGACGGTGTCGTTGGCGATCACGACGCCGTCGATCCGCTGGAGCAGCCCGCGCAGCGACTCCTCGAGCGGCACCGGCCCGCCGGCGAGCTGGACGACGACGGACTGCCCGTACTGCGCCGCGGTCGCCTCGAACCCGCTGAGCAGCTCGGAGTAGTACGGCCCGACGAGACCCGGCAGCACCAGGCCGTGGGTCTGGTGACGCGGCACCTCGACCGGGCGCGAGGAGCGCAGCGGCACGTAGTCGAGCTCCTCGACGGCCCGCAGCACCTTGCGCCGGGTCATCGGCGAGGCCGGTGTGCTGCCCTGCAGCACCCGGGAGACGGTCGCGATGGACACCCCGGCGTGCGCCGCCACGGTGTAGATCGTCACCGGACGGTCGTCGTCCTGCGGCACCTCGGGTCCTCCTTCCGCCGGGGACCACCCTGCCGGGAGGAGGGGCCGAACGGAAGCGGAGGGGCCGACGGGTGCCACCGGGGCGAGCAGGCTCACCCGAACGGGTTGGGGACGGCGTCCAGGAGGCGGCGCGTGTACTCGTCGCGCGGCGAGCGGATCACCTCGAGCGTCGGGCCCCGCTCGACCACGGCGCCGTCGTTGAGGACGAGCACCTCGTCGGAGAGCATCCGCGCGCTGAGCAGGTCGTGGGTGATGTAGAGGATGCCCATGTCGTGCTCGCGCACGAGCGACCCGAGCAGCTCGAGGATCTCCGCGCGGATGGACACGTCGAGGCTGGAGATCGGCTCGTCGGCGATGACGATCTCGGGGTCGGCGGCGAGGGCCCGGGCGATGACCACGCGCTGGCGCTGTCCACCGGAGAGCTCGTGGGGGTAGCGGTCGACGAAGCGCTCGGTCGGGGTGAGGGCGACCGTCTCGAGCAGCTCACGCACCCGGTCGCGCAACGCCTGCCCCTTCATCCCGTGGTGGTTCACGAGCGGCCGCTCGAGGGCCTGCCCGATGCGCTTCGCGGGGTTGAGCGAGGAGTACGGGTCCTGGAAGACCATCTGGACGTGCTTGCGGTACCCGCGCAGCGCCCGCCCGCGGAAGCCCGCCACCTCCTGGTCGCCGTCCGGGCCGTGGAAGACGATGCGCCCGCTCGTCGGCTTGTCGACACCGGTGATGAGCCGGGCCAGCGTCGTCTTCCCGCTGCCGCTCTGGCCGACGAGGGCGGTGACCTCACCGCGCCGCAGGGCGAACGAGACGTCCTCGACGGCGACGGTGCGCTCGACCCTCAGGCCCCGGCGACGCTCGTAGGTCTTCCCGACGGAGTCGACGGTGAGCAGCGGCGTCCGGGTCAGCGCCTCGGTGGACTCGGCGGCGGTCTTGACGAACTCCGGGCCGGCGAAGCGTCGCGTGGGCTCCCCGACGGAGCCGGCGACGAGCCCCTCCACCTCGCCGCCGCGCTGGACCCGGGCGACGTGGCAGGCGACCTCACCCTCACCCAGTGGCGCGAAGTCCGGGGTCACGCTCTCGCACAGACTGATCCGCTCCGGGCAACGCGCGACGAACGGGCACCCCGTCAGGTCCTTGGTGAGGTCGGGCAGCCGCCCCGGGACGTAGGTGATGCGGACCGTCTCCGCGCGCGGGTCGCTGTACGAGCCGAGCAGCCCCTTCGTGTACGGGTGCATCGGGTCACGCAGCAGCGACGCGGCGTCGTTCTCCTCGACGATGCGGCCGGCGTACATCACGAGGATGCGGTCGGAGAGGTCGAGCACCGTGCCGATGTCGTGGCTGATGAAGAGGACCGCGAAGCCCTTCTCGGCCTGGAGCCGGCGGATGTTCTCGAGGATCGAGTGCTGCACGACGACGTCGAGGCCGGTGGTCGGCTCGTCGAGCAGGACGACCTTGGGCTCGAGCGCCAGCGCCAGCGCCAGGTTGACGCGCTGCTTCATCCCTCCGGACAGCTCGTGCGGGTACGCACGGATGAAGCGGTGGTCGATCATCACCATGTCGAAGAGCTCGCGGACGCGCTCCGACACGGCGTCGCCGCGCAGGTCCGAGTGTTCCTCGATGACGTCGCGGAACTGGTCCTCGACGCGGGTCACGGGGTTGAGCGCGTTCATGCTGCTCTGGAAGACGGTCGAGACGTCGCGCCAGCGCATCGGCCGCAGCTCGTCCTCGGGGAGGGTGGTGATGTCGGTGCCGTCCAACCGGATCGAGCCCGCGCTGATGCGGGCCGGCCGGTCGAGCAGGCGCAGCAGCGCGGTCCCGAGCGTCGTCTTGCCGGATCCGGACTCGCCGATGAGGCCGACGAACTCGCCGGGCCGGATCGAGAACGAGACGTCGGACACGGCCGTCAGCGCCGGGTTGCGCTTCGGCTCGTAGCGCACCGAGAGGCCGTCGACCTCGAGCAGGGCGTCCGGGGTGGTGGCGGTGGTCATCGTCAGTCCTCCCGCAGGTGGGGGTTGCTCAGCAGGTCCACGCCGAAGTTGACGAAGGTCATCGCCGTGATGAGGACGCCGAGGACGAGGCCGGGCACGAAGACCCAGATCCACAGGCCCTGGGCGATCGCGCCCTGGGCGTTGGCCTGGTAGAGCATCGTGCCCCAGGAGACCGAACCGGAGTCGCCGAGGCCGAGCACGGCCAGGCCCGCCTCCGCGCCGATCGCCCCGGTCGCCGCGCCGACGAAGCCGGCGGCGACCAGCGAGGTCATGTTCGGCATGATCTCGCGGAAGACGATGCGCCACGTGCCGTCGCCGGCGAACTTCGAGGCGGTCACGAAGTCGCGGTTGCGCAGCGTGATGATCTGCGCCCGCTTGGCCCGCGCCGCACCGGCCCACGACGTGATCGCGATGACCGCGACGATGAGCGGGACCCCGCGGGTGTCCGAGTACGCGACGAGCGTGATGATGAGCGGCAGCACGGGGATGACGAGCGCGACGTTGGTGACGAAGCTCAGGGCGTCGTCCACGATCGTGCCCTCGGCGTAGCCGGAGATCATCCCGATGACGAGGGCGATGACCGTCGCGAGCAGACCACCGAAGAGGCCCACCAGCAACGAGATCCGCGAGCCGTAGATCAGCTGCGAGGCGATGTCCTGGCCGTTCGTGGTCGTCCCCAGCCAGTTCTCGGCGCTGGGCCCGGCGAGCGGCACGAAGTCCGAGTTCGTCGGGTCGTGCGGCGCGATGAGCGGGGCGAGGACGGCCACCAGCACGTAGAGCGCGACGATGACGAGGCCGACTCGCGCCTTGCCGGAGCTCCAGACCACCCGGTACCAGGGGTCGGGCCGGCGGACCTCGACGGTCTCCTCGGGGGCGAGGGTCGGCTCGCCGACCCCCTGCGGGTCGGTGACGGGGGTGGTCGTCATGACTGCGCCCTCCTCGCGCGCGGGTCCAGCACGCCGTACATCAGGTCGGCGACGAGGTTCGCGAGGAGCACCCCGGCCGTCGTCAGCAGCATCAGCGTCTGGA
This sequence comes from Phycicoccus avicenniae, assembly GCF_050496545.1. Classification (GTDB taxonomy): domain Bacteria; phylum Actinomycetota; class Actinomycetes; order Actinomycetales; family Dermatophilaceae; genus Phycicoccus; species Phycicoccus avicenniae_A. The sequence goes on along the minus strand of NZ_JBNVZV010000020.1, from coordinate 64,160 downwards.
GCAGCGGGTAGTCCTTGTTGTCGACGGCCTCGCCCATCAGCCGGCCGAGGCCCGGGTAGTCGAACGCCGTCTCGACGAGGATCGCCCCGCCCAGGACACCGCCGAGGGCCAGCGCGAAGCCGGTCACGCTGGGCAGCAACGCGTTCCGCGCCGCGTACCCCAGGGCGATGCGCCGGTCGGGCAGCCCCTTGGCGCGGGCGAGGCGGATGTAGTCCTCACCGAGGTTCATGATCATCGTGTTGCGCATGCCCAGCACCCAGCCGATCGGCGTGACGACGAGCAGCGCGAGCGCCGGCAGGAACGAGTGGCTCACCGCCTCCTGGATGAAGGGTCCGTTGAAGCCGGGCGTCGCGGCCTCGTAGCCGCCCGACGTCGGGAACCAGCCCAGCGTGTAGCCGAAGAAGTAGATGAGCAGCAGCGCGATCCAGAACGGCTGCAGCGTGCCGAGGAAGGTCGACCCGAGCGTGACGACCGAGTCGAAGCGGGTGTTGCGCCGCCACGCCGCGTAGGCCCCGAAGACCGTGCCGATGCCGAAGGACAGCACCTGCGTGACGACGACGAGGACGACCGTCCACCAGATCGCCTGGCCGATGACCTCGGTCACCGGGTAGGGGAAGTAGGTGTACGAGAGACCGAAGTTCCCGTGCACGAGCTCACCGAGGTAGTCGGTGTACTGCTGCCACAGCGACCCGTCGGGCGTGCCGAGCATCGCCCGCATCGCCTGCACCTGCGCGGGGTCGAGCTGGCTGTCCTTGCCCGCGAGGCGCTTGACCATGATCTCCGCCGGGTCGCCCGGCTGGAGCCGCGGGATGAGGAAGTTCAGCGTGACGACCGCCCAGAGCGTGCCGAGGAAGAACGCGACCTTGCGGGCGAAGTACCTCACGACGCACCTCCGGCCGCGGGGCCGGCGCTCACTTCGCCGGCGCCAGCCGCGTCAGCACGAGCAGGCGGTCGTCGGAGGGGTTGGCGTAGGGCTGCTCCTCGCTCGGCCAGCCGACGGCCTTGTCCGTGCGGTAGAGGATGCGGGTCGGGGCGTAGATCAGCGGCGTGACGGGGAACTGCGTCATCATCACGTCGACGAGCTTGCCGACCTCGGCCTTCTGCTGCGCCTGGTCGGTCGCCTTCTCCAGCGCGGCGACCGTGGCGTCCACCTGCGGGTCGGAGAACCGGCCCACGTTGCTCCGGACCTCCTTCTCGGTGGGGAACTGCTTCGAGGAGAGCTTGGCCCCGATGTTCCGGGCCAGCTCGCACCCGCCGTGGAGGTACTCGAGCATCGCGGTGTACTCGCCGGTCTTCTTCTGCTGGTCGACCGAGTCGGGAGCCGAGGCTGTGACCTTGGTCTGCACGCCGACCTCGTTCAGTCCCTTGGCGATGACGTCGGCGATCGCCTGGTAGTCGATGAAGCCCGCCTGCACCGAGAAGTTCACCGCGAGGGGCGAGCCGTCGGGGTTGGTGCGCTTGCCATCCGCGCCCTTGCGGTAGCCCGCGGCGTCGAGCATCTGGTTCGCCTTGGCCGTGTCGTAGGGGATCACGGTGTCGCCGTTGGCGAACGAGTCCGGCAGCAGCTTCTGCATCGAGGGCAGCTTGAGACCGGTCTGGCTGGCGGGCTTCATGATCCCGTAGGTGGCCTTGGTCGACATCGCCTCCTTGTCCATCGCGTAGGACACGGCCTCGCGGAACTTCGGGTCGTCGAACGGCTTCTGCCGCAGGTTGCCGGTGAGGACGGTCATGCCGTTCGGGGCGAAGTAGAAGTGGTTGACCTTCGGGTCGGCCGAGACGAACGTCTTCTCGGGGTTGGGGATCTCACCCCAGTAGGCGTCGAGCTGCCCGGAGCGCAGCTTGAGCGCGGCCTGCGAGGCGTCGTACTGACCCTCCTGGACGATGCGCTGGACCTTGACCTTGTCGGCCTGCCAGTAGTCCGCGCGCCGCTCGAGCACCAGGCGTCGGCCGTTGTAGCTCTCGAGCTGGTAGGGACCGGTGCCGACCGGCTTCTTGTCGACGTACTTCGTCGGGTCGCCGACCTTCGAGTAGACGTGCTCGGGCAGCATCGGCTGCTTGATGATCTCGTCGTACTTCGCGGCGGCGTTGCCGGAGAACGACATCGTGACGACGTTGCCCTCGGCGGTGACCGACTGCGCGGGCGAGCCGAAGGTGTCGTTCCAGACGCCGGCCTTGTCCAGCCCCGGGTACTGCTTGCCGAGGTTGAAGGTGAAGGCCACGTCCTTCGCGGTGAACGGCTGGCCGTCGCTCCACTTCACGCCGTCACGGACGGTGATGGCGAGCGTCTTCTCGTCGGTCCACTCGGCCTTGGTCGCCAGCCACGGGGTCTCCTCGCAGGACAGCCCGTTCTTGATGATGAGCGGCTCGTAGACCCAGAACCGGGTGAGCGGCTGCGTGGCGTAGGGGTTGAAGTCGCCGAGCCCCCCGGCGGCACCCGTGACCTCCGCGGGGAAGGTCAGCTGGGCGATCATCCCCTTGCCGGCCGCACCTCCCGACCCGCTGTCGGCGCTCCCGGCACAGGCCGTCAGGGCGAGCGCGGCGACGAGGCCGGAGGCGGCCAGGGACGTGGTACGAGTCAGCATCGTTGCAGACCTTCCGTGGAGTGGGCTCCCAGCAACGTACGGCGCTGTAACCGTTGTCTGTCAACGGTTTCTGACCATGTAACTACTTTCATGGACCCCGCTTGTTTTCATCTGTTTTCACGGTGCGCGAGGGTTCCGGGCCCCCCTCGCGACTGGTAGGCATGAGGGGTGCACGAGCAGCAGACCGCCCACCTGCCCGCCCCCCGCCACGGCCTCGACGGCCCCTGCGGGCTGGTCGCCGAGCTGACCACGAACGGGTCGCTCCGGCGGTTCGAGGCGTTCGGCCTGAGCCTGCTCCTCTACCCGTCGACCGAGCTCGAGCCCGGCCCGGCGGGGCTCTTCCTCCGCGTCCGCGACGGCGATGTCGCCCGGTGGACCCCGCTCCTCGGGCCGGCCTCCGGCGGCGTCGTCCACGGTGGTGACGGCGTGGTCGGGCTGCGCGGCTCGTGGGACGGCCTGGACTGGTCGGTCACGCTGCGGGCGGGCGACGGCGGCACCGAGGACCACGTCTCCTGGCGCTGGGAGGTCGAGGTCGAGAACACGACCCGCCGCTCGCTCGACGTCGACGTCGTCCTGACCCACGACCCCGCCCTGGCGCCGCCCGGAGCCGTGCGGACCAACGAGTACTACGTCGCCCAGTACCTGGACGTGTCGCCGCTCGACGGGACTCACGGCACCGGGGTCGCGGTCCGCCAGAACATGCCCGGTCCGACGGTGCCGTGGCTGGCCGTGGGGTCGCTGCGCCACGGGGGCGGCTGGGCCACCGACGCGATCCAGCTGACGACGCGGGAGGCGTCGGGAACCCGCTGGAGCGGGCTCGGCACCGCCCTGCCCGCGCGCCGCCACCAGCACGAGCACACCCTCGTCGCGCTGGAGGACGAGGCCGTGCGGCTCGAGCCCGGGGGCGTGCACCGCACCGGCTTCGTGGGCGTCGCGGTGGCCGACCACCCGGACGCGACGTCCGATGCCGATGCCCGGTGGCTCGAGGTCGCCGAGCGCGAGACGGCCTCCCCGACGGGTCGGTCCGACCCCGGGGGTGCGGCGGTCGCCGGCACGGCGTTCACCCGTCCGGCGGTGAGGGCCCGCCCCCTGACCCCGGACGAGCTCCGGGACCTGGGCATCGCGCCCGAGGGTTCGGTCGAGACCGCGCCCGACGGCTCTCCCTGGGCGTGGTCGACGCCCGACGGCCAGGTCGTCCTGCCGACCAAGGACCTCGCCGTCCTGCGACCGCACGGCACCCTGCTGCGCACCGGCTCCTCGCTCGTCCCGGACGACCGGTCGCTGACGACGACGGTCTGGATGGACGGCACGTTCCTGTCCCAGGTGACGCGCGGCCACGTCGGCCGTGATGCCCTGCTCACCGGCCGGCGGTCCTACCTCGGCCTGCTGGAGGCGCACGGTGCCCGGCTGCTCGTCCGCGGCGAGCACGGCTGGCAGCGGCTCGGCACCCCCTCGGCCTGGCGGGTCGGCCTCGACCGCTGCACCTGGTGGTACGCCCTGGACGACACCGTGCTCGAGGTCGTCACCCACGCCCCGGAGGGCCGCCACGAGCTCGAGGTGTCGGTGACGACGCGGGCCGGGACGGCGCCCCCACTCCTCCTCGCCCTCGCGACCACCGGCGTCGGCGCCCGGCCGCAGGGCTCCACGGGCCTGGTGTTCGGGACCGACGAGCCGTGGCTCCTCACGTGGGACGGCGCGGAGGCCGTGCCCGCCGACGACGCCCCGCTCCACGACGACCACGTGGCGCGCGACGGCTGGTGGACCACCCTCGAGGTGACCCCGGCGCCGGCGTGGTGCGTCCGGCTCTCCCGCCCGGCGCCGCAGCCCGACTCCGTGGACGGGGCCCCGGTCCCGTTCTGGGACGACGTCGCCCGCACCCTGGGCGTCTCGACGCCCGCGACCCGCGGCGAGGACCCGCTGCGCCACGTCGACGACGCGCTGCCCTGGTTCGCCCACGACGCCGTCGTGCACTACCTCAGCCCGCGCGGCCTCGAGCAGTACAGCGGCGGCGCGTGGGGCACCCGCGACGTGTGTCAGGGCCCGGTCGGGCTGCTCACCGCCCTCGACCGCCAGGACGTGGTGCGCGAGGTCCTGGCTCGGGTGTTCCGCGGGCAGAACGCGCGGGGCGACTGGCCGCAGGCCTTCGAGTTCCTCGAGCCGCTGCCCGCCGCCGGGCAGCAGGACTCGCACGGCGACGTGGTCTTCTGGCCGCTGCTCGCAGCGGGGGAGCACCTGCTCGCCAGCGGCGACGCAGCCCTGCTCGCGGTCGAGCTGCCGTTCGTCGACGACACCGGGCTCACTTCTCCCGCACCGGTGCTCGCCCACCTGGCGCGTGCGGTCGACCGCATCGAGGAGTGCACCGTCGAGGGCAGCCCGCTCCCCGCGTACGGGCACGGCGACTGGAACGACTCCCTCCAGCCCGCCGACCCGCAGCTCGCCCGCCGGCTCGTGTCGGTGTGGACCGCGGTCCTGCAGACCCAGGCCCTGCGCACGCTCGCCCACGGCCTGCGGGCCGTCGGCGCCGACGACGACCTCGCCGAGCGGGCCGCCGGGCTGGCCGACGCCACCGAGGACGCCATCCACCGCGAGCTGATCGTCGACGACGTGATGCCCGGCTACCTGCTGCACCACGACGACGGCAGCACGGAGCCGCTCGTGCACCCGCGCGACACCCGGACCGGCCTGACCCTCGGCATCCTCCCGTGGATCCACGCCGTGAGCGCCGACCTGCTGACCCCCGAGCAGGCGGGCCAGCACCTCGCGCTCGTCGAGGAGCACCTCCTCGGCCCCGACGGCGCCCGCCTCTTCGACCGACCGGTGGCCTACACCGGCGGCCCCATGAGTGTCTTCCAGCGCGCCGAGGCGAGCACGTTCTGGGGGCGCGAGATCGGGCTGATGTACGTCCACGCGCACCTCCGGTACGCCGAGGCCCTGGCCCGGGTCGGCCGCGGGGCCCAGCTGGTGCGTGCCCTCGCCCTCGCCACCCCGAGCGGAGCGACCGAGCTCGTGCCCAGCGCGCGTCCCCGCCAGACCAGCTGCTACGCCTCCTCCTCCGACGGTGCCTTCGCCGACCGGCACGACGCGCAGCAGCGCTACCCCGAGCTGATGGCCGGCGGCGTCCCGCTGGAGGGCGGCTGGCGCGTGTACTCGTCGGGGCCGGGGCTCTTCCTCCGGCTCGTCGTCGAGCGCCTCGTCGGCGTGCGCCGCCGCGGCGAGCTCGTCGAGCTCGACCCCGTCCTCGACCCGGCGCTCGGCGAGCTCCGCGCCCGCGTCCCCCTCGACGGCGAGGTCCTCGACGTCGCCGTACGCCCCGGCCCCACGGGGCACGGCGTCACCGCGGTCTCCGGCCGCGGGGGACGCCTGCAGACCACCCCGCTCGACAACCCCTACCGGCGCGGTGGCGTGACGGTGCGGCTGGACGACCTCCGCCGCGCCGTCTCCTCCCGGCCGGCCGGGGGGGACGAGCAGCCCGACCTCGTCGTGGAGACCTCCTGACATGACCGGCACCGACCGCCCGTGGCTCGACCCTGCCCTCGGCACGGAGGAGCGCGTCGAGGCGCTGCTCGCCGTGATGACCCTCGAGGAGAAGGTCGGCCAGACCCACCAGGTCGCCAACATCACCCCGGACGACGAGGACGCCATCCGGAGCGGGGCGGTGTCCTCCAGCCTCTACGCGTCGGGCGCCACCGCCGGCAACGAGCGGGACGAGGGGATGCTCGTCGCCAACATCGATGCGGCACAACGGCTCGCGGTCGAGGAGTCGCGCCTCGGCATCCCGTTGCTCTTCGGCCGGGATGTCATCCACGGCCACCGCACGGTCTTCCCCATCCCCCTCGGGATGGCCGCCGCGTTCGACGAGGAGCTGGCCGAGGAGTGCGCCCGGGTCGCCGCCGCCGAGGCGACGCTCGAGGGCGTCGCGTGGACCTTCGCCCCGATGATGGACGTCTCCGAGGAGCCGCGCTGGGGCCGGGTGGCGGAGTCGCTCGGTGAGCAGCCGGTGCTCGCCGGCCGGCTGGCCGCGGGGATGGTGCGCGGGTTCCAGGGCGAGGACCTCACCGACCGTCGGCGGCTCGCCTCCTGTGCCAAGCACTACGTCGGCTACGGCCTCTCCACCGGCGGGCGCGACTACAACACCGTGTCGGTCGGCGAGAACACCCTGCGGAACCTGCACCTGCGGCCGTTCCGGGATGCCGTGCGCGCCGGCGTGACCACGGTGATGGCCGCGTTCAACGACGTCGACGGCACCCCGATGCACGCGCACCGGCGGCTGCTGCGCGAGGTGCTCAAGGACGAGTGGGGCTTCGACGGCGTCGTCGTCGCGGACTGGGGCGGCGTCGGGCAGCTCGTGCGCCAGGGAGTGGCCGGAGACCTGCGGGACGCGGCCCGGCTGGCCATCGAGGCCGGGGTCGACCTCGACATGTGCAGCGACGCCTACACGGCGCACCTCGCCGACCTCGTGCACTCCGGGGAGGTCGAGGAGTCCCTGCTCGACGAGGCCGTACGCCGGGTGCTGCGGCTCAAGGTGCGGCTCGGGCTCTTCGAGCACCCGTACGCGGGCGACCTCGAGGGCAGCCCCGCTCCCACGGACGCGACCCGGGCGCTGGCGCGCCGGGCGGCGCAGGCGGCGCACGTGCTCGTGAAGAACGACGGCGTCCTGCCGCTCGACCCCTCCGGCGAGGGCCGCGTGCTGCTCTCCGGCGGCTTCGTCGACGAGGGCGACGCCCTGCTCGGCACGTGGGTCCTCGACGGGCGCGGCGAGGAGGTCGTGAGCCCCGCGGATGCCCTGCGCGCGCGGTTCGGGGAGGCGTCCGGGACGCCGTTCGGCGAGCGGCTCGACGTGCTCGACGGCCGCTTCCCGGACCAGGTGCTCGAGCTCGCCCGCCGCGCCACGACCGCCGTCCTGCTGCTCGGCGAGCACCGCGGGCGCTCGGGGGAGGACCGGTGCGTCACCGACATCGGGCTGCCGCCCGGTCAGCTCGACGTGCTGCGCCACGTGGTGGCCCTCGGGACGCCGGTCGTCGCCGTCGTCTACACGGGGCGCCCGCTCGACCTGACCGAGGTGCTCGACCTCGCCGCCGCGGTGGTGGTCGTGTGGCACCCCGGGGTGGAGGCCGGCTCCGCGCTGGCGGACGTGCTCGTCGGCGACGTCGAGCCGCACGGCCGGCTGCCGATGACCTTCCCGCTCTCGGTCGGCCACCTGCCGACGAGCACCCACCAGCGCCCGACCGGCCGACCGATCCCGGTCGAGCGGGACCGGTTCGAGGGGCGGTACGTCGACGCGCTCACCCACAGCCGGCTGCCGTTCGGGTACGGGCTGTCGTACACGACCGTCGAGTACGGGGAGCCCACCGTCGAGCCGGCGACCACCCCCGTCGACGGCGGCCGCGCCACCGTACGGGTCACGGTGTCCAACACCGGCTCCCGTCCCTGCCGCGAGCTCGTCCAGGTGTACGCGCACGATCCCGTGGCCGACGTGACCCGGCCGGAGGTCGAGCTCGTCGCCTGGCGCTCGGTCGAGCTGGCCCCGGGCGAGAGCCGTGAGGTCGAGGTGGAGGTGTCGGCCGTCGACTTCGCGTACACGGGCCGTGACCTCACCGAGCGCGTGGACTCGGGGGAGATCGTCCTCCTGACCGGTCCGGACTCCGCGACGCTGCGGCGGACGACCCTCACCCTCGCCTGACCCCGACCCGACCGCCCATCCCACGCACCCCACCCCAGGAGTGATTCCCGCGTGATCGAGCTGTCCCGCAAGCAGATCCGGATCGACGGCGAGCCCCGTGTCGTCATGGCCGGCGAGGTGCACTACTTCCGCGTCGCGCGTGACGAGTGGGAGCAGCGTCTCGACCTGTGCGTCGAGGCCGGCCTGACCGCGGTCGCCTCGTACATCCCGTGGATCTTCCACGAGCTGCCGGACGGGAGCATCGACGTCGAGGGCCGGACCCGCCCCGAGCGTGACGTCGCCGCCTTCGTCGACCTGTGCGCCGAGCGCGGCCTGATGTTCGTCGCCCGCCCCGGACCCTTCGTCATGGCCGAGCTGAAGAACGAGGGCATCCCGCACCGGGTGTACCGCGAGCACCCGGAGGTCGTGCCGTCCGGCTGGGACGGTGCACCGACCACGTCGAGCACCGTCGACTACCTCCAGCCGGCCTTCCTCGAGGAGACCGCGCGCTGGTACGCGGCCGTGATGCCGCTGCTCGCGCCGAGGCTGCAGCCGAACGGCGGCAACGTCGTCGCCGTGCAGCTGGACAACGAGGTCGGGATGCTGGCCTGGGTCACGAACACCCCCGACCTCACCGACCACCTGGTGGAGCACCTCGGCCGGTGGGCGCGGGAGCGGCACGGCGGGTCCGGGCCCTACCCGGTCGAGCCCGGGGCCGAGGGCTGGACGCAGGCCGTCCGGAGCCCCGAGGAGGCGTGGGCCGGTGCGCTGCGGCGTGACCTGGGCGAGTTCATGCGCGTCCGCTTCGCCGACTACGTCGGCGCCCTGCGGACCATGGCCGAGGAGCACGGGGTGGTCGACGTGCCGTTCCTCGTGAACATCCACGGCACCGAGGGCGGCAGCGGCCAGCCCTTCCCGATCGGGATCAGCCAGCTCGTCTCGACGTACTCCGGTGTGCCGGGCATGGTCTCGGGCAGCGACCACTACATGGGCGAGGCCACCCTCTCGACGATGTCGGACCTCTACGTCATCAACGCGTTCATGGACGCCGTCCACGACGAGGACCAGCCGCTGACCTCGCTGGAGTTCGAGGCCGGCTCCGGCGACTACGGCGCCGGTGCCGAGATGCAGTACGACCCCTCGACGACCGACCTCAAGACGCGGCTGTGCCTCGCGCAGGGCAACCGGCTCGTCAACTACTACCTCTTCGCCGGCGGCATCAACCCGATGCTCGACGAGCCCGTCGGCGACGGCAACGACCGGCTCTCGTTCACCGGTGAGCGGCACGGCACGGCGGCCCCGGTCGGGCCGGAGGGGCAGCGCGGCTTCGCCTTCGACGCGACCCGCCGCACCATCGAGGCGGTCCGGGCCAACGAGCCGTGGCTCGCGGTGATGGACGAGGAGCACGACGACGTCGAGCTCGGCCTGGTGCTCGACGCCTACGCCACCGAGTACCACCACCCGGGGTCCGACCTGATGACGGACGCCGTCACCGACCTCGCGGCCCACCGCGGGGCCGGGCAGCGGCGTGCGCTCGTCCGCTCTCTGCTCATGGCGGGGTACCGGTTCGGTGCGGTGCACCTCGAGGAGCGTTCTCCACGAGCCGGATCGGTGCTGGTGCTGGGCGCCGGGCGCTACCTGGCCCGCGCGGTGCAGGAGCGGGTGCTGGCGCACGCGGAGGCCGGCGGTGGTGTGCTGCTGCTCGGGCCCGCGCCCGTGCTCGACCTCGACGGGACGCCGTGCACGGTCCTCGTCGACGCGCTGGGTATCGAGCCGGGGGAGGTCGACCGTGACACCGGGCACCACTACCCGTCGGTCGTCGCGCGCGGCTGGGCCGCGCCGTGGCCGGAGATGCGGGTCGGCTGGCGCCAGGAGCTCACGGCATCCCGCGGTGACGTCGTGCTCACCGACGTCTACGGAGTGGTGTGCGGCGTCGACGTGCCCGTGGGGTCAGGACGCGTGGTGCTGCTCGCCGCCGAGCTGCCCTCCAGCCGTGAGCTGTTCGCGCGCGCGGTCGAGCGGCTCGGGGCATCACCCGGCGTCTCGACGCGCACGCCGTGGCCGGGCGTTCTCACGACGACGACGGCCTCCGCGGACGGCCAGCGGGCGCTGCACGTCATCAACCTCTCGGGGGCCGCGATGCCGGTCGAGGTGACCGTCGACGGGCAGGTGCTCGCGGGCGGGCCACTGCAGGTGCCGGCGCGGTCGGGGCACCTGCTGCCGCTCGGCCTCGGCATCGGCGGGGTGCGCGTCGTCGGTGGGACGGGGGAGGTCGCCGGGGTCGAGGACGGAGCCATCCGGTTCCGTCCGCTGCTCGGTGTGGGGGACGGGCCGGGTCACGTCGACCTCGCGGCCGGGACCCCGGTGCGACCGGACGACGCGTACACCCTGGGCGAGGGGCCGGAGGGATGCGTGCGGGTCACGCCCGTCGATCCGGCCGCCCCGCTCACCGTGCACCTGGGCTGAACCACGCCGGGAAGGCCGGGCCCGCCACCTGCCGGGTGGAGGGTGTCCTCCCAGGATGCAGTCGCCGCGACCGGGATTCCGGACCCCGCGACCGCGATACCGGACCCCGCGACCGGGATACCGGTCGCCGCGACCGGGATACCGGACGCTGCGACCGGAGTCCGGGGGACGGACCCATCCGAGCCCGGCCTCTCGACCGAGCCGGACACCTCAGCGCTCGTCCGGCCCCTCGAGGACGTACTCGGGCGGGTCGTCGAGGTCGGTGACGACGGTCGAGGCGTACTCGCGCAGCGTGCGCGGCCGGACCTCCTCGTGCCACAGCCCCTCCACCCGACGCCGCAGCTCGTAACCGTCCGGACCGCGCACCACCGGCACCTCGAGCCGCTCGGTCGGTGCCGGCGCGATGTCGTCGGTCGCCACCGGGATGACGTGGCTCAGCACCTGCTCACCGGCCGTCAGCTCACGGATCGCGATGCCGCGCACCCGGTCCGGCCGCGCCGCCGCGAAGTCGGTGTACAGCCGCGGGTCGTGCTGCCCGTCGTCACCGACGAGGAGCCACTTCACGTTCGGCAGCTCGCGGGCCAGCCGGTGCAGCTGGGCCCGCTTGTGCTCCTGGCCCGAGCGGAACCATCCGGTGTTCGTCGGCCCCCAGTCGGTGAGGAGCATCGGGCCGGCCGGGTAGCCGTTGCGCCGCAGGAAGCGGGTCAGCTGGGGCGCGGTGTTCCACGCCCCCGTCGAGAGGTAGACCACCGGCGCCCCGGGCTGGGCGGCCAGCAGCTCGCGGTACATCGTCGCCATCCCCGGCACCGGGCGGCGGGCGCCCTCCGAGCGCAGGAAGGTGTTCCACGCCGCGATCATCGGGCGGGGCAGTGACGTCGACAGCACCGTGTCGTCGATGTCGGAGATGATGCCGTGCGTCACCGTCGACCCGACGACGAGCACGGGCACGTCGATCGGCTCCGCGCGCGGCGAGGACAGGTAGACGTGGTGCCAGCCCGGGGTCAGCCCGTGCCCCCGGATGACGAGGTCGACGAACCCGCCGCGGTCGGTGCGGGTCGTCACGAGCCGCTCGTTGACGCGCACCGTGACCGGCTCCTCGGTGGCCGGCGTGGCGACGAAGGCGCGCCAGCCCCGGGTCTCGAGCTCGACGGCCCGCAGCCGGGCGGCGTACGTCGGCGCCTCCGGCTCGTCCTCGGGACGGCCCCGCGTGAAGATGACGCGGCCGAAGATGCGCAGCTGGCTCGCGCTGCCGTACCCCGTGGACGGCACGATGCGGGTGCTCCACCCGCGCGACCGGAGCAGGCCCGCCTTGCGCTCGGTGTAGGCGTCCTCGAGGAGTGCCGCCGCGTGGGGTCGCGCCATGACCCGACTCTAGGACACCGGTGTCAGCGCTCCGACGCCCCCGGCCCCGGGCTGCCGGCGACCACGCCGCGCACCACCTCGTCGGCGAGCACCCGCACCTTGACGTTGCGGTCCTGCGAGGTCTTGCGCAGCACCTCGAAGGCGTCGTGCTCGGGGACACCGCGCAGCGCCATGATGACGCCCTTGGCCTGCTCGATGACGGCCCGGCTGGCCATCGCCTGCTCGAGCTGGCCGGCGAGCCGGCGCATGCCGTCGAGGGCGGTGACGGCGACCACCGCGTCGGCGCACCGGCTGGCCGCGACGCGCACGAGGGCGGCGTCGAAGTCGTCGAAGGCGTTGGTGGCCCAGGCGTAGAGGTTGATCGCGCCGACGCACTCGTCGCCGCTGACGAGCGGGACGGCGTAGAGGCTGCGCATCCCGTCGCGGCGGGAGATCTCGGCGAAGCGCGGCCACCGGCCGTCGTCGGTGCAGAGGTCGGGCACCATCTGCTCCTTGCGGGTGTGCGCGGCGTCGAGGCACGGCCCCTCGTCGAGGGCGTACTGCGCGGCGTCGATCTCGAGGGTCTGCACGGTCGTGTAGGCCGCGGTGTGCGGGCGGTCGCCGCTGAGCACGGTGACCCCGACCTCGTCGCAGCCGTCGACGTGCCGGCGCACGGCGTGCACGACGCGCTCGAGGTAGTCCGAGAGCTCGTCCATCGTCTCGAGGACACCACCCAGCTCCTGCGTGAACCTCTCGAGCAGGGCGTTCGGGTCGGTGTCCTCGTCGTCCGGTGGGAGCGGGGAAAGGGTGTCGGTCATGACTTCCTCCGAGGTCACGTGGGCCGTCGTCCAGACTGTAGCCCGCGGGAGCGACTCCGGTCAGCCTCCCCGGGATGCGACGATGGGCCCATGCCGCGCCGGTACCGCAAGTCCTCGGTCAGCGCGCCCCCGGGGTACTTCCGGTGGGAGGCCGCGGGACTGGGCTGGCTCGCCGTCGACGACGGCGCGCGGGTCGCCGAGGTGCTCGGCGTCGGTGAGGACCACCTCGAGCTGCCGATGCTCGACGACGCGCCCGCCACACCCGCCCACGCGGAGGCGCTCGGGCGCGGCCTCGCCACGACCCATGCCGCCGGTGCCCCGGGTTTCGGCGCGGCGCCGGAGGGCTGGTCCGGGGACGGCTGGCTCGGCCCGCTCAGCGAGCCGCTCCCGCTGCCGCTCGGGCACTGGGATGCCTGGGGCCCGTTCCTCGCCGAGGCCCGCGTGCTGCCGCTGGTCCGGCTCGGGTCCGATCGGGGGGTCCTCGACCCGGCCGCCGTCACCGCGCTCGAGCGCTTCGCCGCCGTCGTCGCCGGCGGCGCGCTCGACACCGGCGAGGTCCCGTCCCGCCTGCACGGCGACCTCTGGTCCGGCAACGTCGTCTGGACGCCCGAGAGCGCGGTGCTCATCGACCCGGCCGCCCACGGCGGTCACCGCGAGGCCGACCTCGCGATGCTCCTCCTCTTCGGCGCCCCGCACCTCGACCGGGTGCTGGCCGCCTACGACGAGGCCGCACCGCTCACCGACGGCTGGCGCGACCGCGTCCTCCTGCACCAGGTCCACCCCCTCCTCCTGCACGCCGTCCTCTTCGGGGGCTCCTACGTCCGCCAGTCGCTCGACGCCGCGTCGCGGTACACGGGAGGGTCGCGGTCGTGACGGGTGGCCCCCTGCTCGTGGACGCCTTCGGCGCGGCGTGGTCGCTCGACGTCGACGGCCTCGGCGAGCCGATGGCCGGCCGGGTCCGGGCGCTCTGGACCCGGGCGGCGAGCGGCCCGGCACCGGAGGGTGAGGTCCGGCCCTACGTGGTCGGGCGCGCCGACGGCCTGCTGTCGCTGGCCGGTGTGCCCCACCGCGCCTCGGACGCGGAGCTGCCCTACCTCCTGTCCCGGGCCCTGACGATGGCCTCCATCCACCGCCGCACCGGGCAGTGCCTCCTGCTCCACGCGGCGGGCGTGAGCGCGCCGGACGGGGCGACCGTCGCCCTCGTCGCGGCATCCGGCACGGGGAAGACGACGGCGGCCCGGGTCCTGGGTGCGCACCTCGGGTACGTGTCGGACGAGACGGTCGCCGTCGAGGACGACCTGACCGTCCGGCCCTGGGCCAAGCCGCTGTCCGTGCTGCACGACCCCACGGACCCCTTCGACAAGACCGAGTCCGGCCCCGACGAGCTCGGGCTGGTGCGGGCCCCGGCCGAGCTGCACCTGGCCGCGCTGGTCCTCCTCTCCCGCGACCCGGCCGCGCAGGCATCGCGGCTGGAGCGGGTCCCGCTCGTCGAGGCGCTCGCCGAGGTCGTCCCCCAGACCTCCGCGCTGCTCCGGCTGGAGCACCCGATGGAGGCCGTCTGCTCCGCCCTCACCGCGGGGGGCGGCCCGTGGCGACTGCACTACGCCGAGATCGCCGAGTGCGTCGAGCTGGTCCGCGGGCTCGCCGAGGGGCGCGGCGCGGACGAGGAGCCGGTCGCGTGGGCGTGCGAGCGCGGGGACGAGCCGGCGCTGCTCGAGGACGACGACGCGCCCCCGTCGCCCCCGTCGCCCCCGTCGCCCCCGGTGACGGTGGAGGGCTGGACGGGTCAGGGCCCGGTGTGCCGCACCTCGTTCCAGCACGCCGTGCACGCGCAGGGGTCGAGCCTCGTCATCCGGGCCCAGGTCCCGTCGGTCCTGCCGGGCCTCGCCTCGACGGTGTGGCGCGCCCTGGAGGAGCCGCGCGGTCTCGACGAGCTCGTCGAGCGGGCCGTCGCGGAGCACGGCCCGCACCCCGACGCCGACGGGATCCTCACCGCGACGGTGAGCGCCCTCGTGGCGTCGGGGCACGTGGAGCCGGTCGGGGCCGACCGACCCTGACCGGACCGGGCACGACAGGGGTGCGCCCGGTCCGGCCCGTTCAGGTCACGCCCGCGCCCCCACCGGCAGCCGCCGGGAGGAGAGCACGAGCGCGGCGCCGACGAGCAGGAGCGCACCCGCGAGCGCGAGTATCAGCCCGCCCTCGAGGCCCGTCTGCGCCAGCATCTGTGCGGCCGGTGCCGCGGTGACGACGCCGGCCACGACGTCCTGCACCGCGGTCGGCGGGGAGGCCGAGCCGACCGGGGACTCCGGAGCGCCCGGGGTGCCGGGGTCACCCGGCGTCCCGGGGGTGCCGGGGTCGCCGGGGGTGCCGGGGGTGGCGGGGTCGCCGGGGGTGCCGGTCGTCGGACCCTCCGTCGTCGAGTCGCCGATGACCGAGCCGGCGTTGCCGCCGATGGTCACCGGGACGGAGATCGGGAGGCCGACCTGGTTGCCGCCGCCGAGCGAGTCCTCGCCCGTCGTGGAGCCGCTCGACCCGCCCGCGGTCGCGGGGGTGGTCGTCACCGCACCGGTGCTCGTGGAGTCACCGACGCCGGAGACGGCGTTGCCACCGACCGTGACGGGGATGCCGACCGGCAGGGCGACCTGGTTGCCGCCCAGGGCCGAGTCCTCACCCGAGGTGCTCCCCGGGCTCGTCGAGCCCGTCGACCCGGTGGACCCACCGCTCGTGGCCGCATCCTCGGAGTGCGAGTCCCCGAGCACCGAGATCGCGTTGCCACCGACGGTGATCGGGACCGAGACGATGCTCCCGAGCTGGTTCCCGCCGAGCAGCGAGTCCTCGCCGGTCGTCGAGCCACCCGTACCGGTGCCGCCGGTGGAGCCGGCCGTCGTGGTCGCTCCCTCGGAGTGCGAGTCCCCGATCACCGACACGGCGTTCCCGCCGACGGTCACCGGGATGCTCACCGGCGCCGTCACCTGGTTCCCACCCCCGGCGGAGTCCTCGCCCGAGGTGCTCGACGCCCCTCCGGCCGAGCCGCCATCGGTCGAGGCCTTGGTGCTCGCCTTCTCCGAGTGCGAGTCCCCGATCACGGAGATCGCGTTGCCCGAGACCGTCACCGGGATGCTCACCGGTGCCGTCACCTGGTTCCCACCCCCGGCGGAGTCCTCGCCCGAGGTGCTCGACGCCCCTCCGGCCGAGCCGTTCCCGGACGACGACGAGGTCGTCGCCTTCTCCGAGTGCGAGTCCCCGATCACGGAGATCGCGTTGCCGGCCGCGGTGACCGGTGCGGTCACCCGGCTCAGGACCTGGTTGCCCCCGAGGAGGGAGTCGGTGCCGGACGTCGTGTCGTCGGCGAACGCGGGACTGGCGAACAGGACGCCACCTCCCACGAGGAGGGCCACCTGGAGCCCTCTGCGTACGTGTGCATGCATGGCCGTGCTTCCTTTCCTGGCTGATCCGTGGAGCCCACGCGGACGTGGGGTCGTGCCGAGCGTCCGCGCGAGGGGACGCAGGGGCGGATCAGTCAGGGCTGAGGCCGGGGAGGAGGACGGGCCGGGGACCGACGGTCCTCGCGGTGCCGAGCACCGGCGCCGGCCGGCCGAGCGGGGGGAGCGGGTGCCGCGCGGTCAGGGCCGCGGCACCCGGTGCGCCACCGGGCCCGGAGATCGTGAGGGCGCCCGCTGCGCCGAGGCAGACGAGCGCGGTGAGGGCCCCGAGGGGAGCCGGGGTGTCGAGCAGCCGGTGGAGCACCGGCGCCGCCGCGGCGGGCACGAGGACACGGGTCGGGGACACCGGCGTGGTCAGGGTCCGCGCCACGTCGCCCGACGAACCGGCGGCCGGCGGGACGAAGGCGCCGCCCACCGCTGCGAGGGCAGGCACGGCGTCGGCGGTGGTGGCGCCCGTCGGGCCCACGGCACCGGCGTCGGGCCCCGACACCGTCGGCGGCAGGACGTGGCCGGGCGTCGGCACGAGCACGTCGGTGACCGGAGCCAGCACGTCGGTCACGGGGGTGAGCACGTCGTCGACGGTGGCGATGAGGTGGCCGAGCGCCGTGTCGGTGGTGTCGGCGATGTCGATCACGGTGTCGGACACCATGACCGACGAGCTGTTCAGGGTGTCGGTGACGACGGAGGTCGTGGTCGAGACGGTGCTCCGGGTCGTCCTGGTCGTCACGGCCACGACGTCGTCGACGGTCCCGGCCGCCGCCTGGACGGCGGGGGCGACGGGCGCCACGGGGACGACCTCCGTCGTCGTCCGCGAGAGGGCGGCCGTGGTGCCGGAGACGATGCTCGTGCCCCGGTCCACGGTCCGCTCGACCGTCGTGGTCACGGTCCCGGTCGCGGCGGTCGTGGTGCGGCTCACGGGGGCGAGGACGTCCGTGTCGAGGGTGCGGGCGAGCTGTCCGAGGAGGCCGCCCGACCGCGGCGCCGGCTCCTCGGCGTGGGCCTGCGCGGGGCCGAGGAGCAGCCAGGAGACCGCCACGAAGGCGGCCGCGAGGAGCAGCCGGACAGGGCTTCGCAGCACCGTGGACCGAGCCATCGGCGGACCTCCTCTCGTGCTCTCCCCTGCACGGACTTCGACCCAAGACATCACATCGGATGGGGCATTTCCAGCCTTCTCGGAATTCTTTGCCTGCGCTTTACCTCACCCTCCCGGAATGTCACGACCGCCGACGACAAATGTCATGGCGAGCGCCCGTCCCTGCGAACAACCGGTGCCGGTGTCGATGACAACGATGGACCGACCGGCCGCTCGGGATGGCAGCATTGTCGTGACGGTGTCACGAATACTGCTGTACACGAACTCTTTCCGGTTACGGCTGTCGCAGTGGAGCTCGCCCGCCATGGGTGTCCGAAGCCGCCGCCATGTGGTCCGCTTCCTGCCGATCAATGTGCAGGAAGGTGCCACGCCGATTTTCCCCGACATTGCGGTGGGTCCTCGGCCGAATGCAGCCCGCGGCCGAGAGGGACCGACCCCGAACCGACCCCGGCATACTGACCCCATGAGCGAGCCGATCCAGGTCCCGACCGAGGGCGGCGTGATGCCGGCCCACCGCTGGCTGCCCCCGGGCGGCACCGGTCCCGGCGTCCTCCTGCTCCAGGAGATCTTCGGCATCAGCCCGTACATCGAGCGGCGCGCCGAGGACCTCGCGGCGCTCGGCTACGTCGTCCTGGCGCCCGAGGTGTTCTGGCGGCTCGGCACGACCTCGGTCGAGAACGGACCCGACATGCTCGCCGAGGCGATGGACCTGCTCGGCCGGCTCGACTGGGACGCCGCCGTCGCCGACTCCACCGCGGCCCTGGACGTCCTGCGCGACCTCCCGGAGGTCACCGGGGGCGTCGGGGTGGTCGGCTTCTGCTTCGGTGGGGGCCTCGGCTACGCGGTCGTCGCGGGGCAGCCCGCCGACGCCCTCGTCTCCTACTACGGGTCGGCCCTCCCGAACCTCGTCGAGGCCGTGCCGTCGGTGTCCACGCCGTCGCTCCACGTCTTCGGCGAGGCCGACTCCTACCTGCCGATGGACGTCGTCGAGCGGATCCGGGCCGCCGTCACCTCCGGTGCCGCCCCGGCGGAGGTGCTCACCTACCCCGGTGCCGACCACGCCTTCGACAACGACGACTTCGTCAACCACGACGCCGCCGCGAGCGCCGACGCCTGGGCCCGCACCGAGGCGTGGCTCGCGCGCACCCTGCCGACCGGCTGACCGGCTGACCGGCTGACCGTCTGGCCGACGGGACCGGCGACCTCGTCGCGTCAGGGGCAGGTGCAGGGCGAGCCGCCGCAGCGCGGGCACCCGTGGGCGTAGCGCTCGACCGCCGCCGTCAGGTCGACGCCGGTCTGGTTGGCCAACGAGGCGACCCACGCCACGACGTCGGCGAACTCGTGCTCGCGCTGTGCCTGCGTGCCCTTGCGCACCGCCTGGGCCAGCTCGCCGACCTCCTCGGCCAGCCACGCGACCGTGCTCGGCACGCCCCGGGCCCGGTCGCGCTCACCGTAGGTGCGCTCGATGACCTCCTGGAGGCGGGCGAGGTCCATGCGCCGCACCCTACGCGAGGCCTCAGTTGAGCGACGCGCCACCGAGGTCCGGCGGGGTGGGCAGCGCCGCGAAGCGGTCGACGATGGCCGTCTCCCGGCCGAGCAGCGAGAGGACCGTGCGCAGCCGGGTCGCGGCGTCGGCGCCGTCGAGGACCCGCTGGCGGTCGGTCGGCTCGAGGACCATCCGCTCGGCCACGCGGTAGGCCACGTCACGCGGGCCCGCCTCGACCGGGTCGGCCGTCGCGCCGAGGGTCCGCAGGTAGGTGGCGTGCGCGGTCAGGACGCGCTGGACCAGCCGGGCCACCTCGGGGTCGTCGTCGACCGCGGGCTCGTCGAGCCAGGTGACGGCGCCGGTGATGAACGCGGTGCCGGCCGCTGCGTCGAGCGACTCCAGCCGGAAGCGTCGGGCACCGCGCGCCACGAGGTGCACCACCGTGCCGGCGTCCCCGCGCGCGAGGGCCATCGCGTCGACGCGCGCCTCGCAGCCGATCTCCTGGAGGTCGGTGGCCGCACCCTCGCCGACCTCGTGGCCGTGCCGGATGCGCACGATGCCGAAGCGACGCTGGTCCTCCGGCTCGCCGGCCAGGTGCTGGGCGAGCTCGAGGTAGCGCGGCTCGAAGAGCTGCAGGGGCATCCGCGCCCCGGGCAGCAGCACCCCGCCGAGCGGGAAGAGCGGCAGCGACTCCATGCCCCACTGTAGGCACGGCCCCGCACCCCGGGGTGCGGCGCGGTTCCGGATCGTGGGCGCGGTGTCAGGGCCGGGTGGTCGGCGTGAGACCGAGGGCCCGGGCCGGCGTCGTCGAGGCTGCGGTGAGGACGTCCGCCTCGGGCAGGCCCGCCACCTCGAGGCACCAGCGCACGCACTCACCGAGGGTCGAGGTGCCGCCGGCGATCGACCCGGTGTCGGTGGTGCGGGCCGTGCCCTCGGCGACGTCGACCTCGAGGCTGCCGAGGCGGTACCGGCCGTCGCCCAGCCCCGTGGCGGCCATCGCGTCGGAGACGAGGGCGACCGACTCGGGGCCGACCGTCTCGAAGACCATCCGCACGACCTCGGGCGAGACGTGCACGCCGTCGGCGATGAGCTCGACGACCGCCTCACCGCGCGCGGCGGCGGCGAGCGCGGCGGCCACCGGCCCACCGGCGCGGTGGTGCAGCGGGGGCATCCCGTTGAACAGGTGGGTGACCAGGGCCGGCGCGCCCTGGAGGGCGGCGACCTCGGCGAGGGTGCGGGCCGTCGTGCCGGCGTCGGCCTCGGTGTGCCCGACGGCGGGGCGGATGCCGTGCTCGACGAGCGCGCGGAGCAGGGCGTCGGCACCGGGCAGCTCGGGGGCGAACGTCATCTGGCGCAGGGCGTCCGGCGCGCCGGCGAGGGCGGCGGCCTCGGCGAGCCGCTCGACGAGGGAGGCATCGGGGGCGGCGAGCGCCGCGGGGTCGTGGGCACCCCGCCGCCCGTGGGCGAGGAAGGGCCCCTCGAGGTGGATGCCGGCCAGCGTGCCGTCGGCGACGAGGGGGGCCAGGGTGCGCACCTGCTCGAGGAGCCGGTCGAACGGGGCAGAGACGAGACTGGCCACGAGCACGTCGGTCCCGGTGGCCGCGTGGTGCGCGACCGCGGCAAGGGTGCCCTCGGTCGTGGCGCCCAGCTCGTGCCCGGCGGCGCCGTGGCAGTGGATGTCGACGAGCCCCTTCACGTCACGTGACGCTACCGGGTCGCGCCCGTCCGGCCGTCCCCTCCCGGCGGGCGCTCAGGTGCGGCCGCTACGGTCCGGTGCCCGTGGACGTCGGACAGCTCTGGGAGCGCCTCCGCCCGGTCGGCGAGGTGTCGCTCGACGGGCGGCCGGTGCTCGTCGTCCTCGTCGCCGCGCTCGTGGCCGTCGGGGTCGAGCCGGTGTGGCGCGTGCTGCGCCTCGGCGTCACCCTCGTCCACGAGCTCGGACACGCCGGGGTGGGCATCCTCTGCGGGCGCAGGTTCACCGGGTTCGTGCTGCGCGGCGACATGTCCGGTCACGCCGTGACCGTCGGACCGGCGCGCGGGTTCGGCCGGGTGGCCACCACCTGGGCCGGCTACCCGGCGCCGGCCGTCGTCGGGGCGGGCGCGGTGTGGCTCGCGGTCCGCGGCTGGGGACCGGTCGTGCTCGCGGCCGTCGTGGTGGTGCTGCTGGTCGCCCTCGTGCGCTCGCGCTCGCTGCTGACCGCGGTCGTCGTGCTCGTCGTCGGCGGGCTGACCGGGTGGCTCTGGTGGGCCGGCGCGCAGCGGGTGCAGGCCCAGGTGCTCGTGGGCGTCGGCATCGTCCTCGTCGTCGGCGCCTGGCGGCACCTCGGGGCGGTCGCCGGGTCGGGCGACCGCTCGGCCAGCGACGCCGCCGTCCTCGCCCAGCTGACGCGGGTGCCCCGGGTGCTGTGGCTGGCGACCTTCGCGCTGGTCTGCGCGGCCGCCACCTGGGTCGTCGCGACCACCGTCCTCCCCGCCCTCTGACCCGACTTATTGCCCAGAACCCACCTCGAGAGGCCACCTTCGGCGCCTCGGAGGTGGGTTACGGGCAATAAGTCGGGTGGTGTGGGGAGGCGGGGCGGCTACTTGACCGAGCCGGCGGTCAGGCCGCCGACGAGGTGCTTCTCGATGAGCGCGAAGAGAATGACGACCGGGACGACCGCGATGACCGACGCCGCGAACAGCTGGTCCCAGTTCTGCTCGTACCCCGTGACGTAGGAGCGGAAGCCGACGGTCAGCGGCTTCTTGTCGTCGTCGATCATCAGGGTCAGCGCGACGACGTACTCGTTCCACGCCGCGATGAACGTGAAGATCGTCGCCGTCACGAGTCCGGGGAGGGTGAGCGGCAGCATGATCCGGCGCAGCATCCCGACCCGGCCGACGCCGTCGAGCGCCGCCGCCTCCTCGACCTCGAGCGGGATCGAGGAGAAGAAGCCGTGCAGGATCCAGATCGCGAACGCGAGGTTGAACGCCGCGTTCGTGATGATCAGCGCGCCGTAGGTGTTGATCATGTTCAGCTCGAAGAACTGCCGGTACAGCCCGACGACGAGCGAGGTCGGCGCGAACATCTGGGTGATGAGCACGACGAGCAGGAACAGCCCGCGGCCCGGGAAGCGGTGCCGCGCCGTCATGTACGCCGCGGGGATGGCCACGACCACCACCACCGCCGTCGCCCCGAGCGAGACGATGAGCGAGGTGAGCAGCCAGTGCGGGAAGCGGCCGTCGGTGACGACGGTGAGGTAGGTGTCGAACTGCCAGATCCGCGGCAGGAACGACGGCGGCGAGGTCTTGACGTCGGTGCTCGTGCGGAAGCTGTCGAGCACCATGACGACGTACGGCGCGAGGAACACCAGCGCGATGACCGCCGCGCTGAACGCGACGAGCCGGGGCCGACGGGTCTTCGTCATCGCGAGGTCTCCTCCCGCCAGTTGACGATCTTCAGGTACACGAGGACGACCAGCAGGATGATCAGCACGTTGACGATGCCCGTGGCGGCCGACATCCCGACGTCCTTCTCCTGGCTCTTGAACGCGAGCTTGTACATGAAGGTGATGAGGGTGTCGTGGGTGAAGCCCGGGTTGCGGTCGTTGAGCGTGTAGATGATCGGGAAGCTGTTGAACACGTAGATCGTGTTGAGCACCGTCGCGATGAGCATCGCCGGGCGCAGCAGCGGGAAGGTGATCTGCCGCCAGCGCTGCCACGGCGAGGCGCCGTCGACCTCGGCGGCCTCCATGACGTCGTCGGGGATGGCGTTGAGCCCGGCGATGAACACGAAGATCGTGAAGGGCAGCGACACGAAGACGCCGACGACGATCATCGAGGCCATCGTGAAGCGGTCGTCGCCGAGGAAGCTGATCGGGGTGTCGACGATCCCCAGCGTCATCAGGACGTGGTTGAAGAGGCCGTAGTTGTCGTCGTAGAGCAGGACGAAGAGCTGGCTCGTGATGACCAGCGAGGCCGCCCACGGCACGATGACGGCCCAGCGCACGAACCGGCGCCCGGGGAAGTCCTTGACGAGCAGCTGGGCCAGGGCGAGCGAGATGACGATGGTCAGCGCGACGACCACGACGACCCAGACGACCGTGTTCTTCAGGACGACCGGCAGGTCCGGGTAGCTGAGGACCTTGGCGTAGTTGTCCCAGCCGGCGCTGCCCTTGTAGAGCCCGGTGATGGAGTACTCCGAGCGCGAGGCGCGGAAGAGCATGATCGCCGGGAAGAGGACCACCCCGATGATCAGGGCGATGGCCGGGGCGAGCCAGAGCAGCGCCACCGGGGCGCTGACCCGGCCGACCCCGGAGGACCGCCGCCGCTGGCGAGGTCCTCCGGGGGTCGTGCGGGCCGACGGCGCCTGGACGTCGTCGGTCGTCGTCACGTCGGTCAGCCCCCGGACTCGGCGGTCTGCTGGAGCTTGTCCAGGGTGGCCTTCGGGTCACCGGTGACGCCGCCGCCGAGGTTCTGCTGCACGGCGAGCTTGACCTTGTCCCACGTCGGGTCGTCGGTCGGGGTCAGCCGCGCGTTGGGCAGGGTGTCGAGGTAGACCTTGAGCTTGTCGTCCTTCTGGAAGAACTCCACGCCCGAGGTGGTCACCGGGAGGAAGCCCTCCTTCTCGATGAACGTGTTGATCTGGTCCTTCGAGTAGTAGAGCTCGTAGAACGCCTTGACCGCGTCCTGGTTGCCCTTCTTCTTGAAGGCCATGAGGTAGTCGGTGACGCCGAGGGGCTTGCTCTCGGAGCCGTCGTTGGTCGGGAACGGCGCGACGGCGTACTTGACGGTGCCGTCCTTGTCGAGCTCACCGGCGAGCGGCGAGAACCCGACGACCATGCCGACCTTCCCGGACTTGAAGAGGTCGAAGGCGTCGGCGCGGTTGGTACGGGCCGGGTTCGACTGCGTGAGACCGGCGTCGGTCATCTTCTTCAGGAAGGTCAGGGTCTCGACGCTCTTGTCGGAGTTGATCGACCACTTCCCGTCGGTCTTCCAGTCCCCGCCGTTGTTGAAGAGCCACATCGAGAACTCGCCCTGGGACTCCTCGGGGCCGAGCGGCAGCGCGTACCCGGTGTTGCCGGTGGCCTTGACCTTCTGGGCGTCGGCCTCGAGCTCGGCCCAGGTCTTCGGCGGGGCGCTGATGCCGGCCTTGGCGAAGAGGTCGGTGTTGTAGAAGAGCGCACGGGCGCTGCTGAGGTCCGGGAAGCCGTAGAACGTGCCGTCGTAGGTGCCGTACTTGACGAAGGTCGGGAGGATGTCGGACTTCACCTCGCTCGGCAGCACCTCGTCGGAGCCGTAGAGCAGGCCGTCCTTGGCGTAGCTGGCGTACGCGTTGAGGTTGAGGATGTCCGGCGGCTGGTTGTTCTGGATCATCGTCGAGGACTGCTGGTCGATGTTGTCCCAGCTGACGACGTTGACGTTGAGCGTGTAGCCGTACTTGCTCTTGTACTCCTTGGCGAACGCGTCCCAGAACGCCTTGGTGTTGTCCTTGGAGTACTCGGCCGCCATCAGCGTGATGGTCGTGGCCTTGTCCCCGCCGGAGTCGCCGCCGGCGTCACCCGCACCGGAGCCTCCGCCGCAGGCGCCGAGCAGCAGCGCCGGGACGAGCGCCCCGACCGCGACCGCGGCCCTTGTCGACTTCCCCATGTCACGTCCTCGTCTCTCTCGCGGGCACCCGGCGTCCGGGTCCTCGAGGTGGGTCGTCCGTGGCGCGCTCCCTCGGGACGGGGACCGGTCGCGGGGGGCGACCGTGCCCTCGAGCCCGTGGCCGAAACTCACCATGGACAGTTACGAATGATTCGTAAATAATCATGCCCGACCGCACCCACGTCAAGACCCCGGGGGAGGAAACCTCGTGAGCGACACCGCACCGGTGGCCAAGGGCCCCCACGTGCTGCGCGGCATGAACCGCGCCGCGCTCCTCGACGCACTCCGGCGCAGCGAGGGGGCGGTCAGCCTCACCGAGCTCGTCGCCCTGACGTCGCTGTCGCGGCCCGCCACCACGCGCTCCGTCGACGACCTCGTCGACCTCGGGCTCGTCGAGCGCAGCGCCTCGCGGTCCGGGGGAGCCGTCGGTCGCCCGGCGCAGCGGGTGCGCTTCCGACGCGAGCTGGGCTGTGTCGCAGGCGTCCAGGTGAGCGCCCACGAGGTGCACGCCGTGCTCGCCGACCTCGGCGGCACCCTCCTCACCGAGGTCCGGGTGGCGACGACGGCGGTCGCCGACGAGGTCCTGGAGGCGGTGCTCGGCGCGCTGCGCACCGTCGTGGCCGAGGACGCCTCCGCCACCGGGTTGTGGGCCATCGGCATCGGGACGACGGGCATCGTCGACACCGGCACGGGGCGCATCCGCACCGCCTCGAACATCCCCGGATGGAGCGCGCTGCCCGTCACCGAGCGGGTGGCCGAGGCCTTCGGGTGCCCGGTCCTCATCGACAACGACGTCCGCCTCGCGGCCCTGGCGGAACGGACCGTCGGGGTCGCGCGCGGCGTCGACACCTTCGCCTTCGTCCACTGGGACGAGCAGGTCGGCACCGGTCTCGTCATCGACGGCACGCCGTTCCGTGGGGCGACGATGGCCTCGGGGGAGCTCGGCCTGGTCGACGTCTTCCGCGACCCGGACCGGGCGACGCCGGAGGGCTCCCTCCCGCGCGAGGGCGTCCCCGGGCCGTTCGAGCGACGCGTCTCGACCCTGGCCGTCCGGGCGCTCGCCGCCGACCTCGCGACGCGCGACCCGCTGGTCGCGGACGCGCTGGCGGGCACCGACCCCGCTGACGTGCTCGGGGCGCTCGTGGGCGCCGCGGACGCCGGCAGCACCGAGGCGGCGGCCGCCGTCGAGCGGCTCGTCGGCTGGTTCTGCGCCGGTGTCGCGGCCCTCGTGCTCGTCGTCGACCCCGGCACCGTCGTCCTCGGGGGGCGCACCAGCCGCGTCGGCCCGCCCCTCGCCGACGCCGTGCGCGCCGAGCTCGGCCGCACGACGATGGAGCCGCCGCGCGTCCTGCTCTCGGGCCTCGGCGAGTCGGCCGTCGCGACGGGTGCCGTGCGACTGGCGCTCACGGCGGTCGACGTTCGCCTCGGCCACGCGGTGGCCACGCCGTGACGGCCGCGCTCCCGCGCACCGCCGGCTCCCCGACCGGCGGCCTGCGGGTCGGGATCGACGTGGGGGGCACGCGCACGAAGGCGGTCGCGCTGCGCGACGGGGCCGTCGTCGCCCGCCACCTCGCGCCGACGCCACGCGACGTCGGCAGGCGGCTCGGTCCGGTCGTGGCCGCCGTGCTCGATGCGCTGCGCGCGGCCGAGGGGTCGGGGTCCGTCGTCGAGCGGGTCGGTCTCGTCGTGCCCGGGGTCGTGGACGAGGAGCGCTGCCGGGCCGTGTGGTCGGCCAACCTCGGCTGGCGGGACCTCGATGTCGGCAGCGAGCTGGCGGGGCACGTCGAGGCGCCCGTCGTGCTCGGCCACGACGTGCGGGCGGGGCTGCTGGGCGAGCACCTCGCCGGCGCCGCGGCCGGGGTCGACGACGTCCTCTTCGTGCCCCTCGGCACCGGTCTGGCCGCGGCGCTGATGACGCGCGGCCGGGTCGTCCGGGGCTCGGCCTGGAGCGGGGAGATCGGGCACGTGCGGGTCCGCACCGACGGACCGCGCTGCGGCTGCGGTCGCCGCGGCTGCCTGGAGGCGGTCGCCGGGGCCCTGGCCATCGGCCGGGCGTGGCACGCAGCGGGTCGCGAGGGCGACGCCCGCGCGGTCTCGGCGGCGGTGGCTGCGGGCGACCCTGTGGCCCAACGGATCTGGACGGATGCCGTCGATGCCCTGGCCGCCGCGCTGGCGCCCGTCATCGCCACGGCGGGGACCCGCCTCGTCGTCGTCGGGGGCGGGCTGGCGGCCGCCGGCGAGGTCCTGCTCACCCCGCTGCGGGAGGCCCTCGCTGAGCACCTCCCGGACGCCGGTGAGCTCGACGCCGACCGCATCGCCGTCGTCCGCTCGGGCCTCGGCGAGTGGTCGGGGGCCGTGGGTGCCGCCCACCTCGACCCCGTGGTGGCGTCCGGGACCGCCGACCTGCCGTAGACTGGTCGTGGTGGGCCTGCCCGGTTCTGCAGCGGCCCACATCGATGTCGATGCCCTCGTGGCGGGTTTCCCGCTCACGGCGTCGCGGCCTCCGAGCCCCGCCCGGCAGAACATCCACCTCGTCGCTGCCGACGGCTCGCGCCGCGCTGCGACACCATCACCTTGGAGCTTCCCGTGTCATCGGACACCTTCGGCGCGCTCGGCGTGCCCACCCCCCTCGTCGAGCTGCTCGCCGCGCGCGAGATCACGACGCCCACCCCCATCCAGGCCGCGACGCTGCCCGACTCGCTCGCCGGCCGCGACGTGCTCGGCCGCGGGCGCACCGGGTCCGGCAAGACGGTCGCCTTCGTGCTGCCGCTGCTGACCCGCCTCTCGCAGAGCCGGACCCAGCGCACGACGAAGCGCCCCCGTGCCCTCGTCCTCGCCCCGACCCGCGAGCTGGCCACCCAGATCGACGAGGTGATGGCCCCGCTCGCCGCCACGCTCGGCCTGACCACCTGCACCGTCTTCGGCGGGGTCGGCCAGGGCCCGCAGGTCGCGAACCTGCGCCGCGGCGTCGACGTCGTGGTCGCCTGCCCCGGCCGGCTCGAGGACCTCATCGGCCAGCGCCACGTCTCCCTCGACGCCGTGGAGGTCACGGTCATCGACGAGGCCGACCACATGGCCGACCTCGGCTTCCTCCCGCAGGTCCGCCGCCTCCTCGACGCCACGCCGCAGCGCGGGCAGCGGATGCTGTTCTCCGCCACCCTCGACGCCGGCATCGGCGTCATCGCCCGTCGCTACCTCCACGACCCCGTGACGCACGAGGCCGACTCGGCCCAGTCGCCGGTCTCGACGATGGCGCACCACGTGCTGCACGTGACGCACGATGCGCACCTCCCGGTGCTGCTCGACCTCACCGCGGCGCCGGGGCGCACCGTCGTCTTCACGCGCACCAAGCACCGCGCGAAGAAGCTGGCCCGCCAGCTCAACGGCTCCGGCGTGCCGGCCGTCGAGCTGCACGGCAACCTCAGCCAGGGCGCGCGCACCCGGACGATGGAGGCCTTCCACAGCGGCGCCGCCCGCACGCTCGTGGCCACCGACATCGCCGCCCGCGGCATCCACGTCGACGACGTGGCGCTCGTCATCCACGCCGACCCGCCGGTCGAGCACAAGGCGTACCTGCACCGGTCCGGGCGCACCGCACGCGCCGGCGCGTCGGGCACCGTCGTCACGCTGATGACCGACGACCAGGTGCGCGACGTCCGCGACCTCACCCGCAAGGCGGGCATCCGGGCGACGACCACCCGCGTCCACGCGGAGCACCCGCTGCTGTCCGAGCTCGCCCCCGGCGACCGGTCCTTCGAGGGCGGCTTCGTCGCCCCCGTCCCCGCCGACTCGGGTCGTGGCTCGGGTGGCGGTCGGCGCAACGGCGCTCGGGCGCAGGGCGGCTCGTCCGCGACGTCCGGCGGCGGCCAGCGGCGCTCCGGCGGTCAGCGTCGGCGCGGTCCCCGTCCCGAGGCCGGCAGCGGCCAGGGCTCGGCGCGCGGCGGCTCCGGTGCACAGGGATCCGGGCCGAAGCGCTCGGGCCAGGGCCGTCCGGCCGGTGGCCGAGGCGCCGGCGGCCAGGGTGGCTCGCGTCGCGGCCAGGGCGGCGGCGCCCGTCAGGGCGGCAGCGGTCGTCAGGGTGGCGGCGCGGCGGCGTTCTCCGAGCGCGGCGGCCGCTCCCGCTGACCCCATCCTTGTGAACGTGTGTGAGCTCGCCGCGGTTGTCCGGCGTGTTCACACACGTTCCGAGGTGATGGGCCGGGTCAGGCGCTCGGAGGGTCGACCTCGACGTGCGGCCGGCGCTGCCACTGCGCCCAGTCGTCGCTGACCTCGGCCGCCGTGCGCTGGAGCATCGGCAGGAGCTCGTCGACGAGGCGCTCGGTGGAGGTCTCGGCGGCGTGCACGGTGACGTTCATCGCGGCCCGGACCGTGCCGGTGCCGTCGCGCACCGGGACCGCGACCGACCGCACGCCGGGAGCCAGCTCCTCGTCGGCGAGCGCCCAGCCGCGCGCCCGCACCCGCGCCAGCTCGTCGTCGAGCTCGTCGCGTCCCGGTTCGAGATGACCCCGGATGCCCGACCGGCTGGGCTGCGCCAGAACGGCATCCAGCTCCTCGGAGGAGAGGGCGGCCAGCAGCACCTTGCCCTGCGACGTCGGTGGCGCCGGGAAACGGGTTCCCACCTCGACCCGTAGCGCGATGATCTTGGGCACCGACACCCGCGCCACGTAGACGATGTCCGAGCCGTCGAGCTGGGCCATCGACGAGGACTCCCCGGTGCGGGCGACGAGCGCCTCGAGCCGCGGCCGGGCGATGTCCCACAGGCCGAGCGAGGCGACGTACGCCGTGCCGAGCGACAGCACCCGGGGCGTCAACGCGTACGAGCCGTCGCGCGAGCGGACGAACCCGAGCTCCTCGAGGGTCAGCAGCAGTCGACGGGCCGTCGGGCGCGCGAGGCCGGTCGCCTGCGCCACCTCGCTGAGGGAGCGCTCGGGATGCTCGCGGTCGAAGGAGGCGATGACGTCGAGCCCACGCGCGAGCGCCTCGACGAAGTCCGGTCCCTGACCGCGCCCAGCCATCGCTGCTGCTCCCTCCTGACGACCTGACCGCTGCGGCCGCACCCTACGCGGTCGGGACCGCGGCGGGTGCGGGCCGCTCAGCCCTGGTCGCCCGCGCCCGGCTCGCCGAACACGGTGCCGCGCGCGAGCGTGGTGTCGGTGCGGAAGTCGGTGTACTGGTACGGGTTGTCGAGCACCTTGCCGTCGTCGTCGGGGAGCGCGGGGTTCATCCCGTCGGTCCACGCCTGCTCGCCCATCTCGGACACCAGGTGCTCGACGGTGGCCTCCGCGCGCCGGCGCAGGTCGGCGAGGTCGCAGCCCACGAGCCGGTGCTCGTGCTTGACCACGCGGCCGTCGACGAGGACGGTGTGCACGTCGCCGCGCTGGGCCTGGAACGCGACGTGCCCGTACGGGTTGAGCACCGGGAAGGACACGGGCGAGGCGTCGTTGCGGATGAGGACGACGTCGGCCTTGGCGCCGGGCACGATCCACCCGATCTCGTCCTTCCCGAGGGCCCGGGCCCCGCCGCGCGTCGCCCAGTCGACGACCTGCTCGGCCCGCAGGTGCACGTTGGTCACGGTGTCGCCGGCGGCGTGCGCCTCGAGGTGCTCGCGGGAGCGGTCGGCGCCGAGGGTGGTGCGCATCGCGGAGAACAGGTCGCCGCTCCACCAGACGCTGGTGTCCATCGAGAGCGCCACCGGGATGCCGTGCCGGCGCAGCTGCCAGGTGGGCGGGTAGCCCTGACCGGCGCTCTGCTCGGACTCGGTCGAGACCGAGACCGTGCCGCCGGTGGCCGCGATGCGGTGGTAGGAGTCGGCGGCCAGCGTGGCGGCGTGCACGTAGACCGTGCGCTCGTCCATGAACCCGTTCTCGTGCATGAGCCGGATGCCGTCGTCGTTCGTCGCACCCCAGACGCCGGCGTGCGTCGTGACCGGGAGGTCGAGCTCGCGGGCGACCTCGAAGGCCGGCCGCTCGGGGAAGGCGGGGTCGCCGGTGACGTCGAAGGCCAGCTGCCAGCCGTAGAGGTCGCCGCGGCGGCGCTCGAGGAAGGAGCGCACCGCGGGGTCGGCGGTCCACTCCCACGGCCCGGCCTGGATGTTGCCGTAGCCGAGGACGAAGCGCCCCGGCACGGCCTGCAGGGCGTCGACCGCGGCCTCGGCGTGCTCGACGGACTGCAGGCCGTGCGACCAGTCGACGGTCGTCGTCACCCCGGCCTCGAGCGCGTCCCAGGCCGAGAGCAGGTTGCCGGTGTGCACGTCCTCGGGGCGGAAGCGCCGGCCGTGCTCGAGGTAGTACCAGACGAAGTACTGCGTGAGGGTCCAGTCGGCGCCGTAGCCGCGCATCGCGGTCTGCCACATGTGCCGGTGGGTGTCGACCATGCCCGGCATGACGATGCCACCGGCCGCGTCGACCTCGAGGGCGCCGTCGGGGGCGGTGAGACCGCGGCCGACCTCGGCGATCCGGTCACCGACGACGAGGACGTCGCCCCCGGTCAGCACGCTGTGGGTGTCGTCCATCGTCAGCACCGTGGCGTTCCGGAACAGCACCGGACGGCCGTCGGCCACCTCGTCGTGAGCCATGACCTCTCCTGTCCAGGGTCGTGCGGACGGATGTCCGCCCAGCGGCACCCCTGTGCCGCTCCGGTCACTGTGGGCGCCGAGCGGCCGTGCTGTCAAGGGTCGGCGGAGGACGTCGACACTGCCCGTCGAGGCTCTTGACACGGTCGCTCGACCGCGGTGAGACTCGAGAGACACACCGGGCGGACACCTGTCCGTTGAAGACGGCAGGCGACGGGAAGGAGCATCGATGGCCACCCGCTCCGGACCCCTCTCCGGCCTGCTCGTGGCGGACTTCTCGCGCATCCTCGCCGGCCCCTACGCGACGATGCTGCTCGCCGACCTCGGGGCCGAGGTGGTCAAGGTCGAGTCCCCCGGCGGTGACGACACCCGCACGTGGAGCCCGCCGGTGCGCGAGGGCGTCTCGACCTACTACCTCGGCGTCAACCGCAACAAGCGCTCGGTGGCCCTGGACCTCAAGGACGAGAGCGACCTCGCCTCCGCCCGCGAGCTGGCCCGCCGCGCCGACGTCCTCGTCGAGAACTTCAAGCCCGGCGGCCTGGCCCGCTTCGGCCTCGACTACGACACCGTCGCGGCGACCAACCCCGGTGTCGTCTACGCGTCGATCAGCGGCTTCGGCAGCGGGCCGGGCGGGCGCGACCTGCCCGGCTACGACCTCATGGTGCAGGCGATCTCGGGCCTGATGAGCCTCACCGGCGACCCGGACGGCCCACCGTTCCGCGCCGGCATCTCGGTGTTCGACGTCATGGCCGGCCTGCACGCGAGCATCGGGGTGCTCGCGGCCCTCCACGCACGCGCCGGCTCCGGCCGCGGCCAGCACGTCGAGGTCAACCTCCTGTCCTCGGCGCTCTCCGGGCTGGTCAACCAGTCGAGCGCCTTCGTCGCCGGCGGCGTCGTCCCGACCCGGATGGGCAACAGCCACCCGAGCCTCTTCCCGTACGAGCCGATGCCCTGCGCCGACGGCGACCTCATCATCACGGCGGGCAACAACGGCCAGTTCCGCCGGCTCGTCGAGGTGCTCGGTGTGCCAGAGCTCGCCGACGACCCCCGCTTCCGCGGCAACGAGGACCGCACCGCCCACCGCGACGAGCTGCGCCCGCTGCTCGTCGAGCGGCTGGCCACCCGCACGACGATGGAGTGGTTCGCCGACATCACCGCCGCCGGGGTGCCGTGCGGCCCGATCAACTCGGTCGACGGCGGTGTGGCCTTCGCCGAGTCCGTCGGGCTCGACCCGGTCGTGCTGGTCGGGGACGGAGCCACCGCGGTGCCGTCGGTCCGCAACCCCATCCGGCTCTCCGACTCGCCCCCCGACTACGTGCTGCCGCCCCCCTCGCTCGACGAGCACGGCGAGGAGATCCGGCGCTGGCTCGCTGCCCCGTCGGCCGACACCGAGGAGACGGACGGATGACCGGCTACCCCACCTCGCTCGGTACCTCGAGCGCCGACGAGATCCGCCTGCTCGGCCAGGACCTCACCGCCGACCTCATGGGGAAGGTCGGGTTCGGCGAGCTGGCCTTCTGGCTCGTCGCGATGCGCCGCCCGAAGCCTTCAGAGACAAAGGTGTTCGAGGCGGTGCTGGTGGCCCTCGCCGACCACGGCTTCACGCCGACGGCCATCGCGGCCCGGCTCACCTACCTCTCGGCACCGGACTCGCTCCAGGGGGCGATGGCCGCCGGCCTGCTCGGCGGCGGGTCACGCTTCCTGGGGGTCACCGAGGACTGCGGCGCCTTCCTCGACGCCGTCGTCACCGACCTCGGCGCGGACCTGCCGACCACCGACGAGGGATGGGACGCCGTCGCCCTCGAGGCCGTGCGCCGCACGAAGGAGGCGGGGCGGTTCGTCCCGGGCCTGGGTCACCCCGTGCACAAGCAGGGCGACCCCCGCACCCCCGTCCTGCTGCGCATCGCCGAGGAGGAAGGACTGCGCGGGCCCCACCTGCGGCTGTTCGAGGCGGTCGGCCGCGTCCACGAGCAGGTGCTCGGGAAGCGGTTGCCGCTCAACGGTGCCGGGGTGTGCGGCGCCGCACTGGCCGACCTCGGCCTCCCCGTCGAGCTGCTCCGCGGCTTCGCCCTCCTGGCCCGGGCGGCCGGCCTGCTCGGGCAGATCGCCGAGGAGCGCCGCCGCCCCATCGGGATGGACGTGTACCTGTCCGTCGACCGCAACGCGGAGTACGTGGACCCCCAGAGCTGACCGCAGGGAAGGAGACCTCACCATGGCGAAGGTCGTCGCCGTCATCGCCTCGACGCACCACCCGTTCTACTACCGCGCGAGCACCGCTGTCGGAGAGGAGCGCCCACCGTTCGCCGACGAGTGGGTGGCCAAGATCGAGCGCTTCCGCGAGACGCTGACCCGCGCGCGGCCCGACGTGCTCGTGATGGTCGGCAGCGACCACTTCCACCAGCTCTGGCTCGACAACATGCCGCAGTTCCTCGTGGGCAAAGCGCCTGTCTACGATGCCAACTGGTACAACGAGGAGCGCGAGTTCGGCTTGCCGAGGTTCCGCCTGGAGGGCCACGAGGAGCTGTCGTCGCACATCCTGCGCGGCGGGCTCGACTCCGGCTTCGACCTCGCCTTCAGCAACGAGCTGCGCATCGACCACTCGATCACCTGCCCGATCATCACCCTGCGCCCCGAGGCCGACCTGCCGATCGTGCCCATCTACACGAACATCTTCGCGCCGCCACTGCCGCAGCCGAAGCGCTTCGTCGAGCTCGGCCGCACCATCCGCGAGCTCGTCGAGTCGTGGCCGAGCGACCAGCGGGTGGCCGTCATCGGCACAGGGCACCTCTCGCTCGAGCTCGGCGGACCGCGTCAGTTCGGGCCGCACGGCCCGGACCCCGACTTCGACCGGAAGGCGGTGGAGTGGATCGCGAACGGCGACCTCGAGGGCTGCCTCGGCGAGGTCACGCTCGACAGCCTCCACCTCCCGGGCAACGCGACCCACGGCTTCATGGACTTCATGCTGATGATGGGGGTCGCCGGCCAGGGCGTGCGCGCCGACCACGTCGACTCCCTCGACCTCTTCCACACGATGGAGGCCTACTTCACCTGGTACCCGGACGGAGCGCCGACATGAGCAAGTACCTGCTGGACAAGTTCCTGTTCACCGTCGACCGCGACCCCGACCTCGTCGAGCGCTACCGCGAGGACCCCGAGGGGTTCGTCGCGTGGTGGGAGGAGACGCAGGCCAACCGGATCCTGAACGTCACCGACGGCGAGGCCAGCACCTGGCTGGCCTTCACCGGTCCCGAGCGCGCGGCCCTCATGGCGCACGACCACGTCGCGCTGTTCCAGCTCGGCGCCCACCCGTTCCTCACGCTCACGCTCTTCATCGCGATGTTCGAGCGCGACCACCCCGAGCCGCTGTCGTACCAGAAGGGCTACGGGGCGGCGCTGGCCCACCTGTCGCTGCCCTACCCCGACATCGCCACCTGACGTGCGCGCCGCGACGGTCACCGCGCCCGGCCGGGCCCCCGAGCCGGCCGAGCACCCCGACCCGCCGGTGCCGGACGGGGACGGCGTGCTCGTCGAGGTCACCGCGAGCCCCATCACGCCGCTGGACGTCCTCTGCGCGTCGGGCACGTCGTACTTCGGGGCGCCGGCGCTGCCCTATGTGCCGGGGGTGCAGGGCGTCGGGGTGGTGCGCCACGGCCCCTCGGAGCTCGTCGGCCGCCGGGTCTGGTTCCCGACGACCGCGGGGATGACCCCCGGCGACGGGGCGATGGCCGCGCTCGCGGTGGCCGACGCGGCCGCCGTCGTGCCGCTGGACGCCGCCCTCGACGACACCGCCGTGGCCGCGCTGGGCCTCTCGGCGGTCGCCGCCTGGGAGGTGCTCGAGCGCCGGGCGGCCCTCGCGCCGGGGGAGACGGTGCTCGTGCTGGCGGCCGGTGGGGCCGTGGGCCAGGCAGCGGTCGGGGCGGCACGGGTGCTGGGGGCCGGGCGCGTGGTGGCGGCGGCCCGGTCCGAGGAGGCGTTGGAGCGGGCGCGCTCCCTGGGCGCCGATGCGGTCGTCGAGCTGCGGACGGGCGAGGGGGCGGCCGACCTGACGGCCCGGCTGCTCGGGACCGTGGAGGACGGGTTCGACGTCGTCGTCGACCCGCTCGCGGGCGTCCCCGGCACCGCGGCCGTCAGCGCCCTGGCCACCGGCGGCCGGCTCGTCAACCTCGGGAGCAGCGCCGGTCCGGCCGTCACGGTCGACTCCGCGGTCCTGCGGAGCCGGTCGGCGGCCGTGCTCGGGTACACGAACGTCTCGCTGACCCCCGCGCGCCAGGCCGAGGTGCTCACGACCGTGCTGCGGCACGCGGCAGCGGGGAGCATCGCCGTCGAGCACGACGTCGTCCCGCTCGAGGAGGTCGGCGCCGCGTGGGCGGCCGTCGCTGCGGGCCGGGCGGGCCGGCGCATCGTCCTCGTCCCCTGACCGAGCGCCCCCTCATCTCACCGCGAATGTGTGTGAACTCGCCGGGAATCCCCCGCGAGCTCACACACATTCGCGGGACTGAGCGCGACGGGACATGACGAGGCCCCCGGGTCCGCGCGGATCCGAGGGCCTCGTCGTCAGGTCCAGACGTCAGCGCAGGCGGAAGGTCGCCGTCTCCGACTGGCCCGTCTCGGGCAGCGTCACGCTCAGCGTGTAGGTGCCCCTGGCGAGGCCGGACGTGCGCAGCAGGCCGTGCCACACCGGCCCTGCGGCCGACAGCGTCGTCGTCGCCGCGGTGGTGCCGCCCTGCGTCAGCGTGGCCACGGGGGCGGTCGTCGACGCGAACCGGCCGTCGCAGTCACGGACCAGCGCGAGCACCGGCACGGGCACACCCCGCGGGAGGGTGAGCGTCGAGCCGTCCGCCGGAACGGTGTCGAGGCGGAACTCGACGACCACGGGGGCGGTCGTCGTCACGACGTTGCCGCGGCTGTCGGTGACGGTGACGGTCGCGGCGTACGAGCCGGCCTTCGCGTACGTGTGGCCGATGGTGCGCTCACCGCTGACGCCCTCGACCGTCGAGGTCGTGCCGTCGCCCCACTCGACCTTCACCGTCGCGGTGTCACCCGGGTCGGTGACGGTGACCTCCAGCTGGGCGTTGTCCCGGCCGCAGGCCACGGAGCCGTCGACGAAGCCGGCCTCGACCCGCGGCGGGCCGTCGGGCGAGAGCCCGATCTTCACCGGGTCGTGGTCCGAGACGCGGAACTCGTTCGGCGCGTAGAGCGAGTCCACCTGCGACGCCGACTTGAACTCGGTGTTGTAGTCGAGGATCGCGGGCTCGTCGGAGTTGATGTGGTAGTCCGCGACCCCGGTGACCTGGCCGACGAGCGAGGCCGACCCGAGCGCGTGGTCGAGGTAGCCCCACTGGCCGTCGAAGGCGTAGGAGTAGGCGTCCTTGCCCTGGAACTTCTCGACGAGGTTGGTGAAGCCGCCCTCCTCGAGGGTGCGGATCGGGTCCTCCTTGGCGTAGGAGTTGTAGTCGCCGACGAGGAGGACGTCGTCGTCGCCCGTGCCGGTGGGGTCGGTGGCGAGCCACTGGAGCAGCGCCTTGACCGAGTTCGTGCGCACGACGTTGCAGTTGCCCTGGCCGTCACCGGCATCCGGGACGGAGCACGCCGAGCCCTTGGACTTCAGGTGGTTGACGTCGGTGACGAAGACGCCCCCGGTGGCCTTGACCTCCCAGGCCTGGGCCAGCGAGGGGCGGGCGCGGGGGGCATCGTCACCGCCGTTCACGAACTCCGGGGTGTTGAGCGCCGCGGTCTTCCCGACGGGCGTGACGACCGACGGCTTGTAGATGCTGCCGACCTTGATGGCGTCGCTGCCGAGGGCGTCGGGCTGGCCGGTGCGGGCGTCGACGTCGAGGTAGGCGAAGGTGCCCGGCGCGGTGGCCGCGTTGAGCCGGCCGACCAGGTCCGCGAGCGCGCTCGTCGAGCCGTAGCCGTCGTTCTCGATCTCGTTGACGCCGTACACGTCGGCGTCGAGCTTCAGCATCGCCGCCACGGTCTTGGCCGCCTGCCGCTCGAACTCGGCGGCGCTGTTGGCCCCGCGGCAGTCGATGGCGCCGCCGGTCGTCCCCGAGGCACAGCCGGTGAAGGTGTTGAAGTAGTTGAGCAGGTTCATCCCGACGACCTGGACGTCACCGCCCACGTCCTCCGGGCCGCTCGGGCGCGGGTTGGCGGCCTCGAACCGGATGCCGGCACCGCTCTGGTCGGCGGGGCGCAGCCGGTAGGAGTTCGGGCTCGCCGAGTTGCCGCCCCACGTGTAGGTCATGACGCCGGTGGCACCGGTGACGGTGTCGCCGCCGCGCAGCGTGTTGGCCGCCGAGAGCGGCTGGCCCCCACGGCCCCAGATGATCGGGTCGGGGTTCTGGGCCTGGGAGGCGTCGTCGACGATCAGCCGGTTGAGGGTGTTCTTCGCCTGCAGCGCGTTGGCCTCGGCACCGGGGGCGACGACGTTGGTCGGCTGCTGGAGCCGGCCGCCGGAGGAGACGACCACCTGGCCGAAGCGGCCCAGCTGGAAGTGCTCTGTGACCGAGAGGGTCTGCGGGAAGGTGACCGACATGCCCTCGTACTTCTCGAAGGCGGTGGCATCGGCCATCGGCAGGGTGACCTCGGTGGGCGCGACCGTGCTGGTGCCACAGACGGCGATGCGCGTGGCGTCCGTCGAGACCTGGGTCTGGCCCTGGTTCTCCCCGGCGGTCCCGGTCACGGTGACCAGGTCGCCGCGGGAGACGAGGTCCTGGTTGCCGCCGTTGAAGACGAAGATGCCGTCGGAGGTGGCGGGGTCGCCGTCACCGGTGTCCTGCAGGTAGAAGCCGCGCAGGGCGGGGCTGGCGCCCTCGTAGTCGGCGACGACGACGCCGCGCACGGTGACGGTCTGGCCGGAGAGGGGGGTGGTGTCCGTGGTGCCCTGGACCGCGCCGACCGCCGTGGCCGGCAGCGCGCAGCGGTCGATGTCCTCGGCGGTGGAGAACGCGGAGGTGACGTCGGCGGCCATCGTGTCCGGCGGGTCGACCGCGTCGACGTCGCTGACCGCGGCGGCGGTGACCGTGACCGCGCAGGAGGCGCCGAAGGGCAGGTCCTCGACCGGGTCGAGGGTGAAGGTCGTCGGGCCGCCGCTCAGGGCGAAGGCCACGGGGGTGCCGCCGCAGGTCAGGGAGAACGCCGAGGCCGGGGCCGTGACGGGCTCGCTGAAGGTCACGGTGACGTCCGAGGCCACCGGAGCGGTCGAGCCCGCGGCCGGGGTCACGGAGAGGACGCGCGGGGCGGCGTCGCCGTAGGCCCCGAGACCGTCGACGGTGTCGACCGGGAAGCCGTCCCACTCGGCGGCGGGGTCGAAGGCGTCGGAGGGGTTGGTGTCCCCGGCCTCGACCGTGGCCTTGCGGCGGAGGGTGTTGTCCATCGTGCTGGTGGGCGGGGCGCCCCAGCGGGTGCCCGGGTCCGTGCCGACCTGACCGATGACGTCGAGGACGGTGTCGCCCTTGCGGAGGACGACGGCGTCGTCACCGTTCCAGTTCGCGTTGCCGGTGACCAGGTCGGCCACGGCGAGGATCGCGGCGTTGGCGTTCGTGTTGGCCTCGACGAAGACGTCGCCGGCCGCCAGGGTGCCCGTCAGCGGCGTGGTGCTGTTGGCCGTGGTCGCCCCGTTGGGGAAGACCTGGACGGTGTAGCCACCGGCACCGAGGTCGATGGCGGCCCCGGTCCCGTTGTAGATCTCGAGCGCCTTGTTGTTGCTCGAGCCCTCGACGTACTCCGAGAAGAAGAGGTCGGTGGCGGCGGCCGACGCGGGGGTGGGCGTCAGCGCGACGGGGGCGGCCAGGGCGAGGGCGCCGACGGCCACCCTCACCACGAGCCCACGCAACGGCGTGCGGTTCATGCATCCTCCTGGGTCTCGCGGGGAGCGCCGACCTGTCCTCGACGGCTCGACCCGCTCACGGTGCGTCGGGAACCTAACACCGGCGACCGACCCCGACCACTCGAGCGGGCGGCGGGATCCGTGAACGGTCGGCGAACGCTCGATGACACCCCTCGCGGCCCCGGCGTCACGGGCGCCGGCGGACCTGCAGCACCGCGCAGTCGACCGCGGGCCGGGGGTGGAAGGCCGAGCGCGGCAGGCTGCGCGGCACCTCCACCGAGTACTCCCGCGCCCAGCGGCCCGCGCCGGGTGCCCGGCCCTCGGCCCAGCGCTGCGCGGCGGCGCGCTGCACCACGAGGTCGGCGCCCACGAGGCGCGAGCCGCGTGCGGTGAGGCGTCGCAGGAGGGCCGTGGACCCGTCGAAGGGCGGGTTGCCGACGACCCGGAACGGCTCGCGCGGCAGCCGCAGGTCGCGCACGTCGGCCCGGACCACGGTGAGGCGCGGGGAGTCGATGCGCCGTAGGGCCGCGAGCCGCCCCGGGTGCAGCTCGACGGCCACGACCCGCGCACCGCGGGCGAGCAGGTGGCGCGTCAGCACCCCCGTGCCCGCACCGGGGTCGAGGACGAGGTCGCCCGGTGACACATCGCCGGCGGCGACGACGCGTCGGGCCCAGGAGTCAGAGAGCCGGTGCCATCCCCAGTCCGTGGGGGCGGGCCGGCGCCCGGAGGCGCGCACGGCAGGTCACCGTCGTCATCGTGAACATCCTTCGACGGTAGGTCGGGTCCGGCTGTGCGGCAACGGATTTTCCCGATGCCTCGACGTGCTCGAGATCGTCGTGTCACCTCGCCGCCATCGACGCACCGGGAGGGCTAGCGTGTGCGGACCGCGGGGACCGACGAGCACGGAGGGGCACGACATGGGCTACAGCAAGGGCGACGAGATCAGCTGGAACACCTCGCAGGGCACGACGCACGGCACCGTGAAGGAGAAGCGGACCAGCGACTTCCAGCACGACGGCCAGCAGTTCAAGCCGACGGACGACGACCCGTACTACATCGTCGAGTCCGCCAAGACCGGGGCGACCGCCGCCCACAAGGAGTCGGCGCTCAGGAAGAAGCAGTGAGCCCGGTCCCCCCGAAGGACGTGCGGCGCGCTGCGGCGCGCGCGGTCGGCTGGATCGGGGACGGGAAGGCCGGCAGCGGCTTCACCGACACCGGACGCCGGCGCGCCAAGCAGCTCGCCGAGGGCGAGGAGGTCAGCACCGACGTGCTGCGGCGGATGCGCGACTACTTCTCGCGGCACGCGGTCGACAAGGACGCCGCGGGGTTCCGGCGCGGCGGCGAGGGCTACCCCTCGCCCGGCCGCGTCGCGTGGGATGCCTGGGGCGGCGACGCCGGCGAGCGCTGGGCGAACAGCAAGAGGTACACCGAGGACTGACCGGGTCCGGCCGGCGCGCGCCCGGGACCGGGGAACATCCGGGCCCGCAGGGACCTTGGCCCGGGTGTGAGCGGTGCGCGCCCAGGCGGCGCGCGCCATCCCCGACACGAAGGAGCCCACCCATGGAGCAGCGCACGCTCGGAGACCTGCAGGTCGGTGCGATCGGCCTCGGCGGCATGCCGATGTCCATCGAGGGACGCCCCGACGAGGAGCGCTCGGTGCGCACGATCCACGCGGCGCTGGACGCCGGGGTGACCCTCGTGGACACCGCGGACGCCTACCACCGGGACGCCGGCGAGGTCGGCCACAACGAGGCGCTCATCGCGAAGGCCCTGCGCTCGTGGGGCGGCGATGCCTCGAGCATCCTCGTCGCGACGAAGGCCGGGCACCTGCGCCCCGGCGACGGCTCGTGGACCCTGAACGGGCGTCCCGAGTACCTCAAGGACGCCGCGAAGGCCTCGGCGCAGCGACTCGGCGTCGAGGCGATCGGCCTCCACCAGTTCCACCGCCCCGACCCGGACGTGCCGTACGCCGAGTCCGTCGGCGCGCTGCGCGACCTGCTCGACGAGGGCGTCATCCGGATGGCCGGCATCTCCAACGCCACCGTCGCCCAGATCGACGAGGCCAACGAGGTGCTCGGCGGGCGCCTGGTGTCGGTGCAGAACCAGTTCTCGCCCGCGTTCCGCTCCTCGCTCGACGAGCTGCGGCACTGCGCGGAGCTCGGCATCGCGTTCCTGCCGTGGAGCCCGCTCGGCGGCATCAAGAAGGCGTCCGGGCTCGGTGACGACCACGGTGCGTTCGCCGAGGTCGCGCGCGATCACGGCGTCTCGCCGCACCGGGTGGCCCTCGCGTGGGAGCTCGCCCTGGCCGACGTGGTCATCCCCATCCCCGGGGCGTCGCGGCCGGAGTCGATCACCGACTCGGTGCAGGCCGCCGAGCTGCGGCTGAGCGCCGACGAGGTGGAGCGCCTCTCCGCCGCCTGACGTTCCGGTACCGGGCTACGCCGCAGTACTCGTCGTGATCGCGACCGGTACTGCGGCGTAGCGCGTGATGGAGGAGGGGATGGGCGTCAGCCGAGGTGCCCGCGCACGCTCGCGTGCCCGGCGAGGAGGTTGCGGGCGATGGTCCGGCGCTGGATCTCGTCGGTGCCCTCGTAGATGCGCAGCAGCCGCAGCTCGCGGTACCAGCGCTCCAGCGGCAGCTCGCGGGTGTAGCCCATCCCGCCGTGCACCTGGAGCATCCGGTCGACGATCTCGTTGGCGTGCACGCCGCCGAAGAGCTTGGCCATCGACTGCCCCTGGCGGCTGTCGCGCCCCGCGTCCACCTGCCACGCGGCCGACAGGACCAGCCAGCGCAGCGCCTCGATCTCGACCGCGGAGTCGGCGACCATCCACTGGATGGCCTGCCGCTCGGCGATCGGCTTGCCGAAGGTCTCGCGGTTGCGGGCCCACTCCATGCCCATCTCGACCATCCGCTCGCAGCCACCGAGGGCCCGGGCGGGCAGCAGGTAGCGGCCCTTGCCGATCCACTGCATCGCGAGCGCGAAGCCCTTGCCGACCTCGCCGAGCACCGCGGACGACGGCACCCGCACGCCGTCGAAGGTCAGCGCCGCCGGGCCCCACTCGCCCATCGTGTCGATGGGGTGCGAGGTCCAGCCCCGCTCGCGGTCGACGAGGAAGCAGGTGACCGACTCGCCCGTGCGGCCCTCCTTGTGGGCCTCGGGGTCGGTGACGGCGAAGACCATGACGAAGTCGGCCTCGTGACCGCCGGTGATGAACGTCTTCTCGCCGGTGATGACCCAGTCCTCGCCGTCGCGCTCGGCCTTCGTGCGGATGGCCCGCGCGTCCGAGCCGGCGCCCGGCTCGGTGATGGCGAAGCAGCTGCGCCGGGTGCCCTCGATGGTCGGCCGCAGGTACTCGTCCTGCTGGCTCTCCGAGGCGTTGAAGAGGATGTTGTCGGCCTCGCCGGCGAACCGGAACGGGACGAACGAGCGGCCCAGCTCGACCTCAACGAGGGCGGCCATGACGGCCGACAGCCCCATCCCGCCGTACTCCTCGGGCGTCAGCACGCCGAAGAAGCCGGCCTCACGGGCGTTGTCCTGCAACCGCTTCAGCTCCTCGGGGGGCAGACCACGCTCGTGCTTCCGCTCCCGCGCGAGGACGTCCTGCTCGAGCGGCATGACCTCCTTCTCGACGAAGGTGCGCACCCACTGGCGGATGTCGCGCTCGTCCTCGGTCAGGTCCAGGTCCATGCGGTGCGCTCCCGTCGCTCGGCGTGCCCCGGGACGTCGGTGGCCCGGGGCACCCCCCGATCATCACCCCTGCGGCTGGGAAGCGGAGGCTGCGGTGCGCCCGAGCACGGATGCCCGCTCAGGACACCGGCTCTGCCCCGGCCAGGTACTCCTCGTCGGTGACGTGCTCGCCCCAGACGGCGGCCGAGGCCGGGTCGCCCCCGCTGTCGTTGAGGGCGAGGTGGGCCATGAACGAGTCCGGCGTCGCGCCGTGCCAGTGCTCCTCGCCCGGGGGGCACCAGACGGTCCGGCCGGCCCCGACCTCCTGCCTCTCGCCGGCGCGGGTCTCCACCCACGCGACGCCCTCGAGGACGTACAGGGTCTGGCCGCGGGGGTGGCTGTGCCAGGCGGTCCGGGCCCCGGGCCCGAACCGGACGATGTTGGCCATGAGGGTCCAGCCCTCGTCGCGCGGTCCGGCGACGGGGTCGAGCCACACGTCGCCGGTGAAGTTCTCCGGCGGGTTCCGGACGGTGGGCCTGCGGGGGTCGAGCTCCATGGTGGTCCTCTCTGGGTGGACGGGTCGG
The DNA here is from genome assembly GCF_050496545.1 of Phycicoccus avicenniae. Taxonomy (GTDB): domain Bacteria; phylum Actinomycetota; class Actinomycetes; order Actinomycetales; family Dermatophilaceae; genus Phycicoccus; species Phycicoccus avicenniae_A. The sequence goes on along the minus strand of NZ_JBNVZV010000020.1, from coordinate 20,996 downwards.
TGCCGAGGCCTCAGGCCTCGGGGATCTCGCGGCCGAAGGCCTCGCGGGTGATCGCCTCGGGCTCGGGTCCGCCGCGCACGCCGGTGTCGAGGGCGTCGATGGCGGCGAGCTCGTCGGGGCCCAGCTCGAAGCCGAGGACGTCGAGGTTCTCGGCGATCCGGGCCGGGGTGACGGACTTGGGGATGGCCGAGCGCCCCTGCTGGAGGTGCCAGCGCAGCATCACCTGGGCGGGGGTCCGGTCGTGGGCCGCGGCGATCCCGCCGATCGTCGGGTCCTGCAGCGTCGAGCCGTGGGACCCGTCCCGGTAGAAGGTGATCCCGCCGATGGGCGACCACGCCTGGGTGACGATCCCGTGCTCGGCGTCCGCGGCGAGGACCTCGGGCTGGCGGAAGTACGGGTGGACCTCGACCTGGTTGACGGCCGGGACGACGCTCGTGGCCTCGAGGAGCCGTCCGAGGTGCTCGGGCATGAAGTTGCTGACGCCGATGGCCCGGACCCGCCCGTCGGCCAGCAGCCGCTCCAGCGCGCGGTAGGCCGCGATGGTCAGGTCGAACTCGCCCGGCAGGGCCTGGTGGAGGATCAGCAGGTCGAGCTGCTCGAGCCCGAGCTTGCCGGCGCTCTTGTCGAAGGCGTGCAGGGTCTCGTCGTACCCGTAGTCGCTGATCCAGACCTTGGTCTCGACGAACACGTCGTCGCGGGCCAGGCCGGAGGCGGCGACGGCCTCGCCCACCTCGCGCTCGTTGCCGTAGGCGGCCGCGGTGTCGATGTGCCGGTAGCCGGTCTCGAGCGCCGTGGTGACCGCGGTGCGCGTCTCGTCCGGCGGGGTCTGGAAGACGCCGTAGCCCAGGGCGGGCATGAGGACGCCGTTGTTCAGGGTGATGGTCGGGACGGTCATCGTGGTCTCTCTCCGGTGGTGCGGGTGGTGGGTGGTCAGTCGAGCAGGCCGGTGCGGCGCAGCCAGTCCTCGACGTCGGGGCGGGCGCCGGCCGCCTCCTCGCCGCGGACCGCGAGCCCCTCACCGACGGTCGAGCGCGGGAGGAGCTCCGCGTACTCGTCGGCGACCCGGCCCAGGCCGCTCACGGCGTACGTCACGAACGGCAGGACGGTCCTCCCGTCGAGGTCGACGGACTCGACGAAGGTGCGCATGATCATCGGCGCCCGGACGTTCCAGACGCCGCTGCCCAGCATCACCGTCTCGTAGCCCGTCAGGTCCGGGAGCGACCCCGCGATCTGCGGGCGGGCGTCGGCGTCCTGCTCCTGCACGTTGCGTCGCACGGTGTCGTCGTAGGACTCCGGGTAGGGGTCGGCGGCCCGGATCTCGAACCGGTCGACGTCGACGAGGTCGGCGACGATGTCCGCGACCACCGCCGTGTTGCCGACCTCGAGGTCGACCCGGCCGCCGTACGAGTAGTTCTCGCCGGCCCGCGAGAAGACGGCGAGCAGCGTGCGCCCACCGGTCCCCCTCGCGGACGGCGCTGCCCCGGATGCCGACGACGCCGTCGACGCGGAGTCCGTCGGAACCGGTGCTCCGTCACCGGCGCCGCACGCCGTCAGGAGGCCCAGTGCGGCGGCCCCGGCGCCGCCACCGACGACGGCCCGCCGGTCGGGGGCGCTCACCGTGGCTCCCGGGCCGTCGGGAGGAGGACGACGAGCACCGCGGCCAGCGCGAGGGCCAGCAGCACGCTGCTCCCGGTGAGTGCGGCGCGGACGTGCTCGGCGACGGCGGCCGGCGCACCGGTCGCCGAGCCGGCGCTCGCCGAGACCGTGACGAGCACACCGAGCCCGAGGGCCATCCCGAACTGGTGCGCCGTGTTGAGCATCCCCGAGGCCGCGCCGGCATCCTGCGGCTCGACCCCGGCGATGCCCGCGCTGGTGAGGGGCGCGAAGGCCAGCCCCTGCCCGGCTCCGACGAGGACCATCGGCAGGGCCACGGAGACGAGGTAGGAGCCGTCGACGCCGGCCCGGCTCAGCCAGGCCATCCCGGCGAGGGTGAGCGCGACGCCGACCGCCAGCAGCACCGGGCCGCGTACCCGACGGCTCAACCGTGGGATGGCCAGCGCCACAGCGAAGTTCACGACCGACATCGGCAGGAAGCCCAGCCCGGCCTGGAGGGGCGTGAACCCGAGGCCGTCCTGCATCAGCTGGGTCGTGAAGTAGAAGAAGCCGATCATCGCCCCGAGGTAGAGCAGCCGGACACCGTAGGCGCCGCTGCGCTCACGGCTCGCGAAGAGGCGCAGCGGCATGATCGGCTGCTCGGCCCGCGCTTCGTTGACGACGAGCCCGGCGAGGAGGACCACCCCGAGGCCCAGGGCCGCGAATACCCGGGCCGACCCCCAGCCGGACTCGGCCGACTCGATGACCCCGAAGACCAGGGCGCCCATCCCGAGCGTGGCGGTGACCGCCCCCGTGAGGTCGAACCGCCCACTGCGACGGGGCGTCTCGACGAGCACGGCCCGCGCGCCGACGACCATCGCCACGGCGATCGGCACGTTGACGAGGAAGGCCGCCCGCCACGAGACGAGGTCGGTCAGCGCCCCGCCGACGACCAGCCCGAGGCTGGCGCCGATGCCCGCGGTCGCGGCGTACCAGGACACGGCCCGGGCGCGAGCCTCGCCCTCGAAGGACGCCGTGAGCAGGGCGAGCGAGGTCGGGGCGACGATCGCCGCGCCGATGCCCTGCAGGGCCCGCGCCGCGATGACCCACCAGCCGGCCGGTGCGACGCCGATGAGCGCCGACGCGGTCCCGAAGACGAGGAGCCCGACGACGAAGAGCCGCCGCCGGCCGACGAGGTCCCCGGCCCGCGCGGCGAGCAGCAGCAGGCCGCCGAACACGAGGGTGTAGGCGTCCTGCACCCAGGAGAGCTGGGTCGGCGAGAGCGTCAGGTCCTCGCGGATGCTCGGCAGGCCGGTGAAGACGACCGAGTTGTCGAGCAGGATCATGAAGTAGCTGACGAGGATGATCGCGAGCACGGCGGTGGGCCGGCGTACCGGGTCCTCGTGGTCCGTCTCCACCACGCGGGGTGCGGCCGTCGTCACGGGCGGACCATCACCTTGAGCGCCTCGCGGGCGTCCATCGCGGCGTAGCCGGCCGGCGTGTCCTCGAGGGCCACGGTGCGGTCGAACACGCGGCCGGGCTGCACGATGCCGTCCAGCACCGCGGGCAGCAGCTGCTCGATGTACGCGCGGACCGGCGCGGGACCCCCGGTGAGGGTGACGTTCCCGCCGAAGAGGCTGCCGAAGCCGACCGGGGCCTCCTCGTACTGCGGCACCCCGACGCGGCTGATGACGCCCCCGGGACGGACCACGCCGACCGCCTGGTCGTACGCCGGCCGGTGCCCGACCGCCTCGAGGACGACCGGGCTGCCGCCCTCGGTGAGGTCGCGGACGGCGGCGATGCCCTCGTCCCCGCGCTCGGCGACGACGTCGGTGGCCCCGAACGCCCGGCCCAGGTCGGTCCGTGCCGCGTGCCGTCCCATGAGGACGATGCGCTCGGCGCCCAGCTGCTTCGCCGACAGGACGGCCAGCAGGCCGACGGCGCCGTCGCCGATGACCGTCACGGTGCTGCCTGCCGTCACCCCGCCGCGGACCGCCGCGTGCCACCCGGTGCCGTAGACGTCGGAGAGGGTCAGCACAGAGGCGAGCAGGGCCTCGTCGGTGTCGGGGGTGACGCCGGGGACCGGGACGAGCGTGCCGTCGGCGAGGGGCACGCGCACCGCCTCGGCCTGGCCACCGCCCGTCCCGAGGTGCGCGTCGTTCCAGAAGCCGCCGACGACGCAGGAGGTCTGGAGGCCGGCGCGGCAGAACTCGCACTTGCCGCAGGACACGGCGAACGGCGCGATGACGAAGTCGCCGGGCGAGAGGGTGGCGACCTCCGCCCCGACCTCCTCGACGACACCGACGAACTCGTGGCCGATCGTCGTCGGCTCGCCCGCGGGGGCAGAGTGGTACGGGTGCAGGTCGCTGCCGCAGACACAGGCGCGGGTCACGCGCACGAGGGCGTCAGTGGGGTGCTGGACCGTCGGGTCGGGGGCGTCGGTGACGCGGACGTCGCCGGCGCCGTACAGGTGGGTTGCTCGCATGCCGACCAGTCCACCCCGGCTCGCGGGCGCGCGGGAGTCCCGCTCGTTCCGGGTACTGCCAGTGCCTCCCTCGCGGGTGCGTCCGCGCCTACCGTGGAGGCATGGCCTCCATCGACCCGCGCGACGAGATCCGGGAGTTCCTGCGCTCGCGCCGGGCACGCATCCGTCCCGAGGACGCCGGCCTGCCCGCCTACGGCGGCAACCGCCGCGTCGCCGGGCTGCGCCGTGAGGAGGTCGCGATGCTGGCCGGTGTCTCGGTCGACTATTACGTGCGGATGGAGCGCGGCGGTCTCGGCGGGGCCTCCGAGTCGGTGCTCGACGCCCTCGCCCGCGCCCTGCAGCTCGAGGACGCCGAGCGCGACCACCTCTTCGCCCTCGCCCGGGCCGCCGGTGAGGGCCGCCCCCGGCCGACCCGTTCTGCCCCGCCGCACGTACGCCCCGCGGTCCAGCAGGTCATCGACGCCATCACCGACGCGCCGGCCTGGGTCCGCAACGGCCGGCACGACATCCTCGCGATGAACCCGCTCGCCCGCGCCCTCTACGCCCCCGTCCTCGAGGACCCGCGCCGGCCGGCGAACACGACGCGCTTCGTGTACCTCGAGCCGGACAAGGCGCGTGAGCTGTTCGTCGACTACGACCAGATCGCCCGTGACGCGGCGGCGATGCTCCGGCTCGAGGCCGGGCGCAACCCCCACGACAAGCACCTCATCGAGCTCGTCGGCGAGCTGTCCACCCGCTCGGAGCTGTTCCGTCAGCGCTGGGCCTCGCAGGACGTGCGGTACCACCGCAGCGGCCGCAAGCGGCTGCGGCACCCGGCGGTCGGCCGGCTCGACCTGGACTTCGAGGCGATGGAGCTCCCCTCCGAGCCCGGGCTCCAGCTCAACGTCTACACGGCGGCGGAGGGCACGCCCACCTCGGACGCGCTCAAGCTCCTCGCGTCGTGGGTGGCCAGCCAGGAGTCGCTGCCCACCGAGCGCGCGGGCGGCGCCCGGGGCTGACCCCTCCCCGACCGATGAGTTCCGGGGCCGGCGCCGGTCGAACCCCTCGAGCCCCTCGACTCGCCGGCGACCCTTGCCGGGGTGCCGGGGCCTCGGGAGACTGGACAGCGCCGCCCGACCACCACCCGGGCGGGACCCCGGCGGAAGGAGCCGACCGTGACCGACGCAGCCATCCACGTGCTCGTGGGGACGAACAAGGGGGCCTTCGTCCTCGACGGCGGACCCGACCGCGACGGATGGAGCGTGCGCGGTCCCTACTGCGACGGCTGGCCGATCAACCACGTCGTCGGCGACGCCGAGACCGGCACGATGTGGGCCGGCGGCGGGGGCGACTGGTCCGGCGCCGGCGTCTGGCGCTCCACGGACGGCGGCCACACCTGGGAGCTCGCGAAGCTGACCACGGGCGAGCTCGACGCGTGGGCGGCCAAGGACCCGGACTTCGCCGCGATGGTCGGCTGGACCGAGGAGCCGGCACCGTTCGGCGACGCGTTCTCCCAGATCTGGTCCCTGCGCCGCGCGGGGGAGCGCCTGTACGCCGGCACCAAGCCCGCGACCCTCCTCGTCAGCGACGACGACGGCCGCACCTGGTCGGAGGTCAAGGGCCTGACCGACCATCCCTCCCGCCCCGACTGGAACCCCGGGGGAGCGGGCCTGGTCCTGCACACGATCGTCGCCGACCCGGCCGACCCCGAGCGGCTCTGGGTCGGCATCTCCGCCGCCGGTGTCTTCGTCACCCGCGACGGGGGCGTCACCTGGGAGCGGGCGAACGACCTCGCGCCTGCCGAGGCGGGCGCGACCGCCGACCACCCGGCCGGCCCGTCGGACGGGGAGGTCGGCCACTGCGTGCACCACCTCGAGCACGCGGGTGGCGACGTGCTGTACCAGCAGAACCACCACGGGGTGTGGCGCTCGGCCGACGGGGGTGGGACGTGGAGAGACGTCACCGAGGGCCTGCCCTCGACCTTCGGGTTCCCGCTGTGGGCGCACCCGCGCGACCCGGAGACCGTCTGGACCCTCCCCCTCAACGGCGACATGGTGGGGCGCTATCCGCCCGATGCCGCTGCGGCCGTGTGGCGTTCGCGCGACGGCGGCGCCACGTGGGAGGCCCGCCGCGACGGGCTTCCGCAGGAGGCGTGCTTCTTCACCGTGCTGCGCCAGGCCATGAGCGGCGACCAGCAGGAGCCGGCCGGCGTCTACTTCGGGACCAACAGCGGCTCGGTCTTCGCCAGCCGCGACGAGGGCGAGAGCTGGGACGAGATCGCCCGGCACCTGCCGACGGTGCTGGCCGTCGAGGTGCTCGAGCCGCGAGGATGAGCGCGTGACCACGGGTACCGCGACCGCCACCGTCCGCTTCACCGGGACCCCCGAGACCGTCGGGGGCACCCGGCTGGTCCGGCTGCCCCCGGAGGCCAGCCGCGCGCTGCCGTCGCGGGGCCAGGTGGCCACGACCGGCACGCTCGACGGCGAGCCGTTCACCACCGTCGTCGAGCCGGACGGCCGGCGGGGTCACTGGGTCCGCCTGCCCCGCAACGCATCCGACGGCACGGTCGAGGTCGCGCTCGAGGTCGCCGAGGAGTGGCCGGAGCCGGAGGTGCCGGACGACCTCGCCGCCGCGCTCGAGCACGCGCCCCAGCACATCCGGGACGTGTGGGACGACATCACGCCGATGGCCCGGTGGGAGTGGGTCCGCTGGGTCGGCGCGACGCGCAGCGAGGAGACGCGCGCCAAGCGGGTCGGGGTGAGCCTCGACAAGATCGACCACGGCAAGCGGCGGCCGTGCTGCTTCGACCTGTCCTCGTGCACCGACCCGGACGTCGCCCGCAGCGGGAAGCTCCCCGAGCCCTCCTGACCGGAGTCGAGTGCGGAAGTGGTTGCCCTGGCGACCACTTGCGCACTCGACTCCGGGATGCGGGCGTCGAGCAGGTCAGGGGCGGAGCATCACCTTGAGGGCGCGGCGCTCGTCCATCGCGGCGTAACCGGTCGGGCCCTCCTCGAGCGGCATCGTCGTGTCGAAGACCCGGCCCGGGTCGACCGTGCCGTCGAGCACACCGGGCAGCAGCTGCTCGATGTACGCCCGCGTCGGCGCGACGCCACCCGTGAGGGTCACGTTGCGCGAGAACAGGACCCGCCCGACCGGCCCGTCGGTGTACTGCGGCACGCCGACCCGGCTGATGGTGCCACCGGGGCGCACCACGCCGAGGGCCTGCTCGTAGGCGGGCATCATCCCGACGCACTCGAGGACGACCGCACTGCCGCCGTCGGTGAGGTCGTGGACGGCCTCGATGCCCTCGTCGCCGCGCTCGGCGACGACGTCGGTGGCGCCGAAGTCGCGCCCGAGGTCGGTGCGGGGCGCGTGCCGTCCCATGAGGACGATGCGCTCGGCCCCCTGCTGGCGCGCGGCGAGGACGGCGAGCAGGCCGACCGCACCGTCGCCGATGACGGTGACCGTGCTGCCCTGCGAAACACCGCCGCTGAGCGCGGCGTGCCATCCGGTGCCGTAGACGTCGGAGAGCGTCAGGAGGGAGGCGAGCATCCGCTCGTCGGTGTCCGCGCTGATGCCGGGGACGGGAACCAGCGTGCCGTCGGCGAGGGGCACGAGGACCGCCTCCCCCTGGCCGCCGGAGGAGCCGCTGCCCTCCGTGTCGCCCCACCAGCCGCCGCGCACGCACGAGGTCTGGAGGCCGGCGCGGCAGAACTCGCAGACGCCGCAGGAGACGACGAACGGCGCGATGACGAAGTCGCCGGGCCGGACGGTAGTGACCTCCGCCCCGACCTCCTCGACGACGCCGACGAACTCGTGGCCGATGGGGTGGCCGGCCTCGTCGCGCTCGGCGTTGTGGAAGGGGTGCAGGTCGCTGCCGCAGATGCACGAGCGGACGACGCTCACGATCGCGTCGGTGGGTCGGCGGAGGGAGGGGTCGGGGGCGTCGACGACCCGGACGTCACCGGCGCCGAAGAGGTGGATGGCACGCATCCCCCCAGTGGACACCCTCGGACGGCCGGCGCGCGCACCGGGGTCCGCGCGACCTGCGCGGCCCCGCGTGCCACCACGTGCGGACCCGCGCACCTCGCCCGGAACGGGGCGACCCTACGATCGGGGCATGAGCGCGGACCTCGTGGCCAAGGGCCTGGCCGGCGGGTACGCGCACCGCACCCTCTTCGAGTCCCTCGACCTCACGGTCGCCCCCGGCGACGTCGTGGGCGTGGTCGGCGCGAACGGCGCCGGCAAGTCGACGCTGCTGCGCATCCTCGCGGGCGACCTCGCACCGCTCGCGGGCTCGGTGAGCGCGGCCCCCGCCGACGCGTTCGTCGGCTGGCTGCCGCAGGAGCACGAGCGCGTGCCCGGCGAGACGGTCGGCGGGTACGTCGCCCGCCGCACGGGCGCGGCCGCCGCGACGGCGACGATGGAGGAGACGGCCGCGGCGATGGCGGCCGACGGCGCACCGGCCTCCGCCGCCGACGCCTTCGCCCGGGCCCTCGACCACTGGCAGGCGACCGGCGCCCCCGACCTCGACGAACGGCTCGCCCCGACGCTCGCCGACCTCGGCCTCGACCTCCCGGTCGACACCCCGATGACGGCCCTCTCCGGCGGCCAGGCCGCCCGCGCCGCGCTGGCCGCGCTGCTGCTCAGCCGCTTCGACGTCGTCCTCCTCGACGAGCCGACGAACGACCTCGACCTCGCCGGGCTGCGGCGGCTCGAGGACTTCGTCGGTGGCCTGCGCGCCGGCGTCGTCCTCGTGTCGCACGACCGCGAGTTCCTCTCGCGGGTCGTCACCCGCGTCGTCGAGCTCGACCTCGCCCAGAACGCGGTCGCCGTGTACGACGGCGGCTACGACGCCTACCTCGAGGAGCGGGAGGTCGCGCGCCGCCACGCGCGCGAGGCCTACGAGGAGTTCGCCGCGACGAAGGCCGACCTCGAGGGCCGCGCCCGCACGCAGCGTGAGTGGAGCTCGCAGGGCGTCCGCAACGCGATGCGCAAGAGCCCGGACAACGACAAGATCCGCCGGAAGGCCCAGGCCGACTCCGCCGAGAAGCAGGCGCGCAAGGTGCGCCAGATGGAGTCGCGCATCGCCCGCCTCGACGAGGTCGAGGAGCCGCGCAAGGAGTGGCGCCTGCAGTTCAGCATCGCGAGTGCGCCGCGGTCGAGCTCGGTCGTGGCGACCCTCGACGACGCGGCGGTCCGGTTGGGGGACTTCGACTTCGGGCCGGTGTCGGTGCAGGTCGCCGCGCGCGACCGGATCGGCGTCACCGGTCCCAACGGCGCCGGCAAGACGACGCTCCTCGGCCTGCTCACCGGCCGGCTCGCCCCGGACTCGGGCCGCGCGAGCCTCGGGGCGTCGGTCGCGCTGGGCGGCATCGACCAGGCGCGCACCGGGCTCTCCGAGGACCGGCCGCTGGCCGACGCGTTCGAGGCCGTGCTGCCCGAGATGACCTCGGCCGAGGTGCGCACGCTGCTCGCGAAGTTCGGGCTGCGCGCCGACCAGGTGAGCAGCCTCGTCGGGCGCCTCTCACCGGGGGAGCGCACCCGTGCGGCCATGGCGCTGCTCCAGGCCCGGGGCGTCAACGCCCTGGTGCTCGACGAGCCGACGAACCACCTCGACCTGCCGGCCATCGAGCAGCTCGAGGAGGCGCTCGAGGCCTACGACGGGGCGCTGCTGCTCGTGACCCACGACCGCCGGCTCCTCGACACCGTGCGCCTCGACCAGCGCTGGCACGTCGAGGACGGGCGGGTCACCGTCACGCACGTGGGCTGACGGCCCGGAGCATCCGCTCAGACCTGGCAGCCGGGGCACCAGAAGAGGTTGCGGCCGGCCATCGCCTCCTTGACTACGGTCTCCCCGCAGCGTGGGCAGGGCTTCCCGTGCCGGCGGTAGACGGCGTACCGGGGCCGGACCCGGCCCGTGCCGCCATCGGCCAGGAGCGCCTCGGCGCGCCCGACGTCCCCGTCCGAGACGAGGATCCGGCCGGTGCGCACCCCGAGCGGCATGAGCCGGACGAGGTCGTCCCACACCTCGTGGACCAGCCGGGTCGGCACGTCCCGGGCCGGGGTGTGCGGGTCGATCTCGTGCCGGTGCAGGAGCTCGGCGCGGTAGACGTTGCCGACACCCGCGACGAGCGACTGGTCCATGAGCACCGCGCCGATGGCCCGCCGGCTGCGGCCGATCCGGTCGAGGACCTCCTGCGGCAGCCGCTCGCCGCGGAGCGGGTCGGCGCCCAGGCCGGCCTCCACCTCCTGCCACTCTTCGAGCCCCACGAGCTCGCAGACGATGGGCCCGCGCAGGTCGCCGACGTGCGTCCGGTTGACCATCCGCATCCGCACCTGGCCGGTCAGCGGGAGGTCCGTGGGGGCCTCGCCGCGGTCGACGCGCCGGTGGCGGCGGACGCCGAAGCGCCCGAACAGGCCGAGGTGGACGTGGACGACCCGTTCGCCCTCGACGTGGATCGCGAGGTGCTTGCCGTGCGCCTCGGCGGACTCGACGCGTGCGCCGTCGAGCACCGAGGCGGACTCGGCGAACCGCCCCTGGGGTGAGGAGAAGCGCACCGGCGTGCCCGCGAAGGCCGCCTCGAGCCGTCCGGCCAGCGCGTGGATCGTGTGGCCTTCGGGCATCGGCCCATCCTCGCCCGCCCGCGACGGCAACGGTCCGGGAGACGCCGGGGCTCGACGAGGGGGACTGGCGCCGGCCGGAGGGGCGTCCTACCGTCGGGGGCAGACGAGGAGGAGGCTGCATGGCGAGCGGGACCCGGGGCCGGAAGACCACGGCGAACGACGGTGACGTCGAGGCCTTCCTCGCGTCCGTCCCCGACGAACGGCGCCGCGCGGACGCCCAGGAGGCGCTGGCCCTCTTCCGCGAGGCGACGGGCACCGAGCCGCGGATGTGGGGCCGATCCATCGTCGGCTTCGGTGACGTGACCTACCCCGGGGCCGGGGGGAGGACGAGTGAGTGGTTCGCCGTGGGCCTCGCCGCGCGCAAGGCGGCCCTGACGCTGTACGGCCTGACGTACGACGGAAGCAACGCGGAGCTGTTGGCCCGGCTCGGCCCGCACACCACCGGGAAGGGCTGCCTCTACGTCAGACGCCTCGCTGACATCGACACCGACGTGCTGCGCGAGCTCGTCGGGCGGGCCTGGGCCGCCGCCGACCGGGGGGAGGAGTGAGCGGCGGCATCCCCCTCGACGCGCTCGACTTCTTCGAGGAGCTCGCGGCCGAGAACACCCGCACGTGGTGGCAGGCGAACCGGGCGCGCTGGGAGGAGTCGGTGCGCGAGCCGATGGAGTGGCTCGTCGAGGCCCTGGCGCACGAGTTCGGCGAGGCCCACCTCTACCGGCCGCAACGCGACGTGCGCTTCGCGAAGGACAAGTCGCCGTACAAGGACCACCAGGGGGCGCTGGCCGCGACCGTCCCCGGCGTCGGTTTCTACGTCCAGGTCTCGGCCGACGGCCTGATGACCGGCGGCGGCTTCTACCCGACCGGCCCGGACCAGACACCCCGCTACCGGGCCGCGGTCGACGCGCCGGCGTCCGGGACCGCGCTCCAGCAGGTGGTCGACCGGCTGGTCGCCGACGGCTTCGAGCTCGGCGGAGAGACGGTGGCCACCCGGCCACGGGGTGTGGCCGCCGACCACCCACGCCTGGAGCTGATGCGGCACAAGCACCTCGTCGCGTCGCGTCGGCACGGCGCACCGGCGTGGCTCGACACCCCGGAGGCCGTCGAGCAGGTGCGGGCCGACTGGCGGGCCGTCCGGCCTCTCGTCGACTGGCTCACCGAACACGTGGGCGCGACGCAGGTCCCACGCCGGAGGTGACGTCCGCGCGGGTTCAGCTCTCCCGCAACGTGTCCGCGTGGCGGTGGAAGAGCTTCCACGCACCGTCCTCGCGGCGGTAGAGCTCGGTGACGCGCAGGGCCATCGGCACCGGCTCGTCCCGGCCCACCATCGAGACGACGGAACGCTGCACCCCGACCCACCACGCGAGGCCGCCCTCCTCACCGCTGTGCACCGTCTCGAGGTCGTTGCGCTCGGCGCCGGTGAAGCGGGCTGCCCCCGCGGCGTTGGTGGCGTTGACGGCCCGGGCGCCCTCGACGACGTCGCCGCCCGGGCCCAGGATGGTCGCAGGGTCGCAGCCCGTCGACACCTCGTGCAGGGGAGTGATGTCGCCGGCCACGAACGCGTCCGATGCGGTCTTGCGCCGGCCGAGGTACGCGGAGAAGATCTCGTCGCTCATCGGGACTCCTTTTCCTCCCGGCCACCGTAACCAGCAGGGACGAGCCCCGACCCCGGACGGTGCGCGCGGGTTCGGCGGACGGCGCGCCGTGGGGGATGATCGGGGGCGATGACGCTCACCGACCGCCTCACCGGCGCCGCCGCCGAGGCCTCGGGCCCGGGTGCCGACGCCGCCCTCGACGTGTTCGTCGAGTGGGCCGGCGAGCGCGGCTTCGCGCTCTACCCAGCGCAGGAGGAGGCGGTCCTCGCCCTGGCCGGCGGCGCGCACGTCGTCCTCGCCACGCCCACGGGATCCGGCAAGTCCCTCGTCGCGGTCGCCGCCCACGCGCAGGCGCTGGCCACCGGCCGGCGGTCCTGGTACACGGCGCCCATCAAGGCACTCGTCTCGGAGAAGTTCTTCGCCCTCGTCGAGACCTTCGGGGCCGCCAACGTCGGGATGCTCACCGGCGACGCCGCCGTGAACCCCGGCGCCCCCATCATCTGCGCCACCGCCGAGGTGCTCGCCAACCACGCTCTGCGGGAACGGGATGCGTCGGACATCGGACTCGTCGTCATGGACGAGTTCCACTTCTACGGCGAGCCCGACCGCGGCTGGGCCTGGCAGGTGCCGCTGCTCCTCCTGCCCGACACCCAGCTGCTGCTGATGTCGGCGACGCTCGGTGACACCACCGAGCTCGAGCGCGACCTCGGCCGGCGCAGCGCCCGCGAGGTGGTCGCCGTCACCGGGGCCGAGCGCCCCGTGCCGCTCGAGTTCGAGTGGGTCCTCACCGCGGTGCACGAGACCATCGAGCTGCTCCTGCGCGACGGGAGGGCACCCGTCTACGTCGTGTCCTTCACCCAGGCCGGGGCTGTCGAGCAGGCGCAGGCCCTGATGTCGGTCGACCTCGTCGGCAGCGAGCGCAAGGCCGCCCTCAAGGAGGCCGTCGGCGGGTTCCGGTTCGGGAAGGGGTTCGGGCAGACGCTGCGCCGTCTCGTGCTGCACGGCATCGGGGTGCACCACGCGGGGATGCTGCCGAAGTACCGGCGCCTCGTCGAGACCCTCGCGCAGGCCGGGCTGCTCGCCGTCATCTGCGGTACCGACACCCTGGGCGTCGGCATCAACGTGCCCATCCGCACGGTGCTGCTCACCTCGCTGGCGAAGTACGACGGGCGCAAGCAGCGCGTGCTGCGCGCGCGGGAGTTCCACCAGATCGCCGGGCGGGCCGGGCGGGCCGGCTTCGACATCGTGGGCTACGTCGTCGTCCAGGCGCCGGAGCACGTCATCGAGAACAGCAAGGCCCTCGCGAAGGCCGGCGGCGACCCGAAGAAGGAGCGCCGCATCGTCCGGAAGAAGCCGCCGGAGGGGGTGCTCACGTGGTCGCAGGCCACGTACGAGAAGCTCGTCGACGGTGCGCCGGAACCGCTCTCGTCGAAGATGCGGGTCACGCACGCGATGGTGCTCAACGTGCTCGACCAGTGGGAGGGCCAGCAGGACGCGCTGCACACGCTGCTCCTCGACAACCACGAGGACACCGAGCGGCAGGACCGGATGGTCGAGCGGGCCGTGCAGGTGCTCGGGTCGCTGCTGCGCGCCGGGGTCGTCGAGCCCGACGACGGGTCGTCGGTCGAGGACTGGATCCCGCCGGAGCCGGAGGTGGCCGAGGCGCCCGCGCCCGTCGCCGAGCCCGAGCCGGCCCCGCAGCCGGTCGACGCCGGGGCGTTCGGGGCGCTCGGCGAGGCCCTGGCGGCCGCCGGCCTCGCTCCGACCGCAGCGGAGCCCGAGTCGAGTGCGGAAGTGGCTGCCGGGGCGACCACCTCCGCACTCGAGGCCGAGGAGCGCGAGGTGCCGCCGCTCGAGCGGTTCCTGCGCCGCGAGGGACGCCGCTACGACGAGGGTCCGTTCCAGGTCGCGATGGACCTGCACGAGGGGTTCGCGCTCAACCAGCCGCTCTCGGCGTTCGCCCTGGCTGCCCTCGAGCTGCTCGACCGCGAGTCGCCCGACTACGCCCTCGACGTCGTCAGCGTCATCGAGGCCACCCTCGACGACCCGCGACCCGTGCTGATGGCCCAGCAGTTCGAGGCGCGCGGGGAGGCCGTGGCCGCGATGAAGGCCGACGGGCTCGAGTACGAGGAGCGGATGGACGCCCTCGAGGACGTCACGTGGCCCAAGCCGCTCGCCGAGCTGCTCGAGCTCTCGCTGCGCACCTACCGGCAGCGCCACCCCTGGGTCGACCCGCGCGACCTCTCGCCGAAGTCGGTCGTCCGCGACCTGTTCGAGCGCGCGATGACGTTCGGGGAGTTCACCGCCCACCACAAGCTGGCCCGGGCCGAGGGCGTCGTGCTGCGGTACCTGACCGATGCCTACCGCGCCCTGCGCTCGACGGTGCCGACATCGGCGCGCACCGAGGAGCTCGACGACCTCGTCGAGTGGCTCGGTGAGGTCGTGCGCGGCACCGACTCCAGCCTGCTCGACGAGTGGGAGTCGCTCGCCCACCCCGACGACGCGCTGCCCGCCGGCGAGGTGCGCCCGTCCGCCGAGGGGCGCACGCTGTCCGGCAACCCGCGGGCACTGCGGGTCATGGTGCGCCAGAGCATGTTCCGACGGGTCGAGCTGCTGTCCCTCGGCCGCTGGGAGGCCCTCGCTGCACTGGACGGCGGCCTCACCGCCGAGCAGTGGCAGGACGCCGCCGCGGGCTACCTGGCCGAGTACGGCGAGGTCTCGACCGGTCCTGCGGCCCGCGGCCCGGCGCTGTTCTCCGTCGAGGAGGGCGACGGCCTTTGGCAGGTCACCCAGGTCCTCGACGACGAGGACGGCGACCACGACTGGCGGATCACCGCCGAGCTCGACCTGGCCGCCACCGACGAGGCCGGCGAGCCCGTCCTCGTCGTGACGGGCCTCGCGCCTCTCATCTGACGGCGAGGACGCGGCGGGTCGAGGTGATCCCGGACCCCCTCGCGGGCCTGTTTCACCTCGACCGGATGGGGGCTAGTCCCGTCAGAGCACCGTCATCAGGCCACGATCGGCGACCCCGATGGTCACCTGCTGGCCCCAACCCAGGACGAGCCGGTCGGCCTCCACCCCGTCGGCGAACACGACCAGTGAGTCCGACGTGACGCGCAGCCCCAGCGCCTCGTCGGGGCCCAACGGCCCGGCGGTCAGGGTCGTGCCGGTGGCCGGCGACGGCCACGCCTCGCGGACGAACCACACCAGCTCGCGGGCGGACGGGGCAGGAAGCACCGCGTCCGGCGCACTCGTGCGCGCGATCGAGGCGCACCAGCCGGTCGCACCCGTGCCCGTCCCGACGATGACGCCCGACGACGACTGCGTCTCTCCCCGACCGCGCCAGGCCAGGTCGTAGCGCGCCGACTGGTGGCCGGGCTGGCCGACGAAGACCTCGTTCAGCCCGCGCAGCTCCTGGCCGTCGTCGGTGCGGGCGACGACCATGGTGCGCTCGACCATCCGTGCCCGACCCTCCACGACCGCGGCGAAGAGCGCTGGGGCGGAGTCCACCTCGTGAGGCACGAGGACGCCGGGGTTCGTGCCCGGGAGCGGGTCGAAGCCGATGACCGGCTGGGCGCGGAGGTACTTCGCGACGTTGGCCACCAGCCCGTCCTGGCCGACGACCGCGACGACGTCGGCGTCCTCGAAGAGGAAGCGTGCGAGCTCGTCGCGCTCGACCTCCGCACGCCGCCACTCGGCGGGGATCGCGCCGAGGACCGCGGCGACGGCTGCCCCCGTGCGCTCGTGACGCTCACGGACCGGCTGGATCGACTGCCCCCGGGAGCGGAGGAAGAACTCCGCCTGCCCGAGGGTCCCGTGCCGGGCCAGCAGCTCGTCGTACTCGGTCCGGCGGCGCACCACGACGACCCTCGGCGTGGTCACCGGGCGCCGTCCTCGGAGCCGCCGGCGAGCCGGGCGAGGACGCCGCTCACGAGGTCGGGGGTCAGGACGAGCTGGTCTACGTGGGGGAGGTTGGCCGCGGCCTCACGGGCCGCGAGGGCCAGCAGCACTGCGGGCGAGGCCGCTGCGTACGCCTCGAGGCGGGCGCGCTCGGCCTCGGCCTCGGCGGCCCCGGTCAGTCGCTGGGCCTGCGCCGACGCCTCGGCCAGCGCGGTGGTGCGCTCGGCCTCGGCGCGCACGGTGACGGCCTGGGCGGCGGCCCGCTCCTCTGCCTCACGGCGGTCGTTGGCGCCCTGCTGGGCGACCAGCTGCTCGCGCCGGGACTCGAGGTCGATCTTGTTCGCGAGCTCGTTCTGCCCGATGGCGGCCTCACGCTCGACGGCGACGGCGCGCCGCTCGAAGGTCGCGCGGTCGGCCTCCTGCTGGATGACCTCGCGAGCCGGTGTCTGCAGGGCCCGCTCGACATCGGGCTCGGGCCGCAAGAGACCGAACCGAACGCCGACGACCTCGATCCCGACGGCGCTCAGCCGGTCGTCGACGGCGAGCGCGGCCGTGACCCGGACCGCGAGCTCGGCCGGGGGCGTCGCGAGGGCGGAGCGCAGGTCCAGCCCGGCCAACGTGGAGGTGACCGCGGCGGCCGCAGCGCCCTGGATCATCCCGCCGACGGTCTCGAGCGGGGTGCGCAGCCAGACCCCCTTCGTCACGTCGACGGCGAAGTCGACGCGGGTGGCGGCGAGCACGGGGTCGGCGAAGCGGTAGGTGACGACCCCCGCGGCGCTCACCTGCTGCAGGTCCGCACTGCGCACGGGGACGAGGACCGACTGCTCGCGGTCGTCGACCGGCACCTCGCTGATCGCGGCCGACATCGGCCGGAACCAGAACGAGGCCCCAGGACCGCTGTGCCGCACCCGGCCCCCGGCCAGGTGGTGGACGTGCATCGTCGTGGTGCTCCGCAGGTGGGCGGCGAACGGGTAACGGGTGATGGTGGCCATCTCTGCCTCCTCGTGGACTTATCGTGTACTTGACGATAAACCACGACCGTCACTTTCGTCAAGATGACGACAAGGGGTACCGTAACGGGATGCCCCACCCACCCTTCGCCGTGACGGTCGACCTGGTCGTGCTCACCGTGCGCGCCGGCCGGTTCTGCGTGCTGCTCGTGGAACGGGGGGAGGACCCCTTCGCCGGGCGCCTCGCCCTCCCCGGGGGGTTCGTGCACATCGACGAGGACCTGCCGGATGCCGCCGTCCGCGAGCTCGCGGAGGAGACCGGGACGGGCGAGGGGGTCCACCTCGAGCAGCTCGCCACCTACGGCACGCCGGGGCGGGACCCGCGGATGCGCACCGTGTCCGTCGCCTGGCTGGCGCTGGCCCCCGACCTGCCGGAACCCACGGCGGGCACCGACGCCGCGGCCGCGCACTTCGTGCCGCTCGACGACCTCGACGAGCGCCGGCTCGCCTTCGACCACGCGGCGATCCTCCGGGACGGCGTGGAGCGCGCCCGGGCCAAGATCGAGTACTCACCCCTCGCGACAGCGTTCTGCGACACCGAGTTCACCGTCGCCCAGCTGCGCGCCGTGTACGAGGCGGTCTGGGGTCACCCCCTCGACCCGCGGAACTTCCACCGGAAGGTGACGCGCACACCGGGGTTCCTCGACGAGACGGACCGCACCTCGACCGTCGACGGCGGCCGACCGGCCAGGCTGTTCCGACGCGGCACCCTCGAGGTCCTCAGCCCACCCCTCACACGCGGCGACTCCTGACCCCGGTCGCCGGGTCGAGGTGATCCCGGACCCCCTCGCGGGCCTGTTCCACCTCGACTGGATGGGTGGCGCGGCCGGGTCGAGGTGATCACGGACCCCCTCGCGGGCCCGTTCCACCTCGACCGGATGGGTCCCACCCGCCGCGTGGAACTTTGCGACCGGGTCATCGGTTCGCGCGGGAATCCCTCCTCGGAAGCAGGTGTTGACGACCCTCGGGTGGGACCACCGCCCTGCCCCCTGCCGACCACCCCCGGAAGGAACCCCGTGGCTTCCTCGACCGCCACCGACGCCCGCCACCCCGACGACGCGCCGCCGGCCCGCCCGGCCCGCCGCCTCCCCAGGATCCCGTTCTGGGCGCAGATCATCGCCGGCCTCGTGCTCGGCGCGCTGCTCGGCTGGCTGGCCCGCTCCACCTCGAACGACGGCCTGACCACCACCCTCGACGTCATCGGCAGCAGCTTCGTCAGCCTGCTGCGCACCATCGTCGTGCCGCTGGTCTTCCTCGCCATCGTCGTGAGCGTCGCCCGCCTCCGGGACGTGACGAATGCCGCCCGCCTCGCCGGCCAGACCCTCCTGTGGTTCGCCATCACCGCCGCCATCGCGGTGGGCATCGGCATCACCATCGGCCTGCTGACCGACCCGGGCCTGCGCACCACGGTCGACCGCTCGGCCGCCGCGGCCCCCGGCTCGACCGGCTCGTGGACCGACTTCCTCCAGGGCATCGTCCCCGCGAACATCCTCGGCCTCGAGGGCAGCACCTCCGACGACGGCTCGGTCAGCCTCGGCTTCAACGTCCTCCAGATCGTGGTCATCGCCCTGCTCATCGGCGTCGCGGTCCTCAAGACCGGCAAGCGCGCCGAGCCGTTCGTCGCCTTCTCCGAGAGCTTCCTCGCCGTGGTCCAGACCGTGCTCTGGTGGATCATCCGGCTCTCGCCGCTTGGCACCCTCGGCCTCATCGGCACCGCCGTCGCGACCTACGGCTGGGACCTGCTCGCCCCGCTCGCGGTCTTCACGATCGACGTCTACGTCGGCTGCGCCCTCGTGCTGCTCGTCGTCTACCCGCTCGTCCTCAAGGCCCACGGCCTCAGCCCGGCGAAGTTCTTCTCCGGCGCCTGGCCCGCCCTCCAGCTGGCCTTCGTCTCGCGCAGCTCGGTCGGCACGATGCCCGTCACGCAGTACGTGACGACCCGCAACCTCGGCGTCCCGCGCGAGTACGCGTCCTTCTCGGTGCCGCTCGGCGCGACGACGAAGATGGACGGCTGCGCGGCGATCTACCCGGCGCTCGCGGCGATCTTCGTCGCGCAGTTCTTCGGCGTCGACCTCGGCTTCACCGACTACCTGCTCATCGCGTTCGTCTCGGTCGTCGGGAGCGCGGCCACGGCCGGCCTCACCGGCGCGGTCGTCATGCTCACGCTCACGCTGTCGACGCTCGGCCTGCCGCTCGAGGGCGTCGGCCTGCTGCTCGCCATCGACCCCGTGCTCGACATGATGCGGACGATGACGAACGTCGCCGGACAGGCCCTCGTGCCGACCATCGTCGCCAAGCGCGAGGGCATCCTCGACGAGGCGGTCTACACCGGTGACCGCGCCAAGGACCCGGTGGGCGACGCCGCCCTCGTGCCCGCCTGACGAGCCGCGCGGCCCCGCACCGCGACCCCCGGAGCCCGCCTCGTGGCCCGGGGGTCGCGGCCTGCCCGGCTGGTGACAGGTGTCATCCCGACCGGTGACACCTGTCACTGACGACGTGACCTGCGCCACGGAAGGGTCGGCGGCGGGGGGACCGGAGGGGTCCCCGCACGATCGCAGGAGCCCTGCCCATGGACCATCGCCACCTCGCCCACGCCGACGCGGACCCCGACTTCTACGACGACGTGTGGCAGGTGGCCCCGGACGCCACCGACGTCCTCGGGCCGAGCGTCGTGCCGGAGCGCGTCGAGGTGGGCGACCACGGCCCCTGGCGGGTCTACCGGACCCCGGTGATGCTGCCCGACTCCGGGTGGAAGGTGCACGTGTCGTGCCTCCCGTCGCGGGCCGAGCACGTCGTCCCGCTCGTCGTGAAGGAGGCCCTCGCCGAGGACCTCACCTGCAAGCACCTGCGCACCCGGCGGCTCGTCGCCGCCACCCAGGCGAAGTACGCGGAGCCGAGCGGTGCCGGCAAGGTCGTCACCATCTACCCGGTCGACGAGCCGTCGCTGGCCCGCATCGTCGCCCGGCTCTCGGTCCTCCTGGCCGGCGAGCCCGGCGGGCGCGTGCTCAGCGACGTGCCGGTCGACGGCGCTCCCGTGTCCGTGCGCTTCGGCGCCTTCCGCGGCGTGCACCACGTCGACGCCAGCGGCCGGTCCGCGATGGGCCGGGCGGGCCGGGACGGCTCCACCAGCGCCCCGGACGACCGCTCCCCGCACAGCGGCTGCCGGGGCGCCGCCCGCGTCCCCGACCTCGTCGCGATCCTGCGGGACGCGGCTGCCGCGCGGGACGGCGGGGCGGTGCTCCCGGTCAGCGACGTCCGCGTCGTCCACCGCTCGAACGCCGGCGGCGTCTACACGGCCACCTGGAGCGATGGTCGCCGCGTCGTGCTCAAGGAGGCCCGCCGGCACACGGGGTTCGACCTCGCCGGCGGTGACGCCGTGACCCGCCTGCGCCACGAGCTGCGGGCGCTGGAGCGGCTGGCCGGCACCGGGGTCGTCCCCGAGGTCGTCGCGCACCACGAGGCCGGCGACAGCGAGTTCCTCGTCATGGAGCACGTCGACGGCCCGACCCTCACCGCCGGCATGGCGAGCGGCCACCCCGGCGCGGTGCCGGGCGCCGACGGCCCGTCCTACCGGCGATGGGTCGACACGGCCATCGAGCGCACGGCCGCCGCCCTGCGCGTCCTCCACGCGCACGGCGTCTCGCACCGGGACGTCCACCCCGGCAACGTGATCGAGCGCGGCGACGGGGTCGTCCTCATCGACCTCGAGTCCTCCGCCGTCGACGGCGTGGCCGTGGCCCGGGGGGGGGGGGGGGGGGGGGGCGGGGCGGGCGCGCCCGCCCCCCCCCCCCCCCCCCCCCCCCCCCCCCC